>JAZBPX010000067.1:0-1271 GCA_036351775.1 Pacificimonas sp. | reverse complement strand
GGAGGGGAAAACCGTAGGCCCCGCCGATCTGCTGGATCAGCCGGAAGTTGATCGTGAACAGGAGCGGGATGTCGGCGGCGATGAAGAGCGGGCCGCCGAGGCTCGTCCCCCCGCCCTCGACCGCGGCGAGGATCGCGTTCTGGTTGTAGAACTCGCGCGCGATCGGGTCGAGGGCGTCGAGCGGCCGGTCCCGGAGGTCGTCCACGGCGTCGACGTCGAGGCCGTGGGCGCGGGCTTTTTCGAGCACGTCGTCCTCCTCGTAGGTCCACTCGCTCGCGTCGTTGAGCACGCCGAGCCCGTCGACGATGGCGTCGGAGAGCCGGTCCACGAGGTCGGCGGGGACGACCTGGTCGAAGGCCCAGTCGACCGGCTTCATCGCGAAGTCGATGGCCTGCTGGAGGAAGGACGCTTCGCCGTGCTGCCAGCGGTCGATCTCGCGCTGGGCTTGCTTCTCGTACTCGGTCAGGCGCATGGAGTAGTTAGCGGTTCGTGGTTGGTTGTTCGCGGCGTCCGGCGTCGTCCCAAACAACGAACAACTAACTACGAACAACCGACTAATCCGTATTGATCTCGTACTTCTTGAGGAGGCGGTACATCGTGGCCCGGCCGATGCCGAGCTCGACGGCGGCGCGGTCGACGTTGCCCTCGCAGAGCTCGTAGGCCCGCTCGACGGCGCGCTGCTTGAGCTCGTCGAGCGAGACGATCTCGTCGCCCCCGCCGAGCGCGAGCGCCGGGAGGTCGTCGCCGGACTCTATACCGTCGCCGGTGGAGACAGGTTGCGCCGCCGGGGTCTTTGCCGCAGCCGAGGCGCCCGCCCCCTCGGCGCGCTGCGTCCACGGCGTGATCCCCGTGTTCAGCTCAAGCATCAGGTCCTCGGCGGCGATCTGCTCGCCGTCGGAGATGAGGAGGGCGCGCTCGACCGCGTTCTTCAGCTCGCGGACGTTGCCCGGCCACGTGTAGTGCAGGATGGCCTTCGAGGCCGCCTTCGAGAGCACCTTCTCCTCGAACCCGGCGTGGCCCTCTTTGTACGCCTCGACGAAGTGGTGGGCGAGCACGAGCACGTCCTGCCCGCGCTCGCGCAGCGGCGGGAGCGTGACGGGGAACTGGAAGAGCCGGTAGTAGAGGTCCTCGCGGAAGCCGCCTTCGGCGATCATCCGGACGACGTCCTTGTTCGTGGCCGAGATCACGCGGCACTCGAACTTGATGGTGTCGCTCCCGCCGACGCGCGTGATCTCGCGGTTCTGGAGCGCGCGGAGCAGCTTGGCCTGGAG
>JAZBPX010000066.1:0-158803 GCA_036351775.1 Pacificimonas sp. | reverse complement strand
CGGCTTTGCCAATCTCGACCGCGCACCCAATACGCTGCCAGAGGTTCGCGCCAACGCCTATGTCAACGTGAATACCGGCGGACTGAACGCGCGCTACACGCTGAACTACACATCGGGGGTTGAGGAGGACGCCGCGGTTCGCCTCACCAATCCGTTCGCGGATGACAGCGGCAGCTACGTTCGCCAGGATTTCGTCGTGACCTACGACCTGCCGCTCAACATGGATCTCGGTATCCAGCTCCGCGGCGGTGTCCTGAACATCTTCGACGAGGATCCGCCGCTTGCGGAAATCCCGCTCAGCTACAACCCGTTTCTGGGCGATGCGCTGGGCCGTCATTTCCAGCTGGGTGCGAAGGTCACCTTCTAGCGGACCCAATACCAATCATGCTTAAGACTAGGGGCGCCCTTCGGGGTGCCCCTTTTCTTATGTCCTTCAAGGAATCGACCCATGCGTGAAGCCGCCATCGTCTCCACCGCCCGCACCGGCATCGGCAAGGCCTATCGCGGCGCCTTCAACAATACGGAGGCGACCGTCATCGGCGCGCACGCCATGAACCACGCCGTGGCGCGCGCCGGTATCGACGCTGCCGAGATCGACGACGTCTTTTGGGGCGTCGGCAACCAGTGGGGCACGCAGGGCGGGAATGCCGGCCGGATGTGTGTCTTCGCCGCCGGGTTTCCCATCGAGGTTCCGGCCTTCACCCTCGATCGGAAATGCGGCTCCGGCCTCAACACCGTGGCCCTCGCGGCCCGCTCGATCATGGCCGGCGACATTGACGTCGCGGTGGCGGGCGGCATGGAATCGATCAGCTGGACCGTGACAAAGGACGCGCCGCGCTATCAGAATGACAGCGTCCTCACCGAACAGCCGCGCGCTTACATGGCCATGATCGAAACCGCCGAGATCGTCGCCGACCGTTACGGCATCAGCCGCGAGGCCCAGGACGAGTTCGCCGCCATTAGCCAGCAGCGCGCCGCCGACGCCCGCGATTCTGGCCGCCTCGGCGAGGAAATCGCGCCGATCACCGTCGAGAAAGTTCTCCGCGCCAAGGACGGCAGCGAGACCGGCCGCGAAACCGTCACAGTCACCGCCGACGAGGGCATCCGCGAGGGCACCACCGCCGAAATCCTCTCGAACCTCAAACCCGTCTGGTCGGGCGGCGATGTGATCCGGGAGGGCAAATACGTCACCGCCGGCAATGCCAGCCAGCTCTCCGACGGCGCCGCCGCTCAGATCGTCATGGACCGCGCCCGCGCCGAGGCCGAGGGCCGCGACATCCTCGGCATCTACCGCGGTTTCCAGACGGCGGGCTGCAAGCCGGAAGAAATGGGCATCGGCCCCGTCTTCGCCATCCCCAAGCTCCTGAAGCGCGCCGGTCTCTCCATCGACGACATCGGCCTGTTCGAGATTAACGAGGCGTTCGCCAGCCAGTGCCTTTACTGCCGCGATCATCTCGGCGTCCCGGCGGAGAGGCTCAACGTCAACGGCGGCGCCATCGCGGTCGGCCACCCCTTCGGCATGTCCGGCAGCCGCCTGACCGGCGCGGCGCTGCTGGAGGGCCGCCGCCGCGGCGTGCGCTATGTCATTGTCAGCATGTGTACCGCGGGCGGCATGGGCGCAGCCGGGCTGTTCGAGCTTGTTTCATAACGAACCATAGGCTGTCGGGATTCTTTACAGCCGCGGCAGGAAAGCAGCTCAATTCAGGGTTAATCAACTCGTGACTCAGGCGGCAGCCCCCTATGCCCCCTGATCTGGCACGAAGCTTGCATGACAGTTGGCAATTATTCCGTTTGTTGAGGTTTTCCATGTTCGCTTCGTTTAAGTTCGCTTCGTTCAAGACCGCTGCCCTTGCCGCCGCATTCACGCTGTCCGCCGCCCCGGCTGCCGCCGGCATTGTCTATGTCGAGTTTGAGGATCTGCCCACGACCAGCCTTGCGTCGACCACGACGGCGGGCCCGCTGACGTTCAGCCTGTTTGCAACGGGCGGCGACGGTCCCATTGGCTTCGACACCAATTGCGGCAATCCCGGTGTGCACGCGTGCAACGGCGATACCGACCTTATTCCGCTCACGAACCCCGACTCCAACGGCGTGGCGGGCAAGGTCCTGATCATTCAGGAGCCCGGGTCGGCCCGGCCCGACGACCAGGCGTCCGGGGGTTCGCTGACGCTGCGCTACGATCTCGGACCGTCCACCGTTTTCTTCACCGGCTTTTCCGGTATCGATGACACCACGTTCAACGCTTTTGGTCCGGATAACAGCCTGATCGCCACCCTCAGCATGACGAACAACAGTGAGACGGGTTCGGTCAACTTTGCGCCCGTTGCGATCAACCTTGGCGATACCATCCGCTTCACCCTTACGAGCTCCGGCGGGCTCGACCGGCTTCAGTTCCTTACGCCGGCGCAGCAGGAACCGGTACCCGCACCGGCTGCACTCGGCCTTCTCGGACTTGGCTTCGCGGCGATCGGTCTGCGCCGCCGCACCCGCCGCGACTAGGGCAACGCTACGCGGCGGCATCTGCGGCCGGTTCGGCTGAGGCGCGGCCGCTTGGTCTGACCCTCAAAAGCCGGAGCCGAACGGCCTCCGGCAGCTCTTCACATGAACATGGCCCGTAGCTGTGGGCGTCATTGACCACGTCGCTACCGGCCATCGGACGCGCGAAGCGTTATTCCGGCGCGGTTGCCGCGCCGCGCCTGCTTTCGACCTGACAGGTCAGCATGTCGCAGCCTCGTGTGCTTCAGACCTTTTGAGTGGACGTTGGGGCCGTGACGCGCGATGGGGAACCGGAGCGGCGTCATGGGTTTCGTCCACGGCGTCAGGTTTGAGCGAGGTGCGCCAGTTTGCGAGTGGATAGACCAGATAGGGGCCTAGCGGCTGTCTGCTGCGCGGCGCTTCTCACCTTGGCGCTGTCCGCCTGTTCCAGCGAAGAGGAACAGATGGGCGACTGGAACCGCAGCGCCGTTGTGGTGGGCGGCACTGTCGAGATGGCGGATTTCTCCAGTGAGATCGAGGCTGTCGGGACCGCGTTTGCGAACGAGCAGACGGTTCTGACCGCGCCGGTCACGGAACGGATCGACCGGCTCTACTTCACTGACGGTGCCGCCGTCGACCGCGGCGCGGTCATCGCGCAGTTGTCGCGCGGAGAGGAGGCTGCCGACCTCGCCGCGGTCGAGGCGCGGTCGCGCCAGGCCGGGCAGCAGCTTGAACGGCTGGAAGAGCTTTCGGACCGCGGGTTCGCCACGCGGGCTTCGCTTGAGGAACAGATCGCTGCCCGGGATGCGGCGCGCGCCGATGCGGCGGCCATTCGCTCGCGTATCGGGGACCGCGTGATCCGCGCACCATTTGCCGGTGTTCTGGGTCTGCGCACGATTTCCGAAGGGGCGATCGTCAATGCGGGGACGCCGATAGCAACGCTTAGCGATATCTCGCGGATCAAGCTGGACTTTACCGTACCCGAACAGTTCCTGTCGGCCATTCAGGAGGGGCAGGCGATCGAGGCGCGGGCCGCCGCTTATCAGGGCGAAATTTTTCGCGGCCAGATCGACGGGATCGACCCTGTCGTCGATCCGTTGTCCCGCTCCGTAACAATACGCGCGGTCCTTCCCAATCCGCAGCGGCGACTTCGGCCCGGTATGCTGTTGTCCGTCAATATCGTCTCTGATGCCCGCCGCAGCCTTGCTGTCCCGGAAACGGCACTGCTAGCCCAGGGCGACCAGCAATTCGTGTTTCGCATCGATGAGGATTCGATTGCCCGGCGCACCTCGGTCGACACGGGTATTCGCCAGGATGGCATGGTTGAAATCCTGGGCGGCGTTCAGGAGGGCGACCGCATTGTGGCCGATGGGACCGTCAAGGTCCGCGACGATGCGCCGGTGACGGCACGCGGCGGCAGTGGCGGCGGTGCTCGCGGCGGCTCGCAGGAGGCAGCGTCGCCATGATTCTTTCGGACGTATCGGTAAAGCGGCCCGTTTTTGCTGTGGTTCTCGCGCTCCTGCTGGTGCTCGCCGGGCTCGTTGGTTTCTTCCAGCTTCCGGTCAGGGAATACCCCGCGATCGATCCCCCGGTTGTCAGTGTGGATGTCAATTATCCCGGTGCCGCTGCATCGGTCGTCGAGAGCCGGATTACGCAAATTCTTGAGGACCGGGTGGCCGGGATCGAGGGTATCGACACGATCCGTTCGTCCAGCCGGGATGGGCGCGCATCGGTAACCATCGAATTCAGTCCGGACCGTGATGTCGACAGCGCTGCGAATGACGTTCGTGACCGGGTCTCGGGCGCGCTCGATAACCTGCCGGAGGAGGCCGAGCCGCCGGAGGTGAACAAGGTCGAGGGCGATGCGCGTCCGATCATGTGGCTGAACGTGACGGCCCCAGATCGCGATCCCCTCTGGCTGGCCGATTATGTCGACCGTGTCCTTCTCGACCGCTTCTCCTCCATCGACGGCGTCGCGCGTGTGCGCGGTGGCGGCGAACGGCCTTCGATCCGCGTCTGGCTCGATAAGGAGGCGCTCGCGGCATACCGCCTGACACCCGCGGATCTTGAGGCGGCGCTGCGGCGTGAGAATGTGGAGCTTCCCGCAGGCCGCGTAGAGTCCGCAGATGCGAACCTGACCGTTCGCATTGCCCGCGCCTACGAATCGGTTGAGGACTTTCAGGGCCTTGTCGTTCGGCGGGGTGACGACGGCTCGCTCCTGCGCCTTGGAGACGTTGCGCGCGTGGAGCTCGATGCCGCCGACCAGTACGACTATTTCCGCGCGAACGGTGAACCGGGCGTCGGTATCGGGATTGTGCGCCAGTCCGGTGCCAACACCCTGGCTGTCGCAAGAGATGTCCAGGCGCGGATGGAGGAGGTGAAGCCGCTGCTTCCTTCCGACGTTGATCTCGCGATTAGCTGGGACAGTTCGGTTTTCATTGCAAAGGCCATTGAGAATGTCTGGTCCACCCTTGCCATTGCCGCGCTTCTGGTGGTCGCCGTCATCTATCTGTTCCTCGGATCGCTTCGCGCCACCATCATTCCGGCCGTAACCGTTCCCGTCTCGTTGATCGGCACTTTCTTTGCGCTGTGGCAGTTCGGGCTCTCGATCAACCTGTTAACGCTTCTCGCTCTCGTCATGGCCATTGGTCTCGTGGTGGACGATGCGATCGTCGTTTTGGAAAATATTTACCACCGCATAGAACAGGGAGAACGCCGTCTTCTTGCCGCCTTTGCCGGCGCGCGGCAGGTCGGTTTCGCTGTTCTTGCAACGACGGCCGTTACCATCGCGGTATTCATTCCATTGATGTTCCTGCCGGGAAATACGGGCCTTCTGTTTCGGGAACTCGCGATCACCATGATTGTCGCGGTCTCGATATCGACCTTCACGGCGCTCACCCTCATCCCGGTAATGTGCGCTAACATATTGAGGAAAGAGGGCGAATCGACCGGCCTCACCCGCTTCGTCGACCGCAATTTCGAACGGGTCAGCACCCGCTACGAAAGCGTCTTGCACCGTCTTATCCGACATCCCATTCCCATCGGTCTCGTCGCCATCGGCACAACCGGAATCGCCGCCTTCTTCGCCTTCCAGACCCTGGAGCAGGAACTCGCTCCGTCAGAAGATACCGGCTTCATCTTCGGCGGCATCAACATCGCCGAGGGCGCCGGATGGGAAAAGCTCGTCCAGGTCATGAATGACGTCGAGGAGCTTACCACCCCCCTGATCGACGAGGATTACACCGACCCGGACATTCCCCTCCGCCGCATCATTCTCCGCGCGCCAGCGTCCTGGGGCCCCTCGGGCGATTTTTCCAGCGGTCGCATGATTATTTTCGCCAAGCCCTGGGATGAGCGCAACATGACGACCGCCGAAGCGGCAAGCGCACTTCGAGAGGTGCTTTCGCCATACCCGCAGGCCAGCGCCTTCGCGTTTCCGGGCGGGGGCCTCGGCGGCGGCGGCGGCGAGCCAATCCAGTTCGTCATCGCCGGCGACACCTATGAGGAATTACAGCGCGCACGCGACGTGCTGCTCGATGCTGCCGCAGACTCGTCTGACATCGCCACACTGGACGCCGACTATGAAGAGACACGGCCGCAACTCGTCGTTGATGTCGATACCGTTCGCGCTGCGGACCTTGGTGTTTCCGTGCAAGAAATCGGCCGCACGCTGGAAACCATGATGGGCTCTCGCAGGGCCGGAACCTATGTCGACCGCGGCGAAGAGTATGATGTGATCCTGCAGGCTGAAGCGGCGGATCGTGTAACACCGGAGGATCTGGGCGGCGTGTATGTTCGCGGGCGCGAGGATCAGGTCGTGCCGTTGTCCGCACTGGTTACCGTCCGTAGCCAAGCGGAGGCGGGTGAGCTTCGCCGGTTCAACAAGCTACGTGCGATCACGCTGAATGGAACGCTTAACGAAGGGGCTTCGCTCGGTAGCGCTCTTCATTTTCTTGAACAGCAGGCGGCTGATCTGCCCGAGGTCACGGCTGTCGGCTACGAGGGGCAAAGCCGCGCACTCAAGCAGACCGGCGGCTCCATCTGGCTGGTTTTAGCATTCACGGTAGTGCTCGTTTATCTGGTGCTGGCAGCGCAGTTCGAGAGCTTCATCAGTCCACTGGTGATTGTGCTTGGCGTCCCCCTCGCCGTTGGCGGAGGCGTGGTCGGCCTTCTGGTGATGGGGGGTTCGCTGAACATTTATTCGCAGATTGGTTTGGTTATGCTGGTCGGTCTGGCGGCCAAGAACGGTATTTTGATCGTCGAGTTCGCAAATCAGCTGCGCGACGCCGGGAAACCATTCGAGAGCGCAATCATCGAGGCGGCGAAACGGCGGCTTCGTCCGGTTGCGATGACCTCCATTGCAACTGTTTCCGGTGCGCTGCCTCTGATGCTCGCTGTCGGCGCAGGGGCAGAGAGCCGGAAGGCTATCGGAACGGTTGTGGTTTGGGGTGTGTCGATCTCGACCCTGTTGACCCTGTTTGTTATTCCGGCGTTCTACTGGCTCTTGTCCCGCGGAACCTCTTCGCCTGAAGCGGTTTCAAGGAAACTGAACGAGCAGATTGCGGACCGCGACGCCGGCTCGATTCCTGCCGAGTGACCCACGCTCCTAGCGGGAGCGGCGACACGGCGATCCCTAGCCTCAGAACGGCTGAACTCGTCGCGCTGACAGCATTTCTGATGGCACTAAATGCCCTCGCCATCGACATCATGCTGCCTGCGCTCAACGAGATCGGTGCCTCTTATGGAATAGCCGCGACTGGCGAAGGCGCAAACCGGCAGCAGCTCGTGATCTTCGCCTACGTCCTGGGTTTTGGTGCACCGCAAATTGTCTTCGGGCCTCTGTCGGACCGGTTCGGGCGGCGACCTGTGCTTTTGTCGTGTCTCGCCGCCTATGCGACGATCGCGGGCCTCTGCTCACTAGTTACGTCATTCGAAGCGCTGTTGGGCGCTCGCTTCCTCTAGGGCGTCGCGGCGGGCGGGGTGCGTGTGGTCGCTGTCTCCATTGTGCGCGACCTTCATGCCGGACGAAGCATGGCGAAGATCATGTCGCTTGTGATGACGGTATTCATGATTGTGCCGATCCTCGCGCCCGCATTGGGCCAGTTGATCCTTTTCGTTGCGCCATGGCAGGGCATGTTTGCCGCATTGTTTGTCGCAGGTGTCGTTAGCCTGATCTGGGTGCTGCGCAGACTGCCGGAGACCCTGCCGCAAGGCGAACGAGCGCCGTTGTCATTTGCAGCCTCTTTCGGCGCCTACCGCGAAGCGCTCTCACACAGAACCAGCCTTGGCTATATGCTGGCCAGCGGGGTTATCTTTGGCTCGCTGTTCGGGTTCATCGGCTCATCAGAACAGGTTTTCAGGGAAGTGTTCGGACAGGAAGAAACGTTCGTTCTCTGGTTCGCGGGCATAGCGGCAACGATGTCGGCTGCCAGTCTGACGAACTCAAGACTGGTCGAGCGGTTCGGTATGCGCCGGATTAGTCACGCTGCGCTGCTCGGCTTCAATGTACTCGCCGCGCTCCTCCTCCTCCTAATGACGAGTGTAGGCGAGCAGCTCTATCTGTTTTTTCCAATGTTTGCGCTGATGTTCGCCTGTTTTGGGTTCATTGGTTCGAATTTCAACGCGATCATCATGGAACCGCTCGGCCATATCGCCGGGACTGCAAGCGCGGCTTTTGGTTTTGCGACGACAACGATGGCGGCGTTCTTCGGCTTCCTGATCGGTCAGCAATATGATGGCAGCGTAGTACCCGTCGTTGCCGGATTTCTCGGTCTCGGCTTGACCACATTTCTGATTGTACTGGCTACAGAGCGGGGTCGCCTATTCGAACGCCGTAATTCTTGAACGCTGAGTCAGCTTGGTCCTGCTTCTGGCAGGGCTGCATGTACGAGACCGCCATCGACGACGACCGTATGTCCGATTACGTAGTTCCCGGATTGGGCGGCGAGATAGATCGCGGCCGCGGCCATGTCTTCCGGATCGCCGACGCGCTTTGCGGGAATGCCGGTTGCGATGGCACCTGCGTGATCGCGCGCAACACGGTTCATCTCGGAGGCGAAGGCCCCGGGCGCGATGGCGTTCACATAGATGTTCTCCCTAACCAGTCGCGCAGCCATGCGCTTCGTCAGCTGAATGACAGCGGCCTTCGAGGCTTGGTAAGAGTAGGTTTCCATCGCGTTTAGGCGCATGCCGTCGATGGAGGCGATGTTAATAACCTTTGCTGGAACTGTATCTGTTGCCGCAGCGGTCAGCTGGGGATGCAAGGCTTTCGTCAGGAAGAAAAGTGACTTGACGTTGAGGTCCATCACCTTGTCCCAGCCTGCCTCTGGAAACTCTGTGTAGTCAGCGCCCCAGGCGGCGCCCGCGTTGTTTACGAGGAGGTCCAGCGTATCCTCGCGCTTTGCGATCTCGGCAGCGAGCTGTTCGCAGCCCTCCAGCGACGAAATGTCCATCGGGATCGCTTCGACGCGGTCGCCGAGTTCCTCGGCAGCGCCCATGACCTGTTCGATCTTGCGCGCGCTGATGTAGATTTTCTTGGCACCAGCGCCGAGGAAACCCTCAACGATCATGCGGCCGATGCCGCGTGATCCGCCGGTTACGAGGGCAGTTTTGCCTTCGAGGCTGAAGAGAGCGTTGACGTCCACGGGCGAAGTCTCCTGATCTTTGCGGTTTGTCCGGCGATTGACCGGCGCTGCCGGGGAAGGCAACCGGGCTGAATGGACAGGAAGACAGGACATGATCGGGCGAAGACCCGGAACTGGCGGCCGGCGACGCAGGCCGTTCGGGGCGGAACGCTGCGCAGCGACTTCGATGAGACGTCGGAGGGGATATTCGTAACGTCGGGTTATTCTTACGATTTGGCGGAGACAGCGGCGGCGCGGTTCCGGGGGGACGATGACGGGATGACATATTCCCGTCTGCAGAATCCTACAGTCGCGATGCTGGAGGAGCGGCTGTGCCTGATGGAGGGCGCGGAGGCGTGCCGGACGCAGGCGAGCGGCATGGCGGCGATGACGGCAACGCTGCTGAGCCAGCTGTCGACCGGCGATCATATGGTGGCGGCGAAGGCGCTGTTCGGGTCGTGCAAGTGGCTGTGCGATGAGTTGATGCCGCGGTTCGGTATCGAAGTGACAACCGTGGACGGCCGAGACGTGGATGCCTGGGCGAAAGCACGGCGGCCGAACACCAAGCTGTTCTTCCTTGAAACGCCCGCGAACCCGACCTTGGATATCGTGGATATGCAGGCCGTTGCGGACATCGCCCATGATGCGGGCGCGCAGCTGGTGGTGGACAATGCCTTTGCGACGCCGGTCCTGCAGAGGCCGATGGAATATGGTGCGGATATCGTTGCCTATTCCGCGACCAAGATGATGGACGGGCAGGGCAGGGTGCTGGCCGGGGCGGTGCTGGGGAGCGCGGAGTTCATCAACGACACGCTGCTGCCGTTCCAGCGCAATACCGGCCCAACCCTGTCGCCGTTCAATGCCTGGGTGGTCCATAAAAGTCTCGAGACGCTGGATATACGTATGGCGCGGCAGTCAGAGAATGCGCTGAGGGTCGCGTCGTTCCTGAATGGACGCGTACCGACGCTGTTATATCCGGGGCTGGCGTCGCACCCGCAGCATGAACTGGCAATGCGGCAGATGTCGGCAGGCGGAACGATCATGGCCATGACGCTCGATGGCGGCCGCAAGCAGGCGCACGGGCTGCTGGATGCGCTGGAACTGGTCGATATTTCGAACAACATCGGCGATTCCCGTTCGCTCTGCACGCATCCGGCGTCGACCACACATTACGGCGTGGGTGAAGAGGGCCGCGCCGCGATGGGCATCAGCGAGGGCATGCTGCGGCTGTCGGTCGGCCTAGAAGACCCAGAGGATCTGATCGAGGACCTGGACCAGGCGCTAAGGGCGGTCGGGCTCTAGAACCTTACGTTTACTTTCGGGCTTCCTGCGCAGGCGAGAATCCGGTCGCGGCGTGAAAGCGCAGGCTCGGCTTCGCCATCGCCTTCCCCTGGATCCCCGCGTGCGCGGGAATGACGGAGGGGGCGGCGTTTTGGCATTTCCGCGTGCGCGGGGATGACGGAGGGGGCGGCGTTTTGGCACTTCCCGGTGCGCGGGAATGGCGGTGGGGACGGCGGTTCAGTTGTTCTTGCCTGAAAGATCCCCGCCTTCGCAAAGATGACAATAGGGTAGGGGATTGGACGCCGGGGTGTATGGCTCTCGCGTTGCTGTGCGGCGTTAAATGCTGACCGCGAACTGGCGGGAGCAGAATTCGCAGTCGACGCGGACCAGGCCGTCATCTTCGCGGAGTTCGGCCTTCTGGTCGTCGCCAAGGGTCGACAAGCGGTCCTCGATCATCGCCGCGGAGCAGCGGCATCCGCGCGACAAGGGGACAGCCGGAATGATGCGCACCTCATCCTCGTTAAACAGCCGCCAGAGTAAGGTGGTCAGGGGTAGCTCGGCGTCGGAAAGTTCGTTGGCCGTCACGGTTGCGCCGAGCGCCTCCAGATGCGCCCAGTCCTCGCGATCTTCTCGAACATGCAGGCGTTCGCCGCCCTCTTCCTGACGGCCGAGAAGCTGAAGGAGTAGCCCGCCGGCATGCCACCCATCCGGGCCAAGGCGGACATCGGCGCGCAGCAGTGTGGGGATCTGCTCGGAGCTTTCGAAATAGCGTTGGGCGGCCTCGGATAGGGATGCGCCGGTCAGTTCGACGATGCCCTGATAGCGTTCCTTGCCCTCTGCCCGGTCGATGGTAACGGCGAGATAGCCCTTGCCGAAGATTTCCGAGAGGTCGGCGTCCTCTCCTAGAGGGGTGTCTGCGTTCGCGATGCGGAGATAGCCGCGAAGCTCGCCAGCCCGGTAGTCGCAAACGAGCAGATCGACGGGGCCACCCTCTGCGCGGGCCTGGATGGTCGTCTGGCCCTCGTCGCCCTTCAATGCGGAGCCGATCAGGGTTGTCAGAACGAGGGCCTCGCCGAGCAGGCGAGCGAGACGCGGCGGGTAGTCGTGCGCGGACAGGATCACGCCCAGTGTGTCGCCGAGGCGCGCGACACGGCCCCGGCCGGAGCGTTCCGGAATCGTGAAGCCGAGTACGACATCCTCGGTTCGTTCATCGGCGGGAAGCAGGCTGCCGCTTTCCATCAGAGCTTGCCGAGGCACCAGAGGAGGATTGCCTTTTGCGCATGGACGCGGTTCTCGGCCTGATCGAAAACCGCGGACTGTGTCCCGTCGATCACCGCATCGGTGACCTCCTCGCCCCGGTGCGCCGGCAGACAGTGGATGAAGACAGCTTCGTCAGCAGCCTCAGCCATCAGCGCCTCGTTCACCTGATAAGGCGATAGCGCAATGATCCGTTTGTTGCGGTCGCGGTCCCCCATGGAAACCCAGGTGTCCGTGACAATGACGTCCGCTCCGCGCACAGCCTCGTGCGGGTTGCGGACCACCTCGATCTTTGCGCCGCGCGCTTCTGCAGTGGCAACGAAGCGGTCATCGGGATCGTAAGCGGCGGGCGTGGAGAGGCGCAGCGTGAAGCCCAACAGCCCGCAGGCCTCGATCATCGACTGGCAGACATTGTTGCCATCGCCGAGCCAGGCCCATGTGGTCTCGGAAACGGGCCGGTTCAGGCGCTCCTCGACCGTCATGACGTCGGCAACGAGCTGGCAGGGATGCGTGTCGTCGGTCAGGCCGTTGATGACGGGAACACTTGCGGCCTCCGCGAGCGCCGTAAGCTTGTCGTGTCGGTCCGTCCGGAGCTGAATGATGTCTACGTATCGGGAGAGGACGCGGGCGGTGTCGTCTATGGTTTCGCCGATGCCGATCTGCATCGAGCCCGCAGACAGGGTCAGCGCTGTGCCGCCGAGCTGGCGCATTGCGATTTCGAAGGAGACGCGGGTGCGGGTGGAAGTCTTTTCAAAGACCGAAGCAAGGACGTGGCCGTCAAGCGTCGCGTCGTCATCGGCCATGCCCTTCGGTAGCCCCGCGCGGGCAGCCTTGCGGGCCTTTGCAGCGTCGATGATCGTGCGCAGGGCATCCGGCCCGACCGGATCGAGGTCGAGGAAGTTGGGCATCGCCTATGAGGGCGCTTCGCCGGTTGCCTGAGCCTCCTTGTAGGCCGTGGCCGCTTCGGACAGCTTATCGACACACTCGCGGATATGCTCTTCCTCGATGTTCAGGGGGGGCAGGATGCGGACGACATTGTCGCCGGCGGCAACGGTCAGGATGCCGAACTGGCGGGCGAAATTGACAAAGGGCCGGCTCGCCTCGGTCATCCGGACGCCGAGCATCAGTCCCTTGCCGCGAACGCTTTCGAAGAGATCGTTATGGTTCGGGATCATCTGCTCGAGCGCGTGGCGCAGGCGCTCACCCTTCCTGTTTACATCCTCAAGGAAGGCCGGTTCGGCGACGACATCGAGGACCGCCATGCCCGCCGCCATGCCGAGCGGATTGCCGCCATAAGTGGAGCCGTGCGTGCCGACGGTCATGCCGGTCGCGGCCTTCTCCGTGGCGAGACAGGCACCGAGCGGGAAGCCACCGCCGATGCCCTTGGCGATGGCCATGATGTCGGGCTCGATGCCATATTGTTCATACGCGAACAGCGTGCCGGTGCGCGCGACGCCGCACTGCACCTCGTCGAGGATGAGCATCAGATCGTGCTTGTCGCAGAGTGCGCGGAGGCCTTTCAAGAATTCGGGTGTGGCGGGGAGGATGCCGCCCTCGCCCTGGATCGGTTCGACCATGATGCCGGCGGTCGCCTCGGTAATGAGGGCCTCGGTGGCCGCCAGGTCGTTGAAGGGGGCGTGGTCGGACCAGTCGGGGAGAGGCTCGAACGGCGTGCGGAGCTTTTCGGAGCCGGTGGCGGAGATGGCGGCGATGGACCGGCCGTGGAAGGCGCTGTGGTAGGTGATGATCCGGTTGCGTTCGGGATGACCGGTCACATGCTGGTAGGCGAGGGCGGTCTTGGCGGCGCACTCGAACGCCTCGACGCCCGAATTGGTGAAGAACACCGTGTCGGCGAAAGTGACATCGACGAGGCGCTGGGCGAGTTCCCACTGCCCCGGCACCGAATAGAGGTTCGAGACGTGCATCAACGTCGCGGCCTGCTTCTGGATCGTCTCGATGAGGTGGGGGTGCGAGTGGCCGAGGCAGTTGACGGCAATACCGCTGGCGAAGTCGAGATAGCGCTTGCCGTCCTTGCCGATCAGATAGGCGCCCTCACCGCGGACGGGTTCGACTTCGCAGCGGCCATAGGTGGGCATCAGGGCGGGGATGGTCATGACGGGGCTTCGTCCTTCTCGGGCGGGAATGTGGGCGGTGAGCGGCGGATATGCCCCCTGCGCGGTGGAAGTCAAACGGGGGCGCTCAGCTCTTGATGCGCCAGCCGGTGGCAAGCAGCCAATAGGCGAGCGCGGCAAGAATGGCATTGAGCGCGAGAAGGATCAGCGCGCCCTGCACGACCGGGCCGTCTGACACGCCGAGAAAGCCGTAACGAAACCCGTCGATGATGTAGAAAAAGGGATTGAACAGGCTAACGGTCTGGAAAGCGGCGGGCAGGCGTTCGATGACGTAGAAGGTGCCGGAGAGGAGCGCGAGCGGCTGAACGAGGAAGTTGGTGACGGCGGCTGAATGGTCGAACTTGTCCGCCCACAGGCCGGTCATGACGCCGAGCAGGCCAAGAAGCGCAGTACCGGCGATGCCGAAATAAAGGACGGCCCAGGGCTCGCGGATGACCGGCTGGAGGTCCGGCCAGAGCCACATGGCGGCAAAGACGGCAAGACCGACGAGGAAGCCGCGCGTGACAGCGCCCGCGACGAAACTGGTCAGCAGCTCTCCGGTGGAGATGGGCGGCATCAGGACGTCGATGATCGTGCCCTGAACCTTGCCGATCAGGAGCGAGGACGAACTGTTGGCGAAGGCGTTCTGGATCATGCCCATGATGATCAGGCCGGGCGCGAGAAAGGCGTTGAAGGGAAACCCCATGACCTCCCGGTCGCCGCGGCCAAGCGCGATTGTGAAGATCGCGAGGAAGAGAAGGGTGGTGATGGCGGGCGCATAGATGGTTTGCAGCTGAACCTTGAAGAAGCGCCGGACCTCCTTCATGTACAGCGTTGCCAGACCGCGCCAGTTGATGAACGGGATCAGCGGTTCGCCCGGTTCCGGGCGGGTCTGCACTGCAAATCTGTCTTCAGCCATGGCGTCACCGCCTACGCCTGCCTATCTATCGCCGCAAGCCGCGCTCGATTTCACCGATGACGCGTTTTGAAAGCCAAGAGGAACCGCCCGAACCATGTCATGGACCGACGAACGAATCGATGTGCTGAAACGGATGTGGGAAGAGGGCCATCCGGCATCGAGAATCGCCGAAGAACTCGGCGGCGTCAGCCGCAATGCCGTGATCGGCAAGGCGCACCGCCTGGGCCTTGAGAAGCGCCCGTCGCCCGTGAAAGCGGACAAGAGGAAGGCAGCGCCCGCCGCGCCGGTCAAGGCCGCAAAACCAAAGAAGAAAAAGAAGAAAAGTGAGGCGAAGCCTGCCGCCGAAACGGTTGTTCCGGAGCCTGCGCCAGCGCCTGCCGACACGCCGGACGAAGCCGAACCGCCGGTTGAAGAGACTGTCGTGGCCATCGAACCGAAGGTCCCGCTGTCCAAGCGTAGCGATGTGGACCAGAGCTCTACACCGGCACCGCGTATCCAGATCCACGATCCGCGCCCCGCACCGCGTCCGGCACCCAAGAAGCCGCTTCGCCCGGCACCGCGGAGCGCGAAGATCAAGGACAAGACCTCCTTGCTCGATCTGAACGAGCGGATTTGCAAGTGGCCCATTGGCCATCCTGGCGAGCCGGAATTTCATTTTTGCGGCAAGCCGGCGGAACCTGGATTCCCCTATTGCAACGGGCACTGCGCGGAAGCCTATCAGGCGCAGCAGCCGCGCAAGGATCGCCCTGGCCGGACGCCGATGCCCAACCTGCCGCGCCCGCGGTAAAACCCGAGATTGTCAGATCGGGTTAGTCGGCCTGATCCGCGACAAGCTTCAGACCCGCATCGTCGGCGCGGCGTGTGAGCTGGCCGTTCGTGCGCGCGCCCGATTCGATGACGATCCGTTCATAGTCGATATCGCCAGTTGTTCTGGCAGTTGCGGTGACGGTGAGTGATTTTGCCGAGATGCGGCCCTCAGTCGTGCCCGCGATCTTGGCCTCATCCGCTGTGATAGCACCGTGAACCTGTCCGCCCTCTCCGACAATCAAACTGCGGCAGGTCACATCCCCCTCGACAGCGCCGTCAATATGGAGGTCGCCAGCGGCCACGACGTCGCCGGTGATTTTCACATCGCTGCCGATGATGGAAAAGGCTCCGCCTTCAGAGGTCTTGCGGCTGGGCATGGAGCCGCTCTCCGGCTGCGGCTTGGATTTGGAGAACATGGTCGGGGGCCTCCAGAAATGGCCGCGGATTAACCGCCTTGCCGTCAATACGAACCTCAAAGTGCAGGTGGGTGCCGGTCGAGCGGCCGGAAGAACCCATGCCGCCGATCCGGTCACCCTGCTGTACGATATCACCCTTTTTGACGTCGAAGGCTGCGAGATGGGCGTAGCGCGTTTCGATACCAGCGCCGTGATCGATCACGACCACACGGCCATAGCCCGCCCACCAACCTGCGCGTACAACCGTGCCGCTGGCCGCCGCCCGGATGGCTGAGCGGTGGGGCCCGCGAAAATCCTGCCCCTGATGCATGGCGGCGCGGCGGGTGAAGGGGTCGCGGCGAAGACCATAGCCACTGGAAAGACTTCCGCTTTCTGCAGGCGCAAAGCTGGGTACGGACAGGAGCGCCCTTTCGAGCCGGTCAAGCCGATAAATGGTTTCGGAGAGCCGCAGGAGGTCGTCCGCGTCGTCAAACGATGCCGGTACAAGCGGACCGCCGCGCGCCGCACCGGTGCGCGTCAACCGCTCGAGATCGAGACCAAGGTTCGACACAGCCAGTTCGGCGCGCGTCGCCCGCTCTCTGGCGAGGCGTTCGAACTCGGCAATGAAGTCTGCCTGCCGGGACTTTACCGCAGCGAGCCGGGAAAGCGGATCGCGAACCGCGCTTTCTTCGAGCTTGCTGGTGCCGCCCAAGCTGCTCTCTTCGCTTGGCAAGCGGAAATACTCCGTTGCAAGCCCCTCCAGCGCCTCCTGCCGCGCCTCCAGCTCACTCGCGCGTTCTGCTGCGGACCGCTGTTTCTGGCGCGCGTCGCGGTAGGTGTCCTGCGCGTCTGACAGCATGGCAGCGACGCTGCTGCGCTCGGCGAGCATGTCGAGCTGGGAGGCGAGAAGGTTGCCGGACAGGACTAGCCAGCCAAGGAAGACGGTGCCGAGCGTGATTAGGGCGACCCTCTGTTTGGCAGCCGAGATGGTGAGGAAACTGAGCTTGTCGTTTGACCGCATGTAGATTTCGCGGTCGACGAAAAGGGACGACACCTTGCCAGCGAGCGACGTAAACAGTTTGGAAATCACCAAGCCCCTGACCGAAATCGGCTGGTGCCGACTTCATCCCCTTATTTCAGCTCAAGACGCTACGCAGGCGAATCGCGTCAAGGCAAGTACCTATCACGCGTTCGTCGCTGGATTCCGTCAACTGGCCCCAATCCGCTCCTTTACGTAGCGGCCGGGCGCGGGTTCGATAGCCTTCAGCTTACCTTTGCCGGGCGGAGTCGCCTTCACCTTTTCGCCAGAGCGCGGAGCGATCCAGTCCAGCCAGTTGGGCCACCAAGACCCGGGATGCTCAGTGGCCTGATCCTGAAATTCGGCGAGCGTGTCGGGGAGGTCGCCGTCGAGTGTCCAGTGCTGGTATTTCTTCGCCGAGGGCGGATTGACGACGCCGGCGATATGGCCGCTGCCGGCGAGGAGGAAGCGCTTTTCGCCGCCGAAATGTTCGGTGAGTTTCCAGACCGAGGGCAGGGGGGCGATATGATCGTCCTTGCCAGCCTGGATGTAGACCGGGGTTTTCACGGTGCCGAGGTCGATGGGGACGCCGTCGACCGTGATGCCGCCGGGCTGGGCGAGTTTGTTGTCGCGGTAGAGGTCGCGGAGATAGGCGGCGTGCCATTTGGCGGGGACGTTGGTGGCGTCGGAGTTCCAGTAGAGGAGATCGAAGGGCAGATACTGACGGCCCATCAGATAGTTGTTGACGACATAATTCCAGATGAGGTCGTTCGACCGTAACATGTTGAAAGTGCTGGCCATATACCGGCCGTCGAGATAGCCTTGCCCGGCGGCGAGCTCGTCAATTTTCTCAAGCTCGTTATCGTCGACAAAGACCTGGAGGTCGCCAGCCTCAGTAAAGTCGACCTGCGCCGTGAAGAACGTGGCGCTGAGGACCTTTTCGGCATCGCCTTTCTCGTCGAGATAGGCGAGGACCGCAGACAAGGTCGTGCCGGCGACGCAATAGCCGATGGTATTCACGGCGGGCGCGCCGGTATTCTCGATCGCCTTGTCTATGGCGGGCAGGAAGCCTTCGAGGACGTAGTGATCCAGTTCTACGTCGGCCAAGGTCTCGTCGGCGTTTTTCCACGAGACGACATAGACCTGAATGCCTTGGTCGAGGCACCAGGCGATGAAGCTCTTCTCCTTCGTCAGGTCGAGAATGTAGAATTTATTGATCCACGGCGGGAAGATGAGGAGCGGCACCTCGTACACCTGTTTCGTCGTGGGGGTGTACTGGATGAGCTGGAACAGGCGGTTCTCGAAGACCACCTGACCCGGCGTGGCGGCGACGTTGACGCCGACCTCGAAGGCATCCTCGTCGGTCATCCGCATCCGGCCGCGTTCGAGGTCGCCGAGCATATTCTCGGTGCCCTTCAAGAGGTTCTCGCCGCCGGTTTCCATGGTTTCCCGAAGGACTTCGGGGTTCGTAAGCGCGTAGTTCGAGGGCGAAAGCGCATCGACATATTGCTTCGTGTAGAAGGCGGCCTTCTCACGCTCCTTCTCGCTCAGCCCTTCTGTCCCCGTGACCGCGTCGAGGAGGTACTGGCTGGCCATCAGATAGGCCTGCTTGATGAAGTGGAAGGCGGGGATCTCGGTCCAGCCTTCGCCTGCAAAGCGGCGGTCGGGGCGCCCCTTTTGCGCGGTTTCGTCCCCATCTGCGTCGCCCGAGAGCAGGTTCTGCCACAGTTTTGCGGCGTCCTGCATGAAATCCGCCTGCATCTGCGCAAGCCGGGCGGGGTCCGACAGCATAGCGGTCGTGACCTGGGGCCAAAGCTGCGCCATGCCGAACGGATCGAGGGCGCTGGGTGCGGGTATCGTGGGCGCAGCGAGAGGCTGGGCGGCGGCACCGGCGGACTTTTCCTGCTGCTCGGTCCAGAACTGCATCATCATCTGCTGCATCTTGCCGGAGACGTAGGTCATGCGCTCCGCCATCGCGGTCATGTCCGGCAGGGGGGGTGCGGCGTCTTCCGTTCCGCTGTCGTTCGCGTCCGAGCCCTTTGCCATCGCCAACTCTCCCTCAGGCGGGCCGCGGCGTCGCGCGCGCACCCATTTTCTCTCGCCAAGGGGGGCGGGCCCCGCTTAAGCGCTTCGGCGGCAGGTTGTGCGCCCGCGCCGCGCGGCTTGCAAATGGAGAATGGGAACCAGCCCGAGAGTGCCTATCGATGAGTGACGAGTTCTACCGGATCAAACGCCTGCCGCCCTATGTCTTCGCCGAGGTGAACCGGCGGAAGGCAGAGGCGCGCGCGCAGGGCCGGGACATCATCGATCTGGGCATGGGCAATCCCGATACGCCGCCGCCCGCGCACGTCATCGAAAAGCTGGCCGAAACCGCGCGCGATCCGAAGGCGCACCGCTATTCCGCGTCGAGGGGGATCGAGGGCCTGAGAAAGGCGCAGGCGCGCTATTACAAGCGGCGGTTCGGCGTCGATCTGGACCATGACAAGGAAATCTGCGTCACGCTGGGGTCGAAGGAGGGGCTGGCGAACCTGGCGCAGGCGATCACCGCGCCGGGCGACGTGATCCTGTCGCCGAATCCCAGCTATCCGATCCACGCCTTCGGCTTCATCATCGCCGGCGCGACGATCCGGTCCATCCCGACATCGCCGGGCCCGGATTTCTTTCACAATCTCGATTACCAGATGCGCTATACGGTGCCGAAACCGACCGTGCTGGTGATCGGCTATCCGTCGAACCCGACGGCGGAGACGGTCGACCTCGATTTCTATCATGACGTGGTGAATTTCGCGCGGCACCACGGCCTGTGGGTGATTTCCGATCTCGCCTATGCGGAGATCTACTTCGACGGAAATCCGCCGCCCTCCATTCTCGAAGTGCCGGGCGCGAAGGACGTGGCGATCGAGTTCACGTCCATGTCGAAGACCTTTTCGATGGCCGGGTGGCGAATGGGGTTTGCGGTCGGCAACCCGGAGCTGGTCGGCGCGCTGACACGGGTGAAATCCTATCTGGATTACGGCGCGTTCACGCCCATTCAGGTCGCCGCCGTGGCGGCGCTGGACGGGCCGGAAGCGGAGATCGCCAAGCGGCGCGAGATGTACAAGCGCCGCCGCGACGTGCTGATCGAAAGCTTTGGCCGGGCGGGCTGGGACCTGCCGGTGCCCAAGGCCAGCATGTATGTCTGGGCTCCGGTGCCGCCGCAGTTTGCCCATCTTGGCGCGCTGGGCTTTGCCAACGAGCTGATCGACAAGGCGGGCGTGGCCGTGTCGCCGGGCGTGGGCTTTGGCGAGCGGGGCGAAAGTTTCGTGCGGATCGCCTTTGTCGAGAATGAGCAGCGCATCCGGCAGGCCGCGCGGCAGATTCGCGCCATGTTCAGGGGCGAGCCCATCGAGGCAGTCAGCGACAATCATGTGGAGACCGAGGAATGAGTGACGCGCTGCGGATCGGCATTGCCGGGCTGGGCACGGTGGGGGCGGGGGTCGTCAAGCTGCTGACCATGAACGCGGACCTGATCGCAGCGCGCGCCGGGCGGCCGATCGAGATCGTTGCGGTGAACGCGCGCGAGCGGGCCAAGGACCGCGGCGTCGACCTGTCCCCCTACCGCTGGCAGGACGATCTGGGCCTGATGGCGGAGGCAGACGACATCGACGTCGTGGTGGAGATGATCGGCGGGTCGGACGGTCCGGCGGTGGCCTTTGCGCGCAAGGCGTTGAAGGCGGGGAAGGGGCTTGTGACCGCGAACAAGGCGATGATCGCGCATCACGGGGCAGAACTGGCGGGTCTGGCCGAAGCGGCCGGCCAGCCGCTGAAGTTCGAGGCGGCGGTCGCTGGCGGTATCCCGGTCATCAAGGGGCTGGGCGGCGGCGCGGCGGCGAACGAGATCTCCAGCCTGTTCGGCATCCTCAACGGCACCTGCAATTATATCCTGACGGAGATGGAGCAGAAGGGCTCGGCATTTGCGGATGTCCTGAAGGATGCGCAGCTGCTGGGTTACGCAGAGGCCGATCCGACGTTCGACATCGATGGCATCGACGCCGCGCACAAGCTGGCGATCCTGGCGAGCCTGGCGTTCGGAACGGAGATCGCCTTCGATGCGGTCGAGACGCGCGGCATTCGCGAGATCGAGGCGGTGGATATCGCGCGGGCGGCGGCGCTTGGCTATCGCGTCCGGCTGGTGGGCGAGGCGCGCTGTTCCGGGGGCGTGCTGTTCCAGCGGGTGCACCCCGTGCTGGTGCCGCGGGATCATCCGCTGGCCAAGGTCGAGGGATCGCTGAACGCCGTGGTGGCGGACGGGAACTTCGTTGGGCGGCTTAGTTTCGAGGGGGCCGGGGCGGGCGCCGGGCCGACGGCGAGCGCGGTCGTGGCGGACATTATCGATATCGCGCGCGGGGAGCTTACGCCCGCCTTCGGGGTGCCCGCAAGCCTTCTCGAACCCGTTGCGGCGGCGGACAGCGATGCCGGATCGGGGCGCAGCTATATCCGCGTGGCGGTGGCCGATGAGCCAGGCGTGATGGCCGACCTGACCGCGATCCTGCGCGACTGCGGCGTTTCGATCGAAAGCCTGATCCAGGAGGGGAATGGCGACGACGAGGACCCGGTCTTCATCGCGATGATCACGCATGAAACCGAGCATGGGCGACTGTCCGACGCGGTGCGGCGCATGGATGCGCTGGCCGCGGTTCATGGCGCGCCGATGCGGATGGATCTGCTGGACTGAAAAGGGGCCGGGAGCGAAGAGGCCGTGGGCTCCGGACCTAGGTTTTCACGTGGAGGCGGACCTCGGCGCAGGGCTCGCCGCGCTGGGTCAGGGACAGGGTGATGTCGTTGCGGCTTTGCTCGCCCGAGACGGTGAAAGGGACGCCGAGCTCGACATAGCGGCGGAAGCGCATATCGCCCCCCGCAACGGTAAGGCCCGGCCTTTCGGTGAGGAGGCCGGCGAACTGCCGGGCGATCTCGGCGATGTGAGAGGCGTTCACGTGGTCGCCCGAGCCGTCGAGATACGGATTTGCGGGCGGAAATCCGTTCGCCCTTGTGACCAGGCCGTCTGCAGATGCGGCCGTTGCGGATGCGGAGCTCGTGTTTCGGAGAGGCGACAGGAAGCGGTGAGCGTCGCTGACGACGCCTAGCGCGCTTGCCGGGGCGTAGGCGAAGCCGTCCGTGGGCGCATCCGGGTCGGAGCCAGACCTCGTCTTGGCTTGCTGCCGCCAGCTTTCGAAATCGCGGTTCTGGAAAACCACGCCCGCGCCGTTCATGTCGTAGAGAAGGTCGCCGCGCGCGCCGTAGAACTTGATCCAGTAGTGGGCGCGCTTGCCGGTGCCGGAGAGCGGCTGGGCGACGCCGCGAACGGCGTGTTCTGCTTTCAGATCGCCGCAGGTCCACCCGGTTTCGGTAAGCGCCGACCATTTGGCGGTGTCGAGCGTGCCGCGGGCCGCACTCGCCTCGACCGATGCCAGATAGTTCATGTTCTGGACGATGATGGGGTGGCCGGGGTGCAGGGCGAGCCAGGGCCAGGCCTCGGCGTCCTGCGAGCAGTGGAAGGCGACCGTGCCGTCGTCGGCGACCTCGTGGTGGGACGTGAAATTGCTGGGCTGGCTGTTCGGCATGGGACGGGTGGCGGCGAAGCGGCCTACTCCAGCCCGATATCCGGCGCGTCTTCGCGTTTCATGCCGACGGTGTGGTAGCCCGCGTCGACATGGTGGGTCTCGCCGGTGACGCCCGAGGCGAGGTCCGAGAGCAAATAGAGGCCCGCGCCGCCGACATCCTCAATGGTGACGTTGCGCTTCAGGGGCGAATTATACTCGTTCCATTTCAGGATGTAGCGGAAGTCGCCGATGCCGGACGCGGCGAGCGTCTTGATGGGGCCGGCGCTGATGGCGTTCACGCGGATGTTTTCCGGGCCGAGGTCGGCGGCGAGGTACTTGACGCTGGTTTCGAGCGCCGCCTTCGCAACGCCCATAACGTTGTAATGCGGAATGACCTTCTCAGCGCCGTAATAGGAAAGCGTGAGGAGGCTGCCGCCGTCCGGCATCATCGCGCGGGCGCGCCGGGCGCAGGCGACGAAACTGTAGGCGGAGATGTTCATGGTGGTAAGGAAATTGTCGAGGCTGGTGTCGACATAGAGCCCGCGCAGCTCGTTTTTGTCGGAAAAGCCGATGGCGTGAACGAGAAAATCGATGGTCTCCCAGCGCGATTTCAACTGGGCGAAGGCGGCGTCGAGATTGTCCATGTCGGACACATCGCATGGGATCAGGAAGTCGCTGCCGGTCTGTGCGGCCAGCGGTTCGACGCGTTTTTTCAGCGCATCGCCCTGATAGGAATAGGCGAGCTCGGCGCCGTGTTCGTGAAGCGACCTGGCGATACCCCATGCCAGCGACTTGTTGTTGGCGAGGCCCATGATCAGCCCGCGCTTGCCTTGCATCAACTTGGTCATTCGGCCCCTTTCAGCGCGTCTTCCGTCGCTTCTCGTTCCCGTTCGGTTCGTCCGCCGGTATCTAGCTTGCGATCGCCGCCGAGCGCCAGTGCCGCGTTGAGGTAAGCGCCGACAATGAACGCGAGCCCGACGATGTAGAAGAAGATGAGGGTCACGATGACCCCTGCCAGCGGACCATAAAAGCGGTCGGTGTTGGAGAAATTGGTGATGAACAGCGGCAGGAGGTTCGAGGCGCCGATCCAGATGGCGGCCGTGGCCGCGGCACCGGGCCACTTCGGATAGCGCTTTCGATACTCCCGCGGCGTCAGCGATGTGAAGAGGAGGTAGAGCGCGCCGAACAGGGCGAGCATGGGACCGATCCTGAGACCGGTCAGGATGGTGGTGTCGAGGGCAGGCAGGACCTGAAGGAGGAACTCCTGAACGCCGACCAGCACGAACTGCAGCGCAAACGCGACGATCATCAGGGTGACGGAGCCGATGATGATTCCGAAGCTGAGGAGGCGCCGCTGCCAGATCGGGCGGACGGCGGTGAAGCCGTAAGCCTTGTAGAGAATGAGGCGGATCGTCTCGACGTAACTGGCCGCGGTCCACAGGGCCACGATCAGGGAGAAGGTAATGAGGCCGCCGGAACTTTCCCGCAGGAGCGCGGCGATGGGCTCGGCGAGATAGTCGGCAACGCGCGGCGGCGTTGTCTGGAGGAAGGTCCGGATGACCCGCAGCGTATCGAGCGACTGGCCGAGCGCGCCCGCAATTGCGCCGATGATCACGAAGAACGGAAACAGCGTCAGCATCGACAGGAAGGCGAGATTGCCCGCCTGCGTCAGTCCATCCTCGAACGTGCCGCCCAGCACACGCATGGTGATGCGCGCGGGCTTGCTGGCAAAGAGGCGCTTGACCGCGATGGAAAGGCCCTAGCCGAGTTTCGCGCGCGGATCGCGGTTTTCGTCGGCGGTCCAGCCCTTGACGAACGCCTCAAGCTCCGCGTCGCCCTTCGGGATCGCAATTTCGATGGTCACGAGCTGATCTCCCCTCGTGCCATCCTTCCGCGAAAAGCCCTTACCCTTCAAGCGCATTACGGTGCCGCCATTCGTCGCCTTCGGAATCGAAAGCATGACGGAGCCCGACGTGGTGGGCACCTTGACCTTCGCGCCGAGCACCGCCTCCTTCAGGCGAACGGGCAGGTCGATGCGGACGTCGTCGCCGTCTTTCCGGAAGAGGGGGTGCGCGCGGATGCCGATGGTGATCAGGGCATCGCCGTTTCCGGCCGGGCCGGGTTCACCCTGTCCCGTCAGGCGAATGGTCTGGCCATCCTCAAGACCCTTGGGGAGCTTGACCTCGACCACCTTGCCGCTGCGCAGGGTCACCCGCTGGGGCTTGAGTTCGGCCGCGTCGGTAAAATCGACGTTCAGGCGGTAGCTGACGTCCGCGCCCTTCGTTGGCGGCGGCTGGGTGCGCTGCCGGGCGCCTGGCGGGGGTCCCCCGCGCCCACGGCCCATGCCAAAGAGCTCGCTGAGCAGGTCGTCAGGGTCGAAACCGCCGCCCGGCCCGGCCCCGCCGCCGCCAAAGCCGCCCTGCGGCCCGCCGCGAAAGCCGCCGCCGGTATTCGCGCCGCCCCGGAAGGGGTTGCCGCCAGCGCCCGCGCCGCCGAATCCGAAGGGAGACTTCGGCTCACCCTTCTCGTCGATCTCGCCGCGGTCATATCGCGCGCGTTTGTCCTTGTCGGAGAGGATGTCGTAGGCCTGCGTGACCTGGGAAAAGCGGTCCGCCGCCTTCGGATTGTCCTTGTTGCGGTCGGGATGCAGTTCCTTCGCCAGATTGCGATAGGCGGTTTTGATTGCGGCCTCATCGGCGCCGCGCTTCAATCCCAGCTGATCGTAAAGGTCTGCCATTACCCTGAAATCCGTTCCACACTTGTACCGTCATATCCACTGTTGCACACAGGCAACACACCCGGCCATGTAGGTGTGCGTCGCGCGGTGTGCAAGCGACTGCGAAGCGCCCGCAAAGACAGGCGTTGAGCGGTCCACATACAGGCCATACATGCGGACGCATGACAAGCGACCCCGGCACGAGTTCCGACCCGTTTTCCCTGTTTGCCGCCTGGATGGCGGAGGCGGAAGCCAGCGAGCCCAATGATCCGAACGCGATGGCGCTGGCAACGGCAGGGCCGGCCGGCCCCTCCGTTCGCATGGTCCTGTTGAAAGGGATCAGCGAGGGCGGGTTCGTCTTCTATACCAATGCCGAAAGCCGGAAGGGCGGAGACCTGGCCGAAAGCGAAACCGCTGCGCTGCTGTTCCACTGGAAAACGCTGCGCCGGCAGATCCGGATCAGCGGGCCTGTCGCACCGGTGAGCGAGGACGAGTCGGATGCCTATTTCGCGACGCGCCCGCGCGGTTCCCAGATCGGTGCGTGGGCAAGCCAGCAATCGCGGCCTTTATCAGGGCGAGACGAGCTGACGAAGCGGACGGCCATGTTCACCGAGAAGTTTGCGGGGCGTGACGTGCCGCGCCCGGACCACTGGTTCGGCTGGCGCGTGATCCCGGACCAGTTCGAATACTGGATCGACCGCGATAGCCGTATGCATGAACGCTACCTATTCACCGCCTCTGACGGAGGCTGGACGCGCGGGCAGCTTTATCCCTGAACGGCTTTCCGAGGAGCGGGCGGCGCATGTCGGCCTGGCGCGGCGCGCGGCGACGGCGTCGGTAGCGACAGCCCTGGTGCTGGCGGGCGCGAAGGGCTGGGCGGCCGCGGCCACCGGGTCCGTCGCGATGCTGGGGTCGCTGGCTGATACCGGCCTAGACCTGATGGCGTCGCTAATCACGCTTTACGCCGTGCGGGTTGCGGCGGAACCGGCGGACCGCGAACACCGGTTCGGCCACGGCAAGGCGGAGGCCATTGCGGCGCTGGTTCAGACGGTTCTGATATCGCTGAGCGCGCTGTTCCTGATGGGGCAGGGGCTACTGAAACTCGCGGCGCCGCAGCCGGTGACCGCACCCGAATATGGCGTGGGGGCGTCGGTCTTTGCCATCATCGCGACGGGCGCGCTGGTGCTGTATCAGCGCAGCGTTGTCGAGCGCACGGGTTCGCTGGCGATCCAGACCGACAGCCTGCATTATCAAAGCGACCTCCTGCTGAACGTGGCGGTCATCGCGGCCCTGTTGATCGAGGGGCTGGGCGGGTTCGGCGCGGCGGATCCGCTGTTCGGCATCGCGATCGCGCTGTGGCTGGGCCGGGGCGCGTGGCAGTCGGGACGGCGGGCGGTCGACATGCTGATGGACCGCGAATGGCCAGAGCTGCAACGGCAGCAGCTCCTCAACCTGATTTCCGAAATGCCGGATGTGGGCGGCGTGCATGACCTGCGCACGCGGCAGGCAGGCGACCAGCATTTCGTGCAGTTCCACCTGACCGTCGACCCGGAACTGAGCGTGGCGAGCGGACATGATATCGCCGAGGCGGCGGAGGCCATGGTGCTGCGGCATTATCCGGGGGCCGACGTGCTGATCCACATCGATCCCGATGACGAGCATGAGAGAAGGACACCCGAATGACCCAGCGCATCCGTTTCCGCCATATCGATGCCTTTGCCGACCAGGCCTTTGCCGGGAACAGCGCAGCGGTTTACCGGGTGGACGCCTTTCCGGACGATGCGACGATGCTGAAGATCGCACGCGAGCATAACCTGTCGGAGACGGCCTGGTATGTGCCGGACGAGAGCGGCGAGGCGGACTATGTGCTGCGCTGGTTCACGCCCGCGGTCGAAGTGGAACTGTGCGGGCATGCGACGCTGGCGGCGGGACATCACTGCCTGACCGAGGAGCCTGAGCGCGAGACGGTGCGGTTTCGGACGCTGAAGGGCGCGGGGGTGCTGGAGGTAGCGCGGGCCGGAGAGGGGCGATACCGGATGACGCTGCCCGCCTGGCAGTCGGAGGAACGGGAACTTCCTGCGCTGGTGACGGCGCTGGGCGGCGCACCGGAGGCCGTGCGGGTCACGACCAACGCGGCGGAGGATTCGATGCTGGCGATCTATGGCAGCGAGGCGGCGGTGCGGAACCTCAATCCTGACTTCGCGGCGCTTGCGCGGATCGGAAACGTGCTGGTGATCGCAACGGCCCCTGCGGATGCGGGATCGGATATCGATGTCGTGAGCCGGGTCTTTGCGCCGGGTGCAGGGATCGACGAGGACCCTGTGACGGGTGCCGCGCACGCGATGCTGACGCCCTATTGGTGTGCGCGGCTGGGGCGGGACAGCTTCGAGGCGTACCAGGCGAGCGAACGGGGCGGACGGGTGTCCTGCGCGCTGGTGGGCGACCGCGCGGTGCTGCATGGCGAATGCATCGACGTGATCGAAGGCGACCTTCTGCTGCCCTGATCGTTGAGGCCCCGATGCGGGTTGCGAGCTACAACATCCACAAGGCCGTCGGGCTGGACCGGCGGCGCGATCCGGAGCGGGTGCTGCGGGTGCTGGGCGAGCTGCGCGCGGATGTCGCCGCGTTGCAGGAGGCGGACCAGCGGTTCTTCGGCCGCGCGTCGGTGCTGCCGCGCGAGATGCTGGCGGATCATGGCTGGCAGGTGGCCGGGGTGAATGTGCGGCCGCGCTCGCTGGGCTGGCACGGCAATGCGATCCTGGTGCGGGAAGGCCTTGACGTCCGGCATGCCGAGCCGCTGTGGCTGGACGCGCTGGAGCCGCGCGGGGCGGTGCTGACCGAGATCGAGACGGCGGGCGGGCCAGTGCGGATCGTCGGGATGCACCTCGACCTGTCCGGCCTGGTGCGCGTGAAGCAGCTGCGCGGGCTGATCGAGCTGCTGTCGCACCGCGCGCCGATGCCGACGGTCATGATGGGCGACACCAACGACTGGAACCGCGGGCGGCGCGATGCGATGGCCAGCCTGCCGCCGCACCTGTCGCAGGTCCCGTGCGGGCCAAGCTTCCATACGCGGAGACCACTGCTGAAGCTGGACCGGATCATCGTGGATCGCAGCTGGCGGGTAAGGGACTGCGGCGTCCATGTCAGCGCCTTGTCGCGGCGGGCGAGCGATCACCTGCCGATCTGGGCCGACCTTGGCCGAAGCTGAAGGGTCAGGCGGCCTCCGCCTCTCGTGCATCGAGGGCGGACACGGTCTCCGCGATCCAGCCGCCGCCCATGACGCGGTCGCCGTCGTAGAGAACGGCCGCCTGACCGGGCGACACGCCATATTCCGGAGTATCGAAGGTGACAGAATGGCCATCGAAGCGCGCGGGCGCTGGCTTCGCCATGGAGCGGATTTTCGCCGTGAGCGGCTGGCTTGCGGAGGGCGCATGGTCACCGAGCCAGTTCAGCTCGGTGAGCGTGCAGGATGCAACGCCGAGGGCGGTGCGAGGGCCGACCACGAGGCGGCGGCTCTCCGGATCGAGGCGGACGACGTAGAGCGGTTCTGACTGGCCGCCAATGTCAATGCCGCGCCGCTGGCCGACGGTGTAGTGAACGAGGCCGCGGTGGGTGCCGAGAACATTGCCGGACAGATCGACGATGTCGCCGGGGGTGTCGGTTTCGGGACGCAGCTTCTTGACCAGAGAGGCATAGTCGCCGCTGGGCACGAAGCAGATATCCTGGCTGTCCGGCTTGTTCGCAACGCCGAGGCCGAACCGCTGGGCGTGTTCGCGGACGGCGCTCTTCTCCATGCCGCCGAGCGGAAAGCGCAGATAGTCGAGCTGCGCAGGCGTCGTTGCGAAGAGGAAATAGCTCTGGTTGCGGGCCGGATCGACACCGCGCAGGAGCTGCGGGCCGTCTGCGCCCGTGATGCGGCGAACATAATGACCGGTCGCAAGTGCATCGGCGCCGAGGTCTTTTGCGACGGTCAGGAGGTCGCGGAACTTGACGGTCTGGTTGCAGCGGACGCAGGGGATTGGGGTCTCGCCGCGCGCATAGCTGTCCGCGAAGTCATCGATGACGCTGCCGCGAAAGGCGCTTTCATAATCGAGGACATAGTGCGGGATGCCAAGACGTTCGGAGACCCGCCGCGCGTCGTGGATATCGCTGCCCGCGCAGCATGTGCCGGGCGTTCCGACCGCCGTACCGTGGTCGTAAAGCTGGAGCGTGATGCCGATGGTTTCGTATCCGGCCTCTGCGACCAGAGCCGCCACGACCGAGCTGTCCACGCCGCCGGACATGGCGACGACGACGCGGCGCTTGGCGGGATCGCCAGACAGGTCCAGATCGATTGCAGACATAGGGTGTCAAATAGCTCGTTCCTGCGGGTTTTCCAGCACTTGCAACCAAAATGAAGATATTTCGGGGCGTTAACCGTGATTACCGGGCCGTTTACCTGCGCAATTAGGGCTTCTTTCACAGGTGCAGGACTAGAAGGTTTGGCCATGAGGACGGACCCCCGGACGAATTGAGAAACGAATGCTCGAGAACCAAAGCTTCAAGCCCGAATCGGTGATCGGCCCCCTGGGCGAGCCGCTGACGCTTGATTCCCTGCCATCGCCAAAAACGCGCCGCTGGGTCGTGCGGCGCAAGGCCGAAGTCGTTGCCGCCGTGAAGGGCGGACTGCTGACCACCGACGAGGCATGCAAGCGTTACGGCCTGAGCGTCGAGGAGTTTACCAGCTGGCAGCGGGCCGTGGACCGCGCCGGCCTCGCGGGTCTGCGTGTGACAAGAACGCAGCATTACCGCGCGCTCTTCGAACGCGAGGATATCTAGGGACCGAGGGCCGAAGCGCCGCGAACAGAGGTCAGAGCCGCCGGATAGCGGTGATACCCTCCCTGTCGGGATTGTCGCCCTGTACACGCTCCGCCACATCGGCGAGCGGCTCGACCAGTGTCGTCATCCAGTAGGCGTTGGCGTGGAGTAGCTCGGCCCCGCTTGCCATGATGCCGACATGACCAGGGAAGAAGACCAGATCGCCGCGCCTTAGCTCGCTGGGGCTGGTCTCGGTTCCCAGTTCCGCCGCCTGCATATCGCTGTCGCGCGGTGCCGGTACGCCGCAGGCCGCAAGCGCCGTCTGCACGAGACCCGAACAATCGATGCCCGCACGGCTGCGCCCGCCCCATTTGTAGGGTGTGCCGAGAAAAAACTCCGCGATGGACACGTGATCGGCGGCAAACGCGTCGATGGGTCCGGCATGGCGGCGATGAACGAAGGTCCCGTTGCGGTGCCGAAGGAAGGTTTCATCGAACGCCTCCGCGGCGATCTCCGCGTTCAGGGGCAGGGTCGTCGCCACGTCGGCCTTGATGTCGGGCCGCTGAAAGCAGAGCGCGAGAGGGGCGGTGATGCGGTGCGTCCGGATCGGCGCATCGCTGCGAAGATATTCGGAGCGGACGTAACCGACATAGTGGTCCTCAAAGGAGAAGCCAAAGGCCCAGCCATCGCTGTCATCCACGACATCGAAGCGCTGGCCCGGCAGAAGTTCGGATACACAGATGGCGCTTGGCGAGGGCTCTGCGCGCATCATTTCGGACACGCCCTCAACAAGGCGGTGCGGCGCGGGCACAGCGAAGCGGCGCGCTTCGACCTGCCCCTCTAGCGCGGCATCGGCGACGTCTGGATTGTAGGCGTTGCGGCGCGGATCAGGAGCGGGGTTCGTCGCCCCCCTCTCCGATGGCGGCACTGGCGCCGATGTCGTGTTCGTCATAGGCAGTGTCGATCAGATCCGCGAATTCGCCGAGGAAGTCGCACCCAAGTTCGGTGCGCTCGACAAAGACGTTTCGTAGATCGCTCTCATCCTTCTGCCGCCGAATGAAGCCGAATGCGCCGAGCGTGTTGAGGGCGCGCGTCACAACCGGTTTCGAAACGGACAGGTCCCCCGCCAGTCCCCGCACCGTATGCGGCCCGGGCTTCAGATACACAACCATCAGAAGCGCCATCTGGCGGTTCGTCAGATCGGGACGAGCCGACCGGACATAGGACAGCAGCGTCTCCATCCAGTCCGACAACACAAGCTGTTCGGACTCTCGAAGTGCGAACTTGGACTGATCCATAATCTCCGACCCTCTCCCGCCGACAGTGGCCCCAGCAGGAAAGCCTTGCATAGCTTAACGCGGCTGGAACGGACATGCTTAATTCGATCTTGATTGGGCTGCGTAACGATCCGCGATCATCCGGAACGCGGCGCGCAGGCCAAGTGCCTCTCCGCCCTTCGGACGCCCCGGCTTGTCATTCGGCATCCAGGCGTAGGTGTCGAAATGAACCCAGTCGCGGCCGACGTCGACGAAACGCGCAAGGTAGAGCGCGGCCGTGACGGCTCCGGCAAAGGGGGTGGTGGCGGCATTCGCGACGTCGGCGATGTCGGACTTGAGGAGGGCCTGATACGGTTCCCACAACGGCATCCGCCACACCGGGTCGTCGCAATTACGGCCCGCAGCGATGAGGGCCTCGGCTGTGCTGTCAGACCGGGCGAACATGGCGGGGAGATCGGGGCCGAGCGCCACGCGCGCCGCGCCGGTCAGGGTCGCGTAGTCGATGATGAGGTCCGGCTCGTCTTCCTCTGCAAGGGCAAGGGCGTCGCAGAGCACTAGGCGGCCCTCCGCATCGGTATTGTGAATCTCGACGCTGAGGCCGGCGCGGGTCTTGACCACGTCGCCCGGGCGCAGGGCGTTGGCGGACACGCTGTTTTCAACCGCAGGGATAAGGAGACGCAGCCGAACGGGGAGGGCGGCCTGCATGACGAGCTGCGCCAGGGCGAGCGCGTGCGCGGCGCCGCCCATATCCTTCTTCATCAGGCGCATGCCGGCGGCGGATTTTACATCGAGGCCGCCGCTGTCGAAACAGACCCCCTTGCCGACGATCGTGAGTTTCGGGTCGCCGGACCGGCCCCAGCTGAGGTCAATGAGACGCGGTTCGCGGCCCGGTGCGGCGGCGCGCCCGACGGCGTGGATGGTTGGATGGTTTTCGGCAAGGAGGTCATCGCCGCGGATGACGGAAACCTGCGCCGCGCAGTCGCGCCCAAGCTTCAGCGCCGCCTCTTCCAGATCGACCGGTCCCATGTCCTCGGCGGGCGTGTTGACAAGGTCGCGGACGAGAGCCTGTGCCTCCGCCTCGCGCTGGACAGCAAGCGCGGCCGATTCCGAGGGGACCAGCAATGTTCTGGCCGACGCAGGTTCGTTGTCGCTGAGATAACGGTCGAACTGATAATGGCCGAGCGCCCAGCCAAGAGCGGCGTCGCCCGGATCGCCGCCTTCCAGCCTGTAGGTTCCGGCGGGCAGAGCGCCCGGCAGGCTGGCGAGTTGCCAGATGGAGGGCGGTTCCGGAACGACGACGGCCCCCTGCCACTCCTCTGCGTTCGCGCCGGGAAGGATCACGTGCGTCCCGGCCTGCCCAAAGCGCGGATGCGCGGCGACGGCGGCAGCTGCGCGGGGACTGAGGCTGGCGGTCCAGTCTTCGATCTCGGAGGGTTTCACAGCCTGAATGGAGCGGGCGGCCTGCCCGCGGTCTGCGGCGAGGGTGTCTGAAAAGTCTGTCATGGCTATGCGTGTAGCCACAGCCGCGCGCTGCTGTCCCTACCAATATTGCATCGGGGACAGCGGGTCGCGGGCCAGATGTCCGGGCGCTGTAGCCGCCTGCCTACCAGCAACCTTGCGAGCGAGCGGCTGCGGCTTTATGTGGGCCGCTCACGAATTTCCTGTTCCACCCCTATAGATTTCGGGACCACACCACATGGCCACCACACCGACCGGCGCCGCAAATGGCGACGCGCCGCGCCTTCCGCTGTTCTACAACCAGCTGACACCGCTGTCCTCCGCGACCCACGCCGACTTTGGCGTGAAGAACCGGAACAGCCTGGATTTCACGAAGGGTGTGCATGCCGTGCCGCTGACGGTCGACGAGTTCGCCGCCGCGCACCGGTTCTTCCCCGTCGTCTTCTCCGCCTCCGAGAACCCGACGCCGCTGGCGCTGCTCGGTCTGAAGGAGGGCGAGAATCTTTACCTGAACGACGACGGGTCGTGGAAGGCGGAGAGCTATGTTCCCGCCTATATCCGCCGCTATCCGTTCATGCTGGCGCGCACGGCGCCGGACAGCGATGACCTGTCGCTGTGTTTCGATGCGAGTTCGGGCGAGGTTGGCGAGGAGTTCGGCAACAAGCTGTTCGAGGACGGCAACCAGTCCGGCGTGCTGCAGAACGTCCTGCAGTTCTGCGAAGAGTATGAAAAGTCCATCGCCCGGACCAAGGCATTCGTGGACGAGATCACCGGGGCCGAGCTGCTGATGGACGGCGAAGTGGCCATCCAGCCGCCGGGCCAGGACAAGCCGAACGTCTATCGCGGGTTCCGCATGGTCAATGAGCAGAAGCTGAAGGAACTGCGCGGCGACCAGGCCCGCAAGCTGGTTTCGAACGGCGCGCTGGCGCTGGTTTATGCGCACCTGTTGTCGATGCAGATCATTCGCGAGCATTTCGCCCGCGCGAACCCTGACCTTTTGAACAAGCCGTCATCGGCTGTTGAGACGGACGGCACCGTTACCGGCTAGATTTGTTCCAGACCAAAAGAGGAAGCCCTCTTCTCCGCCCTTGACGGGAGCGCGGGAAGGGGGCTTTCTTTTTGGCATGGACAAAGGCTACTCGACGCTCACCGTCTCGCTGCACTGGCTGCTCGCACTGCTGGTGCTGTTTCAATATGCGAGTATTCAGTACCTTCAGTCACTTGAGCGCGGCGATCCGAGCCTTGGGCTTGGCTATATGCTGCACAAGTCGGTCGGGATCACGATTCTGACGCTGACCCTGTTCAGGGTCATCCTGCGCGTGAAGGAGGGGTTCGAGCCGCTGCCCGTGCACATGGCCGGCTGGGAAAAGCTGCTGGCGCGCGGCACCCATTTCGGATTTTACGCCCTGCTGCTGCTGATCCCGCTGTCGGGCTGGGCCTTTGCCGTGACGCCGGACCGCCCGCTTGCCGTTTTCGGCGTCATTCCCGTTCCCGATCTCGGCATCGGCATGCGGGAGTTCTGGCACAATATGCACGAGTGGCTGCAATGGGGTCTGCTCGGCCTGTTCGGCCTGCACGTTCTCGGCGCGCTGAAGCATTATTTCATAGACAGGGACGGTGTGCCTGCGCGCATGATCCCCTTCCTGCGGCGGCCGCAATAGGCGCGGCGAGGGGACGCACTTGCCGACCTGAGTGGGCTTTACCACCTCTTGTTCACAACGCCGCGTTTGCCCCTTTTCGCGGCGCTGCTTTTCGACTGGCCACCTTTCGCCTTCATGGCTGAGGGGTGGCCTTTTTCTATTCGGCGGCGAGTAGGCCGGGACGCCGCGCATACCAGGCCGCCGCGAGCGTGCCGAGAGCCGCTTCGATCATGGCTGCGGTGCTGGCAAACTCATCGCTCGGCAGTAGCGTTTCCGGATCGAGATAGAGCGCGCGGTCGATCTCGATCTGTACGGCTTCGATCCCGTCGTCCGGGCGGCCGTGATGCGCCGTGGTCCAGCCGCCCGCGTAGATCCGGTCGACCGCGACCTCTGCGTGCGCCGAGAAGGCGTTGACGAGAACATCCCGAACCCACGGCGCGCAGCTTTTTCCAAGGCGTGTACCGATGATCACTTGCGGCGCAGGTTTCCCGCGCGCGGGCGGCAGGCTGGGCATCGAGTGGCAGTCGATGAGAAGCGCTGCCCCGTTCGCCTGACGCGCCGCGGCCAGCAGTTCGTGAAGCCTTGCGTGGTAAGGCGCGTGAACAGCGCGCAGCCGCGCCTCAGCGGAAAGGCGGGACAGGGGTTCGCGGTAGAGCGGCACACCCGGCGTTGCCACGCGCGGAATGACGCCGAGTCCGGCCTTGACCCGCTCGCTGAGCAAACGGGGCGGCAGGTCGGCGATGACCTCTGGATCGAGTTCGGCGGGATCGCGGTTCAGGTCCACGAAGGTGCGACCGTAACGGGCCTTTAGAAGGGGAGCTGCAACCGCGCGAGACGCCGGGTCGTAAAGGCGATCCGTCCAGGCATCCTCCGCCCGCCTGAGGTCCCGTTCCCGGCAGGCCAGCATGTTCAGGAACTCGCGCGGATAATCGCGCCCGCTATGCGGGGAGGCCATGACGAAGGGAGAGACAGTGCCCGCTCGCGGCAGGGACAGCGTGAAGGGCGGGCTCATTCATCAGCCCCTAGCAGCGCCACACAGCAGAGGCCAAGTCGTCCGCACTGTTGATGCGACGTTAAGATCATGATCTTATGCGCTGCAGATCGTTCGCGCGTACCCTTGCCCAGTCAGGAAGCCTGCCCATGTCCGCCGGTGAACCGGAAGCCGACCGCAAAACCCGCATATTGCTGGCGGAAGATGACGAGTCGATGCGCGCCTTTCTGACCCGAGCCATCGAACGCGCAGGCTATGCCGTGACCTCGGTGGACCGCGGCACGGCGGCGCTGCCGCATCTGGAAGAGGGCGGTTTCGACCTGCTGCTGACCGATATCGTCATGCCGGAAATGGACGGGATCGAACTGGCGCGGCGGGCAGGCGAGATGCAGCCAGGCATGCGGGTGATCTTCATCACCGGGTTTGCCGCGGTTGCACTGAGCAAGGATTCGGGTGCCCCGCAGGGCGCGAAGGTGCTGTCGAAACCCTTTCACCTGCGCGAGCTGACGAACGAGATCGAACGGGTTCTCGCCGCCTGACCGCAAAGCGATATGGGGCCTTGCGCGCATTTCGGAGCGCCGCTACATGCCCCGTTCCCGGATGGGCGCATAGCTCAGTGGTAGAGCACTATGTTGACATCGTAGGGGTCGGAGGTTCGAACCCTCCTGCGCCCACCATCACCCTACAAATCCGTGAGGCCGCATGACCGAACTCGAAGTCTGGGACGCGGCCGATCAGGACGAGTTCGCCGGGTCGATTGCCGGCGATATCGGCTTCATCATCGACAGCGCGCTGGATGCGCGGCGGGACGCGGTTATCGCCCTGCCGTGGGACGACTTTCTGGTCCCGGCCTATGAGAAGCTGGCGGCGCAGAAGCGCGACTGGCGGCATGTGACGATCGTGCCGACGCATGATGCCATCGTGGCGGTCGACGACGACCGCTCTGGCGTCGCAAAGCTGGCGCGGCTGTTCATGCCGAAGGGCGCGCGCGTCATGCCGCTGACCGGGGAGAACCCCGACTACAAGCTGGCGGGCAACGCGGCGAATGCACGGCTGGAGGACCTCAGCTGGCCGCTGGACCTGGTGCTGCTGACGCTGACCGAGGAGGGCGACATGGCCGGGATCGTGCGCGGCCCGGACCGCGACGAGGGCGTCGAGAGCCCAGAGGATATTCGCGCGCTGGGCGTGCAGGCCGAAAACGGCGATGAGATGGTTTCGATCAGCGGGCATACGATCCGCAGTGCCCGGACGGTGCTGCTGGCGCTGGACGACGGCACCAAGCAGATCGACGCCGAACAGGCCGCCGAAGGCCATGGCGAGGGCAGCGCGGCGGCGATCCTGCCTGCGGTGACGGTGCCGGTGGATGCGCACGTCCTGACGGGGTGAGGGGATTTCGCTCAGTAAGTTGTTCTGCTGGGCATCATTCACCAACGAATGCCTACCGGTTTCCGAACAGGAAATGGTGACCCCTACGGGACTCGAACCCGTGTTTCTGCCGTGAGAGGGCAGCGTCCTGGACCGCTAGACGAAGGGGCCAATCGGCGGGGCTGAGCCCGCGAGAGAGGCGCGACCTATGGTGCGCCCCTGCCGCTGTCAAGAAGACCGCCGGTCAAAGGCCGTCCCTACGCCGCGGCGGCCTGTTCGTCCTTTGCCATCTCGTCGCGGATATGCTCGGCGAGGAGGAAGGCGAGTTCGATGGACTGGCTGGCGTTGAGGCGCGGATCGCAGTGCGTGTGGTAGCGGTCGGCGAGGCTTTCTTCGGTCACGGCCGCAGCGCCGCCTGTGCATTCGGTTACGTTCTGGCCGGTCATCTCGCAGTGGATGCCGCCAGCATGGGTGCCCTCGGCGCGGTGGACGGCGAAGAAGGACGACACCTCCGAGAGGATGCGCTCGAAGGGGCGCGTTTTGAAGCCGGTCGCGGACTTGATCGTGTTGCCGTGCATGGGGTCGCAGGACCAGACGACGTGACGCCCCTCCGCCTTCACGCGGCGCACGAGCGCGGGCAGGCCATCCCCGACCTTCTCATGGCCGAAGCGGCTGATGAGCGTCAGGCGGCCCGGATCGTTTTCGGGGTTCAGCGTGTCGATCATGCGGATGAGGTCGTCGGGCTGAAGGCTCGGCCCGCATTTCATGGCGATGGGGTTGCCGACGCCGCGCAGGAACTCGACATGCGCCGAGCCGGGAAAGCGCGTGCGGTCGCCGATCCACAGCATGTGCGCGGAGGTGTCGTACCAGCGGCCGGTCAGCGAATCCTGCCGCGTCATGGCCTGTTCGTAGCCGAGGAGCAGCGCCTCGTGGCTGGTGTAGAAGTCGGTGCCCTGAAGCTGGGGCACGCTGTCCGGGTCGACGCCGCATGCCACCATGAAGTCGAGCGCCTCGCCGATGCGGGAGGCGACCTCGCGGTACTTTTCGCCCGTGGACTGGCCGACGAAGTCGAGGTTCCACTGATGGACCTGGTAAAGGTTCGCATAGCCGCCGCTGGCGAAGGCGCGGAGGAGGTTCAGCGTGGCGGCGGCCTGCATATAGCCGCGCAGCATGCGCTCCGGGTTCGGCACGCGGCCGCCCGCCTCGAACTCGATGTCGTTGACGATGTCGCCGCGGTAGGAGGGGAGGGACTGGCCGCCCTGTTCCTCCATGTCGGCGGACCGGGGCTTGGCGAACTGGCCCGCCATGCGGCCGACCTTCACGACCGGCATTTTAGAACCGAAGGTCAGGATCACGGCCATTTGCAGAAGGACGCGGAACGTGTCACGAATGTTGTTGGGGTGAAACTCCGCGAAGCTCTCAGCGCAGTCGCCGCCCTGGAGCAGGAAGGCATCTCCGGCGGACACGTCGGCGAGATCAGCGCGCAGCTGCCGCGCCTCCCCGGCGAAGACGAGCGGCGGATAGGTGCCGAGCAGCTGCTCGGTCTCGGCCAGCGCTGCCGTGTCGGGATAATTGGGAAGCTGCCGCGCCTCGTGGTCGCGCCAACTGGCGGGATGCCATTTGGAGTTTGTCATAGTGCGCGAGAGACTGCCCTAGAGTGAGGGGCGGCGCAACGGGATGTTGCAGCGCAGCGCCGGGCCGCGCGTTTCGGCGGAAGGCGACACCCGGGAAACTATACAAAGTATACGCTTACGTGGGTGCGTGAGCGGGTTGGTGTTTCTGGGCAGTCCGGGTGTAGGATTCGCAGGGGTCGGACCAGTCGTCTCGTCAGAATACCGCCCTATTTCAGACAGTTGAAGTTATTGACCCGGGCTATGGCGCGGCGGCGTTGCAAGGGGCGGCGGAGCGCGACATGTTGTCCGGACAAGGTTGCGGGTTCACGGGAGATCGACATGGCGCGGGTTCTGGCTTTTCTCATTCTCGGCTGGCTGGCGGCCGGGCCGGTCATGGCGGCGGAGACGCGGCTGGCGGTGCGCGCGCTGACACTGGATGCAAAGTTCATCGGCACCAGCATGGCCGGAATGGCGGTGACGGTGGCGGACGCGGATACCGGCGAGGTGCTGGACCGGGGCGTGACGAGCGGGACGACGGGCAATACCGACCTGATCCTGCGGACGCCGAAGGAACGCTACGGCCAAGTCTCCACCGAGGACAGCGCGGTCTATGTTTCGACGATCGACATCGACGAGCCGCGCCGGGTGCGCGTGACGGTGCGCGGGCCGATCGCGCAGCCGCAGACGCAGGCGGAGGCGTCATCCGTGCGCTGGGTGCTGCCCGGGAAGCATGTCGAAACGGGCGATGGCTGGCTGCTGGTGGTGCCTGGCTTTGCGGTCGATGTGCTGGCACCGGGGGCGCACACCTATGTCGATGATAATCCCGCGACGATGCGGGTCGAGGCGAATGTGGTGATGATCTGCGGCTGTCCGACGGAGCCGGACGGGACGTGGGATTCGAACTTCATCGACGTCGAAGCGACGCTGCGACGGAACGGAGAGACGGTCGGCACCTACCCGATGTCCTTCACCGGGACGACGAGCCGTTATGCTGTCGATGTGCCGTCCACCGACAAAGGCATGTACGACGTGCTGGTTACCGCCTTCGACGCGCGCACGGGCAATGCGGGCGTCGATCGGACGAGTTTCGTGGTGCGGTAGGGTTCGGTTTTGGACTGGGGCGGACGATCCGAAAACGCTGCTGACAATATGCTGTCAGGAGGGGTATGCGAGAAAGGGCTTGTTCACAACGGAAAGGAACAAGCCCATGACCGGTACAACGCCAACACAAGTCGTTTTTACAGAGATTCCCGCTGCCGATCCCGCCCGCGCCTGCCGCTTTTACGAGACGCTGCTGGAGGGGCCGCTGGTCGAGGACCGGAACGGCCCGAACCCGATCTGGATGCTGCCGCATGCTGTGGCAGGTCATGCCGCCGGTCATATTTATCCGGGCCTGCCAGCAAGGGATGGCGAAGGGATGACCGCACACTTCGCCATTTCGGACAAGCTGGCCGACGCGATGGACCGGGTTCGGAAAGCGGGCGGCGAGGTCGTTTCGGAAATCGTCGAGCTGCCTATCGGCGCATTTTTCTACGCTAAGGATACGGAGGGCAACAGCTTGGGTCTGTTCAAGTATAAGACCTGATGCGCCGTGCCGACCGCCTCTTCCAGATCGTGCAGTATCTCAGGGGCGGTCGGCTGGTTACCGCGACCAAGCTGGCGGAATGGCTGGAGGTGTCAGCGCGCACGATCTATCGCGATATCGCCGACCTGCAGTCGACCGGTGTCCCGATTGATGGGGAGCCAAGCGTCGGCTATGTCATGCGCAGCGGCTATGACCTGCCCCCGCTGATGTTCACGCGGGAAGAGACAGCCGCGCTGGTGGCGGGCCTTCGAATGGTGAAGTCCTGGGGCGGGGTCGGCATGGCGCGAGCTGCTGCCGAGGCCATGGTGAAGATCGAACTGGTTTTGCCGGAGAGGGACCGCGGCCGCGTCACCGATGCACGTATTTTCGCGCCGCCGATGGAGCTGACCGACGATGTGCGAAAGCGGATCGACCTGATCGACCAGGCGATAGCGGGCCGCGATATCCTTTCTTTTGACTATGAGGACCAAAACGGTGCGCGGACGACGCGGCGTGTCCAGCCGCTGGGCCTGTGGTTCTGGGGCAAGGTCTGGACGCTCGTCAGCTGGTGCGAGACGCGCGAGAATTTCCGCATGTTCCGGCTAGACCGCGTGCGGCGAGTGGTGCCAACCGGCGAGCAGTTCAAGCCGGTCGCCAGTCGCTCCCTCGCGGAATGCCTGCGCCAGTATGAGGCGAAGTATGGGCCGCAGCGATAGGAACGGCCCTCCACCCCTACCGCATCAGCACAAGTTCTTCGGCCATGGTGGGGTGGATGGCGATGGTGGCGTCTACCTGTTCCTTGGTCAGGCCCGCTTTCACGGCGATGGCGAAGGCCTGCATGATTTCAGGGGCTTCGGGGCCGATCATGTGGGCTCCGACGAGTTTGCGCGTCGCGGCGTCCACGACAAGCTTGTAGAGCGAACGCTCGTTGCGGCCTGCAAGGACGTTCTTCATCGCGCGGAAGTCGGAGGTGTAGATTTCGACGCCGCCAAGGGTGTTGCGCGCCTCGCCCTCCGTCATGCCCACCGCGGCGATGGGCGGGTGGCTGAAGACGGCGGACGGAATGCAGTCATAGTCCACGGTCCATGGATTGCCGCCGAAGAGGGTATCCGCAAGGGCGTGCCCCTCTCGAATCGCGACGGGGGTGAGCTGGACGCGGTCGGTGACGTCGCCAACAGCATAGATGTTGTCGACACAGGTCTGCGACTGGTTATTTACCTTGACCGCGCCCTTGTCGTCGAGGTCGACGCCAATCTCTTCAAGCCCCATGCCGCCGGTGTTCGGCGGGCGGCCGATGGCCGCGAGGAGGACGTCGGCCTCCATGATATCGCCGCCCTGCGTGATGACGCGCACGCCGCCGTCCGCCGCTTTCTCGATCCTGTCGAAGGGGGCGTTGTAGACGAAGCGGATGCCCTTCACCGTGGCGATGTGCATCATCCGCTCGACCATGGAATGGTCGTAGCTGCGCAGGAGCTTGTCGGAGCGGTTGACGACCGTGACCTTCGAACCGAATTCATTGAAGATGCCGGCAAATTCGTTGGCGATATAGCCGCCGCCCGCGATGATCACGCGTTTTGGCATCTCATCCAGATGGAAAACCTCGTTGGAGGTGATGGCGTGCTCCTTGCCCGTGCAGGGAAACTCGCCGGGTTTTGCGCCGGTGGCGATACAGATCTTGTCCGCCGTAATGGTCTTGTCGCCAACCTTCAGCGTGTGGGCGTCAATGAACTCCGCACGCGCCTTGAACAGGTCGACGCCGTGGCTTTCGAGGGTCGAGGTATAGGCCCCCTCGATACGGTCGACTTCCGCCAAGACATTCTTCTGGAGGATTTTCCAGTCGAAGCGCTTGCCCTCGATGCACCAGCCGAACTGTTCGGCATCGACCAGATCCTCGGCGAAGTGCGCGCCGTAGACGAGCAGCTTCTTGGGCACGCAGCCGCGAATGACGCAGGTGCCGCCGACGCGGAACTCCTCGGCCAGGCCCACCTTCGCGCCGTGGCCGGCCGCGATGCGGGCGGAGCGGACGCCGCCGGAGCCGCCGCCAATGACGAAATAGTCGTAATCATAGTCTGACATGGATGCGGGGCCTTGTTGTCTGTTCGTAATGAAAGCGGTGCAGGATGGCTTGCACGGCGGGCTGACATTGGCCAAGCCTGAACGTCAAGAGACCGCCGCAGGAGAATGGCGGGCCGAAAAGACGGAACGGGGTGAAGCGTATGACGGACGGTTCGGCGAAAACGCGCATCCTGATCGCAGAGGACAATGCGCTGGTGCTGATGTCCTTAGAAGCGCTGGCCGAGGATATGGGCTGGGACGTGGTCGGACCGGCCATGACCCTGACGGAGGCCGTCGCCCTCGCGAGAGACAGCGAGGCGGACCTGGCACTGCTCGACGTCAATCTGAATGGCGAGCGCAGCGTGCCGGTCGCGGAAATCCTGAAACAGCGCGGCGTGCCGGTCATCTTTGCCACCGGCTACGGCGATGACATCGGCCTGCCTGACAGCCTGGCAGGGACGCCGGTGGTGTCGAAGCCGTTCAGCCTGGACGCGCTGGAAGCGATGCTGCGGGCGCATGCGCCGACGGGCTAGCGCTGGCTATTCGTTGTCGAGAACGCGAAGGGGCGCATCGCCTGAACCGTGAATTGTACCGCGCCGCATTGGCAGTCACCACAGAGGGCCTGACGGCTATTCGACGGTCACGGACTTGGCGAGGTTGCGAGGCTGGTCGACGTCCGTGCCCTTCGCGACGGCGACGTGGTAGGCGAGGAGCTGGACCGGGATGGCGTAGACGAGCGGCGCGATCAGGGGGTGCACCTTCGGCATCCGAATATATTCAACGACGTCGTCGCCGGCCTCCGCAATGCCTTCTTCATCCGAGATGAGGACCACCTGGGCGCCGCGCGCCTGTGCCTCCTTCATGTTCGAGATGGTCTTTTCGAAGAGCGGGCCGGACGGGGCGATGACGATCAGCGGCACGTTTTCGTCGATCAGCGCGATGGGGCCGTGCTTCATCTCGCCGGACGCGTAGCCCTCGGCATGGATGTAGCTGATTTCCTTCAGCTTCAGTGCGCCTTCGAGCGCCATCGGATAGTCCGGGCCGCGGCCGAGGTAGAGGACATCGCGGGCCTTCGCGACGAACTGGGCGACCTGTTCGATCTTGGCATCGCGGCCAAGGGCTTCGGTCATGAACTGCGGCACTTCCTGCAGGTGCTCGACGATCTCGCGCTCTTCGGCTTCGGGAAGGCGGCCCTTCGCGCGGGCGAGATTGGTTGCGAACGCAGCCATGACCGCGAGCTGGCAGGTGAAGGCTTTCGTCGAGGCGACGCCGATTTCCGGCCCGGCATGGGTGGACATCAGTAGGTCGGCTTCGCGCGCCATGGTGGAGGTGGGGACGTTGATGATCCCGGCCGTGGTGAGGCCGCCCTCCTTGCAGTGGCGCATGGCGGCGAGCGTGTCGGCGGTTTCGCCTGACTGGGAGATGAAGAGTGCGAGCTGCCCCTTCTCCAGCACCGGTTCGCGGTAGCGATATTCGGAGGCGACATCGACCTCGACCGGAACGCGGGCGAACTGTTCGATCCAGTATTTGCCGATCATGCCGACATAGGAGGAAGTGCCGCAGGCGACGATGGAGACGCGCGTGACGCTCGACAGGTCGAACTCCATGTCGGGAAGGGCAACGCGCTCCTCAAGCGGGCGGACGTAGCTTTGCAGGGTCTGCGCGACGACGGTGGGCTGCTCGAAAATCTCCTTCTGCATGAAGTGGCGATATTCGCCCTTTTCGACGGCGGCCGCGCTGGCGCCGGAGGTGACGATCTCACGGTTCGCGGGGGCATTGTTCTCGTCATAGATCTGCGCGCCGTCGCGGCGGACAACGCACCAGTCGCCCTCCTTCAGGTAGCAGATCCGCTGGGTGAGGCCCGCGAGCGCGAGAGCATCTGAACCGAGATAGGTTTCGCCGTCATCGGTGTAGCCGACGACGAGAGGCGAACCCTTGCGCGCGCCGATCATCATGTCGGGCTCCGCAGCGAACAGGATGGCAAGCGCGAAGGCGCCGCGCAGGCGGGGGAGGACGGTCTTCACCGCATCCTGAGGAGAGGCGCCGTTCTCGACCTCGCGGCTGATGAGGCGGCAGACGACTTCGGAGTCGGTCTGGCTTTCGAACTTGTGCCCGCCCGCAACCAGTTCATCGCGGAGGCTCTTGAAGTTCTCGATGATCCCATTGTGCACGAGCGCGACATGCTCGGTGGCGTGCGGATGGGCGTTGTCGACGGTGGGCGCGCCGTGGGTGGCCCAGCGGGTGTGGGCGATGCCGAGATGGCCGCCGAGCGGTTCCTCGTTCAGCTTGGCGCGAAGATTGTGCAGCTTTCCCTCGGCGCGGCGGCGTTCGAGCGCGCCGTTCGTCAGCGTGCAGATGCCGGCGGAGTCGTAGCCGCGATATTCGAGGCGCTTCAGGCCGTCATACAGGTCGTCCGCCACGTCGCGGTTGGCGATGATTCCGATAATGCCGCACATGGCGCGCTCCTGTCTTCAGCCCTGATTTTGCGGGCCTATAGCGTGTAGGGAATCAGGATGCCCGGCATATCTGCCGAAAAATCCCGGGTGTTTCGGGTGACGAGCGTACGCCCGTGCAGCTGCGCGGTGGCGAGGATGATGGCGTCGGGGGTTTTCAGCCGGCGTCGCTCGCGGCGAAGCGCGGCGGCACGCTCGGCGATTTCGCTATCCACTTCCTCGATCAAATAGCCGTCCAGGGCATGACGGATAAGCGCCAGCTCTTCGCCTTCGCCGCGCGAAAGGACTTCGATCCATACGATCCTGCTGATCCAAAGGCGCTCTGTCTCTTCGGCGGCCTTCAGAATCACGTCGTCAGCTTCGCGGTGACCGCGTAGCCCGTCGATCAGGATGTTGGCGTCGAACGTGTATTCGATAGCGATTTGTAGATGTCCCGCTGACGGTCGTCTTCTTCGTCGAAAAGGTCCGGAAACTCGGCCCGAACCTCTTCGTAGTCATCATCCCAGGGCCGGGTCCATTCGGCGCGCATGCGGCGCTGTTCCTCCACGCCGTCGCCGATGTCATCGCGATCCTTCCAGATGCCAAAAATCGAGCGGATGGCATCGACGTCGGCCTTTCTGGCGTCGGCCCGATACTCAGCGACCGCCTCTCGCAGGAGGGCGGCGCGGGAGGTGCCGCGGGCCTTGGCCTGTTTATCGAGCCAGGCGACATCGTCGTCAGGGATGTTCGAGAGGATCTTCATAAGGGATATATATAGCGGGTATATACCGGGGTTCAACCGCGCGCCTTTTTCTCTGCCATGGCCTTGCGGAAGCGGGCGGCCCAACCGGGTTTGTCCGCCTGGTCCGCGCGTTCGAGGCGAAGGTCGCCGTCGGCGACGTCGCTGGTGACTGTGGAGCCGGCGCCGACGATGGCTTCGCTGCCGATTCTTACTGGCGCAACGAGAGCGGAGTTGGAGCCGATGAAGGCGTCTGCTCCGATTTCCGTTCTGTACTTGAAGAAGCCGTCGTAATTGCAGGTGATGGTGCCTGCACCGATGTTGGCGCGCGGGCCGACGTCGGCATCGCCAAGATAGGTGAGGTGGTTCGCCTTCGCGCCCTCTCCGAGCGTCGCCTTCTTCATCTCGACGAAATTGCCGATCTTCGCGCCGCGTTCCAGCTTCGCGCCGGGGCGGAGCCGGGCATAGGGGCCGACTTCGCAGTCCGGGCCGATATGGGCGCCCTCGATATGGCTGAAGGCGCGGATGTTGGCGCCGCTTTCGACCGTCACGCCGGGTCCGAAGACGACGTTCGGCTCGACAACGACGTCGCTGGCAATTTGCGTGTCGTAGCTGAAGAAGACCGTTTCGGGCGCGCGGAGGGAGACGCCGGCGACCATCATCGCCTCGCGCTGCTCCTCCTGAAACAGCGCTTCGGCACGCGCGAGGTCGCGGCGGTCGTTGACGCCAGCGACTTCGCGTTCCGGCGCTTCGACAACGGCGCTGCGGCGACCATCGGCGGCGGCGACATTCACGAGATAGGGCAGGTAGTATTCGCCTTGAGCGTTGTCGTTGGAGATCCGGGCGAGAAGGTTGAAAACCTCCGATCCGCGCGCCATCAGGGGGCCCGCATTGCAGAGCGTGCACGCGCGCTCGGTATCGCTCGCGTCCTTGTACTCTACCATTTTCTCGATGCGGCCATGATCGTCGGCGATGACGCGGCCATAGGCTTTCGGGTCTTGGGGGCGGAAGCCGAGCACGACGCAGGCCGGTGCGTCATCGGCGACCAGACGCTGCTGCATACGCTCGACCGTAGCGGCCTTCAGAAGCGGGACGTCGCCGAAGCAGATCAGCACATCGCCGTCGAAACCCGCGAGCGCGTCCCTGGCCTGGAGGGCGGCGTGGGCGGTGCCGAGCTGCTCCGTCTGGTAGGCGAAGGAGACACCGTCAGCTTCCGCAGCGCCGCGAACGGACTCGGCATCGGCGCCGACGACGACAACGCTTTTCTTGAGGTCGAGATGGCCGAACTCGCTGATGAGCTTCAGGAGCATGGGCTGCCCGCCGACAGGGTGCAGGACCTTGTGCAGGTCGGACTTCATCCGGGTGCCCTTGCCCGCGGCGAGGATCACTGCCGCGATCGGTCGAGACGTCATCGAAAATCCCTCCTTGTCCAAGCGCCCTGCGCCCATTGCGCCCCGCCTATTGAGAAAGCCGCGTCACTTCTACAAGCCGCGCGTGATGACCAAGCCCCCAAAGCCCGCCATCTGCTTCGACCTCGACGGGACGCTCGTCGATACCGCGCCCGACCTTGCAGGCGCGATGAACGCCGTGCTGGCGCATTTCGGGCGGCCGCGGGTCGAGACGGACGCGGTGCGGGACATGGTTGGCTACGGGGCGCGGCGGACGATCGAGAAGGGCCTGGCGCTGACGGGCGGCGGCTCCGCGGCGATGGTGGATGAGGGCCTGCCGCTGTTCCTAGAGCATTATGCGGCGAACATTTGCGACCAGTCGCGGCCTTGGGACGGGGTGGAAGCGGTGCTCGATGCGCTGGCGGACGAGGCGGTTCTGTCGATCTGCACCAACAAACCCGAAGCGCTGGCCTGCGCGCTGGTCGATGCGCTGGGCTGGCGCGAGCGGTTCGCTGCGATCGTCGGCGGCGATACGCTGACGATGAAGAAGCCGGACCCGCAGCATCTGACGGAGACGATCCGGCGATCCGGCGGCGATCCGGAACGCGCGGTGTTCGTGGGCGATTCGAGCGCCGATTCGCGGGCGGCGGATGCCGCAGGGGTACCGTTCGTGCTGCTGACCTGCGGCTATGCGGACATTCCGCTTAGCGAGATGGTGGCGGCTGAACGGGTGCCTTCTTTCGATCGGCTTCCAGACGCGCTTCGGCGCGCCGCGCCCGCCATTTGGTGAACAGGTGTTTCGCCAGCATCAGCGGCGGCATGCGCAGCCAGTGACCGCGCAGGTAGAGGAAGAACGAGCGCAGGCCGCCCTTTGGCTCGCCGTAGGGGCCGTGAGCCGTAAGCTTGCGAATGGCGGCGCTGTCCACAAGACCCTTTATCTTGCGGAAGGCGCCGACAATCGGTGTTTCATAGAAGTGATTGGTTAGCGTCAGTGCGCGGCGCACCGGCTGCATGATGCCTTGCGCGCGGGCCTGCGTTTCCAGCTGGGCCCAGAAGGCGGTATGCTCGGCGGCAAAATGGCGGACCAGCCGGTCGATGTCCCATAAATTGCGTGCGCCGCCGTGAAAATCGCCGTCATAGGCACAGTGGATTGCCGCGTGGATGATCATGTCCGCCGGTGCCAGGATGTGTAGATCGGCCGTGATGGGAACGGCGCGGGCAATCATTCCGTCGATGTCCGGTTTCAGCCGGGCGGTTCTTGGCAGAATGTTGTGATGAAGGTCGATGACATTGCCGCGGGTCTTGTGGGCGAGCGGCGGCAACTCGTGCATCCACTCCCGGTAATAGTGATCGTCATAATCGCCGCGCGCCTTCACCGATTTCCAGCCCGCTTCCTTCAGCGCAGCCTCGGCATCGTCGATACGGCCCTCCGGCACGAGAATGTCGAGGTCGCCGATCTCCCGCCCCGGAAGAGCGGGAAGGTCCGCCATCAGATAGGCGCCGCCCTTCAGGAGGACGACGGGAAAGTCCTGGTCAGCCAGCGCCTCGGCCATGCGGTGGATTTCAAACCGGATCCGGTCCTGCCCGCGTTCGGCGTCGAGCCGCGCCTCCTCCAGCAAATCGCGCGCCATTGCCGGCATGTTCACATGGGCAACGCGCAGCGCGAGGGTCCCGAGCAGGCGTTCATGGCGGGCAACGCGGATCAGCCAGTTCCAGTCTTCTGGCCGGACGCGTTCCGCATAGTTTGGACGGCGAAGGCAGCGGTAGAGGAGATCGGCGGGCGGCTTTGTCATGCCTGTGCCCAGAGTTCATCGACGAGAGCGAGCGCCTGTTCGCTGGAGCCGTAGGTGATGTCATAGGCCTTCGCGCCCTTCACAAGGCCGACCAGCGCGCGGAAACCGGTTTCGCCGAGGCGAAGCTGGTTGGTGGAGGCACCCGACAGGCGAACATAGGCCTCCGACTGGGTCATCTCGCGATACTCCGGCTGCGCGCCGACCCTGAAGCGGGGGCTTAGGATCAGCCGTGGTCGGGCGGGTTCCAGCATGGCATCGATTGCTGGTCGCGGCGGCAGCAGGTGGCGAACATCGCCCTTTACCGACCCGGTCAGAAGCGGGCCAAACCGGTCCTCTGGCGCGCGGGCCTGCATTTCGGCGACGGATTCGTTCTTCAGGCCGATGGGGCGGGGGTAGGGGACGAGCATGGGATCGTCCTCAAGCGTGACGAGGGCAAGCTCATCGCCCATGTGGCGCCAGTCCGCCGAATAGCTGAGAAGGGCGCTGAGCGTCGATTTCCCCGCACCCGATTCGCCGGTGATCAGGACCGCGTCGCCGTTCTTTGCGGCGGACGCGGCGTGAATGACGATATGGCGCAGATATCCGAGCGCCATCTGAAGGTTGATCGCCATTTCAAAGCCGAGGACCCCAAGGCGGCGTTCCACCGGAACGATATCCTCGAGTGTAAAATCGCCGCCGTAGATGAGGTTCGGCTTGTAGACCCGGCGAAGGAGCGAGGGCGGTTCGGCGCTGACGGCGAAGTCGATGACCTTGCCAGAGAAGTCCTGCGGATAATCACGGTAAAGCTGCGCCGTTTTCGCTACCAGACCGCGAACCGACGATCTGATTTCAAAGACTGCCGGGCCGATCTGGAAGCGATGTGTCTTCACGTATCCCTGAGCCGTTCCACAAGACCGAGCGCGCGGAACTCATCCAGACGCGCCGCGACCGCACCGGCCACGTCACCCGAATCAAGGTCAACGATTTCAAACTGGTTTGCAAGCCGTTCCGCCAGGTCGGCGACCGGTTCCGGCGCGTCCGACATCAGCGACAGGATGGCTGCGCCCTCATCGGAGAGAATGTGCGTTTCCCCGGACAGGCGGTGGTGGCAGAGGGTAAGCCCTTCAAGGTCCTCGATCAGGATCTGATCGCTGCGGAGCCTGTAGGTCGACCCGGCGCTAGAAATGTAGGTTCAGGCCGTTCTGAAGCGATACGAGGCAGGTCAGACCCGCGCCCGGAATCTGGCGCGTACCGATGCGGTACAGATAGTTCAGATGCGCATCGAACTCGTGGCCGTCCACACCGGGCGGGGGTGCCCAGTTGTTTTCCGAGGACTGCTTGATGGTTTCGCCAACATAGCTGCCCTCGTCCGGACCGGCGTAAACACGGCGCCACGCTCCGTCGCGGTGGTACCACATGCTGCCGTAAGCCTCCGTAATGTCGTCGCCATCCACGGGATAGCCATCCTCGTCGATATAGGCCGGCATCGGGATGGTGCAGAGCATCAAAGAAATCGCCGCACCGCCAGCGGCGCCGCCGCCACCGCCGCCATAGGTTGCCATGGCCATGGACGGGGTCAGGGTCGCCGCCGCGGGTACGGCGAGCGCGCCCAGGCGGAGCAGTTTACGGCGATCGGAGGACGCGGGAAGGGCCTCGTCCTCGGTCTGCGGGTTGGTCTGCTCGTTACTCATGCGCTTACTATATTCCCTCTTCGCGGCGGTCATCGCAACACCGCAATCCGGTTTATTCTTTGCCATGCAATAATCATACCATGATGACAAAATGTTGAAAATTCATGACGAAACATAGCGTCGCGGTGCGCGATCGTAAAGGATTCCGACACCCCCACTTCGATTCTCCGCCCGAATATGAGACATGGGCGACAAAATGAAAGGGCCCCGGTCGTACACGCGCCCTTGCGGACGTGCGCGCAAACCGGAAAGTGTCGGCCATGCTGATCGAATATCCGTTCCGGTTCTGGCTTATCCTTGCGCTGTTTGTCTGCGCGGCGTTTGCCGTCGGCCAGGGCGAGTCGGCGCTGGCGTTCCTCGCGGCAGCCTTCGCGATCATGCTGCTGCCCGGCGTTCTGCGGCGCCTGCCGAAAGCGCAACCCGAAGAGAATGCAGACGCACCGCCACAGCCCCTAGACCAGTCTCTTGATACCGTATCGCTCGATGCGCTGGCGGACGCGGCGCTCGTGGTATCGATGAACCATGATGTTTATGCCGCAAACGAGGCGGCGCGCGATCTGATCGGCGCGGCGCTGGCCGAGGATGTTCGCCTCGCGATCCGGCATCCGATTGCGCTGGAAGCTGTCGAGGCGGCGATCCAGACCGGCGAGGAGCAGCAGTGCGACCTGGAAAGCTTTGGCGGCGGACAGCATCCCTACCGCCTGCGTGTCGCGCCGATTGACGAGGCCCGGCTGCTGTTGACGTTCGTGAACGCAGCGCCTGTGCGGGCCAGCGAAGTGATGCGGTCCGATTTCGTCGCCAACGCCAGCCATGAACTGCGCACACCGTTGGCCACGGTTGGCGGGTTTATCGAAACCCTGCAGGGACCGGCGGCGGACGATGAGGCCGCGCGGAAACGGTTCCTGAAGGTCATGGGCGAAGAAACGAGCCGTATGACACGGCTGATCGACGACCTGCTGTCCCTGTCGCGAATCGAGCGCAACAAGTCGCTGCAACCGCGAACGCGAACCGACATCCTGGAGCTGGTCGAAGCGTTTACGGACACGTTCAAGCTGTCGTCCGGCGATGAGGGTCCGCAGATCGTGATTGATGCAGAGGCGGGTCTGCCGCCGGTCCTTGCCGACCGTGACCAACTGTTCCAGGTTCTGCGCAACCTCGTCTCGAACGCCTTGAAATATGGTCGGGCCGGTGCGCCCGTCACGATCGCAATCGAGCGGCTTGGGACAGGCGTAAGGGTTTCTATCGCAGACGAGGGCGAGGGGATCTCGAGCGAACATCTGCCGCGCCTGACCGAACGGTTCTACCGGGTGGATCCCAGCCGGTCCCGTGAGCTTGGCGGAACCGGTCTTGGCCTTGCCATCGTGAAGCATATTATCGAACGCCACCGCGGCCGTATGGAAATTCAGTCGCGGGTCGGTATCGGCACGACCGTCTCCTTCACCCTTCCCCATGCGCGCGATGCGCCGCGGATCGAGCGGCCTACGGAACCATTGCTACGGGCGGAGTAGGCGAGTCATATTTCTGCAAAGAGAACCCGTCAGTAGAGCCGCACCGCGCCGCGCTTTCGCCGCGGGATTCGGACATATGTCGCCGCTTTGCTCGGGACGGCCGGCTCCGGCACCTGTAGCCGCCGATAGAATAAGTAATGAGGGGGGTAGCGGGTTCGGACATGACGCTTAGCGGCTTCCTTCTCGCTGTCCTGGCCGTTGCGGTACTTTCCTACGTCAGCGTGCGGGCGCGTGCGTCCGTGTTCGCGCCGATCAAGAATGGGGAGCGTGCACATTCGCGCCCTGTCTATCACGGCGCGCGGGCGGCGCTGATGGCGCTGGTCCCGGCCGGCCTCGTGATCTTGGCCTGGGCCGCCCTTGGCGGTGAACTGGTGGCGGCGCAGACGTTGTCGCGGCTGCCCGTCGATGCACGGCCGGAGGCGGGGCTGGCAACGCAGGCGTTCCTGAACGAACTGCGGGCCGTGCTGTCAGGCTCCATCCCGGTCGCCTTTACGCCTTCCGTTCAGGACGCCGTACCGATTTACCGCGAGCTGTCGAACCAGTGGATGCTGATCGTTGGCGGGCTCGCGCTGCTGCTGGCCGCGATCGGCGCGGGTTATGCGTGGCTGACGAGCAAGCCGACGCTGCGCGCGCGGACCAGCGTGGAGCTGTTCGCGACGGTGTCGCTCGCCATTGCTTCGCTGGTCGCGATCCTGACGACGTTCGGCATCGTGGCCTCGCTCCTTTACGAAAGCCTGGAGTTCTTCTCCCGTGTGTCGCCGCTGGAGCTGATTTTCGGCACGCAGTGGTCGCCGCAGACCGCCATTCGCGCCGACCAGGTCGGATCGAGCGGGGCATTTGGCGCGGTGCCGCTGTTCTGGGGCACGGTTTTCATCGGTGCGATCATCGCGATGATCGTGGCCATCCCGCTCGGCCTGATGTCGGCCATTTACCTGACCCAGTATGCCAAGCCCTCGGCGCGGCGGGTCCTGAAACCGCTTCTGGAGGTCCTCGCGGGCGTGCCGACGGTGGTCTACGGCTATTTCGCGGCGCTGACCGTGGCGCCCGCCGTTCGCGAGTTTGCAATCTCGATTGGCATTTCGAATGCCTCATCAGAAAGTGCGCTGGCTGCCGGTGTCGTGATGGGGATCATGATCATTCCGTTCGTGTCCTCGATGGCGGACGATGCGCTATCGGCAGTGCCGGGCGCGATGCGCGATGGCAGCCTGGCAATGGGCGCGACGCCGTCCGAAACCATCAAGAAGGTGCTGGTGCCGGCAGCGCTGCCCGGCATTGTCGGCGGTATCCTGCTGGCCGTCAGCCGCGCCATCGGCGAGACGATGATCGTCGTCATGGCGGCGGGCAAGGCGGCGAACCTGACCGCGAACCCGTTCGAGGGTGTTACCACCGTCACGGCGCAGATCGTCCAGCTGCTGACCGGTGACCAGGAATTCGATTCGGCGAAGACGCTGAGTGCCTTCGCGCTTGGGCTGGTGCTTTTCGCCGTGACGCTGATGCTGAACGTCTATGCGCTCGCCGTCGTGAAGCGGTACCGAGAGGCCTATGACTGACGCCGCCCAGACCTTTGACTCGGCCCGTTCACGCGCTCCGACCGCCTGGCAGTCCGATGCCATGGCGAAGCGGACGCGCGCGCGGTACCGCAAGGAGCGGCGTTTCCGCTTCATGGGGCTGGCAGCGCTCGTTCTCGCGGCCGGGTTCCTCGCCTTCCTGCTGTTCACGATCATATCCGATGGCTGGCGCGGGTTTCAGCGCGCAGAGATCGCGGTCGATGTGACCTTTGCCGAAGCCGAGCTGCTCTCGGACGGAAGCGACCTGTCGCGCGCCGACTACCGCTCTCTCCTGAACCGGGATGCCGAAGAACAGTTCGGTACGTCGCGGGTCATCAGCGAGGGCGCTTGGCCGCAGCTGCGGGACCGCCTGGCGGCCGAACCGGAGCTGCTGGGGCAGACAGAGCGTATCTGGGTGGTCGCTTCGCCATTCATCGACCTGCTGGCGAAGGGCCAGGTCGACTTCGACCTGCCGCCGGAACGCCAGCTCGTCGATGAGGAGATCATCAGCGACTACCGCGCCCTCGTCGCCGAGGACCGGGTCAGGATCGCGTTCAACAGCGGTTTTCTCAGCCGCGCGGACAGCACGAGCTCGGAACAGGCGGGTGTCTGGGGCGCGCTGGTCGGGTCCGTCCTGACGATCCTCGTCACGCTCGCGATCAGTTTCCCGATCGGGGTCATGACCGCCATCTACCTTGAGGAATATGCGCCGAAGAACCGCATTACCGACATTATCGAAGTGTCGATCAACAATCTGGCCGCCGTCCCGTCGATCATCTTCGGACTGCTCGGCCTGGCGGTGTTCCTGAATTTCTTCGGGATGCCGCGATCCGCGCCGATCGTCGGCGGCCTGACGCTTGCCCTGATGACCTTGCCGGTCATCGTCATCGCGTCGCGGGTGTCGATCCAGTCCGTTCCCCCCTCCATCAAGGATGCGGCCTACGGGATCGGCGCGTCGCGCCTGCAGGTCGTGACGCACCATGTCCTGCCCGTCGCGCTGCCGGGGATCCTGACCGGCACCATCATCGGCATCAGCCGCGCGCTGGGTGAGACCGCGCCGCTCCTCCTGATCGGGATGCGGGCGTTCGTTTCCGATGTGCCGGAAGGGGTCACGGAACCCGCAACCGTCCTGCCCGTGCAGATCTTCCTCTGGTCCGACGAGGTTGGGCGCGGCTTCATCGAGAAGACCTCCGCGGCCATCATGGTCCTTCTGGCGGTGCTTCTCAGCATGAACGCGTTCGCCATCTATCTCCGCAACAAATTCGAGAGGCGTTGGTAATGACCGGCGAAGCCCCGAACACCGTCGTCCATGAAGATATCGCCCTGAAGACCGACGCCAAGATGACGGCGCGCGATGTCTCCGTTTTTTATGGCAGCAACCAGGCGGTTAAGAACATATCGATCGACGTGGATTCCAACTATGTCACGGCCTTCATTGGTCCGTCCGGCTGCGGAAAGTCCACGTTCCTGCGCTGCTTCAACCGGATGAACGACACCATCGACGTCGCGCGGGTGACCGGCGACATCGATCTGGACGGCGAGGATATCTACAAGTCCTCAATGGATGTCGTTCAGCTGCGCGCGCGTGTCGGCATGGTGTTCCAGAAGCCGAACCCGTTTCCGAAGTCGATCTACGAGAATATTGCCTACGGCCCGCGCATTCACGGCCTTTCGGATAACAAGACCGACCTCGACAAGATCGTCGAGACCAGTCTGCGCCGCGCGGGTCTGTGGGAAGAGGTCAAGGACCGGCTGGACGAAGGCGGCACCGCGCTATCCGGCGGCCAGCAGCAACGTCTTTGCATTGCCCGGGCCATCGCGGTCGACCCCGAGGTCATCCTAATGGACGAGCCCTGTTCTGCCCTCGATCCTATTGCCACGGCGAAGATCGAGGAGCTGATTGATGATTTGCAGGGCCGCTATGCCATTGTTATCGTAACGCACAACATGCAGCAGGCGGCGCGCGTTTCGCAGCGCACGGCGTTCTTTCACCTCGGTCACCTGGTGGAATACGGCCCGACGGAAGAAATTTTCACCAATCCGCGCGCCGATCGCACGCGGGACTACATCACTGGCCGCTTCGGCTGAGTTTTTAGAAAAGAGTATCGTCGTGGCTCTGCCCACCGCCCCAACTACCGGACATACCGTAAAATCCTTCGATGAAGACCTGCGCGCGCTGCGCTCGATGATTGCGCGTATGGGCGGCCTTGCGCGCAAGCAGCTCGATGACGCAACCGAAGCGCTGCTGTCGAGCGACGTCGAGGCGGCCGAGGCGATCATCCGTAAGGACCGCGACCTTGACGAGATGGAGATGGAGGCGGAGGCCTACGCCATTTCGATCATCGCCCGCCGCGCGCCGCTGGCCGGCGATCTGCGCGAAGTGATTGCCGCGCTGAAGATCGGCTCGATCATCGAACGCGTGGGCGACTATGCGAAGAACAACGCGCGCCGGACCAGCGTCCTTGCTGGGCAGATCAGCCGCGATGTGCATCCCGGCATTGCCGAGATCGCGCGCATGGCGTCGCAGCTGTTCGACGATGCGCTGACAGCCTTCGCCCAGCGCGACCCGTTCCTGTCGCTGGAGGTCTGCGACGGCGACGAGGCCATCGATGATTATTACGAGAGCCTGTTTCAGGCGCTGCTGACGCAGATCGCCGAGGATTCCACCCGCACCGCGTCCGCGACTCACTTCATCTTCATCATCAAGAATTTGGAGCGGGTCGGCGATCATGCGACCAACATTGCCGAGATGGTGCATTACAGCGCGACCGGCGAGCATATCAGCGAGCGGCCCAAGGGCGGCGATGCGACCGAGATTTCGCTGCCGCTGTAATGGGGAGGGAAGGGATGCCGATGGACCCCAAGGTTTTGATCGTCGAGGACGATACCAACCTCGTTGAGCTGCTGACCTACAATTTCGAGAAAGAAGGGTTCTCGACGGTCAGTTCCGGCGATGGCGAAGAGGCGCTGGTGCTGGCGCAGGAAGAAAATCCCGACATCGTCATCCTGGACTGGATGATCGCCAACCTGTCGGGAATCGAAGTGTGTCGCCGTTTGCGCCGCAACCCCGACACGCAGAATGTGCCCATCATCATGCTGACCGCGCGGACCGAAGAGGCGGACCGAATTCGCGGCCTCGAAACCGGCGCGGACGACTACATTACCAAACCGTTCAGCCCGCGGGAGCTGATCGCGCGGATCAATGCAGTGCTGCGCCGCCTGCGTCCGGCCATTGCGGGCGCATCGCTGAGCTATTCCGACATCGAAATGGACCTGGGCGCGCACAGGGTTACGCGCGGCGGCGAGGCGGTGGCGCTGGGGCCGACCGAGTTTCGCCTGCTGCGACATTTCCTTGAGCATCCCGGACGCGTGTTCAGCCGCGAGCAGCTGCTGGATGCCGTCTGGGGACGCGATGTCTACGTGGAGCAGCGCACCGTCGATGTGCACATCCGCCGCCTGCGGAAGGCGATCAATGCGGGCGGCCGGTCGGACATTATTCGAACCGTCCGCTCTGCGGGCTATGCGCTCGATGCGGACGACGCCGCGCGCTGACCGGAGGCCGGGCCAGGCGTCTGCCCCGCTGAAAGCGTGGGGTTGGCGGACGGCGACAGCGCGCTAGAGCGCCGGTCTGCGTTTTCAACTTCCACGACAGTCCGGAAAGGCTGAGCCCATGAACTTCACCGATCGCGTTGCCATTGTCACCGGAGCGGGCGGCGGCCTCGGCCGTGAATATGCCCTGGAGCTCGCCAAGCGCGGCACGAAGGTCGTCGTGAACGACCTCGGCGGATCGCGCGACGGCTCGGGCGGATCGGCAACGGCCGCGGAGGCTGTGGTCGCCGAAATCGAGGCTGCCGGGGGAACGGCGATGGCAAGCCCGGCCAGCGTCACCGACCGCGACGCCGTCTTCGGCATGGTCGAGGACGTCATGGCAAAGTGGGGCCGCATCGACATCCTTGTGAACAATGCCGGCGTATTACGGGACCGCAGCTTCGCGAAGATGGAACTGGACGATTTCCAGTTCGTCCTCGACGTGCACCTGATGGGCTCGGTAAACTGCTCAAAGGCGGTGTGGCAGCATATGCGCGACGCCAATTACGGCCGCATCGTGATGACAGCATCCTCGACAGGCCTCTACGGTAATTTCGGCCAGACCAACTACGGCGCGGCGAAGCTCGGCCTGGTCGGCTTCCAGAAATCGCTTGCGCAGGAAGGCGCGAAGAACAACATCCACGTGAATACCGTCGCGCCGGTCGCGGGGACGCGGATGACCGAAGACCTGATGCCGGAAGAGATGCTGAAGATGTATTCGCCCGACAAGGTTGCGCCGGGGGTGGTCTTCCTTTGTTCGGACGAAGCGCCGACAAACACGATTTTGGGCGCGGGCGCGGGCGGGTTCCACGCCGCGCATGTGACGCTGACCAAGGGCATCATGCTGCGCGAGGAAGAGCGGACGGCGGAAACGATCGCGGCGCGCTGGTCGGAGATTACCGACCGCGAGGGCGAAACGGTGCCGCAGTCCGGCAGCGAGCAGGGCGCGCTGGTGATGGGACGGCAGGGCGAGATTTCCTGAAGCGAGGCTCGCAAGCGAACGTGCCGTCATCCTGAACTGGTTTCAGGATCTCCTCGCGGGTTCAGACTGACAGCGGTTCTCGCCGGGAGATCCTGAACCGAGTTCAGGATGACGATTCTGGATGGGGGAGCGGGAAAAGCCGCTACCCCTCCACCGCCTTCAGCAGTCTGCGTTCTACAGGGGCGAGCAGGCTTCTGAGGTCGCTGCCGCGCTTCAGGGTTTGCCCGGCCTCCCCAATCAAGGCGTAGAGGCCCTGTTTGCGGGCGAGGTCGGGACGCTTGACGACGGTGATTTCGGGGCGTTCCGCGGCGCGGCGGAAGGCGGCGAAACGGGCCTCCTTCCGCGCCATGTTGATGGCATAGTCGCGCCATTCGCCGGCGGCGACCATGCGGCCATAGACGTTCATCAGTATGTTGATCTCACTGCGGTCAAAGAGGACCTGAGAGGCCGGCCGGCCCGCGGGAAACAGTGTCGTAACGGTACCGGTGATGCGCTTGCCTATCCGCCCTGTTTGCGTGCTTCGGGCAGCGTACCAGCCTGTTCGTAGGCATCAAGCCGCGTCTGCAACGTCGCCAGTTCGCAGCGGAGTATCTCGATCTGCTGGGTGTGCGGATCGAACTTCTCCGTGCAGGGCGTGCCATAGGGCACGAAGTCGGCGGAGTAGCTTTCAGCGGCAACGGGCACGGGTTTTGCCGGGATACCGACCATCGTTGCCGCCTCCGGCACGTCGCGGGTGACGACGGCATTGGCACCCACGCGCGCCCGCGCACCGACCGTGATGGGGCCAAGAATCTGCGCGCCCGATCCGACGATCACGCCGTCGTTGAGGGTCGGGTGACGTTTGCCAGGGACGCCGTTTGCGGGGTTCGTGCCGCCGAGGGTCACACACTGGTAGATGGTAACGTCGTCGCCGATCTCCGCCGTCTCGCCGATGACGGTGAAGCCGTGGTCGATGAAGAAGTTGCGCCCGATGGTGGCACCTGGATGGATATCGATGGCGGTCAGCATCCGCGTGATGTGATTGACGATCCGGGCGAGGAGATAAAGCTCGCCGCGATAGAGGAAATTTGCCGCGCGGTGACCGGCCACCGCCCACACGCCGGGGTAGAGCAAGACTTCCCAGCGCGAGCGGGCAGCCGGGTCGCGCGCTTTCACGCTGTCGAGATATCTGAAAAGGGTGCGGAACATCGATCCGCTCCTGCCGCCTAGTGTTGAGTGCCACTTAGGAGCAGGCGAGGGGCCTTGCAAACGCCGGATCGTTCACCGGGCCGATCGCTGCGGTTTTCGGTAGGTCGGCCGCTTGTTAACAAGACTGTCGATATGTACCCCGCGAACTGATCGGAAACGCCGATGGTCCACCTGCCGACGCTGAAGCAGCTGCAATATCTGGTGGCGCTGCACGATCACGGGCATTTCGGAAAAGCGGCCGGCGCGGTGTTCGTGTCGCAGTCGACGCTGTCGTCGGGGCTGCGGGAACTGGAGTCGCTGCTGGACGCCAATCTCGTGGAGCGAACGCGGCGCGTGGTGCGGTTCACGCCGCTGGGTGAGCGCGTAGCGGAGCGGGCGCGCAAGGTGCTGGCGGCAGCCGAGGACCTGACCGCGCTTGTACAGACCGAGTCGAAGCCGCTGACCGGCGATTTGCGGCTCGGCGTCATCCCGACCATCGCGCCGTTCCTGCTGCCGCGTATTTTGCCGAAGCTGCGCGCCGCACACCCGAAGCTGCGGCTGTTCCTGAGGGAGGAACCAAGCGCCGATGTCTGCGAGGCGCTGCACAAGGGGCAGGTGGACTGCGCGCTGCTGGCGCTGCCCTATGGCTGCGGTGAAATCGATGCCGAGGTGCTGTTCGAGGACCGCTTTCTGGTCGCGGCGCACCGGGATGATGACACGCTGGCGGCGGAGAGCGTCGCGGCGGGGGAGATCGACGGGGACCGGCTGCTTTTGCTGGAAGACGGGCACTGCCTGAAGGAACATGCGCTGGCCGCCTGTCGCCGTCCGGAGTTTCGCAGCGAGGCGTCGGTCATCGGCACGTCGCTGCACACGCTGATCCAGATGGTGGACAATCGGCTTGGCCTGACACTGGTACCGCAGATGGCGGTTGATGCCGGCCTGCTGCGCGGGACGGAGGTGGAGGCCCGGCCTCTGGCAGAGGATGGCGCGGTGCGCGACATCGCACTGATCTGGCGGCGGTCCAGTCCGCGTGCCGAGGAATTCCGTATGCTGGCGAAAGCATTAATCGACGCGCGGCAGGCGGCGGTCTAGGCGTTCTCTCCAAACCGGAACAGAACAGGGAGATCGCGGCTATGAAGGCGCTACTTTGCAAGGAACACGGACCACCGGAAAAGCTGGTTGTGGAGGATGTGCCGAGCCCCGAACCCGGCAAGGGCGAAGTGCGCGTATCGCTGAAGGCCGCGGGCGTGAACTTTCCCGACACGCTGATCATTCGCGACCTGTACCAGTTCAAGCCGGAACTGCCCTTCTCTCCCGGCGGCGAGGCCTCGGGCGTGATCGACAAGCTTGGCGAGGGCGTTTCGAACGTGAAGGAGGGCGACCGTGTCCTTGTCATGTGCGGGAACGGCGCCTTTGCCGAGGAAATCGCCATCGACGCAGGCCGGGTGATCCCGATCCCCGACGATATGGATTTCGACATCGCCGCCGGGTTCACCATGACCTACGGCACTTCGCACCATGCGCTGAAGCAGCGGGCGAACATGCAGCCGGGCGAGACGCTGCTGGTGCTGGGCGCGGCGGGGGGTGTCGGTCTGGCGGCCGTCGAGATCGGCAGGCTGATGGGCGCAAAGGTCATCGCTGCGGCTTCCACACAGGAGAAGCTCGACCTGTGCAAGGAATACGGCGCGACCGAGTTCATCAACTACACTGACGAAGATTTGCGTGAGGGGATCAAGCGCACGACCGGCGGCGCTGGACCGGACGTGATCTACGATCCGGTGGGTGACAAGTATTTCGAGCCGGCGTTCCGTTCCATCGGTTGGAACGGTCGCTATCTGGTCGTTGGCTTCGCGGGCGGCGAGATCCCGAAACTGCCGATGAACCTGCCGCTCATCAAGGGAGCGGCCATTGTCGGCGTGTTCTGGGGCCGGTTCACCGCGACCGAAGTCCCGCTGCACCAGGAGAATATGGCCGAGCTGATGGGCTGGCTGAAAGCGGGCAAGCTGAAGCCTTATGTGTCTCAGCGCTTCCCGCTGGAGCGGGGCGGCGAGGCGATCCGCTGGATGATGGACCGGAAGGCGATGGGCAAGGTGCTGGTCGAGATCGGCTGACGCAAAAGCGTCATTGGACCCAAATGCGGGCGAGCCCTGTTGGTCATTCGACATCAACGACAAAAGGGAGACCCGCGATGGGCATTTTCGATTTCTTCAAGAAAGACAAGGGTAAGGACCTGTTCGACGAGCAGTCGCCTGCCGAGCAGAAGGCCGAGCGCATCCGCGACGAAATCGACCGCATGGGCCTGAAGGGCGACATCAAGGTCCATGTCGTCGGCAATCGTGTGAAGATTTCCGGCAAGGTGCCCGACCAGGAAACCAAGGAAAAGCTGCTCATGCTGGCCGGTAATACGAAGCATGTGGATAGCGTCGACGATGACGAACTGGACGCGGAATCTGCGGGTGCCGAGAGCCGGTTCTATACGGTTCAGAGCGGCGATACGCTTTCAGGGATCGCGAAGGATCATTACGGCAACGCGAGCGCCTATACGAAGATTTTCGAGGCGAACAAGCCGATGCTGGAGGACCCAGACAAGATCTATCCGGGACAGGTTCTGCGCATTCCTGATGAGGGTGCGCGGGCTTAGGCTCCGGCTTTATGGTCCGCACGACCCCTGCCCACCCTGTCATCCCCGCGAAGGCGGGGATCCAGTGACGGGAGCGACCATGAGCGCCGCGCTTCGACCGCAAATGTTTTGAAGGAATGGATCCCCGCCTTCGCGGGGATGACAATTTGGGGGAGGCGGGAGCGCCTCTGATCCAATCCGGTCGCCGATGAGCCTTCGCGGGGATGACGGATTGGGTGCCGCCGCGAGGTAAGCCGTTGTTGCCGTTACCGCACGAAACTCGCGCCGTTGGCGTCGATGACGCTGCCGGTCATGGAGGCCGGGGCGTCGAGGGCGCAGTAGGCCGTGATGCTGGCGATTTCCTCCGGCGTCGCGACGCGGCCAAGGGGGATGTCGCCCAGCAGCGCTTCGCCGCCGCGGCTGGCGAGGTAGTCCTCCGCCATGCCTGTCATCACATAGCCGGGCGTGATTGTGTAAACGAGGATGCCGTCGCCCGCGAGGCCGCGCGCGAGCGTTTTACCTAGTCCTACCAAGCCCGCCTTCGCCGCTGCGTAATGGCCATAGTCGATGCCGTCACCGCGATAGGCCGCGCGGCTGGCGATGTTGACGATGCGGCCGCCGGTGCCTCGGCTTTGCCAATGGTCGACGGCAAGGCGGCAGAGATCGGCGGGGGCCTGCAGGTTGATGGCGAGGCCGCGCTCCCAGCCGGCCGACCAATCGTCGTCGCTGGCGGAAAGCGGGACAGGGTCGAACAGGCCGGCATTGTTGACGAGTATGTCGATCTCTCCGCCGAGCGCGGTGCGTGCCTTTGCCCAGAGTTCGCGCGGCGCGCCGGGCTGGGTGAAATCCGCGCCGATACGGTTCTCGGCGGGCTGGGTGCCGTGGCCGACCACGGTCGCGCCTCGCTCCTCTAGCGTATCGAAGATGGCCGCGCCGATGCCGCGCGAGGTTCCGGTGACGAGGACCTTGGTCATGGGGAGGCGCTTAGGCGAAAGCGCGGGGGCGAGGGAAGGGGCAGGGGCAAGGGGGGAGGGGCATGGGGGGAGGGGCATGGGGGGAGGAGCGTTCCTTCCTTCTTTCCTTCCTGACCCGTCACCCTGAACTCGTTTCAGGGTCCAAACGTCGGCGCGGCACCGGTCACTGGATCCTGAAACAAGTTCAGGATGACGGGGGCTGTCGTCAGGAGCACTGCACCCGCGATGAGATCCTGAAACGAGTTCAGGATGACGGTGGGGTAGACGGGGGCACTGTGCCCGTCATGAGATCCTGCAACGAGTTCACTTGCCGAACAGGGCCTCGGGGCTCAGCTGGTCGAGTTTCAGGCGGAAGGTGACGTAGGGGCCGTCGCGTGTGTAGCGCGCCTCGCTGAAATCCTCGTCGTGATAACCGGCGATGTTGTAGCCCACCGATAGCCAGGCGTTGTCGATCGGCGACAGGCCGACATTGGGGCCGACGGAATAGCTGATCGTATCGGGCCCGCTGGCAACGTGGCGAACCGAGGCGGCGAGGCCGAGGTCGACGCTTTCGGTGAGGTCGAAGCGCGCATCGAGAGCCACGGCCTGCGCGAACCCCTCATAATCTTCGTCCTGATAGCGGTCGAAGACATATTTCGCGCCCCAGTAGAGGCTGGCCTGCGCGCGGCCCTCGCGCACTTCGCCCGCACGGCCTGTCCAGGCGCCGGACATGTAGTTGACGGCGAGGTTGTTGACGATGCGCCGCGACTTGCCGCCGTCCGCGCCGAAGCGCGCGCCTGCGCCTGCAAAGGGTCCAGGCAGCTGGCCGCTGGAGACGTCCTCCAGATCGAACTCCAACCGGTCGAGGATGGCCCAGCGGCTGCCGAGGGGACGGTACGCACCGGAAACGCTGAGCGCAGCGCTTGTGCCTTCGCCGCGAGCGGTGTCGGTCTTGAACAGGGTGGCTTGTCCGGCAAGCGCGATACCGGCCTTCGTCTGGCGCAGGATGCTGGTGGTGAAGCCGGTGCGGCTATCGCGGTCGCCGTCGCGGTGCTCGACGCGGCCTGTCCAGCTGAGCGTTTCGGTGCGGTAGGTTCCGCCGACCGTCGCGGCCCAGAAATCCTCCGAGATCGTGCCAGGCGCACCGCCGAGGAAACCGCCGCTGGCAACAGGCTGGAAGACGTTCGTCACGGCACCCGGGTCAAGGCCCCCGGAAAGGGTGCGGTTTGCCTCGAAGGTCACGTCGAGACCCCAGCGTTCGCCGAGCAGGATGTTCTGGCGGAGGCCGAGATTGGCGAAGCTGCGATTGCCATTTTCGCGGATCTGTTCCTGCCCAAGCGTTGCGCCGAGGTCTGCGCCCGCCCAAGGCTGGAGATCGACGCCAACGCGGGTATTCGATGCCTCCACGCTGCCGCCATCGGCGATCTCGTGGCTGGCGACGAGATCGACACCGGGTTTCAGGGCGTAGCGCAGGCCCGCGCGGTAGCGGCTGGGATAGTCCACACTGTCATCTTTGCCGCCAAGGGCAAGTTCGGCGGAGCCTTCCACGGTCAGCCTGCCGACCTGCTGCGACCCGGCAAGCGTGACGAGATCGGAGCCGCGTGCGCCGCCATCGACGCCGGTGTCGGCGACGGTGCGCAGGCCGGCGGCGACGCGGGTGCCGCCCGTGCGGTATTCGGCTTCGGCGAAGAGGGCCTCCCGGCGAGCGGAGCCGACCAGCGCTTCCTCACGCGTTGCCTGACCGCGGAGGGCGATTCGATCGGTGACGCGGGCCTGCGCGTCGGCGCCCATCTTGCGCGTGCCGATTTCCGCTGCGTTCAGCTGGCCGACGCCGAAGGCTGCGTCCTGTTCGCGGATATAGGCGCTGGCGTCGATGCGTTCGCCATGATGTTCGGCCTCGACCAGCCAGGCTTTGCCAGAAACCGAGCCGAAGTCGCGGGCGTCTGCATCCGTGCGGGCATATTCGGCGCGGATTTCGGTATTGACCTCGGGCCGCCAGCGGGCATCGGCACCGTAAAGGTTGGTTTCGGCAGTTTCGTCATCGTCGCGGATGAAGCTCGCGCCGACTTCGAGGCTGCGGTCTGCGGTGGACAGGGCCGCCCGGCCGCCGCCATTAAAGCGCTGCTCGCCGGACGTCTCGGTCTCGTAGTCGACGACAATGAAAACCGAGTTGAGGTTCTCGTCGCGTGACAGGATGGGGCGCTTGAAGCGGATGGTGCCGGACGCGGGGTCGAGCGTGTAGTCGATGAAGCGGGTCTGCTCCTCGCGGCTTACAATGATGTTGGAGCGGAAGCGGTCGCGTACTTCGATGACGACCTTCTCGGAGTTGAGGACGAGGTCGCGTGCGCCGATTTCGTAAGGCCCGCTGAGGCCGTTGCCCTGAATTTCTTCGCGGCGGAAACGCAGGCCGGTGTCGGCGGCGAACCCGTTGAAGGACAGGTTCTTTCCGCGATATTCCGCCTTGGCACCAGTCAGCGTGCGGTTGTAGCGGGTGAGTTCGGTCTGGTTGAGGCCGGTCTCGAAATCGCCGTACATGGCGTAGAACTGGTCGCGCTCGATGCGGAGGTAGAGGCGGTCGCTGGTAGGGGCGGCGAAACGCTGCTCGGAGCCGTCGCCGTAGACGGTGTAGTAGCGGTTCGGGTCGATCTGCTGGAGGAGGCGGCGGCGCTCGCCCCGGCGCTCCTCGCGCTCGGAATCGATGGCAAGGGTGACGAGCCATTTGCCGAGGACGCGGCCCTTGGCGAACAGTTTGACTTCGCCGTCGGTGAACTGGGTAGCCTGTGAGTCATCGATCAGCGCATCGCGGCGGTCACGGAGGGTGTTGAAGCCGGTGGTCCCTGCTGCGTAACCGACGAGGACGAAGGGCTGCTCGCCCGGCTCGAGCCAGGTTTCGAGGCGCTGCTCGTAGCTCTTTTCTTCGGTCTCGAAAGTAAAGCGAAGTAATGCCGTGCCGGTCTGGACCGTCGGTTCAAGTTCGATGAACGCAATCCCGTCGTCGCCCTCAACGCGCCATGTCGGCTGGAAACGGTCGAGACCGGCGAGTTGACGTGCCTGCTGGCGGTCGAGCGCGGTGGCCGGGCGGTAGGGCGAGTCGATCGAGAACGCCCCGATCGCGCCGGATCGAACGGGATTGCCGCGCGCATCGGTGAACCGGACGGCGATGCGCGGGCGTGTGCGGCCATCGGCGGTAAGCCGCGACCGTTCCTCGATAATTTCGGCGCGAACAGCCTGGTTCGTGTACCAGATTTCGCGGGTGAGGGTATCGGCGACGCTGCCGTCCTCGTTGCTGATCGTTGCCACGATCTCGTTCCGCCCTTCGACCAGGGGCAGACCGCGCCAGCGCGACACGGAGACACCCCGTTCGGGCCCGCCGAGCTTGCCGTCGAAGGCCAGAGGATCGCTTTCGCGGCCGTTGATCGTGATCGCTACGCTCTGCGCCGGTAGATGCTTGACCACGACCCGCTGGGCCGGGGAGCGAGGGTTGTGACCGGCTTCGGGAAAGAGAAGGCCCGTGCCGGGTTCGCTATCGGCCAGCCAGTCCCGTCCGCTTCCTGCAGCTTCGGCATCGGAGAGCGGGTTGGCTTCGACAGGCTCTTCTCTGTCCTCGGTCGCTTCGCCGGTTTGGCGCAGGACGAAATCGGTACGCCAGAGGCCGCCGCCCTGAACCTCGACGAAACTGGAGAATGCGCGGCCTGCGCGGCGGCTATTCCGTTCGCAGGCAATAACTTCGTAGCCGTCCGGCAAGGCGGAAACGTCAAGCTGAACGACATGGGTTCCGGGTTCCACGCCCTGGAAACTATAGAGCCCGTCGGCATCGGTCAGGACATAGCGGCCGTCCTGCATCAGGATGCGAACGCCGCCGACCCCCGCGCGGTCGCCCGCGCCGCATTCACCGGCGGACACGCGCCCGATCAGCGTCGCGGCGTCCGTGAACAGCGGGTCGCGCACGATCAGGCTGGCGCGCGCGGTGTTGCCGACGCTGCCTTCCCCGCTGAACGCGCGGACGATATTATCGGCGCGGCCGGGAAGGGCGCGCGCGCCGACGGCGAGCAGGTATGTCAGGGATACATCTTCGCCCGGCGCAATGGCGGGCAGTTCGAACCTGAGCGCGGCGCCGTCGGTGGCGAGATCCGGGTCGGCGGTACGCACGCCCTCGACACGGACAGAGCCGGAGACGAAACGGAATCCCGGTGCGGGCTCGTCGACAAGCGAAAGGCCGACGACCTCCCGGCTGTCGGCGTTCGTTGCGGTGACGCGGTACTGCACGAAGTCGCCGGCTTCTGCCTGTGCGACGGAGACGGCCTTCTGAAGGCGGATGTCTCCGGGTCCTGGTGGGTCGACCGGAATGTCGATCCTTAACGGTTCAGGGCCGACCAGCGCGAAGGGGCCGCCATAGGACCCCTCCCGAACGACAAAAGGGACACCGTCTGGTGAGACCAGCGCCTCGAGATCGGCGGGCGCGGCGGTCGACGGGGCGGAATAGTCATCCGGCGGTTCGACGATCAGGCGGTAGCGGCCCTGCGCTGCGAAGGGGAAGCGGTAGCCGCCGTCGACCGCCGGGTAAACGAGGCCGCCATCGTCCACGACACTCTCGCCGGTGACCATTACGGATGGGTAGGGCGTGACGCCGTCATCGCCAAAAGCCTGGGCGGGGGCGCCCGTCAGCGCATCGACGAGCCGAACGGTTGCACCGTTGACGACGTCCCCCGTCTGGCTGTCGAAAACAAACCCGAGCGGATCGACCAGCGCTTCCGCCTCGATCCACTCGTCCTGCGCGCCGCCATCGGCGTAGCGAACGCGCAATGTGTCGCCGCGGCGAAGAAGAAGGATGCAGTCGGCGAGCGTCGGCGGCGTTTCGCTATTGGTCGGCATCCCGCCAATGAAGGTGCCGGTGTCTGCGCCGGTTTCGAACAGGCGAAGGCGCTCCTCATCGCCGCCAGAGGAGAGAATGAGAACCTCGATAGAGTCGCGAAGCAGCGGATCCTCGTTCTGGTCGCGATCGGTGACGGAGATGAACACCGGTTCGCCCGCGCGGAAATGCAGTGTGGGCTTTAACGAGGAATTGGGGAGGGCCGCAGCGGGCTGCGGACCGGTCGATGCGGCGGACAGGGTTGCGTTGTTTCGCTGTAGGGGCAGCAGAGCGAACTCGCCGCCCGCAGCCAGGCACTGGGTACTGTCGTCCGGAACGGCGAGGCCATCGATGCCCGGAAACTCACGCAGCAGAGCGATCGTAGCGTTCGTGGTGCGATTGACCTGCAGCCGTGTCTCGTTCGATTCGACTGACAGACGCTCGTCGCCGGAGGTCCAGCTTAGCGTCGCGATGTTGCGGATCGTTGTCGCTGCCGAAACGGGCGCCGCGCCAGCGATGAGCGCAACGAGCGCCATGAGAGTGAGGGAGAATAGACGCACTTCGGGTGTCGGCGGACGCGGGAAGGCGGTTCTCCGCCTTTCATCCCGGTCCTCCGTAATCCCAATCGCGTGACCGGGCCGCTTCGCGGCCTAGTCGACGATGACCCGAAAGCGGACAGTGCGGGTTTCGGTCGCCGGTACCGTGCTGAGAACGGCGCTGAGAACACCGTTTCCGTTGGTGCCGCCGGTCCCGGTCAGGGAACCGATGCCGCCATCGGTATCGCCGCCGTCCGACGCGTCGACGTCCTCGTCCGCGCCGTCAGTGGCCGTGCAGGACGTATCGTTCGTACGGAAGAGAAAGTCCGCGCCTGACAGAACTGCGGTCACATTCGCCGGGACGTTGTCCGAGAATGACAGGTTCGTGGCGTCGGCAGAGCCGCCATTTGCAACGCGCAGGCAGTATTCCACGACCGCCCCCGGGACAGCGAGGGGGTTCGACGTGCCGCGTACCGGATCCTCGATGACCGTCGCGACCTTCGTAAGGGTCAGCGTCGCCGACTGAAGCCGGTAGGTGTCATCGGCGCTTTCCTCGCCGTCATTGCCGGCATCGGCGAACAGGTTATCGACCGTCGCGTTGTTGTTGGCACCGCTCGCAGAATAGTCATTTGCTGCTGCCGACCCGTTTGAGGACGCGATGGCCGTTAGCGTGACCTTTGCCGTCTGGTTATTCGTTCCGGTGGTGGGACCGTCGGAGACGATGTAGACCGTTACGCTGTCATCCTCGGCCAGGTCGTCGATGAACGTCGCTGTATCCTCTGCCGCCTGATATCCGGCAGTCAAACCACTTTCGACATAGGCCGTCGGGCTTACGACATCGAAAAAATCATCGACGCCGTTGGTCGCGACATTCGCTGCCGTCAGGCGGAAGTCCATGGTATCGTTCGTCTTGTTCGTCACGGTAAAGGTGGTGACAGCGTCCGACGCGCCAACCGACACATCGGTAACCGTACCACCGGATTCTGCGACGGTGAGGTTGATCTTCCGGTCAACCACGAAGCCGACGGAAGCCGAAACGCCGGTCTGCGTCGATCCGTTGACGTCGTACGTCACCGAGAAGGTGTTCGAGACGGCCTCTCCGGCGTCCGTACCCAGGTCCGCTGCGATCGCCTGCGCCGGTATGGCGGCGGCGGCGAGCAGCAGAAAGCTTTTCTTGATCATGACTTTCGTCCTTTGCTGTCATCTGCGCCGCATTCTGCAGGCTACAAGTTGATATTCAGTTTATTTTAGTTCGCCTAAGTAACGAACTTCTCCTTCACTATTGGGCGCGATGGCGTCGAACGCCCAGCGTACATGGGTGACGTCTGCCGTTTCTGCGGGGCGGACGCTGCCGTCCGCGCCGGCGACCGTCAGATCGCCGAGCGCGCCGAACTGTTCGCCGTCGACGCTGACCTCGGGCGTCACCGGACCATCTGCCGAAAGGTAGGCGATGCTGCCGGGCACCGGGTTCGTAATGACGAAGTTCGCGGCCTCCTCATCGGACGCGTTCACGAAGCTGATCACAAACCGCAGTTTGTCACCCGGCACGACCCGGTCGGCCGGGGCGAGCACCAACTCCGTCTCTCCCGAATCGGAGACCTCCGTCCGTTCGACAAAGATCTCGCTCTTCAGCTCGACGGGCGCAGCGTGCGCGCCGAACGGCAGCGCGAACGCTGCGGCGGCGATAAACAAGGCGCGAATGGTCATGGTCTCTGCGGCTCCCTGGCGCATCAGTTCACCATCACCTGGAAGGTGACAGTCTGGGGTATGGTGGTTTCGGTAAGGGTGACGGCGATGGCCTCGCCGTCGAACGCGCCGGCATCGTCGCCCGCGAAATCGGTCAGCGCAGTCCCGGAAAGCGCGAGGCTGCCCGGTACGTAGGTCGTTCCGGCCGGTATCGGGTCAGAGAGGACTGCATCTTTGGCTGCGGCACCGCGGAAATCAGCGGTAAGCGTGTAGGTGATGACGGCACCCGAGCCGTCTCCACCCTCGATGAGCTGGGCCTTCTCGAGAACAGGCATGTTGAGGAGGGTGATGAGCGTCACATCGTTGCGAACCTGGCCGCCGGTTTCGCCGAGCATGGCATCGACGCCGCCATGACCGGCATCCTCGAACACCAGGCCGCGCTCGCCGGTCCCGGTCGTCGAGGCTACGTCGATGCGAAGGACGCCGCGCTCCCGGTCGACCGCGCCAACGGGAACCTTCGTCATGACGAAGATATCGATGCCCTCGTCGGGGTTCAGTTCCGGCTCCGCCCCGGGGCGGTACACCTCGTCCTCTAACGGGTCATACTGCCCGTTGCCATTGGTATCGAGAACCACTTCGGTCACCGTGGGGTCGAAATCGTCATCGCCGAGCGTCTCATCGACGGTAATCGCGAACCCTTCCGGTCCATTGCCGAGATTGACGATGCGGAGCTGGGTGCGGACGTCGTTATCGCCGCCGTCCACCGTCTGCTGATCTTCGTCAACCGTGGTGACGACGAAATCGATGAGTTCCTCGACCGTGATGGTGACGGGGTTCGACATGATGACCTGCGTGTCACCCTCGGCGTTGGCGTAGCTCGCCTGCGCGACGTTCAGGATCTCGGTGCCCGCAAGCGTGCTCGCGTTCGCAGCGGACGACAGGAACAGGCCAAGCGTTGCAAGCGTTGCGCCCGGCCGCTTGGCTACCGCCCTGCTGATGTCGCGCTGCTGCACTGAAGGCCCCCTCGATTGGCCCGATATGGACCGTTTCGCGTCCCGAATGGACCGGAAGGTGTAAAATCAGAGTTAACGGCGCGTAGGGATTTGCCGGCCATGGCCCTTCGCACACAGGCTACACCCCCTGTTTGCGAGAGGGCAGACGAGGCCCCGCTTCGGCTTTACGCTCGTCGCCGCGAGAAGGAGATCCCATGACCGTCCTGAGAACCCCGGAAGCCCGCTTCGAACAGCTGCCGGACTTCGACTTTCCCGTCGCCTACACCACCATTACCGATGAGGCGCTGGGCGATATCCGCATTGCGCATGTCGAGGCGGGGCCGGAGGGCGGCCCCAAAGTGCTTCTGATGCACGGCGAGCCGAGCTGGTCGTTCCTGTACCGCAAGATGATTGCGGTTCTGGTTGACGGCGGAGCACGGGTCTACGCGCCGGACCTCGTGGGCTTCGGGCGGTCCGACAAGCCGGAGGAGAAGGAGGCTTATACCTATGCGAACCATGTCCGCTGGATGCAGGCCTGGTTCGACGCGCAGCGGTTTCAGGACCTGACCCTGTTCTGCCAGGACTGGGGTGGGCTGCTTGGCCTGCGGCTGGTTGCTGCGAACGCGGACAGGTTCGCTGGCGTCGTTGCGTCGAACACGTTCCTACCAACGGGCGAGGGCAAGCCGTCCGAGGGCTTTCTGAACTGGCGCAAGTTTTCGCAGGCGGTACCCGATTTCGATTCGGGCATGATCCTACAGGGCGCCACCACGACCGAACTGAGCGCGGACGAGGTGTCGGCCTATAACGCACCGTTCCCCGATGATCGCTACAAGGCCGGGGCGCGCATGTTTCCGCTGCTGGTGCCAATTTCCGAAGACGATCCGGAGGCGCCCGCCAATCGTAAGGCGTGGGCGGCGCTAGAGCGGTTCGAGAAGCCGTTCCTAACGCTGTTCGGCTCCGACGATCCCGTTACTCGCGGCAGTGAGGAAGTGCTGCAGGCGCGCATTCCCGGTGCGAAGGGACAGCCGCACCGGATCATCGAAGGTGGGCATCACTTCATCCAGGAGGACGCCGGGCCCGAACTGGCGAAAGAAATTCTTGCGATGATCGCGCGGCGGGCCTGACTTCGGCTTGACACGATTCAGGGGCCGCCGTACACGGCGCGCCTCCGGAAGCGATGCCTCGCACCGGAAACTCCCAAGCGGGTGTAGCTCAGTTGGTTAGAGCGCCGGCCTGTCACGCCGGAGGCCGCGGGTTCAAGTCCCGTCACTCGCGCCATTTCCCTTGTAAGAACTGGCGGTGGTTGCCGCTTCAGGTGCGCGAATATTGCGCCGCGCCGAATAGCTGTGAGCGGTGATCGTCGCCAAAGCCCTTCATGCCGCCCTCGACGGTTTCCTGCCGGACCTTGTCGCGCAGGGCCTCGAGGCCGCGCTGAACGGCAGGACGGGCCTTTAGACGGTCCACCCAGGCCTTCAGATGCGGGCGGGGCGGCATGGCGGGGTTGTCGACAGCGCCCTCCACCCAGGGGATGATCGCCATGTCAGCGATGGAGTAGTCATCGCCTGCGAACCAGTCGCGGCCCTTCAAATGACCGTCCATGACAGCGAGCTGACGCTGCATCTCTGCACTGTAGCGCTCGATGGCATAGGGGTGCTTTTCCTTCGCATAGAAGTAGAAATGCGCGAACTGGCCGAACATCGGCCCGACACCAGCCATCTGGAACATCAGCCACTGGTGGACGAGGTGGCGGTCAGCGCCCGAAGATGGGAGAAACTGGCCGGTCTTTTCCGCCAGATACCAAAGGATCGCCCCGGATTCCCATAGGAGGAAAGGTTCGCCATCCGGACCGTCCGGATCCTCGATCACCGGAAACTTGTTGTTCGGGTTCATCGCCAGAAATTCGGGCTTGTGCTGATCGCCCGCCAGAATATCGACATGCTTCATTTCGTACGGCAATGCCATTTCTTCCAGCGCGATTGTGACCTTGCGCCCGTTTGGTGTTGGTCCGGTGTACACAGTGATGGGGGCGGTCATGGGGCGCAGCTTTCTGTTGTTCGGTCGCCGTCAGGTTGACCTGTATCCGGAGGCGGGGCCACTGCTGGAAGGAAGGGGGCGCGACATTGTGAACGGCCCGAAACCGCGGCCGGTTCTCGTGCGCTGACACCGGCATGCCAAAGCTCGTTTACATTCTCGGCGATCAGCTGACGCGCGATCTCGCCTCGCTTCGGGGGTGTACGAAGGACAACACTGTCATCCTGATGGCCGAACTGGACGAGGAGACCACCTATGTCGGTCATCACAAGCAGAAGCTCGTGTTCATCTTGTCAGCGATGCGTCACTTTGCAGCCGAGTTGCGCGAGGCGGGCTGGACGGTCAATTATACCGAGCTGACCGATGCGGAGAACAGCGGCAGCTTTACGGGCGAGCTCGCGCGCGCTCTTGAACGGCATGCGGTGGATGAGGTGCGCATAGTGCTGCCCGGCGAGTGGCGCGTGCAGCAGATGATCGACGAGTGGCCGGGACGCTTCGACGTTCCCATTCGCACGTTCGACGATGACCGTTTCGTCTGCGGAATCGGAGAGTTTGCCGACTGGGCCGAGGGCCGAAAGACCATCACGATGGAGTATTTCTACCGCGAAATGCGGAAGAAGACCGGCCTGCTGATGTCCGAGGATGGAAAGCCGGAGGGCGACCGCTGGAACTACGACAAGGAAAACCGCAAACCGGCCGACGATGACCTGTTCATGCCGGAGCGGCTGACCTTCGAACCGGACGAGATCACACGGGCTGTCATCGCCATGATCGGCGAGCGTTTTCCCGACAACATCGGAACGCTGGAAGGGTTCGGCTATGCGGTGACGCGGGACGATGCTGAGGCTGTGTTCGAACAGTTCCTGACGCGCGCACTCGAAAGCTTTGGCAGCTACCAGGACGCCATGCTGACCGGAGAGCATTTTCTTTATCACGCCATCATCTCGCCGTACCTGAATATCGGGTTTCTGGACCCGCTGGAGGTGTGCAGGCGGGTCGAGGCGGCGTACCGGGACGCGAAGGCTCCGCTGAACGCCGCCGAGGGATTCATCCGGCAGATCATCGGCTGGCGCGAGTTCGTGCGCGGCATCTACTGGCGGGAGGGGCCGGACTATGTGGAGCGAAACTTCCTTGGCGCGAGCCGGGACCTGCCGTCCTTCTACTGGACCGGCGAGACGGACATGCACTGTCTGTCGGAAGCGGTCGGCCAGACCATCGAGCACGCTTATGCTCATCACATTCAGCGCCTGATGATTACGGGCAATTTCGCGCTGCTGATCGGCGCGGACCCGAAGCAGGTTCATATATGGTATCTTGAGGTCTACGCCGACGCCTACGAGTGGGTTGAACTGCCCAACACGCTGGGCATGAGCCAGTTCGGTGACGGCGGTCTTTTGGGGACGAAGCCCTACGCGTCCTCCGGAAATTACATCAACAAGATGTCGGATTATTGCACGTCGTGCGTTTACGACGTGAATCAGAAGACGGGTGAGGGCGCGTGCCCGTTCAACGCGCTCTACTGGGATTTTCTGGACCGGAACCGCGAGAAGCTGGACGGCAACCGTCGGCTCGCGATGCCTTATCGGAGCTGGGACAAGATGAGCCCGAAACGGCAGGATGAGTATCGGGAGAGTGCGCGCGGCTTTCTGCGGAACTTGGACTAGGGCAATTGCGACAGTTTGGCCTTATTCTGTCCGCCCCGCCCAAAGGAACAATACCGGAACATCTCTGTTCGTTCTGTAACCAATAACGGCAGGAGATGGCTTTCATGACCGATCAACCGAACGCGCGGCCGAAGCAGGATCCCGATACGGATTCGAACGCGATCAAGGACCCGGACAACTGGACCACCGGCGATGAGAAAATGACCGGGGCGCAGGCAAGTTATCTGAAAACGCTCAGCGAAGAGGCCAACGAACCGTTCGATTCCGCGCTCACAAAGGCCGAGGCTTCGCAGCGCATTGACGAATTACAGAGTGAAACGGGGCGCGGGCAGTAGGTTCGGTGCGTTCTGAACGAGACATGGCCGGCTAATCGACGGACGCTTTCAGTTCATCGAACTGGACGAATTCATGAGCGATGGAGCCTTCCACCAGCACCTCCCAGATCGCGCGGGCGAGATCGGGCGGAAAGTCGGCGGTTTCGGCTGCGCGCGCTGCCTTGTCGATGACATCGTTCTTGCGCCATTCGTCACGGACGGTGCCGCGGTCCTGTTTCACGCGGGCGGCGGCCTCGATGTAACGCATGCGCTCGGCGAGAAGGGCGACGATGCGGCGGTCGAGGTCATCGATGCCCTCGCGAATTTCTGCCATGGTCGTGGTCTGGGCTGCAGGGACGATGACTGAATTGGCTCCGCTCATGACCAGCGGCCCACTTCGATCCAGCGCACCAGCGGCTTCAGCGGGAAAATCCACGCAATCCCAAGCACGATGTAGATCGGCAGCTGCACCAGTACGGGCAGGGTGCTGATGGGGTCTGAAAGGGCCATTACGATCAGGGCATAGGCGGTGATGATGACAATCATCAGGATCACCCCGAGCGGCTTTCTGAGTTTGGGTTCTTCAGTCATGGCGCGGCGTATAGAGCGCTTGGCGTCGCAATGAAATTGAGCGGTTCGTCCCAGGGGTCCACGGGCAAGGATTGCGTCAGCTGACAGTCCCAGGCGAGGCCGATGGTGAGGGGACGGGTTCCCTCGCTTCCGCGCCGGGCCAAGTAGCGGTCGTAATGGCCGCCCCCCTGTCCCAGCCGGTGGCCGGTTCGCGTCGCCGCGACGAGCGGGACGATCAGGGCGGTGGGTTCGGCTAACGGTGATGTCGAGACGGCTTGCCGTATCCCCCAGGGACCGCGTTCAAGCGCGCCAGTCTCGCGAAAATACATATGGTCGTCGCGCGCCGCGAACCAGGGCAGGGCAACGGTGGCGCTCGCCGGAGCAGCGGAGAGCGGATCGATCTCTTCGGGCGTCGCGGCGTAGAGACCGATCACCGCATGACCGGCAAGATGCGGGGCGGCCTGCGCCATCGCTGCCGACGACAGACGCCGTGCTTCTCCTTCAGCGAGGTCAGAGACAAACGCAGAACGGACTTCTCGAAATGTGCGTCGCAGCTGCGCCTTGTCCGCGAGCACGTCCGGCATCAGCGCTTCAGCGCTTCGACGCCCGGAAGCGGCTTTCCTTCCATCCACTCCAGAAATGCGCCGCCCGCGGTCGAGATAAAGGTGAACTCGTCGGTCACGCCCGCATGGGCGAGCGCAGCGACGGTATCGCCGCCGCCTGCAACCGAAGTCAGCGAAGCGTCGCCGGTAAGCGCGGCGGCCGTTCTGGCAAGCGCGACCGTGGCGCGGTCGAACGGCTCGATCTCGAACGCGCCCATCGGACCATTCCAGACGAGCGTGCGGCAGGTTTTCAGGACGTCGGCCAGCGCTTCTACGGCGGCCTGGCCGACGTCGAGGATCATCTCGTCTTCGGCAACTTCATGGACGTTGACCGTGCGATTTGGCGCGTTGGCGGCGAATTCCTTTGCGACGACGACGTCATAGGGCAGGTGAACCGTGCAGTTTTCCGCGTCCGCACGCGCCAGAATGTCGTTTGCCGTGCCGGTAAGGTCGTGCTCACAGAGCGACTTGCCGACATCTACGCCTTTGGCGGCAAGGAACGTGTTCGCCATGCCGCCGCCAATGATGAGGTGATCGACCTTCGCAACGAGGTTCGTCAGCACGTCGAGCTTCGTCGATACCTTGGCCCCGCCGACGACGGCCGCAACGGGGTGCTGCGGCGAGCCGAGCGCCGTCTCCAGCGCCCTAAGCTCGGTTTCCATCGCGCGGCCGGCATAGGCGGGCAGCAAGTGCGCCAGCCCCTCCGTCGAAACATGTGCGCGGTGCGCGGTGGAAAAGGCGTCGTTCACATAGGCGTCAGCGAGCGCAGCGATCTGCTTCGTCATTGCAGGGTCGTTCTTCGTCTCGCCCTCGTGGAAGCGGGTGTTTTCCAGCACCGCGATACCGCCGTCCACCATCAGGCCGATGGCCTGCTCGGCAACCGGTCCGAAGGTCTCGGTGATGAACATGACTTCGCGGTCCAGAACCTTCTCCAGTTCGGCGGAGATGGGAGAGAGCGATAGCATAGGATCTTCGCCTTTCGGCCGCCCGAAATGCGACAGCACCAGGACCTTGGCACCGCGGTCCGCCAGCTCGGTCAGTGTGGGGATGGCGGCGCGTAGGCGCGTGTCGTCGGTAACGTCGCCGTCTTGCACCGGGACATTCAGATCGCAGCGTACGAGGATGCGCTGGCCGCTGAGATCAGCGTCGAGATCGTCGAGGGTCTTGAACGCCGTCATGTGCGGATCACAGGTTCGCCATGACCTTAGCGGTATCGATCATGCGGTTCGAGAAGCCCCATTCGTTGTCATACCAGCTGACCACGCGGGCAAGTTTTCCTTCGAGAACGGCGGTTTCGAGGCTGTCGACCGTCGATGACGCCGGGTGATGATTGAAGTCCGAACTGACCAGCGGCTGCGCGGTATAGTCGAGGACGCCGTTCATCGGGCCGTTCGCCGCTGCCTTCAGCGCCGCGTTCAGTTCCTCGGCGCTCGTGTCGCGGCCGGGTGTGAAAACGAGGTCGATAAGGGAGACGTTCGGGGTCGGGACACGCACCGAGGAGCCGTCGAGCTTGCCGTTCAGTTCGGGCAGCACGAGGCCGACGGCGCGGGCGGCACCCGTTGTCGTGGGGATCATGTTCTGCGCACCGCCGCGGGCCCGGCGCATGTCGCTGTGCATCTGGTCGAGCATGCGTTGGTCGTTGGTGTAGCTGTGGATCGTCGTCATGAAGCCGCGCTCGATGCCGACGGTGTCGTTCATGACCTTCGCAACGGGCGCGAGGCAGTTGGTCGTGCAGGACGCGTTCGAGACAATGACGTCATCAGCGGTCAGGCTGTCATGGTTTACGCCGTAAACTACGGTCTTCGAAACATTCTTTGCCGGTGCGGAGATGAGGACGCGTTTTGCACCAGCCGACAGGTGCGGCTCGGCGGCTTCGTGCGACTGAAAGAAACCGGTGCATTCGAGAACCAGCTCGACGCCCATATCGGCGTGCGGCAGGCTTCCGGGATCGCGCTCCGACGTAACGGCGATGGTCTTGCCGTTGACGGTAATCGAGCCATCGCCCGCCTCGACCGAACCCGGGAAGCGGCCATGCGTGGAATCATACTGGAACAACAGGGCATTCGCCTTCGCGTCGGCGAGGTCGTTGATCGCGACCAATTCGAAATCATGGTCCGTGCGCTCGAGAAGGGCGCGGGCGACCAGACGCCCGATGCGGCCGAAGCCATTGATGGAAACCTTTGTGGTCATGGAGAAAACCTCGCTCGTTTATTCTGATTATCCCAGATGGTCTTTGACGCGCGCGACGACGGCGTCGGGCGTGAAGCCGAATCTTTCGAACAGGTCGCCGGCGGGGGCGGAGGCACCGAACCGGTCGAGACCGATGGCCAGGCCGTTTGCCATCACATGTTCCGCCCAGCCCTGTGTCACACCGGCCTCGACCGAGACGCGAAGAATCTCGCCCGGGGGCACGTTCGGCAGCAGTTCTTCGCGGTAGGCGTCAGGCTGCGCGGCGAAGCGCTCCCAGCAGGGCATGGAGATGACATCGCAGCCCGTGCCGCCGGCTTCGAGCCTTGCAGCGGCTTCGAGCGCGAGATGCACCTCGGAGCCGGTGGCGATGAAGATAACTTTCCGTGCGGCTTCGGCGGCTTTCAGGCGATAGGCACCGCGCTCCGACAGGTTGTCGATCTGCCCCTCAAGACGAACCTGCGGCAGGCCCTGACGGGTCAGTGCGAGGACTGACGGCGTGTCCTTGTCCTTCAGGGCAAGCTGCCAGCATTCGGCGGTCTCGACGGCATCGGCGGGGCGGTACACCTTGAGGTTCGGAATCGCGCGCAGGCTCATGACCTGTTCGACCGGCTGGTGCGTCGGGCCGTCCTCGCCAAGACCGATGCTGTCATGCGTCAGGACATGGATGACCCGCGCCTCCTGCAGCGCACCAAGACGGATGGCGGGCCGCGAATAGTCCGAGAAGATGAGGAAGGTCCCGCCATAGGGTACGATGCCGCCGTGCAGCGCCATGCCGTTCATAGCGGCCGCCATGCCGAACTCGCGGATGCCGTAGAACACATAACGCCCGGCATAGTCGTCTTTCGTGAAGACGCCGAGGTCGCCGGTGCGGGTGTTGTTCGATCCCGTGAGGTCTGCTGAGCCGCCGAGCGTCGAGGGAAGGGCGGCATTCACGACCTTCAGCGTGTTCTCGGATGACTTGCGCGTGGCTTCCTTCACCGGGTCGGCGATCAAGGCTTCGATATGCTTCTCGATCGCCTCGTCGAGGGCGGCAGGGATGTCGCCCGCCATGCGAGCGGAAAAGTCTGCCCATTCGGGCTGTTTCTGCGCCTTGTCGAGCCAGGCCCTGCGGCGGTCCGCGCAGCCGCTGCCGATCTCTCGCCAGGCTGAGAGGATTTTGTCGGGAATGACGAACGGCTCGGCATCCCAGCCGAGCGAGTCGCGGGTTGCCTCGATCTCGTCAGGGCCGAGCGGCGCGCCGTGGGCACCAGCGGTGCCCTGCTTCGTCGGCGACCCGTAGCCGATGACGGTGCGGGCGGCGATCAGGCTGGGGCGGGGGTCGGCCTTCGCCGCTTTCATGGCTGCGTCGAGCGCTTCGGGGTCATGGCCGTCGCACTCGGTAACGTGCCAGCCGGTCGCGGCATAGCGCGCCTTGATGTCCTCGCTGGTCGAGAGGTCGGTGGGACCGTCGATGGTGATACGGTTGTCGTCCCAAATGACGTTCAGTCGCCCGAGCTTCAGATGCCCGGCGAGGCCGATCGCTTCATGGTTGATGCCCTCCATCAGGCAGCCGTCACCGGCGACGACCCAGGTGCGGTGATCGACGAGCGCGTCGCCGTAGACGGCGTTCAGGTGCCGCTCTGCCATCGCCATGCCGACCGACATGGCAAGGCCCTGGCCGAGCGGGCCCGTGGTGGCTTCGACGCCATCGAGCAGGAAGTTTTCCGGGTGGCCGGCGCACGGGCTGCCGAGCTGGCGAAAGTTGCGGATGTCCTTGATAGTGGGGCGCTCGTAGCCGGTCAGGTAGAGGAGCGAATAGATAAGCATCGAGCCGTGGCCCGCGCTGAGGACGAAGCGGTCGCGGTCGAACCAGTGCGGGTCTGCCGGATCGAACTTCAGATGCTTCTGGAACAGGATGGTCGCGGCGTCGGCCATGCCCATCGGCATGCCGGGGTGGCCGGAGTTCGCGGCCTGGACGGCGTCCATCGAGAGCGCGCGGATCGCGTTGGCGAGATCGTCGTGAGAAACGGACATGCTGTCTGGCGTCACCCCTGTGTCGGTGGCCGAAATGGAGAGGGCGGGCGAGGGTGAAAATACCGCAGGCCATCCCGGCGCGAAGATGTCCGCTGCCCGCTACTCGGCTTTCGGAAGACTCGCAACCAGCGGAAGGAGAAGTCGAAGCGGAGGGTGGAAAGCGGCTTTTGACATCCGGCATTGACGAATCATGAGACGGCGTCTTACCAACCGCGTTTAACTTGTTTCCATGCAAAGGCTTTCATGTCCGACGCAACGCCCCTCGACGCTTCGCTGGAACGGCTGGACGCCGCACTGGCGAGGCTTGAAAGGGCAGCGAAAAACAGGGGCGGGGCAGCGGAAGCGGCGCTGGAGCGGAAGAGCGCGGAAGCTGAACTCGTCACGCTGCGCCACAACCGGCTGATCAGGGAAACCGAGGGGGCGCTGGCCGACCTCGACACGCTGATCGCATCGGCGGAGCGCGCCTGATGGCGGCCGCGGCGGAGCGCGCCTGATGGCCGAAGTGCGGGTCGAGGTCGGGGGCCGCATCTATCCGCTCGCGTGCAAGGACGGCGAAGAACCCCTGATCGAAAACCTCGCGGCGGCCGTCAACGAGAAGGCGACCAGCCTGACGGACCAGCTCGGCCATATCCCGGAGGTGCGGCTGCTGCTGATGTCAGCGATTATGATTGCCGACGACCTGATTCGCGGGTCGACGGCGCGTGATGGCGGTATGGATCAGGACGCCGGCGAGCCTGCCGCGCCGCCCGCCGCGCCAGAGGCAACCCGTGAAGCGGAGGCGCGCGCCGCCGAAGCGGTCGAACTCGCGATCGCGCGCGTCGAAACCCTTGCCGCATCCCTTGAGACCGGCGCGCCCGCTGCTTAGGTAGGGATGTGACGGATACTGCCTGGTACGAGCACAGCGAACATCCCTGAGGCGATATTAACATCCTAGGGAGCTGTCCCTGCCCGGGGCCTTGCCCCGACGTACACGGCGCCCACCTGACGTTTGGGCGTCAGAGGATATTCCGGCAAACGGCCGAGGCGGTTCCGTCACCCTTTCCCCCCCCAATCTTTCAGTGTGCTGGTCTGTCGCGGTCCACGGTGAGCGGCTGGGTGCCCGAGCGACCGTTCCGGCCATCATTGGATAGTCATTCCAGCGGAGGCTGGAAGCCATACTGGATCGGCTGCGCTGGGTGCGGCTGTCACAGCGTGGATCCCAGCCTCCGCTGGGATGACTAAGAGGGGGGAGAGGGCGACGGGCCTACGCCCGATTTGTGGGAGCGCTGCGGAGCGGCTGGGTGGTCCCAGGCATCATTGGATAGTCATTCCAGCGAAGGCTGGAGTCCATGCTGGATTGGCTGCGCCGGGTGCGGCTGTCACAGCGTGGATACCAGCCTCCGCTGGGATGACAAAGAGCGGGGATCGGTTCGCTATGGTCAGCTCCGCCTTGCCGTCTTGCCGCCTCGCCGTTTGGCGGTCTCTCGCATCATTGATGCCTGCCAACGAAAATAGTCATTCCAGCGGAGGCTGGAATCCATGCTGGGTTGGTTGACCCTGTTGCGGCTGTCACGGCGTGGGTCCCAGCCTTCGCTGGGATGACAAAGAGGGGGGTGCCAGGCTGTCTTGGGCGCGGTGCTGTTGACACTAGACTAGTCATTCCAGCGGAGGCTGGAATCCATGCTGTGTTGGTTGACCCTGACGCGGCTGTCGCAGCGTGGATCCCAGCCACCCGCCTTCGCGGGTGCAGGTGTCGCTGGGATGACTAAAGGTCCAGGCGGCGCGTATCGAGTGCCGTGGGCCGCATTTGGCGTCCGTCGGAACGACGGCGCCTCATCCTTAACATGATGTTTACCATCCTGCGGCGAGACGGGTGTTTAACAGGTTGAACATGTTGAACGGGGAGCGGGCGATGCTGGGTGTGCGGCTGGACGGGGAGATGCAGGCGCGGCTGGACCGGCTTGCGGATGCCACGCGGCGGACGAAGTCTTCGCTGGCGAAGGAAGCGCTCGATCTGTTCCTGACTGAGGAGGAGGCGCGGCTGCTGCGCCGGTCCGCGCGCGAACGGCTGGAACATAACGATAGGCTGCCGGTTCGAACCAGCCTGCGCACCGGGACGGACCCGTCGGCCGGTACCGAGCCGCCCGACTGGCACCGGTTCGAGCGTGTCTGGCTGCCCTGAACGCCGGTCGCCGGCGCCGGGCGCAGAAGACCAAAAGACGCGCTGGGCCGCTGCGCATTGCCTCAGCTATACGGCCAGCCGGGTTTGCGCCCGTCTTCCCAAGCGGTGCTGACATTGCCGACCGCCGGATAGCCGCCCGCATCCTTCAGCATCCTGGCAGCGTGGAGGAGGTTGAACGCCATGAACACGGTGTTTTTCTGCGTGAATTCATTGTCGAAACCCGCGCGGCCGCCTTCGTCCTGTTCATCGCCGTAGCTGGGGCCGGGTCCGGCCTCCCCCAGCCAGCCGCTATCGGCCTGCGGCGGGATGGTGAAGCCGACATGCTGCATGGCGTAGAGGACACCCCGGGCAACGTGCTTCAGGCCGTCCTCGTTGCCGGTGACGACGCACCCGCCGACCTTGCCGTAAAAGGCGTACTGGCCCTTGTCATTCGTGTCGCCGCTGTGCGCGTAGAGTTTCTCGATGAAGGACTGCGCGACCGAGCTTTTCTCGCCGAGCCAGATGGGCGTGCCAAGGATCACGATATCGGCCGCGAACACGTCTGGCGACAGCTTCGGCCAGTCGTCGCGGTCCCAGCCATGCTCGGTCATGTCGGGCTGGACGCCGGGCGGCAGGCGGTATTCGGTCAGCCGGTGGCGCGTGACGGCGACCTGCTGCCGCTCGAAAATTTCGGCGACGACGTCGAGCAGCGTATCGGTGTGGGACGGTTCGCCCGGCGGTTTCAGGGTCGCATTGAAGATGACCGCCTTCAGGTCGGAAAAGTCGATGGCCGATCCCTCGTCTGTGGCTTCCTGCTGCTGTGAAACCGTCATCCTGCTCTCCCTTGCGTTGCTGGCCGCCGCGCAGTCCGTTACGGGAGGTGCACAGCGTTACAGACACCAGACGATTCAGGAGCGAGTTGGATGCATAACCCGGAAATGATGGCGCGAATCGTGGGCGGCGCCGGCTTTATCGCCGCGCTGGACCAGTCGGGGGGGTCGACGCCCAAGGCGCTGCGCGGTTACGGCGTGGACGACAGCGAATGGTCGGGCGACGACGAAATGTTTGCCATGATCCACGAGATGCGCTCGCGGATCATCTCGGCGCCGAGCTTTGGCAATGGCAAGGTGATCGGCGCGATCCTCTTTGAGAAAACCATGGACGGCGAAGTGGACGGGACGCCGGTGCCGACCAGGCTGTGGCAGCGCGGCGTGGTGCCGTTCCTGAAGGTTGACAAGGGCCTGGCGGACGAAGCCGACGGCGTTCAGCTGATGAACGACAATCCGGGGCTTGAGGATCTGTGCAGGCGCGGCGCGAAGCTGGGCGTCTTCGGGACGAAGATGCGCTCGGTCATCAATTCGGCCGACGAGAAGGGTATCGCGGCGATCGTCGACCAGCAGTTTGCCGAGGCGAACCGCATTCTCGACTGCGGCCTGATGCCGATCGTGGAGCCGGAGGTGAACATCAAGTCCGAGACACGGGCCGAATCCGATGCCATTCTGGCGGGAGAGCTCGCGCGCGCGCTCGATGGGCAGGGGCATGGGCGGCGCGTGATGCTGAAGCTGTCGATCCCGGTGCAGCCGGACCTCTACGCGCCGCTGATCGCGCACCCGAACTGCGCGCGCGTCGTGGCGCTTTCTGGCGGCTATTCACAGGCGGAGGCGTGCCGGGAGCTGGCGAAGAACCACGGCATGATCGCCAGCTTTTCCCGCGGGCTGCTGCAGGATCTGCGCAAGGGCCAGTCGGACGCGGAGTTCGACCGCGTTCTCGGCGCGGCCATCGACGAGATTTACGAGGCGTCGACGCGGAAGGTGGCGGCGTAAGGGGGGCGCGAAAAGGGGCGGCGTAGGGAGGTGCTGGCGAAGGCCGAGGCGTCGCGGGCAGTGCCGAACGAAGGTCCCCGATTGCCGTCACCCTGAACTGGTTTCAGGGTCCAGCGGCACGAGCGTCCGCCACGGCGCGGTCCGGCGATGCCGCGCTGAAAACTGGATCCTGAAACGAGTTCAGGATGACGCCGTGTAGGGGCCGGGCAGTGGAGGGGCCGCAAACGGAGGGCGCACGACATGGTGTCACCGCTGAACCGCCTCCTCGCGCGTCAGTTCGCGCGGCCGTCGGGGGTGCTGGGGCGGCTGCTGATCGCGCCGTGGCTGAACCGGATGAGCCGGGCGGACAACGCCCTCGCGCTGGCGCGGCTTCAGCCGGTTCAGGGGCGGGACGTGCTGGAGCTGGGCTTTGGCGGCGGGGCGCTCCTGCGCATGGCGCTGCAAGCGGGCGCGCGCTCCGTCACCGGCGTGGATGTGGCCGCCGACATGGTGGCGCGGGCTGAGCGGGGGTTCGCCGACGAGATCCACGCGGGCCGGGCGCACGTCAAGCGGTCGGATGGCGGGGCGATTCCCGTCGCCGCGGATGCGGTCGACGCCGCGGTCAGCCTGCACAATATCTATTTCTGGCCCGATCAGGCGGCGATGCTGGCAGAGCTCAGGCGTGTGCTAAGGCCCGGTGGGCGGCTGGTCCTGGGCTTTGAGCCGGCCGCGCAGATGCGGCAATGGCCAGGTCATGAGCATGGCTTTCAGCTGCAGCGGGCGGAGGCGGTTGCCGAGGCGGTGGGCCGGGCCGGGTTTATGGACGTGCGCGCCGAAACCATCGAGAAATCGGTCGACGTCTGTTTCGTCACCGCCACCTCGACCTAGGGTCCGAACCCTAGGCACGGCGTCCGGGCGCGGTTAGGAAGCGCGCCCATGTCGACCGTTGACCTCGATCCGAACTTTGCCGAACGCTTTCCCGAGGAGGGGCGCGATCGCCGTCCGCCGTGCCAGCTCTACCTGATTTCCCCGCCTGCCTATGATCCGGGGTTTCCGGAGGTGTTGAAGGCAGCGCTGGACGCGGGGCCCGCGGCCGCGTTCCAGCTTCGCCTGAAGGGCGCGAGCGATATGGAGATCCTGCGCGCTGGCGGCGTTCTGAAGTCAATTCTCGCCGCCTATGATGTGGCGCTGATCGTCAATGACCGCGCGGACCTGGCGAAAGAACTGGAGGCTGACGGCGTGCACCTGGGGCAGGGCGACGGCGACCTGCGCGACGCGCGCGCGCTGCTGGGCCATGACGCGCAGATCGGCGCCACCTGCCACGCCAGCCGCCACCTGGCGATGGAAGCGGGCGAGAGGGGCGCGGACTATGTGGCGTTCGGGGCGTTCTACGACACGGCGACCAAGGCGACGGAGCACCGCGCCGACCCCTCGCTTCTCGGCTGGTGGACCACGGTCAGCGAAATCCCCTGCGTCGCCATCGGCGGCATTACCGCGGATAATGCGAAGCCGCTGGTCGAAGCGGGGGCCGATTTCCTGGCGGTGTCGGGAGGGGTCTGGAACCACCGGGACGGCCCCGCCGCCGCGATGGCGGCAATTGCGCCTGTCCTTGATGCCGTGCCCACCAGTAACTAGGCTTTAAGAATGGAGCGGATCGTAAACCTGCGCATCGAGCGCCTTCCCGAGGGCGTCTATCTGGCGACTTCGCCAGACGTGCAGGGCCTCGTCGCTCAGGCCGAAACGCTTGAGGAAACGATCGAAATTGCCCGTGACGTGGCTGGTGTTCTGATCGATGAGCAGACTGGTACTGTAAACTAGTCATCCCTGCGCAGGCAGGGATCCACGCTGTGACGGACGCACCGGGCGCGACCTATCCAGCATGGATTCCCGCTTTCACGGGAATGACTAATTTGGAGAAAGTTCGGTCTTAAGTCGGCAAAGGCCGTGTGCGGGGGATTTCTGAAGCAGGCGGGCCGCGTAAAATTCTAGTCATCCCTGCGGAGGCAGGGATCCATGCTGTGACGGTGGGCCCGGATGCGACCTATTCAGCGTGGATTCCCGCCTTCGCGGGAATGACTAGTTTGCTTAAGGTCGCGCGCGGCACCGGGCTCGACCTATCCAGCATGGATTCCCGGCTTCGCGGGAATGACTAATTTGGCGAAAGTCCCGTGGAGCGCGCCGCTGAAGCAGGCGGGCATTGCGGAAGACGACTTCTTGGCAGGTTAGCTGCCGGTCGCTAAGCGCACCGCCGATACCCGAACTCTCTTTGACATTGGTGGTCCCATGAAGATTTCCGGCGTGGACATTCGTCCGGGCAACATCATCGAATATGAGGGCGGCCTGTGGCGCGCCGTCAAGATCCAGCACACGCAGCCCGGCAAGGGCGGCGCCTATATGCAGGTCGAGATGAAGAACCTGATCGACGGGCGGAAATCGAACAACCGGTTCCGCTCCTCCGAGACGGTCGAGAAGGTGCGGCTGGATACCAAGGATTTCCAGTATCTTTATGCCGAGGACGACTTCCTGACCTTCATGGACACCGAAACCTTCGAGCAGGTCACGCTGCCCAGCGACCTTCTCGGCGATGCGGCGGCGTTCCTGCAGGACGGGATGCAGGTCATGCTTGAACTCTATGAGGAGAAGCCCATCTCCGTGCAGTTGCCGGAGCAGGTGGAGGCCGAAATCGTCGAGGCCGACGCCGTGGTGAAGGGGCAGACCGCCTCCAGCTCGTACAAGCCGGCAGTGCTCGACAACGGTGTCCGCATCATGGTCCCGCCGCATATTGCCGCCGGGACGCGCGTCGTCGTCGATGTCTACAGCCAGGAATATGTCCGAAGGGCCGACTGACCGATGAAACTTCTAGTACCCGCGTTTCTTTCCGCCGCCGCGCTGCTGGCGGCCCCCGCCGCCGCGCAGGATGCCGCGCCGCCGACTCCCGAGCAGGCGCAGGCCGCCGCGCGCCACTTTGCGCTGGCCAATGGCCTCCTCCAGGCTCCTGCCACCGCCAATGTGCCGCAGGAGGTGAAGAACCGCATTTTCCTGTGCATCTATTCCGCGCCGTTCAAGGAGATCAGCGAGAAGGCGACGGCCTTTATCGAGGCGAACGACCAGCTCTCGCTCGATGACGACAATCACGTCCGGAACGCGATCCTGTTCGTCTGCGGCTACCGCCCGCAAGCGCCGCAGCAGTAACACCTTGCCCGCACGCCCCGCACTCATCACCGTCATGGACAAGGCGGTCAGGAAGGCCGCCCCGCGCCTGCGCCGCGACTTCGGCGAAGTCACGCAGCTGCAGGTCAGCCGCAAGGGCCCGGCGGACTATGTCTCCCGCGCCGACCGCGAGGCGGAGGAAACCATCGTCGAAGTGCTGCAGCAATCGCGGCCCGACTGGGGCTTCGTTCTCGAAGAGGGCGAGGATATCGAGGGGCGCACGGGCAACGAGCGCTGGATCATCGACCCCTTGGACGGGACGACGAACTTTCTTCATTCGATCCCGCATTTCTCCATCTCGATTGCCGCCGAGATTCACGGCGAGGTGCGCGCGGCGTGCGTTTACCAGCCGCTGACCGACGAGTTTTTCTGGGCCGAGAAGGGCAAGGGCGCGTTCCTCCATAACCAGCGCCTACGCGTATCGGCGCGGCGCGAGCTTGCCGATTCGCTGATTGCGACAGGCGTACCTTATCGCGGCCACGGCGATTTCGAGACGTTCGAGAAACAGCTCGCCGCCGTGGCGCCGCAGGTCGCGGGCATCCGGCGGTTCGGGTCGGCGGCGCTCGACCTCGCCTATGTCGCGGCCGGGCGGTACGACGGCTATTGGGAGGCGGACCTCAGCCACTGGGACGTCGCCGCCGGTGTGCTGATCGTGCGGGAGGCGGGCGGTTTCGTCACCGACCTGCGCGGCACCGACAAGCGCGTGATGGACGGCGACATCGTCGCCGCGAACGGGCACCTCCATTCGAAACTGCACAAGGTGCTGGCGGGCGCGTCGCGGCGTTGAGAGAGCTCTTAAGACAATGCCAGTGATACGTCGCCCCTACCAAGGGGCAAGCCTAGCCGAAGGCGGAACGGCTATAGTCCGAGATCGATGCTGTCCAAGAGTTCTACCTCGTCAGCATACATCTTCTGCACTAGTTCCTTCTCCCAGAGTTCTGGCATTTTCCAGACGACATTCGCCCACGGCTCTGCACGCAACGATGACCTTCGTTGTAAATCCTTCACCACCGACTGCATGGCGCTATCTAAGAACCTCGAATTGCTCTTAAGAAAGTCTTTGGGCGTTACGCCCCTTGCAAGGCGAAAAGTGTTCGGCTCCGGTCGATCAACGAGAGCTGGATGGCTCCGATTGTAGTCCTTCGCGGTGGGATAATAATGGTTCAGGCTTCGTGTCACTGAGTTTCCGGTCGCATCATTGCCAAGACCCCGTTGTTCCAAGATCTTCGCAATCTCTGACGCATGCGCTTTGCCGCGTTTGGCGTCGAGAATGATCGCAATGTTGAATGCGCTGTTATCCAAAGGAAAGCGCGAAAAGAAGTCGCTCGGCGTCATTAGCAAACGATAACATCAACGCATGTTTGCGCAAGATGTCCGCGGCGCTTTGTAGACCCAAGCGGGGATGGGATGAGATGACCGAAACTGGATTTCTTGCGGTTTATCGCTGGCGGGTTGAGCCGGACGCGGAGGCCGCTTTCATCGCGCGCTGGGAAGACGCCACGCGCGAACTTGCGGCGCTTGGCGGGCAGGGGTCTTGTTTGACCCGCGCGGAAGACGGCGCATTTGTTGCGATTGCGAAGTGGCCCTCGGAAGCGGCGCGGGATGCGGCGTTTTCGGCATCGGCGGGGCGGTCGGCGCTTACTGGCGTGAAACGCCTTAGCGAAGAGAAGCTGGCCGTCGTTTCGGACCTTTGGCGCTGATGCTCGGACGCGGCTTTTTGCGCAACTCAACTGTCATCCTGAACTGGTTTCAGGACCCACGCCATTCCGTCGGAACCGTAACTGCAGTGCAGAAGTAACGGCGTGGGTCCTGACCTTCGTCAGGATGACAGGTTTGGTCTCCCTAACCGCGACGTTCCGACCGCCTTGCGGGGCGCGCGCTCGCTGCCTAGAAGCGCGGGGAAAGCCTGATCCTGTCTCGACAAGCATGAAGGACGCGCCCGATAATGGCCTCCGTAGCGGCGGAATATCTGCCCATTCTGATTTTCCTCGGCATCGCCGTTGCGCTGTCGGCGGTGTTTGTCGGTTTGCCCATCCTGGTGGCGAATGCGACCGGCGCGCAGCAGCCCTATGATGCGAAGCTGAGCGAATATGAGTGCGGCTTTCCCGCCTTCGAGGATGCGCGCAACCAGTTCGACGTGCGCTTCTACCTTGTCGCGATCCTGTTCATCATCTTCGACCTGGAGGTCGCGTTCCTGTTTCCCTGGGCAGTGAGTCTTGGCGCGACGGGCGTGTTCGGCTGGGGCGCGATGATGGTGTTCCTCGGCATCCTGACGATCGGCTTCATCTACGAATGGAAGAAGGGCGCGCTGGAATGGGAGTAGAGACACCGGCCGCGCGCCGCCCGGAGGACTTCGTCATCCCGCACGACCAGTTCGTGGCCGATGTGGGGACGGAGCTGGACAACAAGGGCTTCCTGACGACGACGACGGAGGACCTGTTCAACTGGGCGCGCACGGGATCGCTCTGGTGGATGACGTTCGGGCTGGCCTGCTGCGGCGTGGAGATGATGCACGCCAACATGCCGCGCTATGACATGGAGCGGTTCGGCGCAGCGCCGCGCGCATCCCCGCGCCAGTCGGACGTGATGATCGTCGCGGGTACGCTGTGCAACAAGATGGCCCCCGCGCTGCGCCGCCTGTACGACCAGATGCCGGAGCCGCGCTACGTCATCTCCATGGGCAGTTGCGCCAATGGCGGCGGCTATTATCATTACAGCTATTCCGTGGTGCGCGGCTGCGACCGCATCGTGCCCGTGGACATTTACGTTCCCGGCTGTCCGCCCTCGGCCGAGGCGCTGCTGTACGGCGTCCTGCAGCTGCAGCGGAAAATCCGCCGCGTCGGCACGTTCGAACGCTAGACCTTACTGGAAAGGGCCGCAGACTTGGCCGCGCATCCCGCCCCCATAATGACCCGCGACGAGGCGCTAATCGAGGCGTTCCCGGACGCCGAGGCGCGCTGGCATCGCGGCGAGCTGACGCTGACCGTGCCGCGCGAGATGCTGCATGAAACGCTGTCGGCGCTGAAGGCCGACCACCAGTATCAGCAGCTGATGGAGATTGCCGGCTGCGACTTCCCGGAGCGGGAGGACCGGTTCGAGGTGAATTATCACCTGCTGTCGCTGACGAAAAATGCGCGGGTGCGGGTGCGGACCTCGACGAGTGAGAAGAAGCCCGTTGCGTCCGTCACCGACCTGTGGCCGGTCGCGGGCTGGCTGGAGCGGGAGGTGTGGGACCTTTACGGCGTCATGTTCGACGGCAACCCGGATCATCGCCGCATCCTGACCGACTACGGCTTTTCCGGGCATCCGTTCCGCAAGGATTTCCCGCTGACCGGCTATGTCGAGCTGCGCTATTCGGAGGAGCAGAAGCGCGTGATCTACGAGCCGGTGACGCTGGCGCAGGATTTCCGCAGCTTCGACTTCGAAAGCCCGTGGGAGGGGCCGGCCTACAGCCGCTATAACCTGCCGGGCGACGAGAAGGCGGATACCACCGTGACCGTGCCGGACCATGACGAGGTCCAGGACAAGAAGGACGCCTGATGAGCGACACCGATATCCTCGACAAGACGGCCGAAGAGGACTCCGCCGACCGCTCGATTACGTTCGACAACGAGACCGGCGAGACGGCGGCCACGACCGAGATCCAGAATTATTCCATGAACTTCGGGCCGCAGCATCCGGCGGCGCACGGCGTTCTGCGCCTGATCATGGAAATGGACGGCGAGATCATCGAGCGGGTCGATCCGCATATCGGCCTCCTCCACCGCGGCACCGAAAAGCTGATCGAGTACAAGACGTATCTGCAGGCGCTGCCTTATATGGACCGCCTCGATTACGTCTCGCCCATGTGCGAGGAGCATAGCTACGTCCTCGCCATCGAGAAGCTGCTGGACCTGCCGGTGCCGGAGCGGGCGCAGTATATCCGGGTGATGTTCGCGGAGATCACGCGGATCACGAACCACATCATGAACACGACCGCGCACGCGATGGACGTTGGCGCGATGACGCCGATGCTGTGGCTGTTCGAAGAGCGCGAGCATGTCTGCGAGTTTTACGAGCGCGTGTCGGGCGCGCGCTTTCATGCGGCCTATTTCCGGCCCGGCGGCGTGCATCAGGACGTGCAGCCGAAACTGCTGGCCGACATCGCCGACTGGACGGAGAGCTTCCCGAAAGTCCTCGACGACTTCGAGGCGCTGGTCGTGGGCAACCGCATCTTCAAGCAGCGCAACGTCGGCATCGGCGTCGTGTCGAAGGACGATGCCATCGCGCGCGGCTTCTCCGGCCCGTGCCTGCGCGCCTCCGGCATCGCCTGGGACCTGCGCAAGGCGCAGCCCTATGACGTCTATGACCGCATGGACTTCGACGTGCCGGTGGGGACGCAGGGTGATTGCTATGACCGCTTCATGTGCCGCATGGCCGAAATGCGCGAGAGCCTGAAGATCATCAGGCAGTGCATCGCCGACATGCCGGCGGGGCCGATCATGTCCACGGACCCGAAGGTCGGTCCGCCGAAGCGCGGCGAGATGAAGCGCTCGATGGAAGCTCTGATCAACCACTTCAAGCTCTACACCGAGGGCTTCCATGTGCCGGAGGGCGAGGTTTACGTCGCCACCGAAAGCCCGAAGGGGGAGTTCGGCATTTACCTCGTCAGCGACGGGTCGAACAAACCCTATCGCTGCAAGATCCGCCCGACCGCCTTCTCGCACCTTCAGGCGATGGAGTTCATGTGCAAGGGTCACATGCTGGCCGACGCCCCCGCGATCCTCGGCAGCCTCGACATCGTGTTCGGTGAGTGCGACCGCTAGTAGCGCGGGCGATCGTGCCGGCGATCGTGGTGGCGGTTGTCGGCTGTGACAACACGCCGTCCACGCCCACGGCGGCCAGCGCGCCGGAGGTGCTCGACTATGCCGCGCTGCCGCCCGCATATCGCACGCCGCAGGCGGTGATGCAGGCGATGGCGACGGGGCAGCTGTTCGAGCGGCTGGACCGGTGCGAGGGCTTTGCCGTCCGGAACGGGCCGGACGGGACTGCGAGCGATCGCTGGATGATCCTTGCGGGCATGGTGCGCGGGCGGACGGGCGAACGGCGCCCCTCTGTGATTTCGCGCACGATCGAGGCTGATCCGGAGACCGGCGGCCTGACCATTCTCGTGTCGCCGCTTGGCGCTGGTGCGGTGCCGTTTCAGGCGCACTGGACGATCCGCACCGCCGAAGACGACACGCGCATCGACTGTGTCGAGCGCGTCACTCTTGCGAACGCTTCTTAACGGGCTGAAAACCGATGCCCGCGACAGCATGCGGCGGTTGCGAAGGCCCCCGCCCATGCGCTAGTGCCGCGTCACGTTTGAAGCGGAGCCGCGCAGCCCTTCCGCGCGCCCCGCACCACGGAAGACAAAGACCCGATGCCAGCAGCCACCTATTCCAGCCAAGGCCATGCCGAAGCGATGGCTCCGGAGAAACCGGACCACCACGCCTTTGACGGGTTTCAGTGGACGTCCGAGAATGCCGCGAAGGTCGAAACCGAGATCGCAAAATATCCGGCGCCTCGCAAGCAGTCCGCGGTGATGGCGCTGCTCGACATTGCCCAGCGGCAGGTCGGCGCGCAGACGAATACGCAGGGGTGGCTGCCCATTCCGGTGATCGAGTTCATCGCGCGGCAGCTGGAAATGCCCTATATCCGCGTCTACGAGGTCGCGACCTTCTACACGATGTACAACCTGTCGCCGGTCGGGAAATATCATGTTCAGCTGTGCGGCACGACGCCCTGCATGCTGCGCGGGTCGGACGATGTGATGCGCGTCTTGAACGAGAAGGGCATCCGCAAGGGGCAGACGACGCCCGACGGCCTCTTCACGCTGACCGAAGTCGAATGCCTCGGCAGCTGCGCGACCGCGCCGATGGTGCAGATCAACGATGACAATTACGAGTGCCTGACCGCCGAGGATACCGCGCGCATCGTCGATGCGCTGGCCGCGGGTGAACGGCCGACGCCAGGACCGCAGGACGGGCGGCGGTCGTCGGAGCCGGCGGGCGGCGTCACCTCGCTGGAGGCGATGACGCGCGAGAACCACGACTACCGGAAGGAATGGGCATGAACGTTTCCGCCCGCGCAATCCCCATCATCCCGAGTGCAGTCGAGGGACGGCACCGCACGCCCATACTTCGACAGGCTCAGCATGAGCGGTCTTCCTGTGCCCCGCTCACCCTGAGCCTGTCGAAGGGCGAGCGGTCCGGCGGCCTGCCCCTCAACCGCGTTCGGCATGAAGAACTGATGGTGCTGGCATGAGCTTCGACTTCCTCTCCGACAAGGACCGGATTTTCACCAATCTCTATGGCTTTCAGTCGCCGGACCTGAAGGCGGCGCAGGCGCGCGGGGACTGGGACAAGACCAAGGACCTGATGACGGTCGGCCAGGATAAGGTCATCGACACCGTGAAGGCTTCTGGCCTGCGCGGACGCGGCGGCGCGGGCTTTCCGACGGGTGTGAAGTGGGGCTTCATGCCCAAGGAGCCGCCCGCCGACCGGCCGTCCTACCTCGTCATCAATGCCGACGAATCCGAGCCGGGTTCTTGCAAGGACCGCGAGATCATCCGCCATGATCCGCACAAGCTGTTGGAAGGGGCACTGCTTGCCGGGTTCGCGATGCGGGCGCGGGCGGCGTATATCTACATTCGCGGCGAATATATCCGCGAGGCCGAGGCGCTGCAGAAGGCGATCGACGAGGCCTATGACGCGAAACTCCTTGGCAAGAACGCGGCGAAGTCGGGCTATGACTTCGACGTCTACATGCACCGGGGCGCGGGCGCCTATATCTGCGGCGAAGAAACCGCGATGCTGGAGAGCCTGGAGGGCAAGAAGGGCCAGCCGCGCCTGAAACCGCCCTTTCCGGCGGGCGCGGGGCTGTATGGGCATCCGACGACGGTGAACAATGTCGAGAGCATCGCCGTGGTGCCGACGATCCTGCGGCGCGGCGCGGACTGGTTTGCCGGTTTCGGCCGCGAGAACAATGCGGGCACGAAGCTGTTCCAGATTTCCGGTCATGTCGAGCGGCCCTGCGTCGTCGAGGAATCGATGTCGGTTCCGTTCCGGGACATGATCGAGAAGCATTGCGGCGGCATCACCGGCGGCTGGGACAATTTGCTCGCCGTCATTCCGGGCGGGTCGTCCGTGCCGCTGGTGCCCGCGCACGAGATCATGGACGCGCGGATGGACTTCGACGGGCTGCGCGACCTGAAGTCAGGGCTCGGCACGGCGGCGGTGATCGTGATGGACAAGTCCACCGACATCGTCCGCGCGATCAGCCGCATCAGCTATTTCTACAAGCACGAATCCTGCGGCCAGTGCACGCCGTGCCGCGAGGGGACGGGCTGGATGTGGCGCGTGATGGAGCGGCTCGTCACCGGCCAGGCCGAGCTGCACGAAATCGACCTGCTCTACGACGTGACGAAGGAGGTGGAGGGCCACACAATCTGCGCATTGGGCGACGCGGCGGCCTGGCCGATCCAGGGCCTCATCCGCCACTTCCGCCCCGAACTCGAACAGCGCATCCTCGACCGGCAGAGCGCGATGAAGGTGGCGGCGGAGTGAAAATATATCGCGAAAGAACCCACTCGACTGGCCAGTATGCCGGTCAGACTGAGCGCTATGAGCCTTCGCTACATGCGGATACATGCATGTGGGAGTTAGCCGATCCATCCATAGGGTCGGAGAAGCACCATCAGAAGAACGCTATTTTTGTGAAGGAGTTAGACACGGCGCTGCATTTAGTCAGGCAGCATGGGTTCTCCCTTAGAATGACAGGGAAGCTCACGGGGCAGCGGAATCTAATTTCAGCCCAAGAGATTGAAGGTTTGTAATGCCCAAACTCACCGTAGACGGGGTCGAGGTCGAGGTGCCGCAGGGTGCGACTGTCTTCTTAAATCGGCAGATGCAGACGGCGGAGGCGGGTTGATGTTTCGTCTTGCGTTCGCAGTGCTGGTGATCGCGACTGGCTTTGCGGCCTCCGTTAGCGCGCAGTCCCGGATCGACCGCTATGAAGAGGCCCGCATCCCGACCGCGCGGGGTCTCTCAGACGAAGAGCGCTCGCGGCTGGCCACCTACGATTATGCCAAGTGTGTCTGGAAGGCGAAAGAATGGCGGGTTGACGAGGCGCTCGCGACCTACTGGCATCCGGAGAAGGACGAGAAGACGATCATGCGCCTCGTTGAGTCCAGGTGCTTGTCGTCAGGGGAACTGACGATGTCCCAAGGTCTGTTTCGCGGCGCGTTTTATCTCCTCGCGGCGCACAAGCGAATGGCGGACGACGACTTCGACTTTGCGCCCTACGCCGTGCCTGACTGGCAGGCGCTCATGGATAGCGCCGAACACGCAAATCCTGCGTCGCTGCCGCTTTTGTTGTTCGGCTCCTGCGTATTGCGGCAAGGTACCAGCGCCGTGCGTGACTTTGTGAACAGCGAGGTGGCCAGTTCCGAGGAAAAGGCCGCCATTGGCGAGATCGCACCGTCTCTGAGCGGATGTATTCCCGCCGGCGCGGAGGTGAAATTCTCTCGCTCGGCCCTCAAGGCGTTGCTTGCCGAAAATCTCTATCGCGAAACGTTGATGGCACGGGCGGGCGCGTTGCCTGCCGCGGTGCCGGGGAACTGAGGACATGCCCAAACTCACGGTGGACGGGGTCGAGGTCGAGGTGCCGCAGGGTGCGACCGTCTTGCAGGCCTGCGAGATGGCGGGGGCGGAGATTCCGCGCTTCTGCTATCATGAGCGGCTGTCGATTGCCGGCAATTGCCGCATGTGCCTTGTCGAGGTGAAGCCCGGCCCGCCGAAGCCGCAGGCGAGCTGCGCGCTGCCCGCCGCCGACGGGCAGGAGGTCTCCACGACGTCCGAGATGACCCAGAAGGCGCGCGAAGGGGTGATGGAGTTCCTCCTCATCAACCACCCGCTTGACTGCCCGATCTGCGACCAGGGCGGCGAATGCGACCTGCAGGACCAGGCGCTGATGTATGGCCGCGGACGCTCGCGCTATGACGAGAACAAGCGCGCGGTGACCGAGAAGCATATGGGGCCGATCATCAAGACGGTGATGACCCGCTGCATCCACTGCACCCGCTGCGTGCGCTTCGCCGAGGAAGTCGCGGGTGTCGAGGAAATCGGCGCCATCGGCCGCGGCGAGTCCATGGAGATCACGACCTATCTCGAAAAGACGACGACGTCGGAACTCTCTGGCAATGTCATCGACCTGTGTCCGGTCGGCGCGCTGACCTCGAAGCCCTATGCGTTTCGGTCGCGCCCCTGGGAGACGGTGAAGACGAACGCCATCGACGTGATGGACGCGGTCGGCTCCAACGTCGTCTATCATGCGCGGGGGCCGCAGATCCTGCGGGTCAATCCGCGCATCAACGATGACGTCAACGAGGAGTGGCTGTCGGACAAGGGCCGCTACGGCCCGCTTGGCCTGATGAAGCGCCGCCTCGACAAGCCCTATGTGCGCGAGAACGGCAAGCTGCGCGCGGCGCGCTGGGACGAGGCGTTCGCGGCGATCAAGGCGGGGCTCGACGGGCTGTCCGGAGACGAGATCGGCGCGGTTGCCGGTGACCTCGTCGACGTCGAGAGCCTGGCGGCGCTGAAGGATCTTATGACGGCGCTGGGATCGAACCGCCACGAATGCCGCCAGGACGGCGCGCAGCTGGGCGGTGAAGTGTCCGAGGGGCGGGCGAGCTATTTGCTCAACACCGGCATCGCGAACCTCGAAACGGCGGACGTCGTCCTGCTGGTCGGGACGAACGTACGCTGGGAAGCGCCGCTGGTGAATACGCGGCTGCGGAAGGCCGTTCGGAAGGGCGGGGCGCAGGTGTTCGCGATCGGCCCGGAAATCGACCTGACCTACCGCTCGACCTGGCTAGGCGAGGAGCTGTCGACGTTGACGCGGCTGCCGAAGGATGTGCTTGAAGCGCTGAAGGGCGCGGAACGTCCGGCGGTTATCGTGGGGCAGGGCGCGCTTGCGCGCGGCGACGGGGCGGCGGTGCTGGCGGCGGCGGAGCGCCTGATCGCGGACATCAACGGCGTGCGCGGCGACTGGAACGGGTTCAATGTTCTGCATACGGCGGCGGCGCGTGTCGGCGGGCTCGACCTCGGTTTTACCAGCGCGGGCGGTGTGCCGGCGCTGGCGGCGGACGCGGCCTCGGGCAGGCTGAAGGCGCTGTTCCTGCACGGCGCGGACGAGCTGGACATGGCGGCGTTCGAAAAGCCGTTCAAAGTCTATATCGGCCATCATGGCGATTGCGCAGCGGGGCATGCGGACGTGATCCTGCCGGCCGCGGCGTTCGCGGAAAAGGACGGCACCTGGGTCAATACCGAGGGGCGGGTCCAGCGGTCGAACAAGGCCGTCGATGCGCCGGGCGATGCGCGGGAAGACTGGGCGATCCTGCGCGCGCTGTCCGATGTGCTGGAAAAGACGCTGCCCTATGACAGCTTTGCCGAACTGCGCGCGCGGATTGCGGAGGAATGGCCGCATCTCGGGACGCTTGGGCTTGCGGAGACGGATTGGCATCCCTTCGGCCTGGATGAGACGGCGATGATCTCTGACGAGGCGCTAACTTATCCGATTGCCAATTATTACCTGTCGAACCCGGTCGCCCGCGCTTCGGAAACAATGCAGGAATGCACCGAGGCGATCTTCGGCGAAGAGACGGCGATGCTGGAGGCGGCGGAATGATTTTTTCAAGCTGTCATCCCGGGGCAGGCCGGGACCCACGCCGCGCCACGGGCATCGCACCGTCCTCCGCCAATCTAAGCGCGTGGGTCCTGAAACGAGTTCAGGATGACAATGGGAGTGGTAGGGCCGCACAATGGTAGACTTCTTCCAGTCCTTTCTCGGCGAGTGGCTCGGCTATCTCGTCACTTACACGATCCTGGTGCTCGCCATCGCCGTGCCGGTGATGCTGGGCGTTGCGTTCGCGGTTTATGCCGACCGGAAGGTGTGGGCGGCGGCGCAGATGCGGCGCGGGCCGAATGTCGTGGGACCGTTCGGGCTGCTGCAGTCCTTTGCCGACGGCCTGAAGGTGTTCCTGAAGGAAACCATCATCCCGTCGGGCGCGAACAAGGGCGTGTTCCTGCTGGCACCGATGATCACCTTCTCACTGGCGCTGATTGGCTGGGCGGTGATCCCGTTCGACGTCGGCGTGGTGCTGGCGGACATCAATGTCGGCATTCTCTACATTTTCGCCGTCAGTTCGCTTGGCGTTTACGGCATCATCATGTCGGGCTGGGCGTCGAACTCGAAATACCCGTTCATCGGCGGGCTTCGCTCGGCGGCGCAGATGGTCAGCTATGAAGTGTCGATCGGCTTTATCGTCGTCTGCGTGGTGCTCTGGGCGAACAGCTTCAACCTGACCGCCATCGTCATGGCGCAGCAGGGGACGATCCTGGGCTTCATCAACATGAACCTGTTCAATCCGCTGCTGTTTCCGATGGCGGTGATGTTCTTCATCTCCGCGCTGGCGGAGACGAACCGGCCGCCCTTCGACCTGCCGGAGGCGGAGGCGGAACTCGTCGCTGGCTACCAGACCGAATATTCGTCGATGAGCTTCGCGTTGTTCTGGCTGGGCGAGTACGGCGTCATCCTACTGATGTGCGCGCTGATGAGCATCATGTTCCTGGGCGGTTACCTGCCGCCGGTGGAGATCGGCTTTCTCTACGCGGTCCCCGGGTTCGTCTGGCTGCTCCTGAAGATCGCCTTCTGCTTTTTCCTGTTCGCCTGGGTGTTCGCCACCGTGCCGCGCTACCGCTACGACCAGCTGATGCGGCTAGGCTGGAAGGTTTTCCTGCCGGTCAGCCTGTTCTGGGTGGTGCTGGTTTCAGGCTATCTCGTCTTCTTCAATCCGGGCCATTTCTCATGAGCGCCTTTGCACAGACCGCCAAATCCTTCCTCCTCTGGGAGTTCGTGAAGGGCCTTGGCCTGACGCTGAAATACATGTTCCGGCCGAAGGTTACGGTGAACTATCCCTATGAGAAGGGTCCGGTGTCCGCGCGCTTTCGCGGCGAACATGCGCTGCGCCGCTATCCCAATGGCGAGGAACGCTGCATCGCGTGCAAGCTGTGCGAGGCGATCTGCCCGGCGCAGGCGATCACCATCGAGGCCGAGCCGCGCGACGATGGTTCGCGCCGCACCACGCGCTACGACATCGACATGACGAAGTGCATTTATTGCGGCTTTTGCGAGGAAGCCTGCCCGGTCGATGCCATCGTCGAGGGACCGAATTTCGAATTTTCGACCGAAACGCGCGAAGAGCTGATCTACGACAAACAGAAGCTGCTGGAGAACGGCGAGCGGTGGGAACCCGCCATCGCCGCGAATCTTGCGGCGGACGCGGCCTACCGTTAGGGGCCGCGCACACTCATGACACCGCCTGTCGGTCATTCCCGCGAACGCGGGAATCCAGCAGCTCGGTGAGCGAATAGAACCAGTCCTTTCAATGGGGCGCATCGAAGCTGGATTCCCGCGTTCGCGGGAATGATGGACAAAAAAGGGTAGCGACGGGCTCGGCATGGTCGAAGCGATCATCTTCTACATGCTGGCAGCCGTGGTGCTCCTGTCGGGCACGATGGTGATCCTGTCGAAGAACCCGGTGCACTCGGTGCTGTGGCTGATCCTGGCGTTTTTCAACAGCGCGGGGCTGTTCCTGCTGCTGGGCGCTGAGTTCCTCGCGATGCTGATGGTGATCGTTTATGTCGGCGCGGTCGCGGTGCTGTTCCTGTTCGTCGTCATGATGCTGGACGTCGATTTCGCCAGCCTGCGCGCCGGATTCGTCAGCTACCTGCCCTTCGGCCTGATCCTCGCCGGTGTGCTGGCCGCCGAACTGATCATCGCCGCCGGGGCCGCCGCCGTGATCGGGGAGCCAACGCTCGCCGCCGCGCCGCCCGCCAACGGGTCGGCCGTGCCGGGCGTGACCAATACAGAGGCCATCGGCGCGGTTCTCTACACGCAATATGTCTACATCTTCCAGGGCGCGGGCATGATCCTTTTGACCGCGATGATCGGCGCCATCGTCCTGACGCACCGCACGCGCGGCGGGGTGAAGAAGCAGTCGATCATGCGCCAGATCGCGCGCCGCCCGGAAGACGCTGTCCGCATCACCAAGCCGAAATCGGGTGAGGGGGTCGAGCTGTGACCCTTCGACAAGCTCAGGATGAGCGGCCTCTGGATGATTTGATTGCCGGAGGTGCGCTCCTGTGATCGGCCTTGAACAGTATCTGACGGTGGCGGCGATCCTGTTCGTGCTGGGCGTTCTCGGCATCGCGCTCAACCGGAAGAACGTCATCGTCATCCTGATGTCGATCGAGCTGATCCTGCTCGCCGTGAACATCAACCTGGTGGCGTTCTCGGCGTATCTCGGCGATCTGACCGGGCAGATTTTCGCGATGTTCGTCCTGACCGTCGCCGCGGGGGAAGCGGCCATCGGGCTTGCGATCCTCGTCCTCTATTTCCGGAACCGCGGCACGATTGCCGTCGATCAGATCAACCAGATGAAGGGGTAGGGATGACACACCGCCACTTCGTCATTCCCGCGCACGCGGGAATCCAGCTGCGCGGTCGATCGCGCGGACTCTCGGTCGCTGGTTGTTGTCGACTGGATTCCCGCGTTCGCGGGAATGACGGTCAAGAGGGTCGCAGAGACCCCTCCACCGCTTGCGGGGGAGGTGGCCGCGAAGCGGTCGGAGGGGGCCAGTACCGGGCCTCGCTCTCCAACAATGCCATGCTTCTGTGGTCAGGCCCCCCCTCGATCCCCCCCGCAAGCGGTGGGGAGGTCTTTTGATGCTGCAACTTGTGGTCTTCCTACCGCTCCTCGCGGCGATCATCGTGGGGCTGGGCAACCGCAGCCTCGGCAATGTCGTGTCGAAGTCGATCACGACCGGTGCGCTGTTCGTCTCGGCGGTGCTGAGCTGGATCCTGTTCTTCGAGGTTGGGTTCGGTGATACGAGCTATACCCAGCCGGTCATGACGTGGATGACGTCGGGCGCGTTCTCGGTGGACTGGTCGCTGCGTCTCGACACGCTGACGGCGGTGATGCTGATCGTCATCACGACGGTGTCCAGCCTCGTCCACCTCTACAGCTGGGGCTATATGGAGGAGGACCCGGACCAGCCGCGCTTCTTCGCCTATCTGTCGCTGTTCACCTTCGCGATGCTGATGCTGGTGACGGCAGACAATATCATCCAGATGTTTTTCGGCTGGGAAGGCGTCGGTCTCGCCAGCTATCTCCTCATCGGCTTCTGGTACAAGAAGCCGAGCGCCAATGCCGCCGCCATCAAGGCGTTCGTCGTCAACCGCGTCGGCGATTTCGGCTTCCTGCTCGGCATCTTCGGCGTGTTCCTGGTGATGGGGACGGTCGACATCGACACCATCAACGGCACGGCGGCGAGCTACACCGGCCAGACCTTCAGCTTCCTTGGGGCTGAGGTCGATATTCTGACGACGCTGTGCCTGCTCCTGTTCGTCGGCGCGATGGGGAAGTCGGCGCAGCTCGGCCTCCACACCTGGCTGCCGGACGCGATGGAGGGGCCGACGCCCGTCTCCGCGCTGATCCACGCCGCCACCATGGTCACCGCCGGTGTGTTCATGGTCTGCCGCCTGTCGCCGCTGTTCGAGGCCGCACCCGCCGCGTTGACCGTCGTCACCTATGTCGGCGCGGCGACCGCGCTGTTCGCCGCAACGGTGGGCGTGGTCCAGACCGACATCAAGCGCGTCATCGCCTATTCGACCTGTTCGCAGCTGGGGTACATGTTCTTCGCTGCCGGCGTGGGCGCTTACGGCGTCGCGATGTTCCACCTGACGACCCATGCCTTCTTCAAGGCGCTGCTGTTCCTCGGCGCGGGCTCCGTGATCCACGCGATGCACCATGAGCAGGACATGCGGCACTATGGGGCGCTGCGTAAGGAAATTCCTTTGACCTTCTGGGCCATGATGATCGGCACCGTGGCGATCACGGGCGTCGGCATTCCGCTCGCGGGCTATGGCTTTGCCGGCTTCTATTCAAAGGACATGATCATCGAGAGCGCCTTTGCGTCCGGCACTGAGGCGGGGCTGATCGCCTTTGCCATCGGTGTGTTCGTTGCGCTGCTGACGAGCTTCTATTCCTGGCGGCTGATTTTCCTGACCTTCTACGGCAAGCCGCGCTGGGCGACGTCGGCGCATATCCAGCATACGCTGCACGACCATCCGGCGCAGGAGGATTCGGGGCACGATCCGCACGCGCCTGCGCATGCCGAGGCAGCGGACGGCACCGGCGGCTATCACCCGCATGAGAGCCCGCCGAGCATGCTGGTGCCGCTGGCGATCCTGTCGCTCGGCGCGATCTTCTCCGGCTACCTGCTCTACCATCCGATGACTTATGCGGAGGAGGGCGCGGAATTCTGGCGGAGTTCGCTGGCGTTCAACGGCGCGCTGATGGACGCCGCGCAAGATGTGCCGGTGTGGGTGAAGCTGTCGCCGTTCATCGCGATGCTGACCGGCTTCCTGATTGCCTGGAACAACTATATCCGCGCGCCGCGCCTTGCGCCTGCCGCGGCCGCGCAGTTCGGGCAGCTGTACACGTTCCTGAAACACAAATGGTATTTCGACGAGCTGTACCATGCGGTCTTCGTCGTGCCGTCGATGTGGCTCGGCCGCGTGCTGTGGCGGCGGGGCGACGAGGGGACGATCGACCGGTTCGGGCCGAATGGGCTCGCCGGGCTGGTGGACAAGTCGTCCGGCGTCGCGCGCTCGCTGCAGACCGGCTATCTCTACTCCTATGCGCTGGTGATGCTGATCGGGCTCGCTGCGGCGGCTGCCTGGCTGCTGCCCGGCGTGATGGGCGGCGAGTGATGAGCTTCGAACGCGCAAGAAACTTTCCCCTCCCTCATGGGGAGGGGCAGGGGTGGGGATCCGGCCTGCGAGCGCGGGAGCGCTCCCCTGTACCCATGCGCGCTGGCCGCGCGCTCACCCTCCCTTACCCCTCCCTCGAGGGAGGGGAGCAGTTTATGAGGGTCGTTTCGCTGTGACCTTCCCCATTCTTTCCGTGATGATCCTGCTGCCGCTGGTGACCGGTGCGCTCATGCTGGTGATGCCGGGCAGTGAGGATTCGCGGGCGAACACCGCGCGCTGGCTTGCCCTCGGAACGACGCTCGTTGAGCTCATCCTCGGCATCGTGCTGTGGCTGAACTTCGATATCGGGTCGAGCGCGTTCCAGTTTCAGGAAAATGTCCCGCTGTTCGCGCCTTATTTCAGCTGGGCGCTCGGCATCGACGGGATCAGCCTCGTCCTTATCGCGCTCAGTGTCTTCCTGATGCCGATCTGCATCCTCGCCAGCTGGGAAGCGATCCGCACGCGCGTTCCGGAATATATGGCGGCGTTCCTTTTGATGGAGGCGCTGATGATCGGCGTTTTCGCGGCGACCGACCTGTTCCTGTTCTATGTGATGTTCGAGGGCGGCCTCATTCCGATGTACCTGATCATCGGCATATGGGGCGGCGCGAACCGGATCTACGCCAGCTACAAGTTCTTCCTCTACACGCTGCTTGGTTCGGTCCTGATGCTGCTCGCCATGATGTACATGGTGGCAGAGGCGGGAACGACCGACATCCCGACGCTGATGGCCTACGATTTCGCCGAGGGGGCGCAGACCTGGCTGTGGCTGGCCTTCTTCGCCAGCTTTGCCGTCAAGATGCCGATGTGGCCGGTGCACACCTGGTTGCCCGACGCGCACGTGCAGGCCCCGACGGCGGGCTCCGTCATTCTTGCCGGTGTGCTCCTGAAGATGGGCGGCTACGGCTTCATCCGCTTCTCCCTGCCCATGTTCCCGGACGCGAGCGTCGATCTCGTCTGGCTGGTCTGGGGCCTGTCTATGGTTGCGGTGGTCTACACGTCGCTCGTGGCGCTGGCGCAGGCGGACATGAAGAAGCTGATCGCCTATTCCTCCGTCGCGCATATGGCGTTCGTGACCGTCGGCCTGTTCGGGTTCAACGCGCAGGCGCTTGAGGGCTCGATCGTCGTGATGCTGTCACACGGCCTGGTGTCGGGCGCGCTCTTCCTGTGCGTCGGCGTGGTCTATGACCGGCTGCACACGCGCGAGATCGACCAATATGGCGGCGTCGCGAGCGTCATGCCGCGCTACGCGCTGTTCTTCATGCTGTTCACCATGGCGTCTGTCGGCCTGCCGGGCACCAGCGGCTTTGTCGGCGAGTTCCTGGTGATGCTCGGCGCGTTTCAGGCCTCGACCTGGGCCGTTTTCATCATCTGTACCGGAATCATCCTGGGCGCGGCGTACATGCTCTATCTCTACCGCCGCGTGGCGTTCGGGGAGATCACCAACAGCGCCGTCAGCACGATGCGTGACCTGACCATGCGCGAATATCTCTGCCTCGTGCCGATCGCCGTCGCCGTCCTTTGGATGGGCGTTGTGCCGAACGTCTTCATCGACCCCGTGCGCGCGCCCGTTGCCGATATCGTCGCCCGCCTCGACGCCGCCGGCGCGCCGCAGCAGCAAGTCGCGGTGGCGGCCTCCACAGACCGTCATCCTGAACTCGTTTCAGGATCTCCTGCCGAACGAAGCGAGGCGTCGATGGAAGCGGCTATCCTGCCTGAGATCCTGAAACGAGTTCAGGATAACGGGGTAGCCGTGCCCGCAGCAGGGGAAGCGCCATGATCGCGCCCGCACCCGAACCGGAACTCGTCATCGTGCCGAGTGACCTGCCGTCCGTACCGCTGATGCAGCCGCTCACCGAAAGCCTGAACATCGCCGCGCCGGAGCTGGTGCTGGCGCTGGGCGCGATGACCCTGCTGATGATCGGCGTGTTCCGCGGCAGCCGGTCGTTCGTCGGCCTCAGCTGGGGTGCGGTCATCATCTACGCCATCGCCGGCTTTGCGCTGATTAACGATGCGCCGCGCGCGCTGGCCTTTGACGGGCTTTACGTCGCCGACGATTTCTCGCGCTTTCTGAAGGTGTTGATCTTCACGGCCGCGGCGGCCTGCACGATTACTGCCATCCCGTATCTGCGCAGGGCGCGATCCGACAAGTTCGAATATCCGGTCATCATCATGCTGGGCGCGCTGGGTATGGGCATGATGGTGTCCGCCGCCGACCTGCTCTCGCTCTATGTCGGACTGGAGCTGCAGAGCCTCGCCGCCTACGTCCTTGCCGCCTTCCGCCGCGATGAAACCCGGTCGTCCGAGGCGGGGCTGAAATATTTCGTCCTTGGCGCGCTTGCCTCAGGTATTCTCCTTTACGGCATCAGCCTGGTCTACGGCTTTACCGGCACGACGACGTTCGTGATCCTGGCACCGCTTCTCGCGGGCGAGCCGGGCGTCGGGCTGACCGTCGGCCTGGTGTTCATCCTCGCGGGCCTCGCCTTCAAGATCAGCGCGGTGCCGTTCCACATGTGGACGCCGGACGTCTATCAAGGCGCACCGACCCCGGTTTCGATGTTCTTCGCGTCCGCGCCAAAGGCCGCGGCCATGGGCCTGCTGGTGCGGGTTACGATGGACGCGTTTGGCGGCGTTGCCGACCAGTGGCAGCAGATCATCGCCTTTGCCGCGGTCGCGTCCATGATCCTTGGCGCGGTGGGTGCGATCGGGCAAACCTCGATCAAGCGCCTGCTGGCCTACAGCTCGATCAACAATATCGGTTTCGCGCTGATCGGCCTTGCTGCCGCGACCCCCGAAGGCGTGGCGGGCGTCCTGTTCTACATGGCGGTTTACCTGGCGATGACCATCGGCGCGTTCCTTGTTGTTCTGGCGCTGCGCGGGTCCGACGGGCGTGCGCGCGATGACATGGCCGCGCTGGCCGGCCTGTCGCGCACGCGGCCAGGACTGGCGCTGGCCATGGCGATCTTCATGTTCTCGCTCGCTGGCATCCCGCCGCTCCTCGGCTTCTGGCCGAAGTTCAGCGTGTTCAACGCAGCCATCGAGGCCGAGATGTACGTCCTTGCCGTGATTGGCGTCGTGACCTCGGTCGTCGGCGCGTTCTACTATCTGCGCATCGTGAAGCTGGCCTATTTCGATGAGCCGGAGGCCGAGATCCTGCCGCAGGAAAGCACCGTCAACGGCAGCGTGATGGCCGCCGCCGCGATCTTCTGCTCGCCGCTTGGCATGCTGGCGATCGGGCCGCTGGTCGGCGCAGCCGAGCGCGCCGCCCTGGCGATGATGATTTTCTGAACCGGATCGTCCACCTGCCTGAGGTCGGCAGCACCAATGACTGGATCGCCGCCGCCATCGACCGGGGCGAGCCGGACGGGCTGTGGGTGCGCGCGGACCGCCAGACGGCGGGGCGCGGGCGACGCGGGCGGCACTGGGTCAGCGAAGCCGGCAACCTGTTCACCTCCACCCTCATTCGCCCGCAGGAGGGGGAGGGGCCGCGGCCGCAGCTTAGCTTTGTCGCTGCGCTGGCGATGCACGACATGGCCGCCCGCTTCGCAGCGCGGGAACGCCTGTCCCTGAAATGGCCGAACGATGTGCTTCTCGACGGCGTGAAATGCACCGGTATCCTTTTGGAAGGGCGCGGCGAGGCGGTCATCCTCGGCATCGGCGTCAACCTCAGCCACCACCCGGAGGGGACGGAACGGGCCGCAACCTCTTTTCCCGCCGCCGGTCTGCCCGCGCCCGATCCCGCCAAGGCCGCCGAAGCGCTGGCGGCCGCCTTCGCTGACCGCCGCCGGATCTGGCGCGAGCAGGGTTTCGCCCCTGTCCGCGCCGCCTGGCTGGACCGCACGCTTCACCGCGAAGGCGACCGGATGGCGGCGCGCCTGCCGGGCGAAACCCGCACCGGCCGCTATGCCGGGCTGGATGAGAAGGGCGCGCTCCGCCTGCGCCGAGAGGATGGCCGCATCGACCTGATCGGGTCGGGCGAAGTGTTCGCGCTGTAGGCCGTGCCCGGGTTTCGCTTGCAAAATAGGAGCAGAGTTGAGACCCGGTGGCAGCCATGCCGATAACCCGCCGTCCCGTCCCCCCGTCCGCCGCTGCGGTCCGCCGCCTGGTGGTCCGCCTCTCTCACGCGCACGGGTACGCGCGCACGCGTGGAGGTGTGACCCAGTGTGACCTACAGCGCCGCGCGCCGCGCGTCCGGAGCGCCTGATGCTGTTCGCTATCGACGTTGGCAATACCAATACGGTCTTTGCCCTGATCGAGGGGGGCGAAGTTCGCCACCGTTGGCGCATGCGCACGATGGCGGACCGCACGGGCGATGAATATATGGCGTTCCTGGCGCAGCATTTCGCGATGAACGGCATCGAAAGGGGCATGATTCATCGCATGCTCGCCTCCACCGTCGTGCCGACCGTGATCTTCAATATCAGACGCCTCGGCCACGATCATTTCGGTACCGAGCCGCTGTTCGTGACGAAAGACCTCGACCTCGGCATCGGCATCGATGTTCCCAATCCGAACGAAGTGGGCGCGGACCGGCTCGTGAACTCGGCGGCCGCCTATGCCGAACATGGCGATGATCTGATCATCGTCGATTTCGGCACGGCCACCACCTTCGACATCGTCACGGGCGGTGCCTATGCGGGCGGCGTGATCGCGCCGGGCATCAACCTCGCCGTCGATGCCCTCTATGCGGCCTCGGCGCAGCTGCCGCGCATTTCCGTCGCGCCGCCGCCCGATGGCAAGGCGTGGGCGAAGGGGACGGTGAACGCGATGCAGTCCGGCATCTTCTTCGGCTATATCGGCCTGATCGAGGGGCTGGTGACACGCATTCGCAAGGAGGCGGGCCGCGACATGACGTGTATTGCGACGGGCGGCCTCGCCCCCATATTCAAGGAACATACGAATATCATTCAGCGCATCGATTCGGACCTGACGGTTCGCGGGCTGGCGCTGATTTCAGAACGGAACTGATTGACCTCTGTCTTTTCCCCTCCCTCATGGGGAGGGGCAGGGGTGGGGATCCAAACGACAAGGCGAGCGGACGCTCGCGGCGAAGCTTTCGCTTCGCAAACCACCCCTACCCCTCCTTGAGAAGGAGGGGAAAGTGAAACGAAAGACTGAATTTTTGACCCCAAAGAACGAACTCATCTTCCTGCCTCTTGGCGGGTCGGGCGAGATTGGCATGAACGTCAATCTGTACGGCACGGCTGGCAAGTGGATCATGGTCGACCTCGGCATGACCTTCTCAGACCCCGCCTATCCCGGTGTCGACCTGGTGCTGCCCGACCTCGGCTTCATCGAGAAACGCCGAAAGGACCTGCTCGCGGTCGTGCTGACCCATGGTCACGAGGACCATATTGGCGCGATCCCCTACCTGGTCGAAGACCTCGGCGTGCCGCTTTACGCGACCAAGTTCACGGCCGGCCTGATCGCGAAGAAGCTGCAGGAAGAAGGCATTCTCGACGAGATCGAGATCAACATCGTTGAGGAGAATACGGATTTCTCCATCGGTCCCTTCGGCCTGACCTATATTCCGCTGGCGCACTCGATCCTGGAGGGCAACGCCCTTTTGATCGAGACGCCGCACGGCAAGGTTTTCCACACCGGAGACTGGAAGCTGGACGACAAGCCCGTCACCGGCGACCCGACGACTCCCGCCGAACTCAGGGCAATCGGCGATGAGGGAATCCTCGCGCTGGTCGGCGACAGCACGAATGTCTTCAATCCGCGCGCGTCCGGCAGTGAAACCGATGTGCGCGCGGGTCTCGAGGAGGTCATCCGCGAGGAGGATGGCCGCGTCGTTGTCACGACATTTGCCTCGAACGTCGCGCGGCTGAAGACGGTCGGTGAGATTGCCAAGGCGACGAACCGCCAGCTTTGCCTGGTCGGGCGGTCGATGCACCGGATGCTCGAGGTGGCGCAGGCCAATGACTATCTCCTCGATTTTCCAAAGCCCATTCGCGAAGAGGCGGCGATGGACCTGCCGCGCGATCAGGTGCTGATCCTGTGTACGGGTACGCAGGGCGAACCGCGCGCCGCGCTCAGCCGCATTGCCGAGGGCAGCCACCCGCGCATCAAGCTCGAACGCGGCGATACGGTTGTGTATTCGTCGAAGGAAATACCGGGCAACGAAGTCGGCATCGGTGTTGTCCAGAACGCGCTGGCAACCGCCGGGGTGAAGATCGTCACCGAGCGGCAGGCGCATGTTCACGTCTCCGGCCATCCGGGCATTCCTGAGCTGGAAAAGATGTACGACTGGATCCGGCCGGAAATCTCGATCCCGGTCCACGGTGAGCGGCGGCACATGGAGGCGCATGCGCGGCTCGCCGAGCGCGTCGGCGTCCCGCACCAGGTCGTGCCGATGAACGGAACCGCGATCCGGCTGGCACCCGGAAAGCCGGAGATCGTCAGCTACGAGGAGCATGGCCGCCTCGTCCTTGACGGCGATGTAATCGTGCCCGCCGACGGCGACACGATCGTCGGCCGCCGCCGCCTTCAGCAGAATGGCTGGATTGGCGTGACGCTGGTCATGAAGGGCGCGAAGCTCGCCGCCGACCCGGTCTTCCAGATCGAAGGGGTGCCCGTCGAAGAAGAGCGGGTGGAGTTTCACGACGAGCTGGTCGATGCGGCAAAGGGTGCGGTGAAGAAAGCGGGCTCGAAGTCCGACGACGATCTTGCAGAAGCCGTCCGGGTCGCTGTTCGCCGCATGGCGCGCGAATGGACCGGAAAGAAGCCGCTGACCAAGGTCAGCACGGTCAGGCTTTAAGGCGAAGGGAACAGGGCGATGGGCTGGTTCAGTGCGCTGGCGATCTACTTCCTGATCTGGGTGTTATGCGTGTTCGTCACGCTTCCCTTCGGCATTCGTACGGCCGATGAGGAGGGGACGGCGAAGGTGCCGGGGCAGGCGGACAGCGCGCCGGTTCATCCGCTGCTCTTCAAGAAGATGGCGTGGGCCACGGTGCTGGCCGCGATCGTCTTTGGCCTGTTCTATTACGCGACCGAGGCTGGGATCATCGACCTGCGGGCGCTGGAATTGATGCGCTAGGCCGTTAATCCTTCCGCAGGCGCTCGGTTGCCTGTGCAAGGGCGACGTAAAGACGGCCGACATCCGAGGACAGGAGCGCGACCGACAGCGAATTGCCCTGCCGGTCCTGCATCACCCGGCGAAGCATGGTCTCGAAATCGGCGATATACTGCCGGACGCCGTCGCGGAACTCCGGCTCTTCCTCGAAGAGCCTTGCAACGCGTTTCACCTCGGCTTGCTCGACTAGGCGCGAGGCGCGGCGGGTAAAGATCGACCGGTCGCCGCCGAGGTAGGCCGACCATGACTGTTCGGTCACTTCGGCGGACATGGCCTTCGTGATGTCGATGGCGTGGGAGTTCAGCGCCTCCATGAGAAGGTTTGACTGTTCGGAAAGGTCGCGCTTCTGCGCCGCCTCGAACTGGTCATTGGCCTCGGCGACCCGGGCCTCGACCGCCGCTGCGGTTTCGGCAACCGAGACGAGCGAACGGGACAGGCGTTCGGCTGCGCCCTGCGCCGCATCGGCAGAGCGGCGGGAGGCATCCTCCAGCCGTTCGATCTCGCCGCGAACCGGGCCGCTGACCGCCGCCTGCACCGCCTCGCCGCTCGCCGTTTCAAGCGCCGCGACAGCCTCGCCGACGACGCCGCCGAGCGTTGAGCGGACCGACTGCGCCGCCTGGTCGGCAACCTCCCGAACCCGGCCAAGCGCCTCGATCAGCTTGCTCGAGGCTTCGAGGGCGGTGTCCTCGGACTGGAGGCGTACTGCGCCGAGCAGCGCCTCCGCCTCCGCGAGTTCCCGCCGAAGGGTTTCCGACGAGCCGGTCATCCGCTCGGCGCTGCCATCGAGCGCGGCAACGCCGGTTTCGATGTCAGCGAGGACGGCGCGGGCCGGTTCGGCGATCTCCGCCGTTCGCTGGCGGAGGTCGCCCAGCGCCTCGGCAAGGGTTTCAACATCGGTGCGGAGCGCCTCGACTTCGCCGCGCCGCGTTGCGGATAGCTCGCCGAGATCGCCGCCCATCTGTTCCCGCACGCTCCCAAGCGCACCGGCGAGCGCTGCAATGCCGCTGTCCAGGCGTTCCCGCTGCTCGTCGAGGCTGGAGAGGGTTGCCGCAGCGTCTTCGCCCGACCCGCGAAGGGCTTTGAGCCGCTCCTCTACGCCGGCCACCCGCGCCTCGGATTCAGTCAAGGCCGAACCGAGCCGACCGGTTTCCGCCTCCACCTCTGCACTGAACCGTCCGGCGCGCTCCGTCAGCATGTCGAGGATCTGCCGCGCATCGTCCGCCGCGCGGCGGGTTTCCGCGTTGAACACGGTTCCCGCCCGCTCCGTTGCCGCGGTCAGCGCTTCGGTCTCGGTGCCGATTGTGGTGCGCACGGTGTCGAGGAGCCGCTCGGCCTCTCCGAGAGAGCGGCCGACATCGGCGTCGAGCTGGGTCCGCAGTTCGCCGAGCGTATCGCCGACGCGCGCGATCGCCTGTTCGGTGGCGGCCGCGAGTTCGGACCTGCGCTCACCGATCAGGCCCTCGACGTCGCGCGCCGCCTGGTCGACATGGGTGAGGAGAGCCTCGCTGTCTCGCGTTCTGGCAAGGGCTGCCTCGCCCGCGGCGCGGCTCGAGGCGTCGAGTTCCTCGGCTATCCGGCGCGCATTCTGCATCCGCTCCTGCGCGGCCCCGACATGGTCCTGAAGCGCGCGCCCGACGCTTTCCGTCATGGCGGCAAGTTCGGGGACCAGCGCCTCTGCTTCCCGAAGCCGACTGTGCGTTTCATCGGCGCGATCGGCGAGTGCCGTTATCGCGTCCTCGATACGTTCGCGGTCTTCGGTCAGCGCGGCGCTGAGCGTTCGGCCGGTTTCAAGACTGCGCGCGGTCGTCTCTTCGAAACCCTTGCCGAACAGGCCGAGCCGTTCGCCGACGACCTCGGTCTGCGCTGCCGTATCGGAGAGCACGCGGTCGATGCTGCCGAGGCGGGCGGCCATCAAGTCCGACATCTCGGCAAAGCGCCGCTCCGCCGCCTCGATCTCGGCGAGGGAGGAGCGTGTGCGTCCCGGATCGACGCGCAGGATGACGAGCGCGATCAGCCAGATCGCGATGATAGGCGCGAATATACCGCCAGCGACCGCTGCCCATTCGGTCAGCGCAACGCGGGCAAGCTCATCCACGCCAACCAACTGCCAGATCGCCGCGCCGCAGAACCCTAGCCACAGCGCCGAAAGCAATGAAGCCATCACGATCCCGGCGCGACCGCGCGGCCTTGCGGGCTGATCTTCCCAATCCCGCGCCGGCTGAAGGGTTTCCGCAGCGCCGAGCGGCATCTCGGCGGGCTGTTCAGTCTCGGAAACGGTCTCGGCGTTCGCGTTCATGGTCGTTCCACATTGTTTTTTCAGGTGCCTGTGTTACCAAGGCGATCTACAGGTGCACAGGGCCGTGTGCATGGCAGCAACCAGGGGCTTTTGAGGATGGTGCCGATCGCTTTGCGGGAAATCGCAGGAGGTGACGAGGAATTGCTGCGGCAACTCGTGGCCGACCTGGCGTCAGGGCTCGCAAAATCGATCGAGCTCATGAGGAACGCCGAGGGGGATGACCAGCTTCGTTTGTTCGCCCATCGCCTCAAGGGCGGTGCGCTGGCGATCGGCTCCGACCGGCTTGCCAAGCTGGCCGCGGCGGCCGAGCGCGACCCCGCGCGCCGCGCAGACCTTATCGTTGAGATCGATGAGACCTTCGCGGCCGAATTCGGAGATGCGGTCGCCGCATAGTCCGTTCGGCGGACCGCCCGCTGGCACCGTTATCCGTTTCGAAAGGGCTGCTCCCTTACTCTGCGCGCGCAATCGCCGTGGAGAGGTTTGCGCGTGACGGAGGATCAAGAGCAGCCGGACGGCAATGCCGCGGACCGGCTCGGGCAGCCGGATTCTGCCTCCGTCTCGCCTGAGGCAATGCGCCTACGGCGTGCGGGCCTGCCGCCGGTTGCCTTTGGCAGTTATCCCGACACGCTGTTCGACCGGACGCTTCCCGTCGTGACGGACCGCCTGCGCTCGGCTGCGCTGGCGTGCCTAGAAGGCCTGTTATTCTCCATTGGCGAGCGGCTGGTTTACGATGTCGAGGACTTCGGCAAGGCGCTCGATCTGAGCGCCGCCGTTGCGCGACTGATTGGCCACGAGGTGCTGCGCGATCCGGCGCTCGTTGCCGCGCTGTTTCACCGCGCGGAAGAACATGGTGTCGAAGACGCTCTGGCGAAACTCAGTGCCGACAATATCGCTCTAGGCGAGCCGACGAGCGGCGACCGGCCGTTTGAAGCCCTTCAGAAGCATGACGATCCGGAGGTGCGGAGGCGGGGGCTGGCCCTGTCCCGGCTGATGAAGCTGCGGCGCGCAGAGCCGCCGCGCCTGCTGGCCGAGGAGTTGCCAGGCGATATCGCCGCCGATCTGCACTGGCTGCTGGCGGCGGAACTTGGCAGCGGCCGTGATCTGGCGACCGAAGCGGCGCTCGCCGCGTCTGCGGAGCGAATCCTCGCTGAACGCGACATTCTCCGGGCGGCCCAGCATCTGTGCGTGCTGCTGGCGCAACGGTTGGCCGAGCGGGACGAGCTGACCGACAGCCTTCCCCTGAGGCTGCTTGCGGAGGGCGAGCTTCTCCTTGCGATCACCATGCTTGCCGTGCGTGCGGAAGTATCGACCGGCACGGCATGGGTCGTCCTGATACGCGGGGAAACCGACGCCCAGATCGCTCTTCTCAGCGGTGCGGGCCTGTCCGAACCGGTGGTTGAGCGCACGCTTGCCCTCCTACGAACGGCGACGGGGCAGGCATCGTCTGTATCGGCGGCTCGTGAGAGTGTGCGCAGCGCCCGTTCCGCGTTCGACCGGGCCCACGGGAAAGCGGCGCTCGAGTGGTGGCGCCTCGACCCGCGGTATCGCAGCGCCAGCGGCCGGTTGTAGGCGAGGGCGCCTCAATGCTTCTCGACCTGAGTACGACGCGGCGGCGAAAGACGACCACGGGCGAAGCGGTACCCGTATCGGCGCTGGAGCGGCGGTTCCTGGAAAGCAGCGGCGACATCGCGGCGCTTGCCGAGTCCATCGACCGGGCCGGGGCGCTGTCCGGCGCGGGCCCCTATGCCGGGTTCACGGCCGCCATCGCAGCGGCATCGCGGCATCTGGAAGAGGTGATCGGCGCGCTCGCCGCCAGCAAACCAAGCGACGATAGCGGGCCGACCGTCCTGGCTGTGCTGCGAAGCAAGGTGATTGGGCTGTTCGAGCCGACGGCGGCGGCGCGCGGTCAGACGCTATCATGGCCGGAGGATGGCCGTGGCACCGTGCGCGTTGCGGGTTCGCCGTCGCAGCTTCGGCAGGTCGCGCTGAACATCCTCGCGAACGGTTCGAAATTCTCTCCGGACGGTTCGACGCTTCTTGTCGAGACGGCACAGACGGATTCGACCGTGACGCTGTTCATTTCCGACGAGGGCCCGGGGATCGCAAAAAAGGACCGGGAGCGCGCGTTCACCCGGTTCGAGCGTCTGAAGAGCGACCGGGATGGCATGGGCCTCGGCCTTGCGCTGGCCCGCCATTATGTGCGCTCGATCGGCGGCGATGTGACGATCGAGGAGCCGAGGACTGGCGGCTGCACGGTTGCCATCGCCCTGCCTCGGCGCACCTGACGCGCGGCACCTTGCCCCGCCCCGCCGCTCGGAGGTTGCGAGGGAGGGCGCTGTCCGTCTATTGGCACCGGAAAGCTATCGCAGCGCCGAGGAACCTATGGCCCAGTTTGCACTTCCCGCCCACAGCCGCATGACCGGAAAGGCGCGGACCTATCCGGCGCCCGATAGTGCAAAGAATACCGCGACGTTCGAGATCTACCGCTGGTCGCCGGATGACGATGAGAATCCGCGTTTCGACAAGTATGTCGTCGATATGGATGACTGCGGGCCGATGGTCCTCGACGCGCTGATCAAGATCAAGAACGAGATCGATCCGACGCTGACGTTTCGCCGGTCCTGCCGCGAGGGGATCTGCGGCTCCTGCTCAATGAATGTCGCCGGGACGAACACGCTCGCCTGTATCCAGCCAATCGAAGGCCTGCGCGGGACGATCCGGATCACGCCGCTACCCGCGATGGAAGTGGTCAAGGACCTGGTTCCCGATTTCAAGCACTTCTACGCGCAATATGCCGCTATCGAGCCGTGGTTGAAGACGAAGACCCCGGCGCCCGCTGGCAAGGAGCGCATCCAGTCACCCGAACAGCGCGAGGAGCTGGACGGCCTTTACGAATGTATCCTGTGTGCCTGCTGTTCGACGGGTTGCCCCAGCTACTGGTGGAACCAGGACAAGTTTCTTGGCCCCGCGATCCTCCTGCAGGCGTATCGCTGGCTGGCGGATTCGCGCGACGAACTGGCGGACGAGCGCCTGGACCAGCTCGAAGATCCGTTCCGCCTGTATCGCTGCCACACGATCATGAACTGTTCGAACGTCTGCCCAAAGGGCCTGAACCCGGCCAAGGCGATTGCCGAGATCAAGAAGTTGGTCGTCGAACGCCAGATCTAGAAGCTTGGCTTAGGGCTGCCGCTGGCCGTTAAGGCTAATCGTTCCTTTACCAAAACGCCGTAGACCACTTGCGGGGGCCAGACGAAGCTGTGCCCAGTAAAGTCTACGGGGTTTTCAATGAGATCAAGTGTTGCTGCCGGTCTGCTAGCCGGCCTGACCTTCCTGTCCGCGCCGGTCTTCGCGTCCGGCGACTGGCAGAAGGACGTCGTTCGCACCATCCAGTCGGAACAGTCTTACCCGCGCAGCGCCATAAAGCGCGGCGATCAGGGGACGGCGCGTATCCGCGTGTTTGTCGGTTCCGACGGTATGGTTACGAATGTCGAGATCGTCGAGGGTAGCGGCTCGCCGATCCTCGATCGGGAAGCGCTGCGGATGCCGACACGGGCCGGGCGGGTTCTCGCAACGCCTGACGGCAGGCCGCAGATCGTCGAAATTCCGGTGGTCTTCCGGATCGACGACTAGCCGTCCGGAGTATCGCGGCGCACAAAAAGCCCGGCCTCTCGAAACCGAGGGGCCGGGCTTTTTTCGTTTGGGCAGGCCTTCTCAGAGTGGTTGGTCAGGCGGCCCGGACACGTTTTAGGAAGGCATTGGCCTTCGTCTGCAGCTCTGCGGCCTGACGGGTCAGCTCTGCCGCGGCGGCGAGCGCCTGTTCGGCAGCGACGCCGGTTTCCTCGATCCCGTCGCGAACCCGGGAGATGTTGCGCGAGACCGTTTCAGAGGCACCCGCCGCCTGCTGGGTGTTCATGGCGATTTCGCTGGTCGTCGCGGACTGCTGCTCGACGGCAGAAGCCACGGTGGCCGCGATCTCGTCAATGTCGCCCACGGATTGCCCTATGGTTTCGATAGCCGACACCGCGTCGCCGGAAACGGTCTGGATGCCGGATACCCGTTCCCCGATCTGGAGCGTGGCCTTGCTGGTCTGACTTGCAAGCGCCTTGATCTCGCCCGCCACGACCGCAAATCCGCGCCCCGCATCCCCTGCACGGGCCGCCTCGATGGTTGCGTTCAGGGCGAGGAGATTGGTCTGCTCGGCGATGGAGTTGATGAGGTCGACGACTTCGCTGATTGTGCTCGCATCGTCGGCAAGGCCGTTGACGATGCGGTCCGTCGACTTGGCAAGGTCGGCGGCATCCTGCGACTTCGCGGAAGATTCTAGCACCTGCGCCGAGACCTCAGCAATCGAGCGCGCCATTTCCTCGGTGGCGTTCGCAACAGCGAGCGCGTTCTGGCTGGACTGTTCCGCCGTCGCGGCGACGTCGGCGGTGACGACCGCATTCTCCTTCGCGGCTTTCACGACCTGCTGAGAGCCGAGTTCGATCTGGTTGGCCGCCGAACTGATGGCTGCAGCGACGGCCTGTACGTTCGTCTCGAACTCGTCGGCAAGCGCCTCGAGGGCCCGGTTTTTCTCACGCTCTGCCGCCTCCTTCTGCTCAAGGCGTTCGCGGTGGCGGCGCTCCTCATTCTCGCGCTCACGCTTTTCGGCGGCGAGGGCAGCGCGGCGCTGTTCCTCGATTTCGCGCGCATTGGCTTCGAAGACCACGACGGCGCGGGTCATCTCGCCAATTTCGTCCCGCCGGTCGGTGTTCTCGATCTGAACGCCCTGGTCTCCTTTTGCGAGCGCCATCATGGTCGCGGCGAGGCCCAGGATCGGTTCGCCGATCAGGCGGCGGGCACCGTAATGGCCGATCACGGCAACGCCGGCACACAGGAAGGCAATCGCCACAAGCGCAAACAGCGTCAGGCGCATGTTATCGAAGGCTTGGGCGGTGGCGTCATCAAGACCGTTGGCCGCGTGCATCATGGTGGCGGAGGATCGGCGCTCGAAATCCGGCCCGATGCGGTCGATCATGCCCGTGACGGCTGTTGCCCGCTCTGCCGAAACAGCCGCGAGCGACGCGAAGGCCTGTTCATATTCAACAACGTTTTCGATGACGAGATCGGCTTCGGCGATCAGGGCGGCATCGGAAGCGCTGTCGAAAACCCCGTTCAAGGCGTCTTCGAGGTCGAGCAGATTCTGCTTGGCAGCCTCGACCGCCTCTGCATCGCCGCTCGACCGGAACCGGTTCACGTTGATCCGCGCCTGCGAATAATGCTCCAGCGCCTGCGCTGCGCGGTAGGAGGTGCGGTAGTTTCCGCTGGCATAAGACTGATCGACGATGGTCGCGAGACGCTGGCCGATTTCCGGACCGATCCTGTCCAGCACGGGGTCGATTTCTTCGGAAATCCGCACCTGCGCGCGGTTGATGATGTCAAAAAAGCGCTCCTGACGCTCTAGGATACCGGAAAGTTCGGCAAGCTCCACCGTGATGGTCTCATCGGCGACTTGCCGGGTGAGTTCGGCAATCCGCGTTTGCGATTCCGCGATTTCGCTGCGGACTTCTTCTGCGAGGTCCTCGCTGGGCGCGATGAGGTAATCCTTCGCGTGGCCCTGCGTCTGCGCGACCACGGCACTGACTTCGCCAAGGGAGCGGCTGACTCCGGCCATGTCGCGCACATCATCCAGGGCACCGCCGGTGCGGATCATGGCGAGGACAAGGATCAGCGAGCTGGCAATCAGGAAGCCAGCAAACAGGCCGATGATCGCCGTAAGTTTGCGCCCCATGGGCCAGTTCTGCGTTCTCGCATCAATCCGGGCCAGAAAGCCCCGTCCCGCGGACGGGCCCCGCGTCCGCATTCCCTGAAACACCGTCATGCCGTTCAACCCCGATCTGGCCGCCACCGACAGCGATGGGCGATCCCTAGGGGCAGGCGATAGTGGCGAGGGTTTAGCTTAAGGTTAACGTGGCCTTCACGAGGCGGAAACGCCGGTTGGCGGCCGTGGGCGCGGTCAAGGTCGCCGGCGCCTCGTTATAGAAAGGAAGGATGGCTCCCCGGGTCTGATTCGAACAGACGACCGATCGATTAACAGTCGATTGCTCTACCGCTGAGCTACCGGGGATCACCAAGGTCGCGGGCCTATATCAACCCCTCTGCCGGGTGCCAAGGCCTAAGGCGGAAAGAAAAGTCCGGCGCGGCGAAGCGCCTCCCCGCCGGATCAGGACAGGAACTGTTCCATCACGATCCGGTCGTCGAGCGCGTATTCGGGGTCGAACAGCAGCTCCAGCGTCACGGTCCTGTCCGTCGATACCTTGACAGAGGCGACGTCGCGAACCTCTCGCTGGTCGGCGACGGCGGAGACGGGCCGCTTGCCCGCCTCTAACATCCTGAACTCGATCTGCGATTTTGCCGGAAGGATGGCCCCGCGCCAGCGGCGGGGCCGGAAGGGGCTGATGGGCGTCAGCGCGAGGAGATCACTGCCGAGCGGCAGGATGGGGCCGTTGGCCGAGAGATTGTAAGCGGTGGATCCGGCAGGCGTGGAAACCAGCACACCGTCGCAGACAAGCTGTTCCATGCGGACGCGGCCGTCGATCTCGATCTCGATCTTTGCTGTCTGGCGTGTCTCTCTCAGCAGCGACACTTCGTTGATGGCCGGGTAAACCTGGCGCTCGCCGGAGAGGGTGAGCGCCTCCATCACCAGGGGGTTCAGCTTGAACCGTTTTGCAGAGGCAATGCGATCGACGAGCCCGCCCTCGCGAAACTCGTTCATAAGGAAGCCGACGGTTCCCCGGTTCATGCCGAAGACAGGCCTGGTTTCCGGGCCGCCCAGCATGTCGTGCAGGGTTTGCAGCAGGAAACCATCACCGCCAAGGGCGACCACGACATCGGCGTCACGGGGCGGCACCCAGTCAGCGACCTCCTCAAGAAGGCGGCGCGCATCCTGAGCGGACGGCGCATTGGACGCGGAAAGCGCAAGCTTCATCGCCCTTAGCCGCCGGTCACGCTCATATGGCGCTCGACACTGATGTTGCGCGCGCCGCGCTCGATGGCGAAGTCGTGCGCCTTGGGCTTGCGGGCCATCGCCTCGTCGATCCGCTGGGCGAGAAGGGTGCCTGTTGAATCCTCCCGCACGGCAGCGCGCAGGTCGACATGGTCGCCCTGGCCAAGGCACATGAACAGCTGACCCTTGGCGGTCAGGCGAACCCGGTTGCAGCCTGCACAGAAATTCTCGGTCAGCGGCGTGATGAAGCCGATCTCACCGCCCGTTTTGTCACTGCGGTAGTAGCGCGCCGGGCCGCCGGTCGTTTTTGCCAGCGGCGTCAGCCCGAACTCCTCGTGCAGACCCTCGCGAACCACCGACAGCGGCAGGTAATCGTCGGCACGATCGCGGCCCGTGTCGCCCATGGGCATGGTCTCGATAAAGGTAATGCTATGCCCGCGTTCATGGGCGAAGCGGACCATGTCGCCCGCGCTATCCTCGTTCGTGCCCTTCAGGGCGACCGCGTTCAGCTTGACGGCCAGACCGGCCTCCGCCGCGGCGTCGATACCTGCCAGTACGCGCGGTAAACTGCCCCAGCGCGTGATCTCGGAAAATCGCTGCGGATCAAGGGTATCGAGGCTTACATTCACCCGGCGCACACCGGCGTCGTAGAGCGCCTTGGCGTGCTTTGGCAGCTGGTTGCCGTTGGTGGTCAGCGTGAGTTCGGAAAGGCCCCGACCTTTCAATGCGCCCAAACGGCCTACCAGCCCGGCAATGTCGCGACGGACCAAAGGCTCCCCGCCCGTCAGGCGGATTTTTCGCACGCCTCGCGCCACGAAAGCGGCTGCGATCGTCTCGATCTCCTCGAAGCTCAAGACTTCCCGCCGCGGGAGGAAGGTCATGTCCTCCGCCATGCAGTAGGTGCAGCGGAAATCGCAGCGGTCCGTAACGGAAATCCGCAGATAGGTGATCGTCCGGCCGAAGCCATCGATCAGCGGTTCAAAGGCACCTCCGGACATGCCAATGCCGTATCCGACGACAAGCGGCCGCACAATAGGCCGGAACGCGGCCGGTCGACAGGTACCGGCAGTATTGACGTCGTGCGTGGCCATCGCCGATGGCGATATGCTAGCATCTTTCCATGATTGGGCGTGAAGCAGGTTTGACAGGATGAGGAACGCGCCGATCCTGCTCGTCTCGGTCCGTTATGAGCGAGAGCTGGCGGCTGCACTGGGTGCGGCTGGCCGGGCGATTGTTACCGCCACAGCCAAGGACGACGTGGGGCGTGCCTACCGGTCCGCCTCGGCCTTCATTGCCATCGTCGATGCGCGCGGCGCTTTCGAAGAAGGCCTGAGGCTGGCGACCAGCCTGAATGCCCGCGTGATGGATCGCCGCGGCGCACTTCTGGTCCTGCTGTCACGCAAGGACGCGGCCAGCATGGACCGCGTTTTTGAGGCCGGCGCGACCCATTATCTCGTCAGCCCCTTTGGCGGCGAGCAGCTTCAAACCGCGATCCGCTTTGCCGAACGCATGATCGAACGGATGCGGGCGAGCGGTACAGAAGCCGCGCTGGCGCAGGCGCAGGACGACCTTGAGGCATCGCCGCGCTGGTACTGGGACCTGGGCGATGCGACGGTTCGTATCAACGACGATCTCGCCGTGCTGCTTGGCAGGGGCGACAGCGCCCGGCGCGGCGCGCTGCGTTCCCTTGCCCGAATGCTGGACCTCGATGAGCTGCGCCGCGTGCGGAAAGCACTGCGGGGCCTGATCGAGGGCGAAGTCAGCGGGTCGGTCGACCATTCCGTTTCGTTGTTCGACCGGATCGTGCGGCTGATTCACCATGTGCAGCCGATATTCGACGCGAAGAACCGCCTCACCGGTCTGACCGGGGTTGTCGAGGATGTGCTGCGGACGGCGACGCAGCGGCGGCTGTCTGCCCATTTCGATACGCTGACGGGCCTTGCCACGTTGGCAAACGCCCGCGTACGCCTTGACGAGGTGCTGGCTGAAGACCGCGATCCCGAAACCGGGGCGACCGCGATACTGATCGGTGTTTCCCGGTTCGACCAGATCAATGCGAGCTTTGGCCGGGGCGTCGCGGACCTCCTCCTTCAGGCCGTCGCGCGCAGACTGCGCCGATTGATCGAGGAACGAGGCCTTGAGAACCTGATCGCAGCGCGGATCGGCGGCACCGAATTCGCGATCATCCTGCTCGGCCAGGTCCAGCTGAGCCAGGCGGTGTTCCTGTCCCAGCTCGCCGCGAAGCTGTTCGAGAAGCCCTTTATTATCGAGGGCCGGACCATTCACCTGTCGTGCCGCATCGGCATTGCCGCGTCCGAACCCGACATGACGTCGGCCGATGCGTTGCTGCAGGCGGCCGGAGCGGCCCTTGTGTCTGCGCGCGAACTCGGTCCGAACGCTTTCCAGGTGTATCTGTCGGGTGAAACCAATGATCCTGTGCGCCTCGCCAGCCTGGAGCAATCCGTTCGGGCCGCCGCGCGCGATCGCCTGCTCGACATCGAGTATCAGCCGCAGGTGAGCGTTGCGGAAAACCGGATCGTTGGCGTCGAGGCGCTGCTGCGGTTCGAACACCCGGTCTATGGCCGTCTGACCGCGGACACACTGCTCAGCACCGCTGAACGCGGGGAGTTCAGCCTTGAATTCGGGCGCTCGATCCTTCGGCAGGCCTTTGGTGAAGCCTCTACCTGGTCGGGAGCGCTGGCGGACCTTCGCCTTTCGGTCAACGTGACCGCTGCGGACATGCATGATCCGGAGTTCGTGACGCACCTGATCGAGGCGCTTGGCGATACAGGCTTTCCGCCCGAACGCCTGACGCTGGAGATAACCGAGGGAAGTCTCGTCGAGAATCTAGAGGCGACCGCCGCCATGCTGAACGCGCTGAAGCGCCGCCGGATCAGTGTGGCGATCGATGATTTCGGCACGGGATATTCTTCGCTCGCTTACCTGAAATCGCTGCCGCTGGATTATCTGAAGATCGACAAGCGCATCGCCGCCGACATTACCGGCGAAACCCGCGACAAGGTGATTGTGCGCGGTGTGATCGACATGGCGCGTTCGCTGGACATGACGGTAATTGCCGAAGGCGTGGAAACGGAGGACCAGCTCGACCTGCTGATCCGGGCGGGCTGCAACTGGTATCAGGGCTTCCTGTGTTCAGGGGCCATGCGGGGGAGCGAGCTTGAGGGCTTCATCGCCAACTGGGCAGGACCGCAACTGGCAAAGGAAACCGCATGAACAGCATCACCATCGACGTCATCAGCGACTTCGTCTGCCCCTGGTGCTGGATCGGGAAACGGGGCGTCGATGCCTTCGCGAAGCAGCGGCCAGTCGAGCGGAACTGGCGCCCCTATCTGCTGCATCCTGGCCTGCCGAAAGAGGGCATGGAACGCGACGCGCTGATGCGGATGAAGTTCGGGGCCGAGGGCCTGAAGCCTGGTGCCGGGCGCGCGATCGCAGAGGCCGGTGAGGGGGTTGGGCTTTCCATCGACTACAGCCAGATCGAGCGCGTGCCGAACAGTGTCGATGCGCACCGCCTGAGCCTCTGGGCGAGCGGGCAGGGGAAGGGTGACGAGGTCGCCGAAGGTCTTTTCCGCGCCTATTTCAGTGAAGGCCGAGATATCGGGCGCGTCGAAACCCTGGTCGAGATCGGACAGGATGCCGGGCTGGATGCGAACCTGCTGACCGAACTGTTCGAAAGCGACAGGGACATCGAACGGATCGAGGCCGAGGCGGAAGATTACCGGGCGCGGGGTATTCCGGGCGTTCCGAGCCACCTGATTGAGCGGGCCGGAATGCTCGTCGGTGCGCAGACGCCAGATGCCATCGCCGCCGGCGTGACGCAGGTCGAGGAGAAGCTGGCGCGGAAGGCTGCGCGAGCCTGACGACGAGCGAGGCCCAGACCGCGCCTATGCAGCGAGCTTGGCCATGGCGCGGGCAACCTTGAGGGTGCCCGTGAGACGCTGCTGAGGGCTGCGCCAGTCGCGGGCGATGAACATCTTGTGGTCCGGACGCAGTTTCACGACCCCGGCATTCTTCTGCGCAAAACCGATCAGTTTTTCGGGCCGCGCGAACTCCCGGCCGTGGAAGCTAATGAGCGCGCCCTTGGCTCCGGCTTCGATCTTCTCGATGTTCGCGGTCCGGCAATGTATCTTGGCTTCAATTACCTGGAGCAGATTCTTCACTTCGTCTGGCAGCTTTCCGAAGCGGTCCACAAGCTCTGCCGCCATGCCGTCGATCTCTGCGGCCTCCGACAGGTCGCCAAGACGCTTGTAGAGCGACATGCGGAGGTTGAGGTCGGGGACATAGTCCTCCGGAATCAGGATGGCGGCATCGACGTTCACCTGCGGCGAGAAGCGGTCGCGCGGTGCGTCGACCCCGGCCTCTTCCGCCTTTGCCGTCAGCATCGCCTCCTCCAGCATGGACTGGTAGAGTTCGAACCCGACCTCCTTGATGTGCCCGGACTGTTCGTCGCCGAGAAGATTGCCGGCGCCGCGAATGTCAAGGTCCTGCGCGGCAAGCTGGAAGCCCGCGCCGAGCGAGTCGAGGCTCGACAGAACCTGGAGTCGTTTCTGAGCTGTCGGGGCCAACACCTTGTCTTCAGGCGTCGTCATATAGGCATAGGCGCGCGTCTTTGCGCGGCCGACACGGCCACGCAGCTGGTAAAGCTGGGCCATGCCGAACATATCGGCACGGTGAATAATCATGGTGTTCGCGCTGGGAATGTCGATGCCGCTTTCGACGATGCTGGTGGAGACGAGCACGTCATATTCATGGTCGTAGAAAGCGCTCATCCGCTCCTCGACCTGCGTGGCGCTCATCTGGCCGTGGGCGACGATGTACTTCACCTCCGGCACCCATTCGCGGAAAAACTCCTCCAGCTCCGGAATATCGGCGACGCGCGGGGTGACGAGGAAGGACTGGCCGCCGCGGTAATGCTCGCGCAGCAGCGCCTCTCGCATGACCACCGGATCCCAAGGCATCACGTAGGTGCGAACGGCGAGGCGGTCGACGGGCGGGGTCGCGATCAGCGACATGTCGCGCATTCCGCTCATGGCCATCTGCAGAGTGCGCGGGATGGGTGTGGCGGTCAGCGTGACCATGTGCACGTCGGTTTTCAGCTGCTTCAGCCGTTCCTTGTGCGCGACGCCGAAACGCTGCTCCTCATCGACGATGACGAGGCCGAGCCGCTTGAAGTCGATGGATTTCGATAGCAGGGCGTGAGTGCCGATGACGATATCGACCTGCCCGTCTTTCAGGCCATCACGGACGCGCTTCTGCTCCTTCGGGCCGACGAGCCGGGAGAGATGTCCGATCTTCACCGGGAACCCATCGAACCGCTCGCTGAAATTCCTGTAGTGCTGGCGCGCAAGGAGGGTGGTCGGGCAGATCACGGCAACCTGCTCACCTTCCATTGCGGCAACAAAGGCGGCGCGCAGCGCGACCTCGGTCTTGCCGAAGCCCACATCGCCTACGACGAGCCGGTCTACTGGCTTGCCGCTGCCGAGGTCAGCGAGCGTGTCCTCCACCGCCTTCAACTGGTCGTCGGTTTCCTCATAGGGGAAGCGGTCGACGAAATCGCCGAGCTGGGCGGCCTCGGCCTGCATCACCTTGCCGTCGCGCTGGGCCCGGAGGGCGGCGGTGCGGATCAGCTCGCCAGCGATCTCGCGAATGCGCTCCTTCGCCTTGGCCTTGCGGGCCTGCCAGTTCGCGCCGCCCATCCTGTCGAGAACGACCGTGTCCGCGCCCGCACCGTAGCGGCTGAGCACGTCCATATTCTCGACCGGCACGTAGAGCTTGTCATCGCCGGCATAGGTCAGGTGCACGCAGTCATGCGGGTGGCCCGAAACCTCGATCGCCGTCAGCCCCTCATAGCGGCCTATGCCGTGATCCTGATGCACCACAAGGTCGCCTGGCACCATCATCGACAGCTGGTCCATGAACGCCTGGGTCTTGCGCTTCTTCCGCGCCCGCCGCACCAGCCGATCGCCGAGGAGGTCCTGTTCGGAGACGACCGCCAGCGTGTCCGTCGTAAAGCCGTGTTCGAGCGGAAGGACGGCGAGGCCGATGCGGTCGGTCAGGCCCTGTGCCTCCGAAAAGCCGCCGATTTCGGTCCAGCGGTCGAAGTCATGCTCGGACAGCTGCGTGCCCAGCCGGTCCCGCGCGCCCTCGGTGAATGCGGCGAGGAGAACGGTGCGCCCCTCCTTGCGGAGGCTTTCGGCATGTGCGGCGAAGGCGGCGTAAAGGCCGCCCGCCGCCTTCCGCTCCGGCGCGAAGTCGCGCGCGGTGCCGACGTTCATTTCGACGACGCGGTCTGCAGCCGGCTGGGAGAAAGCGGTGGCAAGATGCACCGCGCGGCCTGCGCGTTCATCCGCCCACTCGTCCGGTGACAGGTAGAGCGCGTTGGTTGCGAGCGGCCGGAAGGAGCCCGCCTCCGCCTGCTGCGCGCGGATGCGGTTTTCGTAATAGTCTTCAATCGCCTCGAAGCGCTGGGCCGCCGCTGCGGGGACGCCCTCGGCCGAAACGATACACGTCCCGTCTCCCAAAAGGTCCAGAACGGTGCCGAGCCGGTCCTCGAACAGCGGGAGCCAGTTCTCCATGCCCGCCATACGCCGCCCGTCGGACACCGCCTGATAGAGCGGATCGGTAGTTCCGGCGCTGCCGAACTGGTCGACATAGGCGCGGCGAAAGTTCGCGACGGCGTCGGGGGTGAGGAGAATTTCGCTGACCGGGCGCAAGAGGAAGGGTTTGGCGTTGCTGGTCGTGCGCTGGGTAGCGGGGTCGAAGTTCCGCATCGATTCGATCTCGTCGCCGAAAAAATCGAGTCGCAGCGCTTCCTCGCGCCCGCCTGGGAAGATGTCGACAATGCCGCCGCGCACCGCGAATTCGCCGCTTTCAAGGACGGTGTCCGTGCGTACGAAGCCGTTCGCGATCAGCGAGGAGACCAGCGCCTCCGGGTCGACGGTCTCTCCCGCCCCCAGACGGGCAGTGAGCGAGGACAGCCGCTCGGCGGTGAGGGTGCGCTGGAGGACGGCGTTGATCGTGGTGACGACGAGCTGTTTGGCGGTGACGGGCTGCGCCAGCCGCGCGAGGCCCGCGGCCCGGTCAGCTGCGATCTTCAGCGAGGGCGAGGCGCGGTCGTAGGGCAGCGAATCCCAGGCAGGGACGCCGATGATCTCGATCTCTGGATCGAAGAAGCCGACGGTTTCCGCGATAGTGGCTGCTGCGAGGTCGTCCGAGGCGATATAGACGGTTCGCGCATCCTTTTCCGCCTGAAGCAATGTTAGCCTCGCCAGCATCAGCGGATGGTAGCCGGCGGGACAGCCGCCGAGGGTCAGCGGCGCGTCCGCGCCCGCAATGCGTTCGAAATCCATCAAAACTCTGTGCCGTTCGTCAGCTGGGGTCGAAATAGTCGAGCGACTGCATGGCCGCCATCAGGTCCCCTTGGAAGCGCTCGGGCACTGGCGCGGTTCCGATGGCCCACGCCATGATATCGACGTCGGTTTCCATGAGCAGCGACTCGTACCACGCAATCTCGTCTTCACCCCAGTCCCGGACATAGCGGTCGCAGAAGTTGCCGATCAGGATATCGGCCTCTTTTGTACCGCGGTGCCAGGCCCGGTACCTCAGGCGGCGCTGGCGCGAGTTCAGGTCGGCTCTATCGGCGGGGGTCAGACTGCTGCTATCCACGGTCGCCGAGCTATTCATGCGACCCGAGTCCCTCAACCCCCTCTTTGCCGCAGTCACCGTGATGGACGGCGTCGGACCCCGGCTGGCCAAACAGCTTGGGCGGCTGAAAATCGAGAGGGTCATCGACCTCGTTTACCACCTGCCGGTTTACGCCATCGCGCGGCGCGAGATCCCGGGCATTTCTGAAGCGCAGGAGGATGAGACGGTCGTTCTGGCGCTGGAGGCGATCCGGCACGATCAGGGACAGGGGCGGCGTCCATCGCGGATTATCTGCCGGGACGGGGAGGGCGGCGAGGTCGCGCTGGTCTATTTTCACGACCGGGGCGGCTATGCACTGAAGCAGATGCCGGTGGGATCGACGCGGATCGTGTCGGGTAAGCTGGAACGCTATGGCGACCAGGCGCAGATCGTGCATCCGGACCATTTTCTGCCGACCGAACAGGCGGGCAACATTCCGCGCCTGGAGCCGATCTACCCCCTGACGGAAGGTATTACGAACAAGCGGATGCGGGGGCTTGTTGAGGCGGCACTTGAGCGCTTGCCGGACGCGGCGGAGTGGGCGGATGGGCGGCTTGTAGCGCGTGAGGACTGGCGGGGCTGGGCGGAGACGCTGCGGCGCGTTCATGTGCTGGATGATGAGGCCGGGGAGCGGGCGCGGCTGTCCTATGACGAGCTGTTGGCGAACCAGGCGGCGCTGCTGCTGATCCGGCGGAGTGCGCGGCGGCGGAAGGGGCGGGCGCTTCGGGGCGATGATCGGTTGCTGGGGCGGTTTCGGGAGGGGCTGCCCTACCGCCTGACGGGCGCACAGGACCGCTCGATCGGCGAAATCCTCGGCGACATGGCTACCGAGACGCCGATGCTGCGCCTGCTTCAGGGCGATGTGGGGTCGGGAAAGACCGCGGTTGCGCTGGCAGCGATGCTGCGGGCCGTGGAGGCGGGCACGCAGGCGGCGATGCTGGCACCGACGGAAATCCTCGCGCGGCAGCATCTGGAGAGCCTGCGCGAGATGCTGACCGGTATGGATGTGCGGGTCGCGATCCTGACCGGGCGGGAGAAGGGGCGGACGCGGGATGCGATCCTCGCCGAGCTGGCCGCCGGTCAGATCGACATTCTCGTCGGTACGCATGCGATCTTCCAGGACGCGGTGACGTACCGTGATCTGGCGCTGGTGATCGTGGACGAACAGCACCGCTTCGGTGTCAACCAGCGGATGGCGCTGACCGCGAAGGCGAAGGCACCCCCGCATCTTCTCGTGATGACAGCCACGCCGATTCCGCGGACGCTGACGCTGACGCAGTTCGGGGAGATGGACGAATCGCGCCTCGACCAGATGCCGCCGGGGCGGGAGCCGGTCGAGACGCGGGTCATCAGCATGGCGCGGCTCGATGAAGTCGCGGACGGGGTCGGGCGGCTGCTGGATGGCGGCGGGCGCGCTTACTGGGTCTGTCCGCTTGTCAGCGAAAGTAACGACGGGTCGGTGGCGGACGAAAGCGCGGCGGCGGAAACGCGCGCTGCTCTTTTGAGAAAGCGGTTCGGGACGGCGCGCGTCGGGCTGGTTCATGGCCAAATGCCGGGACCGGAGAAGGACCTTGTCATGGCGCGGTTCGCTGCCGGTGATATTCAGCTGCTGGTCGCGACGACGGTGATCGAGGTTGGCGTCAATGTACCAGAGGCGACGCTGATGGTAATCGAGCAGGCCGAGCGGTTCGGTCTGGCGCAGCTTCACCAGCTTCGCGGGCGGGTCGGCCGCGGCGGCGGCGCGTCGACCTGCCTGCTGCTACGCGGCGGTGAATTGAGTGAGACCGCGCGCGAGCGCCTGAAGTTGATGCGGGCTACGAACGACGGCTTCGAAATCGCTGAAAAGGATCTGGAACTGCGCGGCGGCGGCGAGCTTCTCGGCACGCGTCAGTCGGGGCAGGCCGCGTACCGCGCCGCCCGTGCGGAGGATATTCTGGCCCTGGCACCGACAGCAATGGACGATGCGCGCATGTTCCTGGAGCAGGAGGGCGGGTTCGAGGGTTCGCCGCGCGCAGAAGCCATGCGGACGCTGCTTTATTTGTTCGAGCGGGATGCGGCGATCCAGACGCTGAAATCGGGGTAGGACGGACTTGCCCTAAGCCGTCATCCTGAACTCGTTTCAGGACCTCATTGCGAGAACCGCCCGACGCTGCTAGAGCCGCGACGCCGACCTTGATGTGGTCTCATGCGTAGGCTGCGTTTGCCACTAGATCCTGAAACAAGTTCAGGATGACGGGATTGGGGAGAGCGGTTGTGTGCCGCGTTAGCGAAGTTCGGTTTCTTCCTTAGCCGATTCGTACCACGCCGTGGCGTTTCTTGCCTGCGGAGACCCGCTGTTCCGGCGCGCTTAGCATCACGCTTTCGTCGACAACGGCTTCGCCCTCGACCCGCGCGCCGCCCTGCTTGATCAGGCGGCGGGCTTCGCCCTTCGACGCGGCGAAGCCGATGCCGATGAGCGCATCGAGAACTGTCACGGGGGCGCCGGCGGTGAACACGGGGAGGTCGCCGCCTAGCTGACCTTCGGCAAACGTCTTCTTCGCCGTTTCCGCGGCGGCCTGCGCGGCGGTGTCGCCGCGGCACATGGCGGTGGCCTCGTTGGCGAGCACTTCCTTGGCGGCATTGATCTCGGAGCCTTCGAGCCCCTCCAGACGCTCGATCTCGCACAAGGGGAGGTCGGTGAAGAGGCGGAGGAAGCGGCCGACATCGGCATCCTGCGCGTTGCGCCAGAATTGCCAGTAATCATAGGCCGGAAGCTGGTCTTCGTTTAGCCAGACGGCACCAGCCTCGGTCTTGCCCATCTTCTTGCCGTCGGCGGTCGTGATGAGCGGTGTCGTCAGGCCGTAAGCCTGCCCGCCCGCAATGCGCCGCACCAGTTCCATGCCGCCGACGATATTGCCCCATTGCTCGCGCCCGCCGATCTGCAGCTCGCAGTCCCGTTGGCGGTAAAGCTCGAGGAAGTCATATCCCTGCAAAATCATGTAGTTAAACTCAAGAAACGTCAGCGGCTGCTCCCGTTCCAGGCGCAGCTTCACACTGTCAAACGTCAGCATACGGTTGATTGTATAGTGCTGACCGACCTCCCTTAAGAACTCGATATACCCCAGCCCGTCCAGCCAGTCGGCATTGTTCACCATCACCGCATCGGTCGGGCCATCGCCGAAGGTCAGGAACTTCTCGAACGCGGTCTGGATGCTGGCGATGTTCGCCGCGATGCCGTCGTCGTCAAGGAGGCGCCGCGTCTCGTCCTTGCCGCTGGGATCGCCGATCCGCGTGGTGCCCCCGCCCATCAGCACGATCGGCTTGTGACCATGCTGCTGTAGCCGCCGCAGCATCATGATCTGAACCAGGCTGCCGACGTGCAGCGAGGGTCCGGTTGCATCAAAGCCAATATATCCGGAAACAGTGTTTTCTGAGAAGCGCTGGTCGAGCCCCTCGGCATCGGTCAGCTGGTGGATATAGCCGCGTTCGTCGAGCGTGCGGAGGAGATCGGACTTGTACTCTGTCATGGCGCGGCGGCGCTTAGCATGAGGGTTTCCGCATGAGTAGCCGCGTCTATCGCGCCATCGGCCTGATGTCTGGAACGAGCATGGACGGCATCGATGCCGCGCTGATCGAGACGGACGGCGAGGAGCTGGTGCGTCCTCTTGGGTTCCATAGCGTCAGCTATAGCGAAGAGGATCGGACGCTGATCCGAGCAGCGGCTGCGCGGGCAGCAGAGCTGGGAAAGCCTGGACCTGACGAGACGATTGCGGCGGCGGCCCGGCGCCTGACGATGCTACACGCCGAGGCGGTGGGCGCGCTAGGGTCCGGCGCGGACGTCATCGGGTTTCATGGACACACGGTCCTTCACCGGCCGCAGGAGGGGTGGACCTGGCAGATCGGCGATGGCGCGCTCCTGGCCCGGCTGACCCGCACAAAGGTTGTCGATGATTTCCGCTCGGCGGATGTCGAAGCCGGGGGCGAGGGCGCGCCGCTGCTCCCTGCCTATCACCGGGCGCTGGCGGCGGGCATGGACCGGCCGCTGAGCGTACTGAACCTGGGCGGGGTGGGGAATCTCACGGTGCTGGGCGATAGTAACGCTGTGCTTGGCTTCGACACCGGGCCAGGCAACGCGCTCATCGACGACTGGGTGCGAGAGACAACGGGCCGCTCCTATGACGAGGGCGGCGCGCTGGCAGCGGCCGGGCGGGTTCGCGAGGATGTGCTGGCGAGCATGCTGGACCTCGACTGGTTCGATGCGCCGCCGCCAAAGTCGCTCGACCGGGACGATTTCTCGATTGCCGCGGTGCGGGGTTTGACCGCAGCGGATGGCGCGGCAACGCTAACCGCGTTCACGGCGGAAACGGTGCGGCTTGGTTTGCGCCTGGTAGAGCGTAAGCCACGGCGCCTGCTGGTGACGGGCGGCGGGCGTCATAACCCCGAACTGATGCGGCAGGTCGCCGAGCGGACCAGCCTTGTGGCAGAGCCTGTCGAGACGGCGGGATGGCGCGGGGACGCGATGGAGGCGGAGGGCTTCGCGTGGTTCGCGGTGCGGCACCTGAAGGGCCTGCCCACCAGCTATCCGGAGATCAGCGGGCCGGATCAGCCGGTGATTGGCGGGCGGCTGCACCCGGCCAGTTGACAGTCAGTAGATAAGGTCGCTGCCGAGGCGCATGTCCACATAGGCGTCGATGCGGCGCATCAGATCGTCACGCTCCTTCTCAAAGAAGTGATTCGCGCCCTCGATCGTCTGGTGCTCGATCGTGATGTGCTTCTGGGTTTTCAGCTTGTCGACCAGCTTCTGCACGCCGACGGGTGTGACGATGTCATCGCCGAGGCCGTTAATGATAATACCCGACGACGGGCAGGGTGCCAGAAAGCCGAAATCGTAAAGGTTCGCGGGCGGCGCGACGGAAATGAAACCGCGAATTTCTGGCCTCCGCATCAGGAGTTGCATGCCGATCAGCGCGCCGAAAGAGAAGCCTGCCACGAAGGTGAAGGGCGCTTCGGGGTTGAACTGCTGCACCCAGTCGAGCGCACTTGCCGCGTCGGAGAGTTCGCCGATACCATTGTCGAACTCGCCCTGACTGCGGCCGACCCCGCGAAAGTTGAAGCGAAGCGTGGCAAAGCCGCGCCGTACGAACCCGTTGTACATGGCGAGCGTGATACCCTCGTTCATCGTACCGCCCGACTGCGGGTGCGGGTGGAGAACGATGCCGATAGGAACACGGGGCGCCTTGCCGGGTGAATAGCGACCCTCAAGGCGGCCCTCAGGACCGGGAATAATGACTTCAGGCATAAGCGGAGGCCAGTCTTGGCTGATCGTTCAGGCGGGACCGGGCGCAGGCTGGGAGGAGTCGCGCTCGGTAAGGCGTGCGCCTATATAGGGCCGCGATGTCGATGCTCAACACTTCTGCCGAGGCGGCTGCAGACCGCCGTGTTTATCTCGACTGGAACGCGACCGCGCCGATGCGGGCGGAGGCGCAGGCGGCGGTGACGCGTGAGATGGAACGCTGGGCAAACCCGTCCTCGGTCTATGCGGAGGGACGGGCGGCCAAGGGGCGGCTGGAGGATGCGCGGGACGAAATTGCTACCGCGCTGGGCCTGATTGGCGCGCAGCTCGTGTTTACGAGCGGCGGGACGGAAGCGCTGGCACTCGCGCTGCGCGGGCTGGAAGGCATGCGGGTGCTGGTGAGCGCGGCAGAGCATTCGGCGGTGCTGGAAGCCGTGCCGGACGCAGAGCGGCTGCCGGTCGGGGCTGACGGCCTGATCGATGAGGATCATCTGCGCCGCGCGCTTCGCGATGGCGGGTCCGCGCTGGTCGCGGTGATGCATGCGAACAATGAAACGGGCGTCATTCAGCCGGTTGGGCGAATTGCCGACATTGTGCGGGACGCCGGGGGCCTGACGCTCTCGGACTGCGTGCAGTCGGCAGGGAAATTGCCGCTTCCGCCCGCGGATATGGTCGTTGTGAGCGGGCACAAGCTGGGCGGGCCGCCGGGCGTAGGTCTGCTGGCCGTGCGCTGCGCCGAACGGCTGTCTGCGGTGCAGAAGGGCGGCGGACAGGAGCGCGGACTGCGCGGCGGGACGGAGAACCTGCCGGCGATTTGCGGGATGGCGGCTGCGGTGACGGCGGCTGATCGGAAGTGGCTCAGCGATGCGGCGGCGCGTCAGGCGCGGATGGAAGCGGCGCTGATCGATGGTGGGGGCAAGGTTTTCGGAAAACCGGCGCCGCGTCTGGCGAATACGACGATGGTACGGATGCCGGGGATCGCGGCATCGTCACAGCTGATGCAGTTCGATCTGGCCGGGTTCAGCGTGTCGAGCGGGGCGGCCTGTAGCTCGGGCAAGGTTGGCGCGTCGCATGTGCTCAGCGCCATGGGCGTTGGCGCAGAGGCGGCCCGTGAGGCCATCCGGGTCAGCACGGGCTGGACCACGACCGACGAGGGTATCGAGCGGTTTATCGAGGCTTGGCATGCGCTTGCGGAACGGCGGCGGGCGGCATGAGCATCTATCTCGACTATCAGGCGACAACGCCACTGGACCCCTCGGTTGCGAAAGCGATGCAGCCCTATTGGGAGGAACGGTTCGGCAATCCGCACTCCGAGCACCGGCATGGCTGGACGGCGGCAGCGGGCATCGACAAGGCGCGGCGCGATGTGGCGGCGCTGGTGGGTGCGGACGAGGACTGGGTGGTGTTCACCTCCGGCGCGACGGAGGCGAACAACCTGGCGGTAAAAGGTGCGCTGGAGGCGGCACCGGATGGGCGGCGGCGGGTGGTCACGCTGGAGACCGAGCATAGCTGCGTGCTGGAAAGTGTGCGGGCGATGGAAGCGCGGGGGTATTCGGCGACAATCTTGCCCGTTCAGGCGGATGGGCTTCTCTCGCTCGACGATCTGGAAACAGCGCTGAATGAGGATGTGGCGCTGGTATCCGTGATGGCAATCAACAATGAGATCGGTGTGATGCAGCCGCTATCGGATGTGGGGCGACTGGCGAAGGCTGCGGGGGCGCTGTTTCACACCGATGCGGCGCAGGCCTTTGGCAAGGTACCGCTGGACGTCGATGCACTGGGCATCGATCTGCTAAGCGTTTCCGGGCACAAAATTTACGGGCCGAAGGGGATCGGGGCGCTGCTCGTGAGACCCGGTACCGCCTTGGCACCGCAGCTTCATGGCGGCGGACAGGAGGGCGGCGGTCTTCGTTCGGGAACCTTGGCACCTGCCCTTGTGGCGGGCCTTGGGAAAGCGGCGGAACTCGCCGCTGAGCGGATGGATAGCGACCGCGCGCACGTCGAGCGTCTGTGGGCGCGGATGCTGTCGGCACTGACCGAAGGTCATATCGTCAATGGCAGCGTGGCGGAGCGCTGGCGTGGGAACCTGAATGTGAGTTTTCCCGGGATCGACGGTGCGCGCCTGATTGCTGACCTGCGGCGGCTCTCGGTATCATCCGGTGCGGCCTGTGCCAGCGCGGCGGGTCGGCGGAGCCACGTGCTGGAGGCTCTGGGTGTGCCGGATAATCTGGCGCGCGCGACGCTTCGCATGGGCTGGGGGCGACAGACGACGACTGAAGATATTGATGCGGCCGCAGATATGATCTGCGAGGCTGTTGCAGAGCAGAGGCGGATGGCGGCTTGACGAAGATTACCTTCTTGAATGCAGGCGGCGACGTTGACCGGGTGGTCGTTGCCGAGCGTGGACCGGCGCTGCTCGAAATCGCGCAGAATGAGAGGCAGCCGTTGGAGGGAACCTGCGAGGGGCAGATGGCCTGTTCGACCTGTCACGTGCTGATCAAGGCCGTGGAAGGCGAGCCGTTGCCGCCACCGTCCGAGGAGGAGGAAGACCTTCTGGACTTCGCTTACGGCGCGACACGGGAGTCGCGGCTGGCGTGCCAGATCCGGCTGACCGAAGGCTTGGTCGCACTCACAGTTCAGATGCCGGGCGGCAGCGTGGATATGTCTCGCGAGTGAAAGAAAATTGCGGCGGGGGCAAAAGGGCAGTATAGCTGACCCAAGATTGGGAGTGAACGAACCATGGCCACCGCAGCAAAGACCAGCCTGAACCAGATATCGCTGAGCGATAAATACGACCTGCGCGAGGGCCGTGTGTTCATGAGCGGGTTGCAGGCGCTGGTTCGCCTGCCGCTGGTCCAGAAATGGCGCGATACGGCCGCAGGGCTCAATACAGCCGCGTTCATTTCCGGATATCGCGGATCACCCCTTGGCGGGTACGATCAGGAGTTGTGGCGCGCGAAGAAGATGCTGGCCGAGCAGGACATCGTGTTCGAGCCGGGCGTCAACGAAGAACTGGGCGCGACGGCAGTCTGGGGCTCCCAGCTGGTCGGCATGAACCCGCGCAAGAGATATGACGGTGTGTTCGGCATCTGGTACGGCAAGGGACCGGGCCTCGACCGCGCGATGGACGTCATGAAGCACGCCAATGCCGCAGGCTCTTCGAAGCATGGAGGTGTGCTGGCCATCGTCGGTGACGATCACGGCGCGAAGTCATCGACGCTGCCGCACCAGTCGGACCATAATTTCCAGGCCGCGTTTGTGCCGTTCCTGTATCCGGCGAGCGTTGAGGAGTATGTGGAATACGGTCTTCTTGGGATCGCTATGAGCCGGTTTGCCGGAACATGGACAGGCTTTAAGGCAACAGCAGATACAGTCGAAACGTCCGCGACGATCGACCTCGCGCGCGAGAACCGCCAGATCATCATCCCGGACTTCGACATGCCCGAGGGGGGCCTCTCCATCCGCCCGAACGATGTGTGGCGTGAGGAGGATACGCGGCTGCAGCGGTACAAGGGCTTCGCCGCGATGGCATTTGCCAAGGCGAACGGGATCGACCGGGTGATCTGGGACACGCCGCGCCCGCGCATCGGCATCATTACGACCGGCAAGGCCTATGCTGACACGATGGAGGCGCTGGACGAACTAGGCATCACCGAGGCGATGGCAGCGGACATCGGCTTGCGAATCTACAAGGTCGGGATGCCCTGGCCGCTGGAGCCGGACGGCATACGGGACTTTTGCGAGGGCCTCGAAGAAGTCCTCGTCATCGAGGAGAAGCGCGAGTTCATCGAGTATCAACTGCGCTGGCAGCTGTATAACTGGAAGGACAGCGTGCGTCCGCGTGTCGTCGGGAAGACCGAGGCGCATGAGGATGACGAGTTCCTGCTGAACCCCGACAACGAGCTGTCGCCCGGCATGATCGCGCATGTGATCGCGCAGCGGCTGCGTCCCTATCACGACACGGAAGAGCTGCGGAACCGGCTCGCGTTTTTTGCTGACAGAGCGAAGGCGAACGAAAGCTACAAGGCGCCGATCACGCGCGCGCCCTATTTCTGTTCGGGCTGTCCGCACAATTCCTCGACAAAGGTGCCGGAAGGCTCCCGCGCGCTTGCCGGGATCGGCTGTCATATCATGGCGCTGTGGATGGACCGGGAAACCGAGACCTTCACGCAGATGGGCGGCGAAGGCGTGACCTGGGTCGGCGAAGCGCCGTTCGTGGACGAGGATCACGTCTTCGCCAATCTGGGCGACGGCACCTATAACCACTCCGGCATTCTGGCGATCCGGCAGGCCGTCGCGAGCGGCGTGAACATTACCTACAAGATCCTGTTCAACGATGCCGTCGCGATGACGGGCGGCCAGCCCGCCGAGAATCAGCAGACGCCGCAGCAGATCGCCGCGCAGATGGTGGCCGAGGGCGTGACCAAGGCCGTGGTCCTGACCGAGGATCTGAGCCGGTACGACAATGTATCAATGCCCGGCGGCGTGGAACTGAAGGACCGAGACCACCTGCCGAAAATCCAGAACGAGTTTCGCGAGATGGGCGGGACGACGGTCATCATCTATGACCAGACCTGCGCGGCGGAAAAGCGCCGTCGGCGCAAGCGCGGCAAGATGGTCGACCCAAACAGACGTGTGTTCATCAACACGGCGGTCTGTGAAGGCTGCGGTGACTGTTCCGTGCAGTCCAACTGCATGTCGGTCGAGCCGCAGGAGACCGAGTTCGGCCGAAAGCGCAGGATCAACCAGTCCACCTGCAACAAGGACTATAGCTGCCTGAAAGGCTTCTGCCCCAGCTTCGTCGAAGTGTCGGGCGCGTCGATCAAGAAGCAGAAGGCGGTGGACGTCGACCTGTCTGCCGTGCCGGAGCCGGAGATTGCTTCCCCGTCCGACGGCTACAATGTGTTCGTAACGGGTATTGGCGGCACGGGCGTGCTGACCATCTCCGCCATTCTGGGTGTTGCCGCGCATGTGGAGGGTAAGAGCTCGACAACCGCTGATATGGCGGGCCTTGCGCAGAAGGGCGGCGCGGTTTTCTCGCACGTAAGGCTGGCCGAGACTGACGACGGCCTGCTCAGCCCGCGCATCATCGCGGGCGGCGCGGACCTCGTACTGGCGTTCGACGCGGTTGTTGCCGCGGACAAGGCCGGTCAGAACCTGATGGCGCGCGACCGGACGGCGGTCGTTGCCAATGCAGACATCGCGCCCGTCAGCGACTTCGTGCGCGACCGCGATCTCGATTTCCGGTCCCGTCAGGTGGAAAAGCGCATCCGCGATGCTGCGAACCCCAATGCCACGAGCTTTGTGGCGGCCGATACAGTGGCGATTGCGCTGCTGGGCGATGCCATCGGCACGAACATGCTGATGCTGGGCTATGCCTGGCAGCTGGGGCATATTCCTCTGAGCCATACGTCCATCGACAAGGCGATTGAGCTGAACGGCGTGGCGATCGACTTCAACCGCAAGGCGTTCGCGCTGGGCCGCCTGCTCGCGCATGATCGCGACACGGTCCAGCAGATGGTGGATGACGCCAAGGGACAGCCGCCCGAACCGATTTCCGAAACGCTGGACGAACTGATCCAGCGGCGCGTCGCGGACCTGACCGCCTATCAGAATGCCGCTTATGCCGCGCGCTATCAGGCGAAGATCGACGCGGTGCGCGCGGGCGAGGACGGGGCAGTGCCAGGGCAGACCAAGCTGACCGAAACAGCGGCGCGGGCGCTCTATAAGCTGATGGCGTACAAGGACGAATATGAGGTCGCGCGCCTTTACACCGATGGCCGGTTCAAGGCGCAGATGGCGGAACAGTTCGACGGTGACTTCGACTGGAAGATCCAGGTTTCGCCGCCGCTGTTCGCTGGCAAGGACGAACGCACCGGGCGGCCGAAGAAATATGCCGTGTCATCGAAGTTGCTGATGCCGGCGTTCAGGCTGATCGCTAAGCTGAAGGGCCTGCGCGGCGGGACGTTCGATATCTTTGGGCGAACTGAGGAACGGCGCGCGGAACGGGCAGCGATTAAGATGTACGAGGCGGAGCTGGACCGCCTGGTCGCCGAACTGACGCCGGACAATTATGAGCTGGCGGTAAAGCTAGCGGCGCTGCCGCTGGATGTGCGCGGCTATGGTCCGGTGAAGGAAGCGCAGGCGCAGACGGTTGCGGCGCGGGCGAAGGCGCTGTGGAAGCAGTGGCCTGGCGAGCGAGCGGCGATGGCAGCGTAAGTAGAAGGCGCGCTACACGCCAAAGCGACGCGCCGAATGAGCAGGTTGAACCGACTTTGCCGGTTCGTTAGAGCGCCGGTGCTATGCAGAACAAAATCGGAACACTCTGGCTGATCGGAGCCGGAAACATGGGCGGTGCGCTTCTGTCGCGCTGGGCCGGTTCCGGTGTGGCTGACAGGATCGTCGTGATCGATCCCGGTGCGCCTGACGTGCCGGACGGCGTTGCGCTGGTGGCGGACTTCGCGGCGGTCGGGGACGCGGTGCCGGACCTTGTTGTACTGGCGGTGAAGCCGCATCTGGCGGGGGATGCACTGGCGGAGCTGCCGGAGGCGGTGCGCGGCGCGGCGGCGCTGGTTTCGGTGCTGGCCGGGACGACAATTTCCAGCCTTTCCGAGCGCGTACCGGGGATGACGGTAATACGCGCGATGCCGAATACGCCGGTGGCGGTCGGGAAGGGCGCGACGGGGCTGTTCGGTAGTAATCTTGAAGCGGAACTGCGGTCACGGCTGGAGGCGCTGTTTGCGCCGACGGGTGTGGTGGTCTGGCTGGAGGAAGAAGCGCAGTTCGATGCGCTGACGGCGCTGTCGGGCTCGGGACCGGCCTATGTATTTCGCATGACCGAGGCGCTCGCGGCGGCGGGCGAAGCGGCCGGCCTGCCAGAAGACCTGGCTCGGACGCTGGCCGAGGCAACGGTGTCGGGGGCCGGCGCGCTGATGGAAAGTGACGAGCGCTCGGCGGCGGACCTGAGGCGGGCGGTAACATCGCCGAACGGTACGACGCAGGCGGGACTGGAGGCGCTTGACGAGGATCCGGGGCTGCCGGCGCTCGTCAGGAATGCGGTGCGGGCGGCGGCGGCGCGGAGCCGGGAGCTGGCGAGCGAAACCTAGGTCCGGCGAAGCGCGAGGGCGCGGCGTTCGGGGGGTAGCAGGGCGGCGAGGACGTTCCAGTAGCCGCTGACCGAATCCTGCCCGGCCTCCGAATAGGCGTTGGTCATGCGGTCCTGAAGCGCCGCGAATAGGCGTTGCTCGAGCGCCGCGCCCTTTGCGGTGAGGGTCAGGAGGCGCTGGCGGCGGTCGCGCTGGCCGGGGCTGACGGTCACGAGGCCCTCTGCCTTCAATTCATTGATGACGCGGCTGAGCGATTGTTTCGTGATGCGAAGGAGCTGGAGAAGCTCGCCGACGGGAAGGCCGGGACGGCGCGCGATGAAGTAGAGCGCACGGTGATGCGCGCGGCCGAATGGCGAATCGGCGAGGAGGTCGTCGGCGGCGGCGATCAGCTCGGTATAGCCGAAGTAAATCAACTCAATGCCGCGGCGCACCTCGTCCTCGCGCAGGAATTGCGGGGAGGCCGGGGGCGGTGAGGCGGGAGGAAGGACAGTCATGTTGCCCTTCCATTGCCAGCGCCTTTCCTTTTCGGCAAGGAAACGGCACTAGAAGCGCGCGTCAGCGATGCGAATGTTTCCACGCCTTTCAGGAGTACCGAGAACCGATGAGCGCCGCCGCGACAACGCCGCTTCCCGAGCCGACTTACGATGACCGCGATGGCTGGATCTGGTTCGACGGCGAACTCGTTCCGTGGCGCGAGGCGAACGTACACATTTTGACGCATGCGATGCATTACGCCTCGGCGGTGTTCGAGGGGCAGCGCGGCTATAATGGCCAGATTTTCAGGCTGTCGGAGCATAATGAACGGCTGAAGAACTCGGCTCGTATCCTTGGTTTCGATATTCCTTGGTCCCGCGAGGAGATCGATCAGGCTTGCCGCGATGTCATGGCGAAAAATGGCCTGCGCGATTGCTACCAGCGCCCGATCGCCTGGCGCGGCAGCGAGCAGATGGGCGTCGCGGCGCAGAAGACGAAGCCGCATCTTGCCATCGCCGTTTGGGAATGGGGTGCCTATTTCGGGGAAGAGGCCATCAGGAAGGGCCTGCGCCTCGATATCTCCAAATGGCGCCGACCAGCGCCCTATACGGCACCCACCGACGCCAAGGCGACCGGCCTGTACATGATCTGCACCATGGCGAAGCATGCCGCAGCAGACAAAGGCTATGGCGACGCGCTGATGCTTGACTGGCGCGGGCAGGTAGCCGAGGCGACGGGCGCGAACATCTTCTTCAAGCAGGGCGACGTGCTGCACACGCCGACGCCAGACTGCTTTCTGGACGGCATCACGCGGCGAACCGTGATGGGGCTGGCGGAGCGGCGCGGTCTGACGATCAACGAGCGGGCAATCTGGCCGGAGGAACTGGCCGGTTTCGAGCAGTGTTTCCTGACCGGCACCGCCGCCGAGGTAACGCCGGTTTCCGAAATCGGGCCATGGTCTTTCGAGGTCGGTCAGACGGTCCTCGACCTGCGGAAAGACTATCTGGATCTCGTCAACGGTCGCCTGCCAAACGTTTGAGACGGCACCTAAGCCGAACCCTCTACCAAGCGGAAATTCCATGCAGATTGACGAAAACACGAAAGTAGCGGTGATCGGACTTGGCTATGTCGGTCTGCCGCTGGCGGTCGCGCTGGCGAAGTCATTCGCTACGATTGGTGTGGACATCAAGGCCGAGCGCGTTCGCGAGTTGGAAGGCGGGCATGACAGCACGCATGAGATCGAGGACGACAAGCTACAGGCGAGCACGCTGCGCTATTCGACCGATATCGCCGATGCGGCGGATGCGGACATCTTCATCGTCACGGTGCCGACGCCGGTAGACAAGGCGAACCAGCCCGACCTGAGCCCGGTTCGCGGGGCAACCCGGGCCATCGCGAGCGTTCTGAAGGCGCGCGAAACCGCGCCGATCATTATCTACGAAAGCACGGTTTATCCGGGCGTCACCGAGGATATCTGCGGCCCTTTGATCGAGGAGGTCAGTGGCCTGAAGCGCGGCGAGCATTTCCTGCTGGGCTATTCGCCGGAACGGATCAATCCCGGCGACAAGGTGCATACGGTCGACAAGATCACGCGCGTCGTTGCCGGCGAGAATGACGATGTCACGGCGGCGATGAGCGCGCTTTACGGGAAGGTCACGAGCGGCGGCACCTTCGAAGCGGCGTCGATAAAGGCCGCCGAAGCGGCCAAGGTCATCGAGAACGCCCAGCGCGACATCAACATCGCCTTCATGAACGAGATCGCGCAGATCTTTAACAAGGACGGTCTGTCGGTTTACGACGTACTGGATGCGGCGCGGACGAAGTGGAATTTCCTGCCGTTTTCGCCGGGGCTTGTCGGGGGTCACTGCATTGGCGTCGATCCCTATTACCTCAGCTACAAGGCGCAGCAGCTGGGGCACCTGCCGCGCGTGGTGCTGGCCGGCCGCTCGATCAACGACGGTATGGGCGGCTTTGTCGCCGACCGAGTGCACGATCACCTGCGGCGGGCGAGCGATGTGCTGGTATTGGGCCTGACGTTCAAGGAGCATGTGCCAGACCTCAGGAATTCCAAAGTTGTCGATGTGATCGACCGGCTGAAGTGGCTGGGCCACGAGGTGACGGTGCACGATCCGATGGCGGACCCCGACGAGGCGCAGGACGAATATGGCCTGACGCTGGAAACCGGCGCGCTGGATGCAGGGCGCACCTATGACGCGGTCGTGCTGGCCGTGCCGCATCAGGCCTATGTCGATATGGATGTGGCGGCGGTGCAGGCGCTGGTGCGGGACGGCGGGCTTGTTGCCGACCTGAAGGGCGTCTGGCGTGATCAGGACTTCGGCGAGACGGCGCGCTGGCAGCTGTAGCGGGCGGGATGACGGGATGGGGGCCTGGCTTCTCGCGGGTCCTGCGTGCGAGTCAGATACGGCCCGTAAGCCTATAGTAGACCAAACCTAGATACTCATGAGTCGCGAGGCCCAGCGTCTCCAGGTTGGCAATGGGGTTGAGGGGCCAGCGGACGTCTGTGCCGGTCCGGTAGTCTACAGTGTAGGGCGTGACTTCGATTCCCGCAGCAGCGGCGCAGGCCATGCTGCGGCGCATATGGAAAGCGGACGTCACGAGAAGCGTGGTGCCCTCGGTCTCCTCGGCCGCGAATCCGTGAAGATTTTCGCAGGTATCGCCAGTGTCCTCTATGCGGCCGATACGGCCTGCCGCGATGCCCGCGCGCTGCCAGAAGGCGGCGGTGGCGGCGACCTCGTTCGGGAAATCGGCGTAGCGGCCATAGCCTGCAATCCAGAGCTGAGCGTCGGGGTGCGCGTCTGCCAGATCGACGCCGCGCAGGATGCGGTCGCCATGAGCGTTGATTTCGAGCGTGCCAGCGCGCGCGGTGGCGGCAATCGCTTCTCCGCCGCCTAGGACAAGGATGTGATCGGGTTCAACGTCATTTGCCGTGAGACGCGGATAGTCGTCCTCCAACATGTTCATCAAAAGGCCGGGCAGCGGCGTCAGGCCGAACAGTAAAAAGGTGGCCGTACCGAGCGCCAAGCTGGGCTTCGCGAGCTTCGGGCGCCCGACAAACAGGCACAGCGTACCAATCAGGAATAGCCAGAACGGCCACACCTGCGGGCCGAACAGGTTCCAGATCAGATATCTCATGAGAGGCCGTGATAGTCCCGGTACCACTCGACGAAGCGCGGAATGCCGACGTCGATGGGCGTGGTGGGTTTGTAGCCGAGATCGTTCTGGATGGCGTCGATGTCGGCATAGGTGGCGCGGACGTCACCCGGCTGCATCGGCATGAGGTTACGGACGGCGGGTTTGCCGACGGCGTCCTCAAGGAGGGCAATCATGCGGGAGAGGTCTTCGGACTGGTTATTGCCGATATTGTAGAGGCGGTGGGGGCCCTTTGAACCGCCCGCCTTTTCCACCCCATCATCGGGAGGCGGGTTGTCGAGGCAGGCAACGACGCCTGAGACGATGTCGTCTACGAAGGTGAAGTCGCGGCGCATGTCGCCCTCCCCGAACACGTCGATGGGCTCGCCGGCGAGAATGGCTTTTGTGAACAGCGACATAGCCATGTCGGGACGGCCCCAGGGACCATATACCGTGAAGAAGCGGAGGCCGGTTTGCGGCAGGCGGTAGAGATGGGCGTAGGTCTCGCTCATCAGTTCGTCCGCCTTCTTCGTGGCGGCATAGAGCGAAATGGGGTGATCGACCCGGTCGTCCACGGAGAAGGGGAGCTTCGTATTGCCGCCGTAAACCGAGGAGGAGGAGGCGTAGACGACGTTGTCGACGCTTTCTGAATGGCGGGCATATTCGAGGATGTTGAGATGGCCCATGACGTTGGCGTGGATGTACGCGCGTGGATGAGTGAGGGAGTAGCGGACACCGGCTTGCGCCCCGAGATGGACGATGCGGTCGATCTTGTACGGGGCCAGCCCATCGGTGAGGGCGGTCTCATCGGAAAAATCGGCGTGGACGAAGGGGTACCTGCCGCCGAACTCTGATTGCAGGGCGGCCACGCGGTCCTTCTTCAGCTGGACCGAATAATAGTCGTTCAGATTGTCGAGCCCGATCACCCGGTCGCCGCGCGCCATCAGTCGACGGCTGAGGTGAAAGCCAATGAAGCCCGCGCCGCCGGTTACGAGAATCGCCATATTGGTCCTGCCGAAGTCCGCTACGGCGCGGGGGATAGCAGGACCGGGCGCTGTCGCAAGCGGATTGGCGAGAAGGTCGTGTTGCCGCGGGTTGGAAAAGGGCGGTGCGCGCGCTAAATCCGCGCCGTCCGGCCCTTGGGCCAGGGTGCGATTGGGGTGTAGCCAAGCGGTAAGGCACCGGTTTTTGGTACCGGCATGCGCAGGTTCGAATCCTGCCACCCCAGCCAGCGCCCTTTCCGGTCTGCATGTCCGCGCGGCCCCTTGCCAGATGAACCTTGGACGGCTTGCCGTGCCTGCCTCGTACGCTATTTCATCCGAAATGGGACCATCTATGCGGGGGGTGAAGGCTGCCCGCTACGTTGGTTCGGAAAGGGGAAGACTGGCTGATGACCGACAACAGCATGGTTTACGCCAATCATACGCAACTCGGCCTGATCATGACGCCGGACCGCGCGGCCACGGCCCGGAACTGGGCGAGCATGGCTGACGTCTCGGTTCGAGCCTTCGATAATTGGCTATCCGGCCGACGCGATCTGCCATCCGCAGCCGATGCGGATGTACTCGCACTGGATGTCGGATACATCGGGATCGAAGCGCTAACGACGCGGCTCAGCGCAGTCGGTCACCAGGATGGGTCGCGCCTTGTCTTCATTCTGGATGAAGATTGTATCGATTCTGGAACGGTGCTTCTCGATATCAAGGGCGCTCGGTTTCTATATTGGCCGACAGATCGGGAGGATTTCGTGAATTCGCTCAGTCTACCTCAGAGCCGCGATCTTGCCTTTGAAGAGCGGGCGCCGTTCGGCACCGAGGAACTCGGCGACCTGAAAGACCAGGTCGAGAAGATTGCCAGCGCGCTTGACTACATGATGGCCCGCGGCAGCAATGGTGCCGAACCGCCGCGGGAGCGATCCAGTTCGGAAAGCGCAGCGCTGATCCGCGACCTGATCCGGCAACGACGCCTGCGCGCGGACTTTTTCCCATCCGACCTGTTTGCCGATCCGGCGTGGGATATCCTGCTCGACCTGGCCGCCGCCCGGCATGAAGGGACGAAGGTGTCGGTATCCTCCCTGTGTATCGCCGCGAACGTGCCCACGACGACCGCACTGCGCTGGATCAAGGCCCTTGGCGATGCGGGACTGCTGGAACGGCAGCCCGATCCCGGTGACGGACGGCGCAGTTTCATTGCGCTGACGGAGCGCACGGCGGCACTGATGGAACGCTACCTGGACGTGGCGAGCTAGGAAGGAACCGACGGCTTCGTCGGATCCGACCCCTCACGGGATAAGCTAGAAAGGTAGGATCGACCGGTCTTTCGTAAATTTGAGATAGCCGACATTCGCGCCGATGCGCCAACCGGCGCCGACGCGGATCGGGACGATCACGACGTCACCGCGCTGTAGATAGTTCGCCGTAACACCCCCGATCAGATAGGCCTTCCCTTCAACGGAGGGGTAGCGCCGATAAAGCTCCTCCGTATCGTAGAGGTTGTAGACGAGCGCGAAGACCTTGTTGGCATCACCGCCGACGTCGAAGCCGACCGAAGGTCCGGTCCAGTACGCCTCCTGATTGCCCTCAACGGCATGGTATAGACGCCCAGCGCCGTAGCGGAGACCGACCGCAATCGCGCCTGAGCCCTCGTTGCCGACGATGTAGGCGCTGGGCCGTCCGCGTTCCCGGAAGATGTCCTCGATCATCTTTGCGAGGCCCTCAGCCCCTTCGCCGAGCGTACTTTCAGCCTCTCGCAGGATGCGCTCTTCGTCGAATCCGTCGCCGTCCCGCTCAGCGGTGTTTGCGCCGGACGCTTCTGCAACCTTGGCGGCTTGAGAGGGCGGTGCGTCCGCCGTCTCAACCGGGGGGGGTGGACTGATGCCTGTACAGGAGGACAGCATCAAAATCGCGGCGGCAAAAACGGTTAAGCGCGAACGTGTCATAGCGGAATGGCTCTCTCAATCCAGATCCGGGTACGAATGCAGCCCTGCGGATTCCCTGACAAGCCCCGCCTTGTGCCCGCGCAGCTATGCTTTCTTGCTTTTGAGCGTTGCTCATGCCTAATGCCTCACAAAACAATGAGCCGAGAATCGGCATTTTTGAAATAACTTGGGAGGTAAGGCGTGCTCGCAGAAAAGGCGATCATCCAGGATGTGTCGGTTCGTTCCGCTGACGACATCCGGGCCGCTGCAGAGGCGCTGAAAAGTGTCTTCAACGACCGGCTGAAACAATGGGCGGTGGTGCCAACCGCAAACATCGCGTCGAAAGCGCCGATGGTGGATGCGGATGGCGAAATCCTGGCGCTGAACGTCTTCGGGATTCCCGAGGAGGAAGAGCGGGTCTGGGAAGAGAGCCGGATTGCGCTGCATTCTCCGCTGCACCGGGCGTGCCGCTATGAAAGCGAACCCTTCTGGGTGAACAGCGAGGGCTTCCGGACCGGACAGCCCAATCCGTATCTCGACAGCATCGATCTGAACAATTTCGAGAAGCGGGCGCGGTGCAAGGCGTCCATGGTTCTGCCGATCCACTTGCCGTTCGGGCAGATTGGCGCGGTCTTTGCCGGACCCTATGACAGCGAAGTCGGAGACCTGTCTGCCGAATTCGAGGCGCATTCCGATGAGCTGAGCGTGTACGCACATCGCTTCATCGCCGGCTATGCGAAGGTCATGCGGAAGCGGCAGTGGCTACCCGCCGACTGTCAGCTGACGAAGCGCGAGGTCGAATGCCTGCGTTGGGCCGCGATTGGGAAGACCGACAAGGAAATCAGCATGATCCTGTCGCGCAGTCACGCGACGGTGCGCTTTCACATCCAGAATGCCGGTGAAAAGCTGGACGCGGTCAACCGCAGCCAGACGATCTTCAAGGCGGGACAGCTGGGGTATCTGGGACTGGCGGCCTAGCAGCGGTGAACGGGCGAGAGCAGCAGTGCGTACGGGTGCTCTCGTCGCAAGTTTCGTCTTCCTGAACTTGTTTCAGGATCCATTCGTCAGCGACGCATCGGTCACTGGGTCCTGAAACGAGTTCAGGATGACGGTTTGCACGGTCAGGGCTGCGTTTTTTACGTCCGTCGAACCGGTTGGCTGTCCCTGCGCAGGCGGGGATCCATGCTTGAACGGTCGAGCTCGCTGCCATTGTCACAGCCTGGATTCCTGCCTTTGCAGGAATGACTAATTTTAGGGATGCTCCGGCGTTTACGCCGCCGCGAGCAGCAGCCCCGTATAGCCTGCAATACCGGCGGCGAAGGCGGGCCAGCTGGATTCACGTTCCTCTGGCAGCTCTTCCTTCAGAACATTCAGAATGACGCTGCCACCGAGGAAGGCGACGAGCGCGACGATGAAGAGGTCACCGACCGCGTAGACGCTACCGAAGAGAGCTCCGGCGAGCGGCGCGACGGCAAGCAGCCAGCGGCCCCGGACGCGGTAGAGATGGCCATGATCTGCGCGAAGAGCGGCATCGACCACTAGCAGATGCAGGGCCATGGTAAGACCGTACAGAAGAAGCTCGGACAGGCCGCGCTCCTCGCTTTCGACGAGCAGATATCCGATGTTGGTGTTGTACAGCGCAAAGATGCCGAGATGCAGCCAGAATGTTGCCGCACCCGGTTTCCCTTCTGTTTTCGCTTGGCGGGCTCGGATCGCCTGTTCCACGCTGTAGAAGGCAGCGAGACCGAGTAGCGCCATGAGCCAGACGTGCAAATCGACCGTCGGCAGGACGGACGGGTCCAGGGTCTCGGACACTTCCCGCTGGAAGTGAGAGAGTTCCGGAAGCAGGTGCACGAACACATAGGCAACGCTCGTCCCGCCGGCAAAGGACAGCCAGCGGCTCCGCGGAAGCCGGTCGAGAAAGGTCAGCCAGCTTCCGGCGACATGCACGAGCCCAAGCGCGAGGGCGACCGCGATACCGGCGATCTCGATCATGCCGCGCTGTCTTTCTGTTTCCTGATCAGATGGCCTTCACGCCGCTCATGCAGAGATATTTGATCTCTAGATAATCTTCGATGCCGTACTTGGAGCCCTCGCGGCCAAGCCCCGACTGCTTGACGCCGCCGAACGGCGCGACCTCTGTCGAGATAAGGCCAGTGTTGTGGCCGACGATGCCATATTCCAGTGCCTCCGCGACGTGCATGACGCGGGCATAGTCGCGGGCGTAGAAATAGGCAGCAAGGCCGAAGACCGTGTCGTTCGCGAGTCGAATGCCCTCCTCGACAGTGCGGAAACGGTAGACGGGGGCGAGGGGGCCGAAGGTTTCTTCATGGCTGGTCTTCGCGCTGGTGGGCACGTCGGCGAGCAGGGTGGGGGCATAGAACAGATCGCCTGCCTCGCTCTTGCCGCCGTCCACCACGACGCGGGCGCCCTTGGAAACTGCGTCCTCCCTATGCTCGCGTACTTTTTCGACCGCGTCACGGTCGATCAGGGGGCCGATGTCGGTCCCGTCCTCCATGCCGTTTCCGACCTTCAGGTCGCGGACGGCAGCCTCGAACTTTTCCAAGAACTCATCGTAGACGCCGTCCTGAACATAGATGCGGTTGGCGCAGACGCAGGTCTGGCCGGCGTTGCGGAACTTGCAGGTGATCGCGCCCTCGACAGCGTCGTCGAGATCGGCGTCGTCGAACACGAGGAACGGCGCGTTGCCACCCAGTTCGAGACTGAGTTTCGTGATGTTTTCGGCGCAGGCGGCCATGAGTTTGGAACCGATTTCGGTGGAGCCGGTGAAGGTCAGTTTGCGGACGGCGAAGTTGGAGGTCATCTCGCCCGCGATGTCTGACGCGCTGCCGGTGAGGCAGGAGAGCAGTCCCTTTGGTACGCCCGCCTCTTCGGCCAGCACGCACATGGCGAAGGCGGAGAGCGGAGTCGCCGTGGCGGGCTTAATGACCATGCCGCAGCCCGCCGCGAGGGCGGGCCCGACCTTTCGTCCGATCATGGCGGACGGAAAGTTCCAAGGCGTAATGGCAGCGCAGACTCCGATAGGCTGCTTCATGACGAGAATGCGCTTGTCGGGCGCATGGGCAGGGATGATGTCGCCATAGATGCGCTTCCCCTCCTCTCCGAACCATTCGAGGAAGCCGGCCGAATAGTCAATTTCGCCGCACGATTCGGAGAGAGGCTTCCCCTGCTCGGCGGTCATGATGACGGCGAGGTCGTCGCGGTGTTCCTTCATCAGGTCCGCCCATTTGCGAAGGACGTCGGCGCGGTCCTTGGCGGTTCTGGCGGACCAGTCCTTCATCGCGGTTTCGGCGGCGGCGATGGCCTTGCGGGTTTCCTCGGCACCGAAGCGGGGGACGTTGGCGATGGTTTCCCCCGTCGCAGGGTTCGTAACAGCCATGCGGTCATCGCTGCCAACCCATTCACCGGCAAGGTAGCAGTCTTCGCGGAAGAGATCGGGGCGGGCGAGGTCGGGCGCGGTCATGCGAGGAGCCTTTCGGATGGGGTCGTAAAGAAGATGGCGGTCAGCCCGTGATTTCGAGATTACCCTCATGCAGTTCCCAAGCCTCCTCGTCATAAGCGGGGCGGCGAAGGGTGTAGGTGCCTTTGTAGCTGTTGCCAGACCCGTCGCTTTTCAGATCTTCGACGCGGACCGGGACCTCGACGTAAATCCAACTGTTGCGGCTGCGTTCGGTGCCCGCTTCGTCGACTTCGGCGAGGGCGATTTCGGTGGTTTCGAAGCCTTCGGTGAACGCGGCGAACTCCTCCGGCTCGGCCTCGGGATCTTCGCCCCAGAGCTGCCAGGCGGTGTCATATTCGCGGGCGGAGACGGCGCGGTAGTAGGCCTCCACAACGGCACGCGGGCCTTCAGACGCAGCCTCGACAGCTTCGGCGGTGGGCTCGCCGTCCTCATCAGGCTCGGCTGCACAGGAGGCCAGCGCAGGGATCAGAAGGAAGGCGAACGCCGGTTTCACAGGGTCGTGGTTAAACGAGACCGCCGCCGATGGATAGGCGCAGCACCGCGATCAGGATGACGAAAATCCCGAAGTTTCGGCCCGCCTTGTTCGCCGAAAGCTGGCCGATGCCTGCCGCGATGACGGCGGCAAGAAGCGCAAGCCAGGCACCGAGCGCGCCTACGAATGGGACGATGAAGACCACCACGAGGAAAATAAACGTGATGATACCGATGATAAGCGAGACGAGGTTGAACATAAGGCCTCCGTTAGCTGGGTGTCTTATCCATATAGGTCACCCATGGGCGTTTTCCATTCAATCACGGAGAGAGCTGGAATGTTCCTAGATACCGGCGAACTGCATGCCTATCTGGTCGCCGCTGCGAAGTGCCGCGAGAGCGTCACCTATTCCGAGGCGCTGGCGAGCCAGGGCTATGCTTTTACCCGTCCGAAGATGCGCGCGCTGTGCACGGTGCTGGACGACATCGACAGCGAAGCGCGGACACGGGGTGAGCCGGGGCTGGCGGTGCTGGTGGTACGGCAGTCGGACAGGCTGCCGGGACAGGGCTGGTGGGCAGGCTGCGCGGCGGAGTACGCGTATCGCGGACCGTGGGAGGGGCCGGAGGCGCGGCGCTTTATTGAGGCGCGGCAGGCGGAGGTGTTCTCGTACTGGGCCGGGTGAAGGGGGGGCTGGGTGACTTCAGGCCCCCTCCGACCATCGCGGCTTTGCCGCTCGGGGGAGGATCAGATGGGGCCGGAGAAGGTGTCGCAGTCACCGGGATCGCCGGAACGGGCACCGCGCATGAACCAGTCCTTGCGCTGCTGCGACGTGCCGTGGGTGAAGCTGTCGGGGACCGGGCGGCGACCGGCGTTGCGTTGAAGCGTGTCGTCGCCGATGGCGTTTGCAGCGGCCATGGCTTCGTCAATGTCGCCGGGATCGAGATACTGGCGGTTCTCGTAAGCGAAGACACCCGCGTAGCAGTCGGCCTGAAGTTCCATGCGGACGGACAGGTCGTTGGCGTCAGCCTCCGACACGCGGCGCTGTTCGGCGCGGACCTGTTCGGAGAGGCCGGTCACGGTCTGGATGTGGTGCCCGACTTCATGCGCGACGACATAGGCGATGGCGAAGTCGCCGCGTCCGCCCATTTGTTCAAGCTGCGCGAAGAAGCTGGTGTCGATGTAAATGCCGTTGTCGGCGGGGCAGTAGAAGGGCCCCACGGCGGACTGTGCCGCGCCGCAACCCGACGTTTGCGTGTAGCCATCGTAGAACCACAGGGTCGGTTCGGGGTATTTGCTGCTTTCCTCGGCAAATTCCTCTGCCCAGACCGTTTCGGTGTCCGCGAGCATGACGCAGATGAAGGCGTTGATCTCGCCAGCCTCGCAAGGGTCACCTCTGGCGGTGGCGGCCGGCGCGCTGGTCGAGGGACTGGTTGCCGGAACGCCGCCGCTACCGCCGCCGAGCAGTGCAAGTGGGTTCACACCGAAGATCAGCGCCGCGATGCCGATGATGACAATGGTGCCAATGGAGAGGCCGCCCTTGCCGCCGATGGGAAGGGGAATGCCGCCGCGCCGCCGACCTGCTGCCTTGAAGCCGACATTGCTGCTCCGCCTGCGTCCGCGCCATTGGACCATTGCCTCTAACCCCTTTTGTCCCGTTTCTAGGCGAAGGCGCGGGCTAGGCGGTTGGTTCCAGTTTCAGCGGTTCTGCGCCCGGCAGAAGGTGCGTTCCGGCATCGAAGTTGCGCTCATCCAGTGTCCGCGTTTCGAGAGCGAAGCGAATGGTAGTCGAGGACCAGTTGTTGATGATCTTTCCATCATGCTTGTACCAGCTTTCGCAGGGCCCTGCCCAAACGGTTTTGCCAAGACGGCGCTGCAGGTCCGCGTTCCAGCGGCGCTGAACCTCTGGCCGCACATCGAGATAGCGTAAGTCTTTTCCAAGGACGGCGCGGACCAGCTTCATGACATAGTCCATCTGGCGCTCCGCCATGAAGATAATCGAGCTGTGGCCAAGGTTCGTATTGGGACCGTAGAGGACGGCCATATTGGGATAGCCGCTGACGAGCGTGCCCTTGTAGCCCTCTGCACCCTTCGCCCAGTCGTCAGAGAGACGACGGCCACCGAGGCCGGTGATCTCGATGGGGAGAACGAAGCTCTTCGTATCGAAGCCCGTGCCCCAGATCAGGACCTCTGCCGGGATACGGCGGCCGCTTTCCAGTTCGATGCCGGTCTGGTGGATGCGGCTGACGCTGTCGGTGACCAGCTCGACATTCTCTCGCCGAAGGGCGGGATAATAGTCGCTGATGACGAGGAGGCGTTTGCAGCCGACGGGATAGTCGGGCGTGAGCTTTGCACGAAGTTCGCGGTCGGGGATTTCCTCTTCGAGCTGTTTACGCGCCTTTCTCTCTAGCCCGCGCGCGATCCAGCCGCCGGGGTTTCTCATCGCGCGGAAGTTCAGCTCGTTCGAGAAATAGATGAACGCGCGCAGGAGGCGGCGTAGCGGCGGTGCGTAGCGCATGGCCGTCTTTGCCCAGTCTGGAAATTCGAAGTCGGGGCGCGGGATCATCCAGTTGGGGGAACGCTGAATGACGGTCAACTGCTTGGCCTGTTCGGCGACCGGCGGCACATATTGCGCGGCGCTGGCACCCGTGCCGATGGCGACGACATTCTTGCCCGTCAGGTCTGTCGCGGCGTTCCAGCGCGCGGAGTGAAACTGGATACCGGCAAAGTCGCGGCGACCGGGGATGTCCGGGATGGCGGGCTCGTTCAGCTGGCCCGTTGCGATGAACAGGAAGCGGGCGTCCCACTCGCGGCCGTCCTTTGCCGCAACGCGCCAGCGCCCTTCCCGCTCGTCGAAGGCAGCGCCGGCAACCTCGGTCCTGAACGCGATGTGGGGGTAGAGTCCCTCCGCTTTCGCAGTGTCCCGGAAATACTCGAGGATTTCCGGCTGCATGGCGAACATGCGCGACCAGTCGGGCTTTGGCCGAAACGAGTAGGAGTAGAGGTGGCTGGGTACGTCGCAGCTGGCACCGGGATACTGGTTGTAGAGCCAGGTGCCGCCGACATCGTCGCCCCGCTCCAGAACGACGAAGCTCTCGATCCCCTCTTGCTTCAACCGGATCGCGGCGAGGAGGCCAGACATGCCCGCCCCAACTATGACGGCGGTCAGGCGGGGTGCGTGATCCGTGCCGCCGCTGGGAACGGCGGGTAAGGACGGACGGGAGTCTTGTTCTGCCATGGCGTGAATATGCACCGCCCAGAGGCTGTCGAAAAGAGGAAGGCAGTGGGAGATCGCCTTGTCGCTCGCGAGAAAATGAGGCACACTTAAATTGTGGCCGGATTGGGAATCGGCCGCGCTAGGGAGAGAATCATGTCCGTCTGGAAACGTTCCGCTGCGTTTGGCAGCGTTTGTATTGCTGCCGCTGCGTTGATTGGTGCCAATGCCGCCGATACGACCCAAGCAACACCGGCAGTCGCGGATCACGGTGCAATGGATCACTCCGCGATGGACCATTCGGCGATGGGCGGTAAGGCCCCGATGTCCGTGGCCATTCCGGACTATGTCGATAATTTCCGCCTGACCGATCACACCGGGCTGGCGCATGAGCTTTACTACGACCGCAGCGCCGAGGCGGTTGTCATCATGGTGCACGGCAATGGCTGTCCGATCGTCCGCAACTACAGCGAAGATCTTGCCGACCTGCAGGCCCGCTATGCCGACAAGGGCGTGCAGTTCTACATGCTGAATTCGAACCTGCAGGATGACCGCGCGGAGGTGGCTGCCGAAGCCGCGGAATACGGCTTCGACGTGCCGATCCTGATGGATACCGAGCAGTTGATCGGCGAGTCGATGGGCGTGACGCGCACTGCGGAGGTGTTCATCCTCGATCCGGCGCAGGGCTACAAGGTCGTCTATCACGGCCCGCTGAACGATCGGCAGACTTTCGAGCGGCAGAAGGAAACGGCCGAGAACGACTATGTCGCCGACGCGCTGGATGCGATGATCGCGGGCGCCGCCCCAGCGAGCCGCTCCGGCGGTCGCGTCGCCGGCTGCATCGTCAACTTCCCGGAGCGGATGCAGAAGCAAAGCCATGCCAACATCTCCTATTCGAAGGACGTTGCGCCGATCCTGATGAGCAAGTGCGCCGACTGCCACGTTGAGGGCGGGATCGGACCCTGGGCAATGGAAGATTACGAGACGATTGCGGGCTGGGCGCCGATGATGCGCGAGACGATCCGCACGGGCCGGATGCCGCCCTGGCATGCCGACCCGGTCTACGGCGAGTTCGAGGGCGACCGCAGCCTGACCGCCGAGCAAAAGAAGACACTCGTTCACTGGATTGAGGCCGGTGCGCCGCGCGGCGACGGCCCTGATCCGCTGAAGGCCGAGCGCATGGTCGCCGCTGACTGGCCGCTGGGCGAGCCGGACCTGATCCTGACCATCCCGTCCTATGACGTGCCCGCATCCGGGGTTGTCGATTACCGCTATCCTTGGGTCGCCAATCCGCTGACCGAGGACAAGTGGCTGAAGGCCGCAACCTACAAGGCCGGCAGCCGCGAAACGGTTCACCACATTCTGGCCGGGTATCTGTCGGACCTTGGCGACGACATGGAGCAGACCGCGGGCGACTGGGAATTCTCCGTTGGCGGCTATGCCGTGGGCGCGGAGAGCCAAACGCGCGGCGAGCGGGCTGGCGTTCCCTTCCCGGCAGGCGGCTATGTCGGTTTCCAGATGCATTACACGCCGGTGGGCAAGGCGGTGACCGACACGTCGCAGGTCGGCCTGTATTTCCATGACGAGGTGCCCGAGCTGATCGACCGCACGGTCGTGATCCTGGACGCCTCCATCGAAATTCCGGAGAACACGGCCCGCCACGTCGAAACGGCCTATATGCCGGTGCCGCATGACATCAAGCTGCTGTCCGCCTTCCCGCACGCGCATTATCGCGGCTATTCGAGCGAGCTAATTCTCGAAAAGCCCGATGGCACGACGGAAATGCTGCTGTCACTGCCGCGTTACGATTTCAACTGGCAGCGCGAGTATAAATTCACCGAGCCTGTGACCATCGAAGCGGGCTCCCGCCTGATCGCGAACTATATTTACGACAATTCGGAGAACAACTTCGCGAACCCCGATCCAAACCGCCGGATCGTCTGGGGCGACCAGAGTTACGAGGAAATGCTGTACACCTCGCTCAGCTACCGCATCGTCGGCGAAACCACTGCCTATCTGCAGGAGGGGAAGGCCAGCGATATCGAGGATGGCCGCTACTTCTATGTTTATGATGACAACCGTGACGGCGTGTTGCAGGAAGCGGAGTTCAAGGGCTCGACCGGTTCGCCGATGAAGCCCTTCTTCGCGCAGATGGACCAGGATGGGTCCGGCGCGGTCGACAAGGCCGAGTTTGGACAGGCCATGGCCTATATGCGTCAGATGATGCAGCAGCGCCGCCAGCAGGCGGATAGCACGGCCGACGCAGACACCGACGACGGTACGGCGGCTTCGGCCGGCGGCGAATAGGAGCGCAGGTCCATGATCGGTTACGCCTTTATCGGGTCGAACGACCTCGAAACCTCGCTCGCCTTCTGGGATCAGGTCTCCGAAAGTCTCGGCGGCAAGCGGCTGATGAAGATCCCGCCGGACCGTGGCTGGTTCTATGGCAGCGGCAAGGGCGCGATGCTCGCCGTATCGAAGCCCTATGACGGCGAAGGGGCAGCGTGCGGCAACGGCAACATGATCGCGCTCGCCTGCGATGACACCGATGCGGTCGACGCCGCGCACAAGGTCGCGCTGGACGCCGGTGCGACCGATGACGGCGCGCCGGGGTGGCGGATCGAGAATGTCTTCTACGGGGCGTACTTCCGCGATCCCTGCGGCAACAAGATCTGCGTCTACAAGATGAATATGGGTTGAGTTGTTGGAGCTCCTGCTCCATCTTCCAGCGTAACATCAACGAAGTGAAGGGAGGTGATCCGATGTCTCATGGTTCAGAATTGGGGTCGGTTCAGTCTTTCGGCGGAGGGTGCTGCTAAGGCGCAGCGATAGCCTCGGCTGGCCGGGTCTGACCGGCTGCTGATCCATGCGAAGGGTCGCCGCGATCGGGAGCCTGTCCCGGCGGCGGCCCTTCCTTTTTTATAAGGGCCTTTCGATGCCTAAGCTCCTGTTTCCTGTCCTCTGCGCTGTGGTTGCGGGCTGCGGGAATTATTCGCTGCCGACCGAGGCCGAACAGGCGACGGCCATCGCCGCGCTGCCGGGCCAGTTCGCGCCCGTCTCTCGCTCTGACCGGGTCGAGGGACAGGCGCTTACCTTTCGCTGGGCCTTGAGTGAGCCGAACTTTTCGCCGGAGGAGTGGTCGTGGCAGGAGGTTGAGGTCACCGTGGAGGCCGGTGCCGCCATGACCGAGGCGGTAACCATTCGCCGGTCCGTCAGCATCGATCCGGCCGCGCTGTCGTCCGATGTGCCTGCCAGCTTTTCGAGGGGGGCATGGGGCCTTGTGCTGCGCTGCGCGGAGCTGGGCTGCGTGACCGTCGAAGAGCATATCGAAATCCGCGAAGGGGATACCGTGGTCGAAGCGCGGGAGCAGACGCGGCGGCCACGCGGCGCGGAGTGGCTGTTCGACACCTATGAACTTCGCGACGAGACGACCGTTCTAGTGCGCCGGGCTCTCGGCGCACCGCCACGCTGAAACCGGCAGACGCTGACCGGCTCTTGATTGGCACGGGCACCGCGGCGTAGAGTTCACCCCATAGAAGACGACAAAAGGGGAGGACAGACGATGAAACCGACAATGGCGATCCTATCGGCGTCGATGCTGGCGCTTGTGGCGGCGTGCGACAATCCGGGGCCCGACCCGCGCATCCAGGTCGAGGAAGAGGTCGAGGTGGAGCCCGCCGGGCCGCTGGCGATCGAGGTGCTGGCGGAGCGCCCGGAGCTGTCGACGCTGCACGGCCTCCTCATGGACACCAACATGGGGCCGGCGCTGGAGGGTGCGCGCAGCCTGACCCTGTTCGCGCCGACCAACGAAGCCTTTGAACAGGTGGACGAGTCGACGCTCGAATTCCTGACCGATCCGGCGAATGCATCGACGCTGCGCCAGCTCCTTGGTTACCACCTCCTCCGTTCGTCGATGACGTCGGACGAGCTGATGGCGGCGCTGGAGGGCGGCGCGGACGACACGGCCTCGATGACGACCAGCAACAACTTCCAGCTGACCGCCAGCCTGACCGAGGAGGGCGCGCCGGTCATCCGCGCGACGCCCGACAGCGAGGCGGGCCTCGTGGAAACCGATATCGCGGTGGCGAACGGCACGGTGCACATCATCGACACGGTGCTGATGCCGCCAACGGAGTAGGGTGCCCCGATCCCGCCGTCACCTTGCACCGTTCCGGGATAGCTCGACTCCTTCCTGATCCATGTTAAGGGCTGGGTCGCGTCGTTCCGGCGCGACAACAAGGGGATATGGGACATGAAGACATTTCTGACAGGCGCGATGATCGCCGCCGCGACGAGCCTTGCCAGCCCGGCGGCTGCGCAGCTTCAGGAGTATGAGGACTATACGATCAGCGATTCTGTGGTCGAACTGACCACCGTCACGCTGACCCCGGGACAGTTCGAAACCTATCTGGAGGGGCTGAAGGCAACATGGATCGCCGCGAACGACGTCGCCAAAAGCCTGGGCCACATCGAGGATTACGGCATTTATGCCAACATGGCCCCATCCGGCGGAGCGTTCGACCTGATGCTGGTCACGACCTACCCCTCCACCGCCATGATCGGCCCGTCGAAGGCGCGCTATGACGAGTTCATGGAGGCCTATGGCCAGGCGAACATCGATTCCGCGAACGAGACGGTGCTGAAGCTGTACAATGAAATTCGTGAAATTCAGGGCGTCTACATGATGCGCGAAGTGGAAATGATCGACTAGCGCCGCGATCCGCCGGGACCGGGCCGATCCGCCTAGGCGGGCGGCCCGGTTCCGATACCCCGGTTCCTACACAGGGTCACACTGGGTCACACCCTAACGCGCGCGCATGCGTGTAGGCGCGCACGGGTCAGGGGGCGTCTGAGGCGTTCGGGTCGTCCGACCCCGGCCCGTCGTAGAACACCCAGTCATGATCTTCGCCCCCTTCATCGTCCGATAGGTCATCATCTGCGAGGTCATCGTCCGCGAGGTCGTCGTCCGCCAGCGCGGCGCGGTAGCGGGCGAGGAGGGCGTCCGAGGTCAGGCCGGGCAGGTAGCGTTCGCGCGCGGCGGCCCGTTCCTTTTCCTCCACATGCGCGGCAAGCGCGGCCTGGCGCGCGGGATCGCGCTCCTCCCTGCGGCTAAGTGCGTTCAGGGCAGCGGGAAAGTGCTGCGCCGGGGCATCCTCCGCCGCGCGCGCATCGAAGGGCTGCGGCCCCGCCATCCGGCCATATTCCGACGAGCGCAAATGGGTGAGAAGGAACATCAGGAGGCGGTTATCATGCCGCACGCGCGAGCCAACGACATCGCCGAACTTGTCGAGAATGAGGTCGGTATTGCCCGAAATGGCGCGCTCCAGCGCGATATCGGTCAGCCGGTGGGCGGCGACGCGCTGGGCGCAGTACCAGGCATCGGCAAAGGCGCGGCGGTCGGTGCGCCGGCGCAACCGGTAAGCGCTCTCCCGGCTCATCCCGACGGCATCGGCGGCGTGCGAGACACAGCCCGTCTCCGCCAGTGTTTCCAGGAACCGCCGCTGCACGGCCGGGGTCCACTGCTTGCGGTGCGCGGCGCCCTGTAGCGGGCCGGGCCGCAGCCGGTCGCCCGGACCCGGGGGCGGGGTGTCCGCTGTGCCGGGCGGTGTTTCAGGCGATGGTGCGCGGGCGGTTGCGGGGGAGGCTTCCGGCGGTGTGTCCGGAGGCGTATCCGGCGCCTCCCATTCCGCCGCCGCCGCCGCGAACAGCGCCGCATTGCCCGCCGCCGTCCCGTCGCCGCCCTGCTGATACTCGTACTGGTCCGAACCCCGATCCGTCATCCCGCGCCTCCCGCTTGTCCATGAAGGCCGGGAGAGTATGCAGACAATTTCCTATT
>JAZBPX010000065.1:0-46912 GCA_036351775.1 Pacificimonas sp. | reverse complement strand
GGACTGGGTCGCCGAGGCGGTCCTATTTTGCAAGGGGGAGCTTCGGTTGTACTGGGCGGGACCGCGGCCACCCCGCTGCGACTAGGCAGGTAAGCTATCAAACCTCGCTGCGCCTCCCACTCTACGGCGTGGAGAGGAATGAATAGGTCTTTTCCCCTCCCTTGAGGGAGGGGTAGGGGTGGGTGTGATGGACAGACGCGACATGATCCGGCGCGCGAGAGAACTGCGCGCCCACATGACCGAGACCGAGGCGATCCTGTGGTCGAAGCTGTCACGGCGGCAACTGGGCGGCGCGAAGTTTTCCCGGCAGGTTGTCATCGGCACGGCGATTGTCGACTTCTGCTGCCGGGAGCGGCGGCTGATCGTCGAGGTCGACGGGGACAGCCATGAAGGCGATTCGGACGCAGCGCGCGACCGGCGGCATGAAGCGATGGGCTATCGGACGGTGCGGGTTTAAACGAAGACGTGCGGCGGAATCTCTACGGCGTGCTGGACGATATCCTGCAAGCGCTGGACCACCCACCCCTGCCCCTCCCTCAAGGGAGGGGAAAAGACTAGGTGCAGTTTCCCCTCCCGCTTAGAGAGGGGTCAGGGGGTGGGGCTTTCTGAGAGCAGGGCTGCGCTTGCCGATGGCCACCCCGCTGCGACTAGGCGGCAAAGCCGCCAAGTCTCGCTGCCCCTCCCCGCCGTTCGGCGCGGAGGGGAAAAGACCCGCTAAACCTCGCGCAGTTTTTTCTGGTTCACTTCCCAGGTCTGGCCGCGCTTGATGAGGGCCTGGAGGTCGACGACCTTGCCCTTTGCGGCTTCGGCGTTCTGGGTGACGACGCTCTGCTCGAAGCTGGGGGCCGGATCCTCGTAGAGGACGCCGAGCGCGACGGGGAAGCCCTGGTCGTGGCGCATTTCGACGAGCAGCCCCGCCATCACGCGGTTCTTTTCGTCGTGGACGCGGACGCCTGCGGACTTCCAGTCGCCGTCCGTCACATCGACGACCCTCAGGGTGAGTGTGTCCTCGTCGAGGGCGATGCCCTTTTCGCCCTTCGCGAACAGCATGGGCTCGCCGTGCTCCAGCCACAGCTGGGTGAAGGGCGCCTCCTTCTTGCCGGTGAACGCGCCGAAGACGTCGTCATTATAGACGATGCAGTTCTGGTAGAGCTCGATGAAGCTGGCGCCCTTGTGCGCATGGGCACGCTTCAGGATGTCCGGCATCTGTTTCTGCGCGGTGTCGATGCAGCGGGCGATGAAGCGCGCGTTGGACCCGAGCGCGAAGGTGCAGGGCTCCGCCGGGCGGTCCACCGAGCCGTAGGGCGTGGAGGGGCTGCGCGTGCCGACCCGCGACGTGGGCGAATACTGCCCCTTCGTCAGGCCATAAATCTCGTTGTTGAACAGCATGATCTGGCAGTCGAGATTGCGCCTGAGGACGTGCATCATGTGGTTGCCGCCGATGGACAGGCCATCGCCGTCGCCGGTGATGATCCAGACGTCGAGGTCAGGGTTCGCCAGCTTCACCCCCGTCGCGAGCGCCGGCGCGCGGCCGTGGATCGTGTGGAAGCCGTAGGTCTCCATGTAATAGGGGAAGCGCGAGGAGCAGCCGATGCCGGAGATGAACACGGTGTTTTCCGGCGTGGCGCCCATGTCGGCCATGGTGCGCTGCACACCCTTCAGGATGGCATAGTCGCCGCAGCCGGGGCACCAGCGCACCTCCTGATCCGTGGCGAAATCGGCGGCCTTGAGGGGGGTGGGGGTCATGTCGTTCATGGTGTGGCGGTCCTACCCTTAGACGTCATCCCGGACCTGATCCGGGATCTCGTGCAGGAAATGGCGTGACAGCGAGGCCGCGTGGACCCCGCGCTGAGATCCTGAAACAAGTTCAGGATGACGAGTTGTTATGGCAGTCTTCATCCCAGCATCTCCGCGATCGCCGCTTCGATTTCGGCGATTTTGAAAGGCTGGCCGCTGACTTTGCTCAGGGGCTTCGCGTCGACGAGGAACTGGTCGCGGAGGACGGTTTTCAGCTGGCCGGTGTTCATTTCCGGCACGAGGATTTTGTCGAAGTTCTGGAGCAGACCGCCGAGGTTCTTCGGGAACGGCCAGAGGTGGCGGATGTGGATCTGGGCGACGTTCGCGCCGCCGCGGCGGGCGCGCTTCACGGCCTGGTGGATGGGGCCGTAGGTGGAGCCCCAGCCGACGATCAGCATATCGTCCTCGGGGCCGCCGATCTCGAAGTCCTGATCGGGGATGGTGTCGGCGACGCCCGCGACCTTGCCGACGCGCGTGTCGGTCATTTTCTGGTGGTTGTCGGGCGCGTAGTCGATGTTGCCGGTGTCGTAATTCTTCTCGATGCCGCCGATGCGGTGCATCAGGCCGGGGGTGCCGGGCTTGATCCAGACGCGGGCGAGTTTCTCGTCGCGCTTGTACGGACTGACCGGGTCGCCCTCATAATGCTTCACCGGGCGGCGCTCGTAATCGTCCATTGAGGGGACGCGCCACGGTTCGGCGGCGTTGCCGATATAGCCGTCGGTGAGGAGCATGACGGGCGTCATATACTCGACCGCGATGCGGCACGCCTCAATGGCGACGTCGAAGGCATCGACGGGGGAGCGGGCAGCGATGACGGGCATCGGCGCATCGCCGTTGCGGCCGTAAAGCGCCTGGTAGAGGTCGGACTGCTCGGTCTTCGTGGGAAGGCCGGTGGAGGGGCCGCCGCGCTGTGAATTAACGATCACCAGCGGCAGTTCGGTGACGACGGCGAGGCCCATCGCCTCGCCCTTCAGAGCGATACCAGGCCCCGAGGAGGACGTCACGCCGAGCTGGCCCGCCCAGCTGGCGCCGATGGCGGAGCAGATGGCGGCGATCTCGTCCTCTGCCTGGAACGTCGTGACGCCGAACTCCTTCAGCCGCGAGAGGGTGTGGAGCAGCGGACTGGCGGGCGTGATCGGATAGCTGCCGAAGAACAGCGGCAGGTCGACGAGCGAGGCACCCGCGACGAGGCCGAGTGAGAGCGCCTCCCCTCCCGTGACGGTGCGGTAGAGGCCCGGTTCGACCTCCGCCGCGCCGACCTGGTAGCGGCCGAGACCCTGCTGGATTTCCGCCGTTTCGCCATAGGCATGGCCGGCGTTGATGGCGGCGATGTTGGCAGCGGCTATGTCGGGCAGCTTCGCGAACTTCGTGGTAAGCCAGTCGAGAATGGGCTGGCGGTCGCGGTCGAACATCCAGAGGACGAGGCCGAGCGTCCACATGTTCTTGGACCGCAGCGCCTCCTTGTTGCCGAGGCCGAAGTCCTTGACGCTTTCGAGGGTCTGCGCGGTGATGTCGAAGGCGACGACCTGGTAATCCTTCAGGCTGTCATTCTCGAGCGGATTGTCCTCGTAGCCGGCCTTTTTGAGGTTGCGGTCGTTGAACGCGCCAGTGTCGGCGATGATGAGGCCCCCGGGCTTCAGCGCGCCGAGATTGGTGATGAGCGCGGCGGGGTTCATGGCGACGAGAATGTCGGGCGCATCGCCCGCGGTCTCGATGGCCTCCGACCCGAAATTGATCTGAAAGGCGCTGACGCCAAAGGTCGTGCCGACGGGCGCGCGGATCTCCGCCGGGAAGTCGGGGAAGGTCGCAAGGTCGGAGCCGGCAAGCGCGGTGGACTGGGTGAACTGGCCGCCGGTCAGCTGCATCCCGTCGCCGGAATCGCCGGCAAAGCGCACCGTAACGGCCTCCCGCTCAGAAGCGGCTGCCGTGGTTTCCTTCAGCTGTGTGGCCATGAATGGCGCGTCCTCTTTCCTGTTGTCATTCCCGCGGAGGCGGGAATCTCGTGACGGCGCTAGGCCGGAGAGACCCCCGCCTGCGCGGGGATGACACCTATATAAGGCGAGCGGTTCTAGGCCCGGCCTGCGCCACCTTCAAAGAAAGAATCGCTAGGGGTGTCGATAGCCGCAGCCTGTCCGGCGCAGGTCAGGATCGAGCGGGCGTGGCGGCGGGCGAGGGTCATGCGGCCCGCATCGGAGGAATAGCCGCCGCCGAGCACGCTCGCAAAGGGCACCCCCGCCTCCCGGCACAGGTCGCGCACATAGGCATCGCGCGCCGCGAGGCCCGCGTCGGTCAGCGACAGGCGGCCGAGGCGGTCGTCCTGATGCGGGTCGACCCCGGCCTGGTAGAGGACGAGGTCCGGCGCGAAATCGGCGAAGGCGGGGGACAGCGTCTCGTCGAGGCGGGCGAGATAGCCGCTATCGCCCAGCCCGTCCGGCACCCCGACATCGAGCGAGGAGCGCGCCTTTCGCACCGGGAAATTCTTCTCCGCGTGCAGCGAATAGGTGAAGGCGTCCGGGCGGCCTGCCAGCATGACCGCTGTCCCGTCACCCTGGTGGACGTCGAGATCGACGATCAGGATGCGGCCCGCGCGCTTTTCGGCGAGGAGGCGATTCGCGGCGACGGCAAGATCGTTGAGGACGCAGTAGCCCGCGCCGGTGCCGGGCAGCGCATGATGGCTGCCGCCCGCCCCGTTCGCCGCGAACCCGGTCTCGAGCGCGGCCAGCGCCGCCTCGTACGTTCCGCCGAGCGAAAGCTGCGAGCGCTGCGTCACCCGCGCGGTGACCGGAAAGCCGATTCGGCGTTCCTTCTCGGGCGGAACGGTCTGGCTCAGCACCTCGCGCGCATAGTCGGGGTCATGCGCAGCGGCGATCCAGCGCTCCGGCATCGGCCGCGGCGCGCGCACGTCCATCTTAGCGCCCATTTCCCGAAGCGCGGTCATGAGAAGGCCGTATTTGTTCATCGGGAAGCTGGACCCGGCGGGTAGCGGCGCGACGTAATGCGGGTGGTGGAAGAGCGGGAAGGGCATGGGCGAAAATGAAATAGGTCTCTCTTGACGCGGATGAACACCCCGCTGCGACCCAGCGGCGCAGCCGCCAGGTGCGATCCCCCGTGCAGCCCAGGCACCGCGGAAGGGTAAACTGCCTCTTTTCCCCTCCCTGGAGGGAGGGGTAGGGGTGGGTGTGACCAACAAACGCGAAATGACCCACAGCGGCCTGATTCCGGTTACGCGTGACCACCCACCCCTGCCCCTCCCTCCAGGGAGGGGAAAAGGGTGATGAGGCCAGCCGTTCTATCCTTCGATCCGCGCGCGATATGGCTGATCGCGCTGCCCGCGATGGTGACCAACGTCGCGACGGCGCTGATTTCGGTGGGCGACATGTGGATCGTCGGGCGGCTGGAGGATGCCGCGGCGCAGGGGGCGGTGGAGGTCGGCGCGCGGCTGTTCGCGATGCTGTTCACGGTGATGAACTTCCTGAAGACCGGCACGACGGGCCTCGTCGCTCAGGACGGGACCCGGTCGGGCGAGGCGGCGCAGGCAGAAACGCTGATCCGGGGCTGCGTCGTTGGGCTGGTGATCGCAGCGGGACTGCTGCTGGCGAAGCCCGTTCTCCTGCCCTTGCTCCTCGCGGCGCTCGGCGCGGAGGGGAGCGTATTGGCGCAGGCGGCGGTCTACGCGGAGATCCGCTACTGGACTGCGCCCGGCGTTTTGATGAACCTCGCCCTGATCGGATTCCTCGTCGGGCGGCGGCAGATGCGCGCCGCGCTGGTGATCGAGGTGCTGTACAATCTCGCGAATGTCGGGCTTGGCCTGTGGTTCGTGCTGGGGCTGGAGACCGGCATTGCGGGGATCGGCTGGTCCAGCTTCATCGCCGAATATGCAAAGCTCGCCGGAACGCTGGCCTTCATCCTGTCGGGCAGCGCCGCCCCTGCGATTCGCCGCGCGCTCGGCGCGAAGGGCGTGGTCGCCTGGGGCAAGGTCGCGCCGTTCCTGAGCGTCAATCGCGACCTGTTCCTGCGCACCGTCGTTCTGATGCTGGCGCTCGCGGCGCTGACCCGGCTGGGGGCGGAGCGCGGCGCGGTCACGCTGGCCGCGAACGGCATCATCTACCAGATGTTCATCGTGACAGCGCTCCTCCTCGACGGGTTCGAGAATGCCGCGCAGGTGCTGAACGGGGAACGGTTCGGCGCGAAGGATCGGGACGGGTTCAAGCGCTATATCGGCGCGCTGCTGTGGCGGGGTCTCGGCGCGGCGGCGCTGGTCAGCCTGTTCTTCCTGCTGCTCGCCGAGCCGATCCTCGCCAGTTTCGCGGCGACGGAGGCGGTGTTTGCCGAGGCGCGGGCGCAGGCCTACTGGCTGGCCATCATTCCGTTTGCAGGCGTCGCCAGCTTCGTCCTCGACGGGGTGTTCGTGGGCGCAAGCTGGACCCGGGCGCTCCTTATCACGATGGCGGGCGCGGCGGCGGTCTACGCGCTGGCGCTGTGGCTGAGCTGGCCGATGGGAAATACCGGCCTGTGGCTGAGCTTCACGCTGTTCCTGGCGGTCCGCGCCGTTCTGCAGGCCCTGATGATTCCGCGCCTTGTCCGGCAAAGCCTGCCGCCTAGAAACGTGGCATCACCAAGAGAATCCGGGGGAGTAAGCGAATGACCGAGCCATATGTACGCGCCGATGTGAAGGGTGTTCTCGACATGCTGGCCGCGCAGGAGGGGCCGAAGATGTCGGAGGTCTCCGCGCCCGAAGCGCGCGAGATGATGTCGGCGATGGTGCATTTGATGGAGCGGCCGCGCGGCGAACTCCACGCGGTGAAGGATGTCGCCATTCCGTCTGGCCACGGCCACGACATTCCGGCGCGGATTTATCATCCGAAGGCACCCGAAGGGGAGGCCCCGGCGCTGGTCTTCTATCATGGCGGCGGCTGGGTCATCGGCGACCTCGACACGCATGACGCCTTTTGCGCGGAGGCGGCGCGCCAGCTGGGCATGGCGGTCGTGTCGGTGGATTACCGGCTGGCCCCCGAACACCGCTTCCCGGCGGCGGGCGAGGACTGCATCGCGGCGACGAAATGGGTCGCGGGTTCACCGGCGGAACTGGACTTTCCCGTTTCCGGCGTAATTGTGTCGGGCGACAGCGCGGGCGGTAACATGGCCGCGATCGTGGCGCAGGCGTGCACGGGCAAGATGCCAGTGCCGATCCTGGCGCAGTGGCTGATCTATCCGGGTGTCGATATGACGGCGCAGAGCGGTTCGATGGAGGATTTCGCCGACGGCTATCTGCTGACGAAGGAAAGCATGGAGTGGTTCTCCGCCCATTATCTGGGGTCGGAGGAGGATGTGGAAGATCAGCGCGCCTCTCCGCTGAAGGCCGAGAGCCTGGCGGGGCAGCCGCGCGCGCTGGTCTTCACCTGCGGGCTCGACCCGCTGCGCGACCAGGGCCGGGCCTATGCCGCGCGCCTGATCGAAAGCGGCGTGCGCGTGATCTACCGCGAGGCGGCGGGGCAGATCCACGGCTGTATCACCCTGCGCCAGGCGATCCCCAGCGCGCAGGAGGATGTGTCGGCCTGCATCCGCGACCTGAAGCACCTGTTGAACGAAGCGCTGCCTGCGTGAAGGCTCTGACGCCGGAGGTTCTGGCGGGGCCCGCGAGCGCGCCGGTCCACGTCAGCGGCCTGCCCTACCGCGCCTGCGCGGGCGTGCTGCTCCTGAACCGCGAGGGCCTGATCTTCACGGCGAAGCGGATCGATAATCCGGCGGACTATTGGCAGATGCCGCAGGGCGGGATCGATCCCGGCGAAAGCCCGCGCGTGGCGGCGGTCCGCGAGCTAGAGGAGGAGACGGGCATCGCCCCGGACCGGGCGGAGATCGTCGCCGAATCGCGCGGCTGGCTGCACTATGCGCTGCCCGATCCGCTGGTGGGGAAAATGTGGAAGGGGCGCTATTGCGGCCAGAGCCAGAAGTGGTTCGCCATGCGCTTTCTGGGGGACGACGCCGAGATCGACATCCACGGCCGCGACCATCCGGAGTTCTCCGACTGGCGCTGGGCGCGGCCCGCCACGCTCCCCGAAAGAATCGTGCCGTTCAAGACGCAGCTCTACCGGGATGTCTTGTCAGAGTTTTCGGGGGTGCTCGGTGGGTGATGCTTCGACCCCTGCCTTCGCAGGGGCAGGCAGGCTCAGCATGAGCGGGAGGGGGTTTACTGCCATCCCACCCCGCTCACCCTGAGCCTGTCGAAGGGTCAAAGCGGGGGTGCAGAGCTAGTCGTCATTTCCGCTCATGCGTGGCGGCCCAGACCACGCTGCCGGCGGTGAAGCCGTGGACGAGGGTAGAGACGAGGATGGTGAACGCCACGGTCGCCCATAACGGCCCCTCGTCGATGAACTCGATCTGCCCGGCGGCATAGGCGAGATAGTAGATCGAGCCGAGGCCGCGCACGCCGTAGAAGGCGACGACCCCGCGCTGCCGCCAGCTGAAATCGGTGCCGACCAGCGAAACCATGCCCGCGGCCGGGCGGATGATGAAAATCAGCGCCAGGCCGAGGATCGCGTGGCTCCAGTCGAGATAGGGCAGCAGCAGGGGTATGGTCCCGCCCAGGAAGACGAGAATGATCGCCGTCACGGCATGTTCGATGGATTCCGAAAAGCTGTGCAGCCGCTGGTGGAACTCATGCTCAGCCTCCTGCCGCCGCAGGACCACGCCCATCACGAAGGCGGCGATGAAACCATACCCCTCGAACAGTTCGCAGAAGCCGTAGGTGACGAGAACACCGGCCAGCGCCACGACGCCGGAACTGGTATTGGCGAGCATGTTGCCGCGCGGGATCGCGAACATGACCTTGCCGAGAAGCCAGCCTGCGCCCGCCCCGAACACGGCGCCGAGCGCGATTTTGTACAGGACGTAAAAGCCGAGCCAGCCGGGCAGCCAGTCAGCCGCACCGCCCTCCGCCGCCGCGATGAACAACGCGAGGTATACGAACGGGAAGGCGAGGCCGTCATTGAGGCCCGCTTCGGTCGTCAGCGTAAAGCGCACCGGATGCTCGCCCCCTTCGAGCGGCGGGCCGACCTGTACATCGGCGGCAAGGACAGGGTCCGTGGGCGCGAGGACCGCGGCGAGAAGCACGGCCCCGGCCAGCGTCAGCCCTGCGACCACGCCGAGGGCGGCGACCGCCAGCATCGACAGCGGCATGGCAAAGAGAAGGAGGCGGGCGGTCTTCCCCCACAATTTACGGTCGCGCACATTGTCGATACGAAGACCCGTGCCGAACAGCGCGACGATGACCGCGAACTCACTGGCGAGTTCCCACAGGCCCGGACGGTCGAGCGGGCTCAGCGCCTCCGGGGTGCCCGGCAGGAAGCCGAAGGTGAGAAGGCCGCCGATGATGAGAAGGCCGGACGCGGCCGGCTCGCGGCCCGAGAAGAAGCGCGGCAGCCAGTAGGCGGCGATGATGACGAGGCCGCAGCCCGCCAGCAGGATGTGATAGGGCTCAAGCCCGAACGTCATGCCGGTTTCGACGGGTCATCTCCCTGACTGCAACCTGCGCCCTGCGCCCTGCGCCCTGCGCCGGTTCTCCCCTAGCCCGCCTTTGCGGGGCCGCAACTTTTCTCAGTCGTTCGCGGCCGGACGCGGCTCTAAGGCGGCGGGCAAAGGAGACCTCGTACATGACCGATCTGACCCCGCTGCTCGCGCCCGCCACCTTCGGCGCGTTCGCCATGAAGAACCGCGTCCTGATGGCGCCGCTGACCCGCGGCCGCGCCGACCGGCAGGGCATCCCGTCGGACATGAAAATCGACTATTACCGCCAGCGGGCAGGCGCGGGGCTGATCATCGCGGAGGCGACCGGCATCAACCGCGTTGGCCTCGGCTGGCCCGCCGCCCCCGGCATCTGGAACGACGAGCACGTCGAGGCGTGGAAGCCGGTGACCGAAGCGGTGCACGAGGCGGGCGGCCTGATCGTCAGCCAGCTGTGGCACATGGGCCGCCTGTCGCACGAGGCGACAACCGGTATCCAGCCGGTCTCCGCCTCCGCAATCGCCGCGCGCGGCGATGCGCATACGCCGGAGGGGAAGAAGCCCTATCCCGAACCGCGCGCCATGACGAAAGCCGATATCGAAGAAACGGTCGGCGACTATGTGAACGCGGCAGCGAAGGCGCGTGCGGCCGGCTTTGACGGGGTGCAGGTGCACGGCGCGAACGGCTACCTGATCGACCAGTTCCTGAAGCCGAACACCAATCACCGCGACGATGAGTATGGTGGATCGGAGGAGAACCGCGTCCGGTTCCTGATCGAGGTCATGACGGCGGTGGCCGGAGAGATCGGCGCGGACCGCACCGCGCTGCGCCTCTCACCCAATGGCCAGGTGCAGGACAGCTATGACCCCAGGCCGGAGCGCGTGTTCGGGGAGGCGGCGCGCCAGCTGTCGCCGCTCGGCCTCGCCTTCCTCGAACTGCGCGAGGCGAAGCCGGACTCCACCTTCGTCAAGTCCGACGATCCGCAGATGGGCCCGCTGATGAAGGTGCTGTTCGACGGGCCGCTCGTCCTCAACGAGGATTACAACGCGGCCAGCGGCGCACACGCCGTCGCCATGGAACGGGCGGACGCCATCGCCTTCGGACGGCCCTATATCAGCAACCCCGACCTCGTTGAGCGCTTCCGCAACGGCTGGCCGCTCGCCGAGGACAACATGCGGACCTGGTATTCGGCCGGGCCAGAGGGCTATGTCGATTACCCGACCTACCGGGAGCAAAAGGCTGCCTGACGGTCTCGGCCCGCGCTGCGGCGCTCGGGGGACTATGAGGTGTCGGTATTCCTTACACCGCACCGGGGCATAGCGGCATGCGATCGTTAACGATCTAAGTTAATAAGCCTTTATCCAAACTGGCACGCAACTTGCTTGGCAAGGGCCAAACGAGTCGCCCCCCCCAATGTTCGATGGCCGTGTTTCGCCGTCCAACATCAATCGGGCCGAGCGTGCAGGGGCGGGGGTATTGGCGTGCGTCCGCCCCTGTATTGCTCTCGAATTCGTGTCGCTACGCCGTCCCGAACGGGCGAAAGCGCAGCCTACGCCTGGCCTTTTGCCTTTGGCGCAATCACCATCAGCATCTGGCGGCCCTCAAGCTTCGGGCGCGCCTCCACCTTGGCGATCTCCTCGGTATCCTCGCGGACGCGATCGAGAAGCTGCATACCGAGCTGCTGGTGCGCCATCTCGCGGCCGCGGAAGCGCAGGGTCATCTTGACCTTGTCGCCGTCCTCCAAGAATTCGAACACCTTCTTCATCTTCACGTCATAGTCGTGATCGTCGATGTTCGGACGCATCTTGATCTCCTTGATCTCCTGCGTCTTCTGCTTCTTCTTGGCGGCATTGGCCTTTTTCTGCGCGTCGTACTTGTATTTCCCGATATCGAGAAACTTCGCGACGGGCGGATCGACCTGCGGGCTGACGACCACGAGGTCGAAGCCGGCTTCCTTTGCCTGTTCGATCGCTTCCTTCGTGTAGAGAACCCCGAGATTCTCACCCTCGCCGTCGATCACCCGGACTTTGTCTTCCTGAATGAACTCGTTGTAGCGGGGTCCTTGAAAGGGCGGCGCGGCATTCCCGCGGCGTAGAGGCGGTCGAATAACAAAGTCTCCTGTCTGTGAACGGTAAAGAATCGGACGGCCCCCAAGGTAGGGGATCGCGGCGGAAACGGAAAGGGCGTGCGAGCCGAAGCGCTCAGCGTCGTGTTCAGGCGGCGGCGGCTGGTTTGCCCGCGATATAGGTCACGAAGGGGCGAAGCTGCGGCCGCATACGCGCGGCCATCTGCTCCCAGTTCGACGCGTATCGCCCGCGGTAGATCTGCCGTTCGACGGAAAAGCCGACGCGGGACAGGAAATCCGTCACCTCGGCGGCGGTATATTCGCGTACATGGCCCATATGACCGATCGTCTTCAGCTTGGCATATTGGTCGTACACAGACTGCGAACAGGACCAGGCTTCGCCGGCGAACAGGAAGTTCCGGATGCCCGTCAGCGACTTCAGGTTCGGGGTCGACAGGAACAGCCGCCCACCCGGTTTCAGTACGCGCAGCACCTCGCCGAGCGTGAAGATCGGGTCGATCCGCAGATGCTCGAACAATTCGTTGAACAGCACAAGATCGACGCTGTCACCCGCCAGCGGCAGCGGCTTTTCCTCGATGTTGCAGTCGAGGATATCGAGGTCGTGCGCCGCGATCAGGGCGGCAAAGCGCGACGGGTCCAGATCGACGCCGGTCAGCCTGTGCCCCCGCGCTTTCAGCGCCAGCGTCAGGAGGTAGGGCGCGGACCCCATCTCGAGGATCGTCTGCCCCGGTGCGGCGAAGTCCTCGATCAGGTCGAGGTCGAGGGCGAGCCGCGCGCGGTGGTCGACGGCATAGGTTCTTGCCCAGTCGCCGATGCCGGACTCGGAGGCGGTGACCAGCTCGGCGGCCTTCAGGATCTCGGCGTTCGCCTCTGCCGACGGCCCGAAGGCCGCCGCTGTCATCTCCGGCTGGTTCGCCGATCCGCTCATGTCATCCCCTCCATTGCCAGTCCCGGCAGCAGGAGCCCCCGCCTGAACCATGGGGACCGGCGCGTCCAGAGGACTGGACGCGCGCCCGGATCGCAGGAAGCCGCCCGCTGCCCCGCCATTAGCGTGCCGGAACCGCCTCGCGCGTGCGCCGCGGCAACGACTCCATTCAGATCGCGGTCGCTATACATGACGCCTCATTCCCGATGGCCAGACCAGCGCAAAGGACCGACTAGCTTTCGCGAAGGTCCGGTGCGGTGGCTTCAGCCTGAAGTTCCTCCGCAATTTCGGCAAGGGGAACCACGCGCTGGTGCTTGTCGCCGAGGCGGCGGACGGCGATGGTGCCCTCTTCCGCCTCTCGGTTGCCCACGACGAGGAGGTAGGGCACTTTCGCCAGGCTGTGTTCGCGCACCTTGTAATTGATCTTCTCGTTGCGAAGGTCGGTTTCGACGCGGATGCCCTGCGCGGCGAGCTTTGCCGCGACGTCATTCGCATAGTCGTCGGCGTCCGAGACGATGGTCGCGACGACGGCCTGCACGGGTGCCAGCCAGACCGGCATGCGGCCGGCATAATGTTCGATGAGGACGCCGATGAAGCGTTCGAAGGTGCCGAAGATCGCCCGGTGCAGCATGACGGGGCGGTGCTTCTCGCCGTCCTCCCCCACATAGGTCGCATCGAGGCGTTCGGGCAGCACCCGGTCGGACTGGATGGTCCCGACCTGCCAGGTGCGGCCGATGGCGTCGGTCAGGTGCCATTCGAGCTTCGGCGCGTAGAAGGCGCCCTCGCCCGGCAGTTCCTCCCAGCCATACTCCTCGGTCGCCATTCCCGCCTCGCGGACGGCATCCCGCAGCTCTTCCTCGGCCTTGTCCCACATGTCGTCGGAACCGAAACGCTTCTCCGGACGCAGTGCGAGCTTGATCTGGTAGGAAAAGCCGAAGTCGCGGTAGACGCTGTCGACGAGTTCGCAGAAGCTGCGGACTTCATCGACCACCTGCGCCTCCGTGCAGAAGATGTGCGCGTCGTCCTGCGTGAACTGGCGCACGCGCATGATGCCGTGCAGCGCACCGTGCGGCTCGTTCCGGTGGCAGCAGCCCATCTCGCCCAGCCGGATCGGCAGGTCGCGGTAGCTGGTGATGCCCTGTTTGAAGACGAGGACGTGCGCCGGGCAGTTCATCGGCTTCAGCGCCATCCACTCCGCCTCGTCGGACACGAGCGCGCCGTCATCCTCGCTGTTCGGCACCTCGTCGGGGATGACAAACATGTTCTCGCGGTACTTGCCCCAGTGGCCGGACTGTTCCCACTGGCGCGCGTCCATCACCTGCGGCGTCTTGATCTCGCGGTAGCCCGCGGCGTCCATGCGGCGGCGCATGTAGCTTTCGAGCGCGCGCCAGATGCGGTAGCCGTTGGGGTGCCAGAAGACGCTGCCATGCGCCTCCTCCTGCAGGTGAAAGAGGTCCATTTCGCGGCCCAGCTTGCGGTGGTCGCGCTTGGCGGCCTCCTCGAGCCGGGTCAGGTGGGCGTTCAGCTGCTTCCTGTTCAGCCAGCCGGTACCGTAGATGCGGGTCAGCTGCGCGTTCTTCTGGTCGCCGCGCCAATAGGCGCCCGCGACGCGCATCAGCTTAAACGCCTGCGGGTCCAGCTTACCGGTGGAAGCGAGATGCGGCCCGCGGCACATGTCGAGCCAGTCCCCACCGGACTTGTAGACCGTCAGTTCCTCGTCCTCGGGCAGTTCGCGCGCCCATTCGGCCTTGAAGGTCTCGCCGTCGGCTTCCCATTTCTCGATCAGCTGCTGGCGGGTCCAGACCTCGCGCACCAGCGGCTTGTCGGCCTTGATGATCGCGCGCATCTTCTCCTCGATGGCGGGCAGGTCGTCCTCGGAAAAGCGCTCGCGGCTCTCCGGCGCCTTCACATCATAATAGAAGCCGTCGGCGGTCGCCGGGCCGAAGGTGATCTGCGTGCCGGGCCACAGCGCCTGCACCGCCTCCGCCAGCACATGCGCATAGTCATGGCGCACCAGCTCCAGCGCCTCGTCCTCGTCGCGGGACGTGATCAGCGCCAGTTCGGCATCGCCCTCGAAGGGGCGGCCGATGTCGCGCACTTCGCCGTCCACGCGCGCGGCGAGCGCGGCCTTGGCGAGGCCGGGGCCGATGCCGGCGGCAATGTCGGCGGGCGTTGCGCCGGGTTCGACTTCGCGCACGGAACCATCGGGCAGGCGAATGGAAAACATCTCGGTCATAGCGGCGGCGATATGGCCCGCCTGCCGCACCGCAGCAAGCCGTTTGGCGCGAATCGGGGGGCGGACGCGCCCGGCTTAACCGTTCGTTAGCTACTTTTCGGCCAGTCTCTGCGGCGGATCGAGGAGACTTCGAACCAGGCAGGTAAGCGAGCAATGGGCTGCAAGGGCTGGATGTACGATCCCGATAGCGGGACGAAGCAGGGCGTCGCCGTCAGCGCGCAGGGCGGCAGCCTTGTCCTGTCGCCGGACCGGGGCTCGCCGAAGAGCATCAACCCCGAGGCGCTCTACCCCGTGCAGAAACAGCGCGGGACGGAGATTTATGCTTTGAGGGGCACGCGCGGGTTTCGCCTCGGCGTGGTCGAGCTGAACGACCGCCTGGTCGAATCGCGCCTGCCCGACTTTCCGGAGCGCGGGGTTTCGGGCCACTTCCACCCCGGCTTCCTGGCCTTCGTGGCGCTGGCGATGGTCGGCGTGATGGGGGTGATCCTGATGGTGCCGTAGCGGCGGCGGCTCATTCCCTTGTCGTAGCCGCAAGCCTTGTCATCCTGAACTTGTTTCAGGACCCACACCGCGACCTTGGCGAAGGGGCGGCGAGGCAGACGAAATGGCGTGGGTCCTGAAACAAGTTCAGGGTAACAGGGTGACAGGGTGGCTGTGACTGGGAGGGCTGCGGACGAGCGTGCGGGGCGGGGCCGCACAGGCCCCTACCGTGTGCGCTTGTTCGAGAGGATGGTGTCGGCGGCCACGGGCAGGGTTTCGGGCACATCGCTGTTGAAGTGCAGGCCGCGGCTTTCGCGGCGGAGTTTCGCCGACTTGATGATCAGTTCGGCGACGGCGACGAGGTTGCGCAGCTCCACGAGGTCGGGCGTCACGCGGAAATTGCCGTAGAATTCCTCGATTTCGCTGGCGAGGAGCGCGGCGCGGTGGCGGGCGCGGTCGAGGCGCTTGTCGGTGCGCACGATGCCGACATAGTCCCACATGAAGCGGCGCAGTTCCGCCCAGTTATGGCTGATGACAACGAGTTCGTCGGCGTCGGTCACGCGGCTTTCGTCCCAGGGCCGGACCTTTTCGCCCTCGGGCTCTGGCAAGTCACTGGCGAGAATATCGTCCGCCGCCGCCTGTCCGTAGACGAGGCATTCGAGGAGCGAGTTCGACGCCATGCGGTTCGCGCCGTGCAGGCCCGACATCGTCACCTCGCCGATCGCATAAAGACGCGGCAGGTCAGCGCGGCCGCGCTTGTCCACCATGACGCCGCCGCAGCTGTAATGCGCGGCGGGGACGACGGGGATGGGCTGGGTGGCGGGATCGATGCCCAGCTGGCGCAGGCGCGTGGTAATCGTGGGGAAATGATCCTCCACGAAATCCTTTCCCAGATGACGCGCGTCGAGGAACACATGTTCAGCGCCCAGCCGCTTCATTTCATGGTCGATGGCGCGGGCGACGATATCGCGCGGGGCGAGTTCCTCGCGCTCGTCGAAGCGGCCCATGAAGCGCTCGCCCGCCGTGATCGCGCCGGTCGCCTCGTCCTTGACCGGCAGGCGCAAATGCGCGCCTTCTCCGCGCATTGCCTCGGTAATAAGGAAGTTCCTTACCGCCGGATGGTAGAGGCAGGTCGGGTGAAACTGGTTGAATTCCATGTTCGCGACGCGGGCGCCGGCGCGCCACGCCATCGCGATGCCGTCGCCGGTCGAACCGCCCGGATTGGTGGAATAGAGATAGACCCGGCTCGCGCCCCCGGTGGCCAGCACGGTCGCGCGGCCGACGATCCGCTCCACCCGGCGCTTGCCCCGGCGCAGCGCGTAAATGCCGCGCACGCCCTTCGCCGCGCCCTTACCCGCGACATGCCTTTCAGTGATCAGATCGACGGCGACGAAATCGGCGAGCAGCGTGATGTTTGGATTGTCGGCGGCGGCGCGCTCCAGCGCCTCCTGCACCGCCCAGCCGGTCGCGTCGTCGACATGGACGATGCGGCGCGCCGAATGGCCGCCCTCCCGCGTCAGATGCCAGCGTTCGGACACGGTTTCGCCGGGGTTGAAGGGGACGCCCAGTTCCGCCAGCCTTTCGATGGCGGGCGGCGCGTTCTCCACGACGAACTCGACGGTTTCCCTGTCGTTCAGCCCCGCGCCCGCGTCCATCGTGTCGGCGATGTGGCTTTCGAAGGTGTCACCGGGTTCAAGAACCGCCGCAATGCCGCCCTGCGCCCAAGCCGTCGAGCCGGAGGAAATGTCGCCCTTCGACAGGACCGCGACCTTCATGGACTTGGCAAGATTGAGCGCACAGGTCAGCCCCGCCGCGCCGGAGCCGACGATGACGACATCGAAGGTCATAGGGGCCGTGCTAGTCATGGGGGGCCTCCCTACGCGTGCCAGCCCTTTCCTGACCGTCATTCCCGCGCATGCGGGAATCCAGTCCTGGCGAGGGCGAAGCCGGGCCCCCGTTTACGCGAGCGCCGCTGGATTCCCGCGTGCGCGGGAATGACAGGTTTTGGGGCAGTGCCGCCCTGTGATGCTTCGACAGGCTCAGCATGAGCGGGAGTTGGGTGTGCCGCTGCCACGCCTCTCTCCGCTCACCCTGAGCCTGCCTGCCCCGGACACCGGTCCGGGGTCGAAGGGTCACCCACCGAACGTCGGCCCGGAAGCCCTTACCCATCCGCCGTCTCCAGCGCCCCGCGCGAGGTCAGGTTGAGGAACACGTCCTCAAGGTCTGCTTCCCGCGTCGTCACATCCTCGACGGTCAGGCCCTTCTCGCTGATGGCTGCCAGCAGGCGTCCTGCCCCGATCTCCGTGCGGTCGTAGGTCAGCACGAGTTCGCGCGTGCCGCGGAGCTCCGCCTTCAGCACCGGCAGGCCCTCTGGCACCGCGGTCAGGTCGCGGTCGACGACGGCGATCAGGATCTTCTCCCGCGCCTGGTCGAGCAGTTTGCCGGTCTCGTCATTGGCGACGACTTCGCCGTGGTTGATGATCGCGATGCGGTCGCACAGCTCCTCGGCCTCCTCAAGATAATGGGTGGTGAGGACGATGGTGGTGCCGCGCGCATGCATTTCGCGCACATAGGTCCACAATTGCTGGCGCAGCTCGATATCGACGCCCGCGGTGGGCTCGTCGAGGATCAGGATGGGCGGGTCGTGCACCAATGCCTTCGCGATCAGCAGGCGGCGCTTCATGCCGCCCGACAGGGTACGGGAGTAGGCGTCGGCCTTGTCGTCCAGCCGCACCGCGCGCAGGATCTCCATGGTCCGCCGGTCGCGCCGCGCGATGCCGTACATCCCGGCCTGCAGCTCCATCGTCTCGCGCGGCGTGAAAAAGGCGTCGAACAGCACCTCCTGCGGCACGATGCCGATGGCGCGCTTGGCGTTCCGCGGGTCCTTCGTGATGTCGAAGCCCCAGATCTCCGCCGAACCGCTGGTCTTGTTCACCAGCCCCGCAAGGATGTTGATCAGCGTCGATTTCCCGGCGCCGTTCGGACCGAGCAGGCCGAAGATCGACCCGCGCGGCACATCGAAGCTGACGCCCTTCAGCGCCTCTTTGCCATCGGCATAGACCTTGCGCAGGTCGCGGATCTGGATGGCGGCCTGAGGGGACGCGGGGGCGGGGCTGGTCATGACGGGCGGGCGTAGCGGCGCGCGCGGTGGGGGTAAAGGCGGTGTAGGGGCCTCGCGACGACAGGCGCCTACTGACCCTGGCCTTGGCCGGGCAGGCTTTCGCGGCAGGCCCCCTCCGACCATCGCGGCTTCGCCGCTCGGCCACCTCCCCCGCTGAAGCGGTGGAGGGTTTAGCGCGTCCCTCCACCGCTTGCGGGGGAGAGCCTGCCCCGGCGAAGGCCGGGGTTAGGTGGGGGCCTGAAGCCTCCGCCCCCTTAAGCCGCCTTCACCATCTCCGCGATTTCGTTTGGCGGCAGGTTTGTCGCCTCCTTGTCGATTTCGCCGATCAGGACGTCCTCGACCTCCTTGTGATAGCTCTTGCGGATTTCGCCGAGCGTGTTGGGCGGGGCGACGATGATCAGCTTGTCCACGTCGCCGCGAAAGGCGCGCTTGTAGAGGATGTCGGCGGCGTCCTTGGCGAACCGGTCCTCTGCCAGCTGGTGGAAATCGGTATCGTCATAGCTGTGGCCGCCGGGGCGCGCGCTTTCGCCTACATGGCCGGGGCGATTGGCGCTCATCTCCATGTCGGAGGGGTTTTCCTGCTTCTCCTTCCGCACGACCTGCAGGTTCGGATAGTCGTGATCGCCTTCGTTGATGAGGATCAGCATCTTTTCGCCGTCGAGCGCGCAGATCTGGGTCTTGTGGTCGAGTTGCATGAAGCGGTGGCCTTTCGGGTCTGTTTTTCTGTTGTACGCTCAACGGACGAGGGGCCTGCCCGGTTGCGCGCGCGCGGTGCCCGCTTCAAAAGCGCGGGCCATGCACGACATTCGACTCATTCGCGACGATCCCAGCGCCTTCGACCGCGGCCTGAAACGGCGGGGCGTAGCGCCGGCCGCGCCGGGCATCGTCGCCACCGACGCGCAGCTGCGCGAGGTGCAGACCGAAATGCAGGCTGGACAGGCGCGGCGGAACGAAGCCTCGAAGCTGATCGGCCAGAAAATGGCTGCCGGGTACCGCGAAGAGGCCGAAGCGCTGAAGGCGGAAGTGGGCGCGCTGAAAACCCGCCTGCCGGAGCTGGAGGAGCGCGAGCGAACGCTGAAGGCGGAGCTGGAGGGCCAGATTGCAGGCCTCCCCAACATACCGGCCGACGACGTGCCGGACGGGCTGACCGAGGACGACAACCAGTTCGTGAAGGACTGGGGCGAGAAGCCCGCTTTCGATTTCAATCCCAAACCGCATGACGAGTTGATCGACGCGCTCGGCATGGACATGGAGGCGTCCGCCGCCATCGCCGGATCGCGCTTCGCCGTCATGCATGCGCCGCTGGCAAAACTGCACCGTATGATCGGCCAGTTCATGCTGGACGTGCAATCGCAAGAGCATGGCTACCGCGAGACCTTCGTGCCGCTGCTGGTGCGGGACGAGGCCATGTACGGCGTCGGCCAGCTGCCGAAATTCGCCGAGGATGCGTTTCAGACCACCGATGGCCGCTGGCTGATTTCGACCGCCGAGGTTTCCCTGACCAACATCGCGCGCGACCGGATCCTCGACGACCGCTACCTGCCCCTGAAGATGAGCGCGCTGACGCCGTGTTTTCGGTCGGAGGCGGGGTCTGCCGGGCGCGATACCAAGGGCCTGATTCGCCAGCACCAGTTCGAGAAGGTGGAAATGGTCGCCATTTCGCGGCCCGAGGATGCCGAGCGCGAGCATGAGGCGATGCTCGCCGCCGCCGAAAGCATCCTCCGGAAACTCGGCCTGCACTACCGCGTCATGCTGCTCAGCGCCGGGGATATGGGGTTCAGCGCGAAAAAGACCTACGACCTTGAAGTCTGGCTGCCCGGGCAGCAGGCCTACCGGGAGATTTCGTCCGTCTCCAACTGCGGCGATTTCCAGGCGCGGCGGATGAACGCCCGCTACCGCCCCGACGGCGCAAAGAAGCCGGAGTTCGTCCACACGCTGAACGGCTCCGGCCTCGCGGTCGGGCGGACGCTCGTCGCGGTCCTTGAACATTATCAGCAGACGGACGGGTCCGTTCTCATTCCCGACGCGCTGAAACCCTATGCGGGCGGGCTGTCGCGGCTCGAACCATTCGAAGCGGACGCGGACTATCCGCCCGTCCCGGCAACCGGCGCGAAGGGATAAAGCCGATCCGTATTCTCATCACAAACGACGACGGCATCCATGCCCCCGGCCTCGACGTGCTCGAAGCCATCGCCGCCGAGCTGTCGCACGATGTCTGGGTCATCGCGCCTGCAGAGGAACAGTCGGGCGCGGGCCATTCGCTGACCCTGACCGTGCCGGTGCGGCTGCGCCAGCATGGGGAGCGGCGCTTTTCCGTCGTCGGCACGCCCACGGACAGCGTGATGATGGCGCTCGGCCACGTCATGAAGGACAACCGCCCGGACCTCGTCCTGTCCGGCGTCAATCGCGGCGCCAACCTCGCCGAGGACGTGACCTATTCCGGCACGGTTTCGGCGGCGATGGAGGGTACGCTTTACGGCATCCGCTCCATCGCGCTCAGTCAGGCGATGGCCGACATGCGGACCCTCGAGGCGTTCGAGACGGCGCGGGTCTGGGGAGCCAAGGTCCTGCGCCCATTGATCGACATGGACTGGGAGCCGGGCGTGCTGCTCAACGTCAACTTCCCGCCCGTGGGACCGGATCAGGTTACGGGCGTCCGGGTGGCCGAGCAGGGCTTCCGCGACCTCGGCCAGACCGCCATCGAACAGCGGCAGGACACGCGCGGCTTCGACTATTTCTGGTTCGGCCTCGGTCGCGAAAGCCCGCAGCCGGGCCATGAAACCGACCTGAAGGCCATGCGCGCGGGCGCGGTCTCGGTGACGCCCCTGCACCTCGACCTGACGCATTACCCCACCATGGATACCCTGCGCGGGGCGCTGAAGGGTTTGAACGCAGAGAAGAAATAGTCATTCCCGCGAAGGCGGGAATCCACGCTGGGCAGGTCGCACCCGGCGCCAACATCACAACATGGATCCCTGCCTTCGCAGGGATGACTAATCTGGAGAAGCAGGTAGACTCGCTGCCGATGCGCCGTCTTGCCGCCTTTGCCCTCTTCCTTCCCGCGTTTCTCGCCGCGTGTGTGCCGCAGGAACGGCCGCGCTATCAGCCGCCTCTCGTCGAAACCACGCCCGCCGCCCCGCAGCCGCTGCGCGCACGCTGGCAGCCCGGCGCGGTCGTCACCGATGCCCGCCGGGTCGAGGAACAGGCCTACACCGTGCGCGCAGGGGACAGCCTGTCGGTCATCGCCGAGCGCACTGGCAGCGGTGTCGAGCGGATCGCGGCGGCGAACGACCTCAGTCCGCCCTACACGATTTTTCCGGGGCAGGTGCTGCGCATCCCCGGCGGCCGTTATCACAGCGTCAACCGGGGCGAGACCGGCATCGCCATCGCGCTCGCCTACCGCATCGACTGGGACCGGATCGTCACCGCGAACGACCTGAAGCCGCCCTTCCTCCTGCGTGTCGGCCAGAAACTGCTTCTTCCCGAGGACGCACCGCCGCAGCGGGCCGACGTCCCGGACCGCCGCATGCCGGACAGCGATACGCCAACCCGCATGGCCGCCTTCGACATCGACATCGACGATATCATCTCCGGCGGCGAACCGGCGGAGACCGCCACGGCCACCGTGCCCCGCGAAATTGAGCCTTTCGACGGGCGGTTCGCCTGGCCGGTGCAGGGCCGACTCATTTCCGGCTTCGGCGCGAAGGCAGGCGGCCTCTACAATGACGGCATCAACATCGCGGCGGCGGCCGGACAGCCGGTGCGCGCCGCCGCGTCCGGCACCGTCATCTACGCCGGGAACGGCATCGAGGGCTGGGGCAACCTCATCCTCATCAAGCATGACGAGGAATGGGTCAGCGCCTATGCGCACAACGACGCCTTCTACGTCGAGCGCGGCGACCGCGTGAACCGCGGCGACCGCATTGCGGATGTCGGCCAGACCGGTACGGTGGACCGCCCGCAACTTCATTTCGAGCTGCGTCAAGGACGGCGCCCGCTCGATCCGCGCAAGTTTCTTCCCGCAGCCTAGGAGGGTGTCATGAGGGCCATTGGACTATCGATTTTCGTCGGCGCGGCCGCGCTACTGACCGGCGCGTGCGTGACGAGCGCCGCGCCGATGTCGGAGGCGGCGCAGGCTGCCAAGGGCCGCGACCTCGCCGCCCAGTACTGCGCGTCCTGCCATTCGATCTACGACGGGACGTCGCCGCATCCGGACGCACCCAGCTTCGCCGACGCCGCCAACCGCTACCCACCCGACATGCTCGCTGAATCGCTGGCGGAGGGCATCCAGGTCGGCCACCCGGACATGCCGGTCTTCGAACTGGACGAGGAGTCCATCGACGCGCTGGTCGCCTATCTCTGGACCCTCCGCGACGACGGCTGAGGCGGGCGGCAAGGGTGGAGAGCGCGGGCGCAAGTACCCCTTGCCTGTTCCCGTCACCCTGAACTCGTTTCAGGGTCCAGTGGCCGAAGCCGCACCCTCAACTGGATCCTGAAACAAGTTCAGGATGACGGGGGCGCGGGGAGACGATCAGTCCTTCAAAATGGACGAGGGGTCCATTGACGCGCTCGTCGCCGACCTCTGGACCCTACGCGACGAGGGTTGAGGCGGGGACTGACGAGCCCCCTGCATATTATCGTCACCCTGAACTCGTTTCAGGGTCCAGTGGCCGAAGCCGCACCTACGACTGGATCCTGAAACAAGTTCAGGATGACGGGGGTGAGGGGAGAAAGGTCGGTCCGGTTTTTACGGAGCCGGGTTCGGCGCCGTCCGGTTCGGTCCCCCCGGTAATCGTCCTCTCAGCTTCGGCGAAGGCCAGGCGCATCGGCACCCTCCTCCCGTTATTCCCGCGTGCGCGGGAATCCAGCGGACGGCGATGGCGAAGCCGAGCCTGACAGCGACCGGAAGCGCGGCTAGATTCCCGCGTGCGCGGGAATGACGGGAAAAGCGAAGCTATGTTCAGTCGATGGCGGGTGCGTCGGTCCTGGCATTTCCAGCCGCCCGCTCGTCTTCCGCCCTCTCCTTCGCGGCAATCGCGAGGATGATCGCCGCGGCTTCGCGCTGCGTCGCGGCATCGGCGGGGTTCAAGCGCGCGGCCTGCCGGATCGCCGCCTCCGCGCCGGACAGGTCGCGGTCTTCGCGAAGCGCCTGCGCCAGCAGCAGCCACGCCGCGTGATGGCTCGGATCGGCCTCCACCGCCGCGCGCAGGTCCGCTCGCGCCGCGACCCGCCGCCCGGACGCGCCGTGCAGCGCACCGCGGAACAGGTAGGCTTCAGATGCCGACCGCCGCGCCGTGACCCCGTCCCCGCCCCGGCCCCCGCGCCGGATCGCCGTGACCGCGCGGTTCGCAAGGTCCAGCGCCTGCGCCGGTTCGCCCGCCGCCAGGGCCGCCTCGCCCGCCAGCCGGTAGAGCGCGGCGGTCTGCGGCATCCGCGCCGCCTCCGACATCCGCCCGGCCGTCTCTAGCGTTGTGCGCGCGGAGCCGGGCTTGTCGAGCGCCAGTTCCGCGAGGCCGAGGCAGTGCCGCGCCGGTACGCCGCCGTCCCGCTGGTCAACCCACTGCCGCGCCAGTCGCTCGGCGCGCGCCGGGTTGCTGTCCGTCATGGACAGGCAGTCACGGTAGGCCTCGGCTTCGGTCGGCGGGGCCAGCGGCGCGATGACCTGCATCAGCGCCGGGATCAGGATGGAGAGGGTCAGTTGGTCAGCCTTCGATCAGTTCGGAAACCGTACGGATCAGGAGCGCGATATCCTCCTCGCGCGACAGGCGGTGGTCGCCGGTCTTCACGAGCGTCACGCGCACATCCGAGGACGTCAGCGCCTCGGCAAGGTCGAGGCTGGCGTTCCACGGCACGTCGGCATCCTGCTGTCCGTGCAGCAGGCGCACCGGACAATCGAGCGGGATCGCCGCGCCGAGCACCCGGTTCCGCTCGCCCGACAGCCAGAAGGCGCTGGTCGTCACATATGGTTCGTCGGAATAGTCCGAATGTTCTTCGAGCGTTTCGCCGCTTGCCAGCACCGCGCGCTGCGCATCGGGAAAGCCCCAGCCGGTGAAATCGGGCGCGGCGGCAATGCCGACCATCGCGGCGACATTCTCCGGCCGCGCCAGCGCCACCAGCAGCATCAGCCAGCCGCCCATACTGGAGCCCACAAGGACGAACGGCCCGTCCACCAGCTCGTCGATCAGATGCAGGACATCGTCCCGCCAGCTTTCCAGTGTCTGCTCGCGGAAGTCGCCGCCGCTTTCCCCGCACCCGGCATAATCGAGGCGCAGCATTGCGGTCCCCGTTTTCGCCGCCCAGGCGTCCAGCGCGGCCGCCTTCCCGCCGGTCATGTCGGACATATAGCCGGGCAGGAAAACGATCGTCGGCCCGGAGCCCGCCCGGTGGCGATAGGCCAGGCGATTCCCGGCACGTTCCGAAAATTGCAGCTCGGGTTCAATCGGCTCGGTCATGCCGCCAGCGCCTCCTCGACCTCGAACAGGCGGTCCTTGCCGAAATACATCTCCTCGCCGACGAAAAAGCTGGGGATGCCGAACACGCCGCGTTCGACGGCCGCTTCGGTGTTGTCGATCAGGGTCTGCTTGACCGCCGGATCCTGAGTCGCGGCCAGCAGCGCCTCGCCGTCGAAGTCACTATCGGCGAGAATTTCGGCGAGCACCGCCTTGTCGCTCAAGTTCTTCCCGTCTTCCCAAGCTGCGGGCAGCAGCAGCTCGATCAGCTCATGGCCGCGCCCGTCCTTTTGCGCCGCGATCAGCATGCGGAGCGGCGTGATGGTCAGGAACGGGAAGTGCGGATTCATCCGGAACCGGGTCAGCCCATGCCGCGTCTGGAAGCGGGTCATGTCCTTCAGGAAATAGTCGTTCTTGCCCTTCACATCGGCATTGGCGACCATCGGCGGCTGGTTGTTCGCGCCCTTCATGATCCCGCCGAGAAGCGCGGGTGTCACCACGATCTCCGCGCCGTGCCGCGCGGCGATGTCCTTCAGCGGATACCAGGCGAGATAGCCGTTCGGGCTGACGAAATCGAAGATGAACTCGACGGTTTTTAGCATGGTGGGTCCTTCTGATGCGCGCCTTCAGGTGTGGCGGAAGACTACTGCCGGGCGGCCCTGTCCGCCACCCACCCCGCTCCCTCTGCCCAGTCGTAGCGGGATGGTTTCCGGCGAGGGCAGTCCGGCTGGAGAAAGCCCCTCCCCTTGATCCCCTCCCCAAGAGGGAGGGGAGACCTATCAGAAATTCTCTTTCCAGGGCCTGAGGTCCAGTTCGTGGGTCCAGGCGCTGCGGTCCTGTTTCCACAGGTGCACATAGTTCGCCGCAATGGCCTCCGGATCAAGGATTTCCTTCGCCGCGAGCCGTTCGGGGGTGTCGCGGAAGTTTTCCCGCGCGAACTTGCCGTCGATCATGCCGTCGACGATCACATGCGCGACATGGATGCCCTCTGGCCCCAGCTCCCGCGCCATCGACTGGGCCAGCGCGCGAAGGGCGTGTTTTGCGCCCGCAAACGCGCTGAAGCCCGCCGCGCCGCGCACGCTCGCCGTTGCGCCGGTGAAGAGGATCGTCCCCCGCCCGCGCGGCACCATCACGCGCGCCGCCTCCCGCCCGGCGAGGAAGCCCGCGAAGGCGGCCATCTCCCAGACCTTGCGGTACACGCGGGTCGTGGTTTCGCGAATGCCGAAGCGCACGTTCGCGCCGATGTTGAAAACCACGACCTCAAGCGGCCCGATTTCGGACTCGATCCGGTTGAACAGCGCCGTCATCGCCTCCTCGTCCCGCGCGTCGGTGCCGAAGGCGTGAGCCGTGCCGCCGTCCGCTTCGATCTTGGCCACGAGGGCTTCCAGTTCCGGCAGATTCCGCTCGCGCCGCGTGACGCAGACGGTCAGCCCCTCGCGCGCAAAGGCCCTGGCGATGGACCCGCCAACGCCGATCCCGGCCCCCATGACGAGGCAGACGGGGGTGCGATCGGTCATCGGCTCTCCTTCTTCATTTCGCCGCCATTCCCGCTTATCACACCGTCATTCCCGCGCACGTGGGAAACCAGCCGCGCCGCACCAAGGCACGGGCTCGGCTTCGCCATCGCCTGCCTCTGGATTCCCGCGTGCGCGGGAATGACGGACCGGGGATGGAACCGCAGACGCTCAGCCCGTGTGCCAATGACACGGGCCGCGGATGGAGCCGCCCGGCCCGTGCGCCAATGACAAGGCAGACGGGGTTGCGGTCGGTCATCGCATCTTCACTTTCCTATTGCTGTCATCCCGGCGAAGGCCGGGACCCACGCCATTACGTTTGCGTCGTGAGCATTCGCCCGGACCGTCATGGCGTGGGTCCCGAAACGAGTTCGGGATGACAATTCATGCGGGGCGGCAGGCGAGGCGAAAGGCCCGCTCATCGTTTCCCGCCGAACAGCTGCCGACCGGCGAGGTCGAGCATGATTTCCTCCGAGCCGCCGCCGATCGCGTTGACGCGCACCTCGCGGTAGATACGTTCGACTTTCGAGCCCTTCAGGTAGCTGGCGCCGCCCATCACCTGCGCCGCCTCCCGCGCCACGCGCTCCAGCATCTGCGTCGCCTGCACCTTCAGCATGGCAAAGTCGGCGGGGCGGTCCTTGCCCTCTCGCACCTGCCAGGCGCAGAGGTCGACCCACGCCTGCGTCGTCTCGATCTGACGCGCCATGTCGGCGAGCTTGATGCGGATCGACTGGTGCCCGGTCAGCGTCTTGCCGAAGGTCTCGCGCTGCTGCGCATATTCGCTTGCCTCCTGCAGGCAGACGCGCGCGAAGGAGCAGCAGCCATGGGCCATGCCCAGCCGCTCTGAATTGAAGTTCTTCATGATGCCGAGAAAGCCGCCATGTTCCGGCCCGATCAGGTTTTCCGGCGGCACCTCCACATTGTCAAAATAGATCGCCGCCGTGTCCGAACAGTGCCAGCCCATCTTTTCGAGCGGCGTGCGGCTGACGCCCGGCCGGTCCATCTCGATCAGCATCAGGGAGATGCCGCCCATCCCCTCGCCGCCCGTGCGGACCGCGGTCGTCAGATAGTCGGCGCGCATCCCCGAGGTGATGAACATCTTCTGCCCGTTGACGACATACTTGTTCCCTTCAAGCTTCGCCGTCGTCTTCAGCTGCGCGACGTCAGACCCGCCGGAGGGTTCGGTGATGCCGAGCGCGATGATCTTCTCGCCGGCGAGGACGGCGGGGGCGATTCGCTGCTTCATCTCCTCCGACCCCATGGCGAGGATTGGCGGCAGGCCGATGCCGTGCGTCATCAGGCTGGCACCGAGGCCGCCCGCGCCGACCTGCGCCAGCTCGTCGGACTGGGTCATGGTGTGAAAGCTGTCGATCCCCTCCGACGTGCCGCCATAGTCCTCCGGCCAGCCAAGGCCGAGTATGCCCGCTTCCGCCGCCTTTTTGTGCAGGTCCCGCGGCAGTTCGCGTTCGTCTTCCCAGCGGTCGATGTTCGGCGCGATCTCCCGCTCCACGAAGCGGCGCACCGAGTCCGCGATCGCGTCGTGCGTCTCGTCATAATAGGGCGAGCGCGCCCGCCATTCGTCGAACATGGTCATCGCCGGTCCCTCCGCTATTAGGTGCGGCACGCTAGGGAATTGCCGGGAGGATGGATAACGTGACTTTGGTGAGGCTTTTGTCGGCGGTGCTCCTGTTTTTCGCGGGCACCGCCCCGTCCCATGCGCTGGGCGACCGGTTCGACGATGAAGCGGAGCGGTTCGTGCGGCTGGTGCTGGCTTATGGCGAGCATGAGGACGGCTATGTCGATGCCTATTTCGGGCCCGAGACATGGGCGGAAGAGGCGAAAGCGGAACCCGCCAGCCCGCAGCGCCTTCTCCGCCAAACCACCGACCTGGTTCGGGACCTGCGGTCCGCTGCCTTTTCCAGCGATCCGCGTGTGCAGGCGCGGCAGCGGGCGCTGATCTCGCAGAGCGAGGCGCTGGCGGCCCGCATCGAAATGCACATGGGGGCGGACCTGTCCTTCGCCGAGGAAGCCGAGCGGCTTTTCGGGGCGACGCCCGCCACGCCGCCGCTGTCCAGCTTCGACCCCGTCATCGCCCGGCTTGACGCGCTGGTGCCGGGTGAGGGGCCGCTGCCCGCGCGCATCGACGCCTACAAGCGCCAGTTCATCATTCCGGAGGACCGGCTGGACGCCGTCATGCGCGCCGCGATGGACGCCTGCCGCGCGCGCACCCTCGCGCATATCGATCTGCCTAAGGACGAGCGCTTCACGCTGCGTTTCGTCACCGACAAGCCGTGGAGCGGTTATAATTACTACCAGGGCGGCGCGAACAGCCTGATCGAGGTGAACACCGACCTGCCTATCTATATCGACCGCGCCGTCGATCTGGGTTGCCATGAGGGGTATCCCGGCCATCACACACTCATGATCCGGCTGGAGGAAAACCTCGTGAAGGATCGCGGCTGGATCGAATATGCGGTCTATCCGCTGTTCTCGCCGCTCTCCCTGATCGCGGAGGGCACCGCCAATGCGGGCATCGAAATGGCCTTTCCCGGCGCGGCGCGCACGGCGTTCGAGGTGGATACGCTCTATCCGCTAGCGGGGCTCGATCCCGCGGGCGCGGCGGATTATGCGGCGCTGCGCGAGGCGCTGCGGGGCCTGCAGGAGGCGCGCTACACCATCGCCAGCGACTATTTCGCCGGGCGGATCACGCGGGACGAGGCGGTGGCCCTAACCGAGAAATACCAGCTGCTGTCGCCGGAGCGCGCGGAGCAGAGCCTGCGCTTCCTCGACACCTACGGCGCCTACATCATCAATTACGGCCTCGGCCGCGACATGGTGGAAGCCTACATCGAGCGGGTTGGCGGCAACGACGAAACCGCGCGATGGGCGGCATTCGAGGCGCTGATCAGCGAGCCGGTCCTGCCGGGGGATCTGGTGGAGTAGGGCGCTACGTTTTCCCCTCCCTTCAAGGGAGGGGCAGGGGTGGGTGAGCGAGCGCATTTTCGCGCTCGCATCGGCCGTGCGGACAGGCGCTACCGCGCCTGAATTGCTCAATCCCCACCCCTACCCCTCCCCGTTGGGGAGGAAAGGCGGCCTAAAGCGCCGGCAGTCCCACAAACCCGATCATACTCACCCGCGCACCAAAGCTCGTCGGCGCCTCCGACACCACGGCCGTGCGGCCGTTGCCGATGCGCTGCACTTCCATGCCGCGCTCCGCCACGCCGTTCGGGCCGAAGCGGAAGATACCGTCGATGCCGACAAAGCCGTCGGGATCGCGCAGTTCGCTTTCCGGAAAGCGCCCGCCGCGCTCCCATTGATCGGCGAAGCCCACCGCGATCAGGACCCCGTCATAGGCGAGGCTCGCAAGGCGCGAGGGCCGGCCGCCGAAGCGCTGCTCGAACCGGTTGGCGAGGCCGCGAAAGCGCCCGTCGGGAACGCTGGCGAACAGGCTGCCGCGCAGCCCCTCGACCCCGGCAATGCGCGGGTCGGCATTCCACAGTTCCGTGCCGAGATAGCGAACCTCTCCCGGGCCCGCGCCAAAGCGGTCGAGGCTGGTCAGGAACTCGGAGGCAATCTGGCCGCCATCGGCGATCATTAGCGCGCCGAAGGCAACCGGCGGCAGGCGGTCCTCGACATTGACGACCGTGCCGTCTCGGCGCACCACGCCGCCCTCCGCGGCGCGCGCGGCGCGGGCGTCGAAGTCGGTCAGGCGGCGCGCGGCCCCGGCAAGGGCAGACCGGCGGCGCTCATAGGTTTCAAGGCCCGTTACCCGCCCGCCGACATCGCGCACGGCATCGAGGAACGCCTGGCTGGCGCGGCGGCCATAGACACCCTCCGGCACCAGCGCGGCAAAATCGCGGACGCCCTGTCCGCGCGCATAGGCAACGACCCGCTCGATGCTCTGGTCGGGCTGGAAGCCGAGGACGTAGACACCGCCGCCCGCAACGCTCGAATCGTTTGAAAAGGTCAGGACCGGGATCGCCTCGGCGCGCGCGATGCTGCGGATGGCCGTGGCATTTTCCGCCAGCAGCGGGCCGAGGAACAGGCGCGCCCCGTCCGCAATCGCGCGGCGGGCCGCCGTCGCCGCGCCGCCCGCTCCGGCGGTGTCGTATGTGCGCAGCTCGATGGCGTCGCTGCCCGTATCCGCCAGCGCCATGGCGGCGGCGTTCGCCAGCGACCGGCCGACCCGCTCGTTCTGCCCGCTGAGCGGCAGGAGGAGCGCCACCCGGTTCGCAGGCTCGGCCACCGGCTCTGGCGGCGGCGGGACGACCACGACCTCTTCCGGCGGCGGCGGCGGCGGGACCTCGACGATCTCCGGCTCGGCCATCGACTGGCAACCGGCAAGGACAAGGAGGGCAGCGGCAATGCCAAGGACGCGTCCGGGGCGGGCTGCCGCTTTCGCGCTGGAACGGATGGGTATCATGGCTTAGCCCCTATACTCGTGATGACGGACGCCGACCGCCGCGCCGCCGATGGTCCGGGCGCTGAACTCGCCGCGGGGCTGTATATCGTGGCAACACCTATCGGCAACCTGAACGACCTCAGCTTCCGCGCGGTGGATGTGCTGCGCGCCGCCGTCCTCATTGGGGCGGAGGATACGCGGATTACCGGGAAACTCCTGAAACATATCGGCGCGAAGGCTCCCCTTGTCAGGCACGATGAACATGGCGCGGCGCGCGCACGTCCGCAGCTGATCGAACGCGCCAGAACCGCGCCGGTTGCCATCGTTTCGGACGCGGGCACGCCGCTCATTTCCGATCCCGGCTACCGTCTGGTGAGGGAGGCGCGGGCGGCAGGCGTCCCCGTTGTCCCCATTCCCGGCCCGTCGGCCGTGGTCACCGCGCTATCGGCAGCGGGCCTGCCCACCGACCGCTTCCTGTTCGCGGGCTTTCCGCCGCCAAAGGAGAAAGGTCTGCGCGATGCGCTGGCAGAGCTGGGCGCGGTGCGCGCAACCCTCGCCTTCTACGAGACCGGGCCAAGGCTGGCGAAGTTTCTCGCCGTCGCCGCCGACGTCCTCGGCGAGCGGGAAGCGGCCGTCGCGCGCGAACTGACGAAGCTGCACGAGGAGATTCTGGTCGAACCGCTCGCCGCCCTCGCTGCGCGCTATGCCGACAGCCCGCCACCCAGGGGCGAGATCGTCGTCTTAATCGGCCCGCCGGGTGAGCGCGCCGCCAGCGCCGCCGATCTCGACACGGCGCTGCGCGAGGCCATGGCGGACCAGCGCCTGAAGGAGGCCGTGCGCACGGTAACGGACCGGCTCGGCCTCCCGCGCGGACAGGTCTATGCCCGCGCGCTCGAACTGAAGGACGAATGAGCCGCCGCGCCCGCGTTGACTTGGCCCGCCTCGCCGCGGAACAGCGCGGACGCCGCGCCGAGCGGCTGGCCAAGTGGTTCCTTCGCCTGAAAGGCTACCGCATTCTCGGCGAGCGCATCCGGGTGCGCGGCGGCGAGGTCGATATCGTCGCCCGTCATGGCCGCACCATCGTCTTCGCCGAAGTCAAGGCACGACCCGACGAGACCAGCGCCGACGCCGCCATCGACGCCGCGCGCCTGACCCGCGTCCGCACCGCCGCCCACCAGCTCTGGCCGCGCTACGCCAAAGGGGCCGACGGTGCCCGCATCGACGCGGTCCTCATCATGCCCCGGCGCTGGCCGGTTCACCTGAAGGATATTTGAGGGGCGCGGGGCGGTACGGCTCAGGCTCCCGGATAGGGAGCCGGAAAAAAATCCCCTCAGAAATCCCAGGCGATGCCTTTGCTCTCCCAGTCGCCGTAGCGCGTGGGCTCCTTGCCCTTGGGGCCGCCCTTTTCGTCCTTGGGCGGATCGGCGTCGCCCTTCGCCTTGGTAGGGCCAGCGGTGTCGGTTGTCCCCGGATGCTCATTATCGACAGGGCGGGATGTCTGGTCGGTCTCGGTCGTCATGTGATAACCAATGGCGCAGAACCCCGCCGGGTTGCAATGCGCAGCTACAGATCCTGGGCGGACAAAGGGACGCAGCGCAGGGGAGGCGCGGGAGTTATGGGCAAGATCAACTCGGTTGCGGGACGGACCATCGCGGTCACGGGCGCAGGCAGCGGCATCGGCCGCGCAACGGCGCGTCTTCTGGTCGAACGCGGCGCGAAGGTGGCACTGTCCGACCGCGATGCCGAGGGCCTCGCCGAAACGTCGAAGCTGCTCGGCAACTACCCGCACTCCACGAAAGTCTTCGACGTCACCGAACCCGGCGCGCTCGAACGCTGGATCGACGAGGCGGCGGAGGAGTTTGGCGGCCTCGACGGCATCATCAACAATGCCGGCCTCAGCGTCGTTGCTCCCTTCGAACATTGCCCGGAGGAGGATTTCCAGCGTGTCATGGACGTCAATTTCGACGCCGTCGTGCGCGGCTGCCGCGCCGCCATGCCGCACGTGAAGGACCGCCCGCACGCCTGGCTCGTCAACATTTCCAGCGTGTTCGGCATGATGGGCTACCCGACGCAGACCGCCTACAACGCCTCCAAATATGCCGTGCGCGGCTTTTCGGAGGCGCTGCACCTCGAAATGCAGGCAACCCGCCCGAACGTGCAGGTCGTGCGCGTCCATCCCGGCGGCATCAAGACCCGCGTGGCGCACAATTCGAAGTTCATTCGCGGCATGGAGGATGACGACGGCGCGCTCAGCCAGAACGATCCCGACGGCTTCGTCGCCGCGGCGCAGACAACACCCGAAGAGGCCGCGGAAACCATCGTCGACGGCATGGAGCGCGGCGACCACCGCGTCCTCATCGGCAAGGATGCGAAGTTCATCGACTGGATGACGCGGCTGTTCCCGGTCAACTACTGGAAGCGCATCGGCACCTTCCTCAGCCCGTCCGACGATCAGAAGAAAAAGGCCGCAAGCTGACCGACAGACCCGGCAAGGCCGCACCCGGTACGGCCGCAAAGACCGTTCCCGGCCTCGCCGCCCGCCGCGCCGCGCTCACCCTGCTTCAGGCGGTCCTCTGGCAGGGCCGCAGCCTGGAGGCTGCCCTGCCGCGCGCACTGCGCAACGTGGAGGACGGGCCGGACCGCGCGCTCGCCCGCAATATCGCCTCCCTGACGCTGCGCTGGCTCCCCGATCTTGACCATCTGATCGACAGCCATACCAAGAAGCGGCTGGCGGATGATTCGCGGCCGCGCATGGTGCTGCGCATCGCGCTGGTGCAGGCGCTGGTCCTCGAAACCCCGGCCCATGCCGTTATTTCCACCGCCCTGCCGCTGGTCGAGGGCGGCCCGCGCCGTCTCGTCCACGGCGTCCTGTCCGCCGCGCTGAAGGACGAGGATCCGCTGCCCCCGCATCCCAGCCTGCCCGACCTGTGGCAGGTGCGCTGGAGCCACCGCTGGGGCGAGGCAGTGGCAGAGGCCGCCGCCGCGTCGCTCGCGAAACCCGCCCCGCTCGACATCGGCCACGGCCCCGGCGTGACCGTCGAGGGCGGCGAGAGCCTCGCCCCCGGCCATGTCCGCTTTCCCGCCGACCAGCGCGCGGACGACATTCCCGGTTTCTCAGGCAGCGCCATCTGGGTTCAGGATATCGCAGCCTCCCTTCCCGTGCGCCTCCTCGCACCGCAGCCGGGGGAGCGGATTGCCGACCTCTGCGCCGCGCCCGGCGGCAAGACGATGCAGCTCGCCGCCGCCGGGGCAAGCGTCACCGCCATCGACAACGCCGCGCGCCGTTTGGACCGCCTGCGCGACAATCTCGCCCGCACCGACCTCAGCGCCGAGGTCATCGAGTCGGACCTGCGCGCCATTACGCCCGAGGAGCCCTTCGACGCCGTCCTCCTCGACGCGCCGTGCAGCGCGACCGGCATCTTCCGCCGCCACCCCGACGTCCTCCACCTCAGGAACCCCGGCGACATGAAGGCGCTGCTCGACACGCAGGCCGCGCTCTTGGACCATGCCGCCGCGCTGACGAAGTCGGACGGGCGGCTGGTCTATGCGGTCTGTTCGCTCGAACCGGAGGAGGGGGAGGGTCAGGTCGCCGCCTTCCTCGAACGCCATCCGGAATGGACCGCCGATCCGCCTCCGGCGGGCACGCTCCCACCCGGTATCCCGGCCACCGAAGCAGGCTTCGTTCGTACCCTTCCGGGCATGCTGTCAGAACATGGCGGCTGCGACGGATTTTTCATGGCACGGCTGGTGCGTTCGGGCTGACAGCGCGCCCGGCGATCTGTTAAGCCCGCCCGCGTGACCCAGCCCATTCGCATCGCGCCCTCCATCCTGTCCGCAGACTTCGCCAAACTGGGAGAGGAAGTGCGCGCCATCGACGCCGCGGGCGCGGACTGGGTGCATGTCGATGTGATGGACGGGCATTTCGTGCCGAACCTCACCATCGGCCCCATGGTCGTGAAGGCGCTGCGACCCCATTCGGCGAAACCCTTCGACGTTCACCTGATGATCTCACCCGTCGACAAGTATCTGGAAGAGTTTGCCGACGCAGGCGCCGACATCCTGACCGTGCATCCGGAAGCCGGGGCCCATACACACCGCACGGTCCAGACCATCAAGGCGCTCGGCAAGAAGGCCGGCCTGTCGCTCAACCCCGGCACACCTGCCGAGGCGCTGGATTACCTGATCGACCAGCTCGACCTGATCCTCGTCATGAGCGTCAATCCGGGCTTTGGCGGCCAGTCCTTCATCGACACCCAGCTCAGGAAGATCGAGGCCATCCGGAAGCGCATCGACGACACAGGCCGCATCATCGACCTTGAGGTGGACGGCGGCATCAACCCGGAAACCTCGCGCCAGGCCCGCGACGCCGGGGCCGACGTCCTCGTCGCCGGGTCCGCAACCTTCAAGGGCGGCCCCGACCGCTACGCCGCCAACATCGCCGCCCTTCGCGGTGAAGGGGAGATGTGAGCCTTCTCGAACGGCTCGGCTTCAGACGGCGCGCGCCGCTCCGCCTCAAATGCGCCATCGGCAACCCCGTTCCCGGCGACCTCTCCGCCGGACGCAGCATCATGGCAGGCACCATCGCCCTTCGCGGCGAGCAGTTCGTGCTGCGCTCCGGCGACTGGGCGCTCGATAGCGCGTCGGACGCCTTTCGCAGCCACATCTACGGCTTCACCTGGCTGCGCGATCTCGCCGCCGCCGCCAGCCCCGATCAGGGTGCCGCCTTCCTCGCGCCGATCCTCGACGGCTGGCTGACCCGCTTCGAGGACCGGGACGAGGAGGCCTGGCGCGCCGACCGTGCCGGTCTCCGCGCCGCGCACTGGCTGCTCCATGCCCCGCTGATCCTTCGCGGAGACGCCGCGCGGCGCAAACGCCTCCTCGTCCACATCGTCCAGTCGGCGGAGGCAGCGCTTGTCGACAGCGCCAAGGCCGGTCGCGGCCTGCCCCGGTTGCAGGCGGCGGGCGGCGCGCTGATGACCGCGCATCTCGTGGAGGGCGGCGGCCTCTCACTCCGCCGCGCCGAAAAATTGTTCGAAACAGCCGCCGCCGAAACCGTCTTGCCACACGGCCTCCCCGCCTCCCGCACGCCTACGACCCTGCTTCAGGTTCTCGACTGGGTGCAGGTCGTCCGCCAGGCCCCCGAAGCGCAGGACATCGCGGTTCCCGACGCGCTCGACGACCTCGATGGCCGCGCCCGTGCGGGCCTCCGCGCCGCACGGCTTGGCGACGGCGCGCTCACCGCCCTTCACGGGGGCAATCCGCTTGGCACGAAGCGCATCGATCATGCGCTCGCCCGTCCCGGCCAGGCGCTCCGCGGCATCGGCGCGGGCGCCGCGTCGGGTCTTCAGCGGCTGGAGGCAGGACAGACCATCCTCCTCCTCGACGCCGGTCCGCCGCCCGAACCCGAGGACAATGCCGCTGCCCACGCCGGCGCGCTCGCTTTCGAGCTGTCCGACGGCGCGGAGCGGCTGATCGTCAATGTCGGCGGCGACGTCGGCCTTCGCACCGCGCTCGACCCGCGCCTTGCCGTGATGCTGCGCTACACCGCCGCCCATTCCACGCTCATTCTCTCCGACACCAACCAGTCGGTCGTGGAGCCGGGCCAGCCGCTCGGTGCGGGCGTCGACACCGTCTCCGTCGAACGCGCCGACGAGACAGCAGGCGAGGGCGACGGGAACGGCAGCGGCGCGCTCGCCCTGACCGCCACGCATGACGGCTATCGCCGCAATTTCGGCTTCGATCACCGCCGCGCGCTCACCCTCTCCGAAACCGGCCGCGAGCTGTCGGGGGAGGATTCGCTCGTGCGCGCGGGGCGCAAGCGCCGCAGGATCGACACGGAGGTTGCCCTCCGCTTCCACCTCGCTCCCGGCATCGACGTCACGGAAACCGCCGACCAGCGCGGCGCGCTCCTCCGCACGCGCGGCGGCAGCCTGTGGCAGGTGAAAACGGAAAGCGGCCTCCTGACGGTGGACGACAGCCTCTGGATCGGCGAGGAGGGCCGCGCAGTGCGGACCCGCCAGCTGGTCATCGCCGACATCGTGCCTCCGGAGGGCTGGTCGGTCCGCTGGTCATTCAGGAAGATGGGACAGTCATGACGGCAGCAGCTTCTGGCGGGCGGGTGGCCGTGCGCCGCGCGCTCCTTTCGGTTTCGGACAAGGCGGGGCTCGTTGATTTCGCCCGCGCGCTCTCGGATCACGGTGTGGAGCTCGTCTCCACCGGCGGCACGGCCAAGGCGATCCGCGACGCCGGCCTCGCCGTGCAGGACATCAGCGACCTGACCGGCTTTCCCGAAATGATGGATGGCCGCGTGAAGACCCTCCACCCGAAGGTGCATGGCGGCCTTCTCGCCGTGCGCGGCAATGCCGAACATGAAGCCGCCATGGCCGCGCACGACATCGCGCCTATCGATCTCGTCTGTGTCAATCTCTACCCCTTTGCGGAAACCGTCGCGCGCGGCGCGGACCGGGAGGAGATCATCGAGAATATCGACATTGGCGGCCCCTCGATGGTCCGCTCGGCCGCCAAGAACCACGCCGCCGTCGCCATCGTCACCGACCCCGCCGATTACGACGCGATTACCGCCGAGCTGTCGAAGACCGGCGGCGCCACCACGCTCGCCACCCGAAAGCGCCTCGCCGCGAAGGCCTATGCCGCCACTGCCGCCTACGATTCGGCCATCGCGAGCTGGTTCGCCTTCGCCGACCAGGGTGAGCGGTTCCCGGAAACCTTCACATTGGCCATGAAACGCGGCGAGGATTTGCGCTACGGCGAAAACCCGCACCAGGCCGCCGCCGTCTACCTGCCCATGGGCCCGCACGCGAACGGCGTCCCGCAGGCCGAACAGGTGCAGGGCAAGGCGCTCAGCTACAACAATCTGAACGACGCCGAGGGCGCGCTCGACCTGATCAGCGAGTTCGCGGGCGAAGACCCCACCATCGCGATCATCAAGCACGCCAATCCCTGCGGCGTCGCCTCGGCGTCCTCGGTCGAGGAAGCCTACAAGGCCGCGCTCGCCTGCGATCCCGTGAGCGCGTTCGGCGGTATCATCGCCGCGAACCGCCCGCTCGACGAAGCCGCCGCCCTCGCCATCACGGACATCTTCACCGAGGTCGTCATCGCGCCGGATGCCGATGAGGCCGCGCGCGCCGTCTTCGCGAAGAAAAAGAACCTCCGCCTGCTCCTCACGGGCGGCGGCCTGCCCGATCCGCAGCGGCCCGGTATGCTTCTGAAGACCATTACGGGCGGTGTCCTCCTCCAGTCACGCGACAACGCTCTGGTCGATGGTGAGCTCAACATCGTCACCAGGCGCGCCCCCACCGCCGCGGAGCGCGCCGACATGATGTTCGCCTGGCGCGTCGCCAAGCATGTGAAATCGAACGCCGTCATCTACGCGAAGGGCGGCTCGACCGCGGCGATCGGGGCCGGGCAGATGAGCCGTCTCGATTCGGCGCGCATCGCGGCGTCCAAGGCCCGCGATGCCGCGAGGGCTGCAGGCTGGGCCGAGCCCCGCACGGTGGGCAGCGCCGTTGCGTCGGACGCCTTCTTCCCCTTCGCCGACGGCCTTCTCGCCTGCGCCGAAGCGGGCGCGACGGCAGTGATCCAGCCCGGCGGTTCGATGCGCGATGAGGAGGTTATTGCCGCGGCGGACGAGAAGAACCTCGCCATGGCCTTCACCGGCATGCGCCACTTCCGGCACTAGGTGCGAGAGAAACACGCCCAGAGACCCGTCATTCCCGCGAACGCGGGAATCCAGCAAAGGCGATGGCGAAGCCGAGCCCGCCGCTACCAAAGCGCAACTGGATTCCCGCGTTCGCAGGAATGACGGCCTTTGTATCGACACGGCAGTCCCGGTGCCGGCTGTCGGAATCGAACCAACGACCTACCGCTTACAAGGCGGTTGCTCTACCAGCTGAGCTAAGCCGGCGATCCGGGACGCGCGCCCCATGCCGGGCGCTGCGCGGGGCGTCAAGCGAGGCGCTGAGTCTGGGGAGGGCATGATCGCCGCGACAACCATCATCGACATCACCGTCGATACCGGGAGCCGCACGCTGAGCTGGCAGGGCGGCCGCCTCCCCTGCCTGATCGGCGAACACGGCCCCGTCCCCGCCGCCGACAAGCGCGAAGGCGACCGCAGGACCCCGCTCGGCCGCTACACGCTCGGCACCGTCCTCTTCCGCCCGGACCGAACCGCGCCACCTGCCATGATGAGCCTCCCCTGGCGCTGGCTGTCCAAAGCGGACGGCTGGTCAGACGCCGCGGCCGACCCCGCCTACAACCGTCCGGTCAGCCACCCGCACGCCCACTCCGCCGAGCATCTCTGGCGCGAAGACGCCCTCTACGACATCATCGTCACCACCAGCCACAACACGCCCCCCGTCCCCGGCCTCGGCAGCGCGATCTTCCTCCACTGCACGGCGGCAAAGTCCTACACCGCCGGCTGCATCGCGGTGGAGAAGGCCGAGCTACTGGCGCTGCTGCCGAGACTAGTCGAAGGCTGCACCCTGACAATTTGCTAAGCGGTTTGCACCAGAAGCGCGGCCCCGTGATGCTTCCACTCTTCCAAAACAACGTGTCATCCCGGCGTATGCCGGGACCCACTCCGTTTTGCTGGCACCCGTCGCGAGGGGGAAGAGACGTCACGGCGTGGGTCCCGGCCTTCGCCGGGATGACAGCTTTTGGTGTAGCAGCCGCCCCTACAAATCCCGCCGCACAACGCCTGCAAAGCCCATCACGAAGTCCGGCCCGAACGCCTTCGACGGCGTCTGGAAGCCCGGCTGGACCTCGCCCCGGTCGACGCGCAGCGCCGCCTCCAGCGCGGTCATCGCCGTCAGCTTATAGCCCTCCGGCGTTTCCAGCTCGCTCGCCGCCCGCTCGCCCTTGTCGTTCTCCGCGTCGGCCAGCAGCACCGCGCGGGCGGTTTCACGTACCGCCGCGGTCGGCCCGGGGGGCATACGGTCGATGGCCTTGCGCCCGATCCACTGCCCCAGCGCGCTGCCCATGAACCTGCGCACCAGCGGCGGCATGCCCATCGCCTTTTCCATCTGCTCGCTGGCCTCGAAATACACGTCGATGTGCGGGATGCCGGTCGAGTGATAGGCCGTCGACACGTCGCCCCACGAGACGCCCACCGTCGGCTTCACGCCGCCGCCAAGGTCCACCGATCCGCGCGGCGGTTCGTCCAGCGTCACGATCCGGCCGCCGCGCCGGACGGCGGTGCCCATCGCCACGCCCTCCAGCATGGTCTTCGCCGTACCCCGGCTGACATCGTCCAGCCCGCCGATGACCAGCGACAGCCTGGTCGCGTCCGGCAAACGCCGATGCACATGCGCGGCAAGACAGTCGGACGGCACGACGTCGAAACCCGCGCCCGGCAGCATCACAATGCCCGCCGCGCCCGCTTCATTGTCCATCGCATGCAGCGCCTCGAACACCGCGATCTCGCCGGTGATATCGACATAGTTCGCGCCCGCCGCCATGCAGGCGCGGACCATCGGCTCGGCGGTTTTGGAAAACGGCCCTGCGGTCATCAGCACGGTGGACACGCCCGCCAGCCCGTCACCGACCGCCTTCAGGTCGAACACCCGCCACGGCAGGCCCAGCCGCTCGGCAAGCGCCCGCACCGGCCCCTCGCTGCGCCCCGCCAGGATCGGCGTCAGGCCGCGTTCGGCCGCCCGCTCGGCGATCAGCGTCCCGGTATAGCCGTTGGCGCCGTAGATCATCAGGCCCGCCGCCTTCAGGTCGTCCACCGCGGCGCCGCTTTCGGTAGGGTTATCCGCCATGATTCTCTCCGCTCAGGGTGCCGTGAAGTCTGCGCCTTCGATCAGCTTGGCCTGTTCCTCACCCGCGCGCACGGCGGCGGGACGGCTGCGTGCCCGCTCGCGGTAGCGTTGCAAGACCGGGGACGGCTCGAGCATCCCGAACTGCGCCATGAAATCGATGGAGCCCGCCACCATCAGGTCGGCCATCGTGAAGTCGTCGCCCACGATCCATTCGCGCCCGGTCAGGCGGGTCTCCAGCGCGGCCAGCATCGTCTCCCAGCTGCCCCAGGCGTTGCGGGTCGGCTGCGCCTCCGCGCCCGACACCAGCTCGGACATCGCCGGTTCGATCACCGACGGCGTGAACAGCGTCCACGTCAGATATTCGCCGCGCAGCGGGTCATCCAGCGCCGGAGCCAGCCTGCCCGCCGCGTATCTGTCACCGAGATACATGGCGATGGCGGCGCTATCGGCGATCTTCGCTTCGCCGCCTGCCCCGGACCCTGATCCGGGGTCGGTAATGGCAGGCACCTTCCCAAGCGGGCTCGCCGCCGTGAAACCCGCCGGATCGCTGCGCGGGTCTTTGCGGATATCGACGAGGACAGGTTCATACTCGACCCCCACCTCCTCCAGCATCCAGAACACTCGCTCCGCCCGGGTGAAGGGGCACCAGCAAAAGCTAATCATCGCGCGCTCAGCTCCTCCTCGAATGCGGCCAGGTGTGCCGCGACCTCGTCATAGCTGTCCGCGCGCGCATGCGCACCCGCCGCCATCAGGCGCTCGCCATGCGCCGCGGTTCCGTGCCCGCCCGCCAGCAGCGCGACGACCCGCATTCCTGCGCTCACGCCCGCCTCCACGCCCGTCGGCGAGTCCTCGATGACGAGGCAGTGCGCCGGGTCCGCGCCAATCGCATCGGCAGCGTGGAGGTAGAGGTCGGGATACGGCTTGCCGCGCTTCACATGCACCGCGCCCGAATAGACATGATCCCCGAAATGATGCGCGAGGCCGAACCGCGCCAGCATCGCGTGCAGCCATTCGGGGTCGGAGGACGATGCCACCGCCTTCGCCCGGTCCGCGGCCCCGTCCAGGAACCGCGCCACCCCCGGCACCGCGTTCAGGTCCGTCTCCAGCCGCGCCAGCACCCCATCGCGCCACTGCCGGTCAAGATCGGGATCGACCGCCGCGCCGTAGTCCGCCTCGATCAGCGGAACGCAGTCGGCAAATCGCTTGCCGAGATAGCGCTCGACCGCCTCCTCAGCCGTCATCGGAAAGCCCGCGCGCGTGAAGACATCGGCAAAGACTTGGTTGGACAGAATTTCCGAATCGGCCACCACGCCGTCGAAATCGAAGAGGATCGCCGCCTTCGCCAAACCCGCTCAGCCGCGCGCGCCGAACAGCGCCGTGCCGACGCGCACATGGGTGGCGCCCAGCATCACCGCCGTCTCGAAATCCGCGCTCATCCCCATCGACAGGCCCGGGAGTCCGCGTTCGTCGCGCAGCTTCCGGAGGAGCGCGAAATAGGGTGCGGACTCGGTCCCGGCAGGCGGAATGCACATCAGGCCCGTCGGCGCCACACCCGCCGCCCGCATTTGCTCGGCCAGCGCATCAATTCCATCGATGGGACAGCCGCCCTTCTGGTCTTCATCGCCGATATCGACCTGCAGGAAGGTTTCGGGCGTTCGCCCCACCTGCTCCACCGCCTTGCCCAGCGCCTTTACCAGCGACTTCCGGTCCACCGAGTGGATGACATCGAACAGCGCGGCGGCATCCTCCGCCTTGTTCGACTGCAGCTGGCCGATCATGTGCAGGCGCGCGTCCGGAAACTCCTTCAGCAGCGCGGGCCATTTCAGCTGCGCCTCCTGCACCCGGTTCTCGCCGAAATCGCGGTGCCCGGCGTCCAGAAGGGGCCGGATCGCCTCGGCGTCGTGCGTTTTCGATACGGCGATCAGGGTAACCTCGCCCGCCTCGCGCCCGGCCAGCGTCGCCGCCTTCGCGATGCGCGCGGTCACGTCCGCCAGTCTATCCGCTGCCCTTGCCATGATGCGCCGCTATAGAAGCCCCATGCGCGCCCGCAACCGGCTTCCCGAGCGATTCCTCTTCACCGACGAGCGGATGGGCGGCGATCTGTGGCCAGCGCTGGTGGCCCTGCCGCGCGGCAGCGGCGTCATCTTTCGCCACTATCACGCACCCTACCGGCAGGCGCTGCTCGAGACCGCCGCGCGTATCTGCCGCCGGCGCGGCCTGCTCCTCATCGTGGCGGGCACCGCCCTCCGCTGGGCCGGGCCGCGCCACCGTCATCGCGGCATGCGGCCTCATCCCGCCATCCTGACAGCCTCCGCGCACAGCCACGCCGATCTCTGGACGGCAAGGCGCTCCGGGGCACAGCTTGCCTTTCTCTCACCGGTCTTTGCCACCCGCTCCCATGACGGCGCACAGCCCCTCGGCCCCGTCCGGTTCGGCCAGATCGCTAGGCAGAGCCCGGTTCCCGTCGCCGCACTCGGCGGCATGACGGCACAGCGCTACACGCGGCTCCGAGAATTCGGTGCTGCCGGATGGGGCGCGATCGACGGCCTCGGCCGCCCGAACCGCTGAGGGTCGAACCGCGAACGGCCTAGAAGCTCAGCGAGCCGCCCAGGTAAACGGTGCTGTTCTCACGTGCGGTATCCTCGTCGCGGTTGACGAAGTCGCGGGTGAACGCCTCCGGGTTGATGCGGTCGTAACGCACGCCGCCCTTCAGCGACAGGCGCGGGTTCAGCGCGACCGCGCCGCCCACCTCAAGCGAGACCGACTCGCCAAGCGGCGCCGGGACATAGATGTTCTGGTCGGCGGGCTGGGAGGCACCGGCGCGCACGTCCGCGCGCCATTTGCGCGCTTCGTAACCAAAGCCGACCTGTACGCGTTCGCGTTCGGACCCCTCGATCTCGCCGGGCGCGCGATCATATTCGCCCGACAGGGAGAAGCCGGCATAGCCCACGTCCGCGCCGACCTGCATGCTGGTCGGACCGGTCGTGGCAGCGGCGCGGGACGCGGTCGATTCGACGGCGGCGGGCTGGGTGCTGCCCCGGTCGACGCGGCGGATCACGTCCACGCGGACCTTGTCGCCCGCTTCCTTCTTGGCAGGCGTGAAGGCGAAGCGGTCGGCGGCGGCGAGCGATCCGGTCGTCCGGCCGGACGGCGTGAAGCTGCCCAGCCTCCCGGATACCGCGTTCGTATCGCTTTTCGGCGCGGCCTGCGCGAAAGCGGGCGCGGCCAGAAGCAGCGACAGCGCGGCGGGCGCAGCGAGAAGAGCGGTGCGGACAATCATGGTCTGGCCTCCCCTCTCAGTCTCTTTCGTTCCGGGCCGACATTGCTACGCAGGAAATGCCTGATGACCCATGAAGTGCCGAATCATTTCTTTGGTTCCGGGCCCTTTTGCCGATGTTCGCGACTCTACTGTGACATCAGGGCAACGAGGCATCTTAACTTCGGGCGCGTTCGCGCCCCGCGATGCGACCCTTTGCGCGCGCTAGCGGGGCACGTTAGAGGTCTCGCCCGTATTCCCTCTTTTCCCGTCCGCCTCGAAAGTCGTTCCCGTCTATGTCTTCCCCGTCCCTGTTCCGCCTGCCCCTCGCCCGCTGCGCGGCGGCGGCCTTTGCCCTTCTCTCGATCAGCGCCTGCGGCGGCGGCGGCGGCGACCAGCGCGCGATGCAGACGCTGGCAGAGGCGCGGCAGGTCACGAACATCGGCGTCAACGGATTCCTGTGGCGCGCCAGCCTCGAAACGCTCGCCTTCATGCCGATGGCGCAGGTGGACAGCCAGGGCGGCGTGATCGTCACCGACTGGTATGCGAACCCGCAGGCGCCGGAGGAGCGCGTGAAGGTCACCGTCTTCATCCTCGACCGGGAACTGCGCGCCGACGGTGTGCGCGTCGCGGCCGTGCGCCAGCAGCAGAACGGCGCGAACTGGGTCGATGTACCCGTGCGCGCCGGGACGGTTCAGAAGCTTGAGGAAACCATCCTCGCCCGCGCCCGCGACCTTCGCCGCGCCGCCGTCGCCGGCTAAGGAACATGGAGCGATTTGACGCCGCGCAGGCGGACAAGCGCTGGCAGCAGGCGTGGGCGGAGGGCGAAACCTTCGTCGCCAACACCGATTCGCCGAAACCGAAGCGCTACATCCTCGAGATGTTCCCCTACCCCTCCGGGCGCATCCACATGGGCCATGTCCGGAACTATGCCATGGGCGACGTCCTTGCCCGCTGGCGCAAGATGGCGGGCGATGAGGTTCTGCACCCGATGGGCTGGGACGCCTTCGGCATGCCCGCCGAAAACGCCGCCATGGAGCGCGGCGTGCATCCGGAGGGGTGGACCCGCTCCAACATCGACGCGATGCGCGCGCAGCTGAAAACGCTCGGCCTCGCCATCGACTGGACGCGCGAATTCGCCACCTGCGACGCCAGCTATTACGGCCACGAACAGGCGCTGTTCCTGAAGTTTCTGGAGGCCGGGTTGATCGACCGGCGCGAAGCCTATGTGAACTGGGATCCGGTCGACATGACCGTGCTGGCGAACGAGCAGGTCATCGACGGCAAGGGCTGGCGCTCCGGCGCACCCGTCGAGCGCAAGAAGCTGTCGCAGTGGTTCCTGAAGATCACCGACTTCGCCGACGATCTGCTGGAGGGTCTCGAAACCCTCGACCAGTGGCCCGACAAGGTCCGCACCATGCAGGCCAACTGGATCGGCCGCTCAAAGGGCCTGCGCTTCCGCTTCGCCATTGCGGACCGCGAAGACACCCTCGAAGTCTACACCACCCGCCCCGACACGCTTTACGGTGCGAGCTTTGCAGGTATCGCCGCCGATCATCCGCTCGCGCTCGAACTCGCCGAAAGCGACCCGGCCCTTGCCGCCTTCATCAAGGACTGCCGCAAGTCCGGCACGACCGAGGCCGAGCTGGAGACCGCCGAAAAGAAGGGCTTCGACACCGGCCTTCGCGTCGTCCACCCGCTCGACGCATCGATCACCCTGCCCGTGTTCGTCGCCAATTTCGTGCTGATGGACTACGGTACCGGCGCGATTTTCGGCTGCCCGGCGCACGACCAGCGCGATCTCGACTTCGCCCGCAAATACGCCCTGCCCGTCCCGCGCGTCGTCGCGCCGGAGGGGGAAGAGGCCGAACCCATTCAGGACGAGGCCTATACCGGCCCCGGCAAGCTGGTGAATTCCGGCGACCTGACGGGCATGAGCGTCAAGGACGCCATCGCAGCCGTAATCGCGCGCGCCGAGGCGGAGGGCTGGGGCGAGGGGACCACCCAGTATCGCCTCCGCGACTGGGGCATCAGCCGCCAGCGCTATTGGGGCACGCCCATCCCCATCATCAACTGCCCCGCCTGCGGCACGGTCCCGGTGCCGGCGGACCAGCTTCCCGTCACCCTGCCTGAAGACGTCGATTTCAAGACGCCCGGCAACCCGCTTCTCCGCCATCCGAAATGGAAGCACACGACCTGCCCCGAATGCGGCGGCAAGGCGGAGCGGGAAACCGACACCCTCGACACCTTCGCCGATTCGTCATGGTATTTCCTGCGGTTCGCGTCCCAGCCCGAGGACAGGCCCTTCGACCCCGACGCCGTCGCGAAGTGGCTGCCCGTCGACCAGTATATCGGCGGCGTCGAGCATGCGATCCTGCACCTCCTCTACGCCCGCTTCTGGACCCGCGCGCTCGAACGCATCGGCATGGTGGGCATCAAGGAACCGTTCCGCCAGCTTTTTACCCAGGGGATGGTGACGCACGAGACCTATCGGACCGAAGACGGCCGCTGGATCGAACCCGGCAGCATCGAAAGGCGCGGCGACAGCCTCTTCGAACGCGGCACCGAAACCGTCATCACCGCCGGCCGCGTCGAAAAAATGTCGAAGTCGAAGAAGAACACCGTCGATCCGGAGCCCATCATCGAACGCTACGGCGCCGATGCCGTGCGCTGGTTCGTCCTCTCCGACTCGCCGCCCGAACGCGATCTCGAATGGTCCGAAGCGGGAATCGAAGGCGCGCACCGCTTCGTCGGCCGCGTCTGGCGACTGGTCACTGCCGAGGCGGGCGCAGGTGCCGATGAAGGCGCGCTGCGCGCCGCGCACAAGGCGATCGCAGGCGTCACGGAAGATCTCGAGAACCTCCGCTTCAACAAGCTGGTCGCGCGCTGCTACGAGCTGGCGGGCGCGCTCGAAAAGGCGAAACCCTCGGCGGACCGCACCGCCGCCATCCGCATCCTCGTCCAGCTCATCGCCCCCGCCATGCCGCACCTGGCCGAGGAAGCCTGGCGCACGCTTAGCGGCGAAGGGCTGATCGCCGAAGCGCCCTGGCCAGACGCCGATCCCGCCCTGCTCGTTGAAGACTCTGTAACCATAGCGGTTCAGGTCAACGGCAAGCTGCGCGATACGCTCGACGCGCCAAAGGGTGCGCCGCGCGAGGATATCGAGGCGCTGGTGATGGCCCGCGACAAGGTCCAGTCCGCCCTTGCCGACAAGACCATCCGCAAGGTCATTGTTGTACCGGATCGGCTCGTCAATCTGGTGGTTGGCTGATGCGCCGCGCGGGGCTCGCGCTCCTTCTCGGCCTGTCGCTGGCGGTTGGCGCCTGCGGTCTGAAGCCGGTCTATTCCAGCGGCGCGCAGGGCGCCG
>JAZBPX010000064.1:0-320758 GCA_036351775.1 Pacificimonas sp. | reverse complement strand
GGATGTCACCGCGCGCCCGGATGCCGTTGGCGGCGTCGACAGGACGGCCATCGCGGACGCCCACGCCCACGCCCACGCCGTCGGCGCTGCCGTCGCGGCGGCGCTCTCCGCGGCGATCGTCCCTGCGCTCGTCCCGCCGGTCCGCGCGCTGGTCGCGGCGTTCGTCGCGCCATTCGCCGCGGTCATCCCGGCGGTCCCAGCGGCTATCACGGCGCTCCTCCCCGGCAATGCGCTCGCGCCGGTTTTCGTAGCGGTCGAAGCGCCGGTCCCGCTGGCGATCCGCGCGGCGTTCCAGCCGGTCAATGCGGCGGTCGATCCGCGCCAGGTCATAGCGCGGGTTGCGGTCGCGCCAGCTGCGGAACTCGTGGTGGCGCGCATACCAGTAGCGCCGGTGATGCGCGCGCCAGCCGAAGCGCTGGCCGCGCCGGTCAAAGACGTGCACACCGTATCCGGGGTAGTAGAAATTGTCGTACCAGCCATAATAGACGGGGATGCCGTAGCGGAGCGCCGCCCGGTAGCCATGGCCATAGCCATAATCGTCGCGGAACGGCTCGTAATAGCCGCCATGGGATGAATAGGATACCGACGCCCGGCCATAGCCATAGTCGTCGCCAAACCCCGTGCAGGCGCCGAGCGCAAGCGTGCCGAGGCCAATCATTGCTGCCGTCAGCTTGTTTCGCATGGTCCGGCTCTCCCTTACTGCTTCATATGACGATAGGTCCCCCGTCAGTCGAAACGGTAATTAGCGCTGACGCTTTGAACCCATCCTGAACCCGAAAGCGGAGCATTGTTCATGAAAGAGGCACGATGGAACGGCGCGGTAATCGCCCGGTCGGACGACACGGTCGTCGTTGAGGGCAATCACTATTTCCCGGCGGACAGCGTCGAGACAGCCCTGATGAGGCCCAGCGACCGAACCAGCCATTGCCCGTGGAAGGGAACGGCGCAGTACAGGACGCTCGTCGTCGATGGGGAGCGAAACGAGAACGCGGCGTGGTTCTATGCCGAGCCGAAAGAAGCCGCCGCCGAAATTGAGGGCCGCTTTGCCTTCTGGAACGGCGTCGAGGTGGTCGACGCATAGGGTATCGCGCCCAGCCTTGGCGGCCGATCGCACGAAAAAGGCACCCGTACGAAAAAGGCCCGGCGTTTCCACCGGGCCCGTTTTCCGTTCGCAAGAGGCGAAGGCGGCTTATGCCTTCGTCAGGTGCGGCGAGATCAGCTTGTTCATCTCGAACATCGTGACCTTGTCCTTACCGAATACCGGCTTCAGCTTGTCGTCCGCCATGATTTCCCGCTTGTTCTCCGGGTTCTGCAGGTCGTGCTTCTTGATGTATGCCCACATCGCGCTGACAACCTCGGCGCGGGTCATGGTGGACTTGCCCGTGACTGCGCTCAGTTCGTCGGACAGGTTCATCGGCTGCTGAAGCGCATTCGTTGACTTGGCCATGATTACGGTCTCCCTTTTTGATTGCCGCAGCCCCCGGCGCACACGCCCTGTCAGGCCACGTCTCGTGATACTGGCGCGACTAGAGCGCGCAAGAGGGCGGCGGTCAATGTCCAAAGGGAGGAAAAATCGCCGGTTCCACCGCTTTTGTCCCCGCATGAAGGCGTGACGAACCCCGCTGCCAAACCTAGAGCGGTGTCATGAGGGCGTAACGAGGGATGCGGATGCCGGTCCGATGTTAACATGGGGGGCAGCAGTTTGACCGCCGAAGAGGTCATTCGCCGACTAGGCCTGCGCGCTCATCCCGAAGGAGGCTGGTACCGCGAAACCTGGCGCGCGGAAGCGGCGGCGGGGGAACGCGGAGCGGTCACGGCTATCTACTTCCTGCTGGGCGCGGGCGAACGCTCGCACTGGCACCGGGTCGATGCGACGGAGCTGTGGCTTTGGCATGCGGGCTCGCCGCTTCGGCTCGATCTGGCGGAACGGGATGACGGGCCGGCCGCGTCCATACGGCTCGGTCCGGACCTGACGGCGGATGAGGAGCCGCAGCGGATCGTGCCGAAGGACTGCTGGCAGGCCGCGGTTTCCCTTGGCGCGTGGACGCTGGTGAGCTGCATCGTCGCGCCCGCCTTTTCCTTTGATGGGTTCACGCTCGCGCCGCCCGGATGGGCGCCCGGCAGCCCCGCCGGGGGCGCATGACGCGCAGCGGACTTGGGTTCGGCCCCGGTACGCTGGTCGCGGCGGCGTTTATCGGCCCGGGTACGGTCGCGACGTGCACATTGGCGGGTGCCGGTTTCGGCTTTGCCCTCCTGTGGGCGCTGCTGTTCGCGACGATTGCGACGATCGTCCTGCAGGAAATGGCGGCGCGCCTAGGCACGGTAGGCCGGACAGGCCTTGGCGAGGCGCTGCGCGAGGACATCACAGCGCCGCCCCTGAGCTGGCCGGTCTTTGCCCTCGTGGGCCTGGCGATCCTTGCGGGCAACGCGGCCTATCAGGGCGGGAATCTGGCGGGCGCTGCGCTGGGGGCGGAACTGCTCGGTGCGCCGAAGGACGGCCGGCCCGCGGCGGTTCTGGCCGTCGCGCTGCTCGCCGCGGCGCTGCTGTGGCACGGGCGCTACCGGCACATCGAGCGGCTACTGGTCGTCCTCGTCGCGCTGATGGCCGCCGCGTTCGTCGGTGCGGCGGTGCTGGCGCGGCCAGACCTGGGTGCGATGGCGAGGGGGCTATTCGTACCCAGCCTGCCGGACGGCGCCACCCTAACTGCGCTCGCCCTGATCGGGACGACGGTGGTGCCCTATAATCTGTTCCTGCATGCCTCGGCGGCAAAGGCACGCTGGTCGGGCGCCGAGGAGCTGGACGCCGCGCGGCGCGATACCGGCCTGTCCATCGGTATCGGCGGGCTGGTGTCGATGATGATTGTCGCGGCGGCGGCAACAACACTGTTCCAGAGCGGCGCTGCGACCGGCGGCGTCGACGATCTGGCCGCCGCGCTGGCGCCGGCGGCGGGGCGGTTCGCGGCGGTTCTCGTCGGCCTCGGCCTGCTGGCGGCGGGGCTGACGAGCAGCATTACCGCACCGCTCGCGACCGGCTATGCGCTGGCCGGGATCATGGGCTGGGACAGCGAGGGGCGTGGCCTGGCCGTGCGCGCGACGAGCCTCGTCATCGTGCTGATCGGGTCGGCGCTCGCGCTGAGCGGGTTCCGGCCGCTCGACCTGATCGTCGCGGCGCAGGCGGCCAATGGCCTGCTGCTGCCCATCATCGCCGGGTTCCTGCTGTGGACGATGAACCGGCGCGGGCGGCTCGGCGCGCATGCGAATGGCTGGGCTGCGAACCTGGCGGGCGGAGCGGTGCTGCTGGTGACGATCCTGCTCGGCGGGCGGCTGATCGGGCTGGCGTTCGGGCTGATCTAGCGGCATCGAACGCAGACCGCGGCGCGCCCGTTGCTACCAGCCGGACGATCCCGGTGCGCCCTTGATGGGCCCGGTGAGGCGCGCGGTGACCCAGCCGCCGTAGAAACCGCCGGGCTGTGGCTGGACCCGTTCGCCGTCCAGATAACACTCGATGCGGCCTGGATAGAAGGCCAGCCAGCCTGCGATTTCGGCATAGCCCTCCGCCAGGTCGTCAAAGGGGTCTGGATAGCACCATGCCGCGTCGGCGATCCGCGTGACGTGCGGGACCGCGACATCGAACGTGCGCGCCGCGCCCTTCCACTCGCAGACGCTCGTGACGGGGCCGGGATCGAGCAGGCTCATGTCGATATCGGTAGGCGGGATGTAGGGAACCGGGGCTGAGGCGGTCTCGATGACTTCGAGCGCCTGGTTCGTTTCGGCGACGACCCGGCCGCCGGCCTTGACCAGGATCGGTCCGGGCGCGGGGCGGATCAGCGGCGGCCGGGGATAGTCCCAGACCGATTCCTGCCCCGGTCCGGGCTTTTCAATGGCAGCGGGTCGGCGCGCGCCCAGCCAGGCGGCGCGGTGCGGGCGGGCGCGGGCGAGCATGGCCGCCTTGTCGGGTAGGTCATCCATATCGTCGACCTAAGCCGGGTGCCGGGGACGAGGCCATGTGCCAGCCCGTCACGCCCATTTCCCCGCGCGGTCAGATGGGTGCATTGACGCGCGCGCCGTGCTCGTTCACGGCTCTGCGCGATGGCTGCCGCTGACCCCTCTGCCGATCCAAACCCCTCGCCGCTGGCAAAGCTGCTGCGCCGCGCCTTCGTCTGGAACTACAAGCGCGGGGGCTGGGGCGTCGAAACCTGCGGCAAGCTGCCGAAGAAGTTCGTCCTGATCGCGGTGCCGCACACATCGAACTGGGATTTTCCAAACGTCCTCGGCGCGTTCAACATGATCGGCTTCACGCCGCGGTTCATCGCGAAGGACACGCTGTTCAAATGGCCGATGGGCGATTTCATGCGCGGCATGGGCGGGGTGCCGGTCGACCGCAACGCTGCCGCCGGCCTTGTCGAACAGATGGCCGCCGAGTTCGCGGCGCGCGAGGAGTTCGTACTGACCATCGCGCCGGAGGGAACGCGCGGTGCCGTCGACAAGTGGAAGACCGGCTTCTACCGCATTGCCATGGCGGCGCGGGTGCCGATCGGCTGCGGATTCATGGACTATCAGCGGCGGCTGTCGGGTATCGGCCTGCTGATCGAACCGACCGGCGATTACGACGCCGACATGCAGCCCGCCTATGACTTCTACCGCAATATCGTCCCGCACAATCCTGCGGGGTTTCGCTTGCCGGATCAGGACGATGCGCGCCCTTGATGCGACAAGCCGATCTTGTTCAGGATGCGCTAACCGCTCATCTCCTAGGAACTGGATCAAGGTACAAATTCAAGGCGGGGATACGGAATGCGGGCGGATAAACTGGTCGGGATGGCGGCGATTGCCGCGCTCCTTTCTGCCTGCGGCGGGGACGGCGACAGCACCTCGTCATTTACGGCCGCGCCGCCCTCGTCTTCCGTGTCAGTCCCGACGCCGACACCAACGCCCACCACTGGAAACACGAGCAACCCCGCGCAGTGCTCCCTTGTCGCGCGTCAGCAGTGGGTGCTGGAAGAGCTTGAGGAATGGTACCTGTTTCCCGCGCTTCTCGACCGCACCGTCGTGCCCTCGCAGCATTCCACGCTGCAAAGCTATATCGATGCCCTGACCGCGCCGGCGCGGGCAGAGCAGCGCGACCGGTTCTTTACCTACGTCACGTCGATCGAGGAAGAGAACGCCTATTACAATTCCGGTGAAACCGCGGGCTGGGGCATTCGCCTGAACTTCAGCTATGCCGACGGACTGCTGGTCCGCGATGCGTTCGAGGGTGCGCCGGGGTTCGAAGCCGGGCTCGACCGGGGCGATGTGATTACCGGCATCGGTACCAGCGCGGGCACCATCCGCTCGATCGGGACGATCCGGGCCAGCGGCGGTACGCAGGCCGTACAGGAGGCGCTGGGCCCGTCGACGCCTGGTACATCGCGCACCTTCCGCGTGGATCAGTCACGTCGGCTGGCGGGCGGCAGTCCGAACGCGATCATCACCGCGGTCAAGGCTGACTATGCGCTGCAGCCGGTGTCGCCGCGCTTTGGTACGGAAATCCTGACTGCCAAGGACGGCAGCGAATTCGGCTATGTGCACCTGCGGACGTTCATCGGTTCGGCAGAGGAGCCGCTGCTGAACGCGTTTCAGGAGTTCAAGGCTGCCGGCATCGAGCGTGTGGCGCTCGACTTTCGCGACAATGGCGGCGGACTTGTTTATGTCGGCGCGCTGATGGGCGACCTGATGGGCGCCGACAAGGCGGGCCAGGTGTTCACGCGCCAGAGCTTCCGCCCCTCCAAGGCGGCGAATAACGACGAGATCTCCCGCTTCCGTCCGCTGGTGCAGTCCATCGCGCCGACCAGCCTCGCCATCATTGGCACGAGCCGGACCGCGTCCGCCAGCGAGATGGTGGCGAATGCCTTTCCGCCGTTCCTTGGCGACGATGCGGCGCTGATCGGCGGCAACACCTATGGGAAGCCGGTGGGCCAGATCGCGCTTGACCGGCCGGCCTGCGATGACCGGCTGCGCGTTGTTGCCTTCCAGGTCGAAAACGCCGACGGGGAAGGCGAATATTATAGCGGTCTGGGTGACACGATGCCGGTCTACTGCCGCGCGTCGGAGGACATCTTTTCGCCGCTCGGCACCGCGTCTGAAGCCATGATCGCGGAGGCGGGACGGTTCCTGACAGGCGGCGCAGCGGCCTGCAGCGCGACGTCCGCGCCAAGTCATGGCGCAAACGCCGGACGCCGCCCCGAGACGCCTCTGCCGCCGCAGCCGACTGTGGCGCAGCGAGATCTTCCGGGGCTTTACTAGGGCGAAATACCCCCGGGTGGTGGGCGGCGAAAGCTGCTATGGCCGTTTGTCATGATCGACGGTCTTTTGCCTGCGCTGGTTCTCGGACTGATTACCTTCCTGTTGACGCGCGTGATCTGGCTGATCGCGCAGTGGCGGCGAGAGGGAACGATACGTCGGCTGATCGACAAGGGCGGCGATGCCGCAGCCGTTCTTGCGCTGCCGCTCGTGCCGAGCTCGCGCTGGCCGCTTCCGGCTCAGGCTGCTTTCGCGGTGGGTGCGGGCGCAGGCTGCATCGCCGCCGCCTTCAGTGATAGCGCCAACCGTGAATCGTGGCTCGCGCTCGGCCTGTTACCCTTGGGCGTTGGTCTTGCCCTGTTCGTCTACCTACTGGTCTCCGGTCGCGGCCGAACCGCAAAGAAGCGGAACGATCAGTCAGACCCGCCGCTGGCCTGATCCTCCGCCTGATCGCTCGGATCGTTCCGTTGCAGGCGCGGCAGGTTGCCGATCATGCCGTCGGGACGGGCTTTCTCCAGCATTCGCTGATAGGCCGGGCGGCGCTCGATCCGCGTGCGCCATTCGGCGACGTTCGGATAATCCTCTGCATCGACGATGTTGAGGACCGTCGCGAAATTGAGCGGGAACAGCATCATGATGTCCGCCGCGGAGAACTCGTCGCCGCCGAACCACTGGTGCTCGGCGAGGTGATTTTCGGCGAACTGCACCGCCTTGTGCGCATCGACGAGGCGGCTGGGCTGCGTCGGCGGCTGGATCATCCAGACGCGGTAGTCGGCAATGGCGCGCGCGGCCAGCGATCCTTCCGCATAATGCATCCACATCAGGTGCTTCGGATAGGCGGGCGAGGCGACGTCGGGCGTCAGGCGGCCGGGCGCATAGCGGTCGATAATGGTCTGGATGATCGCGCCGGATTCGACCAGCACCTCGTCGCCGATGGTAACGGTCGGCGCGACGGGCATGCCCGGATTGACTTCCCGGATCTTCATCATGGAGCCGAGCAGGTTGCCGCGCTCGAACACCAGGTCGTAGGGCAGGCCGAGTTCCTCCATCAGCCAGACGATGCGTTCCGAGCGCCGCCCCTCCAGATGATAGACGGTCACGGTCGGCATCGGCATGGCCTCGGTCATGGCGGCTTTCTCCCCCTCATGGTGCGCAGCCTGCGCGGGAGCGGAGACCAGCAGGCTGGCCCCGCCCAGAAGAGCTGTCGCTGTTACCTTATATGCTGACATAGCCATGATGCTGATCCCCGCTCTTGTTGTCGTTGTCGCCGGGGAGGGTCGGCGATGATGGCCCGCAAGACAAGCCGCAAACTGACAGGATGCGCACAAAAAAAGGGGCGGCGGACGCAGCCTAAGCGCATCCACCGCCCCTTCAACTTCGGGCTATGCCCAGCGGAGGCTTACGCCGCCGACAGGTTCGCCGCGGAGTCCTTGCCATTACGGCCGGTCTCGACGTCGTAGGACAGGCGCTGACCCTCGGTCAGCGTGTCCATGCCAGCGGCCTGGACAGCGGAAATGTGGACGAACGAGTCCTTGCCGCCGTCTTCCGGCTGGATGAAGCCATAGCCCTTGTCGGAATTGAAGAATTTTACGGTGCCTACGGGCATGATGATCCCCTTTCAAAAGGATATGTACGGCCCGGAACGCAGGAATTGCGCCCGTGACCAGCGTCAAGTCGTCATTTGAAAGGAAGTCGTCGTCGTCGGGGCGGGCTCGCTGCCTGAAACGGAGGCGGGGCCGGCCAAAGTCAAATCGAAGTCCGTCGAATTTGCGACGTCAGCGGGAGTGCACATAGGGACCGCGGCGATAAACACAAGGGGGCGCTGCCGACGCGCAAGTTGCTAGGAGATTGCCGGGAAGGGGCGTAAGCTCGCCGACAGCGCCGCCGGTCCGCATCTGCCGCACGCCGGGCGCCAGGGAGACCCGCCATGGGCAAGGGCAATAACCGCAAGGGTAACAAGGAAGCGAAGAAACCCAAGAAGGAAGTGAAGAAAACCAACGCGTCGAACCCCTCAATCAAGAATCTGATCGACCGCAAGGGCTAAGGGCAACCGATAGGACTGGGGATCGCTGCGAGGGTCAGGCGCCCTTCGGCGGCCAGTCGTGGGACAGAAGCTTCACCGTCACGCGCGCCAGGCATACGTCGCGGCCGCCCGTATCGCGGATGGGGAATTCGGCGGTGTAGCCGGCCGAACCCTTCCGCTCCAGGTCGGCGGCGAGGCCGTCCAGTTCCGCCGCGGACAGCTCATATTCCGCCGTCACGTCGGACCGGGCGGGCGCGCGGAAATCGACATAGAGATCCTTGATGATCGGAAAGTGTTTGTCCGGATCGCAGACGGCGATGCCGGGGTTGGCGGCCGTCGCCTCCGCCAAGACGGTGTAGGCACCCATATACATGACGCCGACATGGTTCTCGTTCCCCGCCAGCGGCATGCGCAGCTTCGCATAACCGCCGTCCAGACGCTCGCGCGTCATGCCGGTGCGGTCGACGAAGGGAACGGAATATTTCGGCCTGGTCATCGTCACTGGTCCTATCAGGGGGCCGCGGGGCCGGTGAAGGGCTGGCGGTCGGTGTGGGCGCAGCCCTCGAGCGTCCGCCCGTCCACCTCGGCCAGCGTGAAATAGGGGTAGGTGCGGTCCGACATGCCATCGGAACACAGGCCGGGCGTCGCGGTCAGGGCGAAGCGGCGGCCTGCATACTCGCCCGTCCACGACACCCCGCCGCGCCCGGCAAAGCGTGTAACGGCGATGGCCTCGCCCGCCGGCAGCTCCGGCGTCCTGTAGGTCGCGGTATCGCCGGAGAGCGTAACCGACCAGAAGGGCTCGGTCCCGCCAAAGCTGACCACCTCATCCGCTGCGATCCCGGCAAAGGGCCGCGTGATCCCGCCCTCATCCGTGACGAGGTCCGGCCCGCCATCGCTGGGCGGTGCGGCATCGGAACAGGCGGCGAGGAGGAGGGCTGGCGGAATGGCTGCGGCAGGGCGGATCATGGCCGCTTTTCTATCCTGTAGGTCACACTGGGTCACACCCTTATTCGCGCGTGAGGAGCCAAACCGGATACGACGGCAGGGGGGCGTCAAGAACCCAGTGCGGGCGCGGCAGGCATGAAACGGACCAAACCACGCAAACGCCTATTTCGAAAGCGGGTTAGCGTTTCCGAAAGAACTGCGCGGGCAAGCTGGGAAGCGAAGAGGAGACCCTGCATGACTGGCGATTTGTCCACCATGATCGCGATTGCCGTCGGAGTGATGATCTTCGGCACGTTCTCGAGCGTCATCTTTCCCAAACGAAAGCGGCTACGGACCGTGCCGAGGTTGAATGGCCGATCACGGACAGTCACTGGCGAAAGGAAGCCGGGACGGGATCATAACCCGGTTAACAGAACCTCTGGTGGCAAGCGCTCGGCTACCGAGCAATTAGAAAAGGTCATGCAATCGCAGTTTGCCTCCCAGCCGCTGCTCTCGAAGCGAGAGGCGCGAGTCGCGGCGGAGGCCGAAGCGGTACTGGCGGAAATCGCACCGGGCTGGCGCGTCTGCCCGCAGGTCGCGCTTGGCGAAGCGGTGCAGTCGCCGTGCAAGAGCGCTTATTTGGCAGTCAATGCAAAGCGCTGCGACCTGATCGTCGTCGATGAAAATTGGCGGCCAGTTGCTGCGCTGGAATATCAGGGCAGCGGCCACTATCAGAAGGACGCTGCAGCCCGCGACGCGGTCAAGCGGGAGGCTCTGCGAAGAGCTGGAATCGGCTGGATCGAGGTGCTGGCAGGTGACAAGCCTCAGGATCTGCGGGCGGCGATTACGACGCAAGTCAGGAGATGCGAGGAGCGTTTGGCGGCCTAGTTGCTTACCCGTCCACGCATCGGATCGCGGACTTCGCCTGCGGTCGCTTGCGAGCGGCGAGGCCTTCATTAAGGTCGCGCAGATGAAAACGAACCTGCAGGCCCTTGCCGTCACATTATTGCTGTCCGGCTGCGCATCGATGGCGGGCCTGGGTCCGATGTCGGACGATCGCGCCGATCAGGCCGATCGGACTGACGAGTTCCTATCGACTCTCTCTGCGCTCTGCGGTCTGGCGTTTGCCGGCGAGGTTGAGGTGGACCGGGAGGCAGACGGGACGCCTGCCGACCCGAATTCGCCCTGGACGACCCAACCGGTCGTTATGCACGTTCGTGACTGCAGCTATGACGCGGTGCGCATTCCTCTGCATGTGGGCGAAGACAGGTCACGAACTTGGGTGCTGACGCGCACGGACGCGGGCGGGCTGCGCCTGAAACATGATCACCGTCATGAGGACGGATCGGAGGACGCGGTCACGCAATATGGCGGCGATACGGTGGCTGGACCAATTGCTCGCCCCAGTGTATCGGCGGCTACGGCGATCCGTCAGGAGTTTCCCGTCGGTGCCTTTTCAGTGGCTTTGTTCCAGCGCGAAGGTCTCTCCGCATCGACCGAGAATGTGTGGGCGATGGAGATCATCCTCGGCGAGACTTTCGTCTATGAATTGGCCCGCCCAAGCGGCCGCCTGTTCCGCGTCCGCTTCGATTTGACAAATCCCGTTCCCACACCGCCCCCTGTATGGGGTTACGACGACCGTTAGGTCACGTCGTCCGATTTGGGTTCAAGCGTTATCCGTCGCTGACTTTCGGGCTACCGTCTGATGCCAGCCGCCTATGCTCGTCCACGCTGCGGCGCATTTCTCGGGCTTGGAGTTCGAGGGCGCGGCCGCTGAGTTTGATCTCGCGGCTCTGCTGGAAGAAGCCGAGGACGAGCCAGAGGAAGGCTAGCGGGCTGGACACGCCGCCGAGAAAATCGCCGAGTTCGTTCAGCGCCAGATCGGCGGGGTTCTGGCCCTGCACCACCAGGTAGACGACCAGGCCCGCGACATAGATGGCCGTCAGGACCAGGCCGACGCGCGGCAGGCGGCGGCGGTGGCGCTCCTGCTCCTCATCGAGCGGCAGGGCGGGGGCGGCGCGCCCGCCATCCTGTGCTTGCGCCCGGGAGGCTGGGGTGTCGGGGCCGTCCGACGTCGCCGGGGCCGTGTCGGTGCGGGCGGCGGACATGGCGCTAGCCCTTCTGCCGGTCCGCCGCGATCTCGTCCTCTGGCAGGTACAGCTTCTCGCCCTTCGCGCGGTAGAGGTCGCTCATCTCCTTCATCCCCTCTTCCGCCGCGGTCATCTCGTCGGTGTTGAGCTTAGCCGCGTAATCCCGCACGTCCTGCGTGATCTTCATCGAGCAGAATTTCGGGCCGCACATGGAGCAGAAATGGGCGGTCTTGGCGCCCTCCGCCGGCAGGGTCTGGTCGTGGAACTGTTCGGCGGTCTCGGGGTCCAGCGACAAGTTGAACTGGTCGCGCCAGCGGAAGTCGAAGCGGGCGCGGGACAGCGCGTCGTCGCGCAGCTGGGCCGCCGGGTGCCCCTTGGCGAGGTCGGCGGCGTGGGCGGCGAGCTTGTAGGTGACGACGCCGACCTTCACATCGTCGCGGTCGGGGAGGCCAAGATGCTCCTTTGGCGTGACATAGCAGAGCATGGCCGTACCGAACCAGCCGATCTGCGCCGCGCCGATGGCCGAGGTGATGTGGTCATAGCCTGGCGCGATGTCGGTGGTGAGGGGGCCGAGCGTGTAGAAGGGTGCCTCATGGCACTCCTCCAGCTGCAGGTCCATATTCTCCTTGATCTTGTGCATGGGGACGTGGCCCGGCCCCTCGATCATGACCTGACAGTCCTGGTCCCAGGCGGTTTTCGTCAGCTCGCCGAGGGTCTTCAGCTCCGCGAACTGCGCCTCGTCATTGGCATCGGCGATACTGCCGGGGCGCAGGCCATCGCCGAGCGAGAATGACACGTCATAGGCGCGGCAGATCTCGCAGATCTCGGCGAAGCGTTCGTAGAGGAAGCTCTCCTTGTGATGGGCGAGGCACCATTTCGCCATGATCGAGCCGCCGCGGCTGACGATGCCCGTAACCCGTTTGGCCGTCATGGGGACAAACGGCAGCCTTACGCCGGCGTGGATGGTGAAATAGTCGACGCCCTGTTCGGCCTGTTCGATCAGCGTGTCGCGGAAGATCTCCCAATTGAGGTCCTCGGCAATGCCGCCGACCTTTTCGAGCGCCTGGTAGATGGGGACGGTGCCGATGGGGACGGGGGAGTTGCGGAGGATCCATTCGCGGGTCGTGTGGATGTCGTCGCCCGTGGAGAGGTCCATGACGGTGTCGGCGCCCCAGCGGATGGCCCAGACCATCTTGTCGACCTCGGCGGCGACATCGCTGGCGACCGCGCTGTTGCCGATATTGGCGTTGATCTTCACGAGGAAGTTGCGGCCGATGGCCATCGGTTCGAGCTCGGGGTGGTTGATGTTCGCCGGGATGATGGCGCGGCCGCGCGCGACCTCGTCCCGCACGAATTCCGGCGTGATGAGGTCGGGGATTTCGGCGCCCATGGGCTGGCCGGGGTCACGGTTCTCGATCAGGCGTTCGCGGCCGAGATTCTCGCGAATGGCGACATACTCCATTTCCGGCGTGACGATGCCGCGTTTGGCGTAGGCCATCTGCGTGACGGCCTGTCCTGATTTCGCGCGGAGGGGGCGCTTGACGACGTTCGGGAATGTGGGAGCGGCGGAAGCGGACTTCGACCCGCGAATGCCGTTATCCTCCGGGCGGACGGCGCGGCCCTCATAGTCCTCCACGTCGCCGCGAGCGCGAATCCAGTCGCCGCGTACGTCGTCCAGGCCCTTCATGATGTCGATGGTGACGCTGTCATCGGTGTAGGGGCCGGTGGGGTCGTAGACACGGACCGGCGGTTCGAGGCTGGATGTCTCGAGGGCGATTTCGCGGACGGGGACGCGGATGTCCGGGTGCTGCTTGCCGTTGAGGTACAGCTTGCGGCTGGTGGGCAGGGGGCCAGTGGTGACCTTCAGCTCGGTGCGGGCGGGAATGTCGGCCATAATGGTTCGGTCCTCGTCTCAAAGGGGGACGCGGACGGCGCGGGATGCGCGCAGTGAAGTTCTCCATCCCTACGCCGGCACGACCCGGTTCAGGTTCGAAGGGTTCCGCGCGAAGGCAGCGCGATCTCAGCCGAAAAACGCCGGCACCCCTGGGAACAATTGCTGACGACAAGATTGATGGCCGCGCAGGCCTTCGTCAATCGTTCGTTGACCGGAAGGAGCCCGTCGGGTGGATAGCAAATGGCTATGACCATTAGCTGCCTGATCCCCGCTTACAACGCTGCCCCCTTTCTGGCCGAGGCGCTGGAGAGTGCGCTGGGGCAGACGCGGCCGCCCGACGAGATCGTGGTCGTGGATGATGGATCGACCGATGACACCGCGGAGATTGCCGCGCGCTATCCCGTGCGCCTGATCCGCCAAGCGAATCGCGGCATTTCGGGCGCGCGCAATGCGTGCGTCGCGGCGGCGACGGGCGAGCGAATTGCCTGGCTGGATGCCGACGATCTTTGGATGCCGGATCATCTGGAACGGCTCGAGGCGATCCTTGGCGATCATGTGATGGCGTTCGGCGATGCGGTGCGCCTGTTCCAAGACGGGCCGGAAACGGAGACCTATCTCGACCGGTCGACCTTCGCGGCGCTGTTTTCGCCCGCCAGCGACGAACCGACGGTGATTGAGCGCGGGCTGCACAAGGCGTTCCTGCCCGGCCTGTGCGTGTCGATGGAGACGACGCTGGTGCGGCGCGCGGATGCGATCCGGGCCGGGCTGTTCTTCTCCGGACTGGCGACGAGCGAGGACCGCTTTCACATGATCGCGCTCAGCCTGCTCGGTTCGGCGGTGCATGACCCGCACATCCACGCCCATGCGCGCATCCATGGCGGCAATACGACGCTGGCGAGCGACCTGGCGGTGGCGAAGGAGAAGCTGAAGGCGCTGTCGCTGGCAGAGACGGCCTTTGCCCGCGACCTGGATGCAGACGACCGGCTGACCATCAAGCGGCTGAAACGGGAGGAACGGGCGCGCATCCGGCGGCTGTCCGCGGATCAGGGGCTGAGCGTCTTTGTTCGCGCGCCCGGCGCGCTGACCGATCCCAAACAGGCGGTGCGGGCGCTTCGTAGCTCGGCGTTCGGCGACTAGCGCGGATGGCCATCCGGCCAGCCGCTAAAGGTAGTATTTCAGCTTGATCGTCTGCGTGGTATCACCGGCAACGGCAAACCGGACGCGCTTGAACTTAGGCGGGCCGAAAGCCGCAGACGCGTTGTTGGAGAAGCCGACGCCCTCCATGGGCAGGCCGATGAAGCTCTTGTCGAGCTTTCGGTTGTCGTTCTCATCGTGGATCACAGACACGCCGTAATCGCCGGGTGGCAGGGCGGCGACGTCCAAATCGACGCGGTCACCCTCGACCGGCGCATGGATTTTAACGACGCCCGCGCCCTTCTTGCAGTCGGGAAAGCCATCGCCATGCGACCACAGGCACACGCGGACAGTGCCGCGCGGCTTGCGGAGGCCTTCGAGAGTCAGGTGCAGCGTCGCCGGGGCGCCGGAGTCCGCCATTCGTCCGGCAATGTCACTCTGCGGGGTGGAGGGGACCGGCGTCGCCGTTCCCATCGCCATCAGCGGCAGCGCGGCCAGTGCCCCGACCGATGCTGCGCGCGCGCGCCTGTGCTTCCCCACTGCCGAAATCCTTTGCCAGCCCTCGGTCGGTCCCCATGATTCGGTCCCAGAACCGAAAATAGAGTCCGAAATTGCAGGCATAATCCTTGTGATGCCTGTGATGATGTGACGCGGTTATCACGACCTTTCCAAACATACCATGAACGAGGCGCTTCGGAAAAATCTCCCAGCCCAGATGATTGGTGGTGCCGAAGATCGTCATGACGGCGAGCACGAGGGCCAGTGCGCCGATATGAATGGGGATGAACAGCGCTAGCGCCGGGATCAGGACCGCGCCCGACAGGCTCTCCGTCCAGTGAAAACTCATGGCCGCCCAGGCGGTTGGCGGGCGGCTGTCATGATGAACCTTGTGCATGACCGGAAACAGCCGCCGGTGATGCATCCAGCGATGGGTCCAGTAGAACCAGGTGTCGTGCAGGAACAGGTAGGCGGCGATGCTCAGGGGGATGAGCCACAGCGGATAGGCGGCGACATCGGTGTAGATCGCCGTCCCGCCGCGCTGGAACAGGACGAGCACGGCGGCGGCGGGCAATGCGTAGATGACCGCGGCGATCAGCGACCAGCGCCGTTCCATCCGCTGCTGCTTGCGAGAGCGCTTAGCGGCGTAAAGCCCGGGCCGCGCCCGCGCCGTCACGGCCGCGAACAGCCCGCTGACCGCCGCGTACCGCAGGGCGATCACGACGGTCAGGAACAGGGCGGCGGCGGCGTAGGACATGGCGTATCCCTAGCAGGCTCTGCCCGGACCCGTCATCCTGAACTCGTTTCAGGATCCAGTTTCCGTTGGTGCCTGGCTGGAACACGCTCCAGATGCCGCTCATGCCACTGGACCCTGAAACAAGTTCAGGGTGACGGGCTTCGGGAAGGACTGGCGGCGTCGTCTCGGGCGCTGGACCCTGAAACGAGTTCAGGGTGACGAGCTTCCTTTAGATTGTCCCGTGAACGGTTCGCCTCGCCGTCATGCTGAACTCGTTTCAGCATCCAGTTTTCGGTGAGGCTGTGAGGTGGACGAACCCGAGCGTTTTCGGGGTGACGAGCTTTGGGAAGGACTGGCGGCGTCGCATCGGTCACTGGACCCTGAAACGAGTTCAGGGCGACGGGCTTCCGGGAAGGGCTGGCCGCGCGGTGCCGGACGCTGGACCTTGAAAAGAGTTCAGGATGACGGGTCGGGGTCAGGCTGGCGGACATTTCACCCATCCGTCATGCTGAACTTGTTTCAGCATCCAGTTTCCACTGAAATGGTTCGGACGAACAGATGTCGCGGCGGTGACGTGACGATCAGGGGAGAAAGGAGCGCAACCCATGTCTGATTTCGATATCATACTTGCCGGCGGCGGGCTGGCGGCCGGGCTGATCGCGATGCGGCTGGCGGATACGCGGCCCGGGGTTTCGGTGGCCATTGTCGAGAGCGGCGAGACGCTGGGCGGCGACAAGATCTGGTCGAGCTTCGCCACCGACGTGCGCGGCCCGCAGCTTATGTGGACGCGCGAGCTGCAGGATCACCGCTGGGAGGGCGGCTACAAGGTCAAGTTCCCGAACTACGAGCGCGAGCTCTCGACGCCCTATGCCAGCGTGCGGTCGGCCTCGCTCGACAGGGCGGTGCGCGAACGGTTGCCGCAGGGGGCGATCATCACCGGGCGCACCATCGAAAAGGTGCTGCCGAAGATGGTGCGGCTGGCGGACGGGCAGGTGCTGGAGGCGGGCGCGGTGATCGACTGCCGCGGGCATTCGTCGTCGAAGCACCTGAACCTCGCCTACCAGAAGTTCGTCGGGCTGGAGATCGAGACGAAGGTGCCGCACGGGCGCACCAAGCCGGTCGTCATGGATGCGAGCGTGCCGCAGCTGGACGGCTACCGCTTCGTCTATGTCCTGCCCTTCTCCGAAACCCGGCTGCTGGTCGAGGACACCTATTACTCCGATGGTCCGGAGATTTATGAGCAGGAAGTCCTGAACCGTATCCGCAGTTACATCGCGGACATGGATATCGGCCCCTATGAGGAGGACCGCATTGAAACCGGCGTCCTTCCCATCGCGCTCGGCGGCGATATCGAGGCGTTCCTGGCCGATGGTCCGCCCGTGCCAAAAGCCGGGATGGCGGGCGCGCTGTTCCACCCGATCACGGGCTATAGCTGGCCGGACGCGGTCGACACCGCCGACGTCATCAAGTCGCAGGTGCGGCTGGATTCGGGGCCGCTGGAAGAGGCGCTGCGCGAGCACAGCATCGAGAAGTGGAACGAGCGCGGTTTTTACCGCCTGCTCAACCGCATGATGTTCGAGGCGGCGACGCCGGAGACCCGTTACCGCACGCTGCAACACTTTTACGCACTGGACGAAGGACTGGTTGAGCGCTTCTACGCGGGCAAGTCGACGGCGGCGGACATAGCGCGGGTCCTGTCCGGAAAGCCGCCGGTGCCGATCGGGAAAGCGCTGGGTGTGCTGGCGCGCTCGGTACCGAAGATCAGCTGGCGGCCGAGGTGGCGCGCGAAAGGGTAGACGAGGACCGAGTGGTGGGAGCGGCACCGGGCGCTGGACCCTGAAACGAGTTCAGGGTGACGGGCTTTTGTTGCTGCCCACGACATAATGGCGGCCGGATGGGGGGCCGGATGGCGGCCGGGTAACGGCCGACGGGTGCAGGGGCGCTTTGGCACCCCCGTCATGCTGAACTGGTTTCAGCATCCAGCGCCCGGTCTGGCGATGCAGGTGACGGGCCGCGGCAGGCGGTTCGCGGTGACAGGTACTGGTTCTGGAGGAAAGTTCTTTGGCGAAACTGGCGGTAATCGGCGCGGGCTTTGGCGGCTTGGCGCTCAGCGTGCGGCTGCAATCGGCGGGGCACGACGTCACGCTGATCGAGGCGCGCGACAAGATCGGCGGCCGCGCTTATGTCTGGGAGCGGGAGGGGTACACCTTCGACGCCGGGCCGACGGTCATCACCGATCCGCCCTGCCTTGAGGAGCTGTTTGCCCTCTCCGGGCGCCGGATCGAGGATTATGTTGATCTGGTGCCGGTCCAGCCCTTCTACCGGCTGTTCTGGGAGGACGGGACGACGTTCGACTACACGAACGACGAGAGCGTCCTGTTTCCCGAAATCGAGAAGCTGAACCCGGCGGATGTCGAGGGTTACAAGCGCTTCCTCGACTATGCCGGGCATGTGTACCGGGAGGGGTATGAGAAGCTGGGGACCGAGGCGTTCCTGGACTTCAAGTCGATGATTTCCGCCGCCCCCGCCCTGATGCGCTACGAGGCGTTTCGCAGCGTCTATGCGATGGTTTCGCGCTACATAAAGGACGACCGGCTGCGGCAGGCGTTCAGCTTTCATACGCTGCTGGTTGGCGGCAATCCCTACAAGACCAGCGCGATCTATGCGCTCATTCACAAGCTGGAGAAGGAGGGCGGCGTGTGGTTCCCGAAGGGCGGGACGCATGCGCTGGTGCGCGCGCTCGCCAGCCTGTTCGAGGATCTTGGCGGCACGCTGATCGTCGGCAACGGCGTGGAACGGATCGAGACGGAGGGCGATTCCGTCAGCGCGGTCGTGCTGCAGGACGGCACGCGGATGCGGGTCGACGGCATCGGATCGAACGGCGACATCGTTCACACCTATGCCGACCTCCTGAAGGATCATCCGCGCGGGAAGAAGGCGGCGAAGGCGCTGGCGCGGCGCAGTTTCTCGCCCAGCCTGTTCGTCCTCTATTTCGGTGTGAAGAAGACCTATCCGGACGTGCCGCACCACAACATCCTCCTCGCGAACCGCTACAAGGGTCTCTTGGACGAGATTTACGGGGCGAAGGCGCTGCCGGAGGATTTCAGTCTGTACCTGCACCACCCGACCGCCACCGATCCGGACCTTTCGCCGGAGGGCTGCTCGACCTTCTATGTCCTCGCTCCCGTGCCGCACATGGGCAAGTTCGAGGGCAACTGGGACGAGGTTGCCGAGGGCTATGGCGACAAGATCATCGACTATCTGGAAGAGCATCTGCTGCCCGGCCTGCGCGAGAATATCGAGGTGCGGCATCACTTCTCGCCGCTCGATTTCAAGCGCGAGCTGAACGCGCATCAGGGCAGCGCCTTCAGTCTGGAACCGGTGCTGTGGCAGAGCGCCTATTTCCGTGTCCACAACCGCGATGACGTCGTGTCGAACCTCTACTTTACGGGTGCAGGCACGCATCCCGGTGCAGGTATTCCCGGCGTCGTCGGCAGCGCGAAGGCGACGGCGAAACTGATGCTGGCGGACTTTGCCGGGACGGAAGGTGCCGGGTCGAGCGATACTGGCGGCATCGGTCACAATTCGGGCGTAGTCGCGGCGGCGTAGCGAAGCGGTATGAGCCTGCTCCAAGCCGTCATTCCCGCGCACGCGGGAATCCAGAGGCGGGCGATGGCGAAGCCGAGCCTAGAACGGGCGGAATGGCGGACTGGTTTCCCGCGTGCGCGGGAATGACGGCGCTTGATGGGTGCTCTGCATTCCCACCGCCTTCCCGACCCGCTAGAGTGCCACCCAGCATGACCCCAGATCTCGACAGATGGGCCGCCCGTTCGATCGCGAAGGGTTCGAAGTCGTTTGCCCTGGCATCGCTCCTCTTCGATGCGGAAACGAAGCGCCGCGTGCGGCTGCTTTATGCGTGGTGCCGCCATTGCGACGATGTGGTGGACGGGCAGGAGGGCGGCCGCCGCGGCGTGCCGCTGGGCGCGGCGGTCGAAAGCGAGGAGGCGGTGCTGGCGCGGCTCGCCGAGCTGCGGGAACGGACGCGGCGCGGACTGGCCGATCCCGCCAGCGAAACCGGCGCGTTCGCGGCCATCGGCCTCGTGGCGGCGGAAACGGGGATGGCGCACGACCTGCCGATGCGGCACCTGAAGGGCTTCGCGATGGACGCCTATGACCGGCGCTATACGCGAATCGAGGATACGCTCGATTATTGCGAGCATGTCGCGGGCGTTGTCGGGCGCATGATGGCGGTCGTGATGGGCGTGTCGCCAGAGGACGAGGCGCTGATGACGCGCGCGGCGGACCTCGGCCTCGCCTTCCAGCTGACCAACATCTGCCGCGACATTGTCGAGGATGCGGCGAACGACCGCTGCTACCTGCCGACCGAATGGCTGGTAGGGGAAGACATCGCGCCGGGCGATCATGCCCGGCCAGAGAACCGATTTGCGCTGACCCGCGTTGCCGAGAAGATGCTGACCCTTGCCGACCGATACTATGCCAGCGCCAGCGAGGGGGCAGCCTATCTGCCGCCGCGCGCGGCCTGGGCCGTCCTGACGGCGGAGAAGGTGTACCGCGCGATCGGCGAAAAGGTCCGTGCGGCGGGGCCGGATGCCTGGGACGAGCGGCAGTATACGACGAAGCTGGAGAAGCTGCGCATGCTGGCGGCGGCGCGGAAGGACGTGAAGGCGGCGGGGCCTGCCGAGTTCACCTCGAGCGCTCGGGGCGATCTGTGGACCTATGACCCTGCCGATAGCTGGCGGGAACCGGAGCCGATGATGGCGGTGCTGGACCGCCAGAGGGTTTGAGCGGCGCCGTGTCCTCCCGGACCCGCCAGACGGTCATCGGCCTAGCCATCGCGGTGGGCATCTTCGCGGCGTGGACCGCGCTGCACGTCTACGGGATTTTCTTCATCGACCTGGGCACGGAGCCGCTCTGGTCGGCGGGGCTTCTGATCCTTGCGCAGGCCTGGCTGTCGACCGGCCTGTTCATCACCGCGCACGACGCGATGCACGGCTCGCTCGCACCGCGCCTGCCGCAGGTGCAGGAGCGCGTGGGACAAGCCGCACTGATGATCTATGCCGGCCTTGACTATGACCGGATGAAGCCGGCGCATTACCGCCACCACAGCCATGTCGGGACAGCAGACGATCCCGACTTTCACGCCGAGCGGCCGCGTGATTTCGCGCCGTGGCTGCTGCGCTTCTTCACGCGCTATTATACCCATGGCCAGCTTGCGCGGATCACGGTGGCGGCGACGCTTTACCTACTGCTGGGCGCGCACCTTCTGAACATCGTCGTTTTCTGGGCGGTGCCTGCGCTGCTGGCGCTCCTCCAGCTTTTCACCTTCGGCACGTACCTGCCGCACCGCCACAGCGAGACGGGCTTTGCGGACCGGCACCGCGCGCGGTCGACGGCGCAGCCGACCTGGCTGTCACTGCTCAGCTGCTTTCACTTCGGCGGGTTCCACCACGAGCATCACCTGTATCCCGGCGAACCGTGGTGGCGGCTGCCGACGCGCAGGCTCGGAGGGCGCGCTCAGGACAGCGCTGGTACAGGAACAGCCGGGGCGCTGGCAAAAGCGCGGGTGATGTCCGCTTCGGCGAGGCCGAACTCCTCCAGCGAGTAGCGGTGGCCGCGATGTTCGCCGCGCCGCTTTGACGCGGAGAGCCAGGCCTGCATCCGCGCTTCCACATCCGCCGACCAGGTGAGGCCGATGAAGGCATAGACCTGCCGCATCACGAGAAGGGCATTCCGGTTCATATCCGCGAAGCTGACATCGATGGCCGGCACCTGCGGGTTTGCCGCGCGAACGGCGGCCGCGGTGCGTTCGCGGTAGGCGGTCTTGTGCAGCCACTCCTGGCCGCACCAGTCCTTCGTCACCGTATCGGAAAGCGCCCCGATCAGCGTCCAGACCAGCGACGCGGAGGAGGCGACCTGCGCCCCCGGCTCCCGGTGGATCGCCACGATGCGCGCGTCCGGGAAGACGTCAAGCAGCGCGTCCAGATCCTGCATATATTGCGGTGTCTTCAGCACCCAGGGGCGGGCGGGGTCCGACTGACGCAGCCAGCCCTGAAGCTGCAGCAGCGGTTTCAGGAAGCGGTAGGCGTGATGCTGCGACGTGCGCTCCGCCCAGGCGCGGAAGCTCGGTACGCGGCGCTGCGCCTCGATCTGCGCGCCGGACAGGCTGAGTTCCAGCATCGGCAGCTCTTCATCGGCGGCCATCGGACTGGTGGGATGGATCTTGCGAAAGGCAGGCGAAAGAATGTCCGTGGCCACGCAGGCGGCCTGCGCGGTCAGGCGCCGACGGTCGAAATCGCCGGGCCGCATCGACAGCGGCGGGGCGGGGGTGTTCCCCTCGAAAAACCGGGTGGCCTGCAGGCGCGGATCGGTCGCGAGCAGGCGCTGGAGCCGGGTCGTGCCGGACCGCATCCCGCCAAGGACGATGATCGGCCGTACGATGGGATAGTCGAGAATCTCGGGGTGCCGCTTCCACCATTCGACCGCGGTCAGGCGCTGCGACAGGGCGCGGACCAGCCCGCCATGCGTCACGACCTCGCCCAGCGGGGTCAGCTCGGCCTCGGCCCGCTGCGCCTCGCAAAGGACAGACAGCCCCTCGCGAAAAGTCTCGTCGCCGAAATCATCGAGGCCCGTCTTGTCCGCGGCCTCCGTCATCAACTGTTCGGGCGTGGTTATCGGCGGCGGCGCGAGACCGCGCGCCCACAGGGCCGGCAGGATCTGGTTCGCCCCCTGTACCGGAAGGCGGTCGGACGGGCGGCTCAAACGGCGCGGGAGCCGCGCGGAACGCGAAGGCCCGCTTCCCCCGCCTCCTGGTTCGCGGCGAGCTGCGCCTTCAGCGTTTTCACCGGCGGTGCCCACAGGAAGCCGAAGCTGACGGTGCCCGCCTTCGTGTTCACGACATGGTGCAGCTTATGCGCCTGCACGATGCGCTTCATGTAGCGCGATTTCGGGACGTAGCGGCTGGGGATGCGCTCATGCACCAGCCAGTCGTGGAAGATGAAATAGATCGCGCCGTAAATAGCAATGCCGAGACCGATCCACGCAAGGCCCACCCATGCGCTGGTCTGCGATCCGGCGAAGATCAGCGCGACGGAGGGCAGGGCGAAGACGACGCCGAACCAGTCATTGCGTTCCCAGATCCCCTCACGCGGTTCATGGTGCGACTTGTGCAGTGACCACAGGAATCCGTGCATGATCCAGCGGTGCATGGCGTAGGCAAAGCCCTCCATGAAGACCACCGTGCCGAGCGTGATGAGAAGACCAAGCCAGATAGACATGAGCTTTAATATAGCAGCGCGGGCCGCGCCGTGCACCCCAAAGGCGCCGCGGCACGTTGTGCGCGTCGATGACGCGTAAAGACCTGGAGCAGGACTGGCTGCGCCTGACGCGCGATGTCCTGCCGGGGCTTGCGGCCGTACGGGGCTGGCCGATCCGGTTCGATCATTGTTTCCAGCGTGTGGCCCTCGACGCGGTGTTCGGCGGCGTGTGGTACGATCATGTAAAGGAGCGCCCGGCCTACCGGTCCATACCAACGGACAGACAGGCGGAAGCGGTGAGCATCGCGAAGGGCTTTGCCGCGGGGACGCTGGACCTGCCCGCATATAACGCCCGGTCGCTGGCATGGCGGCGGGCGCGCAAAGCGGCGGAAGGGCAGGCATGAAACGATCCGGGATCATGCTGCTAGTCATTGGCGGCCTTGCTGCGGCGGCCTGCCTGCCCGGTCCCTACAACAAGCTGAACCTTCGTCTGACCGATGCCGGACTGACAACGCTGGCTGCCGCCTGCATTACGGACGAGATCATGGCGCCCGTTCCTGCGAAGACACGCGATGCCATCGGCAGTGCCGCCTGGTTCAGCGACTATACGAGAGCCCGCGCCGACTGTCCGGCAGGCTATGCGTGCATGCTGGTCCCGGCTTCTGCAGAGGAGGTGTTCGGCGCACTCGATGCGGAAGGGCTGGATGACGCCGCGGCGCGGGGACGCCAGGCCGTGCCGCAATGCCTTGCGGACCGGCAGGCGCAGGACATAATCCCCCGCTAGCCGTTCACCGCGCGGTCGCTGGCCAAGAGGGCGTCGCGGCGCGGCCGGGCGTCGTCGTCACCGCAGGCCTTCTTCATCTCCTCGACGCCGACCTCGACGTCTTCATAGACCGGCGAGAAGCGCAGCAGCTTGCTGCGTTGCAGGGGGACGAGAAGAGGCTTCTTCACGACCGCAAAGCCGACGCGCAGGTCCTTGTCCTCAGCATTGTCGACGAGCCGTTCGAGCATGGCAAGGCCGCTAGCGTCGATCTCGTTCACGCCCTTCATGTCGATCAGCAGGCAGCGCACATCCTCGTGACGGGCGATCAGGCCGAGCAGCTCATCCTCGGCGCGCGCGACATTGCCGAAGAAGAGCGACCTGTCGATGCGAAGGACGAGCACCGGCAGCGAATCGATCTCCACCTCATCGCGGTCGACGGAGCGGTAATGGTCCGCCTCCTCCTCGTAACCGAGGCGCGTGATCCGGGGTAGGCTGGACGACCAGAGGTAGAGCGCGATGCCGCTGGCTGCCCCAAGGATCAGGCCCCACTGGATGCCGAGCGCGAGGGTGGCGAAGAACGCGATGGCAATGACCACCGCCTCCCGCTTCGAATGGCGCGCGACGGTGACGATCTCGCCCCAGCGCACGAGGCCGGAAACCGCCGCCATGACGAGCGCCGCCAGCGCCGCCTCCGGCAGGTAGCTGAGCGGCTTTGACAGGAGCAGCAGCACCAGCAGCACGATGGCCGCGGCGACGGCGCTTGCGAACGGCGTGCGCGCGCCGCTGTCATAAACGAGCGCGGAGCGGGACAGGCTGACACCCGGGACATAGCCGCCGGTCATGCCCGCCGCGACGCTGGCCGCGCCGAGCGCGATCGATTCCTGGCTGCTGTCGAGCGCCTGCCGGTTGCGGCCGGCGAGCGACTTCGCGACCGCCGTACCGGTGACGAAGATGATGACGGCAATGATCGCACTGTCGGGCAGGAGGGCCAGCCAGACCGCGCTGTCGAAGGCCGGAAAGGTGAGGGGCGGCAGGCCCGACGGCGGCTGGTCGATCGTCGTCACGCCGGGCAGGGCAAGCGCGGCGATGGCGGCGAGAACCAGGATCAGCAGCGGCAGGGACTTCGCGATGGCCGTGCGCCAGGGGGGATGCACACCAAGCTTCCACAGGATCGGCGGCGCGAAGCGGTCCGCGAGCAGCAGCAGCGCCAGCGCGCCGAGCCCGATCAGGACCGTCGTCACGCTGATGTTGCCGATGACCGGCAGAAGGCCGTCGAGCATCGCCATCAGCGTGCCGCCGCGCTCCGCATCGACGCCGAGAAGCGCGCCCAGCTGGCTGAGCCCGATCAGGACCGCGATGGCGGCGAGGAAGCCGAGAAGCGCAGGCTCCGACACGAAATTGACGAGGCGGCCCATGCGGAAAATGCCGAGCAGCGCGAGGAGGATACCGGTCTGGACGGCAATGATCGCCGCGCCTTCCAGAAGCGGCAGGCCGGAGTTCGCCGCCGCCTCCCCCGCGAGGATCGAGGCCAGCGCGACCGGCCCGATGGACACGTAGCTGCTGGTGCCGAGAAAGGCATAGATCAGCGCCGGGGCCATCGCGGTATACAGTCCCGCCTCTGGCGGCAGTCCGGCGAGCCGGGCGTAGGCCATCGCCTGCGGGACGAGCAGCACGGCAAGGATCAGCCCGGCAACGAGGTCGGCGGCTGCATCCTTACCGCCATAGCCCTTCAGGCGGGACAGGCCGGGGAAATAAGACTGCATCGCGTGTTGCCCTTTGCGGAGGCGCCGGGTCCGTTATTGGTCCGACTACAGGGTGAATGCACCGCAGCCCCTGTGGGTTCAGCCTTGCGTAATCACGGCGATGCTGAAAAGGCTCCGGAAATATCCGGGGGGCCGGACTGATGCCGCGCTGGAGTGATATGGGCGCGCGTAAGAGGAGAAGTCGATGCGCTGGGGTCTGCCGACCATTTTGTCCCTGACAATGCTGGCCGCCTGTGCCGCCCCGGAGCCGCCAGCACCGCCGCCGCCCCCGCCGCCGCCGCCTCCGGTGGTGCAGGCGCTGGAGCCGCCCGACCCGCATTATTTCAACATGGACCTGCCGCCAAAACTGGCGGACGGCAGCTACCAGACGCCGAATTCGGAGATCGGACCGCTCGAACAGCTGTTTCATTTCCGGGCCGCGCTGAATGTCGCGGCGCTCAGCTGCCGCAACATGCCGGGCTATGACCTGGCGTCGCAATATAACGAGTTCATCAAGACGTTCGCGCAGCCGCTGCGTGAGGCGAACCGCGCGATCGAGCAGAAGTTTCTGCGCGAACATGGCGCTGCCGGTTCGCGCATTCGCGACAGCCACATGACCTCGCTCTACAATCACTTCGCGCAGCCCACGACGCTGGCGATCTTCTGCCCGGCCGCCCGTCGGCACCTGAACGCGGCGCTCGATCTGTCGGTGGAGGGGCTGGAGGGCTATGCGCTGCCCGCGCTCGTGGAAATGGAGCAGATCTTCCAGGAGCATTTCGCGCAGATCGAGGATTATCAGCGGTCCTATCGCCAGCGAATGGAAGAGCGCGGTCTGACGGAACCCCCGACGAGCTAGGGCGCGGCCGGTTCGGTGTCTGGAGACTGACTGGTTAAGCCATCCCAGGAATTAGTCATCCCAGCGCAGGCTGGGATCCACGCTGTAGAGGTGGAACCCGGCGGGACCATCCCAGCATGGATCCCAGCCTGCGCTGGGATGACTAGGAAGGGCGGTGGTGGCGGTAGCGGTAGCGTCGCTGGCCCCCTCAATATTCCGCGATGATGCCCGCCGCGCCGCCGAGCGTGCCGGTGGCAAGGCCGCGATAGGCGTCCGCTGCTTCCGTCAGCGAACCTAGCGTGCGCAGGTCGATATGCGGGCGCACCCATTCGGCAAAGTCGGCCCATGCAGCGGCGTTCACGCGGGCAAAGGCGTCCCGGCCATGGGTCTGCATCTGGTCCTTGATGACGTCGGGCGCGAAGAACATCTTTGCTTCCGGCGGCGGCACGGTCCTGCTCTGGTCCATCTCTTCCCACTGCGTTGCGCCGACGGCGATGGAGCGACCGAGGCGGCTGCCGAAATGCGTGTGAACGCGGGCGCGGAGGTCCGTGCTGCCCGCGAAATCGACATAAACCGTGGGCCTGTCGGCGGAGAGACTTTCGAGGTCATTATAGGCGACGACGCGGTCGTAGAGGCCGAGCGATTGCGTGTAGGCAAGATTCCCGGGCGAGGTCAGGCCGATCGTCTCGACCGCCTCGTCCGGCTCGCGGCGCGCCAGTTCCCACGCGCAGGAATAACCGGTCTTCGAGGATGCCGACGACATGACGATCTGCTCCGCGCCGAAATCGCTGGCGCTGGTCAGGGAGCGGCCGATCAGCCAGCCGGTGACCCAAAGCGGGCGCAGCAGCGATTCGATGACCTCGTCCATCCGCTCGCCATCCTTCGGGCGGCGTTCGTAGCGGTTGTAAACATCGGCGAGGCCCTGCCGGTGCTCGGACGGATCGACGAAGCCGGTCGAATCGACGCGGTCCGTCTCGCACAGCAGATATTCGGCGAGCGGCCAGTAGCCGTAGAAGCGGTCGCCCTTCGACAGGCCCTTCGCCTTTGACGCGGTACATTCAGCATAGCCCCAGACCGGCAGGATCCCGGAACCGTCCGGGGCGGGAAAGAACCGCCAATAGCCCATCTGCTCTCCGAAGGCGGCATAGGTCACATTGTTGGCGGTGATGGCAACACGCTGGATGCGGAAGAGGGCCTGGCCCTTTTCCGGAGCGGGCGGATCGCCGGCATCGTCGGTGCGCATGGCGGTAATGTCGCCGCGGTCGATAAGGGTCCGGGTTCCGTAAACGCGCTCGGCCATGCTGCTCTCCCTGTTCTTCCCGCAGGGTTAGATACCGCTGCGCCGTCCATCAATGGCCGGAATGGCTAGCCAGCAACGAAACGGTGCGCACAGGGGGATTTATGGCGAGGTGGACAGGAAACGGATGTTCGGCGGGGTCGGTTTCCTCACGGCGATAGCGATCGCCCAGTCTGTCCTGTCCGCCGCCTATTGCTGGCGGCGGATGAAGGCGCGGACGTCGCGGGACAGCGCCTGCCGGTCCTCCTGCCGCACATACATCATGTGGCCGCTGTCATAATAGGTGTAGGTGATGCGGTCCTGCGGGATGCCGGTGCGGCTGAGCGAATATTCCGCCGCGAAGAAGGGCGTCGCGAAATCATAATAGCCCTGCGCGTTGAGGACGGCGAGGCCGCTGTTTTCCCTCAGGGCCCGGCCGATATAGGGGGCGACGTTGAAGTAGAACTGGCTCTGGCGAATGTCATCTAGCGACCAGTCCCAGTTCTGTCCCGGCTCGCGCCCGATCGATTGATATTCGCGGTCCGTCTCATAGCCCAGCGCCTGGCGCGCCCACGTGTTGATGGCGGCGGTATAGCCCGCGTCGATGCCGTAGAAGCTGGGGTCGTTGTCGACATATTCGCCCGCACTGTCGAAATCCGTGCCCGTATAGCGCGCGTCGAGCCGCCCGATGGTAAGGCCGCGGTCGCGCAGCAGCTCCTTGTAGAAGCGGCCGGTGGAGACGCGGAGGTCCGCGCGCTCCAGGAATTCCTCTGACAGGCCGGTGAAGCGGGCGAGTTCGCGGCGGACGGCGGCGCGTTCGGCGGCGGGCAGGTTCTGTCCCTTCAGCAGCGCAGAGGCGTAGGGGCCGATGGCATAGTCGCGCGCCTCCTGGATGAAGGCTTCCTTCGACGCCGCCTCTGCCTTTCCGTGATAGAGCGCGGCAGCGGCCATGGACGGCAGGAAGCTGATATAGGGCAGCTCGTTGCCGGGCACCGTCTCGTCCAGCGCGAAGTCGAGCACGGTCGAGATGAGGATGAGGCCGTTCAGCCCGACATCGTTATAGGTGCCGCCCTCCAGCTGGTTGACGACGGCGGCGGTGCGGGTGGTGCCATAGCTCTCGCCGCCGAGGAATTTCGGACTGTTCCAGCGGCCATTGTCGTTCAGCCAGCGGCGGATGACGGTCGCCACCGCTTTCGCATCGGGCGTGACGCCGTAATAATCCCCCTTGTCCGCCGCCTCGGTCAGATAGCTGAAACCGGTGCCGGGCGGGTCGATGAAGACGAGGTCGGCCACATCGAGCAGGCTGTCCGGATTGTCGAGGAGCGGATAGGGCGGCGCGCCGTCGTCGCGCGCATCGCCGGGAATATCCACGCGCTTGGGCCCGAACGCGCCCATCTGCAGCCACACCGAGCCCGACCCCGGCCCGCCATTGAACAGGAAGAAGACGGGCCGCGACGGATCGAGCGGCCGCTTCACATAGCTGGTGGTGACGATCACCGCTTCCTGCGCGCCGTCATCACCGGTCAGGATCGTGTCCGCGATGGTCGCCCGGTAATCCACCCGCTGCCCGCCGAAGACGCCGGACAGATCGCGGGTCCGAACCTGCGGCTCGATTTCAGGTGCCGGTGCCGTCACCCCCTTGTCGTCATCTGCAGCCAGCGCCGCACTCGGTGACAGGACAAGAGCGATGGCCGCAAACGCAGCAAATATTCGTTTCATACGCGCTCTCTGCAGTGCGCAACCCCACCGGTCAAACCTCTGCGACGACCCGGTCGCAGGCCCGCGAATTAATTTGGTTAACCCAAGGTGAACAAATTAAGTATAAATCTCTGTTAATAAAACGAAATAACTTGACCGGCAATGATTTCTCAGTAGGGGAGCCAGCCTTTCATCCCATAGTGAAGATAGAAACGTTCATGAACCTTCGAATTCTTAGTGTCATGGGCCTCGCCCTGATGATGACCGCCTGCGCGGCGAACCCGGTCGAGGTCGTGCAGCCCCTGGCTCCCGTCCAGCGCGGCAATGTCGAAGTGGTGGACATCGACGTTGCGCTTTCCGAAAGCGCCGCCGAACGCATGGTCGCGTTTGACGAGAAAGCTGCGCAGACGCGGTTGAACGAAGGCCTTGCTCCCTATCAGGGCGGTGCCGCAAAGCCGGTCGAAGAGCATTACGAAACCCTGCCGTTCACGGTGATGTTCGGTTACGTGATGGAGGATGTGCTGCGTGAGAAGGGCGTGACGGGTGCCGAGAAGGTCCGTGTTGCCGTCGATATCGACACGCTGAAGACGGCGAACGCGGCGATGATGTGGTTGGCGGGTGACAGCGACCAGCTGTCCGGACTGGTTACTGTCTACGATGCGGCCGACAATCAGAAGCTGTCCGAGTTCTACGTCGATACCACCAACAACAATGCAGGCCTTCTGGGCATTGCAATGCGCGGGTCCGGCATACGCGAGCGGCTATCGGCCGAGTTCGCGGCGCACGTTGCCGACCAGCTGCTGACGGAAGCGGAATGAGGCTGCGGCCTGCGTCGGCCGCACTCATGATGCTCGCGGCGTGCACCGTACCCGATGCCGGGCCGCTGATCGGCTCTGACGACCTCAGCCGGACGGATATCGAGGCGGCGGCGCAGGACAGCCGGATGGACGCGCCGCCGCCGCTTCCCGCGCCGGGACCAGCTGACTTCGTTCTTGTTGGCGAGGAGCAGCTCGACCACGAAGTCAAGCTGCTGAACCTGTCGTGCAGCGTCGGCACGTTTCAGAGCCTGCTCGCTGCGCCCGTCAAAGCCTATTTGCGGGCAGCTGACCGGGACGGATCGCTGCAACCGGCGCCGGATGCCAGAGTGCTGGACATAGTGGATGTTCGCACGCTCGCCCGTTCCTATTCGACGGCGACGTTTGCCAGCGAGGCGCGTTTTGACATCGAGCTCGACCTGATCCTTACCAATCCGGGCAGCGTCCCTCGTCCGGTCGCGATCCGGCGAACCCTCCTTGCCGCGGCAGGCATGACGAACTGCAGCTCGATCGCACGGGGCCTCAGCGTCGCGAACCTCCATATCGCCGCAGAGATCGCAGGGCTCGCCTCAGAATAGGTCGACTAGGGTTCGGACCCTAAATCCCCATCTTCCGCTTGCCCGTCCGCCCGAACCGGTCCTTCCGCGTCCCCGGTCGGCCTTCCTGTGAGCGGCCCACGGGTCTTGCGACCTGCTGGTCGGCGGGCAGGCCGAGGTCGTCGGCCTCGAGCTGGCGGATTTCGTCGCGGATGCGGGCGGCGGTTTCGAATTCGAGGTCCGCGGCGGCGGTTTTCATCTTCTCCTCCAGCTCCTTGATATAGGCCTGCAGGTTGTGACCGGCGCCCGGGGCGGCGTCCTTTCGCTCGCCCGGCATGCCCTTGGCCTTGCCACTACGGTCGCCCTTCGGATCGGCCATCGCGATGATGTCGCCGACCCGCTTGGCGATGGTCGTCGGCGTGATGCCGTGCTCCTCGTTATAGGCGACCTGCTTGGCGCGGCGGCGATCGGTTTCGGTCAGCGCGCGCTCGATGGAGCCGGTGATGGTGTCGGCATAGAGGATGACGCGCCCATCGACGTTCCGCGCGGCGCGGCCGATGGTCTGGATCAGCGAGGTTTCGGAGCGCAGGAACCCCTCCTTGTCCGCGTCCAATATGGCGACAAGCCCCGTCTCTGGAATGTCCAGCCCCTCGCGAAGGAGGTTGATGCCAACGAGCACATCGTAAACGCCGAGACGCAGGTCGCGCACCAGCTCGATTCGTTCCAGCGTTTCGACGTCGGAGTGCATGTAGCGCACCTTGATCCCCGCCTCGTGCAGGAACTCGGTCAGGTCCTCGGCCATGCGCTTCGTCAGCGTCGTGACGAGGCTGCGATAGCCCTTGGCCGCCGTATCGCGCAGCTCCCCGATCAGATCGTCGACCTGGCTTTCCACCGGGCGAATTTCGACTGGGGGATCGATCAGCCCGGTTGGCCGGATGACCTGCTCGGTAAAGACGCCGCCCGTCTGTTCCAGCTCCCACTTGCCGGGCGTTGCGGAGACGAAGGTCGTCTGCGGCCGCATCGCGTCCCATTCCTCGAACTTCAGCGGGCGGTTGTCGATGCAGGACGGCAGCCGGAAACCATATTCGGCCAGCGTCAGCTTGCGGCGGAAATCGCCCCGGCTCATGGCGCCGATCTGCGGCACGGTCTGATGGCTTTCGTCGATGAAGAGCAGCGCGTTTTCGGGTAGATATTCGAACAGCGTGGGCGGCGGTTCGCCGGGCAGGCGGCCGGTCAGGAAGCGGCTGTAATTCTCGATGCCCGCGCAGCTGCCGGTGGCGGCGATCATTTCGAGGTCGAACTCGGTGCGCTGCTGCAGGCGCTGCGCCTCCAGCAGCTTCCCCTCCGCCTCGAACTCCTTCAGCCGCTCGGCCAGCTCATGCTTGATGGCCTTGGTCGCCTGCTTCATCGTCGGACCGGGCGTCACATAGTGCGAATTGGCGTAGATCTTCACCGCATTCAGCTTCGCGCCGGTTTCGCCGGTCAGCGGGTCGAACTCGGCGATTTCCTCGATCTCGTCACCGAACAGGCTGATGCGCCACGCCATGTCCTCGAGGTGGGAGGGGTAGAGTTCCAGCGTGTCGCCGCGCACCCGGAACGATCCTCGCACGAAGTTCATATCGTTGCGCTTGTACTGAAGCGCGACGAGCTTGCGGATCACCTCCCGGCTGTCGACGCTCTCGCCCTTCTTCAGCTTGAACGTCATGGCCGAATAGGTCTCGACCGACCCGATGCCGTAGAGGCACGACACCGATGCGACGATCAGGACGTCGTCTCGCTCCAAAAGCGAGCGGGTGGCGGAGTGGCGCATCCGGTCGATGGCCTCGTTGATCGAGGATTCCTTCTCGATATAGGTGTCGGAGCGCGGGACATAGGCCTCCGGCTGGTAATAGTCGTAATAGCTGACGAAATATTCGACCGCGTTATTCGGAAAGAACTGCTTGAACTCGCCATAAAGCTGTGCGGCGAGGATCTTGTTGTGGGCAAGGACCAGCGTTGGGCGCTGCAATTCCTGCACGATCTGCGCCATGGTGAAGGTCTTGCCGGAGCCTGTGACGCCCAGCAGCACCTGGCTCTGCTCCTCCTCCTCGCCGATCCCCTCGACCAGTTCCCTGATCGCCTGCGGCTGGTCGCCCGCCGGTTCATAGTCTGAAACGAGTTCGAACGCCTTGCCGCCCTCAGACTTCTCCGGGCGGTCGGGGCGATGGGGCTTGAAGACATCGGCGTTCTCCGGGTCGGAGACGCTCGTACGGATCGCGATTTCTGCCATGCGGGGGATATGGGCGCGGGCGGGGTCTGCGTCCAGAAGATCGGGTGCCTCCCCTTAAGAGAATAAGTCGTTAGTCGGCGCCGTTCGCTTTAGCCGAGGGTTCCTCCGGCGCGCGCGCCGGCGCGGACTTGCCGCGCCCCAGGGTCCAGTTTTCCTGCATGCGGACCTGCGGGTTCGGCGCGCACCAGATCTCGCCCGTGCCGTCGATGGCCGTCACCCAGATCAGGTTATATTCTGGCCCGTAATCAATGACGGCAAAGGCGATGCCGTCGCCGCGGTCGATGACATGCAGGGGCACGGGCGGATCGAGCTGGACGAAGGACATGGGCGGAATTCCTCTTCGAAGACAGTCACTAGAACGTCGAAGGCCCGGCGAAGTTTCCCGCAAAATAGCGCGGTTCCCGTTTTCGCTCCCTTGCCTGCGCGTGTCTGGACTTTGCGGAAACTGGCGGCAAAGGTCGCGGCCGGATCAAGAGGGAAGGGATTACCGATGAACCGCAAACTGTTTCTGGGTGCCGCACTGGCCGCGCTGCCCGAAGCTGCCTTCGCGACGCCCAATCCGGGCCTGTGGGAGGTGAAGGGGAAGACGACCGACGTCGCTTTCTCGTCCGATGCGATCCCCGCGGCCATGTTGGACATGATCAAGAACCAGATCATGAGCCAGCCGGGCCAGGATCACCAGCAGTGCGTGACCGCGGAGGATATCGAGAATGCGCCGGAAATGCTGGTCAAATCGAGCGAGAGCGCCTGCGAATATGAGCGCTTCGACATGTCGGGCGGCACGCTGGATGCCGTCGCGGTCTGCAACTTTCCGCAGGGCGGCACGGGCCGCATGGACATGACCGGCCGCTATACTGATACGACCTACACCACCCGGTCGAAGATCACGATGGCGGACGGGCCGATGGGTTCCATGACCATCCACGCGGAATCGACCGGCACGCGCATCGGCGACTGCTGAGCGGGCAGGACACCGCCGCTGCCCAGTACGGAAAGCGCTGAAATGAAAAGGGGAGGCCGACGAATGACCGCCGACCTCCTCCGATTTTCAAGTCTGGGTTCCGCGCCTCAGGAGGGCGAGTAGGGCACCGAGCTGTGGTGAACGTTGATCTTCAGGTCGCCGTCTTCGTCACGGACATAGCCGAAGGTGTACTCGACCTTCGTCTCGTTGCCGTCCGGGCCTGTGAAATAGTAGTTGCCCATGGCCATGGCGTTGTCGTCGTCGGTGATCACGCCTTCGTTTTCCCAGCGCACATCGGTCCAGCCGCTGATGGCGAAACCGGTATCCTCGGCGCGCATGCCCTTCACGAAATAGCTGAGCGCCTCGTCATAGGTGCCGCGGAACTGGTCCTCGGTGGCCAGGGTCGGCTTGAACAGGACCGTACCCATATCATAGGCGTAAAGATCGTTCAGGTGGGCGCGGGCGCGCGCCTCATAGTCGCCGCCCTGGGCGTGAACGCGGCTGATGTCGACGATACCTTCGCCCCAGACCTTCTGGATGGCCTCGACCTCTTCGGTGGTGATGTTCTGTGCCTGCGCAGCGGCGGGAACGGCGGCGATGGCGGCGGCGGCGAGGAGTGTCTTGATGGTCATGATTCTTTCCCTTCTTGTTATCCCGACATCGGCCGAACCGATGCTGAAAACTGGCGCCAGAGACGAGCGGCCGGGAACAGTTTCCAAGCTTGGCTGCGGTCGCTGTGCGCTTACTGAGCCGGGTAATTAGTCATAGGCGCCATAGTAAGCATCGCGCTCCCGTCATTCAAAACGCCTATCACTCGATGCGATCAGGATTGACTGTATGCTGGACAGCCGCCCGTCGCAGGCGCTAGCTCGTACGGAATGGGAATGGGCCGGGTGTCCGGCAGGGGGAGTGACGATAAAATGAAAAGTGTTTTGAGGACGATGGCTCTGGCGGCGACAACATCGGCGCTGGCCATGATGGCGGCACCGGCGATGGCACAGAGCGCGCTGGAAACCGAGATGCAGAGCCGCTGGGACAATGGCCTCGAGGAGCTGTTCATCCATTTCCACCGGAACCCGGAACTGAGCTTTCGCGAGTTCGAGACCGCGAAACGCATGGCCGAGGAGCTGCGGGCTACCGGCGCCGAGGTGACGGAGGGCGTCGGCGGCACGGGCGTCGTTGCGGTCATGCGGAACGGGGAGGGGCCGACCGTGCTCCTCCGCGCCGACATGGACGGTTTGCCGGTGAAGGAGGACAGCGGCCTGCCCTACGCCTCCACTGCCACGCAGGAAGACATTGACGGCATCGTGAAGCCCGTCATGCACGCCTGCGGACATGACACGCACATCACCGGCCTCGTCGCGACGGCGCACGCACTCGCCGCGCGCAAGGACGAGTGGTCCGGCACCGCCGTCCTGATCGTCCAGCCCGCCGAGGAGCGCATCGGCGGCGCGAAGGCGATGATGGAGGACGGCCTTTACGAACGCTTCCCGAAGCCTGATGTCGCGCTGGCCTGGCACGTCTCCTCCTTCCTCCCCGCCGGGCATGTCGTGATTGCGCCGGGCATCGCCTATTCCAGTTCGGACAGCATCGACATCACCGTGCCCGGCATTGGCGCGCACGGGGCGGCGCCGCACACCGGCCGCGACCCGGTCCTGATCGCCAGCCATATCGTCGTCGCGCTGCAGGCCCTTGTGGCGCGGGAGATCGACCCGCTGCAGCCCGGCGTCGTCACAGTGGGCAGCTTCCAGTCCGGCTTTAGGCACAACGTCATTTCCGATGAGGCGAAGCTGCTGCTGACCGTCCGCTCCGACAGCAATGCGGTGCGCGAAACCCTGCTGGCCGGCATCGAACGCATTGCTCTCAATGTCGGCCGCGCCATGGGCCTGCCAGAAGATAACCTGCCCGTTGTCCGGGTCGGCTCCGCATCGACCCCTGTCACGGTGAATGACCGCGCAATGGCGAGCCGCGTGCGCGCCGCCTTTGTCGAGGCCTTTGGCGAAGACAGCATCGTAACAATCCCCCGCCAGGGCATGGGCGCGGAAGACTTCGCCTATTTCGTCGCCCCGAACACCGATGTGCCGGGCGTCTACTTCGGCGTCGGCGGCACGCCGCTGACCGCGCTGACGGCCGCGCGCGAGGGCGGCCCGCCCGTCCCGTCCCATCACTCGCCGCTGTTCAAGGTAGACGGCGAGGCGGCCGTGGTGACGGGCGCCGCGGCGATGACGGCGGCGGCGCTGGAGCTGCTGCAGCCGGAGTAAGGCGCGTGCGGCTTCGGGCGGCCGGGCTGGGCGCGGCGCTGGCGGGCGCTGCCCTCGCCGGCTGTATGCCGCCCGCCGCCGATATCGAGCGGTCCGTCGTTCAGGCAGAGCCCGCAACGGCTCCCGAGGCGGCAACCCAGCCGCTGTTCCGCACCTATCAGCGCGCGGTGGGGGTGCCGATGCGCGTCAAGTCCTCGACTGCCGTGGGGCTGGCGGAGCCAGGACGTCCGCTCGCGGCGCAGGATCCGGCGCGGATCGCCTCCATCTCCAAATATATCGTGCTGCTCGGCGTCCTGCGACTGGTGGAGGCGGGCACGCTCGACCTGGACCGCGACGTGAACGCCTGGCTCGACTGGGACGTGCAGTCGCCCTCCGGCCAGCCGGTCACGCTGCGCCACCTGCTGTCCCACCGCAGCGGGCTGACCGATGCGAACGGCTATGTCGTCCCGCTCGGTACCGACCTCGCGACGTTCCTGGGCGCGGAGAGCTGGAACGGCGCGGCGCCCGGTGAACGCTTCGAATATTCGAATCTCGGTTTCGCGGTCATCGCCAGCACCGTGGAGGCCGCCACGAACGAGCGCTTCGATACCGTCATGCAGCGCGAAGTGATGACACCGCTCGGCCTCGACATCTGCTTCAATTGGGGCGGCTGCCGCCCCGATACGAGAGCGCGCGGCGTCGAGCTGCGCGCGCCGGACGGCACCCGCCTTCGCGACGATTTCACCGAGCGGATGGCCACTTGTCAGGTCTACCGCCAATCGGGGCCACCCTGCGACCTGTCCGGCTATCGGCCCGGCGCCAACGGCTCCCTGTTCTCGCCGCAGGGCGGCGTGCGGGCGAGCGCGGTCGATCTTGCTCGAATCGGCGGGGAAGTCCTCGACCCGGACAGCGAGTTTTTGTCCGACGAAAGCTGGCTGCTCCTCTTCGCCGCCGAACCCACGGGCGACCCGATCATCCGCTGCTTCGGCCTCGGCGTCGAGCAGATCGGCGGCGCGTGCGGCAACGACCTGTTCGGCGATGGCCGGGTGCGTTTCGGCCATGCCGGGGACGCCTACCATGTCCGCTCCGGCCTCTGGATGGACGCAGCGGCAGGCGAGGCCGTGGCCTACGTCTTGACCGGCGTACCGAGCGAGGCGGGCGACGAGCCGAAGCCCTTCAGCGAGGCGGAAATCCTGGCGGCGCGGGGCCTGATCCCATGACGCCCGCGGGCTGGCGCACGCTGCTTGAGGCGAAACGCGACTAACTGCACGACCTTGGCCGCATAAGCGCGGAGGGGCGAAAACCCGTAACGCTCGACCAGCAGTCGGTCGGCCGCCTGTCGCGCATGGATGCAATGCAGCAGCAGGCGATGAGTCAGGCCGAGGCGCGGCGGCGTGACGTGGAACTGCGCCGCGTGGAGGCGGCCCTTGCCCGGCTGGAAACCGATCCGGACGAGTTCGGCACCTGCTCGAGCTGCGGCGAGGACATTGCCGAAAAGCGCCTGCGCTTCGACCCCGCCGCCACCCGCTGCATCACCTGCGCGGCGTGAAGGGCGGGCGCGGCGTCTAGCAGGACTTTGAAACGAAAAGGGGGCCGATACCGTCCGGTACCAGCCCCCCCAAATCCTTTGAGGATCGGCGTCCTTAGAAGGTAACGGCGAGACCGAAGGAGTAGCTCTGGCCGCGCTCGAAGACGTTCCGGTCGATTCGGCTGTCACCGAGCTCCTGGAACTCCTCATAATCTTCACCAAGCAGGTTCCGCGCCTCGAGCTTCGCCTCGAAGTTCACGCCGCCGAGTTCAAGGCCCTGGCGGATGACGATATCGAGGTCGATGCCGGGATCTTCCACGAACGGGATGGCGACCCGCTCGCCGCCCGGCAGGCCGCCGGTGAAGCGGCTAGTCACGCGCTCGGAGGCGTAGCTGAGGAGGATCGTCTGCTGTGACAGCGTGTCCTCGTCCTCGAAGCCGATCTGCAGGTTCGCCAGATGGTCCGACTGACCCACCAGCGGCTCACCATCGATGAAGAAGGTGGTGGCCGGGATGGGCTGGCCGGTCTCGTTGGAGATGACCTGATCGTCCGCACCCACAGTCACCTCTGAGTCGGTGTAGGTGTAGTTGGCCACGACAACGAAGTTACGGCTGGACAATAAGCCGTCCTCGAAGCCCCAGTCATAAAGCGGGAAATATTTCTGCACCTCGGCCTCGATCCCGAACAGCGTTGCTTCCGGCGCATTCGAGAAGGTGGTGAAGAACGTCTGGCCCTGAACCGTGGCGACCGCCTCGATGGGGTTGTCGATTTCCTTGTAGAAGGCCGCGAAGCTGACGCGGTCGTTGCGCGCCGGGTACCATTCATAGCGGCCCTCGAAGTTCAGCAGTTCGGAATCTTCCAGGAACTGGTTGCCGATGAACACGCGGTTCGATTCGTTGTCGAGAAACTGCTGCGGCGCCAGCTCGCGGAACTGCGGGCGGGCGATGGTCTTCGACGCGGCGAAGCGCAGCTGCATGTCATCGGCGAAGTTCCAGGTCAGCGTACCGGCGGGGAGGAAGTAATCCTCCTCGATGGACGTCTGAATCAAGAGGCCGTTCAGGTCGAAGGCGTCGACCTGCTGCGTGGAGTCCTCGTAACGGACGCCGACAGTGGCGCGGACGAAGTCGGCGACCTCGGCCTCGACCTGTGCGTAGGCGCCGACCGTTTCGAGGCTCGCCTCGTAACGCACAACCTCCTGGCTCGCCGCGAAGGTCGGCTGCAGCGTCACGCCGAAGGTCGACACGACGAAATCGGACAGCAGGAAATCGGGACGAAGCTGGCGGATCGTGTCCGGGAACGGCTCCGTATTCGCGCCGCGGACATAGCGAAAGCCGAAGCGCTCCGACTCGCGCTGAGTCTCGGTATAGGCGGCACCGGCGGACAGGATGATCTCTCGGTCCGTCGGCAGGATGTAGGACACGTCCGTAGCGCCCGCATAGATATCCTCTGACAGGTCGGAGAAGGCGAGGCGGGCGTCCTGACCCGGAGAGGTCAGGTCGTTGACGAACACGCCGTCGATGACCACCGGCTCGGTAATGCCCTGTGCGACCAGTTCCGGCACGGTGGTCGGATCGAAATTGGCAGTGATCCGGTCGTCGAACGCATAGGTGAAGGACCGCTCATAGGGCGCCTCGCGCTGCGTGTTCGCATAGGTGCCGCGCACGTCGAAGGAGAACTCGTCAAACTCGAACTCGGCGACGACTTGCGTGTCGATCAGCTGGCGCTCGAACCAGTTCAGCTGCGAGCGGTTCACGACGATGTCCGGGTCGACCTGCACGCCGTCGGTGCCGACGGAGATCCGCGCCTCCTTCAGCGAGTCGCGGATATAGAGGTTCGTCCACTTGATGTTGTGTTCGCCGAACTCGTAGGCGAGGCCGAGAAGGCCGTTCACGACGATGCGGTTGTTGGTTTCCAGGAAGCGGAAATCCTCGCCGTCGCGGGCGATCAGCGCCGGGTTGCCGTCGGCATCCTGGCTGACGCCGGTGACGAACTGCTCCGTGCCGCCGCGCGTTTCCCAGCTATTGTCCCAGCCCGCCGTGGCAATGATGCCGAGGCGGTCCGAACCGATGTCGATGGCGGTGCCGAAGCTGATGTCGAGCGCGCCGTTCATGGGAATGTCGTTGTTGCGCTGGATCAGCGAGGTGGACGCATTGTTCAGGGACAGCGTGGCGGATGTCAGCTGCGCCGGCGTGACCGTCGTTTCGGGGTTGAGGACACCGTCGATGACGTTCTGCAGCGGCACGGGAATGTCGCGCGACCCGTCGTCGAAGCCGAGGAAGTCGAGGTCGGAGCCGAAATAGGTATAGCCCGTCTCGAACGTCGTCTGCGAATTGCCGCCGAGTGAACCGCCGACGGTCAGGAACGTCTCTTCGGGGATGGAGGGCGTCGTCAGGTTGATCACGCCGCCGCCGAATTCACCGGGATAGGCGACGGAATAGGACTTCTGCACGACCGAGGAGGCGATGACGCTCGTTGGAAAAATATCGAGCGGAACGACGCGGCGCAGCGGCTCCGGGCTCGGCAGCGGCGACCCGTTGAGGAGCGCGAGCGAGTAGCGCTCACCAAGGCCGCGCACATAGACGAAGCGGCCGCCAACGAGGCTGAGGCCCGTCACGCGCTGCAGCGCGGAGGCGATGTCGCCCTCGCCCGTGCGCGCGATGTCCTCGGCGCTAAGGACGTTCAGAACCTCGGAGGAGGCGCGGACCGGCTCCGGAATGAAGCGGCCCTGGATCACGATGACGCTGCCATCGCCGCCGCCTGTCGGTCCGGACACCTCGACCGGCGGACTGATCGGCTCGCCGAGATCATCAGCGGCATCGGGGGCCTCGTCCGCCGCACCGGGCGTTACCGTATCGACATCCTCAATCGTCGTTTCGAGATTTTCATCGCTCGGCTGAGCGGGCGTCGCGGTCGTGGTCGACTGCGTCTGCGCCTCGGCCGCGAAGCCGAGAAGGGCGGGCGCCGAAAGGGCTGTCGTCAGCATCAGGATGCTGGCAGCGGAAAGTCGTTTGGTCATCGCTAGGAATTCCCAGGAAGCTAGAGAAAGAAGGGCGGCGGCCACCCGGAGGAGACCGCCGCCCTGATCAAACCGCGAGCGGCCTTAGTCGTCGGCTTGCGTCTGCGGGCGCGCGGCGCACGAGCCGACACCGCCTATGTCGCAGGTCCAGCCATTGAACCAAGGCGTTGCGCCCTGTTCGACGGCACCGATGTAATCGACGCTGGTCAGGAAGTCGCTGAGCGTCGTCACGTCGAACGCCGTGACCGCATCTTCATTGGGTCCGTTCACGAGGCCGAAGTCGCCGGTCAGCGTGTTGTCATAGTCGACGACGTTGTTGCCGTCCGTCGGGAACAGCGCGCTTTCGTCGATGCCGTCGTCATCGTCGGAGAACGGCTCGGCGCAGTCGAGGACGACCGAAGCGAAGGTCGGCGGGCCGGCCTCCTGCAGCGTATCGTCCGCGGCCTGGACCGTGGTGTTGCCGTCGACGTCGATGCAGCTGTCGCCGACGATCACGCCGTTGATCAGGCTGTAGTCGCCGCCGCCGCGCAGCAGGATGGCGTTGCCGTCATTCGCCTGCACGGTGAAGTTGACGAGGCGCGAGAACTGCCGCGGCAGGAAGTTCTCGTCACCGCCGGAGTCCGCTTCCCAGGCACGGTCGCCGCCAGCATCGCGCTGGGTGATGACCACGAACTGCGTGAAACCGCGATAACCGGAGTCGGTGTCGAAGCTGTCATCGTCATTGCCGGTCAGCGCCAGGTACTTCGCGTTGAACGTGCCGCCGAAATTCTCGAGGCCGTCATCGGAGGAGTTGGCGATCTGGACATATTCGAAGGTGGTGCCTGAACCGACGCCTGCCATCGTGATGCCGTTCAGCTCGTTGCCCTCGGTGACTTCGAAGCCCGGATAGCGGACCTGCAGGTAGCGGATCGAGCCGGAGCTGTCGCCCGGCAGGTTGCCGCCAAAGAACGCGCCGGAGGTGCCTTCCACGGCGCCGGTGCAGTTCTCGTTGCCGCCAACGGTGCCGGCACCGCCGCAGTCGGAGAAAGGCGCGCGGCCAAGGATCACGACGCCGCCCCACTGACCGATGGAATCGGCGGTGGTGTTCCCCTCCATGTTGGAGCGGGAGGTCATGATGACCGGGCGGTCCGCGGTGCCGTTCACGAACAGCTGAGAGCCGCGATTAACGAGCAGGAAGTCAGCGCCCGAGGAGCCGAACAGCACGACGCCCGGATCGATCGTCAGGGCCGCCGTCTGCGAACCCGGCGTCGGGTTGTCGGTCGGACCGGCGTCGGTGCCGATCTGCACACGGCCGGACAGTGAGTAGACGGTACCGGAAACCGCGCGCAGGCGCAGATTGTCGGTCAGCGTGCCGGAAAGCTGGCAGACGCGGGCGTCGTCGGTGTCGGACGCGGTGCCGTAATCGAGGATTTCACCCGTATCGATGGTGCCGGTCGGGCAGCTGTCCGCAGCGCCGCCCGTCGGGGTGGGCGTGGGGGTCGGCGTGGGCGTCGGCGTCGGGGTCGGTGTGGGGGTCGGCGTCGGCGTCGGGGCCGGGACGACGATTACGCCGCCGCCGGGGGACGCGACGTCATCGGCACCGCAGCTGGCGAGCGCGACAGCGGAACCAAGAAGAAGGAGTGAACGGGTGTAAGACATGAAGGCCACCTTTTCGGGATCACGGAAAATCTCGTGCGGCCGACAAGGGGACAGCCCCTCATCGCCACGCCGGGGCCGGGTAGGTGGGCCGGATGTGACTTTTGTGACAGAATCGCGGGGCGGGCGCGAAACGGGCAAATCTTCATCAACCCGCAACCATTCTGAAACAGAACCGACACATTCGGCCGGGTTATCCACAGGCTCGGCCAGCCGCTCAGTTGCGAACGGTCAGGTCCAGCGCGCGTCCGTCGCGTTCGATTCGGATGGGTACGCGTCCGCGCTCGTTCAGGATGAAGAGCAGGTCGCCGATATCCTCGCCCCGGTCGAAGGATTCGCCGTCATAGCTGATTAGGATATCGCCCCGTTTGACGCCCGCGCGCGCGAAGGCCGCGGGCGGCTCTCCGGCGAAACGGTGTGCTCGCTCGCCGCCGCTGCCCGTCGCGGGCTCCATCTCAAGCCTCAGGCGGGCGCGCAGATCGCTGTCAGAGCCGGAAGGGGATTCCTGCCGGGCTGCGGGTTCGCGCGTTCCCCTGTCCGGCAGGTCCAGGCGCTGCTCCGCGCCCGAACCGCTCGCGGTAAAGATCGCCGTCCGGCCGTCGATGCGGGAGAGCTCCCAGCCCGCATCCAGGCGCTGTCCAACGGCGAGGTAACGCTGGCGCTCTTCGCCCATGCCGAGGATAACGCCGCCGTCCGCGCCGCCGCCGGACAGGCCGACGAGACGGATATCGGCGGGGAAGGGGGCTGCCGCGACAGGCGCACCCCCGCCCTCGACCGGCACCGCCGCGGAACCGGCCGAAACCGCCTCGCGTTCGTCTGCCGACCTGCCTTCCGCCATTATCGACGGCTGCTCCGCGCTGCAGGCGGTCAGCAGAAGGGCCATCAGGGTTATGGATCGGGCAGGGCAGGGCATTGCGCCGGTCCTATATCGCACGGGTCTGCTACCGGAAACGGGCTTGGCGAAGCGGAGGACTTCGGCGTCCGAGGCACCGCCCGCCGCGCCCTTAGGGGGAACAGGGGTTTAGCCCGTCGCAGCTTTGTCATAATGCAACCCTAGAGAATTGGGGCTTCCATGCAGGCGGGGACCATGACGACAGCGAGTAGGCAGACGGAGCGGCGCTTTGGCGTGCGCGCCATCTACAGCGCTGCCGAACTGGCGGCGATGGCGCTTCTGGCCGCCGCGATCGCCGCTCTGTTCTGGGCTGCGCTCGCGCCCATTGGTCCGCTGGGCGTCTGGCGTGCGAACGTCACCGTGCCCGGCGCGCAGGCAACCCAGTTCACCGGCCTCGATGCCGTGTTCGGTTTCCGGTCGAACGGCGGCGCGCTCGCCGTATCGGCGAGCGACCTCAGCCTGTTCGGCGTGCGGGAGGACCGGGCAACCGGTCGCGGCTCCGCGATCATCGGCGGCGAGGACCAGCCGCAGCGTAGCTATGCCGTCGGCGACGAGATCCTGCGCGGCCTGTCGCTCCTCCGCGTCGAGCGCGATCATGTCGTCCTGGCGCGCGGCGGCGCGGAAGAGGCGCTTTACCTCGACGAAAGCGAACCGGCGGTCCGTGTCGGCGGCGCGTCGGGGGCCTCACCTTCCACGGGTCCGCAGAGGGATGAGGCCGCCGCGATGGAGCGTGAGATTGCCCTGTCCGTGAGAGAGGGCGGCGGCCTGATCGTGCAGCCGGGCGGCAGCGGCGATATCTTCCGGCGCAGCGGGCTGCAGGCGGGCGATGCGCTGATCTCCCTGAACGGGCAGACGGTCTCGACGCCGGCAGAGGCGCGGCGGCTGTTCGCGTCGGCCCGCTCCGGCGACACACTGGCGCTGGTGCTTGAGCGCCGCGGGACGCAGGTCCCCCTCACCGTAAGGGTGCCCTAGGCCATGACCCTGTTCCGCGCCCCTCTCCGCCTCGGCATGGCCCTCTTGTCCGCGTTCGCGCTCGTCGGCCTCTCGGCACCGGGCCTGGCGCAGCAATATCTGAACCTGCGCGACGCCGACATTCGCGCCTTCATCGAGGATGCGGCGCGCGTGACCGGCCGCAACATCATCGTCGATCCGGGCGTTGAGGGCACCGTATCGGTCATCACCGAACAGCCGCTTAGCCGCTCCGAATATTTCGAGGTGTTCCTAGAGACCCTGCGCGCGAACGGCCTCGTCGCCATCCCGCTCAGCGGCGGCGGCCTTCGCATCGCGCAGGCGGCCGGGGCGGCGCGCCAGCCCGCGCTTGGCGGCGGCGGGCGCTTCGTGACCCGCGTCATCCAGCTCGACCGCATCACCGCCAGCCAGGCGCTCGAGGCCGTCGCGCCCCTCGTCAGCGGTGAGGGCCAGGTCACCGCCAGCGGCACGGGCGATTCGCTCGTGATCGCCGATTATCAGGACAACCTCGCCCGCATCCTCGGCGTGATCGGCGAACTCGACCGCGACAACAGCACGCTCCGCCTCGTGCCGCTGACCAATGCGGGCGCGCGGGAGATGGCGGCGGCACTCGCGGACATCGCGCGCGCGGGCGGGGAGAGCAACGTCAGCGCGGTTCCCGTCGACAGCTCCAACTCCCTTGTCCTGCGCGGCGATCCGGCGCGTGTGGCGGAGCTTGCGAGCCTCGTCGCCGAACTCGACACCCGCGCCGCCCTCGGCGCCGACGTCCGCGTCCACTATCTCGAACATGCCGATGCGGAGCTGCTGCTGCCGGTCCTGCAGCAGATTGCCGGCCAGACCACCAGCGTCGCCACCGTCGTTGCCGAGGCGGATGATGGCGAACCGGCAGGCGCTGCGAATGTAGTGACGCCCGCGGGCGGTGAACCGGCCCGCGCCGTCATCGCCCGCTATGAGGGCGCGAACGCCATCATCATCTCCGCCCCGCCCGACATCCAGCGCACGCTCGGCGAAGTTCTCCGCCAGCTCGATGTCCCGCGCGATCAGGTCCTCGTCGAGGCCATCGTCGCCGAAGTCTCGGACAATGCCGCCCGCGCGCTCGGCGTCGAGTTCCTGCTCGCGGGCCTCGACGGTACGGTACCCTTCGCGTCCACCAACTATTCCAATTCGGTCCTCAACCCGCTCGCCATCGGCGGCGCGATCGGCGCGACCCAGCTTGAGAACCAGACCATAACCGTCGACGGCGAGGTCATCTCGCAGACCGGCACCACGAACCTCGCCGACACGCTGCAGCAGGCCGCCGCGGCCCAGCTTCTCGGCGCGACCGGCGGCCTGTTCGGCGTTGGCGGCGTCGAGGGCGACACGATCTTCGGCGCGATCCTGAACGCGGTGAAGTCCGACACGAATTCCAACGTCCTCAGCGTCCAGTCGCTGATGACCATGGACAACCAGGAGGCGCGCTACCTCGTCGGGCAGGAGGTGCCCGTCACCACCGGCGAGGCGCTGTCCCCCGATTTCGACAATGCCTTCCGCACCGTCGAGCGGCAGAAGGTCGGCATCCAGCTTGAGGTGCGGCCCCAGATCAACGCGGGCGGCGCGGTGAAGCTGTTCCTGAAGCAGGAGGTGTCCTCGATCGCCGGGCCGGTCGCGCGCGGGTCCGCCGACCTTGTCCTCAACACGCGCGAGATCGAGACCACCATCACGGTCGATGACGGCGATATCGTCGCGCTCGGCGGTCTCCTCGACGAGAATGAGCGCGCCACCATCGAGAAGATCCCGCTGCTCGGCGACATCCCCCTCCTCGGCGAACTGTTCACCAGCCGGTCGCGCGAGCAGGTGCAGACCAACCTGATGGTCTTCATCCGCCCGCGCATCATTGCGAACCGTGCCGACGCGCAGGCCATCGCGGCCCAGCGCTACGATTACCAGCGCGCCGCCCAGCTGTCGCAGGACCCGGACGCCGAGCCTGCGCTCGACCGCGTCCTCAGGACCTATCTCGACACCGTCCCGCCGAGTGCGCTGCCCGCCGACACCGCGGACTACGCTGTCGACGTCGCAGGCTACGCCGACCCCGCCGAAGCCGCCGACGTGCTGGCCGAACTCGCACCACTCGCGCCCGGCGCGCTCGTCGTCCGCGACGGCCTTTCGGTCGTCCGCCTAGGCCCCGTCGAGGGTGCGGCCGCCGCCGAGACCCTCAGGCGGCGCGTCGCGGCGTCAGGCTATCCGGCAGCCATCGCCGTACCGCTCAGCCCCCCGGTCGCCGATTAGGCCGCGCCGATGCTGGCGGACCTTCCCTATCCTTTCGCGAAGAAGCACGGCGTCGTCGCGCTGCCCGCCAGCGAAGGCGGTCCGATCCCCATCGGCCTGCGCGAAGATGCTGACCCGCGAACCCTCCTCGAGGTCCGCCGCGCGCTTGGCCGCGCCATCGCCTTCGAGCGCCTCAGCGCCAGGGATTTCGACGCCCGTCTGAACGAACTCTACGGCGCCGGCGCGCTCGATGCCAACACGGTGTCCGGCGAGCTGGCACAGGCCGGGGATCTCGGCGCGTTGGCCGACGACCTGCCCGCCGCCGCCGACCTCCTTGAAACAAACGACGATGCGCCGGTCATCAAGCTCATCAACGGGATCCTCGCCGAGGCCATCCGCGACGGCGCCAGCGACATCCACATCGAACCCTTCGAAAGTGCGCTGATGGTACGCCTGCGCGTCGACGGCGTCCTGAAGGAAATCCTCCGCCTGCCGCCGAAGGTCGCGCCGCTCGTCACCAGCCGCATCAAGGTCATGGCCCGCCTCGACATCGCCGAGCGCCGCGTGCCGCAGGACGGGCGCCTGTCGCTCGCGCTCGGCGGCCGCGAACTCGACGTGCGCGTCTCGACCCTGCCCGCGCGCGGCGGCGAGCGCGTGGTCCTCCGCATCCTCGACAAGGAACAGGCCGAACTGACGCCCGCCGACCTCGGCATGCCGGACGACATGCTCGCGGTGTTCCGGCAGGCGCTGTCCGAACCCAACGGCATCATCCTCGTCACCGGCCCGACCGGCTCCGGCAAGACCACGTCGCTTTATGCCGGCCTGCGCATGCTGAACGACGGCGAGCGCAATATCCTGACCGTCGAGGACCCGGTCGAATACGCCATGGAGGGCGTCGGCCAGACGCAGGTGAATGTGAAGGTCGGCATGACCTTTGCCGGCGGCTTGCGCGCGATCCTGCGGCAGGATCCGGACATCGTGATGGTCGGCGAGATACGCGATCACGAGACCGCGGAGATTGCCGTGCAGGCCTCGCTGACCGGGCACCTCGTCCTGTCGACGGTCCACACGAATGATGCCGTGGGCGCGATCACCCGGCTGAAGGACCTGGGCGTCGAGCCGTTCCTGATGGCCTCCTCGCTGAGGCTGGTGATGGCGCAGCGGCTGGTGCGGCAGCTTTGCCGCGCCTGCGCCGAGCCGCACCCCGCCAGCGCCGCCGAAGCGGCACCGCTTCGCCTTGATGCCGGTACGCCGATTTACACCGCGAAAGGCTGCGCGGAGTGCAACCAGACCGGCTTCCAGGGCCGCATCGGCGTGTTCGAGATGATCCGCGTCGATGGCGGCCTGCGCGAACTGATGCTGTCCGGCGCGGACGAGGGCGCGATTGCCCGCCATGCCTTCGCCGGTGCGCCCAGCATGGCGGCGTCCGCGCGGCGGCTGGTGGCCGAAGGGCGTACGACGGTCGAAGAGGCCGTCCGCATCCTCAGGAAGGACCTGTCGGTCGATGCCGAGCTTTGAGTATCTCGCCGTCGACGAACGCGGCGCGGAGAAGCGCGGGCGGCTGAGCGCAGCCACCGAACTGCGTGCGCGCGAAGTGCTGCGCCAGAAAAAGCTGCTGCCGGTCAAGGTCAGCGCGGCGGCGGGCGGATCGACCGCACCGTCCTCGGCGGAGAAAACGGGCGGCGACCGCCCGGCGCTGTTCGCCAAGCGCCTCGGCAGCAAGGATCTCACCCTCTTCACCCGCCAGCTCGCGACTTTGGTATCGGTCTCGCCGCTGGAGGAATCGCTGCGCGCCATCGCCGCGCAGGCCGAAAAGCCCCACGTGGCGCAGATCATCGGCAATGTGCATGGCGGCGTTGTCGAGGGGCAGCGCCTTGCCGCCGCTCTGTCGCGCGAACCGAAGAGCTTTCCGCCGCTTTACCGCGCCATGGTCGGGGCAGGCGAGGGGTCCGGCGCGATGACGCCGATTCTCAACCGTCTCGCCGATCTGATGGAGCGGCAGGCGGAGGTGCGCGGCAAGATCACCACCGCGCTCGTCTATCCCGCGATGCTGGCGCTCGTTGCGCTCCTCATCATCATCGGCCTGATGACGTTCGTGGTGCCAAAGGTCGTCGAGCAGTTCGACACCATGGGCCAGACGCTGCCGCTCCTCACCAACATCGTTATCGGCGTCAGCAGCTTCATGACCGACTGGGGTCTTCTGGTACTGGTCGGGCTCGCCGTTGCCGGGCTGGTCTTCGCGCGGATGCTTCGGAACGAGGATTTCCGCCTGCGCTTCGACAGCTGGATGCTCGGCCTGCCCTTTTTCGGCCGTCTGATCCGCGACCTGAACGCGGCGCGGTTGGCCCGCACGCTCTCGACCGTGGTAGCGAACGGCATGCCGCTTCTCGACGGCCTCAGCGTGACCGCGCGCACCGTCCGCAACCGCAGGCTGCGCCAGGCGACGCTCGGCATCGTCGAGAGCGTCAATGAGGGTGGCAGCCTGTCGGGCGCGATGCGCCGCGCCGGGGTCTTCCCGCCGCTCCTCGTGCACATGACGGCATCGGGCGAACAGTCGGGCCAGCTTGAAGTGATGCTCGGCCGCGCCGCCGACTATATGGAGCGCGAGTTCGACGCCTTCACCTCCGGCGCGCTCAGCCTCCTCGAACCCGCGATCATCGTCCTGATGGGCGGCCTCGTCGCCCTCATCGTCCTCTCCATCCTGCTGCCCATCATGCAGCTCAACACCCTCGCCATCAGCTAGAGAGACCTTCGATGTCGCACAAAGCCATGAAATCGCGGAAAAAGCGGGAGGAGGGCTTCACCCTCGTCGAAATCATGGTCGTCGTCGCCATCATCGGCCTCCTCACCACCTTCGTCGTCATCAACGTCCTCCCCGCACAGGGCGCGGCGGAGCGGCAGAAGGCGGAGGCCGATATCGCCGTCATCGACCAGGCGCTGCAGCTCTACCGCATCAACAACCGCCGCTACCCCTCCAGTGCGGAGGGACTGGCCGTGCTGCAGGCCGACGGCTCGCTCCGCCGCCTGCCGGACGACCCGTGGGGCGCGCCCTACCAGTACACCTTCCCCGGCACGCGCGGCGGCGAATACGACGTCTTTTCCCTCGGTGCGGACGGCCAGCCGGGCGGTGAAGGCGACGCCGCCGACATCGGCAACTGGAACGGCTAACCGAGATGAGGCGGGCACGATCAAATGGCGAGGGCGGCTTCACGCTCGTCGAGATCATGGTCGTGCTCGTCATCATCGGCCTCGCCGCCGCCGTTGCCGCCATCGGTTTTGGCAGCGGCGGCAACGAAGCCCGCACCGAAGCCGAACGCCTCGGCGCGCGTCTCCTCGCCGCCCGCGACCACGCCCTGTTCTCGCAGCGGGAAACGGCGGCCGTGGTCGACCAGTCCGGCTACCGCTTCGAGGAGCGCCTGCGCGGCGACTGGCAGCCGCTCGCCACCCGCGCCCTCAAATCCCGGGGCTGGGACGAAGCCCGCCCCGCCGGCGCGGACCTCCCCCTCCGCATCCGTTTCGACGCCGTCGGCCTTGCCCAGCCCACGATGCTCCGCCTCCGCGCCGCCAATGACACTGCGACCCTCTCCGTCGATGCCGCGGGAGGTGTCCGTGTCGAGGGCTGAGCGCGGCGACACTGGCTTCACCCTCGTCGAGGTGCTGGTCGCGATGGCGGTCCTCAGCCTTGCCGTTCTCGCGCTCCTGCGCCTCGGCACCGCGCACGCCCAGTCCGCCATCGCCGTCGACCGGGTGGTGCGCGCGGATATCGTCGCCGAGAACGCGCTAATCGCCGCCACCATCGCGCCGCAGCCGCCCGCCCTCGGCACCGCCACCGAAACCGTCACCAACCTCGGCAGCGCCTGGACCGTCACCCGCACGGCGGAGCGCACCGCCGTGGGCGGCGTCCTCTTGATCCGCGTCGAGGCCGTATCCGCCGACGGCGCTCGCGCGTATCTCGAAGGCTTCCGGCGCGTCCCATGAAGGCGAGCGGCTTCACCCTTATCGAGACGCTGGTCGCGCTGTTCGTCTTCGCCATGCTGGCGACGGCGGGCGCGCTCCTTCTCGGCAACAGCGTGGAGGCGGCGCAGCGCATTGAGACCGCCTCCGCCGAAACCGGCGCGCTCCAGCGTACCCGCGCCGCGCTCGCCGCCGACCTCGCCCAGATCGCCCCGCGCCCCAGCCGCGCCCGCGACGGCACGCTTCGCCCCGCCATCGCTGCAGGTTCAGAAGCCGGACTAGGCGCAAACGGCGCGCTGTTCGCCTTCGCCCGCCACGGCCCCGCCAATGACGACGGGGAGGCGCGCCCCGGCCTCAGCTGGGTCGAATGGCACCAGACCGCGGACGGCCTCGAGCGCCGCAGCGCGCGCTACATCGACGGCGCCGAAGAGCAGGTCGCCGCCCTCATGCTGCCCGGCACGTCCGGGGCCGAGATCGCCTTCGCCTATGACGGCGCATGGTCCGAAACGGTGCTGATCACTCCCGACGCGCCGCTTCCCGAAGCCCTCCGGCTGACGCTCAATATCCCGAACCTCGGCCGCACCGAGCAGCTGTTCCTGATCGGTGCGGGCCAGTGACCGTGCGCCTACCCATTCCCGCCCCCAACCGCACCATCCCCCGCAGCGAACGCGGCATGGCGCTCCTTACCGTCCTGATGCTCGTCGGCGTGATGGGCGCGCTGACCGCCGTGACGCTGGAGACGATGAACCGCTCGCTTGCCCTCGCTGGAAATGGCCGCGCGGCGGCGCAGGCGCATCACTATGCGCGCGGCGCGGCGCTGGTCGCGGCAGAGCGCATCGAAAGCCTGACCAGCCAGGCGGACGGCGTCCTGACGCTCGCGGGCGGCTGGGCCGACGAACCGCTGACCGTCCCCACCGCCGGCGGCTTCATCAGCGTCCGGATCAGCGACGCCTCCCACTGCTTCAACGTCAACGCGGTCGTCGCAGGCACCCCCGGCGGCGCGCTCCGCATTCGGCCGCAGGCGGTGCAGCAGTTCACCGGCCTGGCGCAGGGCGTCGGCATCGCGCTTACCCGCGCGAACGCAATGGCGATGGCGCTCGTCGACTGGATCGACAGCGACACCTTCCCGCAGGGCGGCGGCGCGGAGGACGGCGCCTATGCGGGTTTCCGAACGCCAAACGGCCTCGTCGCGTCCCCGGCGGAGCTGACGGCGGTCGCCAACTGGTCGGCGGAAGACTATGCGCTCATCGAACCCTTCCTCTGCGCGCTGCCCACCACCGACATGCAGGCCATCAATGTGAACACGCTGACGGACGAGGACGCGCCGCTTCTCGGCATGCTGGTCCCGCGCAATTTCAGCGTAACGGCCGCCCGCGGCCTGATCGCGCGCCGGCCGCCTGCGGGCTGGGACAGCCGCGCCGACTTCTGGAGCGCCGCGCTCGCCATCGGCGCGCAGCCGGGTGCCCGCGCGCAGTATCAGATCGCGATGGACAGCGACTTGTTCCGCGCCGACATCGACGTCGATGAGGGCGGTTTCCTGGCGCAGGAAAGCGTGCTGATCCGGCTGGGCGAGCGCGGGCCGCAGCTGCTTCAGCGGCGCTGGGGCGGCGCATGACCGGCCGCACCCTCTACTGGCTGGGTGACGGGGCTGACGAGGTGCGGTTCACGCGGATCGGCGCAGACGGCCTGCTGGCGGCGGAGGGTGCGTGGCACAGTGACGGCGATCCGCCGCACGATCCGGAAGACTTTGTCGTTGTCGCGGTCCCGGGCCAGTCGGCGCCGGTGCACGGGCAGGCGCTGGACGGTACGGCGGCGCAGGCGCGGACGGCGGCCCGCCTCGCGCTTGCGGATACCCTCGCGGCGGGCAGCGGCGCGGCTCATGTCGCGGTGAGCGAAACCGCTGAGGAGGGCGGAAACCGCCTCGTCGCTCTGGTCGACCGGGACGTCATGACCGACTGGCTGGGGGCCTGCGCGCGGCTTCGCATAACGCCGACTGTGATGGTGCCGGAGCCGGTGCTGCTGACCGCGCCGATCGATGGCTTCGTCAGCGGTCCGGGCACCTTTGGCGACATCCTTGCCCGCGGGCCGGATGAAGCCTTTGCCGCCGATCCGGCCCTGGCGAAGGCGGTGATCGGCGGCGCTGCAGTCCGGCACCTCAGCGCAGCCGATATTCGCCAGATGCAACTGGCCGAAAGCGAAACGCCAGCGCTCAACCTTCTGCAGGGGGATTTTGCCGCCGCACAGCCTGCGGCCGGACAGGGAACCACGCGGCGGACTGCGCTGCTGGTCGGTCTCGCTCTGGTTGCCCTGTGGCTGTCCGCGCTTTTCGATGCGTGGCGGCACGACCGGTCGGCGCACGCGCTCGAGGCGGTGATCGCCGAGACCGTGGCGGCCGCGGGCGTGAACGCGCAGACGCCCGGTGCCGCGCTTCCGGCGCTTCGGCTGGCGGCAGCGGAGCGCGGCGCGGGCGGGGCGTTCATGCTTGCTTTCGAGGCGCTGACCGCCGGCATCCGCGGCAGTGCGGGTCTCACCATCGTCAGCCTGGACTGGCAGGGCGGGCGGCTAATGGCCGAGCTGGCTGTCGCGCCGGGCGCGGATCCGGAGGCCCTGCGCGCCGGGGTAGAGGCCGCGGGCCTTCGCTTTGTCGCCGGTCCCGTGTCGGGCGGCGAGGGGACGGGCAACCGCGCCGCCGTGGAGATCACGCCATGATCGCCGGACTGAAGGTGCGCTGGCAGGGGTACAGCCTGCGAGAGCGCAGCCTCCTTGCGCTCCTCGCCGCGCTCAGCCTGTTGGCGCTTCTCTGGCTGCTGCTCGTGGACCCGGTCCTCGACTGGCGGTCGGCGGCGCGCACCGACTATCAGGAGCGCCTGACCGACTATGCGGAGGCAGATGTCCTTCTCGGGCGGCTCGGTGCCGGCGGCCTGAACGGCGCGGACGATGTCGGCGCGACGCTCGAACGCTTCGGCCTTGCCGCCGAGCTTCAGTCGGGGCCGGATGGCACGACCGCGCGCATCCCGGCGGCGCGCGCCGACATCCTGTTCTCAGCGCTGTCCGCGCTCGAACGAAGCGGCGTTGTCGTCCGCAGCGCCGAAATTCGCGCCAATGCCGACGATACCCTGTCGGCGACCCTTGTTGTGGCACGCGCGGAATGAAGCGGTTCCGCCTCGACATTCGGCGCGCGGCGCTGATCACGCTGCTCTCGGTCTTTGCCATCGCGGCGCTCCTGCCGATGCAGACGGCCCTGTCCGCGCTCGGCTTTCAGGAACGCGGGTTCAGCGCGCGCCAAGTCGATGGTTCGGTCTGGAGCGCGCAAATGCGGGAGGCGTGGCTCGGCAACCTGCCGCTCGGCGATCCGGCGGCGCGGCTTTCGACATGGCGGCTGCTGATCGGGCAGGCGCAGCTTCGGTTCCGCAGCGGTGACGATGACGATCCAGGACCGGGCGGCCTCAGCGGTGCCCTGACTGGCTATCGCAGCGGCTATGCCCTGAATGACCTCACAGGGTCGATCGCGGTCGCCGATCTCGGCTTTCCCGGCGCGGGCCGACTTACGCTTCAGGACGTTTCGGTTCGCTTTGAGGACGGCCAGTGTGTGGAGGCGGGCGGCACCGCGAACACGGACGCACTCACCGCAGCGGCAGGCGCCTTCGGCCTGCCAGCCGCAACACTTCAGGGCGCGCTGGCCTGTCAGGGGGACCAGGCGCAATTGCCGCTTACCGGCTCGCTGGGGACGGGCAGCGCCGCGCTGATGGTGGAACTGTCGGCGGCGGGCACTGTGACCGCTTGGCTCGACATAACGGGCGTCGAACAGGCGAACGGCCCGGCCCTGCTGGCGAACGGGTTCACCGAGACAGGACCGGGCCGTTACCGTCTGACGCTCTAGAGAAAGCTACGCCCCGAAACGGTATTAGCGCGCGGCCTGCATTTCCGTCGAAAGGCGCATGCTCGCGATATTGTGCGCGCTGACGATGCGGCCATCGGCCAGCACCAGCGTCATGTCCTCGCTCGACAACACCTGTCGGTAGAGCGCGTCGGCATCGCCTTCGCGGCCGGTAACCCGGTACACCTCGGCAAGTTGAAGCAGCCGCGCGGGATCGGCACCAAGCTCGTCCGCGCTCGCATTCAGCTTCTGCTCGGCGGCCAGCCAGTCGCCTGCGACCATCTGCTCGAAGCCAAGCGATCCTTCCTCATAGCCGACTTCGCCGGCCTGTGCGGCGGTGCCGAGCAAGAGGGCGATAATCCCCATAATCAGGTTCGTTTTCATGACCTGTTCTCCTTCTGTGACTCTTTTATGACAGAAAGAATTCTGGATTGCAACAAAACTGTAACAGAACTTTTGAGAGGTGCGATTTCCTACACCCCGCGCAAGGGAGCGGACCATGAAATCTATCCTCCTCTCCGACCTCTCCTCAGACTATTCCGGCGTTGCCCTGACCGATTCCGAGCGCCCGCAAGGTGAAGTGAAAATTCGCGTGAAGGCAGCAGCGGTGAACTTCGTCGACATGCTGCAAACCCGGGGCGGTCATCAGCACAAACCGGACCTGCCCTTCATCCTCGGCAGCGATTTCGCCGGCGAACGAATGGACACCGGCGAACCAGTGTGGGGCATGGCGCGCGGCGCTTTCGCCGAGGAGATCGCGGTTCCGGAAAGCGCAATCTCGCCGAAGCCCGAGGGCTGGTCGTTCGCCCAGGCCGCCGCCTTCGGCCAGCCCTACCTGACCGCGCTGGTCGCCCTGAAACGTCACGCCCATCTGAAACCCGGCGAGTGGCTGCTGGTCCACGGCGCAACCGCCGGTGTCGGCGCCGCCGCCGTCGACCTCGGCAAGCAGATGGGCGCGCGGGTTATCGCGACATCCAGCTCCGACGAGAAGCTGGCCCGGATCCAGGACTTCTACGCCCCCGATGCCGTCCTCAACATCGGCAAGGGCTTTCGCGAGCAGGTCAAGGACATCACCGGCGGCGGCGTGCATGTCGTCTACGATCCGGTCGGCGGCGATGTGTTTGGCGAGAGCCTGCGCTGCACCCGTTATTTCGGCCGCGTGCTGATTGTCGGCTTCGCGTCCGGCACGATCCCCGACATGAAGATCAACTACCCGCTGATCAAAGGGCTGCAGATCATCGGCGTCCGCGCCGGCGAATATAGCCGCCGCTTTCCGCAGCATGGCCGCGAAGACAGGATCGAACTCGGCGAAATCGCGCTGGCCGAAAAGGTTCAGCCCCATGTCGACCGTGTGCTGCCGCTGTCCGAATGGCGCGAAGCCTTTCGCCTGATGGAGGAGCGGCAGGTGGTCGGGCGGGTCGTGCTGGAACCCTAGGCGCATACCCGCTGCGCGGCCCGGAAGACGTCGGCGAACATTGACGCGGTCAGGCGGCCCGTGTTCGTGTTGTAGCGGCTGCAATGGTAGCTATCGATCATCACCCGTCCGTCCGGCAGATCATGCTGGGCGCCGTGCGCGAACTTGTGATGCGAGAGTGTCAGGCCATAGGTCTTCAGAGCGCTGTCATGCGCGATCTTGCCAAGCGCGATCAGCACGCGAACCTTCGACAGCGCAGCGAGCTGTGCAACCAGAAAGGGGCGGCACGTCGCGATCTCGCTGGGCGTCGGCTTGTTCTGCGGCGGCAGGCAGCGCACAGCGTTCGAAATATAGGCACCGCTCAGCGAAAAGCCGTCGTCGGGACGCGCATCGTAGGTGCCTTCGGTCAGTCCGAACTCGCTAAGCGTTGCAAACAGCAGGTCGCCGGCCCAGTCACCAGTAAAGGGCCGCCCGGTCGCATTCGCTCCGCGCATCCCCGGCGCGAGGCCGACGATACACAGCCACGCATCCGGATCGCCCCAGCCCTTGACCGGATTGTTGTGCCAGTCGGCGTGCGCGGCGCGCATCTCATGCCGGAATGCGACCAGGCGGGGGCAGAGGGGGCAGTCGGCAGGTGGCTGCGGAACGTCGGAGAGGCTGGGCATGGCCGGGCCTTAGCGCGTAGGTAGCAGGCATGACCATCCTGATCGCGCTTGGATCGAACCGGCCGCACGGCGAATATGGACCGCCGCGGAAGGTTCTGACCGCGGCTGTCGCTGCTCTGGAAACGCGCCATGTTCACGTTAGCCGTTTGTCGCCGGTCTGCGTAACCGAACCGATCGGACCCGGCACGCGCCGCTATGCCAATGCCGTCGCCGCGGTTGAGACCGCGCTGCAACCCGAAGCCCTGCTTGAGACCCTGCATCATATTGAGCGGGCTTTCGGGCGAAAACGCTGGCGGCGCTGGGGGGACCGCGTGCTCGATCTGGATCTGATCGCTTATGAGCAGCAGGTTCTGCCGGGTCGGTTTGGCTGGCGTAAGGAGAGGTCTGGCGGTGTTCGATCGGGCTTAATCCTGCCGCATCCGGACATGCATCGCCGCGCCTTCGTGCTTAGGCCTGCCGTAACGGTCGCGGCGAATTGGCGACATCCTGTATTCGGGTTGACGATCCAGCAAATGTGGGTGCGGCATCGTGCGCCGCGTCAAAGCCTTCGTTGACGACCGCGTTGACCGGGGCGCAGCGGCGCACTAGCTAGCCCGCTCACCCGCATCCCGCGCGGCATGTGGGCCCTTAGCTCAGTCGGTAGAGCAACTGACTTTTAATCAGTAGGTCGCAGGTTCGACCCCTGCAGGGCTCACCATTTTCGGTTCCGGATAGCGGTTGCCCGGATGGCGGCTGCCCAGTTGAGCGCTGCGTAGTCCGCTAGTTTCGCGGCGGGACCTGTTGGCTATGGTCGCCGTTTATGGTGACTTCTGAACATCCCGGCGTTGCAACCGGTAATGGCGCGCTGGCCGGCCTCCGCGTAATCGAGATGGGCCAGCTGATCGCGGGACCGTTCTGCGGCCAGCTGCTCGGCGATATGGGCGCTGATGTCGTGAAGGTGGAACCACCTGGTGCCGGCGATCCGATGCGCCTGTGGGGGCAGGGCGAGGAAAAGGTACAGTGGGAGGTCATCGCGCGAAACAAACGCTCGGTAACCGCCAACCTGCGGGTACCAGAAGGACAGGCGATCGTCCGGCACCTTCTCAAAACGGCGGATATTCTCGTCGAGAATTTCAAGCCCGGCACCCTGGAGCGCTGGGGTCTGTCTCCAGAAGATCTGCATGCCCGCAATCCCGGCCTGATCATCGCGCGCATGTCCGGCTACGGGCAGGACGGTCCCTATGCGGACCGGGCTGGCTTTGGCGGGATCGGCGAGGCGATGGGTGGTTGGCGCTACATTGTCGGCGATCTGGACCGCCCGCCCGCGCGCATGGGCGTCTCCATCGGCGACACGCTGTGTGCCAGCTACGGCTGCATGGGCATACTCGCCGCGCTGCATCATCGGGACCGGACCGGCGTTGGACAGGTCGTCGACATGGCCCTTTACGAGGCGGTGCTGCAGGTCATGGAGGGGCTGGTTCCGGAATATGACCGAAGCGGCGTCGTGCGGGAACGGTCGGGTTCGATCCTGCCCGGGATCGCGCCGTCGAACGTCTATTCCTGCCGCGACGGCCCGTTCATGATCGGCGCGAACCAGGATGCTATCTTCAAGCGTCTGGCGGCGGCGATGGACCAGCCCCAGCTCGCCGATGACCCGCGCTATGCAACCCATCTGGCGCGCGGCCGGAACCAGGCCGAACTGGACGCCCGGATCAACGACTGGACAGGAGGTAAGACCGTCGCGGAAGTCGATGCCCTGATGATCGAACACTCGATCCCGGCGGGGCGGGTCTACACGGCGGCGGACATGATGGACGATCCGCAGTTCGCAGCGCGCGGCGCGATTGTCGAAGTCGAGACTCAAACGCGCGGACCGCTCAAGATGCAGAACGCGTTCCCGAAACTGTCGAAAACGCCGTCTGGAATCCGCAGGCCAGCGCCCGCGACGCCCGGTCAGCATAACGAAGAGATTTACGGCAGCGAGCTGGGCTGGACGGCAGCCGAGCTTGAGGCAGCGCGAACCGAGGGGGTCATTTGACCGCGTTTAGTGAAGCGGATGTCGGCGGCGGCATTAGGCTGCACTACGCGGCGGACGGTGCGGCAGATGCGCCGCTGGCGCTGCTGGTACATGGATTTCCGGAAGGGTGGTATAGCTGGCGGCATCAGCTACCTGTTCTTGCCGAAGCGGGGTACCGTGCGGTGGCACCCGACGTGCGGGGCTATGGCGGTTCGTCCAGGCCAGCCGAGGTTGAGGCCTACGCTTTGGAAGCGCTTGCTGGCGACATGGCCGCACTCGCGGCGCAGCTTTCCCCGGATCGCCCCTCGGTTGTTGTCGGACATGACTGGGGCGCACCGATTGCGTGGACCTCGGGGCTGCTGCATCCAGGCCGGTTTCGCGCGGTAGCGGGCCTCTCCGTTCCCCACGCTGCACCAGGGAACCGCGCGCCGGACGAGGTGCACCGGGAGATGTTCACGGAGAAGGACCGCTATTTCTATATCGAGGATTTTCAGAATGAGGGCGTCGCAGAGGCGGAGTTGGAAGCCGACCCTGCGGCCGTCATCCGCAAATTTTACTATGCGATTTCGGGCGATGCTCCGCCCGGGACCTGGCCGAACGACAAGAAGCCGGGTGATGGCCTGCTGAAGGGGCTGCCGGAACCGCCAATGCCTTTGCCCTGGCTCGATCAAGACGATGTCGCGCATTATGCCGCCGCGTTTGCGCGATCGGGCTTTCGCGGACCGCTGAACCGCTATCGCAACCGCAGGCGCGACTGGGACATGCTGCGCCGATTAGAGAGCCATGTCATCACGCAGCCATCGCTATTTATCTCGGGGACCAAGGATCCGGCGACGATGCTTGGCGGGGCAAAGTGGAAGGAGCGCCTGCACGCGCTGCTGCCGGACCTTCGCGGCCTTCACATGATCGAGGGGGTTGGCCATTGGACGCAGCAGGAAGCGCCCGAGACGGTAAACAGCTATCTGCTAGCCTGGCTTGACCACCTGGGCAGCACCGCCGCCTAGCGCCGCTGGAGGCGGCCGCGAAACAGGCCGCTGCGGGTTTGCGGTTCGAACAGGTCGTCGGCGCCCTCCGGATCGAGGATTTCCGTATCGGCAACGGCCTTCTCGATGCCGTCAAGCTCCGGTCGCTCATAAGGTTTCAGCGTCCGCCCGGTTCCGCGAAGGCTTTCGACGGTCTGCACCAAAGAGCCGCATTCCGACCATTTGTCCGAGACAGCATCTTCTTCCACATCCAGATGCTCGGCGAGAAGGTCCGTAACGATGGCGCGAATGGCGGCGCGGTGCTCGTCCGCGCGGTCTGCATCGTTTTTCACGTTGATGACGACATCGCATTCGCTGTCGAGGGTCATCGAGCGGTTGTTGAGGTTCGAGGAGCCGACGCGAAGGATGCGGTCGTCAACCACCATGATCTTGGCATGAACGTAAATCGCTTCGCCGCCGGCATTGAACGGATGATACATGCGAAAGGTCCGAGCGTGATCGAGATAGCCGAGCGCACCCATCAGCCGGTTGCGGGCGCTGTCCATCGCGATGGGTTCCAGCCACCCCTCTGCGCTTTGCGGGTTTATGAGAACGATATCGGGCGGATTGTCCTCCTGAAGGCGCTTGTGGATCGCTTCGGCGATCACGCGGGAAGCGAAATACTGGCTTTCGGCATAGATGTAGGTCTCTGCGGAGGCGATCATGTCGATGTAAAGCTGCCTGATCTCCCGCACGGGTTCATGATCGTCGATCTCGCCGTAGGTGCGCGCGATTCCAACATCAATGTCTTCAAACTGAAACGGCAGGTCTTCGGGCCAGGGTAGCGGCGTCTCTTCTGGTTGGGGAGGCGCTTTCGCACCGGCGCGCTGCCACCGCGACCGCGCGAGACCACCGAGCGCCCGTGCGGCCGGACCAGTCATTGCTGCGGTCGCATCGTGCCACGGCGACAGGGTACCGCCGCCCGGCGCATGACGGCGCGGATCACCTTCCCGGTGCTCGCGCGTGTCCCAGCGCCCCTCCGTCATGTCGATCCCCCCGCAGAAGGCGAAGCTGTCGTCCGCAACGATGATCTTCTGGTGATGAGTCGCGCCAAGCGGATGCGCGCCGTCCATTTTTAGATGCAAACGCTTCTGCATCCACCACCGGATCATCCAGAATAGCGACCAGCCGCGAAAGAGGGCTGCAATCGCGCCGCCGCGCCACCTGAGGATCCAGATGCTCAAGGAGGCGGTGTCACGCACAAGGTTGCGAACGAAATGACCGAGCTTTGCCTCGTCTTCACCGGGCGTTTCTGCGGGCCGGAGCGCAATACGCGGGTCCACGTCCCAGCCGATCATCAGCAGTTCATGCTTCGCCGATGACATCACCGTCTCGGCGTGGAGAAAATAATCCTTCGCATCGACGATCAGGGCGAACCTGTCGGCCCGTGCCACGCGCCAGACATTCCGGCCTTCCTCAAGTTCCATGCGCGTTGCCCATCACCATCCCGTGATTAGGGAAGCGCGCGAGCGGCTGCGACGTTCCGCCACGCGCTACTTGTACTCGGGATCGTCCCACCAGGGGAAGAAGTCGGGCATCCCGTTCGAAACCTTGACGGGATAGTTCGGGGGTCGCTTTTCAAGGAAGCTGACCACCCCCTCCTTCGCGTCCTCGGTTCGGCCGCGGGTGTAGATGGCGCGGCTGTCGACCTTGTGCGCTTCCATTGGGTGATCGGCGCCAAGCATACGCCACATCATGTGACGGGTGAGCGTGATTGAAACCGGCGCGGTGTGGTCGGCGATCTCCCGCGCGATTTCCCTGGCGCGGGCCAGAAGCTGATCCTGCGGCACAACCTCGCTGACGAGACCCCCGTCGAGGGCCTCCTGCGCGGAAAAGACCTTGCCGGAATAGCACCATTCCAGCGCCTTCGAGATGCCAACGATGCGCGGCAGGAACCAGCTCGATGCCGCCTCCGGCACGATCCCGCGGCGGGCAAAGACAAAGCCGAAGCGGGCGTTGTCGCTAGCGATGCGAATGTCCATGGGCAGCTGCATCGTGACGCCCACGCCGACGGCCGCGCCGTTTACGGCGGCGATCACGGGCTTCTTGCTCTCGAAGATACGTAGGGTCAGGCGGCCGCCGCCATCGCGGACGGCGTCGTGGCCATAGTCGATCGACCCATCGTCGTTCACAGGCGATCCCTTGCGGTCCGGCCGGTCGTCGCGCGCGTCATAGTCGAACGTCTTCGCGCCAGCCGACAGATCGGCACCGGCGCAGAAGGCGCGCTCGCCGTCACCGGTGACGATGACGGCGCGAACATCGTCATCCGCGTCAGCGCGGTCGAAGGCATCGATCATCTGAAACATCATTTCGCCGGTGAAGGCGTTCATGGCCTTCGGGCGGTAAAGCGTCAGAAGCGCGACCCCGTCCTCAACCTCATATTTGATGTCGGTGTAGTCCATGGTGCCGCCCTTTTCGTCCGGAGAGAAAACCAGGTGCCTAGTCTTGCTCTGGTGCCTCGCGAACGGGAACGGGTAGATTGCAGAGGTCGATGGCGCCGTGGCTGTAGCTGAACCAGCCATCGCGCGTGCGGTTCGCGCGGGCCTGCACCCACTCGCGGCCCATTGCCGTCGTCATGTCCATGATTTCGAGGGAGACCTGCTCGGCGGCAGGCACATCCGTGCCGTTACGGATCGCGGTAATCGGCGGCTTTTTGCCATCCGTAACATAGAAACCCAGCGGCCCGGTGCCGCGCGGTAGGGTCGTCAGATGCTCCATGCCCTCAACCAAGCGGCCGACCAGCGTGATGTTGCGGTCGAGGTGACGCGGCGCCTGACCGATGACGACGTAAAGCTCGCTGCCGTCCGCGCCGTCGATCTCGTCACCGCGCCCGACCCCGACCATGCCGTAACAGTGCGTCATCCAGAGGCTTTCGCCGTCCTTGGCAACGGGGAACCCGTCAACGGTGCCCACGCTCGGTGCATAGGGATCGCCGAAGGGGATGGGCGCAAAGGCGCGGCGGTGCAGGCTGGGATCGACGCCGAGTTCGCCTCGGACGGTTTCACGCGCGGTCCCGCGGTCCGCACCCGGTCGGCCGGCCCACTGAACGACGTAATTTTCCTGGCTGCGGTTGATCACGCCGCCGTCGAAATAGCCGGCACGAACGAGCGCGCGGATGTTGGCGGTGTTTTGCGGCGCGAACCAGTCGGCGAGGCGGATGACGACGCGGTCACCGGCAATGTCCATGTAAAGAAGTTCGGACTAGCGGATGGGTAGCCACCGCGTTTCTTCGCTTTCGAGAATCGCGCTGCTGGAGGGCGGCGGCGTTGGCCCTTCGCCAATCTGAAGCAACAGCATCGCTGTAAGTATCGCCTTCATCGCGCGGTCCTTCTTGCATTTACTGTCCGGGATGGTCGCCCTAGCATTCGGCAGAACAAAGGGGGAGGCGTGGATGCTGCACATCGCCATCGTGGGATCGGGACCGGCGGGTTATTATACGGCGGAGGCAGCGCAAAAGGCGTTCGGCGACAATGCGCGGATCGACATTCTCGACCGGCTGCCGACGCCCTTTGGTCTGATCCGCTCTGGCGTCGCCCCCGATCACCAGTCGCTGAAGGCGGTTTCGAAGCGCTACGAGAAAACCGCGCTGACAAACGAGGTGCGGTTCGTTGGCAACCTGACGGTCGGCATGGGCGGCGTATCGATGGCGGAGCTTTTGTCGCTCTATGATGCCGTGGTGCTGGCGACAGGAGCGCCGGAGGACCGCATTCTTCCCATTCCCGGTGCAGACCTGAACGGCGCGATGGGGTCGGCGCGCTTTGTCGGCTGGTATAATGGGCATCCCGATTTTGCGGCGGTTGATCCACCGCTGTCGCATGACACCGCGGTTGTCATCGGCAACGGCAACGTGGCCATAGATTGCGCGCGAATCCTCGCGAAAACCGAAGACGAACTCGCCAGTTCCGATATTGCGCGGCATGCTGCCGAAAGGCTGGCCGGCAGCGCGATCCGGCGCATCCATATTCTCGGTCGCCGCGGCCCGCACCAAGTCAGCTTCACACCGAAGGAACTGGGCGAGATGGGCCGCTTGGATCGCGCGCGCGCCGCCGCAAAAGCGGCGGACTTCCCGCCGGCCGCCGAGGATGATGCCCTCGACCCGGGAATGCGAAAGGTCGTCGGCTTTCTGCGCGAGTTCACGCACGCGAATGGCGAAGATAAACCCGTTGAAGTCAGTTTCGATTTCTTCTCCCGTCCGGTCGAAATCAGCGGTGATGGAGCCGTGGAAAGCATTACGGTCGAGCGAACCCGCCTGAATGCGGATGGCCGCGCGGAGGGCACCGGAGAGACGACAACCATTTCGTGCGGCCTCGTCATCAGCGCGATCGGCTATCGCACCATTCCCATTGAGGGCGTCCCCTATGATGAGAAGGCGGGCCGGTTCGAAAATGAAGATGGCCGTATTGCGCCGGGCCTCTACTGTGTGGGCTGGGCGCGGCGCGGGCCGAGCGGGACCATCGGCACCAACAAGCCGGATGGCTATCACATTGCCGGTCTGCTGGAGTCCGATCTGGTACCGTCGGGCAAGGCGGGGCGCGAGGGGCTGGACGCGCTGATTGCCGAGCGCGGCTATGATATCGCGCGCTTTTCGGACTGGCAGGCGATCGACGCCGCCGAAGTCGCCCGGGCCCGCATTGGCGCACCGCGAGAAAAGTTCATCGATATCGACGACATGATGGCGGCCATACGATCATGACGCTGAAGACCCGGCTTGCGGAGCGCGTCCATGCCTCGCCCGGCCTGACGGCGCGGGAACTTGCACAGGACCTGACCGGCGATGAGAGCTACGCCAACCGGGTCGGTGCCCTGTGCCGCGAACTCATCGAACAGGGCAAGATCGAACGTCGGGGCAAGGGCAGGGCGGCCGACCCGTTCCGCTACTACTGAGCCGCGCCAAACGGCACTCACGCTGCGCTTGCCGCCGCGCGGTACCGCCGCTATACGCGCCGCTCGCTGAGAGCGTCGGAGAGTAGCTCAGCCTGGTAGAGCACTGTCTTCGGGAGGCAGGGGCCGGAGGTTCGAATCCTCTCTCTCCGACCATTTTCCCGCACCGGGACGCCGTCACGGGAGTTCGTCGATGTACCGCCTGTTCATCCTCGCCAAATGCGACCTCGGCCATGCCGAGGGGGTCGGTGAGAAGGTTGCCGAGCTGGAGGATGTCAGCGAGGTGTATTCGGTCACGGGCGAATACGACCTGCTGATCAAGGTCAACTTCGACGACCTGCAATCGATCAGCGACTTCGTGCAGGACCGCCTGCACCGCGTACCGCATCTGAAGGAAACCCAGACCATGACCAGCTTTCGCGTTTACGGTCAGGACATCGGCGACTTCGTCAACTAGGGTTCGGACCCTAGGTCACGGCCGAAGCGCAGTTAATCCCCAGTCGTGGTAACGGCTGTCACTCGGCGGGTTCCGCTTCCGGGATCGGTGGGGGCAGATAGGGTTCTGGCGGAGCGTAGACGCGCTGCAGGAAAGCGCGGACGTCGGCGGCCGACCGCTCCGCCATTTCCTCCTGCGGAATATGGCCGACATTCTCGTAGATGATCAGTTCGCTATTCGGCAGGCGCTCGTCGAATGCCTCGCCGACCGCAACCGGGATCAGCGTATCTTCCGTGCCCCACTGGATCAGCGTTGGCATGGTCAGGGTTGCCATCCGCTCCGCCGTTGCTTCTTCGCCGCGTGGGGCGCTGAACCGGTCTAGGGTCGCCTGTCGGTTTCCCGGATAGCGCAGCAACTCCCAGTAGCGGTCGATCTCGGCCTCTGAAACGCGGTCCTGGTCGACAACGGTCTGGCGCAGCGACGTCTCGATCATGGACCGCGGCGTGATCTGCGTGGCCAACTGGTTGACGCCCGGCATCGCCAGGATGCGGAAGCCGATGGGCAGGCCGTCTTCATCGTCTTCTTCGACGGTGATTCCCGCCGCATCGACCAGCACCATCCCAGCGACCCGGTCGGGGTGGCGAAGCGCGTAGTTCCAGGCCAGCCATCCCCCCATCGAATTGCCGCCGATGACGAACTCATTAAGGTCGAGCGCTTCGGCGACGGCGTGGGCAGCGGCGACCATGCAGACGTCTGAATAGCAGCGGCGCGGATGCGGCCCGGTCAGGCCATGGCCCGGCTGGTCGTAGCTGACGATGCGGTAGTCGTCCGACAGTTCCTCTACCCACGGCTCCCATGTATGAAGACTTGCCGAGGCCCCGTGGGCAAGCAGCAGGACCGGCGCCCCGCGCGGCCCTTCATCGCGAACATGAATGTCGAGCCCGGGTTCGGCGGTGATAAACCGACTGGCCTCGCTCGTATATTTCGCGCGCATTTCGGCAGCGTCGGTATCCGGGTTCCTGAAGATCAGGAACAGGATGAGGAGGGCGCCTGCGACGACACCAAGTGCGATCAGAAGTTTCTTCATCATTGCGGAGCGCTCTGACGCAATCCGAGCCGATAGTCATCCCCGTCGGCTGCCGAACACAGGCCGCTGCTCTCAGAGGCGGGGAAGCCGCGTCGGCAGGTTATCGCGGGGCCGCGGAATGGGCACCATTTGCCATTTCGGCTCATAGCTCTCGGGATACTCGATCCGGCGCGTGGCGAGCAGTTCGAAAATGAACGCCTTCATCTGCATGTAGGCAAAGTGCAGGCCGAGGCACATGTGCGCGCCGCCGCCGAACGGGACATAGGCGTGCTTGTGCCGCTGCTTCTCGTTTTCCCGTGTGAAGCGGGAGGGATCGAACGCCTCCGGCTCGTCCCAGATATCCGGGTCGCGGTGCACCATCATAGGGATGATGCTGACCGGCGAACCGGCCGGGATAACGTGGTTGCGATAGGTGAAATCGCGAAGCGCGCGGCGCGGGATGAACGGCACCGGCGGGCGCAGGCGCATGGCTTCCTTGAACGCCATCTCCGCGATCTCGAAATCGTTCAGCGCGGCATAGGGGATGGTCTCGCCATGCTCGGCGCGAATAGACAGTGCCTCGTCGCGCACCTTGTCCTGCCATTCCGGGTTCTTGCCGAGGTAGAAGACGGTTGAAGACAACGACGACGTGATGGTGTCGTGCGCCGCCATCATTAGGAAGTTCATGTGGTCGATGATTTCCTGATCGGTCAGCAGCTGCCCGTCCTCACCCTCCGCATTCACGACCTGCGTGAAGATGTCCTCGGCATCCGAACCGCGCCGCTTCGGAATCTCGCGGCCGAAATACTCGTTCAGATAGCCGCGGCCCTTTACCCCGCGGCGCATCTGCGTGAAGGGCAGCGGCTTGCGAATGGGGGTCACGGACGCCTGCACCATATCGACAAAGGCGGTGTTAATGCGGTCCGCCTCCGGCCCCCACGGAATGCCAAGGAAGGAGGGCGCGGCGAGGTCGAGTGTCAGCTGCTTTACGGCGGGGTAAAGCTTCAGCTGTTCCGGCCACTCTTTCAGTCCGCGCCGAATGCCCTCCTGCAACTGGCCCAAATAGTTCTGCATCGGCTTCGGCTTGAAAGCGACGGAGAGAATCTTCCGGTGCGCGCGGTGCTGCTCAAAATCCTGCAGCATCAGGCCGTGCGGAAACAGCTTTTCAAGAACCGGCATCCAGCCCTGTTCGGAGGAAAAGGTCTTGTCCCGGTTCATCAGCAGCATTTCGTTGGCGTCCGCGCCGATCAGGTTCACGCCGACACCGCCGATGTTCACGTTGACATAGACATCGCCCATCTGGTCGCGCCGATCCTGCATCAGGCCGAGCGTGTCGAACAGGAAACGGCGGGTGTTCTGAATTTTCTCCCACAGGGTCGGCGTGCCGCTGTTCGGCAGGTGCATCAGCTGTTCGAACGTCGGATGCTTCAGGCGGGCGAAGCGCTCCTCGTAAGTCGAACCGTCATCGGTGCGGAACTCAGCGGGATCGACGGGGGCGTTCATGGATTTTTGTCCTCGGAATAGCATGCAGAATTCAGATCATGCTTACCTAGCGGGCGAGGTCTTACCAATCGCGAAATGTCTCAGGGGAAGGGGACGTGCCCGCGCGTTGGGCCTTCGTCAGCCAGCCGGTGATAGAGGGCGAAAATTTCCTCGAAATGATCTGCGAGATGGCGGGTTTCAGGCGCGGCGGCCGCGGCGGCGGCGCGGGCGGCGGGCAGATGCTTCAGCATGCGGGCGAGCGCGAAGGCGACATGTTCCGGATCGACCTGGTCGTAGAAGGCGCTGAAGGCAGGCTTGCAGAAGGTGGATACCGCGCCGCCGGCCTCGGCGACGATGGGCAGGCCGCTGGCTATGGCTTCGGCGGCGGCAAGGCCGAAGGTTTCGATCCCGGCGGAAATCATCAGGTCGGCGCTGGCGAGAAGCTGGGCGTATTTTTTGCGGTCATGAACGGGCTCCAGCATCAGGATGTGGGGGTTGCCGTTCCTGAGCTTTTCGAGCTTCGCGGTCTCGGGTCCGGTGCCCAGCATGAGAAGTCCGACGGGATGGTCGATTCCGATGCGTTCGATGGCGCGGATGACGGTTGGCCAGCGCTTCTCCCGGTTGTGGCGGCCGACTCCTATGACGAGGGTTGCCTCGGGGGGAAGGTCCATGCGGGCGAGGAGGTCGTTTCGGATGCGTTCCGAGCGGTTTGCGGGTGAGAAGGCGCCCGCCTCCACGCCCATGGGGATGGTGTGAATGCGCTCGATGCCCTGGCCGCGGAGGAACTCGGTGACAGCGTCGGAGGCGCAGATGACCGCGTCGGCCTTGTCATAGCGCGCGCGCATTCGCCGCCACAGCCAGCCCGCCACCGTGCGGTCGATCCTCTCATGGCTGAGAAAGCGGTCGAAGAGGCCATAGGCCCATTTCTCGATGGGCTCCTCGTGCATGAACATGGTGCGCGGAATGGGCCGCGGATAGCGTATGCCGACCGTCAGCCCGCGCCAGGGCGAGGACACCTCCAGGAGCGCAGGCGCGATGCGGTCGAGCGCTTCGTGGACGGGTTTGACGTCCCAGAACATGTGATATTTCGGGTCCGCGAAGTGAACGGGTGCCTTCACCTCGACGAGTGCGCCGCCATCGACTTCGGTCACCTTGTCATGGGGCGCAGGCGCGATGACGAACACCTCTTCACCGGCGGCGGCTGCGGCCTTCCAGCGGGTGTGGACGTAGGTCTTCACCCCGCCGCCCTTCGGCGCGTAGAACTCGCAAACGTCGGCGATGCGCATGGGCGCAGGCGTTTACGCGGCTTCCCGGCGGCTGAACAGGGTGGCGGCAAACAGGACGAGGCCGAAGACGAGGTTGATCGCGATGATCGCCCCGGCGCTGAGCGCCAGCACCGCTTCAAGCTGCGAGCCGCTTTCGGCCAGCACGAGGACGACGGCGGCGAACAGCAGATCCTTCGACGGGATGAAAGGCAGGCGGCCGATCAGGAGGCGAAGCGCGCCGAACAGCACCCAATATTCGATCGGCACGCTGGGCATGGCGAAATACCAGGCGACCGCCATCAGAACGGTGGAGAGAACGAGCCGCACCATGTGGATGCCAAACACCTCCCGCAATCGGGCGAACGGCAGGAAGAAGATCTTCTTCGAGAAGCCGAGGATGACGAGGCTGGTGATGATGACCACGGACCCGCCGAGAAGGATCGGCTGGCGCGGGATGCCAAGGTCGATCCCCTCCGCCACGGGCCAGGCGATGGCGAGAAGCGCGAGCGTCATGACGTTGCCCGCAAAGGCGGACATGATCGAGACGTCCTTGACGGTGCCGAACGGGGCCGACGTCAGCTTCGTCCGTTGCCGCGCCCACAGGTAGAAATAGGCCTCCCCCGAATAATTCACGAGGACGTCGTTTGCGACGCGCTTCTTGATGAGGGGGACAATGCCGGCGCCGGGAAGGTTCCAGAGGCGGCGGAAGATCAGCCAGTCGAACACCGGCTGCGTCATGTAGGCGGCGAAGATGGCGATGTAGAAACCGGGACTGGTGGGCAGACTGGCCGACAGGACGCCGGGGCCGTACTGGTAGAGTTCCCAGAGGACAATACCAAGGATCGCGACCGACATCGCAATGGTCGCCCAGCGCTGCCAGCCGCCGCCGGTCGGCTCCAGCGATGGCAGGTCGGCAGGAAGCCCAGCCGGTAGGTCAGCCGCTTGTGCGGTTGCGGTCGTAGACATGGTCGGTTTCAGAAAATCGGGTCCAGCAGCCTGCCGGGGCCGCACTGTGGTTCACGTTAGCGGATGCAAATGGCGCTTGCCGGCTGCTTTGTGAAGCGTTTCCGACCGGTTTCCCGCCGAACTGTGCTGCCTGCGCCGCCAGTGGAACGGCGGCCAGCGATGGAGGGTTGGGAGAGGGATCCTTTCAAAACAGACCAGTAGGGCCAAACCGCTATGACCAGACCGCTAAGTACGATCCTGACCGCCGCCGCCGCCACCATCGGGCTAGCCGCCATGCCGCCGACCGCCGCAGCGCAGGATGCGAACAGCGAGGCAGCGGCGCTCATCCAAAATGACGGACAGACCAGCCTGTCCGACCAGGTGTTCGCCGACGGCCGAACCCGCCGCGGTCTCGCCGTCCAGATCATGCTGGACCGGGCGGGCTTTTCGCCAGGCGTGATCGACGGGCGCGGCGGCGGCAATACGGAGGCGGCCATCCGCGCCTTTCAAAGGGCGAACGGCATGACCGTCGATGGCAAGGCCGGGTCCGCCGTCGTGAAGGCCCTGCGCGATGCCCATGGCGGCCGCTACATCCGCGCGGTGCAGATCAAGGAACGTGACCGGTCGAAATCCTTCCAGCCTGTGCCGTCCGGCATGGCGGAACAGGCGGAGGCGGACCATCTGGGCTATGAGGGCCTCGATGAACTGCTGGCCGAGCGCTATCACATGGACATCGACCTGCTGCGCGCGATGAACCCCGATGTCGACTGGGAGAGCGTCAACGCTGGCGACCCGGTGCTAGTGGTCCGCGCCGGACCCGCGAAGCTGGACCGGACGGTCGACCGTATCGTCATCAGCAAGAGCGAGAATGCCCTGCGCGCCTATTCCGGGGACACGCTGGTGGCGCGTTACCCGGCAACGGTGGGCTCCAGCGAGATGCCGAGCCCGTCGGGCGAGATGACCGTGCGCGCGGTCGCGCCGGAGGCGACCTATACCTTCAACCCCGACACGAATGACTGGGGCGGCGACGAGGCGCTGCAGATCGCGGCGGGGCCGAACAATCCCGTCGGCGGGGTGTGGATCGATCTGTCGAAGGACACCTACGGCATCCACGGGACGCCCGACCCGGCGCTGATCGGGAAGACGGCCAGCCATGGCTGTGTGCGCCTGACCAACTGGGACGCGCGTGAACTGGCCGACGCGGTGGAAACCGGCGCGGCCGTGGAGTTTGTGGGGTGAAGGCGAGCATCCATTGACAGGGGGCGGCCTGCTAATACCCGCTCCCATTCCCCACCCTGTCATCCTGACGGACGTCAGGACCCACGCCGTGACCCCGGCTTCGCGGCCGCCGTCGGCAACGAAATGGCGTGGGTCCTGAAACAAGTTCAGGATGACAGATAGAGCACGACCTAGAGCGCTCCTCCGGTCCGCCCACCTATTTCCGACAGTAGCGCCGGGCAGCACACTGCATAGTCTCGCTTCGACGCACCACGGGAGACCACCATGCCGCGACTGAAAGAAGCCGGAAAGCCTGCCGACGAATATGCCGCGCGCGTATTCCAGATGCTGTTCGAGGGCCGCGACCCGGTGAAGGAGCCTGGCACCGCGACGGGTACGCCGGGCAACTGGTGGACGGTGTTCAATATCGTTCCCGACGCCTTCAAGCACACGACGGACGGGTTCGGCTTCTACCGGTCCGAAAACCGCCAGATCGACCCGCAGCTGCGCGAGCTGGGGCAGACGCGGGCAGGCTTTGCAGTCGGCTCTCGGTTCGTCTTCTCGCAGCATTGCAAGGCGATGCGCGGGGTCGGCTTTACCGAGGAGCAGATCAAGGCCATTCCTGCCTGGCAGATCGCCGACTGTTTCTCGCCCATCGAACGCGCGGTGCTGGCCTATACCGATGCGCTGGTGCTGCAGCGGGGGCGGGTGACCGAGGAAATCTTCGATGCGATGCGCGAGGAGCTGTCGGACGAGGAAATCCTCGAACTGACATACATCACCTGCACCTATATGATGCATGCGATCATGAGCCGGGCGCTGCGCCTGGAATATGACGATGTCGACGAGCGCATCGTCGAGGTGCCCGCACCGGGCGACTATGACGCCGACGTCATGGCGATGGCCGACGCGGCGCGGAAGGAGGACTGACCATGGGCTATCACCATCTCGCGCTGGCCGCGAAGGACATGAAGGCAACGCACGACTTTTACGAGGGCGTGTGCGGGTTCGAACTGGTGAAGGTGGAAATCGCGCCGATCCCGGAAGGGGGCTGGGGCAAGCATTTCTTTTACCGGATGGACGGCGACGACACGAAGTTCATCGCCTTCTGGGAACTGCACGATACCGCCACGCAAGGAGCCCATGAGTTCGACCTGAACAAGGCGGCGAACCTGCCGAACGGGACGAACCACTTCAGCTTCGACGTCGACAGCCGGGGGGCGCTGGACGAGAAGCGGGCGATGTGGAACGCGGCCGGGCTCGACGTTCTGGAGATCGACCATAACTGGTGCCACTCCGTCTATACGCGCGACCCCAATGGCAACATGGTGGAGTTCTGCCTGACGACGGGGACGTTTACGGCGGAGGACCGGGAGCGGGCGCTGGCGGCGCTTGAGGAGACGGAATTCAAACCCTCGCCGCCGCCCGCGATGGTGCAGCCGCACCCCGCCGCGCAGGCGCAGGTACAGGCGGCGGAGTAGCGGCGGCGGCGGAGTTGGGGCTCAGCCTTCGTCGTCGAGGATGAAGGCGGCGTCGATGACCAGCAGCACCTCGTCAGAGACCATCGGGATCGCATAGTCGATGCCCCAGTCGCTGCGATCGATCGTCGTCACGGCGCGGAAGCCGATGTTCAGCTTGTTCGACATGCCGCTGACACCGGCACCGTAGAACTGCGTCTGCAGCACGACGGAATTGGTCTGGCCGTTCATGGTCAGGTCCCCGCGAATGGCGGCGTTCTGGCCCTCGACGACGATGTCGGTGGACGTGAAGGTCGCGTTGGGGTGCTCTTCGGCCGTGAAGAAGTCGGCGCTCATCAGGTGCTGGTCGAGCTGGTCGCTGGTCGTCGAGACGCCGCTGATGGGAAAGGTGACCTCGACGCTCGCGGCGGCGGGGTTTGCCGGGTCGAGCGTCAGCGTGCCGGTCGGGTCGCCGAACTGGCCAGTGTAGGAAGAGAAGCCGAGGTGATCGACGGTGAAGGTGACCGTCGTATGTCCAGTATCCACAGTGTAGGTTCCGGCCTCGACAGTGGATGTGTCGCGCTTTCCGAAGGCCTCGGGGGCGGGCGGGGTGGTCATCACCATCGGCGCAAGCTGGGTGGCCGCGGCTTCGTCTGAGCCTGTACCGGCGACCTGGTAGGCGGCGACGGGGATGGCGAAGATCGCCGAAGCGGCGAGGGCGGTTACGAGGCGCATGACGAAATCTCCTTCAGGATGGGCGCGGCCGCCAGATGATTGGCAAGCCGCGCCATTGCCGACAAGGGTGGCGCTAGTTTTTCGCCTTGTCCACCAGCTTGTTCTTGGAAATCCACGGCATCATCGCGCGAAGGTCCTCGCCGACCGCCTCGATGGGGTGGGCCGCCTGCATCTTCCGCGCGGCCTTCATCTCCGGATTGCCGACGCGGTTGTCGGCAATGAAATCCTTCACGAAGCGCCCGGCCTGGATGTCCTTGAGTACGCGGCCCATCTCGGCTTTCGTCTCGTCGGTGATGATGCGCGGGCCGGTTTTGTAGTCGCCGTACTCGGCGGTGTTCGAGATCGAGTAGCGCATGTTGGCGATGCCGCCCTCGTACATCAGGTCGACGATCAGCTTCACCTCGTGCAGGCACTCGAAATAGGCCATTTCGGGCGCGTAACCGGCCTCGGTCAGCGTTTCGAAGCCGGCCATGATGAGCGCCGACAGGCCGCCGCAGAGGACAGCCTGCTCACCGAACAAATCGGTCTCGCATTCCTCCCGGAACGTCGTTTCGATGACGCCGGAGCGGCCGCCGCCCATGCCGGAGGCGTAGGCGAGCGCGATGTCATGCGCGTTGCCGCTCGCATTCTGGTCGATGGCAATGAGGCAGGGGACGCCGCCGCCGCGCTCATATTCGGCGCGGACCGTATGGCCCGGCCCCTTTGGCGCGATCATGATGACGTCGATGTCGGCGCGCGGCTCGATCAGGCCGAAGTGGATGTTGAGGCCATGGGCGAAGGCGAGGGCGGCACCCTCCTTCATATTGTCGTGGAGGTCATCGGCGTAAATGCCGGCCTGGTGCTCGTCGGGCGCGGCCATCATGATGATGTCCGCTTCCTTCGCGGCGTCGGCGTTGGAGAGAACGCGGAAGCCCGCACCCTCCGCCTTCTTCGCGCTGGCCGAGCCGGGGCGGAGCGCGACGATCACTTCGCCCGCGCCGCTGTCGCGCAGGTTCTGGGCGTGAGCGTGGCCTTGGCTGCCATAGCCGACAATGGCGATGGTCTTGTTCGCGATCAGGCCGAGATCGGCGTCGGAATCGTAGAAGACTTTCATGATGTTTATCCTCTTACTTCGTCATCCTGAACTCGTTTCAGGATCCAATCGTCGGTGTTGGTTTGGAAACTGGATCCTGAAACGAGTTCTGGATGACGGTGTGGGTATGTTTCAGGATGCCGGTGTGGTGTGTTTCCCGGTAACGGAGTGGGTGTGGTTCGGGTAGGCGAAGACCTCCTCGGTCACGGCGTGGGTCCCGGCCTTCGCCGGGATGACAGTCTGCTCAGCTTTCAAGCCGCCTCGGCACCGCGGGAGATGGCGACGACGCCGGACTTGCCGATCTCGACAAGGCCGATCTGGCGCATCAGATCGATGAACTGGTCGACCTTGTCCGTCGAGCCGGTGATTTCGAAGATGAAGCTTTCCATCGTCGCATCGACAACGCGCGCGCGGTAGATTTCCGCGAGGCGCATCGCCTCCAGTCGGTCCTCACCCTTGCCGCGCACTTTGACGAGCGCGAATTCGCGTTCGACATGGCCGCCTTCCTCGGTGAGGTCCGCGACGCGGTGCACGGGCACCAGCCGCTCGCACTGCGCCATGATCTGCTCGACGGTATGCTCATCGCCCTGCGTGACGACCGTCACACGGCTTACATCGTGCTTTTCGGAGATGTCGGCGACCGACAGGCTTTCGATATTATAGCCGCGCGCGGAGAACATGCCGACGATGCGGGCGAGCGCGCCGGGTTCGTTGTCCACGGTAATCGCCAGCGTGTGCGGGCGGATAAGGCTGTGTTCCTGGAGGGTCATGGGCGGGTCATTTCGCGAAAGCCTTGAAGAGTGTCATCCCCGCGCAGCCGTGGATCTCTGGAAAGCGGGCGCGCTGCCGGATGAGATCCCCGCCTGCGCGGGGATGACAAGTTTGGACGGCAAGGAGCGGTGGGGGACAGGAAGACGGTTCACCATCATCACACCAGCGCTTCGGCGTCTTTTTCGACGCTGCCGACGACTTCGTTGGCGTGGAGGATCATGTCCGTATGCGCCGCGCCCGACGGGATCATGGGGAAGCAGTTCTCGACCTTCGCCACCATGCAGTCGACGAAAACCGGGCCGTCATGCGCCAGCATGTCCTCGATCCCGGCACCCAGATCCTCGTTCCTCTCGATGCGGATGCCCTTCCAGTTATAGGCCTCCGCCAGCTTCACGAAGTCGGGCAGGGCGTCGGAATAGCTGTGCGCGCGGCGGCCGGAATAGGTCAGGTCCTGCCATTGGCGCACCATGCCCATATATTCGTTGTTCAGGACAAAGACCTTCACCGGCAGTCTGTACTGCGTGGCCGTGGCCAGCTCCTGAATGTTCATCTGAATGGACGCCTCGCCGGCGATGTCGATCACGAGCGCATTGGGATTGCCGAGCTGGGCGCCGATGGCGGCGGGGAGGCCGTAGCCCATCGTCCCGAGACCGCCCGACGTCAGCCACTTGTTCGGCTTGTCGAAGCCGAAATGCTGCGCGGCCCACATCTGGTGCTGTCCGACCTCCGTCGTGATGATCGGCGATTTCGCGCGGGTCAGCTCGTAGAGGCGCTTCACCGCCTGCTGCGGCAGGATATCGCCCTTGTCCGGCTGGTCGAAATCGAGCGAGCCGCGTGCGCGCCAGCCCTTGATGCGGTTCCACCATTCGTCATGCGAGGGCGGAGACAGCCCGCGCGACCGCCAGACCCGCGTCATGTCTTCCAGCACATGGCCGACGTCCCCGACGATGCCGAGATCGACGCGGACATTCTTGTTGATGGAGGAGCGGTCGATATCGATGTGAATCTTCCGCGAGCCCGGCGAGAAGGCATCGACCCGGCCGGTCACCCGGTCATCATAGCGCGCGCCGATGCACAGCATCACGTCGCACTGGTTCATGGCCATGTTGGCCTCGTAGGTGCCGTGCATGCCGAGCATGCCGAGCCACGCCTTGTCGGTTGCGGGAAATGCGCCGAGGCCCATCAGCGTCGCGGTGACGGGCGCGCCCGTCAGGCGCTGCAAATCCTTCACCAGCAGAGACGCGCCGGGGCCCGAATTAATCGTGCCGCCGCCGACATAGAGGATGGGGCGCTCCGCCTCCGACAGAAGATCGACCGCCGCCTCGATGGCGGCAAGGTCGCCCTTCACACGCGGTGCGTACCCCTTGTGCATCTGCGCGCCGGTCTTGAAGGGGACATCCTCGACCTGAACATCCTTCGGAATGTCGATGACAACGGGGCCGGGACGGCCGCTGGTGGCGATGCGGAACGCGTTCTTTACCGTGTCGGCGAGCGCAAGCGGCTCCTTCACCAGGTAATTATGTTTCGAGCAGTGGCGGGTGATGCCGACCGTGTCGCATTCCTGAAAGGCGTCCGTGCCGATGAGGTGCGAGGGAACCTGCCCGCAGATGACGACGACCGGGATCGAATCCATCAGGGCGTCCGTGATGCCGGTCACGGTGTTGGTCGCGCCGGGGCCGGAGGTGACGAGCGCGACGCCCGGCTTTCCGGTGGAGCGGGCATAGCCCTCCGCCGCATGCACCGCGCCCTGCTCGTGGCGGACGAGAATGTGCCGGATCTTCGGATGCTCGAACAGCGCGTCGTAGATCGGCAGCACCGCGCCGCCCGGATAGCCAAAGACGGTATCCACGCCCTCGTCGAGAAGCGCATGCACAAGATTTTCCGCACCCGTAGGCATTGTCTGTATCCTGAGTCTAGGAGAAGCGCGGGGGCTATCAGTCTCTCGATTACGTTTCAAGCACCGATTGCGACATAAAGTTATAAAATAGTCCGCAGGTGCGACATTACCGTTCACACGCAACGATTGATGACGTGCCGGGATTTCTCCCTATGGTAGCGGAAATGGACGACAGGAGACAGACAGGGCCGCAGCGGTTGCATCTGTGGGTGGCCGCGCTGTTTGCATTGGTGGCCGCGCTGGTCGGGATCGGCGCCCTGAGCGCAGCGGCGCTGAACCAGGCGGTCGGCGATGAGGATGCGCGCCTGCGGGCCGGCCAGCTTTACGAGCAGTCGAACGATACGCTGCTGGCCGCATCGGCACTCTACGACGCCTTGCAGGACGCCGAGCGCGGGCAGCGCGGCTATGCGCTGACGCTGAACCCGGTTTTCCTCGATCCGTACAACCAGAACGTCTCCGAGGTCGGCGCGCGGCTGGACCGGCTGGCGGCGCTGGTCGCGGACGATGAGGGGCTGTCGCCGAAGATCATTTCCCTGCGGACGATCTCGAACCTCAAGCTCGATGAGATGGAGGAGGTCATCACGACCATCGACGAGGGGCGCGTGGACGAAGCGCGCGCCTATATCTCCAGCGGCTATGGCCGCCGCCTGATGGAGCAGATCGGCAACCTGATCGTGGAGCTTCAGGAGGCGGAGGCGGCGCAGGTCGAGGCGCGCCGACGCGCCGCGCTGGGCTCGGCGGAGGACTCGGCGGCCTCCATCTCCCGCCTGGCGCAGTTCGGGATTGCGCTACTGGCCTCGGCGATCCTGGCGGTGGTGCTGATCGCGCTGCTGCTCGCCCGCACCTACCGCGCCGCGATGCGCGAGGAGATGATCGAGCTGGAAAACGAACAGCTGGAGCGGGCGGTGGCCGATCGCACGGCCGCCCTGACGCGCGCGAACGAACGCCTGATCGCGGAGGCGGACTCGCGGGAGAGCGCAGAGACCCGGCTGCGGCAGGCGCAGCGGCTGGAGGCAGTTGGCCAGCTGACCGGCGGGATCGCGCATGATTTCAACAATATGCTGTCGGTGGTGATCGGCAATCTGGACCTCCTGAAGCGGCGCATCGATGCCGAGCCGAAGGTGCTGCGCCTCATTGACAATGCGCTGGAGGGGGCGGACCGGGCCGCGACCCTGACTTCGCGCCTGCTCGCCTTTTCGCGCCAGCAGTCGCTGAAACCGGCGGTGACCGATGTGAACGCGCTGGTGACGGACATGGAGGACTTCCTGCGCCGGACGCTTACCGAAACGGTGCGGCTGGACTTCGCGCTGGGCGAGGACGTGCCGGACGTGTTCGTCGATGCCGCCGAGCTGGAGAATGTCATCCTGAACCTCGGCGCGAATGCGCGCGATGCCATGCCGAAGGGCGGGACCCTGTCGATCTCGACGTCGGCAGAGACATTGGCGGACGAAACCGAAATGCACGGCCAGACCCTGTTCCCGGGGCAATATGCGGTGATCGAGATCGCCGACACGGGCGAGGGGATGCCGGAGGAGGTGTTGGCAAAGGTCTACGAACCGTTCTTCACGACAAAACCGGTGGGGAAAGGGACCGGGCTGGGTCTTAGCCAGGTGCAGGGCTTCGTCATCCAGTCGGGCGGCTCCATCGACATCGAGTCCGCGCCCGGAGAGGGGACGACGATCCGCATCCTGCTGCCGGAAGGCGAGCAGCGCGAGGATGTGGCGGGGATGCTGGCCAGCCCCGATCAGGACGAGCTGCCCACCGCAAAGCCCGGAGAGGCAGTTCTGGTCGTCGAGGATCAGGAGCAGCTTCGCCTGCTGACGACCGACGTTCTTCGCGACCTCGGCTACCGGGTCGAGGAGGCGGAATCGGGCGCGGAGGCGCTGGCGCGGCTGTCGGCGGGCGGCGATGAGACACTTCTGTTCACCGATATCGTCATGCCGGACCAGTCGGGCGATGAACTGGCGCGCGCGGTGCGGGCGGAGCGGCCCGGGATCAAACTGCTTTACACCAGCGGTTACACGCAGGCGGTGGGCGTGGACGCGGCAACGCTCGACCCGCCGGCGGACCTTTTGCGGAAGCCCTATACGGTGGACCAGCTGGCGCGGGCGGTGCGGCGGGCGATCGACAGCTAGGGTCCGAATTCTAGGCGGTAAAGCGCGGGCTCTGCGTCCGGAACCAGGTCTGCTGGCGTTTGGCGTAGCGTCGGGTGTCGCGGCGGGCGATCTCCGCGGCCTCTTCCAGACCGATGTCGCCGCGCAGGTGAGCCGCAAGGGGCGGCACGCCGATGGCCTTCATGACGGGGAGATCAGGATCGAGGCCGCGCGCGAGCAGCGCCTCGACCTCCGCCAGTGCCCCCGCCCTGAGCATCGCGGCGAAGCGGCGATCGCAGCGTTCGTACAGTTCGGCGCGGGGCCGGTCGATGACCTGAAAGTCAACGGCGTAATTCTCGGCGATGCCGCCCGTCCGTTCGGCCTGCCAGTCCGCCAGCGAGCGCCCGGTGCTGCGCCGCACTTCCAGCGCGCGGGCGAGGCGCTGGGTGTCGGTGGGGCGAAGGCAGGCGGCCATGACCGGGTCTTCCTTTGCAAGGGCGTCTGCAAGGCTGGCGGTGTCCAGCGCGCGGACCGCCGCGCGAACGCCCGGATCGATGTCGGGGACCGGAGCGATGCCGAGGAGAAGCGTGTTCAGGTAAAGCCCCGTGCCGCCGCACAGGATGGGCAGGCGGCCCTCGCTGAGCGCTGCGCCGACGTCTGCCTTCGCCAGCGCCGACCAGGCCGCTGCCGTGCACGCCCGCGCGCCGTCGATAGCGCCGTAGAGCCGGTGCGGCACGCCTTCCATCTCCGCCTCGGTCGGCCGCGCGCTGAGAATGCGGAGGTCGGCATAAACCTGGCTGGCGTCGGCATTGATGACCGTACCGCCCTCCGCCCTTGCCAGTGAAAGCGCGGCGGCCGACTTGCCGCTCGCCGTTGGGCCTGCAATGACCGCGACACGCGGTTTTGGAGAGATCATTTGTTCGTCGTTACCCTTGTCGGCACACCGCATCTATCGGCGGACGATCTGGCCGCGGCCAGCGAAATCTGCGGCGCGGACGAGAGCGTCTGGCTCGCAGAGACCCGGGCGGCGGACCTGTTCGCGCCAAGGGGCCATGCGGGCCTCCGCGACCGGATGGAGGCCGCGCTGCCGCATGCAGATGTGTTCGTGCAGCCGGTGGCGGCACGGGCGCGAAGGCTGTTCGTTGCCGACATGGATTCCACCATGATCCAGCAGGAATGCATCGACGAACTGGCGTCCTTCGCGGGCAAGAAGGCAGAGATCGCCGCGGTCACCGAAGCCGCAATGCGCGGCGAACTGGATTTCGAGGCGGCGCTCCGCGGCCGCGTCGCGAAGCTGAAGGGCCTGCCCGTCGGTGCCATCCGGGAGTGCGTCAGCACCCGCATCGAGATGACACCCGGCGCGGCGACGCTGATCGCGACGCTGAAGGCGGAAGGCATTCGCACGTGCCTCGTGTCCGGCGGGTTTCACCGGTTCGCCGACGTCATCGGATCGCGGCTCGGTTTCGACCTCGTACTGGCGAACCGGTTGACGGTCGCGGAGGACCTGCTGACCGGCGATGTGGAAAGCCCGGTGGTCGATGCCGCCGCGAAGCGGGCGCTTCTGGTATCCGAAGCGCGGGCGCTCGGTGCCGATCCGTCGCAGGCCGTTGCCATCGGTGATGGGTCGAATGACCTCATGATGGTCGAGGCTGCGGGCCTAGGCGTTGCCTATCATGCGAAGCCGAAGCTGGCTGAGGCCGCCGATGCGCGGATCAGGAACGGCGACCTGACGAGCCTTCTGTTTGCGCTCGGCATCGCGCCGGAGCGCTGGCGGGACCCGGCCTAGGGGATCAGTTGCGCGCCGACCTGGCGGCCGCGCCCATGTCGCTGGCATTGACGGCAAGCGCGAAGGCGCTCGACTGGTCCGTCACGTCGAAGGCGAGGGCGACCCCGTCTGGGCGGTGGCCCTGGACCCGGCCGATGATGCCGCCTGCACCGGGATGAGCGAGCGCCGCCAGCGCGCCGAGCGGCGGCCTGCCGTTTGTCTCGATCAGCGCGCCCACCGCCGACAGGCCGCGCATCCGGGCCGTCCAGCGCTCCCCCGCCGCCGCAAGGATACAGAGCGGCGGCCCGCTTTGGGGCAGGAAAACGGGCGTGGTCATTGGCGTGCGTCCATTTGCAGGGCGGGGATAACCCAGCGTCTAGGGACGAACCGGCAAAGAATTGGTGCAGGATCAGGGCAAACGGGGTCTTAACATCCGGCCCGAACCGAAGGGTCCGAACCCTAGTCCTCCGCCGCGACGAAGCAGGCCTGCCCCGCCGCCTTGATCTGTTCGCAATAGGCCGAGGCGGCCGCGCGCTGCGCGAAATCGCCGACCCGCAGCCGCACCCCGCTCTCGAAGGTGCGGAAGACGGGCGTCGTGCTGTCGAACAGCGCGGCATTGGCGGACTGGATCTGCGCCCAGCCGGTTTCGGCCGCCGCGCGGCTGCCATAAGCTCCAAGCTGGACGCGGAAGGCGACCGCCTCCGACGCCAGCACGGGCGCGTCGTCGCCGGTATTGGCGCGGACGGTTTCGACCGACTGTCCCGGCGGCGGCACATTGACCGTCCGGACGGCGGCGACGGCAGCCTCCGCGCGTTCCTGCTCGACGCTCGCGGCGGCGCGTTCGGCGGGCGATGCCTCCGCGCCCGCATCGGCAAGCGTCACCAGCGGCGCGCCGGACAGCTGCTCGGCCAGCATGCGGCCGTCCGCCTTTTCCTGCTCGCTGAGCGCGGCCTCCATCCGGCGCAGCGGCCTCCGCGCCTGCGTCAGGCCGGCATTGTCCGCCAGCAGCATGTAGCCATAGGCGCGGGGGCGATCGACGGGCACGCCGCGGCCGCTGAAGTGGCGGATGCCGAGCATGTACCGGGCATGGGCATCCCCCTCCTGCGCCGATTGCTGCCACAGCTCGACGGCGCGCGCGACCTCGTTCCGGCGCACGTGGAAAATGCCAAGATAGGTGCGCGCGGGGGCATGCCCCTTTTCCGCGGCGCGCTTGAAAAAGTCCTCGGCCCGGTCGAGGTCGCGCGGCACCCCGCGCCCCTGCCGGTAGGCAAGGCCGAGGTTGAAGAGGGCATGGCTGTTCCCGCGCGCGGCGGCGGGGAGCCACAGCATCACCGCCTCCCGGTAGTTCCCCGCGCGCCATTCCGCGACGCCGTCCGCCACGTCGGCGCGCGCCGGCACGGCCAGCAGCGCGCCCATCGCCAGCGCAATCAAACCTTTGCGAATCATGCTTCTGCCCATTGTTCCGATTTCCGGCGTCGAGCGCCCCTAACAAAATCCACCTTTACGGAAAATTAGGCCTGCGTCCCGCAAAAGCCACGCAAGCATTTTATCGGGCCATCAGTTTCGGGGTTATCCATGCGGGTACTGGCAATTGCCTCTCAGAAGGGCGGATCGGGGAAAACGACCCTGTCCGGCCATCTCGCGGTTCAGGCGGAGCGGGCCGGGGCAGGCCCCGTCGTCCTGATCGACATCGATCCGCAGGGGTCTCTCGCCGACTGGTGGAACGAGCGCGAGGACGAAGCGCCGGCCTTTGCACAGACGACCGTCGCGCGGCTGGCCACGGACCTGGAGGCGCTGCGCCAGCAGGGGTTCAAGCTCGCCGTTATAGACACGCCGCCCGCCATCACGGTGGCGATCCAGAGCGTGCTGTCGGTTGCCGAACTGGTCGTTATTCCGACCCGGCCGAGCCCGCATGACCTGCGCGCCGCCGGGGCCACCGTCGACCTGTGCGAGCGGGCCGGGAAGCCGCTGATCTTCGTCATCAATGCGGCGACGCCGAAAGCCAAGATTACCTATGAGGCGGCTGTCGCGCTGTCGCAGCACGGCACGCTGGCGCCCGTGATGCTGCACCACCGCACCGACTATGCCGCCTCGATGATCGACGGACGGACGGTCATGGAGGTCGATCCCAAGTGCAAGAGCGCGGGCGAGATCGAGCAGCTGTGGACCTACGTCGCCGACCGGCTTGAGCGGAATTTCCGCCGCACGGTCTTCAACGCGCCCGGCGCCGCGCCCGTCGCCAGTCCGGCCATCCGTCCGCGCGCGGCGGGCGGATTCGGCCGCAAGGCAGCCTTTTAGAAAGCGGGGGGTGCGGAGAGCATGATGACTCAATCCAAATCCTTCGGCTCGCTGAGCGGGCGGCTGCTGGCGCGCAAGGGCGGCGCGAAACCCGCCATGCGTCCGCAGGCCTACCGCTTCGACGAGGGCGACGAGAGCGCGGCGGACGACGATTGCGGCTGGAACGACCTCGGCGGCGACATGCTGACCAAGGAACAGCAGGAATCGCTGCTGCCCGATGAGGGCGCGGACCTGACCAGCATCGTGACGGCGCCCGTGCGCGAGGCCGACGAGCATGACGAGGGCGGTGGCAGCCCGGTCGGCGACCAGCACCGCGCGCTTGCCGAATCGCTCGCCGGTGACGGCGAGACGGCGGCAGCGCCGGTGCCTGCAGCGCTCGCGCCTGAAGACGAGGCGGAGCAGGAAGCGTTCCTAGCGAGGCTGGAAGCGGAATCGACGCAGGACAGCTTTGCCGAACCGGCACCCGAACTCACAGAGGAACGCGACGCCAGGCCACTTCAGGACCCCGCCGCGCAGGTGCCCGAACCCGCACCCGCGCCGGTCAGGACCGTCAAGACCCGCGCTGCACCGGGGTCGAAGGCAAAGGCCGCGTTCACGCTGCGCCTGGACAAGGCGCTGCACCTGAAGCTGCGGCTTGCCTGCGCGTTCAAGCATACCAGCGCGCAGAAGGTCGTGACCGCCGCGCTGACCGAATATCTCGCCAAGCATCATCCGGACCTGCCCGAATGAGTCGCGCCGTCCGCCTGAGTTCAACCTGAGGGAAACAGCCATGCCGAGTCTTGGGGCCAAGCTCGCCGCCACCACTATCATCGCATCCGCCGCCATGCTGTCCGGCTGCGCGCACCAGGCGCCGGGCGCGGCCGCCGCGTCCGTTTCGGCGCGCGCGGCGCTGGCCGATGCCCCCGTCACGACCGCGCTGTTTCGCCAGATGACCGAGCAGCGCGCGGCCGCTGCGCGGTCGTCCGGGGCTGGCGGTGTCTCCGAACAGGCGGCCCGCGCGGAATCAGAGCGGCTTGCTGGCGACACGGTACAGGCGATCCGGCTGGCGGAGGCGGCGATTGCGGCGAACCCGGGCGCAGCCGCGCCGCGCCGCACCCTGGCGCAGGCCTATTTCGCAGCAGGGCGCTTTGCCTCGGCACGGGATGCCTATGAAGACCTCCTGGTCATGAAACCCGGCCACGCCGTCTATCAGGTCGGCGCGGCGCTGGCGGCGCTTGCGAACGGCGATGAGGGTGCCGCACGCGCCTATCTCGATGCCGCAAATCCCGAGTCGGCGCGGGCGGGCGATGTCGGCCTCGCCTATGTCCTTCTCGGCGAGGAGGCGCACGGGCTCGCGCTGCTGGAGGGGGCCGTCCGGTCTGGCCAGTCCACCGCGCGCACCCGCCAGAATCTGGCTCTGGCGCAGGCTCTGGCGGGCCGCTGGGGCGAGGCGCGCCTGACGGCGGCCATCGACCTCGACGCCGAAGCCATCGAACAGCGCGTCGCCGAGTGGGCCGCCCTGATGGCCAGCGAGGACGCGGCGTGGCGCATGGCGACCATCCTCGACATCGCGCCGGTCGCGGCAGATGCCGGGCGTCCGGTGGCACTGGCCTATGTTGAGCCGGTTATCGTGCCCGCGCCGACCCAGCTCGCGTCGCCGCAGCCAGCCGCGCCGCAACCCGAACCGCGCGGGCTCGTCGCCGGCGCCGCGCCGACCGTTGTCCCTGCGACGCCGCAGCCCGTCCTCGTCGCTACCGATGAGGGCGCGGCTGAGGCCGAGACACCCGCAACATCTGAGCCGGCGCTGGCCGAGCGCGCACCGGAAGCCGTCATTTTGCCAGTCCCCGTGGCCGCGCCGCGTCTGGTCAAGGCGAATGCGCTGACCGTTGCGCCCCGTGCGCCGAAGCTCGATCTCGGTATCGGCGACCTGGCCCGAGACACCGCCCCTGAAGCGCCCGCGCTGCCAAAGAGCGGCGACGGGAACTGGGTGGTGCAGCTCGGCAGCTATCACGATGCAACCACGCTGAAGGCCAACTGGCGGGGCCTGAAATCGCGCACGGCGGAGCTGTCGGATTATACGCCGAAGCGTAGCAAGGTGACGCTCGACGGAACGGTCTATCACCGCCTGTCGGTGGGCCGGTTTGACACTGCCGACGATGCGCGGGCGCTTTGCGACTTCGTAAAGGACCGCGGCGAGAACTGCTTCATACGCGAAGGCAAGTTTCAGTCGTAACTCTCAGGCACGGTTTGGCTTTACCAGCCGCTCGTAGACCGGGATATAGTTTGCGACTGAGCGATCCCATGTCCGGTTTTCCGCTACCCAAGCCTTCGCGGTCCTGATACGGGCAGGCCAGTCCTCACGCTGGTTCAGAAGGCCGAGGATCGCCGTCGCCGCCGCTGACGGATCGCCGGCCTTGAACAGCGTGCCGGTAACGCCGTCCTCGATCAGCTCCCTGTGGCCGCCCACGTCACTCGCCACGACCAGCTTCTCCTGCGCCATCGCCTCCAGCGGTTTCAGCGGCGTCACCAGTTCGGTCAGCCGCATGGGCTTTCGCGGATAGGCGAGGATGTCGACGAGTGCATAGTAGCGCGCGACCTGATCGTGCGGCACGCGGCCCGTGAACACGATCCGGTCCGCCAGGCCAAGGTCCGCCGCCTGCGCCTTCAGCGCGTCCTCGCGCGGCCCGCCGCCGACCAGCAGCAGCCGTGCATCCGGTTCCTCGGCGAGGATGGCGGGCAGGGCGGCGATCAGGTGGTCGAGCCCCTCATAATCATAGAAGGAGCCGAGGAAGCCGATGACAACCTTGCCGTCGAGCCCGAGCGACCGGGCGAGGTCCGGGTCGGGGGCTTCCGGTTCGCCGAACTCGTCCAGGCTGACCGCGTTCGGGATGGCGAACAGCTTGTCCTCATCGATCCCGCGCGTTTTCAGGTCGTCAAGGAGCCCCTGGCAGATGGCGCCCACGGCATCGGCGTCACGGCAGAGCTGCGTTTCCATCGTCTTCGTCATGCGAAACTTGAAGTCGCCCTCGGTGCCCGTGCCATTGCCAACGGCGGCATCCTCCCAGAAGGCGCGGATTTCATAAACCAGCGGCAGGCCGGCACTGCGGGTCGGCCCGCGCGCGCCGAGCGCTGTCAGGACGGGTGAGTGACAATGGACGAGGTCGGGCTGCTCCTCGGCGATCAGGCGCTTCACGACCTTCGATGTCGCGCGGATCTCGCCGAGTAGCGGGATCGGCAGGGCCTTTCCGGAGCGGTGAAAGGTCAGGCCGCCCGCGACCTCAGGGTTCGGCCCGTTCCTGCTGTGGCGCGGAGAGGTGACGAGCACCGGATCCCAGCCCAGACGCTTCTGTCCCTCGATCAGCGCGCGCGTACGGAAGGAATAGCCGCTGTGGAGCGGCAGCGAATGATCGAGAACGTGGAGGATCTTCACGCGGGTGGGCCGGAGCGGTTCAGGCCGAGCGGCGCTTCAGGTCGGCGACGCAGCGCCCGGCGGTCTGTCCGTCCCAATATTCCGGGCGGCGCGGCTGCGGCGCGTCGGCGGCCAGCGCCTTGTCGAGTGCCGGGATCAGCGTTTCGGGCGTCACCAGCTTGTTGGTGCCCTCCGTGATCGTGATGGGCCGTTCCGTGTTCGGGCGCAACGTCAGGCAGGGAATGCCGAGATAGGTCGTTTCCTCCTGCAGCCCGCCGGAATCGGTGATGATGACGCGCGCGTCCTTCACCAGCGACATGAACGGCAGGTAGCTGAGCGGTTCGATGACCGTGATGCCCGCGTCTTCCAGCGTCGATCGCAGGCCGAACGCGTCGAGCTTCGCCGTCGTGCGTGGGTGCGCGGGGAAGACGAGCGGCAGGCGCTTCGCCGCCTCCACCAGCGCCGCAACGACGCCGGTCAGCGCTTCCTTCGTATCGACGTTGGACGGGCGGTGGGCGGTGATGACGCCGTAGCCGCCCTTGGTCAGGCCCATCTTGCCGGGCGTATCGGCGTCATCGAGCTTCGGGCGAATGATCTCGAAGCTGTCCATCATGATGTTGCCGACACGGGTGATGCGCTCTGTCGGGATGCCCTCTGCGCGTAGGTTCTCGTCGCCGTCGGGGGAGGGGGTCCAGAGCACGTCCGCCAGCACGTCGGTGACGAGGCGGTTGAGTTCTTCCGGCATCTTGCGATCGCGGGACCGCAGCCCCGCCTCCAGGTGGACGACCGGAATGTGCAGCTTGCCCGCGACCATGGCGCAGGCGGCGGTGGAGTTCACGTCGCCCACGACGATGATCCAGTCGGGCTTCGCATCCATCGCGATCTTTTCATAAGCGACCATGACGCCGGCGGTTTGCTCCGCATGGGTGCCCGACCCGACGCCGAGATGATGGTCCGGTTCCGGCAGGCCGAGGTCGCGGAAGATGTCGTCCGACATGTTCGGATCATAGTGCTGGCCGGTGTGGATCAGGACAGGCGAGAAGTCCGCATCGCGGTCCAGCGCGTGGTAGAGCGGCGCGACCTTCATGAAGTTCGGGCGGGCGGCGGCGATGATGTGTACCGTCAACGTCATGGCCGCGTTCTATGCGGCGAAAAACGGGCGTTCACAAGCCGCACCGAAGGTGGCTTGTCGGACGGCCCGGATGCTGCTTGTTTCCGCGGCGCCGTGGTAGACAATCTCGCCCTCCTGTTCGCGCACCTAGCGATGTGGCTGTGCCTGTGGCGCGCCATCAAGATCGAGACGCCGGATACCAAGTCGTCGATCCGGCGGCCCGGGCGGCCAAGGGCCGCCGCGGACGACCGGACAGACGGTGCTGACGGTGCGGACGGGGCAAGCTAGATGCGCGACCTGTTCCTGATCCTGTTCCTGCTGACCTTCATCCTGGTCAGCTTTCGCTATGCCTATTTCATGGCGCTCGGCTATCTGTGGATCGATTTCCTGCAGCCGCAGCGCCTGGCCTATTATGTGTTCTCGCAGCTGCCGGTGGCGATGATCATGGGGGTCGGCGCGCTGCTGGCTTTCATCTTCTTCGACAAGGACAAGCGCATCCGCTTTTCGACGCTGCAGGCGCTTTTGCTGCTTTTGCTGATTTACCAGACGATGGCGACATTTGGCTGGGCGGCGTTACCGGCGGCGGCGGCCGTCAAATGGGACTGGGTTTTCAAGGCGCTGGCCTTCTCGCTGTTCCTGCCCTTCGTACTGACGACACGGGTGCGGATCGACGCGGCGCTGGCGGTGATCCTGTTCTCGACCGCCGCGATTACGGTGTCCGCGGGCGCGAAGACGGCGCTCGGCAGTTCAGGCTACGGCACGCTGTCGCTGCTCGTGAACAACAACACCGGGATTTACGAACAGAGCACGCTCGTCACGGTCGCGACCGCGTTCGTCCCGCTGCTCTGGTGGTTTTACGGACATAACGGCTTCTTCAAGAAGTCGAAGCTGACCTTCCTGATCGCGGCGGGAATCACGTTCAGCTTCCTGATCATCACCATCGGTACCGAAGCGCGGACCGGCCTGGTCGCGATCGCTGTCATGGCGGTCATTTTCTGGTGGCGGTCCAGCAAGAAGGCGCTGATCGCGGGCCTGATTGCGGCCGTGGGGATCGGGTCTGTTCCCTTCCTGCCGGAAAGCTTCACCGAGCGGATGTCGACGATCACCGACCCGACGACCGACATGTCGGCCTCGACAAGACTGGCGATGTGGGAGTGGACGATCGACTATGTGCGGGGGAACATGCTCGGCGGCGGCTTCAACGTGAACAAGACGAGCAAGATCGAAACGGAAGTCGTCAGCCGGACCGGCACCGAAGGGGCGATGGATGTCAGCAGCAGGACCTTCATCGAGCAGGGCCGCGGCTTCCATTCCAGCTATTTCGAGGTGCTCGGCGAATTCGGCATCCCGGGGTTCCTCCTCTGGATGACGATCGTCTTCATGTTCTACCTGACGACCCGGTCCATCTACCGGAAAAACAAGAAAGTCCACGCCGAGATGGATGAGGACGACCCGGAACGCGAACTGTTCGAATGGGCGATGAGCTTTGGCCGGGCCGCGTCGATTTTCGTGCCGACCTATATGACCGGATCGCTGTTCGTCGGCATCGCGTTCCAGCCGCCCTTCTGGCACATCATGGCGCTGACCGTTTCGGTAAACGCGCTGATGAGCGAGAAGCGGGCGGCGCGTGCAGCGCTTGCTGCCAAGGAGATCGAGGAAAAGAGCCGGCAGCGGCGCCAGGTGGGCCGGGGCGAGCCTGGCCAACTGGCACCGGCCTGACGTCTCAGGGTCTGCCTAGGCGGCGACGGCCCGACGGATCTCGTTGACGAAGGCTGGCAGATCATCGGGATTGCGGCTGGTGATTATGTCGTTGTCGTTCACCACCTCCTGATCCAGCACCTCCGCGCCCGCATTGGCGAGGTCCGTACGCAGCGTCGGGTAGGACGTCGCCTTGCGGCCGCGCAGGATATCGGCCTCGATCAGCATCCACGGCGCATGGCAGACGGCGGCAATGGGCTTCCCGGCCGCGCGAAACGCCTTGACCAGGGCAACGGCCGTCTCGTTGTTCCGCATCTTGTCGGGGTTCGGAACGCCGCCCGGAATGATCAGTGCGTCATAGTCGGCGGCAGAGACCTCGTCGAAGGTCTTGTCGACGCTGACCGAATCGGACCACTCCAGGTCTTCCATGGAGCGGATCTCGCCCATCTCGGCGCTGGCGACGTCGACCGCCGCGCCTGCATCGAGAAGTTCGGATCGCGGATACATCAGTTCGGACTTCTCGAACCCGTCCATGGAGATGATGAGGAAGCGCTTGTCTGAAACGTCGGTCATGAAATTTTTCCTGTTTATCAATGAATATGTTTGACCAACGGGGAAGGCCCGCCATGCGTTCCGAACGGGCGCATGCGGAACGGCGGGAGAAGGGGCGCGTTGCCCCGCAGCATGACCCGTCTTCCCTCCGGCCTCGTTTACTCACATGATTCCGAACCTGGTTTCCTGCGCGAGGCGAAGGGCGATGCCGAGACATTTGCCTGGGACTACCGCGCGCCGGACGGAGCCCTTGTCGGCGACGACGAGACGATCGAACGGCTGAACGCGCTCGCCGTCCCGCCCGCTTACCGCGATGTCTGGTACTGCTGCCGCGAAAACGGCCACCTGCAGGCCACCGGCCGCGATGACCGGGGCCGCAAGCAGTACCGGTACCACCCGGACTTCCGCGCAGCGAAGGAGCATGAGAAGTTCGCGCGCACCGCCGAGTTTGGCGGGGTCCTGCCCACCCTTCGAAAGCAGGTCGCCACGGACCTGCGCCGCCGCAACCTCAGCGCCGAGCGCATGACGGCGGCAACGGTGCGCATGCTCGATATCGGCGCGCTGCGCGTCGGCAACCGGACCTATGCCAGGGCGAACGGCGCATTCGGCGCGACAACGCTGAAGAAGGAACATGCCGACGTCCGCGGCGACCGCGTTTACCTATCCTACCGCGGGAAAGGCGGGAAGGCGCGGGAGGTGCAGCTGTCCGACGGTTCGCTCGCGCGGCTCGCCCGCCGCTGCCAGGACCTGCCCGGTCAGCACCTGTTTGCGTGGGCGGATGACCGGGGCGAGGCGCACGGCGTCAGTTCCGATGCGGTGAACGCCTATATCCGCGACCATGCGGGCGACGACTTTACTGCGAAACACTTTCGTACATGGCACGCCAGCGCGATTGCCTACTATGAACTGGTCAAGGCTGCGGGCGACCTGACGCTGAAGGCGATGCTGGAACCGGTGGCGGAGCGGCTGGGCAACACCATCACCATCAGCCGTAAATCCTATGTCCATCCAAAGCTGATCGACGCGGCGAAGTCCGGTGATCTTGCCGGAACGGACTTGCGCTTGCCGCGAAAGAGCAAATATCTCGCCTCCTATGAACGCGGCCTGATCGACTTTCTGACCAAGGACTAACCGCGCGGGCACAGCCGGATATCAAGGGGCAGTCATGCAGGACCAGACGAGCGAACCGTCGCTGACCGAAAGCGGCGAGGCGCTGACACAAAGCAGTTTTCGCGTCGTCGAGGATATCGAGCGCTGGGTGATCGAGGATAGCAGCGACGCGCTGATCTATGTCGGTGCGGCGTTCGCGCTCTACGCTGTGCTGTACCTCCTGCAGATGGGGATCAAGCGACTGATCGGCCACCCGGACGAACTGGAACCCTATAGCTGGCGCGAGATCATCGCCCGCGTCATCCACAAGACACGCAGCTTCTTCCTGATCGCAGCGGCGGCAGAGATCGTGATGCTGGTCGTGGCCGCCGCGCCCGACGGGTTCCAGGCCGTCATCCAGTTCGTCTTTACCGTGTCGCTGGTCGTGCAGGGCGCGATCTGGGTGCGGGAATTCGTGCTGGCCATCGTCCAGCGCAAGGCCCAGACGCCCGAAGACGAGGATTCCACGCTGGTGAACGCCATCGGCATCATCCGGCTGTTCATCAACATCTTCGTCTGGGGCATCGCGCTGATCGTGATCCTCGACAATCTGGGTGTCGATGTCACCGCCCTGATCGCCGGTTTCGGTATTGGCGGCATCGCCATCGGCCTTGCCGCGCAGGGTATCTTCGCCGACCTGTTCGCGGCGCTGTCGATCATCTTCGACAAGCCGTTCAAGAAGGGTGACACCATCCACTTCGGCGACACCGTCGGCGCGGTCGAGGCCATCGGTCTGAAGACCACGCGGGTCCGCGCGCTGTCGGGTGAGCAGGTGGTGATCTCGAACACGCATCTGCTCGGTGACAAAATCAGGAATTACGCGCTGTTCCAGAGGCGGCGCGTGGTCCTCAACTTCGGCGTGATCTACCAGACCGCGCCCACCCAGCTGCAAAAGGTGCAGGACATGGTGAAGACCATCGTGGAGGACGTGCACGGCGCGACATTCGACCGGGTCCACGCCTTCCAGTTCGGTGCCAGCTCCATCGACTATGAGCTCGTCTTCTTCTCGGAGAGTGCGGATTATAACGAGATGATGCAGCGGCGGCATGAGATCATGGTGTTAATGGCCGAGCGCTTCGCTGCCGAAGATATCGACTTCGCCTACCCGACCCAGATGGGTTTTCTCGCGGGGCCGGACGGCAAAGCCGTTGATCCGCGCGAGGTGCCGGAACGGGCGCGGATCGAGTAGGGGGCCGCTGGCCCAAGGCTATGAACGCGCGTAATTTCTGCATATCGAGAGCTTGTGCCGTGTGCCAGCGACACAAAACGGAGGACGCGCGGTGGGTGAGACAACGTCGGACAAAGCGCAAAAATGGGGTTTCGGCGCAATTGGCGCGGCGATGATCACGACCTTGGGGATCATCATTCTTCAGCTTCCGGAACCGGGGGACGAGAGCTGCAAAGCGGCGTATGATTATGTTATGGACGAGGCCCCGAACCCAACGTTGACTGCTGAACAGGTTGAGCAGTTAAATACGGCAATGGTTCGTCGAACGGTGACATGTCTGGAGGGTCGAGGATGAGTTTGATCGATATTCTTGAAGTTGCAGCAGTTGCGCTGTTTGCGATGGGTGGCGGCTTGCTCTCCTTTTCCTGGGCCGCGCGCCGGATCGAACAGCGGAACCGGCTGAACCACTAGGTCGCGTCGATGCTGAGGAGGCTGGCGTTGCCGCCGGCGCTTGTCGTGTCGACGGTGACGGCTCGCTCCACGGCGAAGCGCGGCAGGTAGTTGGGGCCGCCCGCCTTCGGGCCGGTGCCGGACAGGCGCTCGCCGCCGAAGGGCTGGGAGCCGACGATGGCGCCGGTCATCGTGCGGTTAATGTAGAGATTGCCCACACGCGCAAGGTCCGCGACCTCCTCTGCTGCGTCGGCGATGCGGCTGTGCAGGCCCATCGTCAACCCGAAGCCGAGGCGGTTCACGCGCTCGATGGTTTTTGCAAGGTCGCCCTGTTTCCAGGTCGTGACGTGGAGGATCGGGCCGAACCACTCCTCCTTCAGATCCTCGATCTCGTCGATGCGAATGACAGTGGGCGGGACGAAGGTATCGAAGTCAGGCACGTCGATGCGGTGCACGAACCGCTCGCGGACCTTTTCGCGGTAAGTCATCAGCCGGTCCTGCGCCGCATTGTCGATGACGGGGCCGATGTCCGTGGCGGGGTCAGTGGGATCGCCGACGACGAGCGTGTCCATTGCACCTGCCAGCATCCGCATCGTGCGGTCGTAGACGTCTTCCTGAATCAGCAGCAGGCGAAGCGCGGAGCAGCGCTGGCCCGCGCTGAAAAAGGCGCTGGCGACAACGTCCGTCACCACCTGTTCCGGAAGGGCTGTGGAATCGACGATCATTGCGTTGAGGCCGCCGGTCTCGGCGATCAATGGGATGATGGGGCGCCTCTCGTCGGCGGCGATCGAGCGCTGGATGGCCTTGGCCGTGCGGGTCGAGCCGGTGAAGGCGATGCCCATGACGCGCGGGTCGCCGGTTAGCGCCGCGCCCGGTTCCGCGCCGCCGAGGGCAAGGTGCAGCGCGTCCGCTGGAATCCCCGCCTCGTGCAGGATCGCGACCGCGGCGTCGGCGATGCGCGGGGTCTGCGGCGCGGGCTTGGCGACGACGCTGTTCCCGGCGGCGAGCGCGGCGGCGACCTGTCCGGTAAAGATCGCCAGCGGGAAGTTCCACGGCGCGATACAGCCGAACACGCCGCGTCCTTCGAGCCTGAGGACATTCGTTTCGCCGGTCGGGCCGGGTAGGGGGATCTGCGCGAAATCGAGCCGCGCCCGGCGGGCATAATAGCGCAGGAAGTCGATGGCCTCGCGCACCTCGTCCACCGCGTCCTGATAGGTCTTCTTCGCTTCGTGGACGCAAAGCGCGCAGAGCGGGACAATGGCCGCCTGCATCCGGTCGGCGGCGCGTTCCAGCGCCGCCGCGCGTGCTTCGACCGGCGTGTCCGACCAGGCGGGAAAGGCGGCCTGCGCGTCGTCGATCATGCGCGCGACGTCTGCGGCCGAAGCGTCGGCGGGTGCAGGGGGCAGCTTGAAGGAGCAGATTCCGGCTTCGAACTCGGCCAGCTCGACGGAATCATGGAGGTCGACGCCGAAGCTGTTGGCGCGCGCGGGTTCGAAAATGTCTTCGGGCAGCGGGATCGCCGGGTGCGGCGTGCAGCCGACGGCCTCGATCTTCTCGACCGGGTCGGCGAGAAGGTCGGCGACCGATACATTTTCGTCGGCGAGTTGATGGACGAAGCTCGAGTTCGCGCCGTTCTCAAGGAGGCGGCGGACGAGGTAGGCGAGAAGGTCGGAATGGCCGCCGACGGGCGCGTAGATTCGGCAGCTATGCCCCTCGTCGCGCACCAGCCGCTCGTAGAGGCCGTCGCCCATGCCGTGCAGGCGCTGGAACTCGAAGTCGCGCCGCTCGCCTGCCCATTCGAGGATCGTCGCAACGGTCAGCGCATTGTGGCTGGCAAAGGCCGGGCGCAGGTTCCGCGTTTCCAGCATCGCCTTCGCGCAGGCGAGGTAGGACACGTCGGTCGCGGGCTTGCGCGTGAACAGCGGATAGCCGTCCAGCCCCTGCTGCTGCGTCAGCTTGATCTCGGTGTCCCAATAGGCCCCCTTCACCAGGCGCACGCCGATCTGCTGTTTCGTTTCCGCGCCCAGCGTATCCGCCCAGCCAATGACCGCACGCGCGCGCTTCGCATAGGCCTGCACCGCCATGCCAAGGCCGTTCCAGTCCGCCACGCCCGGCTGGCGCGCAACCGCTTCGATCACGTCGAGCGAGATCTTCAGCCGGTCGGATTCCTCGGCATCGACGGTCAGGAAAATACCCGCATCCGCCGCGCGCCGCGCCAGCTGGCCGACCATGTCGACGAGCGCGGGAACGCTGGTGTCGGCATGGGGCGTCTCATAGCGCGGATGGAGCGCGGAGAGCTTCACGGAAATCGAATGTTCCCGCTTCCGGTTCGAGGCCCCCAGTCGCTCGATGGCGCGGGCATAGGCGCCGAAATAGCGTTCCGCGTCTTCGTAGGTGCGCGCGGCCTCTCCCAGCATGTCGAAACTGGCGGTGAAGCCCTGCCGCGCCGGGCGGTCCATGCGTTCCAGCGCTTCGTCGATGGTCTGGCCCATGACGAAGACGCGGCCCATCACCTTCATCGCCGCCGCGACGGCCTGCCGAACGAACGGCTCCGACGTGCGGTTCACAAGGCGGGTGAGGGCGGTTTTCTTCGCTTCGTCACCGACCAGCGCCTTGGTTACGACAAGGCCCCACGTCGCGGAATTGACGAGCGCCGACGGGCTCTGCGAGCGGTGCTTGCCCCAGTCCGCATCGCCGATCTTGTCCGCGATGAGCAGGTCGCGCGTCTGCTGGTCCGGCACGCGCAGGAACGCCTCCGCCAATGCGAGGAGCGCGACGCCCTCTTCCGTATTCAGCCGGTATTCGTGCAGGAAGGTCGCGACCCAGCTGTCCGCCTCCGCGCTGCGGATGTCGGCGAGCAGGCCGAGCGCCGTGTCCTCGACCCGCCGCCGCGCCTCGGCCGAAATGCGCGCATGCGGCAGCAGCCCACGCAGGACATCCGCCTCCGGCGCGCGGTGCATGGCGCGCATATCGAGGAGGAAATCGTCGAGGCTGGCGGTGGTCATAGGTAGGAACGGCCCTTACGCGTGGGTACAGACACAGGCCATAACAGGCACCGAAAGGGGAGCAAATGGCAGTCGCAGCAATCACGCCGGCAGAGTTCGTCAACCGCGATGGCAAGGACATCGGAACCTCCGACTGGTTCGAGGTCACGCAGGACGTGATCGACAAGTTCGCCGACGCCACCGGCGATCACCAGTTCATCCATGTCGATCCCGAACGCGCGGCGCAGACCCCGTTCGGCTCGACCATCGCGCACGGCTTCCTGACGCTCAGCTTGATGCCGGTCCTGGCCTATTCGGTGCTGCCGCCGGTCGAGGGCACGAAGATGGGCGTGAACTACGGCGCGAACAAAATCCGCCTGATGGCACCTGTTAAGTCCGGCAAGCGCATCCGCGCGAACTTCAAGGTCCAGGAGGCCAAGGAGCGCGGCAAGGGCATCCTGCAGGCGGTCTACGACGTCACCGTCGAGATCGAAGGCGAGGACAAACCAGCCCTGAAGGCCGAATGGATCACGCTGACCTACGTCTGATCAGCGTTCAGGGCGGATCGGCCCTTTACGTCTGAACGTCTGCGCGGCTAAGTCTGAAGGCAGCAACAAAAGGAGAACAAACATGCGCGACGCCGTCCTCGTTTCCACTGCCCGTACGCCCATCGGCAAGGCCTATCGCGGCGCCTTCAACGCCACGCCCTCGCCGACGCTCGCCGGGCACGCCATCAAACACGCCGTCGAGCGGGCCGGGATCGATGGGGCCGAGGTTGATGATGTCGTCATCGGCGCCGCGCTGCAGCAGGGCGTTCAGGCCGGCAATATCGGCCGTCTCGCCGCGCTGCGCGCCGGTCTGCCCGTCACCGTGTCGGGCATGTCGCTCGATCGCCAGTGCGCGTCGGGCCTGATGGCCATCGCCACGGCCGCCAAGCAGATCATCGTCGACAATATGGACGTTTGTGTCGGCGGCGGCGTCGATTCAATCTCGATGGTCCAGACGCCGGAAATGCGCGTCGGCGCGGACCCGGAACTCGTCGAGATGCACCCCGACATCTACATGCCGATGCTGCAGACCGCGGAAATCGTCGCCAAGCGCTATAATGTCAGCCGCGATGTGCAGGACGAATATTCGCTCGAATCGCAGCGGCGCACGGCGGCCGCGCAGGAAGCCGGGAAATTCGACGACGAGATCGTCCCGCTGCCCAGCACGGTGAAACTGAAGAACAAGGAAACGCAGGAGATTATCGAGCAAAAGGTGACGCTCGAGAAGGATGAGGGCAATCGCCCCGAAACCACGCTGGAGGGGCTGAAGGGCCTGGGGCCCGTGATCGGCGACTATATCACCGCCGGCAACGCCTCCCAGCTTTCGGACGGTGCATCGGCGTCGGTCCTGATGGAGGCGAAGGTCGCAGAGAAGAAGGGCCTGACGCCGCTCGGCCGCTATGTCGGTATGGCTGTTGCCGGTCTGGAGCCGGACGAGATGGGCATCGGCCCGGTCTATGCCGTACCCAAGGTCCTGAAGGCGACCGGCCTGACGATGGACGATATCGGCCTGTGGGAACTGAACGAGGCCTTCGCCGTACAGGTGCTCTACTCGCGCGACCAGCTCGGCATTCCGCAGGAGAAGCTGAACGTGAATGGCGGCGCGATTTCCATCGGTCACCCCTACGGCATGTCCGGCGCCCGCATGACCGGCCACGCCCTGATCGAGGGCAAGCGCCGCGGCGTGAAATATGTCTGCATCACGATGTGCGTCGGCGGCGGCATGGGCGCGGCCGGGATTTTCGAAGTCCTCTAGCAGCCAGCGTTGCTGTTCGCATGAAAGGGGCGGTCGCTGCGGCACCGCCCCTTTTTCGTGCGCTGGGAGAACCCCTTGGGTGCGACATTCCGCCAAGAGAATAGACCGCCAACTATCCGGAACAAAGTTACGGTCTCTCCGTTGAAAAGACATACGCAATCAAATGCATAGGAGAATGCTCCATGACGACCGATATCGATTTCAAGAAGAAGTTCTGGTCAGAACTCGAAGACAGCCCCTTTGTCATGCTGGCCCTTTCCGGAAGTGACCGGTCGCACAGCCAGCCGATGACGGCTCAGTTCGACGATGACTACTGCAATGACCTGTATTTCTTCACCTCGAGCGACAATGGATTCGTTAAGGGCCTTCAGTCCGGTTCGACGGATGCCGTGGTCAGCTACAGCGCGAAGGGCCATGATTTCTTCGCTTCGATCCACGGTCGCCTCGTGATCGACAATGACCGCACGAAGATCGACAAGTTCTGGTCGCCGATGGTCAGCGCCTGGTTCGATGGCGGCAAGGACGATCCGAAGGTCACGCTGCTTCGCATGGACCTCGGCCGCGCCGAATTCTGGGAAGCCGGGACCGGCTCCTTCCTGAAGGAAATGGCCTCGACGCTCTGGAACGACACCGCCTCTGAAGAGGCGCGCGAACACCAGACCGAGACCCGCTTCGCCGCGTAACCGCCGAAGCCTCTGACAGCGGGCCGTCAGAAGCCTGCATGACGAAAGGCCGCCTCGCCCTCCTTGGGCCGGGCGGTTTTTTCGTGCCGGGCCGTCACAGCAGCGCCAGCATGGTTGCCGCCGCGGCGGGGCGCTCGTGGACGGACGTCTGGTCTTCCAGCGACCAGCAGATCGAAACGCAGGCGTGCACGAAACCGAACGCGATCATTCGGTTCGGGTCGGTCTCCAGCGCGCGTGCATAGAGATGGGCATGGCGCCTGATCCGCTCGGGGTCGGCTATCAGGCACCGATTGTCGCGCGGATTGCTCAGCAGATTGGCAGCATCATAGGTGCGCTCGCCTATGATCGGCTGCGGGTCGATCAGCCGCCAGCGCCCGTCGCCCGCCCGCAGGATATTCTGATGGTGCAGATCGCCGTGGAGGAGGGCTTGCGGGCCCGGCGCGGCCAGCAGATCGCTCGCAACTTCACGCGCCCTCGTAATTAACCCCGCCAGTTCCGGTGGACCGTCGCGGTTCAGCGCGAGAAACCGCTCTCCAAGCTGCGGAAAATCGGCACCGGTGGGCAGGGCGGGTGCGGGCAGGGCGGGTGTGTGCAGGTCGGACAACAGAGACGCGGCAAGCCGCGCTGCCTCATCATCGCCATGTTCCGTGATCACCGAGCCGAGATCGGGGCCGGGCAGATAGTCGAGCAGGAGCGCAGCCGGGCTGTGCGCAAGGACGTCGACCCCTCCGCGTCCGCAGAAGAGACCAAGCGCAACGCCTGAAAGCCCCTCATAAGTCCGGCCGAAGTCGGTAAAGACCTTCAGAACGCAATCCTTGCCGTCGCGGGTAGCGCGGTAGACGTGGCTTGTCGGTGTCTCGGCAAGAAGCCTGAGGTTCTCCAATCGCCAGTCGGCGACGGTCGTCTCCAGTTCGCTGTCGGGCGGCATGCCTCAGCCCCAGAGCGCCCGTTCGGGCGGGAAGACGTCGCTGCCGCTGAAGCGCAGGGGGTCGGCGCGGTCTTTTGAGAGGAGCAGAGGCCCGTCGAGGTCGGCATACTGGCCGTTCATCGCGGCGAAGAAAGCGGGCGCGATGCCGAGCGATGTGGACAGCATGCAGCCGGTCATGATGCCGATACCGGCCGCCCGCGCTCCCTCGACCAGCTGCAGCGCCTCTGTCAAACCGCCGCTCTTGTCGAGCTTGATGTTGATGAAGTCGTAGCGTCCCAGGCAGGCGTCGAGACTTTCGAGGTCGTGCAGGCTCTCGTCGGCGCAGAGGGGGATGGGCGAGCGCACATGGTCGAGCTGGGCGTCCTCACCGGCGGGAAAGGGCTGCTCGATCAGTTCCACGCGGTAGGGCAGCAGTTCGGTCGCCATTGCCGCCACGTCGAACCCGGTCCATGCCTCATTCGCGTCGCAGATCAGGCGGGCATGGGGCGCGCCGCGCCGTACGGCATCGACACGCTCCAGATCCCCTTCGCCCGCCAGCTTCACCTTGAGGAGTTCGCGGTTCGCCGCCTTGCGCGCGGCGGCCTCCATGACCTCGGGCTCGCCTGTGGAGATCGTGTAGGCGGTGAGGAGCGGCTGCGGCTTCGGCAGGCCGATCGTTCGCCACACCGGCGTGCCGCTCTCCTTCGCCTCCAGGTCCCAGAAGGCTGCGTCGAGCGCGTTGCGCGCCGCGCCCGCGGGCAGCGCATCCTGCACGTCCGCCTTCGTCATGCCGCCCGCGACGTCGTCATGCAGCGCGAGCACCTGCTGGGCGGCGACCTCTGCACTATCGCCGCGATAGTAAATAGCCGTACCCTCGCCGCGACCTTCATGCGCGCCGCGCTTCAGGCGCACGGTCACCACGTCGACATGATGTTTCGCGCCGCGGGAAATTGTGAAGGCACCCTGCGTGGGAAATCGCTCGATCTCGACGAATAGGGTTGGAGAACGCATGCGGGCGGACCATTTCTGATAGGGGGAATTGGAACTGACCCCGTTTCAGGCTATGGGGGCGGGCTCACAAGTGATTTCCGGGACTGACGGAACCCTCGACATGGTTATTCACCGGCTGCTGCTGTTCGCGGCATCCTCCTTCGCGTTTATAGCGCCCGCCGCCGCTCAGGACGCCGCGGAGACTGTCGGCGGCCTGCTTGCGCTGCCAGAAGCGAGCGGCGAGCCGCTGTCCATCGACCGGGACACCGACCCGGTCCTGCTGCTGGGCAGCCGCAACGAGTCCATGGCTGTCTTTCGCGAAGCCATTGGCACCGCTGTTGCGCGCAACCCATCCGTTTCCGAAGCCGAGGCCGGGGCGCGGGTCGCGGAAGCGGACAAGGATGAAGCGCGCGCTGGACTGATCCCTGATGTCCAGGTCGGCTTTGCCGCCCGCGAGTCGATTGCCCGCGAGTTTCAGAACGACCCCGACAACGTTCTGGAAAGCGCGCGGTCGCAGTCCCGCTATGACGCGACCTTTGGGGTCAGCCAGACAGTTCTCGACTTCGGCGCGACGTCTGCCCGGATCGAGGCGGGCTCGCACCGGATCCGAAGCGCAATGCTGTCGGTCGATGCCGAGGCGGAGCGCGTGGCGCTCGCCGCTATCGCCACATGGTACGACGTGTTCGCTTTCCGTGCGCTCGTCGATCTGTCGGACGTCTTTCTCGTCAATCAGCGGGCTGCGCTCGCCTCGATCCAGGAACGGATCGACAGCGGCGTGAACGCGCCCGGCGATCTGGCCCGCGCGGAAAGCTCCATTGCGCTGACGAGCGCCAGCCTCGCCCGGTTCCGCCGCCAGCTTGCCTCGGCGGAGGCGCGCTACCGCGAGCTGATCGGTATGCCGCCGCCGCCCGGTACCCTGCGCGCGCCCGACCCGGGCCTTCCCGACCTCAGCCTCGACATGGCCACCTATCTGGCCCGGGTGTCGCCCATGGTGGAGGCGGCGCGCGAGAATGCGAACGCCGTTTACGACGACAGCCGCGCTGCGAAGGCGGAGCGCCTGCCGCAGGCCTCGCTCGGTGTGCGCGGCGGCTATTACGGCCTGTTCGACGAGGATCCCGGGGACAGCTACGACGTGCGCGCGGAGCTTCAGGTGACGCAGGAGTTCTTCTCCGGCCGCTTCGCCCGCGCCGACAGCGCCGTGGCCCGCGCCGACGCCGCCCTCGCCCGCGCCGAGGCCGTGGAGGAAGAGGCCGCGCGCGACGCCGCCATCGCCTGGGCCGACGTTCGCGCCCTCGATGCCGAACTCGCCGCGCTTGCCGACAATTACATCGCCGCCCGCCGCACGCGCGATGTGCTGGCGGAACGCTTTCGCGCCGCGCGCGGGTCGCTTTTCGATGTCCTTCAGGCCGAGGACACTTATTTTTCGGTCGCGGGCCGCTACATACAGACGCTGACGGAGCGCGACGCCGCCCGTTATGTGCTTCTGGCCCGCACGGGGCGTCTGCTCGAAGCGCTCGATATCGAGCGCGCCGAACCGCTGGCGCGCCGCTAGGCCAATTGGGGGAAGTTAGCCGTGTCGGCTGAAATGGATTTTAGGGGCAAGGCGCCGCGCTTTGCCGACTGGCTGATGAAGCCGATGCGCAAGAACCGTTCGGTTTACATGCGCGTCGCCCTCGCTGCGTTCTTCATCAACATCTTCGCGCTGGCGACGAGCCTGTTCACGATGACGGTCTATGACCGCGTCATTCCGAACGAGGCCATCGAAAGCCTGATCGCGCTCGCCATCGGCCTTGGCATCGTCATCATCTTCGATTTCATCCTGAAGATGCTGCGCGCCTATTTCACCGATCTGGCAGGCGCCGCCATCGACCGCGACATCGGCCAGACGGTCTTTCAGCAGCTCCTCAAGATCCGCCTGGATGCGAAACGCGGATCGACGGGTGCGCTCGCCGGGCTGATGCGGGAGCTGGAGACGCTGCGCGATTTCTTTGCCAGCGCGACCATCACGGCCATCGTGGATGTGCCGTTCATCTTCATCACGCTCGCCGTCATCGCGATCATTGGCGGACCGGTCGTGTTCGTGCCGCTGGCCATGATCCCGCTTGTGATTCTGGCTGGTTATCTCACCCACCCGTCGATGGACCGGTTGAGCGCAGAAGGCATGAGCCAAGGTCTTCTGAAGCAGACGGTGCTTGTCGAGGCCATCGGCGGCCTCGAAACCGTGAAGACCTCCGGCGCGGGCAAGCTGCTGCGCGGGCGCTGGATGGCGGCCATCGAGGATCACAGCTCGGTGTCGCTGCGCCAGCGTCTCGTGTCGAACATCGCGACGACCTTCGCCCAGTCCGCCCAGATGATCAGCTATGGCGGCGTTGTCATCGTCGGCGTGTTCCAGATCGCCAACAACGAGCTGTCGATGGGCGGCATCATCGCCTGTTCGATCCTGTCGGGACGCGCCGTTGCGCCGCTGGGGCAGATCGCGAACCTGTTGTCCCGCATGACCACCACGCGCCAGGCCTATCGCCAGATCAATGCGCTGATGGACACGCCGATCGAGGGGCCGCGCGAGAATGCCTTCAAGCTGGCCCGCCCGCGCGGCGAGATCGAGTTCCGCAACGTCAGCTTCCGCTATCCCGACACGGCGGAGAAGGCGCTCGACGGCGTCAGTTTCAAGATCAACCCCGGCGAGAAGGTCGCGCTGCTTGGCCGGGTCGGCTCCGGCAAGTCGACGATCGCCAAGCTTGTCCTCGGCCTGTTCGAGCCGGAGGAGGGGACCGTCCTCATCGACGGGCTAGACGTGCGCCAGATCGACCCCGATACGCTGCGGGAGAAGGTCGGCTCCTCTATGCAGGAAACCGTGCTCCTCTCCGGCACGGTGCGCGACAACATCACGCTTGGCCGCGACGACGTCGACGATGACGAGATGCTGCGCGCGGCGACGCTGTCCGGCACGCACGGCTTCATGCAGCACATCACCAACGGCTATGACCGCCGCCTTGCCGACCGGGGGGAGGGGCTGTCGGGCGGCCAGCGACAGTCCATCGCGCTCGCCCGTGCCTTCGCCGGTAAACCGCAGGTCATCCTCCTCGATGAACCGTCCAGCCAGATGGACAACCAGACCGAAGCGCAGGTGCTGAAGCGTCTGCATGCCGAACTGACCGACCGCACGATGATGGTCGTCACGCACAGGCCGCCCTTCCTCGCGCTCGTCAGCCGCATCATCCTGCTCGACAAGGGGAAGGTGATTGCCGACGGACCGCGTGACCAGGTGCTGAAACTGATCGAACAGGATGCGCGCGCTGCCCAGGCGCAGCAGCAGGGCGGCGCCCAGCCGGCGGCCAGCGCACCCAAAGACCAGAAGGCCGCGCCGAAACAGCCTGACGGTCTTATCAAGGCCAATATCAAGGCCGGAGGGAAGTCCTGATGGCGACCGAACCCCGCCTTCCCGAAACGCCGGACCAGCAGCCCACCGTCGAGATGACGCCCGCGGCCGCCGAGCATGGCCCCCGGCTCGAGGACCGTCTGGTGGCGCTTGAGCCGACATCGGCCTCGAAGTTCCTGCTGATCTTCGTCATCTTCATCGTCATCGCGTTTGTCGTGTGGGCCAGCCTGACCGAGCTGGACGTTTCCGTCCGCGGGCAGGGGCGGGTCGTTCCCTCCTCCTCGCTTCAGGTCGTGTCGAACCTGGAGGGCGGGATCGTGAAGGAGATCTTCGTCTCCTCCGGCGATGTGGTGGACGAGGGCGATCCGCTGATGGCGCTCGACCCGACGGAAACGGGCGCCAACCTAGATTCGAACCAGGTCAGCGTCGATGCGCTGCAGGCCAAGATCGCCCGGCTTGAAGCCGAAGTGGCGGGCCGCCAGCCGAATTTCCCGACCAGCAGCGATGTCGCGTTGAGGGAACAGGTCGAGATCGAGCGTTCACTCTACGCCAGCCGCATGGCCGACCTCGCCAGCCTGACCAATGCCAATGCAGCCCGGGTCCAGCAGGCCGAGCGCGCCGTGACGGAAGCGGAGGCGGCGCTCGCCGCGCGCAGGTCCGCTGCGGAGGCGGCGCAGCGTGAGCTTGAGATCCTTCGCCCGCTGGTGGAGCGCGGGATCGAACCGCGCCTTTCCCTGATCCAGGCCGAATCGCGCGCAGCGGTAACACAAAGCGAGGTGGCCGCCGCTGCCGCCAGCCTTACCCGCGCACAGGCCGGGGTGACGGAGGCGCGCTCCCGCCTCAACCAGCAGCGCCAGGACTGGCGCTCCCGCGCGGCGAATGAACTCGCCGCCGCGCAGGGCGACATGGTTGCCCGCCGGCGCCAGCTTCCCGCGCTGCAGAGCCGGGTTGACCGCACCACGGTGCGCGCGCCGCTGACGGGCCGCATCAACCGCGTGCTGAAATCGACCGTGGGCGGATCGGTCTCGCCGGGCGAACCCCTCGTTGAGATGGTACCGTCCGGCGATGCCTTGATCGTCGAGGTGCGCATCAATCCGAAGGACATCGGCTTCGTGTCGATCGGTCAGGCCGCCAAGGTGAACATCACGGCTTACGACCCCACCGTCTATGGCGGCCTTGAGGGTCAGGTCGTGACGATCAGCCCGGATTCCACGGTCGATGAACGCACCGGAGAAACCTTCTACGAGGTCGAAGTGGAGACCCTCGGCGAGGCGATCATTGACCGCTATGGCAACGAGTTGCAGATCGGACCGGGCATGGTCGCCGACGTCAACCTGCTCGGCGAGAAGCGGACGATCATCAGCTATGTCCTGCGCCCCATCACCCGCCTCAGCCAGACCGCCTTCCGCGAGTAATTCTTTCCAGACCGTCGACTCAGGCGCGGGGCCAGCGCTCACGCGGCATCAGGAACAGGTCCGTGTCCTCTGTCCGCGCGCCTGCCGCGGTCAGCATCGCATGGACCTGTCCGCGGTGATGCGTCTGATGATTGAAGAGATGGGTCAGGACGATCCAGACGGGCATGGCAATCTCCTTGCCAGCCGCGCCGCTGAAGAATCTGAGGTCGGCGGCGACCGCTTCGTCGCTTAGCCCTGCGGTCAGGGTATCGATGTCACCGTCGGTCGCTTGCCTGCGCATCCACAAATCCGTCCAGCCCTCGACATAACGAGCGCTCTCGGTTTTCGGAACATCCGGTCTCGATCCGATGTCGAACCGGGCGAGCCAGACATGATCGGCCCAGAGAATTTGCGACAGCGTACCGTGAATGGACCGGAAGAATGCGCCGCGATCCTTGCGCCGCTCGTCCTCGGTAAGGGTTTCGCAGGCGGCAAAGACCAGTTCATTCTGCCAGCGGTTGTAGCTGGCCATGGTGCGAGCGTGGATGGCTGTGCTCACGCGGAGAAGCTTATCGTGAAACGTTCCGGCGGGCAATGGGCGACCGAAGATCCATTCGCTTCGCCCCGCTACAAGGACCTTCCGCCGCCGCCAGTCATTGAGGTGCCATGACAGCATGGATCGAACAGCTCATCAACGACCTCGGCTATGCGGGAATCGCCTTCCTGATGTTTCTGGAAAACCTGTTTCCGCCCATTCCGTCAGAGGTCATCATGCCGCTGGCCGGTTATGCCGCCTCCAGCAGCGACGATCTCAGTATGACGGGCGTCATTCTGGCGGGCACGTTCGGCTCGGTCGTCGGCATGACCGTCTGGTATTATGTCGGCCGCGCGTTCGGGGAAGAGCGGCTGCTGGCGCTGGTGTCCCGCCATGGGCGATGGCTGGCGATGAGCGAGAGGGACTTTCACCGCGTCAATCGCTGGTTCGACGGCAGCGGGCGGTTCGCGGTTGGCGTCGGGCGCTGCATCCCCACCATCCGCACGCTGATCTCGGTGCCTGCCGGTCTGTTCGAGATGCCGCTGAAGGTCTTCCTGCCGCTTACGACCGCGGGCGTTTTCGTCTGGGACGCGGCGCTCGCCTGGCTCGGCTACTGGCTGGGCTCGGAATATGACGCGATCGGCGCGTGGCTCGGACCGGTATCGGCGGTCGTCATCGCGGGAATCCTACTCGCTTACGGGTACCGCGTGGCGACGTGGAAGGCGGCCGGCGCGAAGCCCTAACCCGACGAACCGCCCCGAACCCGCGATGAAGCGGCGCGCAATTCCTGCAACCTTTCCCTATATTGGACAGGCAGTTGAGCGGGAAGGGCGAGCATATGGGCCGGGGGGTCTTCAGGACGATTGTTGCGGGCGTGTCCGCATTTGTGTTGACATCCGGCGCGCTTGCCGCATCGCCGTCCATCACCGATTACCAGGCGTGGCTGGCGCAGGGTCGCAACGCCGAACGGGTTTCGCTGTTCGAGGCGGAACTCGATGCGCGCGGTCTTTTCGGCCTTGTTCCGACGCACCAGATCCTGCGCACGGCGCTCAGCTGGAAGGAGTGCGGCGCGGAGCCCTATGAGCTTCCCGATCCCGCAACCTGGGAGGGTGCATTCGGCAGTCTCCGCGTCCTGCGCGACGAGATCATCCCGGCGGTCGGCGATGTCGAGATTGTCTCCGGCTACCGCCACCAACATCTGAACACCTGCGCGGGCGGGGCCAGCAAGAGCGTTCACCGCCAGTTCGGCGCGTTTGACGGCTATGTCACCGGCATATCGCGCGGCCAGATGGTCGCGAAGCTGTGCGACTGGCACAGCCGGCGCGGTGCGGCGCTGGAGGCCGGCCTCGGCATTTACCGCGGCACCAAGTTCCACATCGACGTCGGCATCCGCGGCAACCGCCGCTGGGGCTCCAACTACCGCGCCAATTCCTCGCCGTGCAACGCAGGCGTCGGCGCGGTGGTCGCCGCGCAGAAATAGGGGCAGGGGGTGCCCTAAGCTGTCATCCTGACGAAGGTCAGGACCCACGCCATTACGCTGGTGAAGCGTGGTACCTTGCCGAATTGTCATCGCGTGGGTCCTGAAACAAGTTCAGGATGACAGAAAGGCGCGCTTTCTCAACGAAACCGGCCTACCGCCCCGTCCAGACCCCCTCACGCTTCTCCGAAAACGCAGCCATGCCCTCCTTCTGGTCGTCGGTCCCGAACAGCCCGTGAAACACCCGGCGCTCGAAGTTGACGCCCTGCGCCAGCGTCATTTCATAGGCCGCGTTGACCGCTTCCTTCGCGGCGATGGCAGCCAGCGGCGGCATCCCGGCGATCGTCTCCGCCATCGCCATGGCCTCATCGACCAGCGCATCCGCGGGCACCACCTTGCACACCAGCCCGGACGCCAGCGCCTCCTCCGCCTTCATGTTGCGGCCGGTCAGGATCATTTCCATCGCCTTCGCCTTGCCGATGGCGTGGGTCAGCCGCTGCGACCCGCCCATGCCGGGAATGACGCCCAGCTTGATTTCCGGCTGGCCGAAGACCGCCGTGTCCGCCGCCACGATGGTGTCGGCCATCATCGCGACCTCGCAGCCGCCGCCGAGCGCATAGCCCGCAACCGCCGCGATCCAGGGCTTCCGCGTCCGCGTCACATTCTCCCAGCCCGCGAAGTAATTATCGCCGTACATGTCGCCGAACGACTGCGGCGCCATTTCCTTAATGTCCGCCCCCGCGGCAAAGGCCCGGTCGGACCCGGTCAACACCAGGCAGCGCTGGCTGTCGTCGGCGTCATAGGCGCGGAAGGCATCCGTCAGGTCCGCCAGCACCGCATTCGCGAGCGCATTCAACGCCTTCGGCCGGTCGAACGTCACCAGCGTCACCGCCCCGCGCCGCTCGACCTTGATGGTTTCGTAGGTCATTCAACTCACTCCTATCTGCGTCCGTAGCTTAGTCCGTCATCAACTTAGTCCGTCATCCCGGACGTGATCCGGGATCCACCTCCGGAAAGCTGACCAAGGCTCCGCGTCAGGAGATGGAGTCCCGCCTGCGCGGGATTGACGAGGAGAGTGCGGTATCCGGCTACTGCCGCAGCAAATCCCGGCCCACGATCATGCGCATGATCTGGTTCGTGCCCTCCAGGATCGAGTGCACGCGCAGATCGCGCCAGAAGCGTTCGATGGGGTAGTCCTGCAGATAGCCATAGCCGCCGAACAGCTGCAGCGCGTCGTTCACCACCGCCGAACATTCATCGGTCGAGAAGCGTTTCGCCATCGCCGCGAAGCGCGTCTTGTCGGGCGCGTTCGCCGTGACCTTCGCCGCCGCCGTGTAGAGAAGCGCGCGCGAGGCTTCGACCCGGGTCGCCATATCGGCCAGCATGAACTGCGTGTTCTGGAACTCCGCGATGGGTTTGCCGAACTGCTGGCGTTCTTTGGTGTACGCCACCGCCTCGTCCAGGCACCGCTGTGCGCCGCCGAGCGAGCAGGCGCCGATGTTCAACCGCCCGCCGTCGAGCCCCATCATCGCGATCCGAAAACCTTCGCCTTCCGCGCCGACGAGGTTGTCCTTAGGCACCTTCACATCCTCGAGGACCAATTGCGCCGTCGGCTGCGAATGCCAGCCCAGCTTCTTCTCGTTCGCGCCAAAGCTGACGCCGTCCATGTCCTTCTCAATGACAAGGCAGCTGATGCCCTTTGGCCCATCCTCGCCCGTGCGGACCATCGCGACGTAGATTTCGTTCTGCCCGGCACCGGAAATGAACTGCTTCGAACCGTTCAGCACATAGTGATCGCCCGCGTCCCGCGCACTCGTTTTCAGGGCCGAGGCGTCCGACCCACTACTTGGCTCGGTGAGACAATAGGAAGCAATGTTTTCCATGGTCACAAGTTGCGGCAAGTATCTCGACTTGACTGTTTCTGACCCGAACCGGTCGATCATCCAGGCCGCCATGTTGTGGATCGAGATGAAGGCGCTGGTCGAGGGGCAGCCATAGGCCATCGCCTCCATGATCAGCGCCGCCTCCAGCCGGCCGAGGCCGATACCGCCCGCTTCCTCGCTGACATAGATCGATCCGAAGCCGAGCGCCGCGGCCTCCCGGATCGTATCCACCGGAAAGATATGCTTTTCATCCCATTCGGCCGCGTGGGGCGTGATGCGGTCTTCGGTAAAGCGCTGCGCCGTTTCCTGGATCGCGCGCTGGTCTTCGGTCAGGTCGAACTGGGTCATGGACAGGGCGCTTAATCGGCGGCGCGGGGGATGGGAAGGGACAGCGCCGGGGACACCGTCCGCCAGGCCGGTTTGCCGAGACAGGACCGTTGCCGGACCACAACGATTCGCCTTCACTTGTTGATGTATGTTAAAATACGGCGTAAAGGCGCGGATCGGCTCGTCTCTTATTTGTCACGGCCCAAAGCAAAACATAGTCCACGGTGAATGTAGTTCAGGCTGTATTCGGGCGCGCAATGACCTCGACAAGCATCTGGACTCGCTGATGAAAGGGGGGCAGGTTCGACGAAGGTAAAGAAAGTCTGAATGTTATCATGACTTTCGCGTCCGCGAATCGGATGCATCTGAATTGGAGCAAAAGTTGAATGCCGCTTGTTTATGGGGCATAGTTGATTTGATTGAATCCGTAGGACTGACATGATGAACCGCAACTTGATGACGCGCACTGCCGCTGGAGCCATCGCAGCCACACTGGCTGTCGGCGCGACGACTGCCGCTGCGAACACGGGCGGGGGCTCCAATGTGATTACCCCGCAGGCCGGTGACCTGACAGGCAATTACGGCTTCATCATCCCGGTCGATGGTGACGTCCAGACCGAATACGGCTTCATCATCCCGGTCGATGCGACGGTGAACCCGGATTATGGGTTCATCATCCCCGTCGAGGGCGATGTTGCCGCCGATTATGGCTTCATCATCCCGGTCGAGGGCGATGTCGATACCCAGTACGGCTTCATCATTCCCGTGGGCGGCGACGTCGCGCCCGAATATGGCTTCATCATTCCTGTCGGAGGCAGCGTCGAGGGCGACTACGGCTTCATCATCCCGGTCGAGGGCGAGATTGCCGGCGACTATGGCTTCATCATCCCCGTGGACGGCGATCTTGAGGGCGAATACGGCTTCATCATCCCGGTCGAGGGCGGCATTGACGGCCAGTACGGCTTCATCATTCCCGTCGGCGGCGATGTTGGCAGCGAGTACGGCTTCATCATCCCGGTGGAGGGCGAGGTTGGCACCGACTACGGCTTCATTATCCCGGTGGATGGTCCGCTCGCGGGCGACTATGGCTTCATAATCCCGGTCGACGACAATGATGTGCGCGCCGACTATGGCTTCATCATCCCGGTCGATGGCGACGTTGAGGGCAATTACGGCTTCATCATCCCCGTTGGCGGCGATGCCACCCCGGATTACGGCTTCATCATCCCGGTCGACGGCGACCTGTCAGAGGCTTACGGCTTCATCATCCCGGTGGATGGCAGCGATCACCACGGCGTCTACGGGACGGTCCAGGGCGGCGCGGCCGACATCACGACCGACTATGGCTTCATCATTCCGGCAGAGGGCGACGTAAACGGGGCCTACGGCTTCATCATTCCCGTCGCCGACGAGGATATTGCGGGCCAGTACGGTTTCATCATCCCCGTTGAGGGCGGCGGCCTGACCGGCTCCTACGGTTTCATCATCCCCGTCGAGGGCGATGTCGATCCGAACTATGGGTTCATCATCCCGGTCTCCGGCGAGATCATCCCGGAATATGGCTTCATCATCCCTGTGATCGGTGATGTCGATCCGGATTACGGCTTCATCATCCCGGTCGGTGAGACCCAGGTTGTGGCCGACTATGGCTTCATCATCCCGGTTGACGGCGTCCAGAATCGTTACGGCTTCATCATTCCGGTGGACGGCGTGACCGAGAATTACGGCTCGATCCTGCCGGGTCTCGACGAGATCCTGCCCGACTATGGCTTCATCATCCCCGTCGAGGGCGATGAGCGTGTCGACCTGGGCCTCGCCAACCCGCAGTTCGGCTACATCATTCCGGACTACGGCTTCATCATTCCGGTCGACGGCGAATATCGGGTGCTGTCGGAGGACGAGGTCGGCACCAATTACGGCTTCATCATCCCGGTCGACGGCGAAGTCGCGCCCTATTACGGCTTCATCATTCCCGTCGACGGCATGACGGACGTGTTCCCGACGGCGCAGCCCGTCGCGGGTCCGAACCTGATCGATCACTGGCTGGCGGGCACCCGCTTCTCGCCGGTCGTCTCCGCCGCGGCGGGCGCGGGTGAGGGCGTGACGGTCGGCCTTCTCGATTTCACCGTCGCCGGCAATGCGGACGTTCTTGACGCCGTGACCTTCGCCGACGGCATTTCGACGCATTTCGAACCGCACGGTACGGGCGTTGCCAGTCTGATCGTCGGCGGCCGCTTCGGCTTCGGCGTCAGCGGTATCGCGCAGCGCGCGGACCTCGCGACCTTCAACCCGTTCGACGACACCGAAAGCACGAACTTCGACGATTCCGAACAGGGCCTGCTTGCCCTCGCAGGTCAGGGCGCGAGCGTCATCAACATGTCGCTCGGTGTTGAGAATTACATCGTCGCGCCGGAATGGGCCGACGTCCTGACGCACAGCGATCTCGCCTCCGCGGTGATCGTCAAGGCCGCCGGTAATGACGGCGTTGCCCAGACCGAAAACATCGCCTGGGACGGCAAGTACGACAATCTGATCTTTGTCGGCTCGGTTTCGACCGATGGCACGATTTCCGATTTCTCCAACACGCCGGGCAGCGCCTGCCTGACAACGGGCGGTGCCTGCACCGCCGGATCGAGCCTGATGGACCGGTTCCTGGTGGCTCCGGGTGAGCGCATCACCGTTGCCGATGGCGAGGGCGGCCTGTTGATCGCCTCTGGCACGTCGGTCTCCGCGCCGATGGTGACGGGCGCGGTCGCGCTGCTGCACAGCCGCTGGCCGTGGCTGCAGGACCGTCCCGCCGAATCCGCGGAGATCATCTTCCGCTCGGCCCGCGATCTGGGCGCCGAGGGCGTGGACGAGGTCTATGGCCACGGCCTCCTCGACATCGCCGCCTCCCAGCGTCCGCTTGATGACGGCACGCTGACGGTCAGCCCCTTCGCGCGCTCGCGCACGATTTTCGAGATGCGCCGCACCGGCAATCTGTCGAACGACCGGATGGCGTCCTGGCGTCCCGTCGGCGGGACGCGTACTGCGTTCGAGCAGATCGGCTCGACCTACCGCGACTTCGTCATGCCGCTCTCGCTCAGCACCCTGTCGCAGGTTGCCGAAGACCGCGGCACGGACGAGGCGTTCCAGAACATGTTCACCGACTTCAGTCTGACGAGCTTTGCGCCGCGGCTGGCCGGTGAGCCGGTCGAGCAGGGCGTGTTCGGCTTCGGTTCCTTCGGAACGCCGGCGATGAAGACGAGCGGCGGCCTCAGCGTCAGCTTCTCGATGGCGCCGACCCGCGCCTATTTCCGCTCCGAGGGCGGCGCCAATGTCGAGACCGCGGTCTCGCTGGCCGGTGCCGACGGCGCGCTCCAGCTGACGGTGGGTTCCGGTTCCGGCGCGCTGGCGATCAGCGGCACGGAAACGCTGGCCTCGCCGAACGATACCGACCTTCTGACCGGCGGTGTGAACCCCGTTCTCGGCCTTGCGTCCGGCGACGCCTTTATCGGCACCCAGATGCAGATGGCGGACGGGCTCGACCTGCGCTTCGGCGCCAGCCGCCGCGATTTCGAGGCGAACCGCTTTACCGAGCTTGGCGGGGCCCTGCGCGCGAACTTCACGCCGCTCGACACCTACCGCGCCTCGGCCATGACGGTCGGCGCGCGCTACAGCGTCTCCCCGGCCATCGCGCTGTCCGGCGACATCACCTGGCTCGACGAAGAGAACGCCGTGCTCGGCCTTCAGTCGCTCGACCGCGAGACGTTCGGTGCCGGTTCGGAAACCTACGCCGCCACCGCAGGCGTCGAATTGTCGTTCGGCAGCTTCAGCCTCGATGCGTCCGCCACCGCCGCCCGCACCCGCGCGGGTGAAGGAGAGGCGCTGTCGATTTCCGGCGGTTCGCTCGAAAGCACCGCCTACCAGGTCGCACTGGCGAAGGACGGGGTCTTTGCGGACGCCGACCGGGTCCGCTTCTCCGTCGCGCAGCCGCTGCATGTCGAGGGCGGCAGCGTGAACTATCGCGGCTACGAGATCACCGACCGGGCGACGGGCACCTTTGGCCTTGTCGACCAGGAACTCGCGATCGATGCGGGCACGCGGACCCATGTGTTCGAGGCGCTTTACGGCGCGGCGCTGCTGGACGGCGCTGCGGAAGTGAACGCTTTCGCGCGCGGTGAAGTCGGTCTGGATGAACAGCGCCTCGGCACCGACCGCGCGCTTACGATCGGTGCCTCGTTCGGGATCGCCTTCTAACGCACGACATGATTGCTGGCAGAATGCGTCCCGCTATGTTGCGGGGCGACGGGAGAGTATGACGAGGGGGGGCAAGGCTGACGTGCGCGGACTGACGCTCCTCCTCGCCGCAGGTCTGGTCGGCGCTGTGCCGCTTGCCGCCACGGCACAGGACGAAACGACCGCACCGGCAAGTCCGCAGGTCGGCGACCAGGTGGCGGCTGCCCGCGCCGTTCTCGATGCCGCGCAGGCCGGTGTCGACAATGCCGATCCCGCCGCCGTGACGGAGGCGCTGGCGGAAGCCCGCCCGATCATTGACGAGTTACCGGCAGGCGCGGCCCGCGATGTTCTGCGCGCGCGCTACCTGACCCTGAATGCGTCCAACGAAATCCTGTTCAACCGTCTGGACGGTGTCGAGCGCGAGCTGACGGAGGCGATCGAACTTCTCGAACCCATCGCGCCGCTGGGGCGTGAAATGGGCGACGCCATTCGCAGCCGCGGGGCCTATTACCAGCGTTCCGGCCGCTTCGCTGAGGCGGTTGCCGACGCCCACCGCGCTTATGAGATCCACAGCGAGTTCGACGACCGGCGCCGCTCCCAGTCGCTGGCGCTTCTTATTCTCGCCGCCGTCTACCAGCGCGCCGGCGATAACGAGCGGACACTCGGCTATCTCCAGGACGCGCGCGATGTCGTGGAGCGGCAGGACACGCTTCTTCGCCTGTCGATCGACAACAACATCGGCTTCACGCTCTCGGCCATGGACCGTCATGTGGAGGCGATCGCCGCCTTCTCGCTTGCACTTGGCGGCGCGGAGGAGCTTGGCAATCCGATCTACGAGGCGCGGATTCTTTCAAACCTCGCGGGCGCGCAGCTTGCCGCGGGGCGGACCGGTCAGGCGGGTACGACGATCCGTCAGGCGCAGCGCCTGCTGTCGCGCCCCGGCGTCGAGAACTGGCGTCCCTTCGTTCTTGGCGTCCAGGCCCAGATTGCGGCTGACAGCGGCGAATATTCCCGCGCCGCGACGCTTCTCGGCGATGCCTTCGACGGCGTCGATCTCGAAACGACGACCGAGCCGTTCCGCGATTTTCACGAAACGGCTTACGAGACCTACAGGGAAACGGGCGACAATGCGCTCGCGCTCGCGCACCTCGCCGCGCTGAAGCGGATCGATGACGAGGCTGCAGAAGTGACGGCAGATGCGGCGAACGCCCTGGCCTCGGCGGAGTTCGACTTCGCGAACCAGGAACTCGAAATCGCCACCCTGCGGCAGGACCAGCTCGAGCAGCAGGTGGAGCTTGCCGAGCAGGAGGCGGACGCCAACCGGCGCTTCCTGATCGGCACGCTGATCGCCGCCGGTATCATCATTGGCCTGATCCTGCTCGTTGCGCGCAATATCCAGCGCCGGCGAGAGGAAGTCAGCGCCGCCAATGTCGAGCTGGAGAAAACCAACGACGAACTGGCGTCCGCGCTGCAGGCGAAAAGCGAGTTCCTGGCGACGACGAGCCACGAGATCCGTACGCCGCTGAACGGCATCCTCGGCATGACCCAGATCATGCTGGCCGATAAGAAGCTGGACGAGCCGGTGCGCGAGCGCGTGGAGCTGGTGCACGGCGCGGGCACGTCGATGAAGGCCATTGTCGACGACATTCTCGACGTGTCGAAGATGGAGTCGGGCAAAATCCGGCTGAGCGCCGAGGAGTTTGGTGTCGCCGCGACAATCAGGGAGGTTACGCGCGTTTTCTCCGATCAGGCGGAGGCCAAGGGTGTCCAGTTTGCCTGCGAACTCGACGACTGCCCGCCGAGGGGCTTCGGGGACGAGCAGCGTTTCCGCCAGGTGGTCTTCAACCTCGTTTCCAATGCGGTAAAATTTACCGAATCCGGCCGCATCTGCGTGTGCGCCGCGCCCGCACAGGCTGACCCCGACCAATTGGTGGTTACCGTCGAGGATTGCGGCATCGGCATTCCGCCCGACCAGGTGGAGAAGATTTTCGAGCCCTTTCACCAGGTCGACGGCTCGCGCACCCGGCAGTTCTCCGGCACGGGCCTCGGCCTCACCATCTCGCGCGAACTCACGGAGAATATGGGCGGCACGCTGACCGTCGAGAGTGCCGTCGGCAGGGGCTCGACCTTTACCCTCGCCATGCCGCTTCGCCTCACGGACGTGAACAAGACCGCCGAGATGCTTCCCGAAGCGGCCGTGGAGGGCGAAGCGACTCCGCTCGTTTATGCTGTAGGCGCACTGATGGCCGCCATTGCGCAGCGCGCTTTCGAGGCTGCGCCCGCATCGCCTATTCTTGTCGATAGCGTTGCCGATGCGCAGCAGGCGGTCGCCGAGCGGACGGTCAGCGCCGTCTATGCCGTTTTCGACATCGATACGCAGGCGGAACTTTCTCGGTTCCTGAAAGACTTGCGCCGCGACCAGCCCGAAATGGCCATATATGGGATTGGCTGGCCGGCCGGGGCGGACGGTATGGACACCCTCTTCACCGACCGGGCGGGCGACCTCTCTGCGCTCTCCGGTCTGGTTGACAAGACCTCGGTAACGACGGACAGGACGGAGCCTAACCTGGCTCGCCAGGTCGGATAGGCGGGCGCGCCGCCAGCCTTGCGGCGCGGAAGGGAGAGGAGTTCTAGTGCGGGCACTCTTCATCGAGGATGACGACCTGAACCGCAGGATCGTTCGGGACATGCTGAAGGTTGGCGGCGCCGAGATGGTCGGCGCCCCCGATGCCGAGGCAGGCCTTGAGATTTTCGGCGAAGAGGCGTTCGACTTTGTCCTCGTTGACCTCAGGATGCCCGGCATCGACGGGTTCGAAACCATGCGCCGCATCCGCAGCTGGGACGATGAGGCAAAGGCGCAGGTCCCCATGATCGTCGTGACGGCCGACACCGGCGAACGGATCGATGAGGACTGCCGGGAGGCCGGCGCCGACGCGATCCTTCTGAAGCCGGTGGCCATGAAGGAACTGTTCGAGGTCATCGCCGAGCTGATCGTCAACAAGCCGCGCCGCTAGTTCCGCCAGCCCCGTGCGCAGAATCGTGCGCCGAGTTGCCCGGCGTGTTCTGGCTAATCAGGCTCCCGAACGCGGCCTTTTTAACGCTGACCCGCGCGTCAGAATCCGCGCGTCGGACCCTTGCCTTTTTCGGGAAACTTCCGATCCGGCCTGTTCGACTCGCAAGCATGTCTGAACTGCGCGCGCCAAACCCCTGAAACGCCCCGGTCTTCACGCCTGTGGCAAAAAACCTGAAAAATTCGCTTGTCGCTTTAGAGCTTCGAAACCACTATGTGTGGGTGCTTGGGGGAGCAGGGCCTACTACAGATAGTGTCGGCCGGGACGATCCGCGTTACCGGCCTTCGCAACTGTCAGTCGCTCTCTCCCACGGCATTTGGGCCGCCAGCCTGTGAATAACGAGGATATCGGGGACAAGTCCCGGGTTCTTCTCGCGGGGGTTGGACGGGCGGCCTAGGGACTGAAACTTCGCGCCGACCGGGGGGGTGTGGCCGCGATCCTGGCCGGAGGGCCCGCCCACCAGCGGGACCGGCGAATGAAAAAGGGGAGTAGAGCAGGTGGATTTCGCAAGCACCGAGGCCGAGATGGCCGGCGACGACACGGACCTGAGGGCGGACACGAAGAAAAGCGATTACGCCCCGCGTTTCGACATCAGGATCGACCGCGCGCGCGACGCCAATCTCACGGATTTCGGCAAGGAAACGCTGGCCGACCGCTACCTCCTGCCCGGTGAGGAGCCGCAGGACCTGTTTGCCCGCGTCGCGGCCGCCTATGCCGACGATGCCGAACACGCCCAGCGCCTCTACGACTATATCTCGAACCTGTGGTTCATGCCGGCAACGCCTGTCCTGTCGAACGGCGGCACGGGGCGCGGCCTTCCCATCTCCTGCTACCTCAACTCGGTGCCCGACAGCCTGAACGGCATCGTCGACACCTGGAACGAAAATGTCTGGCTGGCGTCGAAGGGCGGCGGCATCGGCACCTATTGGGGCAATGTCCGCGGCATCGGCGAGAGTGTCGGGCTGAACGGCAAGACGTCGGGTATCGTCCCGTTCGTGCGCGTCATGGATTCGCTGACGCTCGCGATCAGCCAGGGGTCGCTCCGCCGCGGGTCCGCCGCCTGCTATCTCGACATCACCCATCCGGAGATCGAGGAGTTCCTCGAAATCCGCAAACCCTCGGGCGATTTCAACAGGAAGGCGCTGAATCTTCACCACGGCATCAACATCACCGATGCCTTCATGGAGGCTGTGCGTGACGGCGAGGAGTTCGACCTCCTCTCGCCCAAGGACGGCAGCGTCCGCGCCACCGTCGATGCCCGCGCGCTCTTTCAGAAGATCGTCGAAACGCGGCTTGCGACCGGCGAACCCTACATGCTGTTCATCGACCGTGTGAACGAGGCGATGCCCAAGCACCAGCGCGATGCGGGGCTGAAGGTGACGACATCGAACCTCTGTTCCGAAATCACGCTGCCCACGGGCTTCGATCAGTATGGGGAGGACCGCACGGCGGTCTGCTGCCTGTCCTCGCTCAATCTCGACACCTGGGATCACTGGTCGAAGGAGGAGGGCTTCATCGAGGATGTCATGCGCTTCCTCGACAACGTCCTCACCGACTATATCGAGCGCGCGCCCGACGAGATGGCCCGCGCCAAATATTCCGCGGCGCGCGAACGGTCCGTCGGCCTTGGCGTCATGGGCTTCCACAGCTTCCTGCAGGAGCGGAAGATTCCCTTCGAATCCGCGCTCGCCAAGTCGTGGAACATGAAGATTTTCAAGCATATCCGCGCCGAGGCTGACGAAGCCTCGATGCTGCTGGCAAAGGAGCGCGGCGCGTGCCCCGACGCCGCCGATCAGGGCGCGATGGAGCGCTTTTCGTGCAAGATGGCGATCGCCCCGACCGCGTCGATCTCGATCATCTGCGGCGGCACCTCGGCCTGTATCGAGCCGATCCCGGCGAACATCTACACTCACAAGACGCTGTCCGGCAGCTTCACGGTGAAGAACCCGCATCTCCAGGCGCTGCTGACCGAGAAGGCGATGAACTCAGACAAGATCTGGAATTCGATCCTGGAGCGCGGCGGCTCCGTCCAGCATCTCGACTTCCTCGATCCGGACGAGAAGGCGGTGTTCCGCACCGCGTTCGAGGTCGATCAGCGCTGGCTCGTCGAGCTGGCTGCCGACCGCACGCCCTTCATCGACCAGTCGCAGTCCCTCAACCTCTTCATCCCCGCCGATGCGGAGAAGTGGGACCTCCTGATGCTGCACTTCCGCGCGTGGGAGCTGGGCATCAAGTCGCTCTATTATCTCCGCTCGAAATCCGTGCAGCGCGCCGGCTTTGCGGGCGGCGTCGAGGCCGACAACACGGCGGAAGCCAAGACCATCGACCTCGAAATGCCCTCGACGGACTATGACGAGTGTCTGGCTTGTCAGTAAGATCGTGTCTCAAGCCGGAAGCCTTCATCTAGCGGGACGAGTCCTCGCCCTGGCGGGTCTGTTCGCACTCGCCGCCTGCGCGGGTCAGAGCGCGGCGGTGGTCGAACCGGCCGCGCCCGGCTTCCTGTGGGGCCTGTGGCATGGCTTCATTTTCCCGTTCGCCTGGATCGGCTCGCTCTTTTCGCCCGAGATCGCCGTTTACGCGGTGCCCAACAATGGCGGCTGGTACGATTTCGGCTATTTCCTCGGCATCGTCGTCCTCGGCGGCGGCTCGATGTTCTCCGGCAGCAAGCGGAAAGGCCGTTGAGCCGGCCATGCCCCCCGCCCGCATCCTCTTCGTCACGCCTTATTTTCCGCCGTTCGCCCCCGTGGGCGCGGTGCGGATGCCGGCGCTTGCCCGTTACTGGGCGGCGCGCGGCGCGCGGGTCGATGTGATCGCGGCCGACAATCCGAACTTTGCCGGACTGCTGCCGCGGGTAGGGGAGCCGGGCATTACCGCGCATCATGTCGCCTACCGGCCGGGTCAGGCCTCCTCCAACCCCGACGCCCCGCCGCCCGCGACAGGGTCCGGGCCCGCTGGCGACACGCGCCCACCCGGCTATCTGAAGCGCCTCTACCGCGCGCTGCGCACGCTGCCTGACCGCTACCACCCCTACTGGACCGGAGAGGCTGCACGCGTTGGCGCAGCCGCCGCGGGCGAGGCGGGCAGCGAGATCATCTATTCCTCCGGCCCGCCCCAGTCCGCGCACATCGCCGCGGCCGCCATCAGCGCGCAGACCGGCCTGCCCTGGGTCGCCGAACTGCGCGATATCTGGCTCGGCCAGCCCTACAGCGACACGCCCGCCCCCGTGCGCCTCCTCTCCGAACGCCTCGGCAAGAAGACCCTCGCTCAGGCGGACGGCTTCGTCACGGTCACGGAGGGGGCCGGGGCCGACATGCGCGGGCGCTTCGGAAAGCCCGTCACCGTCGCCTTCAACGGCTTCTCGCCGGACGATTTCCCCGCCGAGGACGGCCCGCCGCCCGCGCTCGATCCGGGCCGCCTCACCATCCTTCACGCCGGCGTCGTCTATGCCGAGCGCCGCGACCCGGCCGCGCTCTTTGCCGCCATCGCGCGCCTGCCCGAAGACGAGCGCGCAAAGATCCTCTGCCTGTTCTACCATGACGAGCGCGGCTTCGTGGAGGCGCGCGCCGCCGAGCACGGCGTCCTCGCGAGCATCGAGATCCGCCCCCTTGTCCCGCGCCCCGAAATGCTCGCCCTGGAGCGCCGCGTCGACGTGCTGCTCCTCTGCCGCTGGGACGATGCCCGCGACGATGCCGTCGTCCCCGGCAAGACGTTCGAATATATCGGCGCCCGCCGCCCCGTGCTCGCCATCGGGTCGGAACGTGGAGAGGCGGCGGAGATCGTACGCGCCGGCCCCTTCGGCCTCGTCTCGAACGACCCTGACATGATCGCCGGGCAGCTCTCCGCATGGCTCGCCGAAAAGCGCGCGGCCGCGGCGAAAGACGATCCCCGCGTCCCCGACCTGCCCGCCGGCCCGACCGCCCCCTATGCCCGCGCCGCGCAGTTCGCCCGCGTCGACGAAGCGCTTACCACCGCACTCGAAAATGCGCCCGCAAATCCCTATATCGAAACACAGAAAGTGGAGGCCTGAACCCATGTCGCTGACCGAAGCCCGCAAGACCTACAAGCCCTTTGAATACCCTTGGGCCTATGATTTCTGGAAGCGCCAGCAGCAGATCCACTGGATGCCGGAGGAGGTGCCGCTGGGCGAGGATTGCCGCGACTGGGCGCAGAAGCTCAGCCCGCACGAGCGCAACCTCCTGACGCAGATCTTCCGCTTCTTCACCCAGGCCGATGTCGAGGTGCAGGACTGCTATCACGACAAATATGGCCGCGTCTTCAAACCCACCGAGGTAAAGATGATGCTGACCGCGTTTTCGAACATGGAAACGGTCCACATCGCCGCCTATTCGCACCTGCTCGACACGATCGGCATGCCGGAAAGCGAATATTCCGCGTTCCTCGATTATGAGGAGATGTGCGACAAGCACGATTATCTGCAGCAGTTCGGCGTCGACAGCGACGAGGACATCGCCCGCACGCTCGCCATGTTCGGCGGGTTCACGGAGGGGCTGCAGCTCTTCGCCAGCTTTGCCATGCTGATGAACTTCCCGCGCGCCAACAAGATGAAGGGCATGGGCCAGATCGTGTCCTGGTCCGTGCGCGACGAGTCCCTCCACTGCGAGGGGATCATCCGCCTGTTCCACGCCTTCGTCGAGGAGCGGCAGTGCCTGACCAAGGCGGTCAAGTCCGACATCATGGACATCTGCCAGCACACCGTCCGGCTGGAGGATGCCTTCATCGACCTCGCCTTTGAAATGGGGCCGGTCGACGGCATGAGCCCGAAGGAAATCAAGAAGTATATCCGTTACATCGCCGACTGGCGCCTCGGCCAGCTGGGTCTGCCCGCCATCTACATGATCGACGAGCACCCGCTCCCTTGGCTCACGCCGATGCTGAACGGTGTGGAGCACGCCAACTTCTTCGAAACCCGCGCCACCGAATATTCAAAGGCGGCCACCCGCGGCAACTGGAACGACGTCTGGACCAGCTTCGACAAGCGCAAGAAAGCCGGCGTCGAAGACGCGGCCAACGAGGAAGACCAGCCGGGGCTGCTGACCGAGGCGGCGGAGTGAGGATTGACTCAGGGAACAAATATCGAACATTGTGTAAACGATGATGACGGAGACGCCGCAAAAAAATGATCTTGGGAGGCTTGGTCACAAGGCCAAGGGCGTGGCAAACTGGATTCTTGATTTGGCCGATGAGAATGGGCTTCCAATTACGAATATGGCATTGAATAAATTAGTGTATTTCGCAGTTGAGAAGATACTTTTGGCTCGTGGTCAGCTGTTAACGAATGCGAGGATCGAGGCATGGGAGCACGGGCCAGTTTTCCGAGAAGTATATCATTCATTCAAGCTGTTTGGAGATAAACCGATCACGGGACGTGCGAAGGCATTTTCATTAAGCACTGAAACTATGGAAGTTGTGTCAGTCTCGCTTGCCGAGAGGGACGAAGATTTTCTTAAAGGTGAATTGCTTCCGTTAATGCGCCTGCCGGCATCCGTTCTGCGGGAAATTTCACACGCGAGTGGCGGGCCGTGGGAACAGGTCTGGACACATGAGGGTCACGCCAATCCAGGCATGGAAATTACAGCTGAAAACATTATCGCGGCGAACTTGGCAGGAGCTCATTGAAAATGGATGTTGACAAGAGGTTTAAGAAAGTCCGTACTCCGCCGTCCTTGCCGAATTGGGTTCTGCTAAACCATAGCCGCCGCTATGACACTTCTCGGAGCATCGCGCGTTTCGTGTTGGGCTCTCCGAAGTTCAACTTGTTTCCGATTTTGGCTTTCATCATTGATTTCGTAACTTTGCAGGTTCCAAAAGCTGACGTAATGTCGGCCGTGCGTTCACTGAAGAATTCCAAGGTGAGAACACTGGGCGAAGAGGTCCTAGAAGCCGTGCTACCGTGGCTCGAGGCCGAGAATATTCGCGGTCTGCGGGTGTTTCAGAACTTTAAGGTTATGTATCCGATCGGTCGGGGAGTTTTTGTTCCCGTGGTGCCGACATTTACGTTCAATGATGCTGGGAAGCTGACCTTTGTTTTCGTAATTCCTTGGGCGGAGGTCCGGTTCAATCGGTATCAGAAGCGGCTTCTCCTCACGCTTATTCATGAAGCGATCCTCACGCAGGAGGACTTTCTGGACGCTGATGCTCTGGTGCTCTTCACCCCGAGGCATAAGCTTGATAAAAAAACACGATTTGTGAAGCGGCTTCGGATGGGGGATGTTCAGTTCCTAACCAGAGAACAACTTGTTGAACAATTTGATCGGTTTGGCAATGCGCTCGATGATGCCGTGCCGATCGTGCTTCAAGAACTAGCTAGGCGCGGAGAGATTTAAGGCTGTCGGATTAGCAACTGTTTGTTCGGCCCTCGCTAGTATCAACATAGAAAGAAGCGATATTCGCAAGGCCGTCAGGATCGTCGCGGAGAACCGTGACAGGCTGCTGGCGGAATGGAGGCGCATTCATGGCTGAGCTTACCGAACGCGAACTGGACGCGGCGAAGGCTGCAGGTATCGCCGCCGCGCGCTACGAACCGCGCGCCCGCGCCGCCGCCTATGACGCTGCCGCCAACCTTATCCGGATCGAACTGAAGAGCGGGGCGAGCTTCGCCTTTCCGCCGCACCTGTCGGAACGGCTGAACGGTGCGTCGCCCGCTGACCTCGCCGCCGTCGAAGTGGTGGGCGCGGGCTTTGGCCTCTATTGGCCCGCTCTCGATGAAGACCTGTCCGTTCCCGGCCTTCTCGCCGGTGATTTCGGCACCCGCCGCTGGATGAAGGACCTGATCGCGCGCGGGGTGATCTCCGCAGAAGCGGCCTGAGCCTCACCGGACCGACCGCGCCGGCATGTTCGGCTCCATTCTCGTGATCAGTCCGTCGCCGCCATCGTCCCCAACACCATCGCCGTTCACTTGCGGCAAAAAATCGTCGGGGCAGGGGCCTTTGCGCCAATAGGGTTGGGGTTCGAACGTCACGGCCACGAGCGGGCTCTGGCGGTTTACGGCGTAGAGATAATGGCCGCGCCCGCCGCAGCGCGCGATCCGGCACAGCGGGCGCTTGTCCAGCAGGACATAGCGCGATCCCTTCACCAGGTTGATCAGCTGCATACTGACTCGGAACACATGGCCGCAGCGGGGGCAGTAATACATCAGCGTTCCCCCCGCCCGGATCGCGTCCCCGATATAGTGGGCGTCGTAGGACAGGTAGCTGTTCGGAAACTTGCGCGCCATGCCCATGGTATGGAACAAAGGCAGAACGCAGGGCAAGGCCCGGATGGCAATTGTCTGTGGACAACCGCCCGGTGCCGCCCTGTCTTTCCTAATAGGAAAGCCTCACCCATCCTGCCCGCCATGCCGACACGTACCACCAGCTCTGCCCCGCACCGCCGCCCGTCCGCCCTTCACACCCCGGTGCGCGTGCACATGCGCGCCCGCACGCGCGTTGGGGTGTGACCCAGTGTGACCTTCTGTAGGAGAGCCGCCGCTAACCATGTTCGTCAGGGGGGCGTTAACCGGCGCGGGGCATGGACGTCCACGAAGACCCCGAACCCCGCTCGCGCCCGTGAAAGGACCGCCCCGATGACCGTCACCGCCTTTGGCGACATGCTGTACGACCGGCTGTTCCCGGCGGCGCTGCTCGCGGTGCTGGCGACGGGGGTGTTCACCTTCGCGCTGCAGGAGGCGTCGGCGGCGCTCAATTGTTTCATCGCCGTCTTTTTCGGCGTCCGGCTCGATACGCACATCGCCGTTCGCAAGGAGGCCGAGAGCGAGGCCGCCGCCCAGCGCGGCTGGGCGCGCCTGCGCGGCCCCGCGCGCGGCGCCTGATCTTACGGGGGCGCCTGACCGTCTAGCCAATCCGTTCCCATCCGCTAAGCGGCGGGCATGGGGAGCGTTCACGACATTCAGGAGGGCGAGAGCGGCCGCCTGGCGCAGTTCCGGCTGCGCTGGATCGCCATCGGCCTGGTCGCCGCCGGGGCGCTGCAACTGCTGCCGCCGCCGACCGGCCTGCCGCCGGAGGGATGGGCCGTCGCCTCCCTGTTCGTGCTGATGATGATCTGGTGGGTGACGGAGGCGGTGCCGATCCCCGTCACCTCGCTGTTGCCGCTGATCGTACTGCCCGTCGCGGGCATCCTCGACATCCGCAGCGCCGGCGCCCCCTTTGCCAGCCCCATCGTCATCCTCCTCTTCGGCGGCTTCGTCATCGCAAAGTCCGTCGAGCGCTGGAACCTCCACACCCGCATCGCGCTCGCCATCGTCGCCCGGTTCAGCGGGCACCCGGCCGCGCTCGTCGGCGGGTTCATGCTCGCCGCGGCGGTCCTCAGCATGTGGATTTCGAACACTGCGACCGCCATCATGCTGATGCCCATCGCGCTCAGCGTGGCGCAGCGGCTGGGCGGGGAGGCGTGGCGCGGCGGCGCGCTCGCCCCGGCGCTGATCCTCGGCATCGCCTGGGCCTGCTCGATCGGCGGTATCGGCACGCCCGTCGGCACACCCACCAACCTGATTGTCATCGGCTATACGGAGGCGGAGTTCGGGCGCAGCATCGGGTTCGCCGAATGGATGCAGTACGGCATCCCGATGGTTCTCATCCTGCTGCCACTGGCCTGGGCGCTGCTCAGCCTGCGCCTGAAGCGCGGCGGGGCAGGGGCGGGGGCAGGCGGTACCGTGATCGCCGAGGCGCGCGCTGCGCTAGGGCCGGTTTCCACCCCTGAACGCCGCGTCGCTGCAACCTTCGCCTTCGTGGCGCTCCTGTGGATTTTCCGCCGCCCGCTCGGCGAGTTGGAGATCTTCGGCACGGTGCCGTTTGCGGGCCTGACCGATCACATCATTGCCGTTCTCGGTGCCGTTCTTCTGTTCCTCATTCCGGCCGGGACAGGCAAGCGAGAGGCGCTTCTCGACTGGGACAGCGCCGAGCGGATTCCCTGGGGCGTGCTGCTCCTATTCGGCGGCGGCCTGAGCCTGGCGGCGGGGATCACAGCGAGCGGTCTTGGCGGCTGGCTGGGCGACCATCTGGCCGGGCTGACCAGCCTGCCGCTCCTGCTCCTTATCGGCGCGCTGGTGACGTTCGTGATTTTCTTCACGGAGATTGCCAGCAATGTGGCGACCGCCTCTGCCCTGATGCCGGTCATTGGCGCGGTGGCGGCGGCGAGTGCGCTCGATCCGCTGCTCATGGCGCTGCCCGTTGCGGTGGCGGCGAGCTGCGCCTTCATGCTGCCCATGGCGACCGGGCCGAACGCCATCGCCTACGCGCAGGGGGTCTTCACGATGGGCCGCATGGCGCGCGCCGGTTTTGCGCTGAATCTGCTGGCGATCGTGTCGATCAGCCTGTTCAGCGCCTGGGCGCTTCCGCGACTTCTCCTGCCCTGATACGCTGCCCCGGACGCACCGCCCGCAAAAGAAACTGTCACGGTTCCGAAATATTCCGGAAACCGCAGGGGTGCTGTGACGTTAGGGACAGACGGGGCGAAGTGGAGTCGATATGGCCGATCGGGAAGAACATAAGAAGCGGCTGAAGGGGAAGCACATCCTTATTGCCGAGGACCAGATCGTCCCGGCCATGAGCCTGGAGGCGAAGCTGCGCTATTCCGGGGCCGTCGCGATCCGTATCTGCGAGCGGCTGGCCGCCTGCATGTCCGTCATCGACAACGACTTTCATCCTGACGTGGCCATCATCGACGTCGACATGGCCGGGAAGGATGGCCGCGAACTGGCGCGCGAGCTCCAGCGGCGCGGCGTCCCCTTCATGTTCCACACCGGCAAGACCCGCGATGAACTTTCCGAATTTGGCGATGAGGTTCCCATCATTCCGAAGCCCTCTACAGAGGACGAGATCATCAAAACGCTTGCCTCGCTGTTCCCGAAGCACGGCGGCTAGCGCTTTCGCACCGCGGTCCGGGCGAGACGCGTTACTCGCCGCCCGTCGTGGCTCGGTCGCCGACGATTACGTCCTCGTTGGCGCGCGCGATCACGTACTGGCGCAGCTCCTCGATCTCGCCCTCGTCCAGCACTTCGGCAAAGCCGACCATGCCGTTCGAGGCCAGCAGGCCGTCATGGACGATGGCGTTCCAGCTATCGCGGCTGTTCAGCGTCGCCGACCGGCGAAGGTCAGGGATGATCGTACCGCCAATTGCCGCATCACCATGGCACACCCCGCAGAACGCGCCGAAATTCTTCGCCCCGGCTGCGATGATTTCCGGCGCAGCGCGCGACGGCGGCGGATCGATGGGCAGGTCGTTCAGCGCGGGGGCCGGGGGCAACTCCGCGCCGCCGCCCAGCTTGAAGACCAACAGGCGGCTGATATTGGGCACCACGCCCCCGTCCGTCGACAGATAGCCCGCCGAGATCGGGAACGCGCCGCCCCAACCGGCCAGTACGGCGACATACTGTTCGCCGTCCAGCTCATAGGTCATCGGCGCGGCCACGACGCCGGTCTGCGCGGGAAACTCCCATAGCTTGCGGCCATCCTCGGCATGATAGGCAGTAAAGAATCCTGCCGAGTTGCCTTGGAACACCAGGTCGCCCGCCGTTGCCAGGATGCCGCCATTCCACGGCCCCCGGTGATCGACACGCCAGACCTCGCGCTGCGCGACCGGATCCCACGCGATCAGCATCCCGTTCGTCGCCGTCTCCGCCTCGTCGCGCGCGTCCCTGTCGGCCGGCATGGCATTCGTTGAAATGTCGAGCCCGACGTTGAAGCCGATCGGGTTCGCCTCGTAGTCCTTCTCGTGCATGTACGGGAAGGCGGTATTCATCGCCGGGATGAAGACCAGCTGGCGCGTCTTGTCATAGGCCATCGGGTGCCAGTTATGACCGCCCAGCGGCCCGGGCTGGGTCAGCTTCGTCTCCCCCGCCTCGGTATAGCGCGCACCCTCCGCCTCGATCGGCCGGCCGTTCTCGTCGAGGCCGGTCGCCCATGTCATCTCGACATAATTATTGCCTGAGACGAATTCTCCGGTTTCCCGGTCAAGCGTATAGAAAAAGCCGTTTTTCGGTGCCTGCATCAGCGCCTTGCGAACAGTCCCGTCGGGCATCGTCAGGTCGGCCAGCATGATGTGCTGCGTCGCCGTATAATCCCACGTTTCGCCGGGCGTGGTCTGGAAATGCCAGACATAGTCGCCCGTATCGGGGCGCACCGCGACGATGGACGACAGGTAGAGGTTATCGCCGCCGCCCGGGCTGCGGTACAGCTGGTTCCACGGGCTGCCATTCCCGACGCCGATATAGAGGAGGTCGAGCTCAGGGTCGTAGGCCATCGCGTCCCAGACCGTACCGCCGCCGCCCTCCTTCCACCATTCGCCGGTCCATGTTGCCGCCGCGCGCTGCAGGTGGGGCGGGTCGTTCGCCACCCCCGGCTGTCCCGGCACGGTGTAGAAGCGCCACAGCTCTTCGCCCGTGTCCGCATCATAGGCGCCAAAATAGCCGCGCACGCCGAACTCCGCGCCGCCATTGCCGATCATCACCTTGCCGTCGATCACGCGCGGCGCGCCGGTGATCGTATAGGGCTGCGACTGGTCCAGCGTGACGGTCGACCAGACCTCTCGGCCGGTCTCCCGGTCCAGCGCGATCAGGCGGCCATCGAGCGCGCCCACGAACAGCTTGTCGCCCCACGCCGCGACGCCACGGTTGACGACATCGCAGCAGGCCATGACGCCGCGCGCCCGGTCCACGCCGGGGTCATATTCCCACAGCAGCGCGCCGGTTTTCGCGTCGTAAGCCTTCACCATCGACCAGGCCGTTGTGATATAAAGTTTGCCGTCGATATGCAGCGGCGTCGCCTCCTGGCCGCGCGCCGTGTCCATGTCGGCAAACCAGGTCAGACCCAGCCTCTCGACAGTCTCGGCATTCACAGCCGACAGCGGACTGAACCGCTGCTCGTCATAGCCGAGGCCGTAATTCAGCCATTCTTTGCCGCTCGCGGCAGCGGCCTGGATATCCGCTCCGTCGATGCCGCCCTCGGCGAGTGTTGTGTGGGCAGAGGCCGCGGCCGGGGCCTGAACCGCTGCGGTGGTTCCCGCGAACGGCTGCGCCGGTTCGCTTGCCGTGCAGCCAGCCAGCAGCATCGCGGTGCCGGCGGCCATGCACAGGTCCGTTGTCGGTTTCGGCATATCGGTATCCCTCCCCAGAGATCGTTTTTTATTCACTCTAGCGCGACCCGCCAGGAAGCGCCCCTGCAATTTTCGCGCAGGTCCTCTCGCAAGGCCGTCATCCCGGCGAAGGTCGGGATCCATCTCCTTGAAAGCGCTACCGAGCCGAACCCGCACGAGGTGGATCCCGGCCTTCGCCGGGATGACGGGCAGGGGTTATGTCCGTTGTCCGCAGCCCGCACCCGCCCGCGCGCCGTGCAAATTTCGCGCGGCTTTCCCCGCCGATATACGCGCCAAAAGACCGTCACCCTGAACTCGTTTCAGGGTCCAGCGACAAACGCCGCGCAGGGCTCTGGATCCTGAAACAAGTTCAGGATGACGTCGTTAGGCGGCAGGCCGTGCCGGCCCACCCCCGTTCAGCCCGTGAGCCGCTCCGCATGCCACGCCACATGGTTGGCCATGAAGGTCGAGATGAAGTAATAGCTGTGGTCGTACCCCGGCTGCAGGTGCAGTTCCAGCGGCTGCCCCAGCTCCGCGCACACGTCGCGCAAAATGCCCGTCTTCAGCTGCTCCTCCAGAAACTCGTCGTCCGCACCCTGGTCCACACGCAGATGATCGTGCCGCGCCCCGTCCGCGATCAGCGCGCAGGCGTCATATTCGCGCCATGCTGCGTTGTCTTCGCCAAGGTACAGCGACAGCGCCGCCTGTCCCCACGGCGCCGCGATGGCCGACACGATGGGAGAGAAAGCCGAGATCGACCGGAACCGCTCGGCGTTGCGCAGGCCGATGGTCAGCGCGCCGTGCCCGCCCATCGAATGGCCCATGATCGACTGCCGCGCCATGTCTACCGGGAACACGTCCGCGATCAGGTCCGGCAGCTCGCGCTCGATATAGCTGCGCATCCGATAGTGCTTCGCCCACGGCTCGGCGGTCGCATCGACGTAAAAGCCCGCGCCCTTGCCGAGGTCATACTGGTCCTTGTCGGGAACATCGTCGCCGCGCGGGCTGGTATCCGGCGCGACCAGGATCACGCCATGCTCCGCGCACGCCGCGCGGTACTCGCCCTTCTCCATTACGTTCGCGTGGTTGCAGGTCAGCCCGCTCAGATACCACAGCACCGGCAGGCGCGCGCCGCGCTCATGCGGCGGCACGAACACGGCAAATGTCATGTCGGTGCCGGTTTCGGCGGACGCATGGGAATAGACGCCCTGCGTGCCGCCATGCGCCTTCCAGCGTGAAACCGTTTCCATGGTCCCCGTGCCTCAGGCGACGCGGTGGATGGCGCAGAGCTTGTTGCCGTCCGGATCGCGGACATAGCTCAGCTGCATCGCGCCCATCGCTGATTCGCGCAGGCCCGGCGGGTCTTCGATGGAGGTGCCGCCCTTCTCGACGCCCGCATCGTGAAACGCCTTCACCTGCTCGGCGCTGTCGCATTTGAAGCCGATGGTCGCGCCGTTGGCGTGGGTCGCGGGCTGGCCGTCAATAGGCTCTGAAATCCCAAACGTCCCGCCATCATGCAGCCAGAAGGCGCGCCGGTGCCCGCTGTCCGCCGTATGCTCCATCGGCGCGCCCGCACCCAGCGTCCCCAGCACCGCGTTGTAGAAAGCGATCGCCTTGTCGATGTCGTTCGTGCCGACCATGATGTGATTGAACATATTCGTTTTTCCTCCTCTTTTCTTCTTTTGTCATCCCCGCGAAGGCGGGGATCCATTAGCCCGAACCTTCGCGTCTATCGGCACTGCCCCCACCGTCGTACTTCTCAATAGATCCCCGCCTCCGCGGGGATGACAATGAGAGAGCGTAGAGGCGGCACCGCAGCGCTGATACCGGTTATCCAGGCCCATGCCTGTCGTCCCAGCCTAATGCCTGTCACCCCCACCCATAAGCTGTCATGCCAGCGCTCTGACGAGGCATCCTCGTCCTCTAACCCGTTATCCCCGCCCGCTGACCTATCATCCCGCCTTCTAACCTGTCATCCCCGCGAGGGCGGGGATCCATTGGCCTGTGCGGTCGCTTCTATCGGCGCTGCCCTCGCCATCGTACCTCTCGATGGACCCCCGCCTTCGCGGGGATGGCAAAAGAGAGGGAGGCGGGACAGGGGCAAGGCTGGCCGGTGCCGGTTAACAGCCCTCTCGGCCCCTCAATAAACCACGACCCCGCGAATGCTCTCGCCCTTGTGCATCAGGTCGAAGCCTTCGTTGATGTCCTCCAGCGCCAGTCTGTGCGTGATCATCGGGTCGATTTCGATCTGGCCGTTCATGTACCAGTCGACGATCTTCGGCACGTCGGTTCGCCCGCGTGCGCCGCCGAACGCGGTCCCGCGCCAGCTGCGCCCGGTCACCAGCTGGAACGGCCGCGTGGCGATCTCCTGCCCGGCGCCCGCGACGCCGATGATGATGCTCTCGCCCCAGCCCTTGTGACAGCATTCCAGCGCCTGCCGCATCACCTCGGTATTGCCGATGCATTCGAAGCTGTAGTCCGCGCCGCCGCCCGTGGCGTTCACGATCCGCTCAACGATGTCGCCGCCATCTTTCGGGTTCAGGAAGTCGGTCATGCCGAACTTGCGGCCCCACGCCTCCCGGTCCGGATTGATGTCGACACCGACGATCTGGCTCGCGCCCGCCAGCTTCGCGCCCTGAATGACGTTGAGGCCGATCCCGCCCAGCCCGAACACCACTACCCGGCTGCCCGGCTCGACCTTCGCCGTGTTCACCACCGCGCCGACGCCCGTCGTCACGCCGCAGCCGACATAGCAGCTCGTATCGAACGGTGCGTCGCCGCGGATCTTCGCCACCGCGATTTCCGGCAGCACCGTGAAGTTACTGAACGTCGAGGTTCCCATATAATGAAACACCGTCTTTCCCTTGTAGGAAAAGCGCGACGTGCCGTCCGGCATCAGCCCCTGACCCTGCGTGGAACGGATTTTCTGGCACAGGTTGGTTTTTGGATTGAGGCAATAGTCGCATTCCCGGCATTCCGGCGTGTAGAGCGGGATGACGTGATCGTCGGGCGCAACGCTCGTCACACCCTCGCCGACCTCGCGAACGATCCCGGCCCCTTCATGGCCGAGAACGGCGGGAAACAGCCCCTCCGGATCGTCGCCCGACAGTGTGAACGCATCAGTATGGCACAGCCCCGTCGCTTTCAGTTCGACGAGAACCTCGCCCTCTTTCGGACCTTCCAGGTCCAGTTCGACGATTTCCAGCGGCTTGCCCGCCTCGAACGCAACGGCGGCGCGCGTCTTCATGCGGCCATCCCCCTCACCTCGGCTTTCGCCTTCTGGCGCCATTCGGTCAGCAGGAACTCGGTATAGCCGTTCGGCTGCTCCGCACCGTCGAACACCAGCGCGCGCGCCGCTTTGAAGGCCGGCCCGTCAAAGTCCGGCGCCATCGGCCGGTAATCCGCATCGCCTGCATTTTGCCGATCGACGATCTCCGCCATGCGCCGCAGCGCCTCGTCGACTTGGCCCTCGCTGACCACACCGTGCTTCAGCCAGTTGGCGATATGCTGCGACGAAATCCGCAGGGTCGCGCGGTCCTCCATCAGGCCGACATCGTGAATGTCCGGCACCTTCGAACAGCCGACGCCATGATCGACCCAGCGGACGACATAGCCGAGGATGCCCTGGCAATTATTGTCCAGCTCCTGCGCGATCTCGTCCGCGCTCCAGTTGCGCCCGTCGGCCAGCGGCAGGGTCAGGAGGTCACCCAGCCGCCCGGTCACCGGATCACTCGCCAGTTCCTCCTGCCGCGCCAGTACATCCACCTGGTGATAGTGCAGCGCGTGCAGCGTCGCGGCGGTGGGGGAGGGGACCCAGGCACAGGTCGCGCCCGCCTTCGGATGGCCGATCTTCTCGTCCATCATCGCCGCCATGCGGTCGGGCGCGGCCCACATGCCCTTGCCGATCTGCGCGCGGCCCTTCATCCCGCAGGCAAGGCCGATCCCGACATTCCGCGCCTCATAGGCTTCGATCCACGGCCGCCGCTTGATCTCGCCTTTTTCCAGGAACGGCCCCGCTGCCATCGCCGTATGAATCTCGTCGCCCGTCCGGTCGAGGAAGCCGGTATTGATGAACACCAGCCGCGCCCGCGCCGCGTGTATGCAGGCCGCAAGGTTCGCGCTCGTCCGCCGCTCCTCGTCCATCACGCCGATCTTCAGCGTGTTCCGGTCCATGCCCAGCATGTCCTCGATCCGGTCGAACAGCGTGCAAGCCAGCGCGACTTCCTCCGGTCCGTGCAGCTTCGGCTTCACGATATAGACGCTGCCCGCGCGGCTGTTCCGAAACTTCCCCTCGCCCTTCAGGTCATGCAGCGCGCAAAGCGCCGTCACCGCCGCATCGACATAGGTTTCCGGCACCTCCGCGCCGTCCGCCGTCTTCAGGATGCCGGTATAGATATGATGCCCCACATTCCGCACGAGGAGGGCGGAGCGCCCCGGCAGGCTGCCCGCTTTCCCGTCCGGCGCGGTATAGTCCTTGTCCGGGTTCAGCGTGCGCTCGACGGTCTGGCCGCCCTTCTCGAACCGGTCGGCGAGCGTTCCCTTCATCAGGCCCAGCCAGTTGCCATAGGCCAGCACCTTGTCCTCGCCGTCGACCGTGGCGACCGAATCCTCGCAGTCGCAGATTGTCGAGATCGCGCTTTCCAGAATGACGTCGGCAATCCCTGCCGGATCGTCCCGGCCCACCGGATGATCGCGGTCAAAGATCACTTCGATATGAAGGCCGTTGTTCCAGAACAGGCGGCCCTTCTCGGTCTCGCCGACATAGGCCGCGGTATCCGCAATCGGAACGCCGGCCGTCTCGACCGCCTTCAGCTCGCTCCACGACATGCCGTCCAGCGGCAGAACATCGTCCAGGATCGCCTTCGCCCGCGCGACCACCGCCGCGCCGCGCTTCGGATCATAGCCGCCAGGCCGCGCCGGATCGGCGTCCAGCGCATCGGTGCCGTAGAGCGCATCGTAAAGGCTGCCCCAGCGTGCGTTCGCCGCGTTCAGCGCGTAGCGGGCGTTGGTAATCGGCACGACCAGCTGCGGGCCGGGCAGGGTGGACAGCTCCGGATCGACGCCCTCGGTTTCGATCGTGAAGGGCGCAGGCTCCTCGACCAGATAGCCGATCTCGCGCAGATACGCTTCCTGCTCAGCCGTATCGATGGCTTGCCCTTTGCGCGCGCCAAACCACTCGTCGAGCTTCGCCTGAAGGTCAGCCCGCGTCTCCAGAATCCGCCGGTTTTCCGGGCCAAGTTCGGCGAGAATGTCCGCCAGTCCCTGCCAGAAACCGTCCGCGTCGATCCCCGTCCCCGGCAGCGCCTCCTCTTCGACAAAGCGGCAGAGCTTTTCATCGACGGTCAGTCCGGCGCGGGTCGTCATGGCGGTCCTTCTCTTCGGCGTTCGCATATGTCTGGAATGCCGAGACGCCTAGCGGGGACCATCCGCCCTGTCAGCGCCGAAAAAGAGAAGGGACGGCGTCTCTACCGCGCCTCCGCCAGACGAAAGAGCGGCCGCGCGACTTCCCGCCAGACAAGGCTCAGGAACAGCGCCAGTCCGCCAAGGACCACCGGCGACGCCTCCACCGCACTCAGCGCCGCCACGCCGATCAGCGCACCCAGCAGCCACGGCAGCAGCACCAGCGGCGCCCGCACGTCACCAGCCTGGAATCCAAAGAAGCGTTTTGCGCGGTCGGTCATGCCCTTGTCCCTTTGTCTTCGTGTCCCGCACTGCCAAGCACGGATCGTGCCAGTTTCGCCGCCTTCAACCTTCGCACCCCCTTAGCTGGTAAGCGAATCTTTAGGCATGTCAGTATGTTCGTCCGACCTGTCCCGATCCTGCACAGGCCTGCCGTAACGATCAGCTTGCCGGGTCCGCGGGCAGAGAAGAACATCGCAGTGCCGAAACCGGGGAAGGGTACCATCGCATGACGGCCATTGAGATTACCGGATCGCCAGGCTCGCCCTACACGCGAAAGATGCTGGCGCTGCTGCGCTATCGGCGGCTGCCCTACCGCGTGCACTGGACCAACGGCGTGATGCCGGAGGGTTACCCGAAGCCGCGCGTTCACCTCCTGCCCATCGTCTACCTGACCGGCCCGGACGGCGAGCGGGAGGCGCTCACCGACTCCACGCCCATCATTCGCCGTCTGGAGGCCGAACATCCGCACCGCTCGGTCATCCCGGACGACCCAGCGCTCGCCTTTCTCAACACCCTCATTGAGGATTATGCCGACGAGTTCGTCACCAAGATGATGTTTCACTATCGATGGGCGCACAAGGCATCGGCGGAGGTCGCCGCGCCGCTCCTCGTCCACTGGCGCGACCCGCTGACGGATGGCGAACAGGCGAAGGCGATGGCGCAGGTCTTCGCCACCCGCCAGATCGACCGCCTCTACGTCGTCGGCTCGAACGACAGGACTGCCGCCATCATCGAGGCTGCTTACGAGCGCCTCCTCAAAATCCTCGGCACGCTGATCCAGCGGCGCGGCTTCGTCCTTGGCGCGCGGGCCTCGTCGGCGGACTTCGCCCTTTACGGTCAGCTCACCCAGCTCGCGCAGGTCGATCCCGTCCCCCGCGACCTCGCCCACGACACATCGATGCGCGTCCGAGCCTGGCTCGACCTGATGGAGGACCTCTCAGGCCGCGACCCCAGCCCAGCGGACTGGCTGAGCGCGGAAGAAACCGCCGAAGCGCTTCCCGACCTGCTTGCAGAAATCGGTCGCACCTACACACTGGTCATGATCGCCAACGCCCGCTCGATTAACGCTGGCGAGAAAACTTTCACCGCTGAAGTTGACGGCGCGCACTGGGAACAGCCCGTTTTTCCTTACCAGGCCAAGTGCCTCGGCTGGCTCCGCGACGACTACGCTTCCTTGGAAGCAGACAGCCGTGCGCAGGTCGACAGCTGGCTCTCCGGAAGCGGCTGCGAAGCCCTGTTTGCCGACTTGTAAAGCGAAGAGAGTGGCGGGCACGGAGGGATTCGAACCCTCGATACGCTTGCGCGTATGGTTCCTTAGCAGGGAACTGGTTTCAGCCACTCACCCACGTGCCCGCGGCCGATTGATCGGCAGAGCCGGGGCCTATACCGGCACACCCCCGCGCCGGTCAACGCGTTCGGGCCCGCACGCCTAGAGCTCGTCGCGTTCCGCCGCCTTCAGCGCCTCGACGATCAGCTTGATGTCCTGAGAGCGCGTCCGCGGTACCACCGTCACCGCGCGCGGCGTTGCGACGATCACCAGGTCCTCCACGCCCGCGGCCGTCACCAGCGGCCCCGTCGACCAGATCAGCGACCCCGACACGTTCTCCACCACCACATCGCCGCGCTGGACATTTCCGCGATCATCCTGCGGCAGCACCGCGTGCAGCGCCTCGTAGGAGCCGATGTCCGACCAGCCCATCGACACCGGCACCACCGCCTTGCGCTTCGCAGGTTCCATCACCGCATAGTCGATGGACTGACCAGGCGAGCGCTCGAACGCATCCTTACCCGCGACAAAGCCGTCCGCAGTCTCCGTCCGTTCAGCAAACGCCGCTTCCGCCGCGCCCGCAATCGCCGCATTCTCCGCCGCCAGCGCCTCCAGATACCGGTCCGCCCGCATCAGGAAAATGCCCGCATTCCAGTAGAAGCCGCCGTCCGCCAGGTAGCGCTCCGCCGTCTCCCGGTCCGGCTTTTCATGAAACGCCGCCGCCGTCCGCCCGCGATCCGACAGCGCTTCGCCCGCCTCGATATAGCCATAGCCGGTCTCCGCCCGGTCCGGTTCGATCCCGAACGTCACCAGCCAGCCGTCTGTCGCCAGCGCCGCGCCCGCTTCGATAGCGGCATGAAAGGCGTCCACGTCCGCGATCAGGTGATCCGACGGCATCACCAGCATGAGCGTCTCCGGCCCGCTCGCCGCGACAAGGTGTGCCGCCAGCGCAATCGCCGGGGCGGTGTTCCGCGCCGCCGGTTCCTCGATCACCGTCGCCGGCGTTCCCCGCAAGGCCGTCCGCACCTGTGTAGCCTGGGAGGCCGCCGTCACGATCACGGGCTCCGCAAACCGCCCCGCAGGCGTCCGCATCGCGGTTTCGGCGATCATCGGCCGGTCGCCCGCCAGCGCCAGCAGCTGCTTGGGCGCAGCGCTGGTGGACAGCGGCCACAGCCGCGTTCCGCTGCCACCCGACAGGATCACCGGAACGATGAAGGAATCTCGCTTTGTCATGTCGGTTCCGTATTCTTTGATCGTTAACGCGTTCGGTGCTTAGGAGGGGCAGACCTTGCGCCCGGTGCGGCGTATGACGCGCTCGCCGGGGCGGCAAGGCCGTTTCTGGACCAGGGGACAGGGGAGACGAGAGGGACCGACAGCAATCGCAGAAGGCGGCGGCGCACGCACCGGTTTTCGTCCCGCCCGCAAATCTGCCGCCCAAATCTGCCGCGCAGTCTGCCACCCGGTCTCCAGCCACCATGATTCGCCTGTTTCGTCATTACTTCCCGCGCCCGCTTCTGTTTCTGGGGCTGATCGAGCTGGCGCTGCTGTTCGCCAGCGGCCTGTTCGCCTGGGGGTTCCGCATTCGCCAGATCGGGCTTCAGAGCCAGTCGCTTGTGGACTGGCTGCCGGAGACGATCACATACACCGTTACCGTCTACATCGCGCTCCTTGCCGTGGGCGCGTATCAGCTCGCATCCTTCCGCTCCATGCGGATGACGATCGCGCGCCTTGTTCTCGCGCTCCTCCTCTCGATCGTGTTCCTCTCGATCGTCACCCTGTTCATTCCCGACGTCGTCGTGTGGCGCAGCGTTCTGTTCTACGCGATCCTCATTTCGCTCGTCGGCCTGTCCGTCCTACGCTTCATCTTCCTGCAGTTCATCGGCTGGGAGCGGTTTCGCGAGCCCGTCATCGTCATCGGCGCGGGCAGGCGCGGCGAGAACATGCGCGTTCTGGCGGCGCTCGACACCGCCCCGTTTCGTATCGTCGACCATTTCGCGCTCAATACCGACCAGGCGCTCGTCAAGGAGGCGCGGGCGCTTGCCGACCTGCCCTCGCTGGCCGAGTTCTGCATCGAAAACGGCGTCAGTCATGTCGTTCTCGCGCTCGATGAACGGCGCGGCAAGCTGCCGGTGACCGCGCTACTCGATGCGCGCCTCGCGGGCATACCGGTCAGCGAGAAAACCAATTTCATCGAACGCATGTCCGGCCGGGTCGACCTTGGCACCGTCAGCCCCAGCTGGTTCATCTTCTCCGACGGCTTCCTCGGCAGCTCGACGGTCAGCCTTGCCGTCAAGCGCACCTTCGACGTCACCGCCAGCTTGCTTCTGCTGACCGCCACCTCGCCCATCCTGATCGTCGCCGCACTGGCCGTCAGGCTCACCAGCCGCGGGCCGATTTTCTACCGGCAGGAACGGGTGGGCCAGCTCGGCAAGACGTTCATGATCACGAAGTTCCGCTCGATGGTGCAGGACGCCGAAAAGGGCGGCGCGCAGTGGGCGACGAAGAACGATGCCCGCGTCACGCGCGTCGGCCGTATCCTGCGCTCGACCCGCATCGACGAAATCCCGCAGATCTGGAACGTCTTCGTGGGCGACATGTCCTTCGTCGGCCCGCGTCCCGAACGCCCGGTTTTCGTCGACCAGCTGAAGGCGGCCATCCCCTATTATAACGAGCGTCACATCGTGAAGCCGGGCATCACCGGCTGGGCGCAGCTCAATTATCCCTACGGCGCCAGCACCGACGATGCCCGCAAGAAGCTGGAATACGACCTCTATTACATCAAGAATTACACCGTCTTCCTCGACCTCGTCATCATGATCCAGACCGCGCGCGTCATTATCTGGCAGGACGGCGTGCGTTGAGCGGCGAGACCGCGATCCTCAGCCACTGGATCGCCGCGGGCGGTTACGGGGCGCTTGCGCTCCTCATCTTCATCCTCGCGCGCGGCGGCCGCATGGCAAGCCTTCTCGGCATCGCGGCCCTGGTCCAGGCCGTCTGGGCGGCGGCACTGGCGCGCGGCCTCGACACGGGCGAGGGGCTGGCCCTGACCCTGACGCTTGGCGAGACGCTGCGCGCCGCCGCCTGGGTCGGCTTTGTCGGCATGATCCTCGTGCGCCGCTGGGCTGACAGCGGGGAGAACCCCTCCCGCGGACCCGTGATTCTCATCGGGGCTTTGCTGGCCATCCAGCTAGCCATCGGCATCGCCGGGGCCGCCGAGGTCGCCCTGCCGCGCCCCGTCCTGTTCGTCAGCGACCTGATCTTCGTCGCCACGGCCATTGGCGGCCTTCTCCTTGCGCACAATCTCTACATCGCCAGTGCGCCGTCCGACCGCTGGAGCCTCAGCGTCCTCTGCGTCGCGCTAGCTGGCCTCTTCGCCTACGACGCGAACCTCTACACCTTCGAGCTTCTCGAACCGATCCTCGGCCGCGCCTTCTTCGAGGCGAGGGGGCTTGCGAACGCCGTCCTGGTGCCGCTGTTCGCCCTCGCCGCTTTCCGCAACCGGGAGCTACGCGTCTCGCTCTCGCGCCAGGCCGCGTTCCAGACCTTCGCGCTCGGCGCCATGGGCATCTACCTCGTCGCCATGTCCTTCGCCGCCTACCTTCTCGGCGTACTCGGCGGCGACTGGGGCCGCCTCCTCCAGATCACCCTCATCTTCGCCGCCATCGTCTTCGCCGGCGTCGTTCTCCTCTCCGGCCGCGCCCGCGCCTGGATACGGGTGAAGATCAACAAGCATTTCTTCGCCTATAAATATGACTACCGGGAGGAGTGGCTGCGCTTCATCAACACCGTCGCGCGCTCAGGTCCCGGTTTCGGCAACCTCTCCCAGCGGGTCATCGCCGCCATCGCGAACATCGTCGACAGCCCCGGCGGCGTGATGCTCCAGCGCGGGGAGGATGGCAGTTTCACACCCGTGCACCGGCTGAACCTTTCCGGCCTGCCATCAGCGGCCATCCGCTTTGCGCCGGAAGATTTCGAGCAGATGCGCGCCGACAGCCGCATCCTCGACCTTGGCGGCGACCATGCCGAGCGCCTGCCGACGGTCCTGCAGGAGGACGGCCGCCTGTGGCTCGCCATTCCGCTGAACCATCTCGACGACCTCGAAGCGGTCGTTGCGCTCCAGCGCCCCCGCGTGGTGCGCGACCTTGACTGGGAGGATTTCGATATCCTGCGCATCGTCGGGCGGCAGGCCGGCAGCCTGATGGCCGAAGAGCGCGCGCTGTCAGATCTCGAGGAATCGCGCAAGTTCGAGGAGTTCAACCGCCGCTTCGCCTTCATCATGCACGACATCAAGAACCTCGTGTCGCAGCTCAGCCTGCTTGCCAAGAACGCGGAGCGCCACGCTGGCAACCCCGAATTCCAGAAGGACATGGTCGCCACACTGCAGGGCTCGGTCGGCAAGATGAAGGACCTCCTCACCCGCCTGTCGCAGGAAAAGGACACCGCCCGCGCGGCCAAAACCTTCGACCTGCGCGCGCTCGCCGAACGCATCTGTAACGAAATGACGCAAGTGGGGGCCGAGGTAACGCTCGATGCCGATGCGTATCCCCTTCAAATCGAAGCGGATGCGGCTAAGGTCGATCAGGCTTTGAAACATCTGGTGCAGAACGCGGTGGACGCGGGCGGTGCGAAAGCGCCGGTCCATGTTCGCCTGCGGAACGAGGCGGGCGCTGTGAAACTGATTGTGGAGGACCGCGGGCCCGGCATGACACGCGCCTTCATCGAGGAAGACTTATTCAAGCCTTTCCGGTCTACGAAGGAGGCGGGCTTCGGTGTCGGTGCCTACGAGGCGCGGGAACTGATTCGCGCAGAGGGGGGCCGCCTGAAGGTCGAAAGTGAAATGGGTAAGGGCACGCGCATGATTATCGAACTGCCGCCGCAGCGCGCGCTCGCCAAGCCTGGCCCCGCCGAGACCCCTTCAGCGCCTGTTCCCGCATGAGCAATCTCCCGAAACTCCTGATCGTCGAGGATGACGAGGGTCTGCAGCGCCAGCTGAAATGGGCCTATGAGGACTATGAGGTCGTGATCGCCGGCAATCGGAAGAAGGCGATGGACGCGCTGCGCCTCCACGAACCCGACGTCGTGACACTCGACCTCGGTCTGCCGCCAGATCCCGATGGCACGACGGAGGGCTTTGCCGCGCTTGACGAAATCCTTGCCATCAAGCCCGACACGAAGGTCATCGTCGCCTCTGGCCACGGTGCCCGCGAAAGCGCGCTGAAGGCCATTTCCGGCGGCGCCTATGATTTCTACCAGAAGCCCGTCGACATCGACGAACTCGGCCTAATTGTCCGCCGCGCCTTCCAGCTTCACGAGCTGGAGGAGGAGAACCGCCGCCTCGCCCGGCGCGAAGCCAACACCGAGCTTGGCGGCATCATCACCGCGTCGGAATCCATGCAGAAGGTCTGCCGCATGATCGAGCGGGTGGCCGGGACCGACGTCTCCGTCATGCTGCTCGGTGCCAGCGGCACGGGCAAGGAGCTGCTTGCCCGCGGCCTGCATGAGACGAGCCCGCGCGCCAAGGCGCCCTTTGTGGCCATCAACTGCGCCGCCATTCCGGAAAACCTCCTCGAATCGGAGCTGTTCGGTTACGAGAAAGGCGCATTTACCGGCGCGGCGAAGACCACGGCGGGCAAGATCGAGGCGGCGCAGGGCGGCACCCTCTTCCTCGACGAGGTCGGCGACATCCCGCTTCCCCTCCAGGTCAAGCTTCTCCGCTTCCTTCAGGAACGCGTCGTCGAGCGCGTTGGCGGCCGCAAGACCATCCCCGTCGACGTTCGCATCGTGTGCGCTACCCACCAGAACCTCGAAACCATGATCGCGGAGGGCAGTTTCCGCGAGGATCTCTGGTACCGCGTGGCGGAGGTCGTGGTGCGCATTCCCGCCCTTGCAGAACGGCCGGGCGACGCCGCGCTCCTTGCCCATCATTTCCTGCGCAAGTTCAGCGCGGAGATGGACCGCAAGTTCAAGGGCTACGAACCCGGAGGCCTCTCTGCCATTGAGGAATGGGACTGGCCCGGCAACGTCCGCGAACTCGAGAACCGGGTGAAGCGCGCGGTCATCATGGCCGACGGCAACTTCATTTCCGCGCTCGACCTCGACCTGTCCGAACATGACGCCTCGATGCCGCTGAACCTGCGCCAGGCGCGCGAGCAGGCCGACCGGAACGCCATCGAGGCGGCGCTGTCACGAACAGACCGCAACATCACCGGGACGGCGAAGCTGCTCGGGATCAGCCGTCCAACCCTTTACGACCTGCTAAAGCAGTATGATATTGAAGCCTGATCGAAGGCGCTTTGGGCAGCGCATCACATATGGGAGCATTTTCATGGCCTACCGTTCCGAATTCCGGATCAAGCGCCTTTCGCACATCCTCGCCAGCGCCGCCGTCGTCGCGCTCGCCGCACCGCTGCTGCCGACCGCCGCGCTCGCCGATGAACAGACAGAGGCAGCGGACAGCGGCTATCAGGAGGCGTTCCGCAGCTTCGCCGCCGGTGATTACCGCACCGCGCGCGTGCAGCTTCTGAATGTCATCCAGCGCGACGACGACAACTCCCTGGCGCGCATCCTTCTCGCCCGCACATCGCTTGCCCTCGGCAACCCGGTTGAGGCGCAGACCCAGCTGGAGCGCGCCGAGGCTGCCGGTGTGTCGGAACGCAAGCTTCGCCACCTCTTTGCCCATGCGCTCCTGATGCAGGGCGATATTGACGAGGCGCGCGACCTTCTCGGTGCCAGCGGGACCGAACCGCAGTTCGCCGCCTATGCCGCACGCCTTCGCGGTCAGCTTGCCGTCAATGACCGCGAGTTCGAAACCGCGGAACGTGAATTTAACCGCGCCCTCGCGCTGGCGCCCAACGACCCCGATACCGTGAACGCGGTGGCGCGCTTCCTCGTGGGCACCGGCCAGCTTCAGCCGGCCCGCGACCTTTTACAGAACATTCTCGACCAGCGCCCCGGTCACCTCAGCACGCTGATCGCCATGGGCGACATCGTTCGCCGGATGGAGGGGCTTGAGGCGTCGCTTCCTTACTTCAGCCGCGCGATCGAGGTGGACGGCAACAGCATTCCGGCACTCCTCGAGCGCGCTGCCACTTACGGCGATCTGGAGCGCGACGAGGAATCGCGCGCCGATATCCAGCGCGTGAACCGCCTCATCGACGGCCATCCCATGGCCCGCTATCTCGAGGCTGTTCTGGAAACCCGCGCCGGCAATACGGACCGGGCGCGGGAGCTGATGCAGCAGACGTCTGGGCGGCTGGAAAGCTTCGCGCCTGCCATGATGCTTCAGGGCCTCCTTGCCCTCGATGCCGGCAATGTAGAGGTCGCCACCGAATATCTCGGCAACCTCGTCGGCCGCATCCCGAACAGCATTACGGCCCGCAAACTCTACGCGACGGCCCAGCTTGAGCGCGGCGATCCGACCGGTGCCTATGCGACCGTGAAGCCGATCATCGACGCGGGCGCCGCGGATGCCCGCACGCTGGCGATTGCCGGTTCGGCGCAGGCCCGCCTCGGGAACCAGAACGAGGCGCAGGAACTGCTTGAGCAGGCGGAGGAACTGTCCGGCGACGCCGCGGTCCGCAACCAGCTTGCCATGTCGCAGCTTCTGTCGGGCGAGGCCGAACTGGCCGAGGGCACGATCCAGTCCGTTCTTGAAGAAGACGAGGATTCCCTCGCTGGCCTGATGATGCTCACCCTGCTTCGCCTGCAGGACGGCGAGTTCGCCGATGCGGAGACCGCGGCCGACCGTGTGATCGAAGCGTTCCCGGACCTCCCGATCGGCTATAATCTGCGCGGCGGCGCCCTGCTGGGGCAGAACCAGCGCGAGGCGGCGAAGGCATCGTTCGAGGCTGCGATCGAGCGCGACGACGGCTATGCCGAGGCGCGCCGGAACCTTGCCCAGGTGCTGATTGCCGAGGGCGATGTCGACGGTGCCAAGACCGAGCTGCGCGAGGTCGTCGCCACCAATCCGCAAGATGTGCGCGCGCTGATGACCCTCGCCGAACTGGCCGGGGTCGAGGGCGACCGCCAGGAACAGCTCGAGTGGCTGCAGCAGGCAACGTCCGCGAATCCCGAGGCTGCCGGTCCGCGCATCGCGCTTGCCGACGCCTACCTTGCCAGCGGTGATGACAACCGCGCCCAGAACGAGGCGAACGCCCTCATTCGCGACTTCCCCGAGAACGCCGCCGCCCTGTTCGGCGCGGCACGCATCTACGAGGCGAATGGCCGCCAGTCACAGCTTGTCAGCCTGTTCGACCGCATGCAGTCGATTCAGCCCAATGCCCTTCTGCCGCGCATCCTCCTCGGCCGCGCGCAGCAGGCGAATGGCGACATCGACGAGGCGCGCCGGACGTTCGAGCGCGCGCTGACGATCACCGGTGAGGAGACGCAGCCCGCCTATCTGGAACTGATCGCGCTGGAGGCGCGGCAGGGCCGGTTGCAGCAGGCCCGTGAATGGTCTGTGCGCCTGCGGAACCGCAATCCGGAATCGAACGTCGCGGAGAATGCGCTGGGCCGCGCCTATATGCTGGCCGGCCGTCCGCAGGATGCGCTTGCCGCCTTCGACGCCGCACGGGACAAGCGTTTCGACATCACCACCGCACGCGGGATCGCCGATGCCTATATCGCGCTCGGCCGCCGGGGCGACGCGGTCAGCGTGCTGCAGACCTACCAGAAGGCGAACCCCAATGATCCGGGCGCGCTCGGGTCCATCGCGGAGCTTCAGCTGGAGGCCGGCCAGTATCGTCAGGCCGTTGCCAATTACGAGTCGCTGCGCCGCGTCATCGGCAACCGCGATCCGGCGATCCTCAACAACCTCGCCTATGCCTATCTTCAGCTCGACGACCCGCGCGCGGTGCAGATTGCCCGCACGGCCTACAACATCGCGCCGCGCAACGCCGCGATCGCCGATACCTATGGCTGGTCGATCCTGAAGTCCGACGGCGATGCGAAGCTGGCGCTGAACCTTCTCCGCCGCGCGTCGCAGACCCTGCCGCGCAACGCGGAGATCAAATATCACCTGGCGGAGGCCTATCTTGCCAACGGACAGCGCAGTCAGGCGCTTACAGCGGTTCGGGAAGCGTTGCAGATCAACGAGCCCTTCCCGGAGCGCGCACAGGCGCAGGCGCTTCTCCGCCGTCTGGGCGGCTGACCGGCGGCCAATCGGCGGGAGAGGCGAGACCCTCTCCTCCGACAACGCTTGTTTTCACGGCCCGGCGGCGATACAGCCCCGGGCTCGGTCGGAGCGTGGCGCAGCCCGGTAGCGCACTACACTGGGGGTGTAGGGGTCGCAGGTTCGAATCCTGTCGCTCCGACCAGCTTTTCCTTTCCTATTAGGAAAACTTCGGTCTTCTGGTCTGGCTCCACCTGAACGGAGCCAGAAGCCATGACCCAGACCATCGACCGCCTCCTTGCCGACCTGATCGCGCGGGAGGGCGGCTATGTCGACCATCCGCACGACCGTGGCGGCCCGACCCGCTATGGCATCACACAGGCTGTCGCGCGAAAAGCGGGCTATACCGGCCCCATCCGCAGCCTGCCGTTGCCGACCGCCAAGCGTATCTACCGCGCCCGCTACTGGTCCGGCCCGCGTTTCGACGCCGTCGCCGCCCTCTACCCGCGCCTTGCCGCCGAGCTGTTCGATACCGGCGTCAACATGGGACCGGGCACCGCCGTCTCTTTCCTCCAGCGGGCGCTGAACGCCCTCAACCTGCGCGGCCGCCGCTGGCGCGACCTCATCCCGACGAACCGCATCGACGAGGCCACGCTCATCGCCCTCCGCAAATACCGGGCGCAGCGCGGACCGGGCGGTGAGGACGTCCTCGTCCGCGCCGTCGATGCGCTTCAGGGCGAACGCTACATCGCGCTGGCCGAAAAGCGCCCCGCCAATGAGAGTTTCGTCCACGGGTGGCTCTCCAAGCGACTTGGAAATACGGAAACCGCAAACACCGAAGCGAAGGGAGGCGCAGCATGAACATCCTGGGCAACCTGATCGGCCCGCTGTCGCAGCTGATCGACAAACTCATCCCCGATCCCGAAGCCCGGGCGAAGGCGAAACTCGAACTGGTCCGGCTGGAGGGCTCGCAGGAACTCGAAACCCTGAAGACCCAGCTCAGCGCCATCGTCGCGGAGGCCGGATCGAGCGACCCCTGGACCAGCCGGGCAAGGCCGAGCTTCCTCTATGTCATGTACATCCTGATCCTCTTCTCCCTCCCCATGGGCATGATCAGCGCGCTGGACAGCGCGACCGCCGCGGCCATCGCGGAGGGCATGTCCGCCTACCTTCACGCGATCCCGGAACCGCTCTACGTCCTCTTCGGCACCGGCTACCTAGGCTACACCGCCGCCCGCAGCTGGGGAAAGGCGAAGGGCACCGAACGGTAGGGGAGGAGAAGGGCACGGAACGGTGAGGAAACGGAACGGTAAGGGAACGGACCGGCAGAAGCGAACCTCCATCCCCCGACCCGTCATCCCGGCGAGAGCCGGGATCCACCTCCGGAGGCCGCCCCCCGGTCCACCGGCAGGAGCTGGATCCCCGCCTTCGCGGGAATGACGGTGAGGGCTGAGGTTCGCACAATCTGTCATTCCCGCGAAGGAGGGAATCCAGCCGCGCTCCGGCCCGTCACACGTTCGGCTTCGCCACCGCCGGTCCCTGGATTCCCGCGTCCGCGGGAATGACTATTGATCGGAGGGACCGACAGAACACAACGACAGACCCCACCACTCTCTGTCATTCCCGCGCACGCGGGAATCCAGCTGCGCTTCGGTCAATCGCAGTCCCGGCGTCGCCATCGCCGCTTCTGGATTCCCGCGTCCGCGGGAATGACGAACGGTGTGTGTTGGTTGCACTGCACCTGCCGCTCTTCCCGCCCGCCGTTCTCTCGTTTCGCCGCTCTGCGCGCTCAGCCCGCTCGTTCCTCTTTCCGTCATCCCGGCGAACGCCGGGATCCACCCCCAGAGGTCGCTCCCCGGTCCACCAGCAGGAGATGGATTCCGGCTTTCGCCGGAATGACGGTGTGGGGTGCGGTTCCTACAGCTTGTCATTCCCGCGAAAGCGGGAATCCAGGCGCGCTTCTGTCAATCGCGTTTCCGGCTTCGCCACCACCGGTCCCTCGATTCCCGCGTGCGCGGGAATGACGGTTAGGGGCCGCAAAAGGCATATCACTCCCATCCGACTGTATACTTTGTCGCCTTGGGCGCACCTGCTACACCGCCCCGAACCCAGCCCAGTCCCCCGGAGCCACCCATGATCCGCGCGCTCACTCTTATCGCCGCCTGCACACTCGCCGTGTCGGCCACCGCCCAAACGCTCATCGTCGGCAACAAGGACGAGGACACGGTCAGCTTCATCGACCTCGAATCCGGCCAGGAGGTCCGCCGCCTCGAAACCGGCGCGAACCCGCACGAGGTCGCCATTTCCCCGGATGGCGGCGCGGTGTTCGTCGTCAATTACGGCACCACGACCATCGACCTGTTCGACGTCGAGAAGGCGGAAAAGATCGGCACCTGCGACCTCGCCCCGAACAGCCGCCCGCACGGCATCGTCTGGACACAGGCCGGCGGCGTTCTTGTCACCACCGAGGGCTCCCGGACCCTCACCCTCGTCACGCCCGACTGCAGCCGCGCGTCGGCCATCGCGACGGATCAGGAGGTCAGCCACATGGTCGCGGTCGATGAAGCGCGCGGCCGCGCCTATGTCAGCAATCTCGGCAGCCGCACCGTCACGGCCATCGACCTCGTTGAGGGCCGCAAGATCGAGGACTTCACCGCCGCCGAAGAGCCGGAGGGTCTGGCCCTCGCAAAAGACGGCACGGAACTCTGGGTCGCCAACCGCGCGTCCGCCAGCGTCTTCGTTCTTGATGCCCTGACCGGCGAAAGGCTCGCCGACATCGCGGTCGGCCAGATGCCCATCCGCCTCGCCGTCTCCCCCGACCAGCGCTGGGCTGTTACCAGCGATCTCGTCGACGGCGCGATCTCCGTCATCGACGTGGAGCGCCGCGAGCGCGTCCGCACGATTGAGGTTTCCGGCACGCCCGACGCGCGGCAGGTGACGCTGATCTGGTCCGCGGATGGAGAGCGCCTCTACGCCGCCGAAACCGGCAACGGCCGCATCGCCGAAATCGACTTCGCGTCCGGCGACCTCCTCCGCTACCTCCCCGCCGGGAAAGGCGCCGACGGCCTAGGCATAGCCCCCGTCCGCATCCTCCCCAACGCGCAGCGCTCCTCCCCTCCCTCTAGGGGAGGGGATTGAGGGGAGGGGCTTCCTGCAACAGACCGATCCTTCAAACATAGTCATCCCAGCGCAGGCTGGGATCCACGCTGTGACCGTAGCACCCGGCGCAACCCACCCAGCATGGATTCCCGCCTTCGCGGGAATGACTAAGAGTTGGAGGAAGCGTCCCCTGGCTAGTCCACAACCGCCCGGTGCATGTGCGCAAGCCCCGTATATTCCGCCGGTCCGGAGCAAGCTTCCCCTCCCTCTTGGGAAGGGGACTGAGGGGAGGGGCTTCCTGCAACAGACCGATCCTTCAAACATAGTCATCCCAGCGCAGGCTGGGATCCACGCTGTGGAGGCGGAACCAGGCGCGACCAATCCAGCATGGGTTCTCGCCTTCCCGGGAATGACTAAGTTCAAGGGTTCAACTTCCAGCCCCGTCCACGACCGCCCGGTGCATCTGCGCCAGCGCCGCATATTCCGCCGGCCCGCGCCGGTTCTTCATCCGCCGCTCCTCGGACAGCCGCGACATGAACGCCGCCGGCCGGCCGCCCCAGACCTCGCCCGCCGGTATGGTCTTGCCGGGCGTCAGCATTCCGCCGGCGGCGAGCATCCCGTCCGTCTCGATCACCGCATTGTCCATCACGATCGCACCAAGGCCGACGAAGCTGTAATCTTTCAGCACGCAGCCATGCACCATCGCCATATGCCCGATCAGGCAGTTCTCGCCGATGATCGTTCCCTCATTCGCCCGCGTGATATGGATGACGCTGCCATCCTGGATGTTGGAGCCCGCGCCGACGCGAATCCCCGGCCCCTCGGCGCGCAGCACGCAGTTATACCAGACGCTCGCCCCCGGCCCGATCTCGACATCGCCGATGATCCGCGCGCCCGGCGCGATAAAGGCGTCCTCTGCGATGCGCGGATGCTTGCCGTTGAACGGCAGGATCGTGGGTTCCAGCGACATCGGTTCAGGTTCCTTCGGGCCGATCGATCATATAGACGACATGCGGTTTCAGCGGACTGTCATCGGGGACCTTCGGGTGGTCGAAGGCAAGGTCCGGCCGCTCGGTCATCCCGATCCGCCGCATGACCCGCCAGCTCGGCTCATTGATACGCGATGTGAACGATACGATGCGCCGCTCGTCCGTGTGCGCCCAGGCCCAGCTCAGCACCGCCCGCGCCGCCTCGCTCGCATAGCCATGCCCCCACGCATCCCGTTTGAGCCGCCAGCCAATCTCCAGATACTCGTCGATAGCGGTTCCGGTATCGGCGGGCGCGAGCCCGACAAAGCCGATGAACGCGCCGCCCGCTTTCGTTTCGACAGCCATCAGCGCAATGCCGCGATGCGCAAGGCGTCCGCGCTCCCGGTCAATCAGCGCATCGCTTTGCGCCCGGTTCATCGTGGCAGGAAAATAGCGCATGACCTCTGCGTCCGCGTTCATAGCGGCAAAGGGCGCGCGGTCCGCGTCCCGCCATTCGCGCAGGATCAGCCTGTCGGTCTCGATCATGCCGCCCGGCTTAGGGGAAGAGCGGGGCCTGCTCCAAGCCTGCGGTTTCGGTCAGGCCGAACATCACGTTCAGGTTCTGGATCGCCTGACCCGCCGATCCCTTCACCAGATTGTCGATGGCCACAACGATTATCGCCCGCCCCGGCACCCGGTCGGTAAAGACGTTCAGCACGCAGTGGTTCGACCCGCGCACCATCCGCGTCGCCGGCGCGCGGCCTTCGGGCAGCAGGTGCACGAACGGCTCCTCCGCATAGCGATCCGCCAGAGCCTTCCGCACGTCCGCCACGTCCGCACCGTTCGCCAGCTCGACCGTGATCGTCTCCAGCTCGCCCCGGTTCATGGGGATCAGGTGCGGCACGAAGCTGACCGTCACCGCCTCGCCGGCCGCGCCCGACAGTTCCTGCTCGATCTCCGGCATGTGCCGGTGCCCGGTCAGGCCATAAGGATGCACCGCCTCGCCGACTTCAGCGAACAACGTCCCCTCCTTCGCCGCACGCCCCGCACCCGTCACACCCGACAGCGCCATGATGGAGATATTGCTGGGCGAAACGACACCAGCCTCCAGCACCGGCAACAGCGCCAGCAAAGCCGCCGTCGGATAACAGCCCGGACAGGCGACCAGATTAGCCCCCGGCAGACGCTCCCGTGCATACTCCGTCAGCCCATACACCGCACCCGCCAGCCGCTCAGGGGCGGCATGATCCATCCCATACCATTCGGCGTAAGTGCCCGCGTTCTTCAGCCGGAAATCCGCCGACAGGTCGACAATGCGCGGGCCGCTCAGGCTCGACAGAAGCTCGGCGCTGGTCCCGTGCGGCAGGCAGCCGATCACCGCATCCACCGCGCCGAAATCGATATCCTCCGCCCGCGACAGAACCGGCAGGTCCGCCGCCATGAAATGCGGCCAGATGTCGGCCATACTCTGGCCCGCCCTGGCGTTCGCCCCCAGCGCGGCGATCTCGACCTGCGGATGACCGAGTGCCAGCCGCACGGCATCGGCGCCGGTATAGCCCGACGCGCCCAGCACGGCGACGCGGATGCGCTCGGTCAGCGGCCCGGCCCTGTAACGGTCCGGACCGCCTTCGGCCTACTCGGCATATTTGACGCTGCAGCCATAGGCCCGTGTGGCGGCGGGGCTGGGGTCCTGGCCGGCGTCCAGCGCCACCAGCGCCAGCGTCACATAATTGGACGCGCCCTCGACATCGCCGGTCGCGGCGGTCGGGCGGTCATCGATCGCGCCCTGGTATCGCAGCATGCCCTTGCCATCGACGATGTACATGTGCGGCGTGGCGGTCGCGTTGTAGAGCTTCCCGACCGTCCCGTCGGCATCCAGCAGGTATGCGGTTTCGCTCGTCTCATAGTCCGCCGTTTCGGCGCGCGCGCCCGCCGCATCGACATGGCCCTGCAGCCCCGGCGCGGAAGAATTGACCTTCAGCCACACGACGCCGTCATCGGCGGCTGCGCTCTGCAGATCCTGCATATTCTCGGTCTTGTAGTGCTTCTGGACGAAGGGGCAGCCCTTGTTCGTCCATTCCAGCACGACCGTCTGGCCGCGATAATCGGACAGCGACACGGGCTCGCCCGTGGCCGACATCACCTCGAAGTCGGGGGCAGGCGCACCGACCTGTACGGCGGCAAGGGCAGGGGCGCTGATCGACAGCGCGGCAACAGCAAACAGCGTTTTCATCATGGTCGGTCTCCCTCAGTCGTCAATCGAATATGGTCTTGTCTACACCCCAGAACAGCCGAGAGCGCGAGAAATCGATGAACTGCGCCTCGTCTTCGGCAAGGATCATGCCGTGGCGCTGGCCTTCCTCCGTCGCGTCGGCGGCTTGAAGGTCCTCCAGACTGCGCCACCACAGCTCGGCGACGCCGTCATACTCATCGTCCGGCATACCGGGCCGCCCACTTGCCACGCCGTCCGGCACCGCGCCCGTGTGCATCTGCACATAGCGCGCGATGTTCAGCGGCCCGCGCGCGGCGGCAACCAGCGGCGCATGGGTTTCACGCCAGTAAGCCTGGAATTCGCTGCGGCTCATCTCGGGACGCCGTGTCAGACAATAGGTGATCTTCAACATCGCTCAGGCGTCTCCCACGTCTCCTGGCTCCAACGCCAGCAGCCGCTCGACCGTCAGAATCTGCGGCAGGACTTCCTCGCCGCCAGCCCCGTCATAAAACACGTACAGCGGAACACCCGCGCGGCCATGCGAGGTCAGGAACGCGGTGATGACCGGATCCGGGCTGGTCCAGTCGCCGACCAGCGTCTCGATCCCCGCTGCCTCGAAATGCGCGGCCACGTCCGCACTTGCCAAGGCCCCGCGCTCGTTGACCTTGCACGTAATGCACCAATCGGCGGTGAAATAGGTAAAGGTCGGCGTACCCTCCGCTGTCAGCGCGGCCAGCCGCTCCGGCGAAAAGGGCGCTGCCGCCAGAACCGCGGTCCGTGCGCCGCTCGCCAGCGCCGGCGCGCTGCCGGTCGGCACAGCGAAGATCAGCGCCAGCGAACCCAGCGCCGCCATCAGTGGCACCGTCCGCGCTCTCGCCGTCCCCAGCCACCACAGCGCCAGCCCCAGCAGCAACACGCCGGTCAGCCCGATCACCAGACCGTCGACCCCCGCCTGGCTGCCCAGCACATAGGCAAGCCCCAGCGCGGTCACGAACATCGGCACCGACAGCAGCCGCCGGAACGTCTCCATCCACGGCCCCGGCTTCGGCAGACTCCGCCGCAGCGCCGGGACAAACCCGATCAGCAGGAACGGCAGCGCCAGCCCCAGACCCAGCCCCGCGAACACCAGCAGCGCGCCCGGCCCGCTCAGGATCAGCGCCGCTCCCAGCGCCGCGCCCATGAACGGTCCCGTGCACGGCGTCGCGATCACAGCAGCCAGCACGCCGGTCGCAAACGCACCCATCCCGTCGCTCCGCGCCAGCAGCCCGTCGCCGCTTACGCTTACGCTCGGCAGTTCGAACAGGCCGGCAAGGTTCAGCGCAATCGCCATAACCAGCATCAACAGCAGGAACACGATCCGCGGGTCCTGAAGCTGGAACGCCCAGCCCACGCTTGCCCCGCCCGCTCGCAGGGCCAGCAGCAGCCCGCCCAGCGCCAGCACCGCAACCAGAATGCCCGCCGTATAGAACAGCGCCTCGGACCGCGCCGCGCCCTCCGACCGGCCGCCCTTGGCCAGGCTCAGCGCCTTCAGGCTCAGGATCGGAAACACGCAGGGCATGATGTTGAGGAGCAGCCCGCCCAGCACCGCAAGGCCAAAGATCACCGGCAGCGAAAGCGCGCCCGCTCCCGCGCCTGCTTCCATCGGCGCGCCGGTCACGCCGCCAGAGCCCGGCAAAGGAACACCCGCCGCCTCGACGTCACCGCGCTCGGCGCTGACCGCCAGGCCCAGCGTCTCACCGTTCGCCAGCATCAGCTTCAGGACGCCCGAGACGGTCTCGAAATCACTGCGGTAGCTCCGCACCGTCTCGATAATCAGCCGCTCGCCATCCCGCGACACCGCCTGCGCGGCGTTGTAATCGAGCAGGCCATCCTCCAGCGGGAAGAAATAGGCTTCGGCAACCTCGTCCGCCTGCGGCACGGCAAAGGACAGCCGTACGCCATTCTCGCCGAACGCCAGCCGTCCGTCCGCCTCAAGCACGGTCGGCTGCTCCGCCTCCCAGCGCGCCATCCGCTGCGCATCGACTGCGATATCGTCAAGATCCGCCGACAATTCCGCGGATTCCGGCACGCACAATTTGTCGTCGCAAACCAGATAATCGACGCGCAGCGACACCGGCCCGCCGCCCGTCGGCAGCCCCGTCAGGTCGACGAGCAGCGCCCGCTCCGGCAGGAACACGTAATTCATGATCCCCGACTGCACGAAGCGGTCCGGCACCGGATAGCGGATGGCCGACGCCTCCGCGCCCTCCGGCAAAGTCCACACCGCCTGCGTCTCGATCCCCGCCGCGCCGGGGTTCTTCCAATAAGTGTGCCATTTCGGCTGCGGCGTCATGACGATCGCCACCGTCCGCGCGCCCTCCCGCTCTGGCCCCGCCTCCAGGCTGACGGTCATGTAATCATTCTCGACCACGGCCTGCGCCTGCGCCGCGGCGGCCATGAACAGCATCATCAGGGCAGTCAGGAACAGGCGCATCATGCCGCCCATATCGCGCTCCCCTCCCGGAAAGGAAAGGGGAGGGCGCCATGGACCGCGCTAAGAAGACGCCCCGTGCGGGCACAGCAAACGAAAACGGCCGGCGATCCCCTCGGGAACCACCGGCCGCTTCGATCCGCGAACCTCGCGGACGTCTGTCGCGTGTTAGCGCTTCGAGAACTGGAAGCTGCGGCGGGCCTTGGCGCGGCCGTACTTCTTGCGTTCCACGACGCGGCTGTCGCGGGTCAGGAAGCCCGCGGCCTTCACCACCCCGCGAAGCTCGGGCTCCATGCGGGTCAGCGCCTGCGAGATGCCGTGCTTCACCGCACCGGCCTGGCCCGACAGGCCGCCGCCGGACACCGTGGCGACGATGTCATACTGACCCTTGCGCTGGGAGATCTCGAACGGCTGGTTCAGGATCAGGCGCAGGGTGGGACGCGCGAAATACTTCGCCTGGTCGCGGCCATTGACCGTGATCTGACCGGAGCCCGGCTTCAGCCAGACGCGCGCGACCGCATCCTTGCGGCGGCCCGTGGCATAGGCGCGGCCATACTGATCGACCTGCTTTTCGCGCAGCGGCGCGGCGTTGACGCTGTTCGGATCGAACGTGTCGGCGACAGGTGCCTCGCTGGTCTCCGCAGCTTCGGTAACGGTCGCAGCAGCACCGGCTTCGGCCTTCGCGGGGGCTTCAGCCTGCTTCGTCGCGGCTTCCTGCTGCAGCTCTTTCAGGTCCTCGAGACCCTTTTTCTCGTCTGCCATGATTTACCTCGTGACCTTGTTCTTGCGGTTCATGCCGGCGACGTCGATCGTCTCCGGGTCCTGCGCGGTGTGCGGGTGCTCGGTGCCGGCAAAGACGCGCAGGTTCTTCATCTGCTGGCGGCCCAGCGGTCCGTTCGGGATCATGCGCTCGACGGCCTTCGTCAGGACGCGCTCGGGGAACTTCCCCTCCAGCACCTTCTGCGGCGTCGTGGACTTGATCCCGCCCGGATAGCCCGTGTGGCGGTAGTAGACCTTGTCGGTCAGCTTGTTGCCGGTGAAGCGAACCTTGTCCGCGTTGATGACGATGACATTGTCACCGCAATCGAGGTTCGGCGTATAGCCGGGCTTGTGCTTGCCGCGCAGGCGGCTTGCGATGATCGAGGCCAGGCGGCCAACGACGAGACCCTCGGCGTCGATCAGCACCCAGCTCTTTTCGATCTCACGCGCTTTCAGCGACGTGGTCGTCTTGGTGTACATAATGGCGGTCCATCAGAAGTGTCTGAAAACAAAAGGCGGGCCGTGCCCCGACAGTCAGGGCAGCCCGCTTTCGTGGCGCTCATATGCGCGCGCCCACGATTTTCGTCAAGCCTTTCGGCAGTTTGCCAGTGCGGTAAAATGATACCGCTAGCGGCTATCCTCATCGACGGCATGCGCCTGCAGATGCCCCAGCTGCAGCACCTCCAACGCGCGTTCATGCGTGGAGTCCAGCTGCACCAGCGGCGCGGCCCCATTCACCCGCGCCTCCTCCCAGCGCGCGGCGCACACGCACCACTGGTCGCCGGGTTTCAGGCCGGGAAAGCCATATTCGGGGCGCGGTGTGGACAGGTCGTTCCCTGCGGCCTTCGAGAAGGTCAGGAACTCCTCCGTCATGATGGCGCAGACCGAGTGATTGCCCTGGTCCGCCGCTTCCGACGCGCAGCAGCCATCGCGGTGCCAGCCGGTCAGCGGGTCGTGGCTGCAATCGGACAGGGCCTGACCCAAGACATTGACGCGCGCACTCATGCGGCAGCTCCTGCAGTTCTCTGGTTCGGTTGTCTCACTACGCGAGCAGCGACCGCTTCCGGCTCGCCGATCCGGTGCGCACAGGCCGCCGCGGCCCAGACGATCAGCGCGGCGGTGCCCTGATGCGCGACGCCGACCCACAGCTCGACGCCCGTCATCACCGCCATGATGCCAAGCAAAATCTGCACCGTAATCAGCGCATGCAGCGCAATTGGCGTGCGGCGAGAGCCGAGCTTCATCGCCTTGACGCCCAGCCAGATAGCAAAACCAGCCGCGACGAACGCCCACCAGCGGTGCACGAACTGCACCACGACGCCGTTATCGATCAGGTTACGCACCGCCGGCTCCAGCATCGCGACGCCTTCGGGGAACAGCGCGCCGCCCATCAACGGCCATTCCGGCCAGATCGATTCGGGCTTCAGCCCCGCGACGAACGCGCCCATCACGAACTGGGACAAGAGGATTACGGCCGTCAGGGCCGCGAAACCGGTCAGGCGCGCCCGCTCCCGAATCAAATCCTGCGCCGTCCACACGAGCAGCGCGATGATGAAGAACGCCGTATTCAGGTGCAGCGCCAGCCGGATATGGCTCACTTCGGGCACGTCCGCGAGGCCGGACTTCACCATCCACCAGCCAAGCAAGCCCTGGAACCCGCCCAGCGCAAACAGCACGAGAAGGCGCGGCTTGTACCCCGCCGGGATCTGCTTCTTTACCCAGAAATAAATCAGCGGCACGGCAAAGGCGACACCCAGCAGCCGCCCCAGCAGCCGGTGCCCCCATTCCCACCAGTAGATATTCTTGTATTCCGCCAGTGACATCCCGGCATTTACGTAGCGATATTCCGGCGACGTCCGGTAATCCTCGAACTCCGCCTGCCAGCCCGCTTCGGTCAGCGGCGGGACAATGCCCATCACCGGCTCCCACCGCACCATCGACAGCCCGCTCTCCGTCAGCCGCGTAATCCCGCCCACGACCACCATCACCACCACCAGCGCCGCCATCACGGTCAGCCACGTCGCAACCGCGCGCGGTCGGGCGGTCGGGGGCTGAACGGCCGCACGAGTTGCGGCGATAGCAGGAGTATTGGTCATGGACTGCACTTAGTGGCCGGCGCATTCCCTTTCCAAGAGAGTTGCATTGTCGCGCCGATTGCCTGTTCCCAGCACCCGCGGAATAGCGGTTGCCAGCTCTTCCGTGTTACACTATATCATCAACTATCATGCCGCTCCGCGCCAACCTCCTTCTCGACCGAATCGCGATCGGTTTGTCCGGTCTTTGCCTGGTTCACTGCCTCGGCGGTGTGCTTCTGGTCACGATGGCGAGCGCGTCCGGCTTGGCGCTTTACGGGCACGATGTTCATCAGTGGGGCCTCGCGCTCGCCATTCCCGTTGCCGCGGTCGGCCTTGTGGGCGGTGCGCTGTCACATGGCCGCTGGCAGGTCATTGCCGTCGGCGGCGCTGGCCTCGCGGTGATGGCAGCCGCGCTGACCGTCGGTCACGGCACCGAGGAAGTCATACTCACAGTCATCGGCGTTACGATGGTCGCTGCGGCTCACGTCATGAACATGCGCTGGGCGCATAACTGCACCTGACCACCGCGCGCGGGCCAAGGCTTGTGCCGCGCCGCGCCCGCGCCAATACTGAACCCATGACTGAGCACCGCGAATATCATGGCACCGCCTTGGCGCATGCCGCCGAGCGCACCCTTTCCGACCGCGGCGAGAAGTGGACGGAGATGCGCGGGCTCGTCTTCGACACGCTTGCCGCCATGGATGGTCCCGCCAGTGCCTATGACATTGCCGACCAGGTGTCCCGTCGCCGCGGGAAGCGGGTTGCGCCCAACAGCATCTACCGAATCCTCGACCTGTTCGTGGACACGAATGTGGTGAAGCGCGTCGAGACTGCCAATGCCTATGTGGCCAACCGTCACCCGGAGTGCCTGCACGACTGCATCTTCCTGATCTGCAAGGCGTGCGGCGGCGTCACCCATATCGATGACGATAATCTCTCGGGCTCGATGCGCGCCCGCGCCGAAAGCATGGGTTTCAGGCCGGAGGAGCCGGTCATGGAGGTCCGCGGCCTCTGCGCCGATTGCGCTGCCTGACGGGACAAGCCCGTGTCGCTGCGTTCGGGGCCGGGCGTTCATGACCGTCCCGCACCGCCTCCCGCGTCGCTATGCCATTCGACAGGCGGAAAGCGCAGCGTTAAGCGCGGTCATATAGCTATGACAGGCGCCTCCGCGCGCCGCAGGTTCTTGGGGATTTCATGACCGGCACGCCGGCTACGCCGCTACTCGACACCGTCGACACTCCGCACGACCTCCGGAAGCTTCCGCCCGAAGATCTGCGCCAGCTCGCCGACGAGCTGCGCGCCGAGATGATCGACGCGGTCAGCCAGACGGGCGGCCATCTCGGCGCCGGTCTCGGCGTCGTGGAGCTTTCGGTCGCGATCCACTACGTGTTCAACACGCCCGATGACCGCCTGGTCTGGGATGTCGGCCACCAGGCCTATCCGCACAAGATCCTGACCGGCCGCCGGGACCGCATGCGCAGCATTCGCCAGGGCGGGGGGCTCAGCGGCTTCACCAAGCGCTCCGAAAGCGAGTACGACCCCTTCGGCGCGGCGCATTCCTCCACCTCCATCTCCGCCGCCCTCGGCTTTGCCGTTGCTAACAAGCTGACCGGCGCGGACGGCAGGGCCATCGCTGTCATCGGTGACGGCGCCATGTCGGCCGGCATGGCGTATGAGGCGATGAACAACGCCGAACAGGCCGGGAACCGCCTCGTCGTCATCCTCAACGACAACGACATGTCCATCGCGCCGCCCGTCGGCGGGCTCAGCGCCTATCTCGCCCGCGCCGTGTCCTCGTCCGAATATGTCGGCCTCCGCGCGCTGGCGAAGAAGGTCGTCTCGAAAATGCCCCGCCGCGTCCACAATGCAGCGGCGAAGGCGGAGGAATATGCCCGCGGCATGGCCACCGGCGGCACCTTGTTCGAGGAGCTCGGCTTCTATTATGTCGGGCCCATTGACGGTCACAATCTCGACCACCTGATCCCCGTCCTCGAAAATGTCCGTGACAGCGGGCAGGGGCCCATGCTCGTCCACGTCGTCACGAAAAAGGGCCATGGCTACGGCCCCGCGGAGGCCAGCGCCGACAAATATCACGGTGTCGCCAAGTTCGACGTCGTCTCCGGCAAGCAGAAGAAGTCCTCCGGCGGCCCGCCAGCTTACCAGAACGTCTTCGGCGAAACGCTCGCAAAACTTGCCGAGACCGACCCGAAGATCTGCGCCATCACCGCCGCGATGCCGTCGGGCACCGGCGTCGACAAGTTCGCAAAGGCCCATCCCGACCGCGCCTTCGATGTCGGGATCGCCGAACAGCACGGCGTCACCTTCGCGGCCGGCCTAGCGGCACAGGGCATGCGCCCCTTCGCCGCGATCTACTCGACCTTCCTCCAGCGCGCCTTTGACCAGGTCGTGCACGACGTCGCGATCCAGAACCTGCCCGTCCGCTTCGCCATCGACCGCGCGGGCCTTGTCGGTGCGGACGGCGCGACCCACGCGGGCAGCTTCGATATCACCTATCTCTCGACGCTGCCGAACTTCGTCGTGATGGCCGCGGCGGACGAGGCGGAACTCGTCCACATGACTTACACCGCCGCCCAGCATGACAGCGGCCCCATCGCGCTCCGCTATCCGCGCGGAGCGGGCACGGGCATCGATTTGCCCGAAACGCCGCAGCAGCTCGAAATCGGCAAGGGCCGCATCGTCCGTGAGGGCGCGAAGGTCGCGATCCTCTCCCTCGGCACGCGGCTGGCGGAGGCGCTAAAGGCCGCCGACGAGCTGGACGCCAAGGGCCTCTCCACCACCGTCGCCGACCTCCGCTTCGCCAAGCCCCTCGACGAGGCCCTCATCCGCCGCCTCGCCGCCACGCACGATGTGGTCATCACAATCGAGGAGGGGTCCATCGGCGGCCTCGGCGCGCACATCCTGACGCTCGCCTCGGACGAAGGCTGGACCGACAGCGGCCTCAAGATCCGCACCATGCGCCTGCCCGACATCTTCCAGGACCACGATGCCCCCGACAAGCAGTATGACGAAGCCGGCCTCACCGCCCCCCACATCGTCACGAAAGTCCTCGAAGCGCTGAGGCACAACAGCGTCGGCGTCGAGGAAGGCGCGCGGGCTTAGTCTTTGCACGATGCCGGTCATTTCGATCTTCTTCGGCATCATCATTCGCATGTATCATGCGGACCACAATCCGCCGCACTTTCACGCATCCTATCAGGGCTTTGAGGCGCTGATCCACATTCGCTCGGGTGCGGTCCTTGCTGGGAAGCTGCCGCGCAAGGCGTTCCGCATCGTCGATCAGTGGCGGCTGGACCGCCAGGATGAATTGCTGGATAACTGGCAGCGCGGTATCGATCTGATGCCGATGGAGATGATCGCCGGTGCTGACCTCGATGATTAAGATTATATCCCTTCGCCCCTTGGCCCACCCGACGATCGAGCTGCACTTTTCGGACGGCAGTCGGGGTATCTGGTCGGCAGCGGACATCATTGCGCGCGAGACCGTGCTGACGCAGCCGCTGGCCGATCCGGCTTACTTCGCGAGAGGCTTCATCGAATCCGGCGCGCTGGCATGGCCAAACGGCCTTGAGCTTGCCGGCCACACGCTGCACGCCGACCTGAAAGCCTGCGGACAGCTTGAAAACCGCGCAGCCTGAAGCAGCCAACGCCTTCTCGGCTCACTAAGCGGATGGGAAACTGCCGACGGCCGCCCCTCACGTCATGTCGGCGAAAGCCGGGATCCACCTCCTAAGGTTCGACCTCGGTCCAACGGCCGGAGATGGATTCCGGCGTCTGCCGGAATGACGACACTAAAACCTCGTCGCACCGCAGCTAAGCCGTAAACGCCGCTCGCAACCGCCCGCGGATCGCGGCCAGTTCCCCCGCGCTCACCCGCCCCAACGGGATGATCATGCCGGTCTCCACCGTCGCGATGCGCGCGCTTCGCACCAGCGAGGGCACCGGAAGCCCCGCCGACCTGTAGTCGATCTCCAGGTCGCCGGGCCAGCGGCCGCGCGCGGAACTGGTCACCATCATCACCCACGCGAGCGATGCACGCGGGCCCTGCGGCTTCGACACCACAAGCGCCGGGCGAAACCGGCTGCGGTTTTCAGGGCTGTAGGGGTAGGGGACGCGGACGATGTCGCCGGGGCGCACGCTCATGGGCTAGGCCGTGTACTCATAAATGGGAACGCTCGTGACGATGTGGAATTTGTTCGCTGGCAAGGCGCTAGGAGCGGAGCGATGCCAGAGCATCGTGACTGACGACGCGCCGCCGTCCAGCGGGCGAAGGCCGCATCGCCGCTCTGCGGTCGCGCTCAGGGCCGGTTTGGCAGCGTCGATGCCGCTCGCCGGGCCGTCAGGCCCGCCCGCACGGCCCCTCCTTGCCAAACCGGCCCTGAGCGCGATCCCGAGCATTCTCATTTGTGAGTACACGGCCTACAACTCGTCATAGGCGCGGTCATGCTCGTCGCCCCATTCGGTGAACAGGGACAGGCTGTGCTCGTCGTCCGCGCCCCCCGCCTTCGTCATCACGACTTGACCGGCCTCGATGCGATAGGCGATCAGGTCGCCGGGCTCCAGGCCGAGCGCGCGGCGGATCGGGGCAGGAATGGTGGTCTGCGCCTTGGATGTCAGCTTGCCGAGAATCATTAGCCGCTCCCGTGTGTTAGGTGACCCGTAAGGAAACTCCTTGGTAATTGCAATGCCGAAACGACGCGCCGATCAGCTCCTTCACGAACAGGGCCTTGCGGACAGCCGGACCCGCGCCCAGGCGCTCATCATGGCCGGGCTGGTGTTCGCCGGGGAAACCCGCGTGGCAAAGGCAGGTGCGTTGCTGCCAGCCGGGACGGCACTGACCGTTCGCGGAAAGGACCATCCCTGGGTCTCGCGCGGCGGCCAGAAACTCGCTCACGCCCTCGCTCATTTTGACATCGATCCGGCCGGCAAGACCGGCCTCGACGTCGGCAGCTCGACCGGCGGCTTCACCGACGTCCTCCTCACCGGCGGCGCGGCGAAGGTCTACGCCGTCGACAGCGGCACCAACCAGCTCGCCTGGAAACTGCGCCAGGACGAGCGCGTGATCGTCCATGAACAGACCAATGCCCGCCACCTGACCCCGGATCACATTCCCGAACCCGTCGACCTGATCGTCTGCGATGCCAGCTTCATCGGCCTTGCGAAGGTTCTCGAAACCCCGCTGACCTTCGCCGCGCCGGACGCCGCCTTGATCGCCCTCATCAAACCCCAGTTCGAGGCAGGCGCGGATGAAGTCGGCAAGGGCGGCGTTGTCCGCGATCCGGAAATCCATACGCGCGTTCAGAATGAGGTCAGCAAATGGCTATCGGGCGAGGGCTGGCACGTCCTCGGTCTGACGCAAAGCCCGATTACCGGCCCCGCGGGGAACGTCGAGTTCCTGATCGCTGCCCAACGCTAGGGTCCGGATCGATGTCATCGCCCCCCGCCTTGCGGAGAGCGGGCCGCCTCCCTATACCGCCCGCCACTCCATTCATGCGGGCGTGGCGGAACTGGTAGACGCGCTGGTTTTAGGTACCAGTATCGAAAGATGTGGGGGTTCGAGTCCCTTCGCCCGCACCAGCCTGAACGCACCCGCTCCTGACCAAGCGAACTTACTTGAGGAAAGCCGACCAAGCCATGCGCATTGACGAAACCAAGAACGAGGGCCTGGCCCGCGCCTATACCGTGACCATTCCGGCCGACGCTGTCGAAGCGAAGGTCGATGCCCAGCTGGCGAACGTTGCGAAAAACATGCGCATGCCCGGCTTTCGTCCCGGCAAGGTTCCGAAGAACCTCGTGCGCAAGATGCACGGCGAAGCGCTCTATGGCGAAGCGCTCCAGAACAGTGTTCAGGAGGGCGTGCAGCAGGTCCTGTCCGAGAAGAAGCTCCGTCCCGCCGGTCAGCCTTCGGTCGACCTGAAGTCCGGCGATCAGGGCAGCGATGTCGTCTTTGCCATGGACCTTGAAGTGCTGCCCACGATCGAGGTTGGCGATCTTGATGCGATCAAGCTTGAGAAGCTGAACGTCGAGGCGACGGACGCCGACGTGAAGCGCGCGCTGGAACAGTTTGCCGAGCAGCAATCCTCAACCGAAGCGGCAGCGAAGACTTACAAGGCGAAGGCCGGTGACACGGTTGTCATGGATTTCCTCGGCAAGGTCGACGGCGAGCCCTTTGAGGGCGGCACCGGCGAGGCGCTGCCGATCGAGCTTGGCTCGGGCCGCCTGATCCCGGGCTTCGAGGACCAGCTTGAGGGCGTGAAGGCGAACGACAGCCGGACCGTGAAGGTCACCTTCCCGGACGATTATCCCACCACTTATCTGCGCGGCCGCGAAGCCGAGTTCGATGTCACGGTGAACGAGGTTCGCAAGCCCGTGACGCCGAAGGTGAATGACGAGCTCGCGACGAACCTCGGTCTCGAGGGCCTCGACCAGCTGAAGGAGATCATCAGCCAGAACCTGGCACAGGAGCTGGAGAATCTCACGCGGACACACATGAAGCGCAAGCTGCTCGACACGCTGGCGGCGCGCTACGACTTCGACGTGCCGCCCTCCATGGTGGACCAGGAGTTCGAGACCATCTGGCAGCAGCTTGAGCAGGAGGCGAAACAGTCCGAGGATCCGGACGCCGCGATGAAGGAAATCGAGGGCGAGAAGGACGATTATCGCCGGATCGCGGAACGCCGCGTGCGCCTTGGCCTCCTTCTGTCGGAGATTGGCCAGAAGAAGGGCGTCGATGTCAGCCAGCAGGAAATGCAGCAGCTGGTGATGCAGGAGGCGCAGAAATATCCCGGCCAGCAGCAGCAGGTGATGGAGTATTTCCAGAGGACTCCGATGGCCGCCGCCCAGCTGCGCGCGCCCCTGTTCGAGGACAAGGTCGTCGATGTCCTTCTCGAGGATGCCGAGGTGACGGAACGCACCGTAACCCGCGCCGACCTCGAAGCGGCGATTGAGGACGAGGACGAGAGCCCTGAACCCGCGAAGAAGAAGGCCCCTGCAAAGAAGAAGGCGCCTGCCAAGAAACCCGCGGCGAAGGCCCCGGCGAAGAAGCCCGCGGCGAAGAAGCCTGCGGCAAAGAAACCTGCGGCAAAGAAACCCGCGGCCAAGAAGGCTCCCGCCAAGAAGTAGGCGAACCCAGCGAGCGGCGCGGAGTGCTGTTTCCTACAGCCTGTAGGATAGGACTCCGCGCGCCCGCTTCCTATTGACAGCCGGGGGCGGCGCGCCAACGTGGAAACGACCTTCTTCTCCGACTTCTCATCAACTCCGTTTTCCGATGCAAAGGCTCTCCATGACCGACCCCTTGTCCACAATTCAGAACGCCCTGGTTCCGATCGTCATCGAGCAGTCGAACCGGGGCGAACGGTCCTTCGACATTTTCTCGCGCCTGCTGCGCGAACGGATCATCTTCGCGACCGGCGTCGTCGAGGATCAGATGGCGACCCTGATCACCGCGCAGCTCCTTTACCTCGAGAGCGAGAACCCGAAAAAAGACATCTTCATGTACATAAATTCGCCGGGCGGCAGCGTCACCGCCGGCATGGCGATCCATGACACCATGCAGTACATCCGGCCAAAGGTCGGGACAGTCTGCACCGGCTTCGCCGCATCCATGGGTTCGTTCCTCCTCGCAGCCGGAGAACCAGGAATGCGCGTCGCCCTGAAGCACTCCCGCGTGATGGTTCACCAGCCCTCCGGCGGCATGCAGGGAACGGCAGCGGACATCGAAATTCATGCGAAGGAAATCCTCCGCACCCGCAAGACCATGAACGAGCTCTACGCCAAATATACCGGTCAGGACGTTGAGGTTATCGAGCGGGCTGTCGAGCGCGACACGTTCATGTCGTCCGATGAGGCGAAGGAGTTTGGGATCGTCGATGAAGTTTTCGAGAAGCGGCCGGCGCCGATCGATCCTGATGGCGCAAAGAGCGACGATTAAGTCGAACTGGCCCTTCGACCGATCAGTTCAGTAATGAAATGTGCGGCAATCCGCCCTGACCGCGCGCCGCGCTGCCGCGCAAAGGACAGCGCGTCCTCTGGCGCGAACTCATCGATACCGTGCTCGGTGGCGAGGCTTCTGCAGATCGCGAGATAGTCATCCTGGCTGGCCCCATGAAAGCCAATTGACAGGCCAAAGCGTTCTGCCAGCGCCAGTTCGTCATGCGCCGAATCGCGCGCGTGAACATCGCCGATGGCCGCGCCGGCCTCGCGTTCCATCAGGTGGCGTCGATTGGATGTCACCACGAGAATGATATTGGCTGGACGTCCAGACACGCTGCCATCCAGAACCGACCTCAGTCGATGAACGGCTTTTCGCTCATCTATCCCGAAGTCGTCGATGAAGAAAATGAACCGGCGCTCCGCTTTGCCGACATGCGCGAATAGCCGCTCAATCTGCCCCAAACGGCTTGGCGCGATTTCGATGATGGGGAGATCCAGGGTTTCCGCGGCGGATCTGACGAGTGCGCTCTTGCCCATCCCCCGCGCCCCCCACAGCAGAACGTCATGCGCAGGAAATCCGTCAGCAAAGACGCGAAGATTCCGCTGAAATAGGTCACGTTGGCGATCAATGGCCGCAAAGCTATCGAGGCTTTGAGCGCGCACAACGGGAAGGCCCTCGAGCCCCTGTTCTGACCACCGATAGGCTGGGCTCGTGTTCAGATCGGCGTCCGGCGTTTGAGGCGCGAGCCGGTCAAGGGCATTCGCTATCCGGGACAGGTTATCGTTGTCGGTCTGCGACATTGCGCCCTGCCTTGCCCGGGCCTAAGTAGCTGCGCAACGCTTTCAGCCGCGAGTTCTTCCACATGTTTTCATTTCCTGCCTATGCACAGGCCGGTGCCTCTGGTGGCGCGGGCGGTTTTCTCAGCGCGATCATGCCGCTGCTCCTGATCATTCCGATTTTCTATTTTCTTCTGATACGTCCGCAGCAGAAGCGGATGAAAGCGCACCGCGATATGGTTAGTGCCGTTCAAAAAAATGACACGGTTGTCACGGCAGGTGGTCTTGTCGGTAAGGTGAAAAAGGTTGGGGACGACGAAATCGATGTTGAAGTGGCCGCAGGCACGATCGTGAAGGTGGTGAAGGCGACGCTGTCCGAAGTGCGCCCGCGGGCGAAGACCGCTGCCGCCAACGACTAGCCGCGAAGCCTAATTAAGTGTTCGATTTCTCCCGTTCCCAGACAATCGGTATCTGGGCGATTCTCATTCTCGGGGTGTTGTTCGCTCTTCCGAACGCGGTGCCGCAGCAGACTCTCTCTCAGCTGCCAGATGGTGTCCCGACCGCGCAGCTGAACCTCGGTCTTGACCTTCAGGGCGGCAGCCGCATTCTTCTTGAAGCAAACCGGGACGGTCTGTTCGACACTCGTCTGGAGTCTCTCGAGAATAACCTCCGATCAGAACTCCGACGTGCGGAGGGCGGCGCGATCGCGATCGGTGATGTGAGCCTGCGCAATGGCGAGCTCAGCTACATGGTGCGTGATCCTGCGCGGGTAGACCAAGCGGTTGACGTGTCGCGGCAGTTGACCACGGCCGTAGGCGTGACCGGCGCGCGCGACTACGACGTCAACGTTACCAATGGTTCGCGGATCACCTTTTCACCCACAGCCGGCGGCAACGAGCAGGCTGTAAACGCCGCCATGGTTCAGGCTGTCGAAGTCATTCGCCGCCGGATTGATGAGCTCGGGACACGAGAACCAAACATTATTCGGCAGGGCTCTGACCGCATCGTGGTGGAGGTTCCGGGACTGGATGACCCGCAGGCGCTTAAGGAACTGCTCGGGCAGACAGCGCAGCTTGAATTCAAGATGGTTGATGTCGACGCGAACCCGGAAGACATTGCTCGCGGCCGTGCGCCAATTGGCAGCGAAATCCTCCCGCACATGGACGACGGTAGCCCCGTTGTCGTCGAACGCCGCGTTCTGATCTCCGGAGATCAGCTGGTGGACTCGCAGCAGAGTTTTCAGGACGGTCAGGCTGTCGTCAGCTTTCGCTTTGACAGTATTGCAAGTCGGCGGTTTGCGCGGGCCACTCAGGAGAATGTCGGCAGGCCTTTTGCGATCATCCTTGATGACGCGGTGATTTCCGCCCCGCGGATTAACGAGCCTATCCTCGGGGGTTCTGGCATTATCTCGGGGAATTTCACCGTCGAGAGTGCGAACGAGCTCGCCATCCTGTTGCGGTCAGGCAAGCTCCCGGTCGAGTTGACCGTTATCGAAGAGCGCACCGTGGATGCCACGCTCGGCGAGGATTCGATTCGCGCTGGTACCCTTGCCTCGATCATCGCTGTGATCGCTGTGATGGCCTTTATGTTCATCACCTACGGGCGCTTCGGTCTGTATTCGAATATCGCGTTGGCCTTTAATCTGTCGCTCATCGTTGGGATCATGTCATTACTCGGCGCAACGCTTACCCTGCCGGGAATTGCGGGATTTGTGCTAACCGTTGGTGCTGCGGTCGATGCCAACGTTCTAATCAATGAGCGTATACGCGAAGAGCTTCGAAAAGGCAGGCGCGTGGCCGATGCAATTGACAGCGGCTACAAGCTGGCGCGGACAACGATCTTCGATGCGAATATCACGAACATCATTGCGGCGATCATCATGTTCTGGCTCGGCAGCGGACCTATCAAAGGCTTCGCGATTGTGCTGTCGATCGGCATCGCCACGAGCGTCTTCACGGCCGTCACATTCACAAGGTTGATGGTATCCCAGTGGGTACGCCGCGCCCGCCCGAAGGCTATCGCGATATGAGGCTTCTGAAACTCGTACCCGACAACACGCATATCGGCTTCATTCGCTGGCGCTATATCGGTGTCGGCTTCACGGTGCTGCTCGTTGCGCTGTCAATCTTCGGATTGATGACGAAGAGCCTTAACTACGGCGTCGACTTCGCTGGCGGCCTTGAGATGCAGGTCGAGTTCGAGGACGAGTACCGAATTGACGAGGTGCGGGGGCTCATCGACGGGCTCGAGCGCGGCAATTCGACAATCAGTGGTTTTGGCGATGAGAATGCGATTTCAATCCGTCTTCCGCTCGTTGATAGCGAAAACCCTGAGGCAGTTCAGGAGACGGTCGACGCTGTCCTGACATCTTTGGAACAGGCTTACCCGAACGCTGAACTGCTTGCCCAAGATGTGGTCTCTGGGAAGGTGTCGGGAGAACTGATCCGCGACGGAACGCTTGCCGCTGTGATCGCGATGATCGGTGTCGCGGCCTATATCTGGTTGCGGTTCGAGTGGCAGTTCGGTGTGGGTGCGCTGATCGCACTGGCCCATGACGTGCTGATTGCGCTGGGGCTGTTTGCATGGACCGGGCTTGAGTTTGATCTGAACATTGTCGCGGCGCTGCTGACGATCATTGGCTACTCGCTGAACGACACCATCGTGAACTATGACCGGATTCGCGAGAATCTGCGAAAATACCGCAAGATGGATATGCTGGAGCTTCTCGACCTGTCGATCAACGAGATGCTGGCGCGGACGGTCATGACGAGTTTGACGATGGTGATCGCGCTTGCCGCGCTCCTGTTCCTGGGCGGACCGGTGCTGTTCGGGTTCACCCTAGCGATGCTGCTGGGTGTGGTGATCGGCACTTACTCCTCGATTTATGTGGCGGGACCGATCCTGCTCTGGCTCGGCGTGGGGCCGAACAGTTTCGTGCCGCCCGATACCGGGGATGCCGAGCGGGTCACGGCGAAAACCTGACGCGAAATGGCGTTCGAGCGGACCGAGGCTGATGGCGGGTTGCCGCGGATCGAGGGATTTCGCGGGAAGGGAATCGTGGTTGCTGGTGAAGTTTGGAATGGCGGGTTCCTGATCTGCGGTGAGCAGTTATGGGAAGTCGGAGAAGAGGGTGTAAACGCTGTTGAAACCACGCTTTTCGAGCCTCTCCTACAGATGGAGACGCGGCCGGATGTCCTGCTGATCGGGACGGGATCGGCGATGAAATGGCCCGATTTCAGTCTGTTAGAAGATGTGCGCAGCATGGGGCTGGAGCCTGAGGTCATGGACAGCCGGGCGGCGGCGCGCACCTATAACCTGCTGCTGGCGGAGGGCCGCGCGGTTGCCGCGCTGATCCTGCCCCTAAACGCCTGATGCCAGGGCTATTTTTTTGTCGCGCGCCGGTAGATGTCGCGAAGCTGGGCGAGATTGCGGTCCCAGTGAAAAGGCTCTACCGCCGCGGCAAAATCCTCGGATGCGAAGCTTTGCGCCAATGTTGCCTCGACCGCCTTTGCGATCCCGAACGGGCTGCTTTTTACGCCGATCAGCCGTCCAACGCGCGGATTAACGACCTCTGCCGCCCCGCCGACATCGGTGGTGACGACCGGCGTTTCGCAGGCGAGTGCCTCGACCCAGACATTGGCGAGCCCCTCGCTTTCGGAGGCATGCACGAGAGCCGACGCGGCGGCGAGGCGCGCAGGCAGTTCCTCGTGACCGAGACGCCCGGCAAAGGTGACCTGGGCAGCGACGCCGAGCTTCTTTGCCAGTGCTTCGAGCGCGCCGCGGTCAGGCCCGTCGCCGATGACCTCCAGCGTGAAATCGGGAAGATGTTTCATGGCCTGAACGACCAGGCTTTGGCGTTTTAGCGGCACGAGATTGCCGACCGTCACCAGATGGTTCCTCGCGCGCGGTGCGACGCCCGCCGAAAAGGCTGTCAGATCGACGCCGGTATAATGAACCGCGACGCGCTCTCTCGGCAGGCCCATCAGCACCATCTCGCTGCGCAGCGCATCACTGACGGCGAGAAGGCTGGCGGCATAGCGCGCCGCCCCGACCATCTGCCGCCGGGGTCGCCGCTTTTTTGCCCAGAACCGAATGTCGGAACCGCGCGCCTTCATGACATGCGGAATGTGGAGAGACCGCGCCGCCTGCAGGACAGCCTCCGCATCCGGAAAGAAGAACTCGCTGGTGATCAGGTCGAAGGGCTCGTTCCGGTGCAACTGCAGCGCGAGCGGGACGGCGGCGGACGCGATGCTGTTCCCGACCATGCGCCATCCGACCTTTGGCAGGGCGGCATAGCGCGGGTGGTGGATGAGAATGCCCCCCTCCGTCCGCTGCGCCGGGACAGCCCGCAGTTCAGAATAGGGCATGCCGGGTATGGGCAGGGGCAGGGCGAAGCGCGGGACCGGCGCGATGACCGTAACCTCCACATCCGGAAGGCCGTGGACCCGCTTCACCTGCCGCCAGACATTGTTGCCGAGACCCGACTGGACGGGGTTCGGGAAGAGGGTCGACAGGGTGAGAATACGGATCACGGGAGGGGTGCTAGCAAGTGACCCGGAAAACAGGAAGCGTAACGGTTGGCGAGCGAAGCCATTCAGCCTAGATAGCGATCCATGCCAAAGACCCTGTACCGACTTCCCGCCGCTGCGGCGGCAACCTCCGCCCTGATCCTGGGTGCCTGTGCGTCCACGCCGGAAAACGACGTGATCGACCGGTCCTATGTCGCGCAGGACGTGGCGACGCTGTACACGGTGGGGAAGGATTTCCTGGACCGGGGCAGCTATCGCCTCGCGGCCGGCGTTTTCGACGAGGTCGAGCGCCAGCATCCCTATTCGGTATGGGCGCGGCGCGCGCAGCTGATGAGCGCGTTCAGCTATTATGCGGCCGGACAATACCAGGAGGCCATCGGCGCGGCGCAGCGGTTCCTGTCGCTGCATCCCGGCAACAAGGATGCCGACTATGCCTATTACCTGACCGCCGTCAGCTATTACGAGCAGATCGAGGACGTGGAGCGCGACCAGCAGATCACGCAGCAGGCTGTCGGCGCGCTGACCGAACTGATCCGGCGCTACCCGGAGAGCCGCTACGCCGCCGATGCGCGGCTGAAGCTGGACCTGGCCTATGACCACCTGGCCGGCAAGGAAATGACCATCGGCCGCTTCTACCTGGAGCGGCGCGAATATATCGCCGCGGTGAAGCGGTTCGAGAATGTCATTTCCGAGTTCGACACGACGAGCCATGTGCCCGAGGCCATGCACCGTATGGTCGAGGCCTACCTCTTGCTGGGCATCCCGGAAGAAGCTCGGCGCACGGCGGCGGTGCTGGGATATAATTACCCGGGGTCAAAATGGTACGAGCGGTCGTTTGAACTGATCGAGCGCTACGCGACTTAGGGGCCTTCCTTCCCAGGTCAGGGGCGCTTTTATTCTGTCATCCCCGCGGAGGCGGGGATCCATGGTCCGGCTTTGACTGGCGAGGGTGCGGGTGCCGCCGATGTTACGGCGTGGATCCCCGCCTTCGCGGGGATGACAGTTCTGGATGGTGAGGAGCGGTGGCGGCGCGATCTAGAGCGCGTCCCTGGACCGTTCCCTCTTTGGCATCCCCGCGGAGGGCGGGGATCCACGGTGCAGCATTTACTAGCGAATGTAGCGGGTGCCGCCGATGTTACGGCGTGGATCCCCGCCTTCGCGGGGATGACAAGAGGGGTAGTAGGCGGTCTGAATGTGGGGGCGGCTGGCACCGTCGGGGTTCCGATCGGTTCGTAAACGCAAGACTTTTCGGCTTCCGCGTGGGCGTTGCTTTGGGAGGCCCCCTGAACTTGTCATCCCCGCGGAGGCGGGGACCCACGCCGTGACATCTGCGGAAACCGCTGCGTTTGCCAACAAAGCGCCACTGTGGATCCCCGCCTTCGCGGGGATGACAAGTAGGGGTGTGGCGGCGAGGCGAGCTAGAGCGCGTGCCTGGACCGTTCCCACTTTGTCATTCCCGCGCACGCGGGGATCCACGGCGTTCCGCCTATGGAAACCGCTGTGTCTGCCAGTCAAGCGGGACCTTGGGTCCCCGCCTGCGCGGGGATGACAGTTTTTATGGCACGGATGGACCCGGTTTGGCGGGAGGTGCGGTTGCTGGTCAGCGCTGGACTCGCGCGTTGAGGTTTTCGCGCGCTCACGAACTGTTTTCCCGCATTTCGTTTTTTCCGGCGGCGCGATAGGGCGGGGGGATGCTGACCGCGCTGTCCGTTCGTGATGTCGTCCTGATCGACCGGCTGGAGCTGGAATTTTCCGGCGGACTGGTCGTGCTGACCGGCGAGACGGGCGCGGGGAAGTCGATCCTTCTGGATTCATTGGGACTGGCGCTGGGGCAGCGGGCGCGGGCTTCGCTGGTGCGGAGCGGGCAGGAGAAGGCCGATGTCAGCGCGGAGTTCGCGCTGCCCGCGGGGCACCCGGCCTGGGCGGACCTGGCGGATCACGAGATTGAAGCGGACGAGCGGCTGACTTTGCGCCGCGTGCTGAAGGCGGATGGCGGCAGCCGGGCCTGGATCAACGGGACGCCAGTGCCTGCCGCTTTGCTGAAAAGTGTCGGCGAGCGGCTGATCGAAATTCACGGCCAGCATGACGACCGCGGCCTGCTGAACGCGCGCGGGCACCGGCAGCTTCTGGACCAGTTCTGCGGCAATGCGGCGGAGCGCGCAGCGGTGGCGGCGGCCTGGGCGCGGGTGTCCGCGATCGAGGCCGAGCTTGCAGAGGCCGAGGCGGCGAAGGCGAAGGCGGACGAGGACCGGGAGTTCGTGGCGTTGGCGATCGAAGAGCTGACCGCTTTCGACCCCAAGGAGGGCGAGGAGACGGAGCTTGCCGACCGGCGCGCGGCAATGCTGTCGGGGCAGAAGATCGCCGATGACCTGGCGGCGGTGGTCGATGATTTCTCTGGGTCCAAGGGCATCAGCGCGAGCCTGCGCGTGGCGGCGCGCAATCTGGGGCGGATCGCGGAGGCGCATGACGACCTCGGCCGCGCGCTGGAGGCGGTCGACCGGGCGCTGGTGGAGCTGGACGAGGCGGAGCGGGGGCTGGCGGCGGCATCGGAGGCGGTGCGCTATGACGAGGCGGACCTCGACCATGCCGAAGCGCGGCTGTTCGACATGCGGGCGCTGGCGCGGAAATACCGGACGACGCCTGCCGCGCTGCCGGGGTTTCTGGAGGAACTGCGCGGGCAGCGGGAGGTGGCGGACGCGGGCGATGCGCGGCTGGGGGAGCTGCGCGGGGAGCTGGCAGCGGCTGCGGCCGAGCTCAAGACGGCGAATAACGCGCTGACCGCGTCTCGGAAGGCGGGCGGGGCGGCGCTGGCCAAGGCGGTTGCGGGGGAGCTGGTGCCGCTGAAGCTGGATGCGGCGCGGTTCCAGGTGGCGGTGGAGTCGCTCGGCAAAGGGCAAGGGGGGCCGGGGGGGGCGGACCGGGTGGAATTCCTGATCTCGACCAATCCGGGCAGCGATTTCGGGCCGCTGGCGAAGATCGCGTCGGGCGGGGAACTGTCGCGCTTCGTGCTGGCGCTGAAGGTGGCGCTGGCGGCGAAGGGCGATGCGGGGACGATGATCTTCGACGAGATCGACCGCGGCGTGGGCGGCGCGACGGCGAGCGCGATCGGCGAGCGGCTGTCGCGGCTGGCCGGGGAAGCGCAGGTGCTGGTGGTGACGCACTCGCCGCAGGTGGCCGCGGCGGCGGACGGGCATTTCCGGATTGTGAAGCGCGCGGACGGGGGTGTGACGGTGACCGGCATCGCGCGCCTGTCGGCGGATGAGCGGCGGGAGGAGATTGCGCGCATGCTGTCGGGCGCGGACGTGACCGACGAGGCGCGGGCGCAGGCGCAGCGGCTGCTCGGCTGATGGCGGGTGCGGAGGACATCAAGGCGCGGCTGGCGGCGCTGGAGGCGGAGATCGCGGCCGCGAATACGGCCTATCACGGCGAGGATGCGCCGGTGATGAGCGACGCGGCCTATGATGCGCTGGTGAACGAGGTCCGGGCGCTGGTGGCGGAGGCGCCGGAGCTGGCGGGGCTGGTGCCGTCGATTGCGGGGGTGGGCGCTGCGCCGTCGGGGCGGTTCGCCAAGGTGCCGCATGAGTTGCCGATGCTGTCCTTGGATAATGCGTTCAGCGAGGGGCACGTGCGGGATTTTGCGGGCCGGGTGCAGCGGTTTCTTAGCCTGGACGAGAACGAGCCGCTGACGCTGGTGGCGGAGCCGAAGATCGACGGGCTGGCGGTGTCGCTGATCTATGAGAAGGGCAGGCTGGTGCGCGGGGCGACGCGCGGCGACGGGCAGGTGGGGGAGGATATTACCGCGAACCTGAGGACGGTGGCGACGATCCCGGAGACGCTGGAGGGCGCGCCGGACCGGCTGGAGGTTCGCGGTGAGGTCTACATGCGGAAGGACGACTTCGCTGCGCTGAATACGGCGCAGGCGGCGGCGGGGGAGAAGGTGTTCGCGAACCCGCGCAACGGGGCGGCGGGGTCGCTGCGGCAGCTCGACGTGAGCGTGACGGCGGCGCGGCCCTTGCGGTTCTTTGCCTATGGCTGGGGCGTGATTTCGGAGCGGCCGCACGAGACGCAAGAGGCGATGCTGGACTGGATCGCGGGGCTGGGGTTCGAGACGACGGGGCCGACGACGGGCGACGTGGAGGCGGCGCTGGCGCGGTACGACGCGATTGCGGCTGGGCGGGGTGAGCTGCCCTTCGATATCGACGGGGTGGTCTACAAGGTCGACCGGCTGGACTGGCAGGCGCGGCTGGGGATGGTGGGCCGCGCGCCGCGCTGGGCGATTGCGCACAAGTTCCCGGCGGAGCGGGCCGTGACGCGGCTGAACGCGATCGACGTGCAGGTCGGGCGGACCGGCAAGCTGACGCCGGTGGCGCGGCTGGAACCGGTCACGGTGGGCGGCGTCGTGGTGACGAACGCGACGCTGCACAATGAGGACGAGATTGCGCGGTTGGACGTACGCGAGGGCGACCGGGTGGAAATCCAGCGCGCAGGCGACGTCATCCCACAGGTGCTGCGCGTGGTGACGGACGAGGCGAAGCACGCGAAGCTGACGCCGTTCGAGCCGTGGACGGAATGTCCGATCTGTAATTCTTCGGCGGTGCGCGAGCCGGGCGAGGTGGACCGGCGCTGCACGGGCGGGCTGATTTGCCGGGCGCAGCGGATCGAACGGCTGAAGCATTTCCAGGCGCGGCGCGCGGTCGACATTGATGGGCTGGGCGAGAAGACCATCGCCAACTTCTTCGAGCGGGGCTGGCTGGAATCGCCTGCGGACCTGTTTCGGCTGCCTGCGCGCAGGGAGGAGATCGCGGAGCTGGAGGGCTTTGGCGACCTGTCGGCGGACAATCTGGTTGCGTCGATCGAGACGGCGCGGGCGCGGCCGCTGGGGCGGTTCCTCTTCGCGCTGGGTATCCGGCATGTCGGCGAGATTACGGCGCGGGATCTTGCGCGGGCCTATGGGGACTGGGACAGGTTCGCGGCGCTGCTCGACCGGCTTTGCGCGCTGCGAGAGGGTTTCGAGGCGGCGGTTGGCGAAAGCGCGGAGAAGCGGCAGCGGCGGCTGAACGAAGCGCTGGCGGCGGAGATCGGTGTGGCGGGGATTGGGCCAGAGATCGCGGCGTCACTGGCGGACTTCTGGGCGGAGGAGCACAACCGGACCGTGGTCGGGGATTTGATATCCGAGATGAATATCACGCCGGAAGTCTTTGAAACGAAGGCGTCCGATGTGTCGGGCAAGACGATTGTGTTTACCGGCAAGCTGGAGGCCGTGTCGCGGGACGAGGCAAAGGCGCAGGCGGAGCGGCTGGGCGCGCGGGTGGCGGGGTCGGTGTCGTCGAAGACCGATCTGCTGGTGGCGGGGCCGGGAGCGGGCTCGAAACTGAGAACCGCCGAGCAGCTCGGAATCGAGGTGATCGACGAGGCCGGGTGGCTGGAAATCGTTGACGCCGCGGGGAGTTGAGAGCTGCCAAGCGTGCGCGCTTCTCCCACGCTGTCATCCCCGCGGAGGCGGGGACCCACGCCGTGACATCTGCGGAAACCGCTGCGTTTGCCAACAAAGCGCCACCGTGGATCCCCGCCTGCGCGAGGATGACAAGTTTGGGGAGCGGGCGGTCTGAGTGGTGTGGGCGGCTGGCGCGGTCGCGGGATGACGGTTTGGATGGTGAGGAGCGGCAGCGGCGGGATCTAGAGGGCGTGCCTTGACCGTTCCCTCTTTGTCATCCCCGCGGAGGCGGGGACCCACGCCGTGACGGGTGGGCGAAATCGGATTGGTTGACGATGTTACGGCGTGGGTCCTGACATGCGTCAGGATGACAGTTTTGGTTTGCGGGGCGGTCTAGGCGACAGAGTTGCAGCTTTGGTTTGCGGCGCGATCGATGCAACGGGGTGGCTGGAAATCGTGGCGGCGGTGAGCGTACGGGGCGGGTTTTCGTGGCTGTCCGCGTTCGGGCCCTTCGGCGGCGTTCCCGCGTTGCCGGAGGCGGAAGCTGCTGTTTATTATATTGAAGGACGCGCCACAATGAAACGTCGCCCCTATGCCGATCATGCCCTGCCAGCCCTGACCCGGGACGATCCGGTCCTGCGGAATGTCGGTTTGTGGGGCAGCGCGCTGGTGGCAGGCCTGTTTGTCGTTGCGGGCGCGACGCTGTGGCAGGGGTTTTACGCCGTGGCGCTGCTGTTTGGGCTGTTGTTCATGGTGGCCGCCCATGATTTTTTTCAGACCAAACACACGCTGCGCCGCAATTTTCCGCTGACCGGGCGGCTGCGCTGGTTCCTGGAGGATCTGCGGCCCTTTACCCGCGCCTATTTCGTGGAAAGCGACCTGGAAGGGCGGCCGTTCAATCATGAGCAGCGGGCCCTGATCTATGCCCGGGCGAAGGGGGAGCGGGAGTCGCATCCGTTCGGAACCGAACTGGACGTTTACGCAGAGGGCTATGAGAGCCTTGCGCATTCGATGGCCCCGTCGGAAGCCAGCGCGGAGCGGGCGCGGGTGCGGGTCGGCGGCGCGGACTGTTCAAAGCCCTATGACGCCGCGCTGCTGAACATATCCGCCATGAGCTATGGTTCGCTGGGGCAAAAGGCGATCGAGGCGCTGAACCGGGGCGCGGCGATCGGCGGCTTCTACCACGACACGGGTGAGGGCGGGATCAGCCCCTATCACCGGAACGGCGGCGACCTGGTCTGGGAACTCGGCACTGGCTATTTCGGCGCGCGCACGACGGACGGCGAATTCTGCCCGGACGCCTTTGCCGACAAGGCGGCCGACGACCAGGTCGTGATGACCGAGCTGAAGCTGAGCCAGGGCGCGAAGCCGGGGAAGGGCGGGATGCTGCCGGCCGCGAAGGTGACGCAGGAAATCGCCGAGATCCGGGGCGTGCCCCGGGCGCAGAACGTCTATTCGCCGGCGCGGCACAAGGCGTTTTCGACGCCCATCGAGCTGCTCGAATTCATCGCGAAAATGCGCGACCTGTCGGGCGGGAAACCCGTCGGCATCAAGTTCTGCGTTGGCTATCCGCACGAGGTGCTGGCGCTGTCAAAGGCGATGATTTTAACCGGGATCAGGCCGGACTTCATGGTCGTGGACGGCGGCGAAGGCGGGACGGGCGCCGCGCCGCAAGAGATGTCGGACCACATCGGGCTGCCCCTGCGCGAAGGGCTGATCATCGCGCGCAATGCGCTGGTTGGCTGCGGGCTGAAGGACGAGGTGAAGCTGGCGGCAGCCGGAAAAGTGCATTCGTCTGCCGGCATGGCGATGCAGTTCGCGCTTGGTGCGGACTGGTGTAATGCGGGCCGTGCGTTCATGTTCGCGCTGGGCTGTATCCAGTCGCAGCACTGTCACACCGACCAGTGCCCGACGGGCGTGGCTACCACCTCGCCCGCGCGGCAATGGGGCCTGCATGTGCCGACGAAGGCGGAGCGCGTGGCGCGGTTCCAGGCGGCCACGCTGCAGCGGCTGAGCGACCTGATGGTGGCGGCGGGAATCGAGGACCACCGCGAGTTCGAGCCCTTTCACCTGCGGCAGCGTGTGAGCGTGGCGCGGATGGTGAATATCGACCGGGTTTACGAATTCCTGGAGCCGGGCGCGCTGCTGGCCGATCCGGACGCGACGAAATATGCCCGCTGGTGGCGCATGGCGCAGGCGGAGAGCTTTCGCCCGGTGTGTCGCTAGAGCCAGCCAAGGCGGCGGAAGAGGGCGACTTCGGCGACGAGGATGATGATGAGGGACGCGCATGTGATCCAGAAGGCATCGCCCGATTCGACGCCCGGCATCCCGCCCACGTTGATCCCCAGAAGGCCGGTCAGGAAGCCGAGCGGCAGGAACACGGCCGCGACGATCGACAGGATGTACATGTTGCGGTTCATCTTCTCGGACTGAAGGTTCTGGATGTCGTCCTTCACGACGAGGGCGCGTTCGCGGAATTCGTCCAGTTCCTCGATGTAGCGCTGGAACTGGTCAGTGCCCTCCCGAAGGCGCAGGAAATCGGGCTGGGCGAGCCAGTCGGGCGGCGCGTCGAGGAGGCGGGTGAGAGCCTGTTTCTGCGGGGTCATGTAGCGCTTTACCGAGACGATGTCCTGGCGGAGCGCGGAGAGCTGGTGGCGCAGGCGGTCGATGTCGGGGCGATCCTCGCAGTCCGATTCCATGCGCTCGGTGCGCTCCTCATATTCATCGATGGCGACGCCGAAGAAATCGATCAGGCGGTCGATAAGGCCGGTGTAGAGCGCAGAGGCGGAGCGCGGCCCCTGGCCCGCGAGCAGGTCGTCGAGGACGAGGCGCGGGGTGCGGAGATAATCGTGGCGGAGGGTGATGACCCGCTCGCCGTCGGACCAGAGGCGCAGCGCGACCATGTCCTCTCGGTCCGCGCCCTCGTTGAGGTTCACACCGCGAAGGATCGTGGCGAAACCGTTCCGACCCTGGAAAACGCGGGGGCGGGCATCGGGGTCGAGCAGCGCCTCTATGGTGACGGCGGTAAGGCCGCTTTCGGCCTCCAGCCAGGCGCGGACGGTGGGAGAGCCGGCATCGACATGAACCCAGAGGGGGCCGTGCGTGTTCTGCCAGCTGCGGATATGGTCCCAACCCTTCACCGCGCCGCCGCCTTTCCCGTCCATCTGCACGGCGAAAAGGAGGCCGTCATCCTCGGCGACCGAGGTTGCGGCTGAGGAGGGTTGCGGCGCGGTGAGAGAGGTCATGCCCTTACCCTTAGAAGTGGATTGCATTTTCATGCAATTTGAGTGATGCTCTATTCAAGTGAAATAGGGAGATATGTTCATGGCCACGCAGCTGCAGGCGGATACCGCCACCTTCGACCCGTCCGACCTCGACCTGTGGATCAACCGGAGCTGGCCCGAGCTGTTCGAGCAGATGCGGAAGGAAGACCCGCTGCACTATACGCCGGAAAGCGAATACGGTGCCTACTGGTCGGCCACGAAGTACAAGGACATCATCGAGATCGAGGCGCTGCCGAAGATCTTCTCCTCCTCCTACATCTACAGCGGCATCACGATCGCCGACCGGGACCCCGAGCTCGACACCGAACCGATGCCAATGTTCATCGCGATGGACCCGCCGGAGCATACGCCGCAGCGGCGCACCGTCTCGCCGAAGTTCACACCGTCGGAAATGAACTTCATGGAGCCGGAAATCCGCGCGCGGACCGGCGAAGTGCTGGACAGCCTGCCGAAGGGCGAGGCGTTCGACTGGGTGGACCTCGTTTCCATCGAGCTGACGACGGGCATGCTCGCGCTCCTCTTCGACTTTCCTTGGGACGAGCGGCGGCGGCTGACCGAGTGGTCCGACTTTGCCGGTGATATCAGCTATCGCCGCCCGGACGATTTCCCCGAGCAGCGTATGAACAAGATGTACGAAATGGGCATGTATTTCGCGGGCCTGTGGGAAATGAAGAAGCAGCAGGAACCGGGCCGCGACCTAATTTCCATGATGCAGGCGTCAGACGCCATGAACCACATGCCGGAGCGCGAGTTCATCGGGAACATGATCCTGCTGATCGTCGGCGGCAACGACACGACGCGCAACTCCATGAGCGCCGTCGCGCGCACGATGCACCTGTGGCCCGAAGAATGGGAAAAGGTGCGCGCCGCCACGGCCGAGGAAGGGTCGAAGGAAGTCAAGAATGCCGTGCAGGAACTGATCCGCTGGCAGACGCCGCTGGCGCACATGCGCCGCACCGCCCAGGAAGATTACGAGCTGCGCGGCAAGACCATCAAGAAGGGCGACAAGGTCGTCATGTGGTACGCGTCGGCGAACCGCGACGAGGAGATGTTCGAGGACGGCGACAAGTTCATCGCCGACCGCGAGAATGCCCGGCGCCAGCTCTCCTTTGGCTATGGCATTCACCGCTGCGTCGGTGCGCGCCTCGCGGAGCTGCAGCTGACGGTGCTGGTCGAGGAAATGATGAAGCGGAACATGACCGTGACCTGCCAGGGCCAGCCGGAGCGCGTCGATTCGAGCTTCGTCAACGGTTACCGCAAGCAGATGGTGACGATTACCCGCGACTAGGCGGAGGCGCGGCGCGGGTCTGGAACCGCTTCGTACGCTGCCCCTTCGACCCCCATGCACTGAACGCATGGCTGGTGCTCCCAATGGCGGCCTGCTGTGCGGCGCGGTGTGCCGCCATCTCCCTTTTACCGCCGCGCGCCATCTCCCCCCCTTCCTCGGTGCGCGGCGGCACGAAGGAGATGCACGATGCCAAATCTGAACCAGATGGATCAGGCCGCAGCGAACACGGGCGGCTCCCATACGGTCAAGCGCCCCGCCAAGGGCATCCGCCGTCCGACCGTTCGCCTGAACGAAACGGCGCTGTTCCACGCGTGGAAAGCCTAGTGGTCCAGCATGATCTGATGGACCGGTCTTGAAAGGTCGGTCCGTTACGCGGTGCGGGTAAAGGTCAGGACGGGCCAGCCCTGATTGGGGTCGGCATCGACCGGGTCCAGACCCGCGCCGCGATAAGCATCCGCGACCGCCTCGGCCTGGTCCGTCAGCAGACCGGCGAGGATCAGCGTTCCGCCCGGAGCGAGAACGCCTGCCACATCAGCGGCCAGCTCGATGAGCGGCGCAGCGAGAATGTTGGCAATCACCAAATCATAAGGCGCGCGTGCGCCGATGCTCGCCGGATCGATGCCCGCGCAGGCGAACAGTTCGATCTGGCCGGGTTCCCTGCCTTCCACGATCCCGTTGGCCGCAAGGGTCTCACGCGCCACGTCAATGCTGGGTTCGTCGATGTCGCTGGCGACGATGCGGCTTGCCGGAAACGCCTTGGCGACGCCGATGGCGAGAAGTGCGGTGCCGCAGCCGAGGTCGAGCGTGTTGGACGGCGCCTGGGTAAGCGCATCGATGGCGCGCAGGCATCCGGCGGTGGTGGGATGATGACCTGTGCCGAAGGCGCGGCTGGCCTCGACCGCGATACCGATGCGACCTGCGGTCACGAGCGCGGCGTCCGAGGCCGTGTGGACGACGAAACGGCCCGCTTCCACCGGGTCAAGCCCCTGCTGGCTGAGCGTGACCCAGTCCGCGTCGGGAAGCGGTTCTACCACGGGCTCGGCGCGCGGGCTGGTGGGGAGAAGCCTTTGCAGCAGCGACAGAAACGCCGCGTCGGGTTCTGCCTCCGTATAGACGGCCAGCTCCATATCATCGGGGCGCGCCGGGTCCGGCTCCGACGTCATCAGCGCCGGGGGCGGATCGAGATCGGCGAGCACGGAGACGTCCTCGGACAGCGCCTCGGCGTCCTGTTTCGAGCAGGGAAGGGTGGTTTTCCAGGTCGTCGCCATGTGTTGACCTTCTCATTTTGGAACAGACGTCACGACCTTTTGGTCAGATTGGCGCTATTTCGTACCGGCACCGATCCAAAACAAGCGTATTAACCGGAACTTAGCAGAAAAATTGCTCGTTTTTCTTTCAGAATGCACGTGATCCAGCCGCACGCCGACTTGGCATGGGACTTGCATAGTTTCCAGTGAAACTACTGGCGCTGCGCCCCTGGTGGGCGCGCCCGTAAACAGACAATCGGAGAAACACACATGATCCGCATGACCACGCCCCTGATCCTCGCCGCCGCCAGTGCCATGGCTGGGGCTAGCGCCGCCCAGGCTGCGCCGATCTCGATGCCCAAGGCCGAAGCGAAGATGGACCAGCAGGATGGCAATGGCGGCCCGAGCACGCGCGGCGCCGATGTTGGCTTCGATGGCCGCGCGACCGAGAACTTCACCTGGGTGAATGGCGAGACGATCGACTGGTCGCTCAGCTACGAAGCCGGGATCCTGACCTTTGACTGGGGCGGCGCGGTTGCCACGACGGCGGCGGACTATAGCGGCTACACGCTGACGAGCCTGAGCGGCTATGTTCGCAGCACGGCGCAGAACGGCCAGAACGGCGCGCCGCAGCTGACGGTCGATATCAACGAGATTGGCGGGGTCGACCCGGCGGCGATGACGGCGCTTTATGGATCGGGCGTCAATGACTATCTGGTCGATGGGCTGCGCGTGACCGGCGACTGGACCGTGACCGGAACGGCGCGCGCGGACTGGAACGACGGTGACCTCAACAAGTCGCCAAATTCGCGGCTCGCCTTCAAGATGACCGGCGAGCTGACACCGAGCCAGTTCCTCTTCCCCCAGCAGAATGTTGACGTACCCGCGCCGGGTGCACTGGCGCTGCTCGGCCTTGGGCTGGGCGCGGTGGCGATGCGGCGGCGCAAACGCTGACCTGACCCTGCGTTTCGGCGTGGCTTACGCTGCGCTTTCGCGGAAGTAGGCGGCGACTTCCGGTGGGGGGGCGCTGTAGTGAAGATATTCGCGGTCGATTTCGGCCAGCGCCTTCAGCCCCTCGAAATCTGTCAGCTCGATGCGTGCGCGGGAGCGCTGGAGCAGGCCGTCATCGCGCATGTCCGACAGGACACGGTTCACGTGGATCGCGGTCATGCCCAGCGTGTCGCCCAGCTCCGCCTGAGTGAGCGGCAGGACCAGTGTGTGATCGAGCACCTGGTCGATCGCCTCGTAGCGCCAGTAAAATTCGCAGAACAGATAGGCGAGCCGCGCGCGGGCGTTGCGGCGGCCGAGGGCGACGACACGCTCGCGCAGCATCGCCTCGCGCTGCAGTGAACTCCACCAGAAAGCGCCCGCGAAGCGCGGATTGCCGAGGCAGAGGCGGAGGATGTCATCGCGTGCAACCCGGCGAATGCGGCTGGGGCCAACGGCGCTGATGCTGTGATCCATGGCGTGCGCGAAGAAGATGTTCACGTCGCACATGTCGCCGGGAATGAGGAAGGTGAGGATCTGACGGCGGCCGTCGGAAAGGATGCGGTAGCGCATCATCAGCCCCTCCTCCACGATGAACATCTTGGTCGGCTGGTCGCCCTCCAGAATGACGTCCGTGCGGGCCCCGAAGGATTCCGCCTTCTCCTGAAGCCGTTCGATCAGTTCCAGTTCCGCCGGTCTGAACGGTGCGAACTTCGTCAGCGACCTAATCAGATGGTCCGCCATCAAGGGTTCCCTTCCCGGTGCCGTGGGAAGAGTGACTGTCGCCGTCCAGGGCCATCAGGCTCGTCTCGAGACGCCGTAATATGCCGAGCGAGCGTTCGCCGGCATTACGTGTTTCCGCCTCCTCCTCTAGCATCTCGTCCTTGATCGTTCTTGCCGGGGAACCGTTCAGGCCTTTTCCACGAAGCTGTCCAAAACACGCTTTGCGCCTGCCTTGTCGAAGTCAACTTCGAGCTTGTTGCCCTCGATACTGGTGATGTTGCCGTTGCCGAATTTCTGGTGAAACACGCGCTGGCCGATCTTGAGGTCGGAGCGCTGGCGCTTGCCGACGGTGACGCTGACCGGTTTCGATTCGATCTGGTGAGTGCCGCGGGGGGCTCTGCCCATGGCCGCGGCGCGCTGCCAGCCGGGGCCGCGGGTGCCGGAGCGTTCGACTTTCGCGAAGGGATCGTTGTCGTCGAGGGCGGCGCGCCATAGCGAGGCGCCGCCGGACATGGTGGTTTCATGCTCGACATGGTCCGCGGGCAGGTCGGCGATGAAGCGGGAGGGGATGGAGGAGGTCCACTGGCCGTAGATGCGGCGGTTGGCGGCGTGGGTGATCTGCACCCCCTGACGCCCGCGCGTGATGCCGACATAGGCGAGGCGGCGTTCCTCCTCGAGGGACTTGGTGCCGCCCTCGTCGAGGGAGCGCTGGGACGGGAAAACGCCCTCCTCCCACCCGGCGAGGAAGACATGGTCGAATTCGAGGCCCTTGGCCGCGTGAAGCGTCATGATGGTGACCTTCGCCTCGTCGCGGGCGGCATCGTTTTCCATGACCAGGCTGACATGTTCGAGGAACGCGCCCATCGAATCGAAATCCTCCATGGCGCGGGTGAGTTCGGCAAGGTTCTCGACGCGGCCCTGCGCCTCTGCCGTTTTGTCCTGCTGCCACATGGGGATGTAGCCCGATTCCTCGAGGATGATGCGGGCGAGTTCGGGGTGGGGCGTGTCCTCAAGCTGGTCGCGCCAGCGGCGGAAATTCTCGACGAGGTCGGCTAGGCTCTTGCGGGCCGCGCCGGGAAGATCGCTGGTCTGGACGATGCGCGCGGCGGCAGCGGTCAGGGGGACGCTGTCTGCGCGGGCGAGGGCGCGGATCTTCTGGACGCTCTTGTCGCCAATGCCGCGCTTCGGCGTGTTGACGATGCGTTCGAAGGCGAGGTCGTCGGCGGGCTGGGCGAGGACGCGGAAATAGGCGAGCGCATCGCGGATCTCGGCGCGCTCGTAGAAGCGGAAGCCGCCGACGATGCGGTAGGGCAGGCCGATATAGATGAAGCGGTCCTCGAACTCGCGGGTCTGGAACTGCGCGCGGACGAGGATGGCGGTATCCTCGAGGCTGGTGCCCTTCGACTGGAGCGCCTCGATCTCGTCGCCGACGCGGCGCGCCTCCTCCGGCCCGTCCCAGACACTGATGACCTTGACGGGCTCGCCCGCGGCGTCGTCGGTCCAGAGCGTCTTGCCGAGGCGCCCGGCGTTCTTTTCGATGAGGCCGCCCGCCGCAGCAAGGATGTTGCCGGTCGAGCGGTAATTCTGTTCAAGCTTGATGACCGCAGCGCCCGGGAAATCCTGTTCGAAGCGCAGGATGTTCGCGACCTCCGCGCCGCGCCAGGAATAGATGGACTGGTCGTCATCGCCGACGACGCAAATGTTGCCGTGACCCTGCGCGAGGAGGCGGAGCCAGAGATACTGGACGGTGTTCGTGTCCTGATATTCGTCGACGAGGATGTAGCGGAAGCGCTGCTGGTAGCTTTCGAGGACGTCGCGGTTTTCGCGGAAGATGCGAAGCGGTTGGAGGAGGAGGTCGCCGAAGTCGGCGGCGTTCAGCGCCTTTAGCCGCGCCTGGTAGGCGGCGTACATGTCGCCGCCCTTGCCTTCTGCGAAGCCCTGCGCCTCGTCAGCGGGAATGTCGGACGGTTTCCAGCCGCGGTTCTTCCACCGATCAATGAGGCCGCCGAGCTGTTTGGCGGGCCAGCGCTTCTCGTCGATCTCGGCGGCGGCGATGATCTGCTTGAGGAGGCGAAGCTGGTCGTCTGTGTCGAGGATGGTGAAATTGCTGTCGAGACCCGCAAGACCCGCATGGGTCCGGAGCATCCGCGCGCCGATGGCGTGGAACGTGCCGAGGAAGCGCAAGCCCTCGACACTGTCGCCGATCATGCCGCGCATCCGCTCGCGCATCTCGCGCGCCGCCTTGTTGGTGAAGGTGACGGCGAGGATTTCGGACGGCCAGGCGCGCTGGGTGAAGATGATGTGCGCGAGGCGGCTGGTGAGCGCGCGCGTCTTGCCGGTTCCCGCACCGGCGAGCATCAGGACCGGGCCTTCGGTCGTCAGCACCGCCTGCCGCTGCGGCGGGTTCAAACCCTCCATATAGGAGGGCTCGTTTTCGCGCGGGGCCAGGTGGTCGGCGGTCGGCCTTGCGGGGACGGGCGGGGCTGCGGACATATCGGAACAGTTAGAGAACGGGTTGCTTGTCAGCAAGGCGTAGGAGGTGGACCTCGGCCTTGCCATAGCGGCGGGTTTTCAGGGTTTCAAAGCTGTCAGCGGCCAGGGCTTCGCCGGCGCCGGTTTCCGCGCAGACGAGGGCGTGCGGACTGAGCCAGTGACGGTCGCGAAGGGCGGCGATGGCGGGAGCGGTGAGGCCTTGGCCATAAGGAGCGTCGAGGAAGGCGAGATCGACGGGCTGGGTCAGGCTGCCGAGACTTGGCAGGGCTTCGGAGCGGATGACGGCGCGCTCGCCTGCCGCGAAATCGGCGAGGTTGCGGCGCAGGGCGGCGAGCGCGGCGCGGTCGTTCTCGACGAAGGTGACATGCGCGGCGCCGCGGCTGAGCGCTTCCAGGCCGAGCGCGCCGGTGCCCGCGAACAGGTCGGCGATGCGGAGGCCCGTGAAGGTGCCGAGTTCACTGAGCAGCATTGAAAAGACGGCTTCGCGGGCGCGGGAGGAGGTGGGGCGGGTGCCGGGGCCGCCGGGTGCGTGCAAACGGCGACCGCGCCAGTCGCCGGCGATGATCCTCATGGCTTCAGGGCGGCGCGGGCGTCGTGGACGGCGGAGGGCGGAAGGGGCTCGACGGCCTTCGGCGGCAGATCGTCCAGCTCGAACGGGCCAAAGCCGGTGCGGATCAGGCGCGTAACCTGGACGCCGAGATGGTCGAGGACGCGGCGAACCTCCCGGTTCTTCCCCTCCGTCAGGGCCATGCTGATCCAGGCATAGCGGCCAGAGCGGCGGTCGAGATTGGCCTCGATGGAGCGGTAGTGGACACCGTCGATGGTGATGCCCTCCGCCAGCGGTTCGAGGTCGTTCTGGTTGAGTTCGCCGAAGACGCGCACGCGGTAGCGGCGCTGGACGTTGTTCTTCGGCAGCTCCATCTGGCGCTTCAGGCCGCCGTCATTGGTAAGGAGCAGGAGCCCCTCCGTATTGTAATCGAGGCGGCCGATGGTGCTGACGCGCGGCATGGTGGGGGGCAAGAGGTCGAAGATGGTGGCGCGGCCCTTCGGATCGCGCTCCGTCGTCAGCGTGCCGGTGGGTTTGTGGAGCGCCCAGAGCTGCGTCTGCTGGGCGCGGCCCACGGGCTGGCCGTCGAGCGTGATACCATCCAGGCTGGTGAGATTGAGGGCGGGGCTGTCCAATGTTTCGCCATTGAGGGCGACGCGCCCCTCGCCGATCATGCGCTCGACTTCGCGCCGGGAACCGACGCCTGCGCGGGCCATCAGCTTGGCGATGCGGTCGCCCGGTGGCGTTTTATCGGCGCTGATTTTCGGAGTGGCCATGCGGCCGGAGGTGGCGGCGCGGGCGCATGTTGGCAAGGGCCGCGGGGGCGGTTATTGAGCGCGCCGCTGCCAGCATACGGGCCCCCGTGGCGGAATTGGTAGACGCGCTCGACTCAAAATCGAGTTCCTACGGGATTGCCGGTTCGATTCCGGCCGGGGGTACCAGAACCGACGCGCCTAGGCGGCGAAGGCTTCCAGGAAATCCTTCGCGCTCTGGTCGAGATTGCCGATGCGCTCGTCGACATCGCCGGAGGCGGCGGCGGCGCGGCGAAGGTCGTTCGCGATGGACTCGGCGGTTTCGCGGATGGTGGCGATGGATTCCGACATGCTGTCCGCGCTGATGGCGGTTTCATCGACGGAGCCGGTGATCATCGTGACGGTCGCCGACTGACGGTCCATCGCGTCGCGGATGCGTTCGGCAGAGCCGCGCACGCCGTCCACGGTCGAGAGGATGGAACGGTTCGCCTCGACCGCCTTCTTCGATGAGGTCTGGATGTCGGCGATCTTGCGCGCGATATCGTCGGTGGCGCGGGCGGTCTGTCCGGCAAGGCTCTTCACTTCCGACGCGACGACGGCAAAGCCGCGGCCCGCATCGCCGGCACGCGCGGCCTCGATGGTGGCGTTGAGCGCGAGGAGGTTGGTCTGGCCTGCAATGTCGCGGATCAGGCTGACGATCGATTCGACCGCCTTCGTATGGTCGGCGAGAATCGAGGCGGTTTCGACGGCCTCGTTCGCCTGATCGGTGGCGCGGTCGACGACGTCGGTAGCGCCGTCGACCTCGGTGCGGGTTTCCTCGATGGCGCGGATGAGGCCGGTGGAGGTTTCGGCGGCCTCTCGCATCGCGGTCGCGGACTGGTCGGCGGCGGCGGCGACTTCGGCAGCGCGCGAGAGAAGCGTGGCGGTGATTTCCTCGGCGCTTTCCGACTGCTGTCGGGCGGAGCGGCTTTTCGCGCTGGCAGCATTCAGGACATCGGCAATGTCGGCGCGGAAGCGATCGATCTGCGTTTCGCGGTTGTCCATGATCTGCTGCTCACGGAAGGCGCGCATGGCGCTGCTCATGACTTCCGCCTCGAGATTAACGACGCGGGTGAAGTGATCGACGAGGGACAGCGCCTCCTTCGGGTTGCGGGAAGCGCGCACGAGAATGCCGGCAAGCTCCCGGTTCACGGCGCTGAGCGCACCCATTGTATGTTCGTTCAGCGCGCCGATCATGTGGTTAAGATAGCCCATCTTCACGGCGCGCTCGAGCCAGCCGCGATCAAGGGGCGGGGTGAACTTCAGGCGCGAATATTCGGCGGTCTTCGCTTCGGTCACGACGCGCGCGTCGGCGGGCATGTCGAGCTTCGAGAAGCGCAGGAAATGGTCGTAGTAGACCGTCGTGAGGCGGTCGGTGTGCGGTGCCAGAATTTCTCCGATCCGGCCGAGGACAGCCTGCGTGTCCTCATCGATGGCGAAGAGCGCGCAGCGTTCCTGCAAGTCGAATTCCGCTGCCAGTTCGGTATAAGTCTTGCCCATTGCCCTCGGCCCCCAAGCCCTTGCGATATCCATTCGATACCCATGATTGCGACAGGCGAGGGGCTAAGGCGAAAGCGTTAAGAGGCCCCTAACCATGAGCGAATTACCTGAAGACAAGGCCGCGAAGACGCTGGCTGCGCTGCTGTCCGAGGCGAAGGGCGAAGCGGTGACCGTTCGCGGCCTGACCGCGCTGTCCGGCGGGGCGGCCTCGATGAGCTATCTGGTGGACGCGGCGCGCGACGGGGAACCGTGGCCGCTGGTCCTGCAGCAGTCGTTCGGCGAGGGCACATCGCGCACGATGAGCCGGGCGGTGCAGGCGGCGCTGCAGACGCGGGCGGGCGAGAACGGCGTACCGGTGCCGACGATCGAACTGGTGCTGAAGCCGCAGGACGGGCTGGGCGACGGGTTCGTGATGGCGTTTGTCGAGGGCGAGACGCTGGCGCCGAAATATCTGCGGCTGCCGGACTATGAGAACGCGCGGGCCGCGATGGTGACAGAGGTCGCGGCTGCGCTGGCAAAGCTGCATGCGGTGCCGGTGTCGGCGTTCGACGGGCTGGGCCTGCCGACACTGGATGGGCGGGCGCAGCTGACGGCGCTACGCGACAGCTATGACGCGATGAAGGGCGCCGTGCCGGTGTTCGAAATGGCGTTCGCGCAGCTGGAAAAGCGGCTGAAACCCTGCGCTGACCCGGTTCTGGTTCACGGCGATTACCGGTCAGGCAATTTCATCGTCGGCGAAGAGGGGCTGCGGTCGGTCCTCGACTGGGAGCTGGCGCATATCGGCGACCCGTTCCTGGATATCGGCTGGCTGAGCACGAACACCTGGCGGTTCGGCAACTGGCAGAAGCCGGTCGGCGGGTTCGGAGAACGGGAGCCGTTCTACGAGGCCTATGAGGCGGCGGGCGGGCGCAGCGTCGACCGCGAGCAGGTGCTGGCCTACGAAATGCTTGGCTCCCTGCGCTGGGGCGTCATGTGCCTGCAGATGGCGAGCGCGCACCTGACGGGCGATGCGGGGTCCGTGGAGCGTGCGGCAATCGGCCGACGGGTCTCGGAGACCGAAGCGGACCTTATCCACATCATGCGGGAGGGCAGCGTATGACGACCCCCATTGGCCCGGCGGAGCTTGCCGAGGCGGTGAGCGGCTTCATCGAGGAGATCATGCCGCAGCTTGAGGGGCGGCAGGCCTTTCATGCGAAGGTGGCGCGCAATGCGCTGGCGATCATTTCGCGGGAGGTGCGGGACGATCCGTTGCCGGCAGAGCGCGCTTATTATGCCGAGCGAACGGGCGTGGATGGCGGGGGCGCGGAAGCGGAGCGCGCCTTCTGCGCGGCGCTTCGTACCGGAGAAATCGACGCGGGCGATCCTGCGCTTCTGTCGGACATGACCGCTTTTGTCGCCGCGCGGCTCGCCGTGGACAATCCGAAATTTTCGACGCTCAAACGGCTGAAAGACCTGTCAATATGACCATAGACCCGACCGCCGACCAGGTACGCGCGCTGCGCGACGGCCCCGCCAAGGGGCCGATCGTGATGGTGAACATGCTGAAGTTCCGGGACCGCGCCGCCTATCCGACGGACTATGCAGGCGGCGAGGATACGGACGTGAGCGGGGCGGACGCCTATGCCCGCTATCAGCATGCCTTCACCGTGACGGTCGGCGCGACGAGCAAGGCCGAGGTGCTGTACGAGGGGCCGGTGCAGCAGGTATTCATCGGCGCGGAGGGCGCGTCGGATACCGACTGGGACAAGATGCTGATCGTGCGCTATCCGGACAAGAAGAATTTCCTGAACATGATGGCGAACGAGGAATACCGCGGCGCGCTGGTGCACCGCTATGCGGGGCTTGAGCGGACCGTGCTGCTGCAGTGCGAGGGCGACTGAACCGCGATCTGCCCGCCTAGGCCCTGACGGGGCGCGGCGCTTTGTCGGTTGCCCTGCGGCGGCCGAGCGCTCAATAAGCCTCGCAAAAGAATAACCGACGGAAAGACAGTCTATGGCGTCTCAGCCGCAGGTCCGGCCGCAAGCCCGGCCGCTATCCCCGCATTTGAGCATCTGGCGCTGGCGCGTGCACATGGCGACGTCCATCATGCACCGCGCAACCGGCGATGGCATGGCGATCGTCGGCGGCGTGCTGTTTACCTGGTGGCTGGTTGCCGCCGCGGCCGGCCCGGAAGCCTATCAGCAGTTCCTGGACGTGGCGCGCTCCCCCTTTGGCGTGATCGTCGGCATCGGCCTGACCTACGGCCTGTTCCAGCATGCCGCCTCCGGCGTCCGGCACCTTGCCATGGATACCGGCGCGGGTTTCGAAGTCGGTACGGCCAAGACGACGGCGACGCTGACCTTCATCTTTGGCATCGCGGCGACCGCCGCGTTGTGGCTCTTCATCCTTCTCTAGGTCCGGAAAGCATAAGAACATGGCTGTTTCGAGAGGTACGGCGCTCGGCCGGGTACGGGGGCTCGGCTCCGCGAAAGAGGGCGCGCACCACTGGTGGATCCACCGGCTGACGGCGGTATCCAACCTGCTGCTGATGACATGGTTCATGGTATCGATCATCAGCCTGCCGTCGCTGGATCATTTCACCATGCTGGAATGGCTGCGAAACCCCTTCGTGGCGGTGCCGATGGTGCTGCTGACGATCAGCGTCTTCTATCACATCCGGCTGGGCCTGCAGATCGTGATCGAGGACTATCTGCACGGCGGCGCGCGGATCGCGATGCTGTTCCTGACGACGGGCTACACGCTGGTTGCGGCGGGCCTGTCCATTTTCTCCATTCTGACGATTGCCATTGGGGCCTGACGAGATGAGCGACGCTTACGACATCATCGACCATACTTACGACGCCGTGGTCGTGGGCGCCGGCGGGTCCGGCCTGCGCGCCGCGATGGGCATCGCCGAAACGGGCCTGAAGACGGCCTGCATTACCAAGGTCTTTCCGACGCGCAGTCATACCGTGGCCGCGCAGGGCGGGATCGCCGCGTCCCTCGGCAACATGGGCGCGGATCACTGGACCTGGCACATGTACGACACCGTGAAGGGATCGGACTGGCTGGGCGACCAGGACGCCATCGAATATCTGTGCCGCGAGGCGCCCGCAGCGGTTTACGAGCTGGAGCATTTCGGCGTGCCGTTCAGCCGGACGCCGGAGGGCAAGATCTACCAGCGCGCCTTTGGCGGCATGACACAGAATATGGGCGAGGGACCGGCCGCCCAGCGCACCTGCGCCGCCGCCGACCGCACGGGTCACGCGATGCTGCACGCGCTGTACCAGCAGTCCCTGCGCTTCGACACGGACTTCTTCATCGAGTTCTTCGCGCTCGACCTGATCATGGATGCGGACGGAACCTGCCGCGGCGTGATCGCGCTGGAGCTGGAGACGGGCCGTATTCACCGCTTCCGCTCGCACAACACGGTGCTGGCGACGGGCGGTTATGGCCGCGCCTATTTTTCCGCGACGTCGGCGCATACCTGCACGGGCGACGGCGGCGGTATGGTGCTGCGCGCCGGGCTGCCAATGCAGGACATGGAGTTCGTGCAGTTCCACCCGACCGGAATCTACGGCGCCGGCGTCCTGATTACCGAGGGCGCGCGCGGCGAGGGCGGTTACCTCACCAACTCCGAAGGCGAGCGCTTCATGGAGCGCTACGCCCCGTCGGCCAAGGACCTGGCCAGCCGCGACGTGGTCTCGCGCTCGATGGCGATGGAAATCCGCGAGGGGCGCGGCGTGGGGAAGGAGGGCGACCATATCTTCCTTCACCTCGATCATATCGACCCGGATATTCTCGGCGAGCGGCTGCCGGGCATTTCGGAAACGGCGAAGATCTTTGCCGGTGTCGATGTGACCAAGGGGCCGATCCCCGTTACGCCGACCGTACACTATAATATGGGCGGCATCCAGACGAACTATCACGGCGAGGTCGTGACGAAGAAGGACGGCGATCCAGACAGCGTTGTCCCCGGCCTGTTTGCCGTTGGCGAGGCGGGCTGTGTGTCCGTCCACGGCGCGAACCGCCTCGGCTCCAACTCGCTGATCGACCTGGTCGTGTTCGGGCGCGGCGCGGCGCACCGCGTGCACGAGATTACGAAGCCCGGCACGAAGCATGGCGATATCATCAAGTCCGAGGATGACCGCGCATTGAATCGCCTCGATGGGTTCCGCAACGCAAGCGGCGGTTCGCCGACGGCGGACGTTCGGCTGGCGATGCAGAAGACGATGCAGGCGAATGCGGCGGTCTTCCGGACGAACGAAATCCTCGACGAGGGGCTGCAGAAGATCAACGCCGTCTACCAGCGGATGGCCGACCTGAGCGTGACTGACAAGGGCCTGATCTGGAATACGGACCTGGTCGAGACGCTGGAGCTCGACAACATGATCGGGCAGGCGGTGCTGACCATCGCGATGGCCAAGAACCGCACCGAAAGCCGCGGCGCGCACATGCACGAGGACTATCCCGACCGGAACGACGAGGAGTGGATGAGCCACTCGCTCGGCTGGTTCCGCGACGGCCAGGTTGAACTCGATACACGGCCGGTGCACAGCTACACGCTGTCGGACGCCGTCGACTACATCAAACCGAAGAAGCGGGTTTATTGAGCTTTTCAAAAAACCAGGTCGAACTGGCGCAGCGTCAGCAGACTAGCCCCGCCTAGCGCTCGTCCCGTTCCATCGCCTGTTCCGTTGCTAGCGACTCCGCGTAGGGGTCGATGGGGAGGGCGCAGTTTTCGGCGATGGCATAGCCCTTCAGGAAACTGCGTCGGGCGATGCCGGCGATGAGGGCCGCGCGGTATTCGCGCTCGCGCGATGAGGCACCGGACACTTCGCGAACGACGCTGCGGAACGGGATGAGCATGCCGGCGGCCATGCGGCCCACCAGCGCGATGCCCCGCTGGGCGCGGTCCTCATTCTTGTCATCGTCAATCTGCACGTCGAAATCGGGACCCAGGATGCGATTCAGCTGGGTAATGCGAAAGGCGAGCTCGTCGCAGGTACGCGCGTCGGCCGGAAGTGCGTAAGGGTTTTCGAGTATGCGCTCCAGCTCGGGATCGATGTTCGGCCGCACAGCGCCGACATCGGTCAGCGGCTGGATGGCGGCGTTGCGCGCGACTTCGCCAGTGGCCGGATTGCGCGCATCGCGGCTGACCGCGCAGCCCGACAGCAATGCGGCTGCGGTAAGAGCGGCGGCCGCCTGAACGACGGGGCGGGGAAGGGTTCGCATCATATGTTCACCCTAGGCCCCCCAACCTATCCTGCAACTGTACGCAGCGAACCGGTGGTTCGACGCAAAAATCAGCGCTTGTCGAGCGGCACATAATCGCGGCGGACGGGACCGGTGTAGAGCTGGCGCGGCCGGCCGATGCGCTGGGCCGGATCCTCGATCATCTCGTTCCACTGCGCGACCCAGCCGACGGTGCGGGCAAGGGCGAAGAGCGCCGTGAACATCGACGTCGGGAAGCCGATGGCGGAATAGATGATGCCGGAATAGAAATCGACGTTCGGGAACAGCTTCTTCTCGATGAAGTAATCGTCGTTCAGCGCCATTTCCTCAAGCTGGAGCGCGACGTCGAAGACGGGGTCGTTCACACCGAGCGAAGTAAACACCTCGCGCACGGTTTTCCGCATCACGGAGGCGCGCGGATCGTAATTCTTGTACACCCGGTGGCCGAAGCCCATCAGGCGGAAGGGGTCGTTCTTGTCCTTCGCGCGCTCGATATATTCCGGGATGCGGCTGGGATGGCCGATTTCGTGCAGCATGTTGAGCGCCGCCTCGTTCGCGCCGCCATGCGCGGGGCCCCACAGGCAGGCAATGCCGGCCGCGATGCAGGCAAACGGGTTCGCGCCCGATGAACCGGCAAGGCGCACGGTGGACGTGGACGCGTTCTGCTCGTGATCGGCGTGGAGGATGAAAATCCGGTCGAGCGCGCGCTCGACGACGGGGTTCACTTCATATTCCTCGGCAGGGACGCCGAAGGTCATGCGGAGGAAATTGCCCGTGTAGCTGAGCGAATTGTCGGGATACAGGAAGGGCTGGCCAATGGCGAACTTGTAGGCCATGGCGGCGATTGTCGGCATCTTCGCGATCATGCGGTGCGAGGCGATCTTGCGCTGCTCCGGATCGTTGATGTCCGTCGAATCGTGGTAGAAGGCGGAGAGAGCGCCCACGACGCCGCACATGATCGCCATGGGATGGGCGTCGCGGCGGAAACCGTTGTAAAGCGTCTTCAGTTGCTCGTGCACCATGGTGTGGAGCGTGATCGTGCGCGTGAAATCCTCATATTCATCGGGCGTCGGCAACTCGCCGCGCATGAGGAGGTAAGCGACCTCCATGAAGGATGAATCCTCCGACAGCTGCTCGATGGAATAGCCGCGGTGAAGAAGGATACCCTCCTCGCCGTCAATATAGGTGATCTTCGATTCGCAGGAGGCAGTGGAGGTAAATCCGGGATCGTAGGTGAAGCGCCCGCTGTCCGCGTAGAATTTGCGGATATCAACAACCTCCGGGCCGACGGAGCCTTCTAGAACGGGATAGGACAGGTCCTGATCGCCTACGGAAAGCTTTGCCGTGCCATCGGTCATCTTGTGCTCCTTCAAATCTGTCGTGCGCCCGGCGATCAGGCCGGAAGCTGGTCTTCGATGCGGGCGAGGCTGTCCTCGCGGCCCAGCAGTTCGAGCATTTCGAACACGCCGGGGCTGACGGTGCGCCCGGTCAGCGCGGCACGAAGCGGCTGCGCTATCTTGCCGAGCCCGACATCCTCCGATGCGGCCAGCGCGCGCAGCTCCTCTCCCAGAGCCTCTGCCTCCCAGTCGCTGGCGTCCTTAAGCCTCTGATGAGCCTTGGCAAGGAGGCGCCCGCCACCGGCCTCTAGCAGCTTCGCAGCCCTCTCGTCCAGATTCAGGGGGCGGGTGCGAAACAGGAACAGCGCACCGTCCGCCAACTCCTTGATTGTCTTGGCTCTTGGCTGAAGCTCGGGAATGGTGCGGAGCAGCAAATCCGTCTCGTCAGCCGTCAGGCCGCGGTCGATCTCGCGTTCGACTTCGGGCTGCACGACGCGCAGCAATCGGTCGGGCGCGGACTCCCGAATGTAATGTCCGTTCAGGTTTTCCAGCTTCTTCGTGTCGAATCGTGCCGGGTTCTTGCCGATGCCGTCCAGCGTGAACAGCCCGATGGCGCGGTCACGCGGAATGAAATCCTCATCCTTATGACCCCAGCCAAGGCGGAGAAGGTAATTTTCCAGCGCCTCTGGCAGAATGCCCATGTCGCGGTAGGCCTCGACGCCGAGCGCGCCGTGCCGCTTCGACAGCTTCGCGCCGTCCGGCCCATGGATGAGCGGGACATGCGCCCAGATCGGCAGCGGCCAGTCCATCGCCTCGATGACGACGCGCTGGCGAAAGGCATTGTTCAGGTGATCGTCGCCGCGAATGACGTGGGTGACGCCCATGTCATGATCGTCGACGACAACGGCGAGCATGTAGGTGGGTGTCCCGTCGGAGCGCAGGATGATGAAGTCGTCCAGCTCCTCGTTGGGGACCGTGACGCTGCCCTGGACGGCATCGTCGATGGTCGTCGAGCCCGTCTTCGGTGCCTTGATGCGGACGGTATAGGGTGCGCCCTGCGGCGCATCGGCGCGGTCGCGGTCGCGCCAGCGGCCATCATAACGGATGGGGCGCTTCTCGGCCTTCGCCTTCTCCCGCATTTCGGTCAGCTCTTCCGGGGTCGCATAGCAGCGATAGGCCGCGCCCCTAGCGAGGAGCGCGTTCGCCACTTCTGCGTGCCGATCCGCCTGCTGCGCCTGGAAGACGGGATCGCGGTCGGCGTCGAGGCCGAGCCAAGCCATGCCCGAGAGAATCGCAGCCGTCGCCTCCGGCGTAGAGCGCTCGCGGTCGGTATCCTCGACGCGGAGCAGGAACTCGCCGCCATTTGCCTTTGCGAACAAATAGTTGAACAGCGCCGTGCGCGCGCCGCCGATGTGCAGGAAGCCCGTGGGAGAGGGCGCGAACCGCGTAACGACAGGGGCGGCGCTGCTTGCAACCATTTGAACTCCGGGAGATAAGGTTTGCCGCCGGTGGGACAGCGGAAAGGGGGACGCTTTGGCGCTCAGTAGCAGCACGGCGAGCGCCCTTCAAACCTTGCCTGCGCGCGTTGTCGCTGGCCGGGAATGGCTGGAGCAGAAACTGGCGCGCGAACGGCACCAGATGCCGCTGTTCATTCCGGTGGCACTGGGGAGCGGGATCGGCCTGTGGAACGTGCTGCCGAACTCGGACACCTGGGTTTCAGCGCTGCTTGCGCTGCTGGCGATCGCTGCTTTTGGCGCGCTTGTCGGCGAATTGTCCGGGCGGGCGCTGCTGGTCGGCGGTTTAGTCGCTGCGGCGGGGCTGGGGATGGCATGGTGGGAGGCCGAGCGGGTGCGGGCGCCCGTGCTGCAGGCACCGGTCTTTGCAGAGACGATCGTCGGCAAGGTTGAGGCGGTCGAGCGGTTGCCGGCGAGAGGGCGAACGCGGCTGCTGGTGCGGACCAGGGACCTGGATGCACAGCCGATGCTAGCCCGGATCAGCGTGCGCGGCGAAAGCGAGGGCGTCGATGTCGGCGCGCGGGTTTCCGTGCGCGCGACGCTGAGCCCGCCGCCGGGGCCCGTGGTGCCGGGCGGCTATCACTTCGCCAGGAGGGCGTGGTTCGAAGGCATCGGGGCGAGCGGCTTTGCGCTGGGGGAACCCGAGGTTCTGGCACCGGGACCGCCTGCATCGGGATGGCGCGCGCGGCTGGATGCGTTTCGGGCCGATCTGACAGCGCTTCTCCAGGACGGTGTGGGCGGCGCGGAGGGCGGCGTGGCGGCGGCGCTGGTGACCGGCGACCGGGGCGGTATTCCCGAAGAGGCAACCCAGGCGATGCGCGACAGCGGACTGGCGCACCTGATCGCGATCAGCGGGCTGCATATCGCCGTTGTCGTCGGCGGCACATTATGGCTGGTGCGATTTGCGCTGGTGCGGTGGGAGGCGTTCGCGCTGCGCCATGATGCGCGGCTGTGGGCGTCGGTCGCGGCAGCGGGGGCCGGGATCGCCTATACGCTGATCGCCGGGGCGGGCATCCCAACCGTTCGGGCGTGTATCGCGGTGATGATCGTGCTGGTCGGCCTTGCGCTGGGGCGGGAGGCGATTTCGCTAAGGCTGGTGGCGGCGGGCGCGACCCTGATCCTGATCTGGCAGCCGCATGTGCTGATCAGCCCGAGCTTTCAGCTGAGCTTTGCAGCGGTGACGGGGATTGTCGCGCTGTACCAGGCACCGTTTGCGCGGGCGTGGCGGGAGCGCAATCCGGAGGGGGGCGGCTGGACGAAACGGCTGGTGAACGGGGCGGCGGCGCTGGTGATGACGGGCATCGCGGCGGAGGCAGCGATTGCGCCGGTCGCGCTGTTTCATTTCGGCCATGTGGGGCTGTACGGCGCGCTGGCGAACCTGATTGCCATTCCGCTGACGAGCTTTGTCATCATTCCGCTGCTGATTGCGGGGCTGTTCGCGTCGCTGGCGGGGCTGGCGGAGCCGGTATTCCTGGCGTTGTCGCTGGGGATTGGGGCACTGCTCGACGTAGCGCGGACAGCCAGCGCGCTGCCCGGTGCCGTGGCGAGCATTTCCGCGGTGACGGCGGGCGCGATGGCGCTGATCGTGGCGGGCGGTCTGTGGCTGTGCCTGTGGGAAACGCAGTGGCGGCTATGGGGACTGGTGCCGGTGGCGGTCGGGGCAATGCTGGCGGTGACCGCGCCGCGGCCGGAACTGTTCGTCGATCCGGACGGGCGGCATGTGGCGCTGCTGACCGAACAGGGCCTCGCCATGTCGCGGCCGCGCGCGGGCAGCTATGTGCGCGAGATGTGGGGCGCAGCGGCGGGTACGCGGCGAACGCTGACGTTCGACGATCTGGCGCAAGCCGACTGTTCGCCCGATGCCTGCGTGCTGTCGGTGCCGCGGCGCGGCGGCGGGGACTGGCGGCTGCTGACGACGAGGAGCCGAAACCTGATCCCGCGGCCTGCGTTCGAAGCGGCCTGCGCGGCCAGTGACATCGTCGTCAGCGACCGGAGGCTACCCTATTGGTGCGCGCCGCGCTGGCTTAAGCTTGATCGGACCCGGCTGGGTGAGCTGGGGGCGGTGTCGATCGATCTAGACGGCGGCCGCGTGGTATCGGCGGCCCTTGGCGATGGCGCGCATCCCTGGGCGCGGGATGCTGCAGTGCGGCGCGAGGGAGAGCGGGAATGAGCGTTTACGATCTGAATGAACGGCCGATCCACCTGGGACTGGGTGCGAAGGCGGAGGTTGAGCCGACCTTCACGGGCGAGGTTGACTGGTACATGGGCTATGGCCAGCGCCACGCCGCCGACGGGGCGGAGGGGCGGCTGGTTGCCATGCACCGCTTTGCCGAAGACTGGAATGTATGGGAAATGCACCCCAATGGCGACGAGGTGGTGCTGTGCTTGTCTGGCCAGATCGTGCTGCATCAAAGGCACGCCGACAACAGCGAGGCGACGGTCACGCTAACCGATGGCGAATATGCCATCAATCCGCCGGGTACCTGGCACACCGCCGACGTTGCGAAGGAAGCGACCTGCCTGTTTATCACGGCGGGTGAGGGGACCGAAAACCGGCCCCGCTAAACGCCCTTTGGTCTCTGCCCGTCAGTAGCGGCGGAGGAGACCGACGAGGCGCCCCTGGATGCGGACGCGGTGGGCGGCGTAGTTCTGCGGCTGGTGCTCGCTGTTCGCGGGGTCGAGCCGGATCATGTCGCCGCGCTTTCGCAGATATTTCAGCGTTGCGTCTTCTTCGTCGACAAGCGCCACGACAATGTCGCCATCGCTCGCGGTTTCGCGGCGCTCGATCAGGGCGTAGTCGCCTTCGTAGATACCAGCGTCGATCATGGAATCGCCGGACACTTCCAGCGCGTAATGATCGCCCTTGCCAAGAAGAGACGTCGGCAGCGACAGCGTTTCGCGGGTCTCCATCGCCTCGATCGGCTGACCGGCGGCAATGCGGCCGTGCAGGGGGATGTCGACGATGTCCGCCTCGCTGTCGTTTGCAGCGGCCGGGATCTTCTTGCGCGGGGTCAGCTTTGCCACCTCCGCCTCCGGCAGTTTCAGCACCTCAAGAGCGCGGGCGCGGTTCGGAAGGCGGCGGATGAACTGCCGCTCCTCAAGCGCGCTGACGATCCGGTGCACACCGCTTTTCGACTTCAGGTCGAGCGCATCCTTCATCTCCTCGAACGAGGGTGAAACGCCCTTGTCCTGCAAACGGTTGTGGATGAACATCAAAAGCTGGTGCTGTTTCTCGGTAAGCATGCCGACCCTCCGTGAGAGAACGAATAGGGAACGGCTAAGCGGCGCGCCAAGCCTTGTCAAGCAACATAACGGGAACAGCTGTACCGGGCTCCGCCGCAGGCGCGTGAGGTGGACGGACGATTAGCGCATCGGCGCGGGCCAGAATGGCAAGTTGGGAACTGTCCTGTGTGGAGAGTGGGCGAACGGTGCCGTCCATGATCTCGGCGCGCAGGTGATCGCGGCGGCGGTCGTTGGCGTCCACGGATGCGGCGAGGGGCATGGTGATCGTCTGCTCCCCGGACGCCTGGTTCTGCCAAGCGCGGATCAGGGGCTCGGCGAAGAGCAGCGCGCAGACATAGGCTGAGACGGGATTGCCGGGGAGGCCGAGGAGGCGGGCCTTGTCGATCTGGCCGTGGATCAGCGGCTTTCCGGGGCGGATGGCGATGCGCCAGAAATCGCGCTGTGCGCCCGCGCTGTCCATTGCAGTGTGCATGTGATCGTGGTCGCCGACCGATGCGCCGCCCATCGTGATGATGAGATCGCTGGTGTCGGCGGCGCTGATCAGGGCGGCGGCGAGGGCCTCTGCGTCGTCGGGGATGATCCCGGCATCGCAGACCTCGGCCCCTGCGGCGCGGAGCTGGGCGGCGATCACGGCGGAGGATGAGGCAGTGATCTGGCCGGGGGCTGGCGTCTCTCCCGGGGGCACGAGTTCGTCGCCATTGGCAATGAGGGTGATGCGCGGACGGCGGTGGACCGCGAGTTCGCCGTGCCCTGCTGCGGCGGCGAGCGCGAGATGGCGGGGGGAGAGTCTCTGGCCAGCTTCAATCAGTGCAGAGCCTGCAGTGAAATCGAAGCCGCAGGGGCGAATGTGGGCGCCCTGGCGGGGCGGACCGTCGCCGGAGATCTCGATGGTCCCTCCCGAGGCTGCGACTTCTTCCTGGACGACGACCGTGTCCGCACCGACCGGGACGGCGGCGCCGGTGAAGATGCGGACGGTTTCGCCCTTGCCGACCTTGCCATCGAAGGCTGAACCGGCGGCGCTTTCGCCGATCAGGCGGAAGGGGCCGGGCAGGTCGGACCAGCGGACCGCGTAGCCGTCCATGGCGGAGGCGTCGAAGGGAGGCTGGTCGCGCTTTGCGGTCACAGGCGCGGCAAGGGTGCGGCCTGCCGCGTCTGTCAGGGCGATGGGTTCGGCGGCGAGCGGTTCAGCGCCCGCGAGAATGCGGGCCAATGCCTCCTCATACTCAAGCATCGGTGAGGTCGGGCGCGGTCCAGGTGCCGGACTTGCCGCCGATCTTCTTGAGGAGGCGGATGCCGTCGACGCGCATGGCCTTATCGAGGGCCTTCGCCATGTCGTAGATGGTCAGGCAGGCCACCGACACAGCCGTCAGCGCCTCCATTTCGACGCCGGTGCCGAACGTCGTGGAGACTTCTGCAGTGACGGTGACGCCGGTGCCGGTAAGCGTGAAGTCGATGCTCATGCCCGTAACGGGCAGGGGGTGGCAGAGGGGGATAAGCTCGGCGGTTTTCTTCGCGGCCTGAATGCCGGCGATGCGGGCGGCGGCGATGACATCGCCCTTGGGCGCGCTGCCGTCGCGGATGGCCGAGAGGGCTTCCGCGGACATCAGCACGCGGCCCTCGGCGATGGCGATGCGCTTCGTCTCGGCCTTGGCGGAGATGTCCACCATGCGGGCCGCGCCGTCCTCATCGAGATGGGTCAGCGGCGGCATGAGCGGTCCTACCTTCGCCCCCGCTCAGCCGATCAGCTGGCGGGTGGCGGCACCGATATCGTCCTGACGCATCAGCGATTCGCCGACGAGGAACGCACCGGCACCGCGCTGGCGGAGCCGGTCGAGCTCATGGCGGTTCGTCAGGCCGCTTTCAGAGACGACGATGCGATCCTTAGGAACCAGCCGGGCAAGGCGTTCGGTCGTTTCGAGGTCGACCTGCATCGTGTTCAGGTCGCGGTTGTTGATACCGATAAGCGGCGTTTTGAGCTTCAGCGCGCCCTCCAGTTCCTTCTCGTCATGCACCTCGACCAGGACGTCGAGGCCGAGATCGCGGGCCATGATTTCCATGTCGCGCACCTCATAGGGGTTCAGCGCGGCCATGATGAGGAGGATGGCGTCGGCGCCGATCGCGCGGCTTTCGACGATCTGGTAGGGATCGACGATGAAGTCCTTGCGGAGAACGGGCAGGTGCATGGCCCCGCGGGCGATCTTCAGGTCGTCGTCGCTGCCCTGAAACCAGCGTTCCTCCGTCAGGACTGACAAGCAGGCCGCGCCTCCGTTCACATAGGCGCGGGCGAGCTTCGGAACGTCGAAATCCTCGCGGATCAGGCCCTTGGACGGACTCGCGCGCTTCAGTTCGGCGATCAGGGGGTGGCGGCCATGGACGGCGCGAAGGGCCGCGACGAAGCCGCGAGCGGGCGGCTGCCCGGCAGCCTTGGCCTCAAGGATCGGGAGCGGCACGGCCTTCTTGCGGTCCTTCAAAATGGTCCGCTTGTGCGCAATAATCTCGTTCAGCGTTTCGCTCACGCGAATTGCCTCCACTCTTCCAGCTTTTTGCGGGCCAACCCCTCGTCGAGCGCGATGTGGGCGTGTTCAGCGCCTTCTGCAAGCGTTTCCGCGCGGCCCGCGACCATGAGGGCGGCGGCGGCATTGAGAACGACAACGTCGCGGTAGGCGCCTGTCTCGCCATCGAGGAGGCGCAGAAGGGCGGCGGCGTTCTCCTCCGGCGTGCCGCCGCGGAGGGCATCGAGGCTGTGCTCGGTAAGGTTTGCGTCTGCGGGAGTGATCGTCTGGGCGGTGACTGTGCCGCCTGAAAAGAAGGCCGCCTCGCTGGGGCCGGTGACGGAGAGTTCATCGAGCCCGTCCGCGCCGTGAACCACAAGAGCGCGCTCCGCGCCGAGATCGCCGAGGGCGGCGGCAAGGGGCTGCGTCCATTCGGGGGAGAACACGCCGACGAGCTGGCGCTTCACGCCGCCGGGATTTGCAAGCGGGCCGAGAAGGTTGAAGATCGTGCGGCGCTTCAGAGCGCGGCGGACGGGGGCCACGCGGGCCATGACCGGGTGGTGGCGCGCGGCGAACAGGAAGCCGATGCCGATTTCGCGGATCGAGGCTTCGACGCGGTCCGGTTCGAGATCGAGCTTGAGGCCGAGGGCGGAGAGAACATCGGCTGCGCCGGACTTCGAGGAGGCGGCGCGGTTGCCGTGCTTCGCCATCGGCACGCCGCATGCCGCCACGACGATAGCGACAGCGGTGGAGATGTTGAGGGTGTGCGCGCCGTCGCCGCCGGTGCCGCACACATCGACCGCGGCCTCCGGGACGGCGACGGCGACCATGCGGCTGCGAAGGGCGCGGGCGGCGCCGACGATTTCATCGACCGTCTCGCCGCGGTCGGCGAGGGCGACAAGAAAGCGGGCGATCTCCGCGTCATCGACATTGCCGGACAGGATCTCGTCGAAAATGGCGCGCGGGTCCGCGAGCGGCTCGGCGCCGGAGGGAAGGGCAGTCATGCGCGTGCCAGCTTCATGAAGTTCGCAAGGAGGTCGTGGCCATGTTCGGTGGCGATGCTTTCCGGGTGGAACTGCACGCCGTGGATAAGACCGTTTTCATGGCGCAGGCCCTGAACGACGCCGTCATCGCTCCAGGCGTTCTGGATGAGAGGCGTGTCGATCCCTTCGGCGATCAGGCTGTGATAGCGGGTGGCCGTAAAGGGCGAAGGGAGGGAGGCAAAGACGCCGGTACCGTCATGGCGCACGGGGCTGGTCTTGCCGTGCATGACCGCCTTTGCGCGGACGACGCGGCCGCCGAAATGCTGGGCGATGGCCTGATGGCCGAGGCAGACGCCGAGGAGCGGCATCCGCGCATCGTGACAGGCAGCGACCAGATCCAGGGTGATGCCCGCCTCGTTCGGGGTGCAGGGGCCGGGCGAAATCAGGACGGCTTCCGGCTTCAGCGCGAGGGCACCCGGGGCATCGACCTTGTCGTTGCGGATGACCTCGACGGTCTCGCCCAGTTCCTGAAGATAATGGACGAGATTATAGGTGAAGCTGTCGTAATTATCGATGACGAGGATCATTGGCCGTACCCCGCTTCGCCTGCGACCCGGAGGGCCTCGCGCGCGGCGGCGATAAGCGCGCCCGCCTTGGCCTCGCATTCGCGCTGTTCATAGGCGGGATCGCTGTCAGCGACGATGCCCGCGCCCGCCTGAACGTGCATGACCCCGTCCTTCAGGACCGCGGTGCGGAGGATGATGCAGCTGTCCATGTCGCCGCCAGGTGAGAAATAGCCGACGCCGCCCGCATAGGCCCCGCGCTTTTCGTGCTCCAGCTCGCCGATGATCTGCATGGCGCGGACCTTTGGCGCGCCGGAGACGGTGCCGGCGGGAAAGCCCGCCATCATGGCGTCGAGCGCGTCCTTGTCGGGTGAGAGTTTCGCTTCGACGTTCGAGACGATGTGCATGACGTGGCTGTAATATTCGACCGTTTCGCGCTCGGTGACGGAAACGGAACGGGGGGCCGCGATGCGGCCTGCATCGTTGCGGCCGAGGTCGAGGAGCATGAGATGTTCGGCGAGTTCCTTGGGGTCGGCGAGGAGGCTTGCCTCGTTGGCGGCATCCTCCGCAGCGTCGGCACCGCGGGGACGGGTGCCCGCGATGGGGCGGATGGTGACGTCGTCGCCGCGCACACGGACAAGGATCTCGGGACTCGATCCAATGAGGCCGAAGGCGGGCAGGTCGAGGAGGTAGAGGAAGGGCGACGGATTGATGCGGCGGAGCGCGCGGTAGAGGTCGAGCGGCGGGAGCGGGAAGTCCATGGAGAAGCGCTGCGCGAGGACGACCTGAAAGATGTCGCCGGCGAGAATGTACTCCTTGGCGCGGCTTACCCGGTCGGCATAGTCCTCGGGACTGACCACGGGGCTCAGGGTGCCATCGGGAAGGTCTGCCGCTTTTGACGAAGGGGGGAGGGGTCCGGCGAGCTTTGCCTGCGCGGTCTCGATGCGCTCGGCGGCCCGGGTATAGGCACTGGCCGCGTCCTCGGTCTCTTGCGGGTAAACGGGAGCGGCGATGAAGAGCGTGGCCTCTAGCTGGTCGAACACGAGGATCAGGGACGGGCGGACGAAAAACAGATCTGGCAGGCCGATCCCTTCACCCGCTGCGGGCTCAACGGGTTCCACCAGCGAGACGCATTCATAACCCAGATAGCCGACGAGGGTGCTGAACACCGGCGGCAGGCTGCCCGGGACTGTCATGCGGCAGGCCTCGACCGCCTCGCGAAGGTTGCCGAGCGGGTCGCCAGGCAGGGGCGTGAACGCCGCCGGGTCACGGTCGAACTGCGCGTTGCGCTCGCACGTCCCGTTCGCGGCGCGGATGGCGAGATCGGGATCGAAACCGAGAAGCGAATAGCGTCCGCGAACTGCGCCCCCCTCAACCGATTCGAGAAGGAACGCGCCGGACTTCGGCCTTGCCAGCTTCAGCATGGCGGATACGGGGGTGTCGGTGTCGGCGACCGCGCGCGTCCAGACGAGCTGCGGTGCACCCCTTTCGTAAGCGGCATCGAATGCGGGGCGGTCTGGCCGAAGGGTCATGAAGGCGCGCCTCTGCCTGACTGCTGCTGCCGGAGCGCGCCCGCGACCTAATCGGCCGGGTTCGCGGTTACCCGGTACTGCGCATCGAGCGCCGCGATGTTCTCAGGGAAGATCTCGACACCGACCTGATCGCGGGCCGCGGTTGCGAAGGCGACGGCAATTTCGGCCTGCTGAGCCTCCCGAAGCTGGGCGCGGATCGTATCGACAAGCTGCGGGGCATCCTCGATCCGGCCCTCGACGATATCGGCGGTCAGGACGATGGTCTGGAGGCCTTGTTCCGGGAATGGCACGCTGGCAACCTCGCCCTCATTCTGCACGAAGCCGAGCGCGACGTAGTTCGGAAGCTGGCCCGCCTGCGCGGCAAGTTCGATCCGCCGAGCGGTCAGGTCCTGCGTCGGCGGCACGCCTTCGGCCGCCAGAAGCGCGTCCAGGTCGCCGCCAGCGCGGACCGCCTCTACGATTTCCTCCGCTTTGGCTTCGGCGGCAAGGATCTGGCCGCGCGCGATGTAGGCAGCGGTGACCTGTTCACGAATATCGGCAAGCGGCTGGGGCGCGGGCGCCATGACCTGTTCGAGGCCCACGATCGCAAAGCGGCCCTCGCCAATCTGTTCGATGGCAGGGTCGTCCCCTTCAAGGAGTTCAAAGGCCGCGGTCAGGACGGCTAGATCGTCCTGCGGGAAGCGAAACTCGGGATCGCTCGGCGTTCGGCCAGCCTGCGTCAGCGGCGGGGGCGCAATCAGTGTCAGGCCCAGATCCGCCTCGACCTCCGAGAGGCTGAGGCCGTCATCAACCGCGTCCTGCACGGCGGTGATCTGGTCGGCGAGTTCGGTTTCTGCCTTCTCCGCGGACAGGCGCTCGCGAATCGCGGGCGCAACGGCAGCAAGCGGCTGCGCCTCCGTAACGCTGACATCGTCGATCATCAGGACGTGATAGCCGAAGCTGGTTTCCAGCGGGCCGACAACGGTGCCGTCCTCACCGGCAAAGGCAGCGGCCGCGACCTCTGCGTTGATTGTCCCGGCAAGGTCGGCCTCGCTGACGTCGCCGAGATCGGTGTCGGCCGGGGCGTAGTCGAACAGCTCAGCAGCAACGGTGTTGAAATCTTCGCCGTTCCGGACGCGGGCGGCCATTTCCTCGGCCGAAGCCTCGCTCTGCGTGACAATCTGCAGGACCTTGCGCGCTTCCGTGCGGCCATAAAGATCGTCGGAGCGTTCGTAGAAGTCGGCAACTTCCTCGTCCGTGACGACGACATTTTCCAGAAAGGCTGCACGGTCGAAGACGGCGTAGCGGAAGGCGCGGCGCTCCGGGACTGTGAAGCGCGTGATGTTCTCTTCGTAGAAGGCCTGAAGCTCCTCGTCGGTCGGTTCTTCGATTTCGAACGAGGCGTAGGGAAGGGCGCCGACGCGCAGCGTGCGCTGCTCGAGCTGGCGAAGCGCGAAGGGTTCCGCGACGCCGCGCGGAACGTCCATCCCATCAACGACGACAGCGAGAAGCTGGCGGTTCAGGACGTCACCGGCAATATCCTCCCGGAACTGCTGCTCGTTGATGCGCTGGCGCGCGAGGATCTCGCGGTAGGTCTGCTCGCTGAACTGACCGGTCGGGCCGGTGAAGGCATCCATGCTGGCGATCTCGGCATCGACAAGACGCTTCGACGTAGCGAGGCCAAGGCGGCTGGCGAATTCCTGAAGGCCGGCAGCATAGACCAGGCGGTCAAGGACAGCGCTGAGCGCGCCCCCGTCCAGCGCCTCCTCCGTCGTTAGCGTCGGCGTTTCCTGCCGCACCTGCTGAAGCTGGCGGTCGAAATTCTGCGCAAGCTGGCCGGACGTGATCGTGCGCTCGCCGACCTGCGCGACCGGCGCGCCCGTTCCGCCGCCGCCGCCAAGGGGGTTGCCCATGCCGGTAATGATGAAGGCCACGGCGATGACGGCGAAAATCAGACCGAGCACCCATCCCGGGACGCGGCGCAGAAATGACAGCATGAAAGTAGGGTTCTCTCTGGAAGCGGTTGTCGAAGCGAGCGGCAGACATATAGACGAGACGGCGATGACGGCAAGCAAGCCGCCCGCCTCGTTCGATAAAAGGAGCGTTTGAAGCCGATGACCGAGCTAAAACCAAGCCGCATGCTGATCGCCGGAAACTGGAAAATGCACGGGACGAGCGCGGACCTGGATACGGTGGGCGCGATCATGCGGGCGGCGGATATGGCAAAGCCGGATGTCGGCGTGGCGCTGGCGGTTCCGCACACGCTGATCTTCGCGGCGTCGGAGCTGGCGGACGGCTCTCGCCTGCTGGTGGGCGGCGAGGATTGCCACGAGGCGGAGAGCGGCGCACATACGGGCTGTGTCTCTGCAGCGATGGTCAAGGATGCCGGCGCAGCGTTTACGATTGTCGGTCATAGCGAGCGGCGGACGGACCAGGGCGAAACGGACGAACTCGTCGCGGCGAAATGCACGGCGGCGCTTGAAGCTGGGCTGGAGGTCATCTTGTGCGTGGGTGAAAGCGAGACAGAGCGTGACGAGGGGCGGGCTGAGGCGGTCGTGGGCTTGCAGATGAACGGCTCGATCCCGGCTGACTGCGGCCCGGAGCGGCTGACGATTGCTTATGAACCGGTCTGGGCGATCGGGACGGGCAGGACGCCGACGGCGGCGGATGTGGAGGCGATGCACGGCTTTATTCGCGGCGAGCTGGCGGCGCGGTTTGGGGCTGCTGGCGAGACCATGAAGATTCTTTACGGCGGATCGGTGAAGCCGGGGAATGCCGCGGAGCTGCTGAGTGTGACCAACGTGGACGGTGCTCTGGTCGGCGGGGCGAGCCTGAAGGCGGACGATTTCGGCGCGATCATTGCCGCCGCGCCGTAAGGCCGGCCCCGCGCGATGCCGGGTAACAATCTTGCATGGCGGCCCGGCGGCGCTTAAGTGCGCGCCGCTATGTCACCTGCCCTTTCCAGCTTCGTTCTTATCATTCACTCGCTTCTGGCCGCCGCGCTCGTGGGCGTCATCCTGATGCAGAAGTCGGAGGGCGGAGCCCTTGGCATTGGCGGCGGACCGGGCGGCCTGATGACGGCGCGCGGCGCGGGCAACCTGCTGACCAAGGCAACGAGCTGGCTGGCGGCGATCTTCATCGGCACGTCTCTGTTGCTGGCGATCCTTGCCGGGCAGGGGCGCGACGTGTCGGCGATCGATACCAGCCTAGTCGATGACCCGGCGGCCGTAGCGCCTGCCATTGCCGATGACATTCAGCCCACCGATCCGAGCGACCCGGCCCTCGCGACGCCGACCCCGGCGCTCGACGAGGTTCCGTTCGGTTTTCCGGGCTCCTCCGAGGGTGAAGCGGGCAGCGACGAGGTTCCGCTAGCCAACTAATCCGCTCTGCTGGGCATTTTCCGGTGGCGAATCCGGCGCGGCGCAGTCTATAGCCATCCGCCCATGGCGCGGTTCATTTTCATCACCGGCGGCGTGGTCTCCTCGCTTGGAAAAGGTCTTATGGCGGCGTCCCTCGCTGCCCTGTTGCAGGCGCGCGGTTACCGCGTCCGCATCCGCAAGTTCGACCCCTATCTGAACGTCGATCCGGGGACGATGAGCCCCTATCAGCACGGCGAGGTGTATGTGACCGACGACGGGGCCGAAACCGACCTCGACCTCGGCCATTACGAGCGCTTCAGCGGTGTGCCAGGGCGGCAGTCGGACAATGTGACGTCCGGGCGAATTTACTCCGACATCCTCGCCAAGGAACGGCGCGGCGATTATCTTGGCGCGACGGTGCAGGTCATCCCGCACGTCACCGATGCCATCAAGGCGTTCGCGGAGAATGACGTCGATGACCTGGACTTCGTGCTGTGCGAGATCGGCGGAACGGTCGGCGATATCGAAAGCCTGCCGTTCATCGAGGCGATCCGGCAGCTGCGGAACGATTTGGGCGAGGAGAATGTCTCCTTCGTTCATGTAACGCTGGTGCCCTACATCGCGGCGGCGGGCGAGCTGAAGACGAAGCCGACGCAGCATTCGGTGCGCGAACTGACGTCGCTGGGCATTCAGCCGGACGTTCTGGTCTGCCGCTGCGAACAGCCGCTGCCACAGGAGGAGCGCAACAAGATCGCGCTGTTCTGCAATGTGCGGAAGGAGGCGGTGATTCCGGCGCTCGACGCGCGCTCGATCTACGAGGTGCCGCTGAATTATCATGACGAGGGGCTGGACCGGGAGGTACTGCGCTCCTTCGGCATCGCGCCGCGCCATGCGCCGGACCTGACCCGCTGGCTCGACATCGTCGACCGGATCGAGAATCCGGAGGGCGAGGTCACGGTCGGGATCGTCGGCAAATATACCGGCCTGCAGGACGCCTATAAGTCGCTGCAGGAGGCGCTGGTCCACGGCGGGATCGCGAACCGGGTGAAGGTCAATATCCGCTGGCTGGATTCGGAACTGTTCGAGGGGGATGCGCCCGATCTCGACAAGCTGGAGCCGCTGCACGCGATCCTGGTGCCGGGCGGCTTTGGCAGCCGCGGGTCGGAGGGCAAGATCAACGCCATCCGCTTCGCGCGCGAACGCAAGGTCCCGTTCTTCGGCATCTGCCTGGGCATGCAGATGGCGTGCGTGGAAGGGCTGCGGAATCTTGGCGGGGTCGGGCGCGCCTCGACGACGGAGTTCGGCGAAACGCCGGAGCCGGTCGTCGGCCTGATTACCGAATGGATGACCGAGGAAGGCATCGAGCGGCGCGAAGAGGGCGGCGATCTGGGCGGGACGATGCGGCTGGGCGCCTACCCGGCTGAGCTGAAAGCGGGAAGCAAGATCGCCCAGATCTACGGTGAGCGCGAAGTCAGCGAGCGCCACCGCCACCGCTATGAGGTGAACAACAAGTATGTGCCGGTGCTGGAGGAGGGCGGGCTGTCCTTTGCCGGCTGGAGCCCGGACGGTCTGCTGCCCGAAACCGTCGAGCGGAAGGACCATCCCTGGTTCATCGGCGTGCAGTTCCACCCGGAGCTGAAGTCGAAACCCTTCGCGCCGCATCCCCTGTTCGCAAGCTTTATCGAAGCAGCGATCCAGCAATCCCGGCTGGTCTAACGGTTGGCGGGGGCCTCGATCCTGCGGGACGCATCGATGTGGCGGGGGCTGGGGCCGGGGCTGCTGTTTTCGGGCGCTGCCATCGGCGTTTCGCACCTCGTACAGTCGACGCGGGCCGGGGCGCTGTTTGGGCTGGCGCTCGTCGGCGTCATTATTGTCATCAACATCCTGAAATATCCAACATACCGCTTCGGTGTGGATTATGCGCAGGCGACGAAAAGCTCGCTGCTGACCGGCTATCGGCGGCTGGGTCCGTGGGCCATCCCGCTTTTCTGCCTGGTGGTTGCGCCGGTGATGCCGATTGTCATGACAGCGGTGAGCGCGACGACCGCCGGGATAATCGTGGTCACGACAGGTGTGAGCGCCACCATCCCGCTGCTGGCGTCGGGTGTGCTTGTCGCCGTGGCGGCGCTCCTGTTCTTCGAAAGCTATGACTGGGTGGACCGGGTGAACCGGGTGCTGGTCGCGGTCCTGATCGTGACGACGCTGCTGACGACGATGCTTGTTCTGGACCGTGTCGAGTGGGGAGCGCTGGTCGATTTCGGCTGGACAGTGCAGCCGGCGGCGTTGCTGTTCCTTGTCGCGCTGGCGGGGTTCATGCCGAACCCGCTCGACCTCTCCGTCGTGCAGTCGATCTGGATTCGCGAAGCGCAGCGCGGGCAGGCCGAAGATGTGCGGCCCGGTCTTGCGCAGCAGCGGATGCTTTTCCTCGCGCCCTACATCATGACGACGGTGCTGGCGGTCTGCTTCTGCATCATGGGGGCCGGGGTGATGCACAGCGGCGGCGTTTCACCCGCGTCCGATGCCGCCGGGTTCGCGGCGCAGGTGATTGGCCTCTACAGCGAGACGCTTGGGCCCTATGCGGCGCTGCTGGCGTCGGTCGCGGCGCTGTCCGTGATGGCAACCACGGTGCTGGCTGCGCTGGATGCCTATTCGCGGTTGTTTGCCGGGGTCTACGCGGAGTATGTTGGCAGCGAAATTTCGGCAGGGGCGAGACGGGCCGTCCTGATCGTGATCGTTCTATCGGCCATCGCGGTACTGAACCTCTTCTTCGGCGATTTTGCAGCGTTTATCGACCTTACGACGTCGCTGGTGTTCCTGTCTGCGCCGATCGTCGCGCTGCTCAATCATCTGGTCGTGACACGGACCGCAATGCCGGATGAGGCGCGGCCGAGCCCGGCTCTGCGGGCGTTCAACGGGTTCGCCATCCTGTGCATGATGCTACTGGCAGCGGTCTACTTTCTGGCGTGAAGGCGCTTGTTGTGGGTGTTCGATGGTTCGCGCCGTCTTGCGGCGGGGCGGGGCTCTGCTATCAGCGCGCTCCATGAGAATGACCAACACCTTCGTGCCGGTGATGAAGGAAGTCCCGGCGGATGCGGAGATCATTTCCCACAAGCTGATGCTGCGTGCCGGGCTTGTCCGCCAGACCTCTGCCGGGATTTACGCCTGGCTGCCGCTGGGCCACCGCGTGCTGAGGAAGATCGAGCAGATCGTGCGCGAGGAACAGGACCGGGTGGGCGCGGCGGAAATGCTGATGCCGACGATCCAGTCCGCGAGCTTTTGGCGCGATACCGGGCGCTATGACGCCTATGGTCCGGAAATGCTGCGGATCGAGGATCGTCAGGGCCGTGCGCTTCTCTACGGGCCCACGAACGAGGACATGCTGACCGCGTTGATGAAGGCGGGTATCAACAGCTACCGCGACCTGCCGAAGATCCTCTATCATATCCAGTGGAAGTTCAGGGATGAGATCCGGCCCCGCTTCGGCGTGATGCGCGGGCGCGAATTTTTGATGAAGGACGCCTACAGCTTCGACCTAAACGAGGACGGCGCGCGCATCAGCTATAATCGCATGTTCATCGCCTATCTGCGGACCTTTGCCCGCATGGGACTGCGCGCCATTCCGATGCAGGCCGATACGGGGCCCATTGGCGGCGACCTGAGCCATGAGTTCATTATCCTGGCGCCCACCGGCGAGAGCGAAGTGTTCTTCGACAAGAGCTGGGAGGAGGCGCGGTCGGCCGATCAGTTCGATGTCGACACCCGGGACACCGCGGCGCTGCAGAGCTTCGTCGATACGATGACGGCAGATTATGCCGCGACCGACGAGAAGCGCGACGAGGCGCGGGAAGCGGAAATAGGCGACAGCCTTCGTACGTCACGCGGGGTAGAAGTGGGCCACATTTTTTACTTTGGCGATAAATATTCGAAGCCGCTTGGCTTTTCCGTCGCTGGGCCGGATGGCGCACCGGTAACGCCGGTGGGCGGCAGTTACGGCATTGGCGTATCGCGGCTCGCCGGGGCGATTATCGAGGCGAGCCATGACGAGAACGGCATCGTCTGGCCGGAAGCGGTCGCGCCGTACCGGGTGGGTATCCTGAACCTGAGGCAGGGCGATGAGGGCTGCGACGGCGTCTGCGAGACGCTTTACGAGCGACTGTCGGCGGCGAGCGTCGATGCGCTGTATGATGACCGGGAGGAACGCGGCGGGGCGAAGTTCGCGACCATGGACCTGATCGGGCTGCCTTGGCAGCTGATTGTCGGGCCGAAAGGCGTGAAAGCGGGTACCATCGAGGTGAAGAACCGCAAGACCGGCGAGCGGACGGACCTGTCTCTCGACGATGCGCTTGAAACTGTCGGCGGGTGAACCGCCGGATAACGGGGGACAGGCGCTGCGCTGCGGCGTAAGGCGACGGGCATGGTAACCAGTTACGAACGCTTTCTCGCCCGCCGCTATCTGCTGCCGGGCCGGTCCGAAGGCTTTATCTTTCTCGTGGCGACGATCTCGCTGATCGCGGTGGCGCTGGGCGTTGCGGCGCTGATCGCGGTGATGTCGGTAATGAACGGGTTTCGCGCCGAACTGTTCGATTCGATCAATGCGCTGAACGGTGATGCCGTGGTGCAGGGTTATGGCGGCGAACTGACCGACTGGGAGCCGCTGCTTGACGAGATCGAGGCGGTGCCGGGCGTGACCTCCGCCGCGCCGATCATTGAGCAGCCGCTTCTCGGCAGTTTCCGTAACCGGGCGCAGCCAGTGCTCTTGCGCGGAATGCGGTTTGGCGACCTGGAAACACAGGAAGACCTTGCGCGGAGCGTCATCGCCGGTTCTTTCGAGGATGTTTATGAGAGCGAGAACAGCGTCGCCATCGGATCCCGGCTCGCTCAGAGCATGGGCCTCACGCTCGGCGATACGATCAGCCTGATTTCACCCGAGGGTCAGGTAACCCCGTTCGGGACGACGCCGCGCATCGTGCCCTACCGCGTCGCGGCGCTGATCGAGGTCGGCATTTTCGAATATGACAAGACATTCGTTCTGATGCCGCTGGAGAATGCGCAGCTTTATCTGCGAATGAATGACGATGTGGGGCTGATCACGATTACCACCGAGGATGCCGACCGGGTGGAAGAGATCCTGGCGCCGGTGCAGGACCTGCTGCCGGGGCGCGGGGTGCTGGTGGACTGGCGGCAGATGAACGGCGTTCTGTTCGAGGCGCTGAGCGTGGAGCGGACGGTCATGTTCGTGGTCGTCGGGTTCATCATCCTGGTGGCCTGTTTCAACATCCTGACCAGCCTGATCATGCTGGTCCGCGCCAAGACAAAGGACATTGCGATCCTGCGGACGATGGGCGCGAGCCGGCAGGCCATCATGCGGGTGTTCGTGACGGTCGGCACGCTGATCGGCGGGGCGGGGATTTTGCTGGGCCTGATCCTTGGCTTCACCTTCCTGGCGTTCCGGCAGAATGTGGTGGAGGGGATCAGCGCAATGACGGGCGTTGACTTATGGGACCCCTCGATCCGCTACCTGACGGAGCTGCCCGCGAAGACGGACCCTGTCGAAGTCGCGGCGATCACGATCATCGCGCTGCTGCTGAGTTTCCTCGCAACGCTGTATCCGGCGTGGAAAGCGGCGAGTACCGATCCGGTCGAGGTGCTGCGCTATGAGTAATGTCCTCGAAGCCGAGAAGCTGTCGCGCAGCTTCACGCAGGGGTCAGTGACGATCGACGTCCTGCGCGGTGTCGACCTGACCGTGGCGTCGGGCGAGATCGTAGCGCTGCTGGGGCCATCGGGGTCGGGGAAGTCCACCATGCTGCAGGCGATCGGGCTGCTGGAAGGCGGCTTTGGCGGGACGATCCAGATTGCGGGCGAAGCGGTCGAGAAGGCGAACAGTGCGCGGCGAACCGAGGTGCGGCGTGACCGGCTGGGATTCGTGTACCAGTTTCACCACCTGCTTCCCGACTTCACCGCGGAGGAGAATGTCGTGATGCCCCTGTTGATCGCCGGAAAGCCGAAGAGCGCGGCTGAGGCGACGGCGCGGCATCTGCTCGGCGAACTGGGGCTCGGCGAGCGATTGACGCACCGGCCGAGCCAGCTTTCGGGCGGCGAGCAGCAGCGGGTGGCCGTGGCGCGGGCACTGGCGAACGAGCCGGTCCTGGTGCTGGCGGACGAGCCAACGGGCAATCTGGACGAGCTGACGTCCCAGCGGGTGCTGGCGGAGTTCCTGAAGGTCGTGCGGGGGCGCGGCTCGGCGGCGCTGATCGCAACGCACAACCGCGAGTTGGCGCGGCAGATGGACCGGATTGTCGAGCTGCATGACGGGCAGCTGGTCGAAGCGGGCTAGCGTAGCTCCTCAAGGAGGGCAGGCGGGCTTTCGAGATGCCGCGCCTCTTTACGTGAAATGGCAGGCGTTTTGCAGATCCAGTCGCCCTGTTCGGCCTCCCGAATCATGAAGTCGGCCAGGTCTTCGCAGCGGGTGCGCAGCGTGCCGTCCGCGATGCGGTTTTCCTGAACGGTGTAATCACCGGTAAAGGGGCGGTCGAGAAGCCAGCCCGCCCGCGCCGCTGTCCATTCCAGACCGGACTGGGCGCGCAGGACGCGCTCCATGTCGCCCATCTGGCGGTAGATATTGGCCAGGGCGTTCCGGGCGGTCATCTGGAACCAGAGCGGGCCGATGTCGCGGCTTTCCACGAAGGTCGCAGAGATGACGAGGAGGCGTTTGACCCCTGTTGACTGCATGGCTTCGGTAATCCGCAGCGTGCCCTCGGTATAAAGCGGCGGCGGATCGAAAATCGTTTCTGCCGACAGGCCGAGACTGAGTGCGGAAATGACCGTGTCAGTCCCCTCGATAATCGTTTCGAGATTGTCCGTCATGACGTCAGCGGTGCGCCGTTCGATCGCTGATGCCGCAGGGGTTTCGAAGGGCCAGTCATGTTCAGCGGCGATAACGCCGTGGCCGCGTTTGACCGCTGCCTCGACAAGGGCCTGGCCGGATCGTCCGCCGGCACCGAAAACCGCGATCTTCATGGGCTGCTCTCCTGCACATCTGGCGAGCGGTTCACAGCGCACCTTCGTTCCCGGCGCGTCAACTTGTCCCTGAATGGAGAGCCGGACGCCGGGCAAAGTTATGCACAGCTTTTTGGGGGCGTACGACTGGCGCGCGCGGGCGGCGAGGCTAAGGTCCGGGCGATGGACCCTGCCGCCGCGACCGCCGCCCCTGCCGCAACCGAGACGCCGGAGGCAGCGGCTGCGTCCGCGCCCTACGTGCCGCTTCGCTGTTTCACGTCCTACTCCATGCTGGAGGGGGCGAACCATCCGAAGGACCTGGCGAAACGCTGCGCGGAAATGGGTGTGCCGGCGGCGGGTGTCGCGGACCGGTCAAACCTGTTTTCCGCAATGGAGATTTCGGCCGCTTTTGCCGAGGCGGGGCTTCAGCCGGTCATCGGCGCGATGGTGGCCGTGGAGCGGCCCGGTGCGCGGGCGCTGGGCGGGACGCCGATCCTCGACTGGCTGGTGCTCTATGCGCAGGATGAGGGCGGCTATGCGAACCTGATCGCGCTGCTGAGTCACGCGCATCTGGACAGCGATCCGGCGGACGGCGCGCATGTCGATCTGGACCGGTTAGCTGAGCATGCAGAAGGGATCATCTGCCTGACCGGCGGGGCAGAGGGTGCGATCGCACGGCTGCTGTCCGAACAGCAGGTGAAGGCTGCGGAAAGCTATCTGTCCGAGCTGGAAAGCCTCTTCGCGGGGCGGCTTTATGTCGAGATCACGCGGACGGGTCACGCGGTGGAGGCAGCGTCGGAGGAGGCGCTGATAGGGCTGGCGCATGCGCGGAACCTGCCGCTGGTCGCAACGAACCCGGCGGCCTTTCCGGAGCGCGAGTTTTCGCCCGCGCACGACGTGATGCTGTGCATCGGCAGCGGAACCTATACCCAGTCGCAGGAACGGCCGCGCACGAACCCGGAGCTGTGGCTGAAGCCGCCGCCGATCATGGAAGAAACATTTTCCGATTTGCCCGAAGCGCTGGCGAATACGGCCGTGATCGCGCAGCGCTGTGCGGTAATCGCGCCGCAGCGCGATCCGATCCTGCCGAGCCTGGCCGGCGATCCGGACGCGGAGGTCGCGGCGCTGCGCGAGCAGGCGCGGGCGGGGCTTGAGGCGCGGCTGGCGGGGCGGACGGGCCTCGACCGCGATACTTATTTCCAGAGGCTCGACTATGAGCTGGGCATTATCGAAGGGATGGGCTTTCCGGGCTACTTCCTGATTGTTGCCGACTTCATCCGCTGGGCGAAGGAACAGGGGATTCCGGTGGGACCGGGGCGCGGATCGGGCGCTGGCTCGGTCGTAGCCTGGTCGCTGACGATTACCGACCTCGATCCGATTGAGCTGGGCCTGCTGTTCGAGCGGTTCCTGAATCCGGAACGCGTGTCGATGCCCGATTTCGACATCGACTTCTGCGAAACGCGGCGCGGGGAAGTCATCCGCTATGTGCAGGAGCGCTATGGCCGCGATCAGGTCGCGCAGATCATCACCTTCGGAAAGCTGAAGGCGCGCGCGGTCATCAAGGATGTCGGCCGGGTGCTGCAGATGCCCTTTGGGCTGCGTGAGACGCTGGCCGGGATGATCGACAACAATCCGGCCAATCCGCAGACCCTGTCTGACGCGCTGGAAAAGAACACCGACCTGAGCCGCCGGTACCGGAATGATTCGGACGTGAGAACGCTGATCGACCTGGCCCTGCAGTTGGAGGGGATGCCGCGCAACTCCTCGACGCACGCCGCGGGTGTGGTGATCGGCGACCGGCCGCTGTCGCAGCTCGTGCCGCTCTACCGAGACCCGCGTTCCGACATGCCGGTCACGCAGTTCGACATGAAGTGGGTCGAGCAGGCGGGGCTGGTGAAGTTCGACTTTCTGGGCCTGAAGACGCTGTCGGTCATTCATTATGCGCTGGACCTGATCGAGGGGCGCACGGGCAAGCGGCCGGACCTCGATACGCTGTCGTGGGATGACGAAGCGACCTACGAGCTGATTACGCGCGGCGATACACTTGGCGTGTTCCAGCTGGAATCCGACGGGATGCGCGATACGCTGGCGAAGGTGCGGCCCGACAAGTTCGGCGACATCATCGCGCTGGTGTCGCTGTACCGGCCCGGTCCGATGGACAACATTCCGCAGTTCGCGAACCGCAAGCACGGGCGGGAGGCGCCGGATTACCTGCACCCGCGCCTCGAAAAATACCTGACCGAAACCTACGGCGTCATCATCTACCAAGAACAGGTGATGCAGATCGCACAGGAGCTGGCGGGCTATTCGCTTGGCGAGGCCGACCTCCTGCGCCGCGCGATGGGTAAGAAGAAGCCCGAGGAGATGGCGAAGCAGAAGGAACGCTTCATGTCGGGCGCGCGCGAACAGGGGGTCGACGAGCGTCAGGCGGACCATATCTTCGAGCTGGTGGCGAAGTTCGCGGGCTATGGCTTCAACAAATCGCACGCTGCCGCCTATGCGTTGATCGCCTATCAGACGGCCTGGCTGAAGACGCATTACCCGCACGAATTCTTCGCCGCGTCGATGCAGTTCGACATGAACCAGACCGAGAAGATCGGCCTGTTCCTGGACGATGCACGGCGTATGGGCGTCGAGTGCCTGCCGCCCGATATCAACGCGTCGAGCGAGAAGTTTACTGTCGAGACCGATGCGGAGGGCACGGTGCGGCTTCGCTATGCCCTGGCAGCGCTGAAGGGTGTGGGGACGAAAGCGATGCAGCAGGTCGTGGAGGAGCGGGACGCGGCCGGCGCGTTCGCCTCGCTTGGCGATTTTGCGAACCGTGTTGATCCGAAGCTGCTGAATACGCGGCAGCTAGAGCGGCTGGCTGGCGGCGGTGCATTCGACAAGCTGGATGCGAACCGCGCGGCGGTGCATGACATGGCGAGCTCCCTGCTCGCTGTCGCCAATTCGGCGGCGGAAGCGCGGCGGACCAATCAGGGTGCCTTGTTCGGCGGCGAGAGTGGTGGCGGCGATATCGCGCTGATCCGGCCGAAGGCGACCGAGCGTTGGACGCTTGCCGAGACGATGGAAAAAGAGCTGGACGCGTTCGGCTTTTACTTTTCAGCGCACCCGCTGAGCAGTTTCGCGCACATCCTCAAGGCGAAAGGCGCGAAGACTTATAGCCGCTACGTCGAGCTTGGCGGACCGGCGGGGGGCGGCAAGGAACGCGCCGTCTTGGCGGCGAAGATCGAAGGCATGAGAAAGCGTCCGTCGCAGAATGGCGGGACGCCGTTCCTGGTGCTGAACCTGTCCGATCAGGAGGGCAGCTTCACTGGGAACGCCTATGACGATGACGTGAAGGCGGCGCTGGAAGAAGCGTATGCGGACGATGCACCGATCCTGATCAGGGGCGAACTGAGTTGGCGGGCGGGCTACGAAACGCCGCTTCTGCGCATCGCCGCCATCGCGCGCCTGGCCGATCTCGACAGCGGCGGGCGGAGCGTGATGCGCATTGCGGCGCCTGCCCATGCGGCGCCGGCCATCGCGGCGGCGATTGAAGGGCAGGGCGGCCGCGGCCGCGCCGAACTGGTTATCCCGCTGAACGATGGTGGTTCGGCGATCCTGCTGGTTGCCGACGGCGTCGCGACGAGCAGCGAACTCGTCCATGCGATCCAGCAAATCCCGGGCGTCGGGGACGTGACGCTAAGCGCCTAAGGGCACGATTGTTGCGGCGCGGTGCCGCAGTGCACAAGGCGAGAAAACCCTGAACAAAGGTCGCCCACACATGTTTTATGTGCAGTTGCAGCATAGAAAACTGATTCCCGCTCAAGAAAACGCTTGCATCGTTTTGAGCGCCACTTTAAAGCATCGCTCAGTTCGTTGAGCCAAACTCAAGACCTCCCCGGAAACCTCGGCCCGGCGAACCTAAACGAGACGAAAAGGACACTCCCCATGCGCCATACTCTTCTTGCTATCGCCGCCGTTTCCGTTGCCGCGCTGAACGTCGGCCTTGCCGTCGGTCCGGCCCATGCTGAAACGCTGGAAGCCTGTGACTACATGCCCGAGGACATCCGCAATGCGGCCTTAACTGCAGATGCTGGCGATGCCCGCAAGGCGCTTCGCAAGGTCAATATTGGTATCGCGCTGTGTGAGGCCGGTAACGAGCGCGCTGCCGAGAAGCAGTTCGCCCGCGCGCTGCGTCACCTCGACATGACGGAAACGGAGCTGGCTCAGCTCAACCGTTAACCCAGCGCTTTTGGGGCCGCGCGCCCCTGACGCACCCGAGAAGGGGCCGCGATCCTCCCCAGGCGCGGTCCCTTTTTCTTTGCTGCCTTTTCATTTGGCGGTTGGGCCCCTTATTGGGCCGATGGCCGCGCCGCACCTTATTGATGGACCCAATACGGACCTGCTGATCGTCGTTGATCATGCGAGCCGCGCAGTGCCGCCCGATATTGCTCTGGGTCTGCCAGCGGGGACGATGGACACGCATATCGCCGTGGACCTTGGCGCGGCCGAAACGGCGGAGCGACTGGCGGCGCGGACCGGCGCGCCGCTGCTGCTGGCGGGGGCATCGCGGCTGGTCGTCGATCTGAACCGGCCGCTGGACCAGGCCGTGACCGAAATGAGCGACGGTGTCGCGATCACCGGAAACCACTCGCTGACCGAGGCGGCGCGAGCGGGGCGCACAGCGCTGCACCGGGCGTACCATGACCAGGTCGCGGCACTGCTCGACGAGCGGCCGGTGCGCCTTCTCCTGTCGCTGCACAGCTTTACACCTGCGCTGGATAGCGGTGAGGTCCGCGAATGGCAGTGCGGTGTTCTTTACAACGAAGACCGCGAGACGGCGCGGGCCGCCATTCGCTGGCTTGAAGGGCAGGGGCTGCGCGTCGGCGACAACGAGCCCTATTCCGGCGTGTCCCACGGCTACACGGTCCAGCGGCACGCCGAACCGCGCGGCCTGCCGTATCTGTTCTTCGAAATCCGGAACGACCTGATTGCGGATGCGGAGGGGCAGTCGCGGTGGGCGGCGCTGTTGCGGGACCTTTCTGCGCATCTGCTTGGCAATGTAACGTGAAGCGCGACCCCGTCCTTACCGCTGCCGAAATGAAGGCGGCCGAAGAAAGCGTGGCGCGTTCGGAGGATGATCTGTGGCAGCTGATGCTGACCGCGGGGCAGCGGGCGGCTGAACATATCGCCATTCGCGCTGGCAGCCGACCCATCCTCGTTCTTTGCGGCCCGGGAAATAATGGCGGCGATGGTTCCGTGGCGGCGGTGCGCCTGCGCGAGATGGGCTGCGATATCCGGCTGGCCGAGCTGATGCCGCCCATGAGCGCCATGGCGCGGCGGGCAAGAGCGCTCTGGACCGGGCCCGTGGAGGCCGCAGCCGAGGCAAGCGCCCGTCCCGTTTTTGTCGACGCAGGCTTTGGTAGCGGACAGTCGCGGCCCCTGTCGCCGGATCATCGTCTTCAGCTCGGCAGGCTGGCGAACGATGCCGAACTGACGATTGCGCTCGACCTGATCAGTGGCACGGGCTGCGACGATGGCGCAGACCTTGGCGCACCCTACCGGGCGGCAGAAACGCTGGTCTTCGGCGCATGGAAACCGGCACATGTCCTTGAACCTGCCGCAGCGATGGCGGGTCGTTTGAGGCTTGTGGACTTCGGCATCGGCACACCCGCATCGAAACTCCACCGCAACGCGCCGCCGACCCCGGTCGCAAAGGCAGAACACGCACACAAATATGAGCGCGGCAGCGTGCTGGTTGCGCTCGGCGCCATGCCCGGTGCCGGGTATCTGGCTGCCAAGGCTGCGCAGCGCGGCGGGGCCGGTTATGTAACGGTCACAGGTGAGTCCGACGCGATCGGACCGGGTTCGCTAGTGGTGAAAGCCTACCCGGCGCTCGAACGCGGTCGCCTGGACGCATTGGTCGTCGGTCCCGGTCTTGGCACTGACGATGCGGCAAGCGAGGCGCTTGGGAAGCTTCTGAGCCTGACGTTGCCGACCGTTCTGGATGCCGACGCCCTGGCGCTTTTGACGCCGGACACGGTGCCCGGCGGGGCGGTCCTGACGCCGCATGAGGGCGAGTTCGAACGCTTCTTCGGGACGTTAGAAGGCTCGAAAATCGAGCGGGCCCGGGCTGCAGCGAAGCGGGCGAAGGCCGTTATCTGCCTGAAGGGGCGCGATACCGTGATTGCCGCGCCGGATGGCGAGGCGGTCGTGAATACCCATGCGCACAGGCGGTTGGCGACGGCCGGATCGGGTGATGTGCTGGCCGGCCTGATTGGGGCGGAGCTGGCGAGCGGCCGCGAACCGTTCGAAGCCGCCTGCGCCGCTGTCTGGCGGCATGGCGATGCGGGTATTCGCGGCAGAGACGGGCTGATCGCCGAAGACCTGCTATCGCTGCTGCGCGCATGACTGGCATTCGCATCGTAAGGCTGGCTGCACGCGGCGACGGCGTCGACGAGACGGGCCGCTTCATACCCGGCGCAGTGCCTGGAGACCGAGTGGACGGGGACGCGGTGCAGGCTGGTCCGCACCGGGCCGAGCCGGTCTGCCGCCACTTCGGGCGCTGCGGCGCATGCCAGCTTCAGCATGTCGATGACGAGACGATTGCAGCCTTTGCGCGCGGACGGATCGAGAGCGCGCTGGCGAAAGCCGGACTGGCGGCGGAGATGTGGGCGGACACGCATGTGTCGCCGCCGAAAAGCAGGCGGCGCGCTTCGCTGAGGGCACAGACTGTGGGCGGAGCGCTGAGGGTCGGTTTCAACGAGGAAAGCAGCCGGCAGGTGGTCGAGATCGACGAGTGCCATGTCCTGACGCCTGCGCTGTTCGCGCTGTCGCAGGCACTGCGGGAACCGCTGATGGACCTGATGCCGAAGGACTGGATCTGCGGGCTGACCCTGACGGAGACGGCGGCGGGGCATGATGTCCTGATCAGCAACCTGCCGGAGGAGGCTGCCGGTTCAGCTTTCGGGCCGGACTGGATGCAGGCAAACGGGGTAGCGCGCATCTCGGCGGAAGATCGCGGCGCTGCGGAGCCCATCGCGCAGGCAGCGCAGCCGAGTGTGACGCTGGGCGACATGGCGGTCGCCTTTCCAGCGGGAGCGTTCCTTCAGGCGACCGTCGATGCGGAGGCGGCGCTGCAGCGGGCCGTGCTCGACTTTACCGGCGGAGCGGCGCGGGTCGCGGACCTGTTCTGCGGATTGGGTACGTTTGGGAGCGTATTGGCCGCGAACAGCCGTGTGACGGCTGTAGATGCCTCCGGGCCGTCGGTGTCGGCGCTGGCAGCGGCAGCGGGCGCGCAGTCGCTGCCGATCAAGACGCTGCACCGCGACCTGTTTCGGCGCCCGCTATCGCCAAAAGAACTGTCTGCCTTTGATGCCGTTGTCCTCGATCCGCCGCGGGCCGGGGCGCGGCTGCAGTGCGAGATGGCGGCGAAGGCGGAGCTGGGACGGCTGGCCTATGTGTCATGCAACCCGGCGACTTTCGCACGCGATGCGGAGATCCTCGTCGCGGGCGGGTTCACCCTGAAAGAGGTGCGGCCCGTCGCGCAGTTCCGGTGGTCGACGCACGTCGAGCTGGCGGCGCGGTTCGAGCGCTGACAGCTGTCGCAGCGGCGACGCTTGCAACCAACGGTTCTAGCGGCCTCTCTTCGCGTCGAGAGAGAGCGTGTCGAACTCCCTGAATGCCCAGACGGCGAGCGTTGCAGCAGCTACGGTAAGCGACGGGAAAAACAGGAGGTTCGCCCCGCCATCTTCACCGAACAGGTACACGCCAAACGGATCGAGCAGGTGCCGCCAGATGGTGAGGGCACCGATGACCAGCATCAGGGCCTGCGCCGGGTAGGCAATCTTGCGAAACAGGCCGAGGACGACGAGCAGGCCGACAATGACCTGGATGGCACCCCATGGCATTTGCAGCGCTTCTGCGGAGACAGTCCCGGCGTAGTATTTTTCGGATACGCCGATGGCGTTTTCCGGCGAGGCGATCTTCATGAGTCCCCACAGCATGAGCAGGACGCCCGTACCGATGCGAAGTAGAAGCAGGCTGGCAGCCTTCATGTTCAGTCCCCTTTTGTTGTGACATTTGGTTTCGGCTGTCCGTTTCTTCGCAGGCCCGGATGGAAAGGTTACGCTTGCAAGCAGGCTGGTCCAAGCCTATGTCGCCGCCCATCCCACAGATGCGGGCACATATCCGGTGGGCGAGCGAAAGCTGGCCTTCCCTCCGCATCGAGGCTTAACCGGAAGGAGACGATCCATGGCTGCACCCACCGTGCAGATGTCGGCCCTGCTTGAGGCTGGCACACATTTCGGACACCAGACGCACCGCTGGAATCCGAAGATGAAACCCTATATTTTCGGCGAGCGTAACAACGTTCACATCATCGACCTGTCGCAGTCGGTGCCGCTGTTCCAGCGCGCTCTCGACTTCGTCCGCGCCACGGTGCAGGCGGGCGGCAAGGTGCTGTTCGTCGGTACGAAGCGCCAGGCGCAGGAGCCGATCGCCGAGGCCGCGCGCCGGTCCGGCCAGCATTACGTCAACGAGCGCTGGCTCGGCGGCATGCTGACCAACTGGAAGACGATTTCCAATTCGATCAAGAAGTTCAAGGAGCTGGAAGAGACGCTTTCCGGTGACACGTCGGGCTTCACGAAGAAGGAAGTCCTCCAGATGACGCGCCAGCGCGACAAGTTCGAAAGCTCGCTGGGCGGCATCCGCGACATGGGCGGCCTGCCCGATCTGATGTTCGTCATCGACACGAACAAGGAAGAGCTGGCGGTCAAGGAAGCGAACGTCCTTGGCATTCCGGTGATCGCGATTCTCGATTCCAATTCCGATCCGACGGGCATCGCCTTCCCGGTCCCGGGCAATGACGACGCCGCGCGCGCCATTCGCCTCTATACCGATCTGGTGGCCGAAGCCTGCTCCGGCGGTGACACGGTTCGCCAGGAAGAGTTTGGCGGCGATCCGGGAGCGTCCGAAACGCCGTCGGCCGAGCCTGCGGTTGCCGAGGCTGCCGCCGAGGACGCTGCGCCGGCCGAGCCCGCCGCGGATGCGCCGAAGGCCGACGCCGCCGCCTGAGTTGCTCTCTAGAGCACTCACGGAACTGTCATGATGCGGTGGCAGGCGGGCCGATAGGACGTCCGCCTGCCTCCTGCGCATCCATTCAGGCGAAGCGCCGGGTTGCCGGGCCACTCGCCGCAACATATTCGAAGAAGGATTGAGACTATGGCCGAGATCACGGCGAAAATGGTGAAGGACCTGCGCGTCAAGACCGGCGCGGGCATGATGGATTGCAAGAAGGCATTGAACGAGACGAACGGCGACATGGAAGCCGCCGTCGACTGGCTGCGCACCAAGGGTCTTGCCGCCGCGCAGAAGAAGTCGAGCCGTACCGCGGCCGAGGGCCTGATCGGCGTTGCGAGCGCGGACACGCGCGGTGCCGCCGTCGAGGTGAACTCCGAGACGGACTTCGTGGCCAAGAATGACAAGTTCCAGAAGTTCGTCAACGATGTGACGGCCATTGCGCTGGAGAAGAACATCACGGACGTCGACGCGCTGAAGGCAGAGACGATGGCCGATGGCAAGACCGTCGGCGAGCGACTGACGGACAATATCGCCACCATCGGTGAGAACCAGCAGCTGCGCCGCGCCGCTACGATCGAGGTGGGTGAGGGCGTCGTCGCCAGCTATATCCACAACCAGGCCGCGCCGGGGCTTGGCAAGATCGGTGTTCTCGTTGCGCTGGAAAGCACGGCCGACAAGGATGCGCTGAACGATTTCGGCCGCCAAATCGCGATGCACATCGCCGCCGCCGCGCCGATCGCGCTCGACGAGAGCAAGGTCGACGCTGAAACGGTTGCGCGTGAGCGCGCGATTGCTGCCGAAAAGGCAAGGGAAAGCGGTAAGCCGGACAACATCATCGAAAAGATGGTCGAGGGTTCGGTTCGCAAGTTCCTGAGCGAGAACACACTGCTGGGCCAGGTCTATGTGATCGACGGCAAGGCGAAGGTGTCCGAGGCCGTCGCCGCGAAGGGCAAGGAACTGGGCGCCGACATCAAGATCGCCGACTATGTCCGCTTCCAGCTGGGCGAGGGGATCGAGCGCGAAGAGAGCGACTTTGCGGCGGAGGTTGCGGCTGCCGTTGGTGGTTGAGGGTTCCCTCAGCTTGAGAACCTAGTCATTCCAGCGGAGGCTGGAACCCATGCTGGATCGGTTGGCCGTTTGCGCTGCTGTCACAGCGTGGATTCCAGCTTTCGCTGGGATGACTAGGGTGCGTGCACACTAGGTTCACCAGCATTGTCTCTCGCGGGTGCCGCCTCTATGGTCCCGCGAACGTTGCCGGCAGCGGTGAGGGATCCCGCCGGCCCCTTCAGGAGTAATGAGCGCTCATGGCGCAGCGAAACTTCAAGCGTATCCTCCTGAAGCTGAGCGGCGAGGCGCTGATGGGCGATCAGCAGTTCGGTATTGATACCGAAACTGTCAGCCGCGTTGCCGAAGAGGTTAAGCTGGCACGGGAGGTAGGCTACGAGCTTTGCCTGGTCGTGGGCGGCGGCAATATTTTCCGCGGGCTCGCCGCGTCAGAGCAGGGCTTCGACCGGGCGAGCGCGGATTATATGGGTATGCTGGCAACCGTGATGAACGCGCTCGCGGTGCAGAACGCGCTAGAGCAGCACGGCGTCGACACACGGGTCCAGTCGGCAATCCCGATGGCGAGCGTCTGCGAACCCTACATTCGGCGCAAGGCCATGCGGCACATGGAAAAGGGGCGTATCGTCATCTTTGCGGCTGGAACCGGCAATCCCTTCTTCACGACCGACACGGCTGCCGCGCTGCGCGCCGCCGAAATGCAGTGTGATGCGCTGTTCAAGGGCACGAGCGTCGATGGGGTCTACACGGCGGATCCAAAGAAGGACGACAATGCCACCCGCTATGACACGCTGAGCTTTGACCGGGTGCTCTCCGACAATCTGAAAGTGATGGATGCGAGCGCTGTCGCTGTCTGCCGCGACAATGATATTCCGATCGTCGTCTTCAACATCCGCGAACGGGGCAATCTCGCCCGCGTGCTTGCCGGTGAGGGCGTATCGACGATCGTCGAGAACAACTAGAATAAACAAGGGACTGACATCCATGAGCGACGGGTATGACAAGGGCGGCATCGAGCGTCGCATGAACGGGTCCGTAGAATCGCTGAAGGGCGACCTGTCCGGCCTCCGCACGGGCCGCGCAAACACGGCTTTGCTTGATCCGGTACAGGTCGAAGTCTACGGCGCGAATATGCCGCTGAACCAGGTGGCGACGGTGACGGCACCCGAACCGCGGCTGCTGTCGGTCAACGTCTGGGACAAGTCGAACGTGCAGCCCGTCGAGAAGGCGATCCGCTCTGCCGGTCTTGGCATCAACCCGATCATCGACGGGCAGACGATCCGCCTGCCCATCCCCGACATGACGGAGGAGCGGCGCAAGGAACTGGCAAAGCTTGCCTCCCAATATGGCGAGAAAGCGAAAGTCGCGGTGCGGAACGTTCGCCGTGACGGCATGGAAGAGCTGAAAGCCTCTGAAAAGAAGGGCGACATCAGCCAGGACGAGCAGAAGCGCGGCGAGGCCGAGGTCCAGAAAATGACCGACGAGCATATCGCCGAAATCGACAAGGTGATGGCCGCCAAGGAACAGGAAATTATGAGCCAGTGACGGTCGCGCCGGTCCCCGGCGGACCGGATCGGGGTCCGGTACCGCGCCATGTTGCCATCATCATGGATGGCAATGGCCGCTGGGCGACTGCGCGGCGTCTGCCCCGTGCGGCCGGACATAAGGCGGGCGCGGACTCCGTGCGTTCGGTCGTGGAGACGGCGCCGACGCTCGGCATCGATTATCTGACGCTGTACGCCTTTTCCTCAGAGAACTGGAAGCGGCCCGAGGATGAGGTTGGCTATCTGTTCGGCCTGCTGAAGCAGTATCTACGCAGCGAACTGGCCGAGTTAAGCCGCAACAATGTTCGCCTGCACCTGATCGGCGACTGGCGTGCGCTGCCCGGCGATGCCGTGGAGCTGCTGGAACAGGCGGACGCGAAGCTGGGGAGCAATACCGGTCTCAATCTCATCGTCGCGCTGAATTACGGTTCGCGGGCCGAAATTCTCAGGGCTGCGAAGGTACTGGCTGCGCGGCATGCGGCCGGTGAAGTGTCGCTTCGTGATCTGACCGAAGAGTCGATCTCTGCAGAACTTTTCACATCCGCCATTCCCGACCCCGATCTGTTGATCCGGACATCGGGGGAGGAACGCCTGTCGAATTTCCTGTTGTGGCAGGCGGCCTATGCGGAACTGATTTTCACGCCGACGCTCTGGCCCGACTTTCGCGGTGAGCATCTGCGCGAAGCCTGCGAGACATTCGCGCAGCGGGAGCGGCGCTATGGCGGCCTCTGACAAACTGTCCCTGCGCGTCCGCTACCGGGATCTTCAGCCGCGCGTCATTGTCGGGCTGTTGTTAATTGCGGTCGCCCTTCTTGGCGGCTGGCAGGGCGGACTGATCTTCAACTTCCTGATTGGTGTCGCGGCGCTGCTGATGTTCCGCGAGTGGGCGCGTATGCATGGCCTGCGCCGGTCGCTGAGACTGGGCGGGTTCATCGGCCTCGGCGCAGCGGTCGTGTTGGCGAACGAAAGCTTGTTCTGGCTGGCCCTTGGCGCGGTAGCCGCAACGGCTGCGGTTTATTTTCGGCAGATGCAGGTTGCCATCGGCGCGCTCTATTGCGGTATCCCCGCCGTCGCGCTGATCTGGCTGCGCGGACAGGAGGCGGGCTACGGCCTGCTGATCTGGACGCTGGCCATTGTCTGGGCGACCGATATCGGCGCTTACTTTGCGGGCCGCACTATCGGCGGGCCCAAGCTCGCGCCCAGCATCAGCCCCTCGAAAACCTGGGCGGGGCTGTTTGGCGGGATGGCCGCGTCCGCGTTGATCGGCGGCGCGCTGACGCTGGTCTTTACCTTGCCCTTCAGCATCGGGGTTGCGGCGGCGCTGGCAGCGGGCCTCGCCGTCGCGGCGCAGGCCGGCGACTTTTACGAGAGCGCGGTAAAGCGCAGGGCAGGTGTGAAGGACTCCGGCAACCTGCTGCCCGGTCATGGCGGGGTCCTGGACCGGCTGGACGGGCTGGTTCCCGTATCCATCCTGGTCGCGGGTGCCGTCTGGGTAGGGCAGCTGTGACCCGTTCGGTCAGCATATTCGGCGCGACGGGGTCCGTGGGCCAGTCCGCGCTGGACCTGATCGCCCACGACCCAGGGCGCTGGGACGTGGATGTCGTAACGGCGCACGGCAGCGCGGATGCGCTGGCGCAGGCGGCGAAAGCCTGCGGTGCAAGGCTGGCGGTGGTTTCCGATGAAGCCGCCTTGCCCGCCCTGAAGGAAGCGCTCGCGGGTACGGGGATTGCCTGCGCCGGCGGGCGGGCTGCCCTGGAAGATGCCGCGGACCGTCCGGTCGATGTGACGCTGGCAGCGATCGTGGGCGCTGCGGGCCTGATGCCGACACTGCGGGCCGTGCAGCGCGGCGGGGTCGTTGCGATTGCGAACAAGGAAGCGCTGGTATGCGCGGGACCGCTGATCCTGAAGGCAGCGGAGGCGTCCGGCGCGAGGCTGCTGCCCGTCGACAGCGAGCATAATGCAATCTTCCAGGTCTTTGATTTTGAACGGCCGGAAAGCGTCGAACGGATTATCCTTACCGCCTCTGGCGGGCCGTTTCGTGAGAAGACGCTGGACGAGATGCGCATGATGACGGCGAAACAGGCTGTCGCGCATCCAGTGTGGTCGATGGGCGCGAAGATCTCTGTCGATAGCGCGACCCTGATGAACAAGGGTCTCGAGTTGATCGAGGCCGAGCGGCTGTTCCCGGTGGGTGAGGAGCGGTTGGACGTGATCGTGCACCGCCAGTCCATCGTTCACAGCTTCGTCGAATATGTCGACGGCTCGCTGCTCGCGCAGCTTGGCTCGCCGGACATGAAGACACCGATCGCTTACGCAATGGCCTGGCCGGAGCGGATCGAAACGCCGGTGGAGCGCCTTTCGCTTGCCGATATCGCGCGGCTCGATTTCGAAGAGCCGGACGCCGGGCGCTTCCCCGCGCTTCGCCTGGCACGTGAAGCGCTGCGGGCGGGCGGTTCAGCTCCGATTAGGCTGAACGCTGCTAACGAGGTCGCCGTGCAAGCATTTCTGAATGACCGGATCGGGTTTCTGGATATCGCCGGAACCGTCGAGCGCGTGCTCGATGCGGAAGCCGTTTGCGCGGCGGATACGCTGGACGATGTGATCGATTGCGATGCGCGGGCACGCCTCTCTGCCGAAACCATGCTGAAAAAGGTTGCCTGATGCCCGAAGCGCTGCCCAGTCCCGGGTTTTTGTTCACGGTGCTCGCCTTCCTGGCGATGATCGGTCCGCTGGTCATGATCCACGAGCTTGGCCACTACTGGGCGGCGCGCGTTTTCGGCACCAAGGTCGACAGCTTCTCGATCGGTTTCGGACGCCGTGTCGCTAGCTGGACGGACAAGCGCGGCACGACGTGGCAACTCGCCTGGCTCCCGCTTGGCGGTTATGTGAAGTTTGCCGGCGACATGGACGAGGCAAGTGCAGGAGCATCGCCGGAACTCAGGGGCGTGCCCGAAGCGGATCGCGGCCAGTATTTTGCCTTCAAGCCGCTTTGGCAGCGGTCGATTATTGTCCTTGCCGGCCCGCTCATCAACCTGCTGCTCGCCGTGGTGATCTTTGCCGGGTTCAACCTTGCCTATGGCGAGCGCACGACGCCGCCGGTCGTTGCGGCGGTCATGGAAGGAAGCGCGGCGGAGGCCGCCGATTTCCAGCCGGGCGACCGTATCCTGTCCGTCGACGGGCAGAACATCGATGCGTGGCAGGACCTGGTAGCGGAAGTCACGATGAACCCCGGCCTGCCGATGCAGGTTACGCTCTTGCGCGATGGTTCGGAACGCGAAGTGACGCTGACGCCTGCGGTAATCGAAGTTGCGGATCGCTTTGGCAACAAGGGGCGCATCGGCCGGCTGGGCGTGCAGTCCACACCGGACTTCGACGTGCGATCGGTCGGGCCCATCGAGGCGGTTGGCCTCGGCTTCGAGCAGACCTGGAACACGATCCGGTCCATGGTGAAACTGCTCGGCCACCTGATTACGGGTTATCGTACGATCGACGAACTCGGCGGGCCGTTGAAGATTGGCAAGATTTCCGGCGAGGTCGCGACGCTGGGCGTGCCGGCCTTCATCAGCCTGATGGCGCTGATTTCCATCAACCTCGGCTTTATCAACCTGCTGCCGATCCCTATGCTCGACGGCGGCCATCTCGCGCTTTATGCAGCCGAGGCCGTGCGCGGACGACCGCTGCCCGAACGGGCGCAGCAATGGGCGTTCATGGCCGGATTCGCACTCGTCGTTTCCTTTATGGTGGTCGTCACGGTAAACGACCTTGCCTCGTTCGGGGTGTTCGAGCGCGGGGCGCAATTGTTCGGGTGACGCTGTGCCAGCGGCTCGTAGGGTGGAAAAAGGGTTTTCGTCAGTTGTCCAACGGATTTTCCGCCGCGCCGCGTCGCGCTGGCTTCTTTCTTCTTCTCGCTGCCAGTGCGAGCGCGATGGCCGTTTCCGCCGCGGCGCAGGAAATGGAGGATGTCGTTGAGCCCGGTGTCCCGACGCTTGACGGCGAAGGCGAGCTCGCCGGGAAGGGTCCGGTGCTGGCGGCGGATGACATCGGCGGCACCATCAGCTCGATTGCTATTGAAGGAAACGAGCGGCTGGAGCCCGAAACGATCATTTCCTACCTCGGGCTTGCCGCTGGACAGACCTATGACCGGCTGGTTCTCGACCAAGCGCTGAAGTCGCTTTACGCGACGTCGCTGTTCGCTGACGCAACGATTACCGACCGCGGCGACGGAGCGCTGCTCGTCCGTATTCGTGAAAACCCGGTGGTGAACCGCATCATCGTCGAGGGCAACGAACGGGTTAAGGATGACAAGATCTCGCCCGAAATCCGGCTTGCACCGCGGCAGATCTTTACGCGCGCGAAGGCGCGAAGCGACGTGGAGCGGATTGTCGAACTCTACCGGCGGCAAGGCCGGTTCGCGGCGTCGGTCGAGCCGCTGATCGTCCCGCTGGACCAGAACCGGGTCGATGTTGTCTTCGAAGTCGAAGAGGGCCCAAAGTCGAAGGTTCGCCGGATCAACATCGTCGGGAATGAAGAGTTTTCCGACAGCGACCTGCGCGGCGAAATCGCAACGCGGGAGTCCAAGTGGTGGCGCCTGTTCACGTCGAACGACACCTACGATCCCGACCGGTCCTCTTATGACCAGCAGGTTTTGCGCCAGTTCTACCTGACCGAGGGCTATGCGGATTTTCGCGTCGTCAGTTCCGTGGCGGAACTCGCCCCGAACAAGGAAGACTTCCTGATCACCTACGTCATCGACGAGGGTGAGCAGTACAATTTCGGCGAAATCGAACTCGAATCCGAGATTCGCGATATCGATGAGGATGCCTTTCGGGGCCTGATCGGCATTCGCGAAGGCGATACGTATAACGCCAAGCTAATCGAAGACACGATCGAGCTGCTTCAGGAAACGGCCGGCCTTCTCGGATACGCCTTTGCGGACGTGCAGCCGCAGTTCACGCGGAACCGCGACGAGTTGACGATGGACGTCGTGTTCGTGCTGCGCGAGGCACCGCGCGTCTATGTCGAGCGGGTCGATATCAACGGGAACGTGATTACGCGGGACAAGGTCGTGCGCCGCGAGTTCCGGCTGGTCGAGGGCGACCCGTTCAACAGCTTTCTTCTTAACCGTTCCGAAGCGCGTATCCGCTCGCTTGGCTTCTTCCAGGAAGACCTGAGCGTTGAGCAGAAGCCCGGTAGCGGGCCGGACAAGGTCATCCTGGAGGTCAACGCGCAGGAGCAGGCGACCGGGGAACTGCAACTGTCCGCGGGCTTCTCCAGCCTGGAGCGATTCCTCGTTTCCGGCTCGATCCGCCAGCGGAACTTTCGCGGGCTGGGGCAGGAACTGCGCGCAACGGTCAACCTCTCGAGCTTCTCCCGTTCGGTCGACCTGGGCTTTACGGAGCCCTACCTGTTCAACCGGAACCTCGCGCTCGGCGCGGACATTTTTAGGCGCGACGTTGACAGTTTCACCTTCCAGGGCAACGACCGCCGAACAACCTACGAACAGATCACGACAGGCGGTACGATCCGGACCGGCTTCCCGATTACCGAGTTCTGGTCGGCGTCGCTGCGTTACCGTTTGCAGCTTGACCAGATCACGCTCGACCGGTCGACCTTCTTCACCGATTTCGACTCTTCCGGCTCCTTCGAAGACAATGAGTGCGACCCGCTGAAGGCTGGCCGCTTCCTCTGCGATGCCATTGGTGACCGGACGACATCCGCCGTCGGGCTCAGCCTTGCCTATGACGATACGGACAACCGAATCAGGCCGACGCGCGGCCAGCGTGTTGTCCTGAACCAGGACGTCGCGGGCCTCGGCGGGATCAAGTATCTTCGCACGACGATCGATGCCGACAAATACTGGCGTATCGGACGGTCGAACTGGATCCTGAATGTCGGTGCCGAGGGTGGTTTCATCACCGGTTATGGCGGCGATACGATCCGCATCAACGACCGCTTCTTCCTCGGCGAGCCCCGGATGCGCGGCTTTGACATTCGCGGCGTGGGTCCACGCGTCATTCGCCGCCGCTTTGTCGCCGTGGATGAAAATTTCGAACCTTCGGACGGTTCCGACCTGATCCAGGTTCCTGACCTGATCGTCCAGCAGGCTGACGGGACTCTGGGTCTTGGCGAAGGCTTCCTGGCGGTCGAAGAGGACTCGCAGCGGCGGCAGGACGACGCGCTTGGCGGCGAGGCGTATTACCTTGCCCGCGCCGAGGTGAACATTCCGCTGAGCCAGGGTTTGTCGGAGCTGGGCATCCGTCCATCGATCTTCGTGGATGTCGGCGCGCTGTGGAACGTGGACTTCGACCCGGCGGTTCAACTGATCAACTCGCCCACCATCGACCAAGTCATCACCGTGGATGGTCAGGAAGTGACCGGAAAACTGCCCGGCGTTCAGGAAGTGTTCCTGGGCGATACGCCAAAGCCGCGCGTTGCGGTCGGGATCGGAACCAACTGGAACTCGCCGTTCGGGCCGTTCCGTTTCGACCTCGCCAAAGCCATCGTCAGCCAGCCCGGCGATGATGAGCAGCTCTTTCAATTCAACGTAGGAACCAGTTTCTAATGACCAACTTCAAGACTTCGATGAAAGCGGCAGCGCTCGGCGTTGCTGCCCTCGGCGCGACCGCTTCCTTCGCACAGGCGCAGACAGTCGGCGTTCTGGACGCGCAGGGTGCCATCCGCGGCAGCCAGGCGTTCCAGACGGCAATCCAGCAGCTGCAGACGCAGTATGCCGCCCAGATCCAGCAGTCGCAGACACGCGAACAGCAGCTGACGCAGGAGCTGCAGACGGCAGCGCAGGCGCTGCAGACTGCGGCGCAGCAGCCGAACGCCGACCAGAACGCGCTCCGCCAGCAGCAGGCCCAGCTTCAGCAGCGCCAGCAGGCCGCGCAGCAGGAACTGGGGACGCTCCGGGAGCCGATCGCCCGCGCTGAGTCCTACATTATCGAGCAGGTCCAGGTGCAGCTCGACGCCGCGGTGCGCGCGGCGATGACAGCAACCGGGACGCAGCTTGTCCTTCGCCCGGAGGCGGTCGTGCTGGCGCTGAACCCGGCCGCCGCAAATATTACCGATGACACCATCACGCAGCTGAACCAGCGGCTGCAGGCCGTGTCGATCACGCCGCCTGAGGGCTGGCAGCAGGGTCAGACGCTCGCCGCCGCGCGTCAGGCCGCCCAGCCGCAGCAGCAGTAACCCTGATGAGCGATGCGGCAGGCGCGGAGGTGAAGTCCGGTGATATGAACGCGCTCGACATCACGGGCGTACTCGCCGCGCTGCCGCATCGCTATCCCATGCTGCTGGTTGACCGGGTTGTCTCCCTGACCCCCGGTGAAGCGATCCATGCCATCAAAGCCGTCAGCATGAACGAAGGCTTCTTCCAGGGGCATTTTCCGGCGCGTCCGATCATGCCGGGCGTGCTTCAGGTCGAGGCGATGGCGCAGGCGGCCGGGATCCTTGCGATGAAAACGCTGGGGACCGAGGCCGAGGGTAAGCTCGTCTATTTCATGGCGATCGAGGCCGCGAAGTTCCGTGCACCCGTCGAACCGGGCTGCCTGCTCGACCTGAAGGTTTCGTTTGTCCAGCAGCGTTCGCGGGTATGCAAATTCGCCGGGACTGCCTCAGTGGATGGCAAGGCGACGTCGGAGGTGCAGTTCACGGCGATGATCGCCGACGGCTGAGGCGTCAGGTCGCGCCCTCCTCGATGGTCAGAAGAAGCTGACCCTCCGAAACCTGATCGCCCTCTGAAACCGAGAGGCCTGTCACCGTACCGGCGCGCTGGGCCGTGAGGCGGTTCTCCATTTTCATGGCCTCAAGGACGAGCAGCGGCGCGCCGGCCTCAACCGCATTGCCATTTTTGACGAGCAGCGAAAGGACGCGGCCCGGCATGGGCGCGGTCAGGACGCCGTCTCCGCCACCAGCACCGTCAACGCTCGCCGCGCGGCGAGCAAAGCGGTGCGTTTGACCGGAGATGCGGACTTCGATCGTGTCCTGGTCTTCAGCACCAAATGCCGAGGCGGGTTTGCCATCGATATTGGCGTGCACCGTTCCAGAACCCGACTGGCGGACATCGGACAGGGTCGCCTGAACCGAGCCCGACGCTTTCCAGCTGCCGTCAATTTCGGTCAGCGCGACGGACACGTCGGCACCAGCATTGTCGAACAGGTCGATGTAGCGGGTTGCCGGCAGGTTCATGCGCCAGCCCGGGAAGCGTCCAAACATGCTGGCTGCATCGGGCTTGTGGGCCAGGACATGAGCGAGCGCGGCCATCAGGCGCGCCGTCTCCGACTGGGCAGGCGGCGCGGTCAGGGCGTCAAGGCGCGCGGCGATGAAGCCAGTCTCGACATCACCGGCCCGAAACGCGTCCTCGTCGATCAGCCGGGCGAGGAAGGCGCGGTTCGTTTTCACACCGCCCACGACGGTTCGGTCCAGCGCACCAATCAGGCCGTCGATGGCGTCTTTGCGGGTCGACGCCCCGGCGATGACCTTGGCGATCATGGGGTCGTAATGAAGAGAAACCTCACCGCCCTCGGCAACGCCGGAGTCAATCCGCACACCGCCGGTTTCCTCGGGAAAGCGCAGTGTGGTCAGGGGGCCTGTAGAAGGTAGGAAACCGCTGTCGGGATCTTCGGCGTAAAGCCGGGCCTCTAGGGCGTGACCGGTTACCGTGAGTTCATCCTGTGCCTTTGGCAGGGCTTCGCCCCGCGCCACCCGAATCTGCCATTCGACAAGATCGGTATTCGTGACGATTTCCGTAACGGGATGTTCGACCTGTAGCCGGGTATTCATCTCCATGAAGTAGAAGGCGTGGTTCCCGCCCTCGTCCGCGCTCTCGGTATCGAGGATGAATTCGATCGTGCCCGCGCCGCGGTAGGATATGGCCTTGGCCGCGCGAACCGCGGCCGAGCCAAGGGCTTCACGAGTGGCATCTGGCAACCCCGGCGCGGGCGCTTCTTCGATCACCTTTTGATGACGGCGTTGAAGCGAACAGTCGCGCTCGAACAGGTGGACGACGTTGCCGTGGGTATCGCCAAAGACCTGCACCTCGACGTGGCGCGGGCGCGTGATGAAGCGTTCGATCAGCACCGAGCCATTGCCAAAGCTTGCCTCGCCCTCACGCTTCGCCGCAATGAGTGCATCGGCAAAGTCGGCTGGATTGTCGACGCGGCGCATGCCCTTGCCGCCGCCGCCCGCCACGGCCTTGATGAGAAGCGGATAACCGACTGCCTCGGCGGCTTTCTCTAGGCGCTGTAGCGACTGGTCGTCGCCCTGATAGCCGGGCGTGACCGGAACGCCTGCCTTCTTCATCAAGGCCTTGGCAGCATCTTTCAGGCCCATCTTCTCGATGCTGTCCGCTGTCGGGCCGACAAAGGTGATGTCTTCCTGATCCAATCGGCGCGCGAAGTCGGCATTTTCAGACAGGAAACCATAGCCGGGGTGGACGGCATCGGCGCCCGTCGCCGTCGCGGCGGCAATGATCCTGTCAATGACGAGATAAGATTCGCTGGCGGGGGGCGGACCGATGGGTACAGCCTCGTCCGCCATGTGGACGTGCGGCGCATCCGTGTCAGCTTCGGAGTAGACCGCGACCGTCGCAATCCCCATTCGGCGTGCGGTCCGCATGACGCGGCAGGCGATTTCACCGCGATTGGCGATCAGAAGCTTACGCATCGGCGGCGTTCCAGTTCGGCTCTCGCCCCTCAAGCATGGCGCGGATGCCACGTTTGGCGTCAGCGCTCCGCCAGCTGTCGAGAAAAGCCTGCTGCGGATCGCCGCCGGGAGCCAGCATCGCCTTCGTACCGGCAAGGGCGCTCGGTGCTGCCCGCTCGATCTGACGAATCCAGCCTGACACGACATCGTCCATGTTCTGGGGCGTACCGGTGACTTGTTGGACCAGATCCAGTTGCGCCGCCGACACCGCCGGAATTGCGCCCCCGGTCAGAAGGAGTGCGCGCGCGGCGCTACGGCCAATTTCCTCTGCCAGCAGGTCTGCGAACAGGCCGGGCACCGCGCCGTAGCGGACGTCCGGAAACGAGAAGGTGGCCCCGCGATCGGCGACTGCCAGGTCGGCAGCGAGCAGGAGCGCGACCGCGCTGCCATTGGTGCGGCCGCGGACAGCGGCGATGACGGGAACCGGGCAGCGCCGGATCGCGTCGATCAGATCGGTCATGGTTTTCTTGTCGGCAGCGGTTTCTTCCGCGCTCCATGACAGCCTCGCCGCGATGCGCCGGGCATCGTCGCCGACGGAAAAGTTCGGACCCTTCGCTGTCAGAATGACCGCCCGCACGGCGTCGATCCCGGCGATGGACCGGAAGGCGTCCGTGAGCGAGGCGATTAGGTCAGCGTCAAGCGCATTCCCGGCGCCGGGCCGGTTCAGCGTCAGGATGGCGACATTCCGCTCGTCGATGTCCGTGTCGAGGACGGTGGAGGTGGGAAGGCTGGCGGTCATCAGGAGGCGCTACATCCGGAACACGCCGAAGCGCGTTTCCGGGATCGGCTGCTGCAGGGCAGCTTCAAGACCCATCGCGACGACGGCACGTGTATCCGCAGGGTCGATTATGCCGTCGTCCCAAAGGCGCGCGGAGGAGTAATATGGATGGCCCTGCGCGTCATACTGCTCTCGGATGGGCGCTTTGAAGGCTTCTCGTTCGGCGTCGGATGTGAAACCACCGCGCTTGACTTCCGCAAGGACGCTCGCGGCCTGCTCGCCGCCCATGACGGAAATGCGTGCGTTCGGCCACATCCACAGGAAGCGCGGGTCATAGGCGCGGCCGCACATGCCGTAATTGCCGGCGCCAAAGCTGCCACCGATGACGACCGTCAGCTTTGGCACGGCGGCGCAGGCGACGGCCGTGACGAGCTTCGCGCCATGCCGGGCGATGCCCTCATTCTCGTATTTCCTGCCGACCATGAAGCCGGAGATGTTCTGAAGGAACAGGAGCGGAATGCGGCGCTGGCAGCATAGCTCGATGAAATGCGCGCCCTTCTGCGCGCTCTCGGAGAAGAGGATACCGTTGTTGCCGATGATCCCGACCGGGAGCCCTTCGATGTGTGCGAAGCCGCAGATGAGCGTGTCGCCATAGAGCGGCTTGAACTCGTCGAGAGCACTATCGTCGACGATGCGGGCGATCACTTCCCGGGCATCCATTTGCTGGCGCGTATCCTGCGGGATCAGGCCGTAAAGTTCGTCCGCTGCAAAACGGGGCTCGCACGGTTCTCGCCGGTTCACGGCTGCGGTTTCCCGCGGCGGCAGAGTGGCGATGATTTGCCGGGCCAGGTCCAGGGCTTCGCGGTCGTTGGCGGCCAGATGGTCGACGACGCCCGATTTGCGCGCATGAACATCGCCGCCCCCGAGGTCTTCCGCCGTGACTTCCTCGCCGGTCGCGGCCTTCACAAGGGGCGGCCCGCCGAGGAAGATCGTACCCTGATTTTTCACGATGATGGTTTGGTCGGACATGGCCGGGACATACGCTCCGCCAGCGGTGCAGGAGCCCATGACGACGGCGATCTGAGCGATGCCGGCCGCGCTCATATTCGCCTGGTTGTAGAAAATGCGGCCGAAATGCTGACGGTCTGGAAAAACATCCTCTTGGTTTGGCAGGTTTGCACCGCCGCTATCGACAAGATAGAGGCAGGGGAGGGCATTTTCCTGCGCGATCTGCTGGGCGCGCAGATGCTTCTTCACAGTCAGCGGGTAATAGGTGCCGCCCTTCACGGTGGCGTCGTTGCAGACGATCACGCAGTGGCGGTCGGAAACTTGCCCGATGCCGGTAATAAGGCCGGCCGCCGGGATGTCGTCGTCATAGACCTCGTGGGCGGCGAGCAGCGACAGTTCGAGGAAGGCCGTACCGGGATCGAGCAGCCGTTCGACGCGTTCTCTCGGCAATAGTTTTCCACGCGATACGTGCTTGTCTCGGGAGCGCTCCGAGCCGCCTTCCGCCTTTTGTGCCGAAAGGGTCCGCAGATCTTCAAGTGCAGCTTCCAGCGCGTCGCGGTTGGCTTTGACCTTCGGGTCGGAGGCGGGAAGCGGCGTGCCGATCTGGCGTGACATGGCCGCGCTATAGGCGAGGGGGCGGACGCCCTCAAGCGCCGCGCACCGCCTGTCCTGTTCGCCGCCGATGCAGGCTCGTCAGCTTCCAGCCTTCAACCGTAGACCGATATGAGCGCCGATCCCCTGCGTCTGGAAACCGAACACGTCCTGATGATTCGCGTCGAAAAGGTTCTCGATGCGCCCCGTGACGGCGATGCCCCTAGTGACTTCGACCTCCGCAGCGAGCGTTCCAAGCACATACGCGCCCAGATTGACGTTTCGCGCCGGAAAGACGTCGAAATCAAGATCGCGGCGTTCGCCGACATAAGCGAGCGTCAGGCCAATGTCTGCGCGGCCGAGGTCCAGCGCTCCAGCAAGGCCGGCGCTATGCCGGGGGCGCCGTACTTCGCGGACGGTCAGGCCGGTAGCGGCCGCGACCTCCTCGGCGTCGATGAACGTGTACTGGGCGCGCAGCGATAACGGGCCGAGCGTGGCATCAGAAGCAAGTTCAATTCCCCTGCGCTCACTTTTCTCGGCAGCGTTATCGACGCCCGCTAGGAAGGTTGTGCTGTCGAAGGTCGAGACGATCTCGTCCCGGAGGTTAGCCTGAAAGTAGACCGCGCTGATCGCAACTGGACCAAGATCGTAGGCGGCGCCGACGTCCCAGGCAAAGCTGCGTTCCGGCTGGAGATCCGGATTGCCGGCAAAGCTGTTCGGGAAAAATCCGAACTGTTCGGTAAATGTGGGGGCGGCGAAAGCCTCACCGGCGTTCGCGTGCAGGGATAGCCGATCGTTCAGTGCCAGCGACCCGCCCACGCGCCATGTCGTTGCATTCTCGAAGCGGTCATTGTCATCGAAGCGAACGCTCGCGTTCAAGGACAGCCGGTCGGCAGCCAGGCGATACTCGGCGACAAGGGCGCGGCGCTGGCGGCTGCGGTCCTGGTCCGTTGCTCCGAAGAAGTTGTTGTCAGCGGTGCGGTACTGCTGCTCGCGGTATTCCGCAGCGGCGATGAGCTCATGTTGAGCGCTTGCAGCGGCGAAGCGGTAGCCGGTCTGGTAGGAGAGGCGAAGGCTGCTGGCGTCGACGCGGTTTAGCGCGGTGCCACCCCGGAAGTTTTCGTTGTCGGTACCGAGATAGGATGCGGTGACGTCGTGACGCCATTTCTCATCGGACAGGGCGAGGCGGGCAGTACCGCGAACGCCGAGCTGCTGGTTCTGTGACCGGTCGGGGGTGTCGGCGCGCTGGAAGGTGGCAGGGTCGTTGCCGTCGAATTCGGTTTCGCTCTCGCCGTAGCGGGCGGCGATTTCCAGCGATCCGATCGGCGAGGGAGCCAGGCGGGCCTTCGCCGTGAGGGCGAGGCTGTTGAAGCCGTCGCGTTCATCGGGGCCGCCGGAAAAGGTGTCGATGCCTTCGGATTCAACGTATGAGCCGGTTGCGGCGAACTGCGCGGTTTCGCTGCCGCCGGTCAGGAAGGCGCTGCCTTCATGGGTGTCGAAGCTGCCATAGCTGGCTTGAGCGCCAAAGGCGGGATCGATGGTGGGTTCGCGGGTGGTGACGGCGACAACGCCGGCGAGGGCTTCAGAGCCCCAGAGGGCGGAGGAAGCACCGCGGCGGATTTCAACGCGCTCGACATTGGCGGCGGGGAGGTATTCCCAGCGGAACTCGTTCGAGGAGCCGGGGTCGTTCGCCTCGATCCCGTCGACGAAGACGAGGGTGTGGTTGGCTTCGGCGCCGCGGAGGCGGACCTGGGTCTGGCTGCCGGCCGGGCCGGAAACGGAGACCGAAGCGCCGGGGGTCAGGCGGATCAGATCGGCGACGGATGAGAGGTCGTACGGGAGGATTTGATCGGGGGTCAGAAGGGTGACGGAGGGGGTTGTAGGATTCGCCGCGGGGAGGCGGGAGCCGGTGACGGTGATGGCGTCCTGGGCGAGAGCGGGGGTGGCCAGACTGGTGGCCAAGAGAAGTAGAGAAAGCGGTTTCATATCATGGTCCTGTTGCAACGGTTTCAGACTCCGTCGCAGCAGGGCGGGCGCGCGAACGCTCCGCTCCACACGCGCATGACTGGTCCCGGCCGGCGCGTGGACGGTACCGTTGGCAGGTCTCCTGACTTCGCGGTCCCTTGCCCCCTCTCCGCCTTCCCACCCGGATACGGGCAGTGGCATCGTGGCGACGGGGCGGACCGCTTACAGTTGCGGGCACAGCGCCGGATTCTCACCGGCTTCCCTATTCTCCCGGGACCTGTCGCCCCGGGCACCATCGGTAACATGGCGGTTAGTGAGGAGGCCGCGTGGTTGCAAGCCGGGCGGGTTTTCCCTAAGTGGCCCGCACTTCGCGAACAATGCGAGCCCACCCTCGCGCGGCCGGTCGGTACCGGCGGCGCCCAAGAGGCAATCTGGAAAGACGATCCGAGATGAAGTCCGAGATTCACCCCGAATATCACATGATCACGGTCGAGATGACCGACGGCACCAGCTACCAGACGCGCTCCACCTGGGGCTCGGAGGGCGACACGCTGAAGCTGGAAATCGATTCGACGTCGCACCCGGCCTGGACCGGCGGCAACCAGAAGATGATGGACCGCGGCGGCCGTCTGGCGAAGTTCAACAAGCGCTTCGGCACGATTTCGCTCAAGAAGTAGCGGGGCTGGGGCGGGTCGCCCTGCGTTCTTGCTTAGAGAGTTGTCATTCCCGCGAACGCGGGAATCCAGCTTGTGCGAAGGCGAAGCCGAGCCCGTGTTAGCTGAAGGTGCGTGCTGGATTCCCGCGTTCGCGGGAATGACGGGTGATCTTGCGGGGCGGCTTTCATGGATTGGCGATGAGGCGTCCTTGCGCGTAGCGGGGTCTGCCGCTCTGCCAAACACAATGTTAGTCATCCCGGCGGAGGCTGGGATCTACGCTGTTTGGGCGGCACCTGATACGGCTGTTTCAGCGTGGATCCCAGCCTGCGCTGGGATGACTTTGGTTTGGGGAATGCGCTGTTCTCGCCTTGGCCGGTTTTGGCCATAGGTGCGTAACCCTGAACTTGTTTCAGGGTCCAGTGCCGGGTGCGGCGCTGGGGCGGGTTTTCAGACAGAGGATTGGGAACTGGATCCTGAAACAAGTTCAGGATGACGGGTGGTGCCTGCTGGTGTCGTGGTGCTTTGCGCGGTGGTTACGGCGTGGGTCCTGACAGTCGTCAGGATAACACCGCCATCTCCATTTTTTTTCAGTGGGGTGGGTTTTGTCCCGCTTCACCCCGCCGCTTCGAACATCTCTCGGGCTGTTTTATAGTCGGCCTTGCCGTTGGGGGCGCGGGGGACGGATTTGACCACCACGATGCGCTTGGGGACCTTGTAGGCGGCGAGGTGGGATTTGACGTGGGCGGTGATGTCGTCGGGGCTGGCGTCGGAGGAGGTTTCGACCACGGCGGAGACGGCGTTGCCCCATTGTTCGTCGGGGATGCCGAAGACGAGGGCGTCCTCCACGGCGCTGTGGGTTTTCAGTGTCTCCTCCACCTCCTCCGGGAAGACCTTCTCGCCGCCGGTGTTGATGCACTGGTTGCCGCGGCCGAGGAGGGTGAAGGTGCCGTCGGGTTCGACGCGTGCCGCATCGCCGGCGAGGGTGTAGCGCTTGCCGCCGATTTCGAGGAAGGTCGCCGCGCTTTTTTCCGGATCCTTGTAATAGCCGCGGGGAATGAGGCCGCCGCGCGCGATGCGGCCAATGCGTTCGTCGCCCGGCTCGATCGGTTTCAGGTCGTCATCGACGACGATGGTGTTCTCGTCATGCTCGAACTTCGTCGGGCTCCCAGCATTTTCCGCCGTGGTGGCGGACAGGCCCATGCCGAGGCTTTCCGATGAGCCGAGCGCATCCAAGAGCATGATGTTCGGATTGTGGCGCAGAAGGCCCTGCTTCACCTCCGGCGACCACATGGTACCGGACGAAATCATGATCTGCAGCGAGGTAATGTCGCCGCCCTGTTCGTCGAGTTGTTTGAGGAGCGGGCGGGCGAAGGCGTCGCCGACAATGACGGTCCAGGTCGGCTTGTAGGTCTCGATCATCTCGAGCGCCTCCGGACAGTCATAGCCGGGCGAGGTGCACATCATGATCGTGCCGCCAAGCGCGAGCGCGTAGATTGCCATGAGATATCCGGTACCGTGCATAAGCGGCGGCAGGACAAGGACTTTGCGCGTCAGATCATTGTCCTGAAGCATTCTGACCTGCGCCATCAGCGCGTCCATGTCCGGGCAGGGATCGCCGCCGGGCAGAAGCGCGCCGCCGCCAAGCAGCGACCAGAGATCGCCCTGGTCCCACATCACGCCCTTCGGATAGCCGGTCGTACCGCCGGTGTAGATGAACAGCATGTCATCGGACTGATGGTCGTTCCGGTTGAGCGAAATATCGGCGCTAGCTGCCGCCTCGTAGTCGCCGGCGAATTCGGGCGGGGTGCCGCCGATCTGGAGGAAGAGTTTGGCGGCGGGAAGCTTGCCGCGCAGCTGGACCATCGTTTCGGCGAATTCCTCGTCGTAAACGATCACTTCGGCATCGGAATTGCCGAGGATGTAGAGCAGCTCCTCGCCCGTATAGCGGTAGTTGACGTTGACGTGGACCAGGCGCGCCTTGAACGCCGCCCAGCTGGTTTCGAGATACGCGGGCTTGTTGCGCATCAGGTGCGCGACCTTTGCGCCCGGATCGACACCGGCCTGCGCAAAGGCGGCGGCGAGCGCGTCAGTGCGTTTGTCGAAGGTGGCCCAGTCGGTCGTGTGATCGCCAAACTGGATGGCGGGCGCCGCGCCGTGGACATGGGCGCCCATGCGCGCCGCGATGGCACCAAAGCTGAACTGTGTCATCGAAACCTCCCCAGGATCGGTGTTTCCGCCAGCCTAGCGGATGGGGGCGGCGTGGCGACAGGCGCTAGTGAGAGGGGCGGCGCGATACCGGCACGGCCGGGGCGGTGCCTAGCGGATCAGGATATAGGCGACATAGCCGATATAGGCGGCGAACAGCACGGCCCCTTCGGTGCGGGGAATGCTCTTCTGCACCAGCGCGATCAGGGCGGCGAGGACGGCGGAACCGATGAGCAGCGCGAGATCCATGCCGATCATGATGTCCGGGAAACTGCCCGGCGCAAGGATCGCCGTGACGCCGCCGATGCCAAGGAGGTTGTAGAGGTTCGAGCCGATGACATTGCCGAGCGCGACGCCCGGTGCGCGGCGGATGGCGGCCATGACGGAGGCTGCGAGCTCCGGCGAGGAGGTGCCGATGGCAACAACGGTGAGGCCGATGACCGTCTCGCTGAGCCCGAACCCTGCCGCAAGCTCGCTGGCCCCGGTGACGAGGAGGTTGCCGCCGAGCATGAGCGCGGCGATGCCGACAACGGTAAGGAGCGCCGAGCGCCAGAGCGGGTCGGTGATCTCCTCGACCGCATCGTCGGTGATGCCGAGCACCTTGCTGTCGTGATAGGCGTGCCAGATGTAGGCGAGGAGGGCCATGACGAGGATGACGCCCATCACTGCGCCGAGCGTGAAGAAGGTGACGAGCCCGGCAAAGAAGACGGTCGCGGCCATCATGATGCCGCCGTCCTGCTTGAGGGTCTTGCGTTCGACCGGGATCGGGTAGACGAGCGCGGTCGCGCCGAGAATCAGCAGCGTATTGGCGATGTTGGAGCCGATGATGTTGCCCCAGGCGATACCGGGCACGCCGAGGCGCACGGCCTCGATACTGGCGACGAGTTCGGGCGCGGAGGTGCCGAAGCCGACGACGACGATGCCGACGAACAGCGCGCTGACGCCGAAATTGCGGGCGAGCGCGACCGCGCCGCGCACAAGCACTTCGCCGCCCACGAACAGAATGACGAGGCCGGCGATGGTGAGGAGGATAGCGGTCAGCATTGTGGCGAGGTCAACATTTCATCTCCGACGCGCGGGGGGCGCGCTTGTTCCGGTTGGCAGGGGCTTGTCGTGGCGGGCAGGGTGGGATTCGAACCCACGAAGGGCTTGCACCCTTGACGGTTTTCAAGACCGTTGCATTCAACCGCTCTGCCACCTGCCCGCTGGGGTCCCTAACAGGAAATTGTTCGCGAAGCGGCGAACGCGCGCAGCCCTTAGCGGCCTTGTTCGTTGACCGCAAAACGGCAATTGTAGGTGTCATGATGTTCATGCGTATTTCTTTCGCCTCGGCGTTGATCGTGCTTCCTGTTTTCAGCGCGGCGTGCGCGGAGGGGGTGGAGCCTGCCGGGCAGGCGGTCTCTCCGGAGGCTGAGGCGGCCCCGGAAACCGGGTTGGCAGCGGGGCTGACGGCGGAACCGCCGACGCCCGCCGTGGTGCCTGAGCCGGAACCCGCGCCGCGGGTCGATCCAGAGCGGGCCGCGCAGGCGAATGCGGAGGCAGCGTTCCAGGACTGGCTGGCTCAGGCGCGGGCGAAGGCTGTAGCGGCGGGCGTGAGTGCGGACACCGCTGCGCGGGAGCTGTCGGGCCTGACGATCAACCAGCGCGCGATCCAGCTGGACCGGCGGCAGCCCGATGTGGGCCCGGGCCGGGCGCTGTTCGCTGACTACCTGGAACGGCGGCTGACGCCTGCGCGCATCGAGGGCGGTTTGCGGCTGTATCCGCAGGTGGAGCCCGCGCTGGCGGCGGCGGAGGCGGATTACGGCGTGCCGGGCGAGATCGTGTTGGGCATCTGGGGCATGGAGACGGCTTACGGCGCGGTGACGGGCGATTTCGACGTGGTGCGCGCGCTGGCGAGCCTGGCCTTTGACGGGCGGCGCGAGGGGCTGTTCACGCGCGAGCTGATCGCGGCGCTGAAGATGATCGACGACGGGCTGACGACGCGCGAACGGATGACCGGCAGCTGGGCGGGCGCGATGGGCAATTCGCAGTTCCTGCCGACAAGTTATCTGAACCATGCGGTGGACCGGGACGGCGACGGGCGGCCGAATATCTGGGGCTCGGAAACCGATACGATCGGGTCGATCGCCAATTACCTGAAGGCGCATGGCTGGGTCGCGGGCGAGCCTTGGGCGATCGCTGTGAGCGTACCGGAGGGCTTTGACCGGTCCAGCGTGGCGAACCCGGAGCGGCCGACCGAATGTATCCGCCCGATGGAAAAGCACAGCCGCTGGCTGCCGGTCTCGGCATGGCGGGCGATGGGCTTCGAAGCGGTGGAGGGCGCGGCGCTGCCGGATGGTGACGTCATGGCGACCCTTCTCGAAGTGGACGGCGAGGGGACCGGGGCGCACCTGACGTTCCAGAATTACCGGGCGCTGCTGGGGTATAACTGCTCGAATTTCTACGCTCTGTCGGTCGGGATGCTGGCCGACGAGATCGCGGCGCGGACGGAGTAGGCGCCGGATGGGGGGAAGGCTCGGTATTCTGGCGGCGGCGCTGCTGCTGTCCGCTTGCGGCGGCGGTGAGGCCTACCGCGAGGCGGGGCTGGGGACCGCGAGCGGACCGGTGAAGATCGGCAATCCCTACAAGATCCGCGGGAAATGGTATTATCCCGAAGATGACCGCGATTACCGCGAGACTGGCACGGCATCCTGGTACGGCCCGAATTTTCACGGAAAGCCGACGGCGAACGGCGAGCGGTTCGACCAGAATGCGCTGACCGCCGCGCACCGCACGCTGCCGCTGCCGAGCTGGGTGCGGGTCGAGAACCTCGATAACGGGCGGGAGATCGAGGTGCGGGTCAACGACCGCGGTCCCTTCGCGCACAACCGCGTCATCGACCTGTCGCGCCGCGCCGCGCAGCTGATCGGGATGGAAGCAGCGGGCGTGGCGCGGGTGCGGGTGACGCGGATCTATCCGGAAGGCTGGGAGCCCGCCGAACGGCCGCCACCGCCAACCCCTGCGACTGTTGTAAGCGGCCCGGTCTACATCCAGGTGGCGGCGCTGTCGGACCGTGGCCGGGCGCGGGCGCTGGCCGGTGCGCTGGCGGATTACGGTCGGGCGGTGCTGCAGGACGCGGGCAATGGATTGATCCGCGTAAGGCTTGGTCCGTTTGCGGATGACGAGGAGGCCGAAACGGTGCTGGCGAGAGTGCGGCGCGGCGGCTATCGAGAGGCTCGCATCATCGCCGCCCCTGCCAGTTAGTCACCGGCAACATCAGAGTATCAGTAAGGGACATTCATGACCGCTCGCCGTTTCGCAAAAGCCGCTGCCCTGCCCACCGCCCTGCTGGCCGCCGCCGCGCTGGCCGCGCCGCTTGGCGCACAGAGCTACGATCCGCGCGCGCCCTTTGCCTATATGAAAGACCTGACGGCGGGCCTCGTGCTGTTCGAGGAAGGGGCCGACGAGCCGATTCCCCCGGCGTCGATGACCAAGATGATGACGACGCTGGTCGCCTTCGACCTGATCGACAAGGGCCGGCTGGACCTGGACAAGACCTGCCTGGTGCGCCCCGAAACCTGGCGGCAATGGTCGAACCAGGGCTCGACCATGTTCCTGAAGGTGAATGCAGAGCCGACAGTCGAGGAGCTTCTGGACGGGGTCGTCACAGCTTCCGGGAATGACGCTTCGGTGGTGTTGGCGGAGTGTATCGCCGGAACGGTGCCCGCCTTTGCCGACGCAATGAATTCGATGGGCCGGGAGATCGGTCTGACCGGGTCGAACTTCACGACGGCCAATGGCTGGCCGGACGAAAATGAATATGTGACGGCGCGCGACCTCGGCAAGATCGCCGAGGCGACGATCCTGAACCATCCGGAGCTGTACGAACGCTTCTACACACTCGACGAGTTCACCTATGGCGAGACGATGTCGGGCCAGCCGATCACGCAGGCGAACCGGAATCCGATCCTTGGCCGGGTGCAGGGCGCCGATGGCCTGAAAACCGGGCATACGGAGGCGGCGGGTTACGGCTTTACCGGCGCCGCAGAACGGAACGGCCGCCGTCTGGTCATGGTGGTGTCGGGCCTGCAGTCGCAGAGCGACCGGACCGACGAATCGGTGCGGTTCATGGAGTGGGGCTTCAATGCGTTCGAGGGCGTGCAGATGCAGCCGGGCGTCGTGGTCGGGCGCGCCCCGGTTGCAGGCGGCAGCGCGGACGACGTGCCGCTGACCGTTGCCGATGGGGCCACGCTGACCATTCCGGCGGCCATCACGTCCGGCGTGGAGGCGCGGATCGTCTATGAAAGCCCGCTGCCCGCACCGCTGGCCGCGGGCCAGGAAGTTGGGCGCCTGATCGTGAAGGCGGGCGGCCTGCCTGAACAGAGCGTTCCGGTGGTTGCGGCCGAAGCGGTCGAGGAAGCCGGCTTTTTCGGGCGCGCCTGGTCGAACCTGATGGCGCTGTTTTCCTGAGGTCATGACAGAAGATGACGCAGATGAAATTGCCGACCGGCTGACCGAGGAAGCGTTTCCGCGCGGGCGGTTCATTTCCTTCGAGGGCGGTGAAGGCAGCGGGAAGAGTACGCAGGTGAAAAGGCTGGCGGCGGCGCTGTCGGCGCGGGGGCTGAGCGTGAAGACAACGCGCGAACCGGGCGGCACGGACGGCGCGGAGGCGATCCGGGCTCTGCTGGTTGGCGGGAAGGCGGACCGCTGGGGCGGCCGCGCCGAGGCGCTGCTGATGAACGCCGCGCGGGCCGATCATGTCGAGCGCCTGATCCGGCCTGCGCTGGAAGAGGGGGTCTGGGTGATCTCCGACCGCTATGCCCACTCGACGCTGGCCTATCAGGGCGCGGGGCGGGGGCTGGCCTCCGATGAGCTGATCGCGCTGCATTACATTGCGACGGAGGGGCTGTGGCCCGACCTGACGTTACTGCTGGATGTGGAGCCGGAGGTCGGACTGTCGCGGACCACGGCGCGCGGCGGCGATGAAACCCGGTTCGAGGAAGAGGGCCTCGCCTTTCACGAAGAGGTCCGTGCCGGTTTTCGCGACATCGCCGAGGTGGACGAGCGGATCGTCGTCGTGGACGCCAGCGCTGACGAGGACGCGGTGCACACAGCGTGCATGGCGGCAATCGACGCGCTGCTGCCGGGCTGAACGCGCCGTGCTGGTCGGTCATCAGGAACAGCGGGCAGCGTTCGAGGCGGCGTGGCGCTCGGGAACGCCGCACCACGCCTGGCTGCTGACCGGACCGACGGGGATCGGCAAGCGCACCTTTGCAACGGCGGCGGCGAAGATGGTGCTGAGCGGTTCGCAAGATTTTGCGGGTGCAGACGGTTCGGAAGCGTCGGCCAAGGTCGATTCCGACGCGCATCCCGACCTTCGCACCTTGGTAAAGACCATCAACGAAAAAACAGGGAAGCTGCGAACTGAAATCATCGTCGATGACACGCGCAAGGCCGTGAAGGTTCTTTCCAGCCACGCTTCCCTGTCGGACTGGCGTGTCATTCTTGTAGACAGCGCCTGCGAGATGAACCGGAACGCGGCGAATGCGCTTCTGAAGAACCTGGAAGAACCGCCCAGGAAAACGATTTTTTTCCTCGTCTGCCACAATCCGGGCAAGCTGCTGCCGACGATCCGCAGCCGGTGCCGCGCGCTGGCGTTCAAGGCGCTGTCCGATGACGATGTGGCGGCCGTGCTGGCGCGGCATCTGGACGAGCCAGTCGAACCTGAACTCTTGAGGGCCGCGCGTGGGTCGCCGGGGCGCGCCCTGCGCTATCACGGCCTCGAGGTTCCCGACATGATGCTCTCGATCAACGCGATGCGCGTGGCAAAGGGGCAGGGCGCGGCGCAGCTTGCCGGCTCCCTGTCCGCAAAGCTCGGGCAGAAGGGCGCGCATGAACGCTACGAGGCGTTCCTGGAGCTGGTGCCGTCGATCCTGGCCGATGCGGCAAAGCGCGGGCCGCCGGACGGACTTGAAGGGGCCATCGCCCTGTGGGAAGAAGCGCGTGACCTTGCCGGGTCGGCGCCGGCACGGGCTCTCGATCCGACCGCCACCGCCTATCAGCTTGCCCGGCTCGTCAGCCGCGCGCGTCTTTAACGAAGGCCGTATGACCAAGCGTTTCTACATCACGACCGCGATCAACTATCCGAACGGGCGGCCGCATATGGGCCACGCCTATGAGGCGATCGCGACGGATGCGATCGCGCGGTTTCACCGGCTGGACGGGAAGGACGTCTTCTTCCTGACCGGGGCGGACGAGCATGGCCTGAAGATCGCGCAGGCGGCGCGGGACGCGGGCGAAGAGCCCGGCGCCTATGTTTCCGAAATGACAAGCCATTTCGTCGAGATGGACCGGCAGCTTAACATCTCATATGATCGCTATATCCGGACGACCGAGCCCGACCATCATGCGGCGGTGCAGGATATCTGGTGCCGGATGGAGGCGAATGGCGACATTTACCTCGGCAAGTATGAGGGCTGGTACTCGGTCCGCGACGAGGCCTATTACGACGAAAAGGAACTGGTGAAGGGCGAGGACGGCGAGAAGCTGTCGCCCGAGGGCACGCCGGTCGAATGGACCGTCGAGGAAAGCTATTTCTTCCGCCTGAGCGCCTATCAGGACAAGCTGCTGGCGCTCTATGACGAGCAGCCGGACTTTGTTCAGCCCGGCCATCGCCGGAACGAAATGAAGAGCTTCGTCGAGGGCGGGCTTCGCGACCTGTCGATCAGCCGAACGAGCTTCGACTGGGGTGTGAAGGTGCCGGGCGATGAGAAACACGTCATGTATGTGTGGCTCGACGCGCTGTCGAACTACCTGACGGGCGTCGGTTATCCGGACGAGAGCCACGAGGGCTGGTGGCCGTGCGACGTGCATATCATCGGCAAGGATGTGGTGCGGTTTCATGCGGTCTACTGGCCCGCCTTCCTGATGTCGGCGGGGATCGCGCTGCCGAAGGCGGTGTTCGGCCATGGTTTCGTGCTGTGGGACGGCAAGAAGATGTCGAAATCGTCCGGGCATGTGGTCGATCCGCTGGCGTTGGCGGCGCGCTACGGCGTCGACCAGCTTCGCTATTTCCTGCTGCGCGAAGTGCCGTTCGGCGGGGACGGGGCTTATTCCGAGGACGCCATCGTTACGCGGGCCAATGCGGACCTTGCGAACGACCTTGGCAATCTGGCGCAGCGCTGCCTGTCGATGATCGCGAAGAGCTGCGAGGGCCTGGTGCCGGAGCCGACCAGCCCGACGAACGCCGACAAGGCGCTCGACATGGCGCTGTCGGGCCTGCTGTCCGAGGTGCAGGGGCATATGGCGACGTACCAGATCCATACGGCGCTGGAGGCGATCTGGCGGATGGTGGGCGAGACCAATGCCTATTTCGCCGGGCGCGAGCCCTGGGCGCTGAAGAAGACCGATCCGGCGGCGATGGGGTCTGTGCTGTACCGGACGGCGGATGCCGTGCGGCAGCTGGCGATCCTGGCGCAGCCCGCGATTCCGGACGGCGCGGCGAAGCTGCTGGACCTGCTCGAAATTCCGCAGGGTGAGCGGAGTTTTGCGGCGCTGGGCAACAAGCTGAAGACCGGCACGAAACTGCCGAAGCCGGAAGGGGTGTTCCCGCGCATGGAGCGCCCGGAGGAGGAGGCTGCCTGATGGCCGTCGATAGCCACTGCCACCTGAATTATGAGGGACTGGTCGAAGATCAGCAGGCCGTCATCGCCCGCGCCCGCGAGGCCGGGGTGACGGGGATGCTCGGCATCTCGACGCGCGCCAGCGAGTGGGACGAGGTTGTGGGGCTGGCGGAGCGGGAGCCGGACATCTGGGCCTCCGTGGGCATTCATCCCCACGAGGCCGACAGCCATGAGGAAGTATCGACACAGAAGCTGGTCGAGCGCGCCCAGCACGACAGGGTGATCGGCATCGGCGAGACCGGCCTCGATTTCTATTACGACAAGTCCGACCGCGACCGGCAGCGGGGCAGTTTCCGCCGCCACATCGCCGCTGCCCGCGAAACGCAGCTGCCCCTGATCGTGCATACCCGCGATGCGGAGGAGGACACGCTGTCGATCATGCGCGAGGAAATGGAGACGGGCACCTATCCGGGCGTCATCCACTGTTTCACGGCGAGCGCAGCGTTCGGGAAGGCGGCGCTCGATCTGGGCTTCTACATTTCCCTGTCGGGGATCGTGACGTTCAAGAACGCCGCCGATCTGGCGGAAACGGCTGCGAGCCTGCCCGCCGACCGCATCCTGATCGAGACGGACAGCCCGTTCCTTGCGCCGGTGCCGAAGCGGGGCAAAACCTGCCAGCCCGCCTTCGTCATGCATACGGCGGCGTTCCTGGCGGAGAAGCGCGGCGTGAGCGTCGAGGAGCTGGACGCGCAGACGACGGACAATTTCTACCGGCTGTTCTCGAAGGCGCAGCGCCCCGCATGAGGGTGACGATGCTGGGCTCCGGCACGTCCTCCGGGGTGCCGCGCATCGGAAATGATTGGGGACACTGCGACCCGGGCGAACCGAAAAACCGCCGCCGACGGGTTTCGGTGCTGGTCGAGGCCGGCGCGCATAAGGTGATCGTCGATACCGGGCCGGACTTTCGGGAGCAGTGCCTGGATGCGGGGCTGACGCGGCTGGACGCTGTGCTGCTGACCCACAGCCATGCGGACCACACGCACGGCATCGACGATGTGCGGCAATGGATGCACAGGATGGGCCGCCCGATTCCCGTCCATGCCGCGAAGGGCACGTGGGACCATTTCTACGACCGCTTCGCCTATGTCTTCGAGGGGCGGGAGCTGTACCGGGCGAGCGCGGAGGCGATTACCATCGACGGACCGTTCAAGGTCGGGCCGATGACCATCAGCGCCTTTCCGCAGAGGCATGGGCCGATCACATCCTGGGGCTTTCGGTTCGAGGCGGACGGCGCGGTGTTCTGCTATTCGACAGACATGAACGACCTGACCGCAGAGGGACGGGACGCGGTGCGCGGCTGCGACCTGTGGATCGTGGATGCGCTGCGCCGCAATCCGCACCCGACGCATGCCCATCTGGACCTGACCCTGTCCTGGATCGAGGAGCTGCGGCCCGGTCATGCGGTGCTGACGCACATGGATAGCTCGATGGACTATGCGCCGCTGTCGGCGGAACTGCCCAGCGGCGTCGAACCGGGTTATGACATGTGGCGAATGACGCTGAACGGGAAAGAGGAGGCGGGCTGATGGCCCTTCCGGTCGCGACGATCATCGGGCTGGTGCCGTGGGGCACTGTGCTCGAAAATGCGCCGGCCATGGCAAAGAAGGCGCGCGAGGTCTTCGATGCAGCGCGCGGTAACGGAGCGGCAGCCCCCGTCGTGGTCGACCAGGAACCGGAGGCGGCGCTGATCGAGCTGCGCGGCGAACTGGAGCGGGTTCAGGCGGAAACGGTGGCGCTGGCCGAGGTGGTCGCGGAGATGGCCGCCGCGAGTCAGACCCTGACCGAAAAGACTGCGCGGCAGCAGCGGCTGATCTATGCGCTGAGCGCGATCGCCACCACATCGCTGGCGTGCGCGCTGTTTGCGCTGTTTGCCGGTTAGGAGTTCGCGGTGGGCGATCTGGACAGTTTTTCGACGGCGCAAATGGTGTCGCTGGTCGGCTTTGCCGTCCTGATCCTGCTGGCGCTGATCCCGCGGCTGAAGAGCATCGGGTTCGGTCAGAGCGCGAAAATGGCGCTGAGCTGGGTGCTGATTTTCGGCGGCCTGATCTTTCTGGTGGCGCAGTGGCCGACGCTGCGCTCTGCGCTCGATCCGGCCAGTCCGGTCATCGAGGGGGATGAATTGCGGCTGCGCGCGCGCGAGGACGGCCATTATTACATCCGGGGCGAAGTGAACGGCGAGCCGACGACGTTCCTGGTCGATACCGGCGCGACCGATATCGTGCTGACGATGGAGACAGCGGCGCGAGCCGGGTGGCCGGAGGAGCGCCTGACGTTCGACGGCATGGCGTCGACGGCAAACGGGCTGGTGCCGATCGCTGGGGCGCGGCTTGAGTCGCTGGAGATTGGCGGGCTGCTGCTGAGCGACCAGCGGGTCAGCGTGAACCGGGGGCGGCTGGACCAGAATTTGCTTGGGATGGCGTTCCTGAACCAGCTGAGCGGCTGGCGGGTGGAGAATGGCGAGTTGATTTTGGTGCCCTGAGGGGGACGGGGGCGAGTTCGCCTCCAAATCCCGTCATTCCTGCGAACGCGGGAATCCAGAGCGCTCGGCTGTCGCCGTTAAGGCCGCTAAGGAAGGCTCTGCACTCACTGGATTCCCGCGTTCGCGGGAATGACGGTGGAGGGGGTGTTTGCGCGCTTACTCCGCTGCGGCGCGGAGGCCCTGCCATTCGTCGAGATCCGTTAGGGCGCGGCTGGCGTAGAGAGCCTTTCGCTCGCGTTTATGGTGTTTCTGCGCAAGCGGCGGGAACAGGCCGAAATTGACGTTCATGGGCTGGAAGGTCTCGGCTTCCGCCTCGCCGGTGATGTGGGCGAGGAGCGCGCCGTGGGCGGTGGTACGGGGCGGGATGGCCGGGGTTTCGCCGCGCGCCTCGGCGGCGGCATAGCGGCCCGCCATCAGGCCGACGGATGCGCTTTCGATATAACCCTCGCAGCCGGTGATCTGGCCGGCGAAGCGGATGTTCGGGCGCGCGCGCAGGCGCAGGGTCTCGTCGAGAAGGACGGGCGACTTGATGAAGGTGTTGCGGTGCAGGCCGCCTAGGCGCGCGAACTCGGCATTCTCGAGGCCGGGAATGGTGCGGAAGACGCGCACCTGTTCGCCGTGCCTCATCTTGGTCTGGAAGCCGACGATGTTCCAAAGGGTACCGAGCGCATTGTCCTGTCGAAGCTGGATGACGGCGTGGGCGCGTTTGCCGGTGGCGGGATTGGTGAGGCCGACGGGCTTCATGGGGCCGAAGCGCAGCGTTTCGCGGCCGCGGGCGGCCATGATCTCGATGGGCATGCAGCCCTCGAAATAGGGCGTCGATTCTTCCCAGTTCTTGAAGTCGGCCTTTTCGCTGGCGAGGAGAGCGTCGATGAACGCCTCATACTGCGCCTCGTCGAGGGGGCAGTTGATGTAGTCCTTGCCGCTGCCCTTGTCCCAGCGCGACTGGAACCAGGCGGTGTCCATGTCGATCGAATCGCGGTGCACGATGGGCGCGATGGCGTCGAAGAAGGCGAGCTGGTCCTCGCCCGTCAGGCGGCGGATGTCCTCGGCAAGCGGGGTGGCGGTGAGAGGGCCGGTGGCGACGATCCACTGGCCTTCATCTGCTCCCGGCAGCGTTTCGATGCGCTCGCGGCGGATCTCGATCAGCGGTTCCGCCTCGATGGCGTCGGTGACGGCACCGGCGAAGACGGCGCGGTCAACGGCAAGGGCCGAGCCTGCCGGGACGCTGGCCCGGTCGCCGCACTCCATGATGAGCGAGCCGAGGCGGCGCATCTCCTCGTGGAGGACACCAACGGCGCTGGCGGTGGCGTCGTCGGAGCGAAAGCTGTTAGAGCAGACGAGTTCCGCCAACCGGTCCGTGTCATGGGCGTCGGTCGTGTAAGGGCCACGCATCTCGTGCAGGATCACGGGAAGGCCGGCGCGGGCGACCTGCCAGGCAGCCTCGGACCCGGCGAGACCGCCGCCGACGATGTGGATGGGTGCTGTCATGGCCGTCAGATCTCCTCGAGCGCGCGACATAGGGCAGGGCAGCGCCGAATAACAGGCGGCGGGCTCGCGAAAACCAGCCTTTTCGGTGGTCCTCGCGCGCGTGTGCGCGTAAGGCCTTAGTGACAGGTTTATGACGCTCGCAGATCAGGTGAGCTTTTGGGGGATCCCTTGGACGCAGATAATGGCATGACCGGCGGCGGACCGGACGACATCCGCCCGATTTCCATCACGGAGGAGATGAAGACCTCCTACCTCGATTACGCGATGAGCGTGATCGTCAGCCGCGCGCTCCCCGATGTGCGCGACGGGCTGAAGCCGGTCCACCGGCGCATCCTCTATTCCGCCTTTGAAAACGGCTACGTTGCCGGGCGGCCGTACCGGAAGTCGGCGCGCATCGTCGGTGACGTCATGGGTAAATATCACCCGCACGGTGACAGCGCGATCTACGACGCCTTGGCGCGCATGACGCAGGACTGGTCGATGCGCGTGCCGCTGATCGACGGACAGGGCAATTTCGGCTCGATGGACCCCGATGCGCCGGCCGCCATGCGTTATACCGAGGCGCGCCTCGCCCGCGTGACGGAAGAGCTGACGACCGACCTTGACAAGGACACGGTCGACTTCATCGAGAATTATGACGGGTCGGAGAGCGAGCCCGCCGTCCTGCCCGCGCGCTTCCCGAACCTGCTGGTGAACGGCGCGGGCGGCATTGCCGTCGGCATGGCGACGAACATTCCGCCGCATAACCTGGGCGAAGTCGTCAATGCGGCCCTCGCCTATATCGAGAACCCGGCCGTGACGGCCGAAGAGCTGATGGAACATGTCCCGGCGCCCGATTTTCCGACCGGCGCGACGGTGATGGGCCAGGGCGGGCTGCAGTCGGCCTACACCACGGGCCGCGGCTCGGTCATCATGCGCGCCCGGTACAAGGTCGAGGAGAAGGGCGACCGCCAGGCGCTGATCCTGACCGAGATTCCGTTCCAGGTGGGCAAGGCCGGCCTTGTCGAGAAGATCGCCGAGGCGGTGAAGGACAAGCGGGTCGAGGGCGTTGCGGACATGCGCGACGAATCGAACCGCGACGGCGTGCGGATCGTCATGGACCTGAAGCGGGACGCGACGCCCGAAGTGGTTCTGAACCAGGTCTATCGTCACACGCCCGCGCAATCGAGCTTTGCCTTCAACATGCTGGCCATTCGCGGCGGGCGTCCGGAGCTTCTGAACCTTCGCGACATCATCGAGGCGTTCATCCGGTTCCGCGAAGAGGTCATTACGAGGCGGGCGAAATTCGACCTGAACAAGGCGCGCGAGCGGGCGCATATTTTGCTGGGCCTGGTCGTTGCGGTGACCAATGTCGACGAGGTTGTCGCCATGATCCGCGGCGCGTCCTCACCTCTGGATGCGCGCGAAAAACTGCTGGCAAAGGACTGGCCGGTTGGCGAAATCGCCGAGTATATCGCGCTGGTCGAAGGCGACGGTGTGCGCGGCGCGGCGGTCGAGGGTGAGAGCTACCGGCTGTCCGAACGCCAGGTCAAGGCGATCCTCGACCTGCGCCTCAACCGCCTAACCCAGCTTGGCCGCGAGGAGATTGCGGGCGAGCTGAAAGAGATCAGCTTTGCCATCGAGGACCTGCTCGACATCCTGTCGAACCGGCCGCGGCTGTTCAGCGTGATGCGCGAGGAGCTGGAGCAGGTCCGCGACCGCTACGCGACCGAGCGGCGCACGGAGATCGTGCCCTATCTGGACGACATCGACGACGAAGACCTGATCGAGCGCGAAGAGATGGTCGTGACGGTCACGCTGACCGGTTACATCAAGCGCGTGCCGCTGGGCGTCTACCGGGCGCAGCGGCGTGGCGGAAAGGGCCGGTCCGGCCTCAACATGAAGGACGAGGACGTTGTCACGCAGCTGTTCGTGACGATGACCCATACGCCGGTGCTGTTCTTCTCCTCTGCCGGGAAGGTGTACCGGATGAAGGTCTGGAAGCTGCCGGAGGGCTCGCCGCAGTCGCGCGGACGGGCGATGGCGAACCTGCTGCCACTGGAAGAGGGCGAGACGATTTCGACCGTCCTGCCGCTGCCCGAGGACGAGGCGGAGTGGGGCGATTTGAATGTCGTCTTTGCCACGCGGAAGGGTTCCGCGCGGCGGAACGCGATGGATGCGTTCACGAACATTCCGACGCGCGGGAAGCTCGCCATGCGCTTCGAGGAGGGATCGGACGATTCCCTTATCGGCGTGGCGCTCTGCACCGATGACGATGACGTGTTTCTCGCCAGCCGCCAGGGCAAGGCGATCCGCTTTTCCTCGACCGACATTCGCGAATTTCAGTCGCGCACGTCGACGGGCGTGCGGGCGATGACGCTGAAGGACGGCGATGAGGTCATGTCGCTGTCGGTCATTCGCAATTTCGACGCGACGCCGGACGAGCGCGACGCCTATTTCCGCGAAGAGCTGGACGCCGAGCGAACCGAAGCCTTTGCTGATGCGGAAGAATTCCTGCTGACGGTGAGCGCGAACGGGTTCGGCAAGCGGACGTCATCGCATCACTACCGGCGCGCGAACCGCGGCGGGCAGGGGATCACCAACCTCGACGTGACCGACAAGACGGGTCCCGTAGTCGCCAGCTTTCCGGTGGAAGAGGGGGCGGGGCTGATGCTGGTGACCGACCAGGGCAAGCTGATCCGCACGCGCACTGAGAATGTCCGCATTACCGGGCGGGTGACGCAGGGCGTGACGCTGTTCAAGGTCGGCAAGGACGAGCAGGTCGTCTCGGCCGCCAAGATCCTCGAAGAAGACGGGGACGAGGATCACGCCGACGATCAGGGCGAGGGCGTCGACACCGTCGAAGCGCCCGGTGCCGTGATCGATGCGGAGTTGCCGGCGGGTGACGCTGTGAGCGAGGGCGAAAGCGAGGGCGAGGATAGGGACGAGTAAGCGCCTGCATTTATGCCGTCATCCCGGCGAACGCCGGGATCCACCTCGTGCGGGTTCGGCCTGGTAGCGCTTTCGAGGAGATGGATCCCGGCTTTCGCCGGGATGACGGGTGGGGAAAGGTCGGACGGGTTCGGCCTGGTATCGCTTTCGAGGAGATGGATCGCGGCTTTCGCCGGGATGAGGGGTGGCGTTTGAGGTCGTAGGGGCTCGCCGAAGAGATCGGTGGACATTGCTCTGGCGGGTTTCCCGGCGGCTCCGCCTTTCGCGCCTCACAAATCCCTTTGGTCGGATGTGGACCCGCGGTGCTGTTTGGCGAGCGCCCGCTGCATTGAGAAGGGCTGCCTCTTCACTTGGCCGCGTTGCGAGGGGATGGGCCGTCGGCGCGGTTCACGGCTCGCTACGGCCGTTTCTCCTCGCCGAGGTCCGGCGCCGACACCCCGCCGTCCGCCGCGGCCCCCGCTTCCAAGAGCGCATCGTCAAGACGGTCGCCCTTCACGAGGCTAACGCTGGTTGGGTAGGGCAGGTCGATGTCGTCTTCGAGCGCGGCCTGGAAAATGGCGTTGAGAACGCGGGCGCGGGTCTGGACGAGGTCGCTGCGCTCGGCCAGCACCCACCAGCGGACGCGGAGCGTAAAGGTGCTGGCGGCGAGTTCCCATGGGAAGCATTCGGGGCCGGGGTCGGTCATGACGCCGGGGACGTCGCGCACGGCTTCGCGAAACCGCTCGCAGACCGCCATGGGATCTTCGCCATAGCCAATGCCCACGTCATATTCGTCGCGGCGCGTGGGGTAGGCGGTCAGGACGACCACGGACTTGGTATAGATATCGCTGTTCGGAATGACGACGCGGCGGTTGTCGTAGGTGCGGAGCATGGTGGCGCGGCTTTCGATCGATTCTACCGTGCCCTCGAACTCGCCCACCTTGATCTCATCACCGGCCATGTAGGGACGGCGGATCAGGATCAGGAGACCGGCGAAGAGGTTCTGCAAGATGTCCTTGAAGGCGAAGCCGATGGCGACGGACCCGATCCCGAGGGTTGCGAGCACATCGGCGGGCAACACGCTCGGAAAGACGATGGCGGCGGCGATCAGGATCGCGGCGAGCATGAACACGCCCTGGGTCAGCGAGCCCGCAACGTTGCCGAGATCGGGGCGCCCCCTGCGGCGGGCGATGGCGGCGATACCGCGCCGGACGAACTTTCCCATCACCCACGCGATAAGAAGGAAGACGACCCCGGCGATGATATTGGGAAGAGCAAGATAGAAACTGGTGCTGATTTCAAGGAGCTTGGCGTTTACCAGCTCTGCAGGCTGGCGCACGGTTGCCTCGACCGCAGCCCCTGCAGCCCCCGCTAGTTCGCCACCTTCATCCTGCATATACTGCCTCCTATGTCCGCCGCGGCCCGCTTTTGCATCCTTTGCGAGCGAAAACCGTTATTGGGAAGGTTAAAGCGGGGTTCAGGCAGCGCCGGGTATAGTTGCAACTGAAACTTGATGAGGGTTGACGCATGCCGGGGACGGCGATGCATAGCCGCCAGACAGCGGAAACCGAATTTCTAGACAAGAATAACTGGGAGCATGAGGACACCATGAAGCTGATTTCACAGATTGCCCTTGGGGCAGCGCTGGCGCTGGGTGCCGGTACCGCAACGATCATGGTGGCTCAGCCCGCCGCCGCGCAGGAAGCCGAAGAATGGAAGGTGGACCTCTCCCGCGACGGGCGCAACGCGATCGCCGCAGCCAACGAGGCGTTCGAGGCTCAGGACTATCCGACGGCAGAGGCTGCGCTGCGCGGCGTGATCGCCGATCCGGGCAATGCCGACGACGTGTTCGTCGCGAACCAGGTGCTGCTGAACATTGCGATCCAAACGAATAACGACCCGCTTCTCGACGAGGCGCTGCTGGGCATGCTGAATTCCGGCAGCGGCGGCCTGACGCCGGAGCGCGAGCTGCAGTTCCGCAGCCGCCTGGCCAACACGGCCGTCACCAACGAGGACTATCCGACGGCCCTGATGCATTTCAATCGTATCGTCGAGCTTCAGCCCGGTGAGCCGGCGACCTACTATAATGTCGGCGTTATCCATTCCCGGATGAATAATGAGGCGGCCGCCTATGCCGCCTATGACAAGGCGCTGGACGCGGCGGCGGCCAGCGGTCAACCCGCCGAGCAGGACTGGTATTTCAACCACTTCACCAAGGGTCTGGAGCTTGGCGAGGAGATGCGTGAGCCGCTGAAGCGCTTCTACGCCGCCTATCCGGACGGGCAGACGATCCGGAACCTCGTCCTTCTCTACCGTGACGAGCGCAATCTCGATGATACGTACCTGCTGAACGGCTGGCGCCTGATCGAGTTCGCCGACGGCATGGCCGATGGGAACGACTATCTGAATTACGCCGACATCGCCGATCGCGGCCGCAGCATCGGTGAGGCGTCGGCGGTTCTGAACCGCGCGATCGCCGCCGGTATCCTGAGCGCCGACGACCCGCAGGTCCTTTCCGTGAAGGAAGCCGTCGGCGAGCCGGATCCGCTGGAGGTTCTGGTCGAGCTGGAGCCCGAGGTCGAAGCCGAGAGCGACGGCACGCTCGCGGCCAGCCTTGCCAATGATTACACCGCCATCGGTGAATATGCGAAGGCGGTGACCTACTATGACCGCGCAATGGAGCAGGGCGGCGTTGACATGCGCGACCTGAACATCCGCAAGGGCATCGCCCTGACGCGCCTCGAAAATTACGACGCGGCGATTGCCGCGTTCGAGGAGGCGGATGACCCCGATGACATCACGCTGGCAGACTTCTGGATCGCCTATGTGGAGGCTATCGCCTAAGGGCGAACGCACCTTGATCTGCGGCTCGGGCCGGATGCTCCTTTCAGCGTGAGAGGCGGTGTCCGGCCCGCGTTCGTTTGGATCGCACGCCTGCCTTATTCCGGCAGGGTTAGGAGGATCGTAAGGCTTCGTTCCTAGGTGTCGACGCTGTGATGACCGGTTGGCGATATGACCCATGGGGCTGAAGCTGGTGCTGAAACCTGGCGAGCGGCTCGTCGTGAACGGTGCCATGCTCGCTAATGGGCAGCGACGAACGGAGCTGCTTCTGGAAACGCGGGCGGCAGTCCTGCGCGGGCGCGACCTGATGCGGGCCGAGGAGGCCACGACGCCGGCGCGCCAGCTCTATTTCGAGATTATGTCCGCATATCTCGAGACAGGCCCTGTCGAAGCTCATCTCGACCGCATTTCCGGGCATCTGGGCGGCGATCTTTGGGACGTTCGCGGTGCGGGCTTGAGCCGGACGGTCGGCGAAATCGCCAACCTGTGCGCGCGCAGGGAATTCTACGCGGCGCTGTCCCTGGCCCGCGACCTGATCAATATCGAGGATCGCACGGTGCCGGCAGCCGGAGGCCGGGCCATCGGGGTCGCAGGGACCTGAGCGCCTTTCGGCATTAGGCGCTGCCTGATAGGCGGCTGCCATGAGAGTTGTTCCCCTTGTCGCAACGGCTGCGGCGGCCGTCACGCTCGCCTGCGCGCCGGCGTCTTCGCCGGAACCGGGGCCGATGGGCGACACCGAGGCGCGGATGGCGGCGCATATCGACATTCTTGCCGATGATGCCCTCGAGGGGCGTGCGCCGGGGACCGCGGGGGATGAAACAGCACGCCGCTATATCGAGACGCATTTTGCCGAAATCGGGCTGCTGCCCGTGTTCGATGGGGAATGGCAGCAGGAGTTTGCCGCGCCGCTTCACGGCCAGTCCGTCCAAACAGCCAATATCGCGGGACTGGTGCGCGGTACCGAGTTACCGGACGAGTATATCGTTCTCCTCGCGCATCATGATGCACAGGGCGTTTGCGCGCCGGAGGAGGCAGCGGACCGGATCTGCAATGGCGCCGTCGATAACGCATCGGGAGTGGCGATGCTGATCGAGATGGCGCGGCGTCTTGCCAGAACGCCTGCGCCGCGGTCAGTCATCTTTCTGGCGACCGGCGCGGAAGAGGGCGGCTTATTCGGGGGGCGACATTTCGCCGATAACCCACCGGTGCCACTTAAGAAAATGGTCCTCGCCCTGGGGCTGGATACCGTGGCCGCGCGGGGATTTGCGGAATCCGTTGGCGTGCTGGGGGAGGGTCTGACGAACATGGACCCGCTCATCAGCGGGATCGCCTCGGCGCGGGGTCGAACGCTGCGAACGCTAGAGGGCGCGCAAGCCTTCTACAGGCGGTCCGACCACCTGCCCTTTGCGGAAGCCGGTGTACCCGCGCTGATCATCTCCGGTATCATGGGTGCTGGCGAGGGTAATTTTCTCGGCGGCGACTATGGCCGCCTCCGCTATCACCGGCCCAGCGACGAAGCCGATGCCGATATCGATTACAGCGGCGCCATCGCCGACCTAGAATTGATCGAGCAGCTGATACGCCTCCTCAACAGGGACTCGCCACGTCCGGCCTGGCTTGAGTCTGCGATCGTCCCTGCGGCCGATACGCCCTAGCGGCTGGGGTAGCTCCGGGGTATTAGGCGGCGCTCCCCGGACGAGTCGCGCCATGCCTGCAGCTCGTCCCCGCCTGACAGGAGCGCGCGCCCTTCCATGACCGATATCCGTACCGCCCTGACGTTCGATGATGTGCTGCTGGTACCGCAGGCGTCCGAAGTGATGCCGTCCGAGGTTTCGCTGCGTTCGCGCCTGACCAGGGAGATCGAGCTGAATACGCCGATCCTGTCGGCGGCGATGGATACCGTGACTGAGGCGGACATGGCGATCGTGATGGCGCAGATCGGCGGCATGGGCGTCCTTCACCGCAACATGACGGTCGAGGAGCAGGCCGCCGCCGTGCGGCAGGTAAAACGCTTCGAATCGGGCATGGTCGTCAATCCGCTGACGATGCGCGCCGACCAGACATTGGGCGATGCGCTGGAGCTGATGGCGCGGTACAAGATTGGCGGGATCCCCGTGACAGAACGTGGCGGATCCGGCGATCCGGGCAAGCTGGTGGGTATTCTCACCAACCGCGACGTGCGCTTTGCCGAGAATATGGGTCAGCCCGTCAGCGAGCTGATGACGAAGGACAACCTGGCCACCGTACCGCCGGGTGTAAGCCATGAGGATGCGCGCCGCCTGCTTCACAAGCGGCGGATCGAGAAGCTGCTGGTGGTCGATGATGACTTTCACCTGATTGGGCTGATTACGGTGAAGGACATCGAGAAGGCGGTGAACTATCCCAGCGCAACAAAGGACGCGAGCGGACGCCTTCGCGTGGCGGCGGCGACGACAGTGGGCGATGCAGGCTTCGAACGGACCGAGGCGCTGATCGATGCGGAATGCGATGTGGTGGTGGTGGACACCGCGCACGGCCATTCCAGCCGGGTGGCGGAGGCGGTCTCGCGTATAAAGAAACTGTCGAACACCGTTCAGATCATTGCCGGAAATGTCGCGACGGGCGATGCGGCGCAGTCTCTGATCGACGCCGGTGCGGACTGCATCAAGGTGGGCATCGGCCCGGGCTCCATCTGCACCACGCGGGTGGTCGCAGGCGTGGGCGTACCGCAATTTACCGCCATCGTAGACGCAGCGGCACGTGCGTCGAAATCCGGCATCCCGGTCATCGCCGATGGCGGTATCCGCACGTCGGGCGACATGGCGAAGGCGATCGCGGCCGGGGCGGGCGCGGCGATGGTCGGGTCGCTGCTTGCCGGCACCGAGGAGGCACCAGGAGAAACCTTCCTGTATCAGGGCCGTAGCTACAAATCCTATCGCGGCATGGGAAGTGTCGGCGCGATGGCGCGGGGCTCCGCCGACCGTTATTTCCAGCAGGATATCAAGGACCAGATGAAGCTGGTTCCCGAGGGGATCGAGGGGCAGGTTCCCTACAAGGGCCGCGCCGCCGATGTGCTGCACCAGCTGGCCGGCGGGCTGAAGGCGGCGATGGGCTACACGGGTTCCCGGACGATCGCCGACCTTCAGGAGCGGGCCCAGTTCGTGCAGATCACGGGCGCAGGCCTGCAGGAAAGTCACGTTCATGACGTCAGCATCACCCGGGAAGCGCCGAACTATCCCACGCGCTGATATCCCATGAGGTCCGAGGCGCGAACGCAGGCGGCCATCGAGCTGCTCGATTCGATCATAGCCGCCGCGCGGGACCAGGGGCCGTCTGCAGATGTCCTGATCGCCGACTATTTCCGCACGCGCCGCTATGCCGGGTCGAAGGATCGGCGGGCGGTGCGCGCGCTGGTTTACGAAGCGATCCGGGCACTGGCGGAGCGTCCACGGTCAGGGCGTGCGGCCATCCTTGGTGCCCGGCCGGATCTGGCGCCGCATTTTACCGGTGAGGGGCATGCGCCCGCGCCGCTCACCGATGAGGACCAGCCTGCCGAGAGAGGCTTGGCACCGCAATGGCTGCTCGAACGGCTGGGCGGCGCGGCGGACCCCGCGCTCCTCGAACGCGCGCCCATCGATCTGCGCGTGAACCGGCTGAAGGCGCGGCGCGAGGAGCTGCTGCACCTGGGCGAGCCGCTGGCGGGCTTGCCGGATGCGCTGACCGGCGCGCCCGAGGATGTGTCGCGGCGGCCGGAATATCTCGATGGGCTGGTCGAGGTTCAGGATGCGGGCAGCCAGCGGATCGCGCAGATGGCCGGGGTGAAGCCCGGTATGACGGTCCTCGACCTGTGTGCGGGCGCGGGCGGGAAAACGCTGGCGCTGGCAGCGGCCATGCAGAACCAGGGGCGGCTGATCGCGAGCGATACGGACCGGCGGCGATTGCAGGCGCTGCCGCCGCGCGCCGAGCGGGCAGGCGCGGCGATCATCGAGACCCGGCTGCTTAACCCGGACCGCGAGATGGACGCGCTCTCTGACCTTGTCGGGAAAGTTGATGCGGTCCTGATCGATGCACCCTGTTCGGGAACGGGCACGTGGCGGCGCAATCCCGAGGCGCGCTGGCGCGTGACGCCGAAGCGGATCGCGAAGCTGGTTGAGGTGCAGGCGCGGCTGCTGGCACTGGGGGCGGACATGACCGCGCCGGGCGGCTCGCTGACCTACGCCGTCTGCTCCCTGCTGCCGGAGGAAGGCGAAGAACAGGCCGCGGCGTTCCCGGCGGACGGGTTCGTGCTTGCGGAGAAAAAGACACTGCACCCGCGTACAGAGGGGTGCGACGGCTTCTTCATCGCCCGTTTCGAAAAGCGATGCTAGACGCCGGGATCAAGGGAGTGAGTCTGACGATGAACAAGATGATTACGATTGCCGGTGCGGTAGCGATCCTCGGCGGCCTGTCCAGCGTTGCCTTCTGTGCGCCGACGGAGCCCGGCATCGCGCCCCAGTCGCACAGCCTGACGCTGGACGGCGAGGGGCTGCTGAGCAGGGACCAGCCGGAAGAGGCGATCCTGCAATTCGAAACGGCGCTGGCCGTCGATCCGAAGAATGTGCGAGCCTATCTCGGCATGGCGCGGGCGCACGAGGCGCTCGGCCTGCCCGGGCGCGCGGTGAAATTCTACCGCGAAGGGCTGACCATAGACCCGACGAACGTGACCGCCCTGCAGGAGCAGGGCGAGGCGCTGGTCGCGCGCGGTGCCGTCGCGCGGGCCGAGGAAAATCTCGCGCGCATCCGCGAACTCTGCCGCGAGGAATGCGCGGCGGCGTCTGCCCTGAGCGCGGCGATCGAGGCCGGACCGCCAGCGATCGAAGTCGCGGCAACCGATGCCGACGTGGATAGCGAAGCGGAAACGCCCGCTACGAACTAGGGTCCGAACCCAAGAGACTAGAGCGCGCGCGCGATGGCGACGAACTCCTCGACGGTTAGCGTTTCCGGGCGGCGGGTTTCGTCGATGCCAAGCGCCGCCAGGGCGTCCAGCGCGCCGGGCACGGCCTTCAGGCTGGCGCGCAGCATCTTTCGCCGCTGACCGAATGCCGCCGCGGTCAGGCGGGACAGCGCGGCGGGGCCGACGCCCGGTGGTTCCTCGTCGGGCGTGATGTGCACCACCGCCGATTCGACCTTCGGCGGCGGTGTGAAGGCGCGGGCGGGCAGGGTCATGGCGATCCGCCCATGGCTGCGCCACTGGGCGAGAACCGAAAGGCGGCCATAGGCACCGGACCCCGGCGCGGCGACGATCCGCTGTGCGACCTCCTTCTGGAACATCAGCGAGAGCGAGCGCCACCAGGGCGGCCAGTCCGCCTCCAGCCAGCGGGTGAGGAGGGCTGTCCCCACATTGTAGGGCAGGTTGGCAACGACATGGGCGCAGTGCATCCGCGCGGACTCGTCGATCTCAAGCGCGTCGCCCTCGATAACCGTGAGCTTGCCGCCTGATGCTGCGGCGATTTCCGCGAGGGCGGGAAGGCAGCGGGCATCGCGTTCGACGGCGGTCACCGAGGCCCCCGCCTGCAGCAGCGCCCGGGTCAGGCCCCCGGGGCCGGGTCCGACCTCGTAGACTGCCTCGCCGGACAGGTCGCCGGGTATGCGCGCGATCTTGGCCAGGAGGTTGGGGTCGAGAAGAAAGTTCTGGCCGAGCGCCTTCCTGGCGCGCAGCCCGTGGGTCTCGATCACATCCCGCAGCGGCGGGAGGTCGAGTTTGCCGGTCATCCGGCTTCCCGGTCGTAGAGCTTTCGCTGCTGCGCGCAGTGGTCCGCAAGCGCGATCGCCGCGGCCATGGCATCGGGCCGCGCGATTCCCTGACCGGCAATGTCGAAAGCGGTGCCGTGGTCGGGGCTGGTGCGGACGATGGGAAGGCCAAGCGTCAGGTTCACACCCTCGTCGAAGTGAAGCGTCTTCACCGGGATCAGCGCCTGGTCGTGGTACATGCAGATGGCAGCGTCGTAGCGGCTGCGCGCGCGCGGGTGGAACAGCGTGTCGGCGGGCCAGGGGCCGGACAGGTCGAACGGCTCACCGGCAAGCGCGGCCAGCGCCGGGCGGATGATTCGGTCCTCCTCATCACCCATCAGGTTGTTCTCACCGGCATGGGGGTTGAGGCCGGCAACCGCGATGCGCGGGCGGATAATGCCGAAGTTGCGAATGAGGCCGCGGACAGTAGCGCGTATTCGCGATTCGACCAGTTCCTGCGTCAGCAGCGCCGGGACGGACGCGATGCTGACATGCATGGTAACAGGTACGCAGCGCAGCTCCGGGCCCGCCAGCATCATGGCCACGTTGCTGGCCGCGATACCGCAGCGTTCGGCGACGAACTCCGTCTGGCCCGGATGATTGAAGCCGATGGCGTTCAGCTGCGCCTTCGACAGCGGTGCGGTCACGAGCGCACCGGCCGCGCCGCTTTTCACGAGGCCCGTTGCCAGTTCGAGACTGTCGAGCGCGCAGCGGGCCCCCTCAAGCGTCGGCGCACCGAACCGGATTTCCTCGTCATGTTCGACTTCGATCAGCGGCAAGGCGTCGTCGAAAATGCGCGGCGCATCGCCGGGCGTTTCAATGGTGACGACCGGACCCTTCCACGCCGCCGTCAAGGCGCGGCGGCTGCCGACGGCGAAGAAACAGGGCAGCGCGCGGGCTTCCGCCTCCGCGTAGGCCTTGGCGGTAACTTCGGCGCCAATCCCGGCCGGATCGCCCAGCGCAACGGCGAGCGGCGCAATCATGTGCGTGCCGTCATTGGCGATCGGCGCCTGGCTAGAGGCGGGGAAGGAAAAGGCCCGGTCACGGAGCAGATGCTTGGCCGAGCCGCCGAGCGCAGGCAAGTCCGCTGCGTCATGCTGCAACAGCCTCCTGTTCGGTGCCCTTAGCCAGCGTCCTAGCGGTAATCGATGATCGCGTTGCGGCGAAGGTCGCGCAGATAGCGGCGCGCCATCATGTTTACGCGCGATTCTTCGAGCTGCTGATACATCGTGCTGAAGTTCGGTGCCTGCGCCACCTCCGGCATTTCCCGTCCGCACAGCGTCAGCAGGCGAAGCGCGCTCTGGTCAGAGCCGAAGGGCGGCGTCGACTGGCCGACCTGCATCTGCTTCAAGACCTCTTTCAACTGTCCTGGCAGCGCGCCGAGCTTTATCTGGTCATTCACGGAAACCTCGCCGCCGAATTCGGCCGCGACCGTCTCGACCCCGCCGCATCCTCCCATGCTGTTCACGCGGGTCTGCAGACGCTCGACAAACACGTCGAGCTCAGCCTGCGTCTGCACGGCTGGCAGCGGGACGGTCATCTGCTTCAGGCTGAGAACGGTTTCATCCTCGTCGGCGCTCAGGATCTGCCGCTTGTCGACGAGTGCAAGGATAACGACAGCGCCCGGGATCTGGATCGGCGCCGTGATCTGTCCCTCGGCAAGCGCGCCCACGACCGGGCGCAGTTCCTCCGGAAGCTGTTCGAGCTGAACCCAGCCGAGATCACCGCCAACCGTCGCGGTGGAGCTTTCCGAATATTGCCGGGCGTAGGCGAGGAAGGATGCGCCCTCGCGAAGCTGCTCAACGATCTGGTCCGCCTGGGTCATGATGGTCGCGGCGGTCTGCGGCGTCGTGAACAGGACGAGTTCGGCGACCCGGTACTCGTCCTCGCCCTTCGACGCTTCCATACGCTCGATCAGCGTTTCGACCTCATCATCACCGACGTTGACGAACGGCTCCACGGTCCGGCGCATCAGGCGGCCCCAGGCCAGTTCCGCGCGGATCTGCTGCTTGATCGACATGTCGGAGGTTTCGCGTTCGTAGAGGTAGGCCGTGAACTCCTCCGGCGACATCTGGAAGTTCTGCGCAACCCGGCCAAACGCATTTTCCAGCTCGCCGTCGGAAATGAAGACGTCGTTCTCCTCGCTTTCCTGGATCTGCAGCACCTCGTCGATCAGGTTGCTCATGACCTGGATGCGGAGGCGGCGGCGCTCCTCCTGTTCGACCGGCGTCGGGTTGGAGGCGAGAACGAGGTTCAGGCGCTGGTCGACGTCCGTATCGGTCACGATATCGCCGTTCACGACCGCGTTCGCCTTGCGGACCATCGGATCGCCCGGCGCGGCGAGGATCGTGATGTCCGGCTCTCGGTTCAACTCCTCGATGATGGCATTGCCCGCGGTGCTGGCAGCCTGAGCAAGCAGCGGAGACGTGGCCCCGAAACTGGCGGCAGCGACCAGCGCTGCGCCGACAGCCAGAAAAGCCGGTTTCGACATCGTGATATTCCCTCGAACTCTTGATCGGTTGCAGCGGATGGCCGAGGCCGGCCTGCACGCCCAGTCAGCGATATATGCGAACGCGTCCCATTGCCGCAAACCGCCTGAACGCAGCCTTAGCCGCCGATGTTCTTAAGCGCTACGGTGAACAGGAGCGTATTCCCGCGCTCCAGCTCCCGCGTTTCGATGTAGTCGCGCCGCCAAGTAACCCCGAACCGGAAGCATTCGTCTTCGTAAGTCACGCCGGCGCGGTGGCGGATCGGTTCGAAGCCGTCCGACAGGCTTAGCGGGTCCTCCGCCTGGTCGGTCAGGTCAACGGTGATCGAGCCGAAGGCTGCCCAGTAGCGGCTGAGCGCAAAGCGGCCGCCGAGGCGCAGTTCCTCCCGGTCCGCGAGGTCCTCTACGCCGATGTCGCGGTTCAGTTGCAGGTACCCGGCAACCAGATAGTCGCGCGCGCCGCCAACGCGAACGTCAATCTCATTGCGGCGGAGCGTGAGATCATCCTTGTCGACGCGGTAGCGGTGAACGACGTCGAAGCGGTTGCCGAACCGCAGCTCGTTGCGGCCGACGATGTCCGAGAAGTTCTCGGCAAGGCCAGTGCCCTTGGGGGCGATGGAGGGGCTGTCGTCGAGGCTGTAGGACTGACCGACCTCGGCCTCGAAGAGGAAGCGCGGGCGCTGGAGCCGGTAGGCTGCGCCGTAAGTAACCCGCGCGCCGCCCTCCCACCGGTCATGGCCGGGAAAGCGGCTGATATCGAAGAGGTTCGTGCTTTCCAGATCGACAGAGCGGCTGTCCTCGTTGGGAATACCGTCGTTCAGGCCGCGCGGGCTGACCGACAGCTGAACCCGGGGGATCAGCATCTGCGTGCCATTGGCGATCGGACCGGCCAGCGGCCACTTCACATCGAGCGCCGCTGCCGGAATGGCGCGGGCGCGAAACCCCTCGTCACCGGCATAGATAGGGAGGACCGCGGCGGCCGCATCGGCGGTGTGGTAAACATCGCCGCGCACCATGGCCTCTGCCGTCACAACCTGCCCGAGCGTCGTGATCTCCTGCCGCCGCCAGCTTGCGCCGGCGCTGGCGCGAAAGGTGTCCATGCCGTCCGTGCGCTGAACCACGGCGGTCGAGGCATCCAGGCTGGCGCGCCCGCCGCCCAATGTCTCGGCGGGTCGGTATTCATAATCGACAACGGGAAGCGCGACGGGGATCAGGCCCTGCTGGTCGTCCAGCGCGAGGCCCTGAAACGCCCATGCCTCGATGGAAAGATAGCTCTCCGTATCCTTCCGCGCGATACGGGCGAAGTTGCGGAGCGTGGTATCGCGGCTGATCTCGTAGCGGCGAAGATAGGTGTCATCCGTGGTCAGGCGAACGCCGAACTGGCTGGACCAGCGTTCGTCATGCTGGAATCCGCCATTGGCGTAGAGATAACCGCGAAGCCGTTCGGGCGATTCCGTCAGGCCAACGCCGGGAACGCGCTCCTCGATGCTGGCGACCGTCGCGATGGTGCCAATCTCAAAGGCGCCGTTCGCGCCCGCCTGTCGGTAGTCGAGACTGAGGCTCGGCGCGACCTCCGTAAAAACGGTCGGCGTCAGGGTAAGGTCGCGGGATTTGCCGAGCGCCATGAAATAGGGAACGCCGACCGAAACGCCGACGTCGTTGTCGATGCGGAAGGTCGGGACAAGCACGCCATCGGCGCGCGCCTCGGGGTTATCGGCATGGGCGAGTGTCGGCAGGGCAAGGAGCGGGATGCCGAGGAATTCAAAGCGCGGGTTGCGGTAGCGGATACGCTCACGCTTCGGATCGTGAACAACCTCCGATGCCTTGATCTGCCACAGCGGCTGGCGCGGGCAGCCATCGCCGTCGAGGACGCGGCAGGGCGAGTAAACGCCCCGCTCGACCACGGAGATACCATCCTGCCGGCGGCCTGTCGCCGCGGCCAACCGTCCGCCATCAGCAAGAATCAGGAGGAAGCCGTCGATCGCGCCGTCCCGCAAGTCGTCCTGCAACTCCAGTTCCTCGGCGTAGAGCTGGTTGCCGGACAGGTCGACGCCCTCCACGCCGCCAAGAGCAGTCACAGTCCCGGAACGCCGGTTATAAACGACTTCATCGGCGCGTACGCGATAGGGACCGCGCACAATAACGACATTTCCGCTCGCCGTGACGACCTCGCGCTCGGCGTCGTAACGGATTTCATCAGCGGCGAAGTCGAGAGATGTAGCGGGATCGGCATCCGGGGCACCGCCTGCAACCAGCGTACCCTCTGCCCCGTCCCCCTGCGCCGGCTCGTCCTGGGCCAGCGCTGCCGCCGATGTGCAGGATAGCAGCGCGGCCGTAATGAGGCTGCGGGCGAAGGCGGGGGGGCGGGAAATGGCGCGCGCTTTCGAGGGGTACGGGAACTCGGGCTGGATGTCGTCTGTACGTCCGCGAGGGCAGGGCGGCAAGCAGCGGCGACTTGCCCGGTGGCGGTGCCGCGATAAGAGCGGTTTCACGATCACGATATTCCGAGCTACGGCCAAAAGGATAACTGCCCCATGAACTTCGATTTCGTCGCCAATGCGGACCATGACGGCGCCGCGCTCGTCCTGTTCAGTGCCAAGGACCTGGTGCTCACCGAAGCCGCACAGGCTATCGACGAACAGGCCGACGGTGCGCTGCGACGGGCGGCGAAGGCGGCGCGGTTCGACGGCACACATGGCAAGATCCTGGAACTGTTCGGGATTGCCGGGTCGAAGGCCTCTCGTATTTTGCTCGTCGGACTGGGCGCGCAGGGACGCTGCGACGCGCTGCGCTGCGAACAGGCTGGCGGGGCGGTTGCAGCGAAGCTCGCCCGTTCCGGCGAGACGCGCGCCATTCTCGACGTGACCGGGCTGAGCGACCTCGGCATCGGCGCAGACAAGGCAGGGGCGCGGCTTGCGAACGGCCTTGCGCTGCGCGGCTTCGCCTTCGACCGCTACAAGACGAAGCTGCCCACCGCGAAGCAGGTCTCGCTGACGGACGTGCAAATTGTCGGCGCAGCCAACGGCGCGGATGACCTGTTCGCCGAGCTGGAGGCCATCAACCGAGGCGTGGCGCTGACCAAGGAGCTGGTCTCCGAACCGGCGAACATCATTTATCCGGAAGCCTTTGTGGAGCGGGTCCGGGCGCTCGAGATTCCTGGCCTGAAGATCGACACGCTGAACGAGGCGCAGATGGCCGAGAAGGGGATGCACTCCCTCCTCGGCGTCTCGCTGGGCTCGGAGAAGGAAGCCCGCCTCCTGATCATGGAATGGGACGGTACCGGCGGGGATACTGATGTGGAAACCATCCTCGTCGGAAAGGGCGTTACCTTCGACACGGGCGGTATCTCCATCAAGCCGAGCAGCGGTATGGAGGACATGAAATGGGACATGGGCGGCGCGGGCGCGGTTGCCGGTGCCATGGTCGCCCTCGCCAGCCGCAAGGCAAAGGCGCGGATCGTCGGGGTGTGCGGCCTGGTCGAGAATATGCCCGACGGGCGCGCGCAGCGTCCCGGCGACGTCGTGACGTCAATGTCCGGCCAGACGATCGAAGTCATCAACACCGATGCCGAAGGCCGACTGGTGCTGTGCGACGCGATGTGGTGGGCGCAGGAAACCTACAAGCCGAAACGCGTCGTCGACCTGGCGACGCTTACCGGTGCCATTATCGTCGGACTTGGCCATCATCACGCCGGGCTGTTCTCGAATGACGACGACCTGTCGGACGATCTGACCGCGGCGGGCACAACGACGGGCGAGCGCCTTTGGCGGCTGCCGGTGAGCAATGATTATGACAAGCAGATCGACAGCCAGATCGCCGACATGAAAAATGTCGGCGGGCGCGATGCGGGTTCGATCACGGCGGCGCAGTTCCTGCAGCGCTTTGTCCAGGATGGCGTTGCCTGGGCGCACCTCGATGTCGCCGGGACCGTGTGGGCGACGAAGCCGGGAGCGCTTTACGACAAGGGCGCGACCGGCTTCGGGGTGCGCCTCCTCGACGAGTTCGTGCGCAGCACGCTCGAAAACTAGGGGTCGCGCGCGAAGGTCAGCCAAATGGAGATCGGGTTCTACCGCTGTGTCCGTTCAACGCCGTCCGAGGTCCTGCCGCAACTTGCGCAGAAAGCCCTGGATGCTGGTTTTCGCATTTCGGTGAAGGCGAGGGACGCGGAGGCCGTGGAGCGCCTCGACGAGATATTGTGGACCTTTCGCGCCGACAGTTTCCTGCCGCATGCCCCGGCAGACGGCAATTTGCTGCACGATGAAATCCAGCCCTGCCTGATTGCCGACAAGTTCCTGATTACGAACGCCGCAACCCTCGCTATCTCCATGAGCGCGGGGTTGCCGCCGGAGAATTACGGCTACGAGCGGGCGCTCCTGCTGTTCGATGGCAATGACAGCGAGGAACTGGCCGCGGCGCGGCAGCACTGGAAAGCGCTTGAGGGGCGGGAGGGCCTGACGCGCACCTACTGGATGCAGGGCGAACGCGGCTGGGAAGAACAGAAGACCTAGCGCCTTCGGTCGTTCGCGCGTCCGCTTCTCGCTTGCGGGTCCGGGCGTGCCTATCTATGGCGCGCCGCAACAATTCCCCCATCATTTCGGTCCAGGAGAACAACCATGGCGCTCGAGCGCACCTTTTCGATCATCAAGCCCGATGCCACGCGCCGCAACCTGACCGGCGCGATCACGAAGAAGCTGGAAGATGCGGGCCTTCGCGTCGTCGCCAGCCGCCGTGTGCAGCTGTCCGAGGATCAGGCGAAGAAATTCTATGAAGTCCACGCCGAGCGTCCCTTTTACGGTGACCTCGTCAGCTTCATGTCGTCCGGCCCGGTCGTGGTTCAGGTTCTCGAGGGCGAGAACGCCATCGCCAAGAACCGCGAAGTGATGGGCGCGACGAACCCTGCCGATGCGGACGCGGGGACGATCCGCGCCGAATTCGCCGAGTCGATCGACGCCAATTCCGTTCACGGCTCCGACAGCCCCGAGAATGCCGAGATCGAGATTGCGCAGTTCTTCACCGAAGACCAGATCGTCGGCTGAACTTGCGAGAGAAGAGACTGTCATCCTGAACTTGGTTCAGGACCCACGCCATGAGGTTAGCGAAGTCCGGTGCGATGCCGGTGTTATGGCATGGGTCCTGACATTCGTCAGGATGACAGTTGACGAGGAGATGGACGCTCAAAATTCCTCAGCGGCGTCGATGAGTTTCGTCAGGCTCTTCGGGGCAGTGCGCCGCCAGCTGGTCCTGAGCCATTCGGCGACGTGATCCCAGTCGGTGTCGGGACGGTCCAGGCGAATGCCGATCCAGCCGGATGCACCGTAATAGGCGGGGCGGTGGTAGAGGTCGGGCTCGGCTTCGATCAGCGCGTTCATCTCGTCCTCGCCGCTGGTTTTCGCGAGCAGGGCCACGCGGTCGACGCCGTGGTGGCGATCTGAGAAATGCGCGAAGAATTTTCCCTTCGTCACGCGAAAGGCCGGGGCGCCGTGCGACGTTGCCTCTTCGGCGCGCTCAAGCTCGAGCGCGCGCATCCGCAGCTGATCCAGCAGCCAGTCGGAATCTCGGAAGCGGGAGACGTAGGCGTTCAGCGTGACGGGATAGAGTTGATGCTCGGCGCGAAGGACACGGGCGGCGAGGCTTTCCGCTGTGTCGTCTGCAGCGATGGCGACGGGCATTTGTGCGAGCACCGGGCCGTCGTCGAGTTCGGGCGTCACGATGTGAACTGAACAGCCGCCATGACTGTCGCCCGCATCGAGCGCCTTCCGGTGGGTATCGAGGCCCTTGTATTTTGGGAGAAGGGACGGGTGGATGTTCAGGATGCGCCCGGCCCAGCGCTGCACGAATTCCGCCGACAGCACGCGCATGAAGCCGGAGAGCGCAATGTAATCAGTGCGCGATTCTTCGAGCGCGTCCTCAAGTTTGCCTTCGAATTCGGCTTTGCTAAGCCCCTTGTGAGCGAGCGACCAGATCGGAATTCCCTCGCTCTGCGCGAGCTTAAGGCCTTCGGCGCCCGGATCGTTTGCGGCGACCAGACAGAGGTCGAATGCGCCGACATCCAGCCGCGAATGATAAAGAAGAGCGGCCATGTTGCTGCCGCGCCCGGAAATCAAAGCGGCAACGCGGGGGCGGGCATCAGACATTGAGCGCGCTAGCCATGATGCGTGGCCGACCAGTCCTTCGCAGCGCCCCAACGGCCCGCCGAGCCGGTGATGGTGACCCCGCGTTCGCCGCTGTCGATGCGCCCGATCCTGTGCACCGTTTCGCCGGCATAGGTGAGCGTATCGTCAAGGGCGTCGGCATCTGCCGCCTCGCAAATCACGGCCATGCCGATACCGCAGTTGAATGTGCGGGAGAGCTCGTCCGGCGCAATGCGGCCCTCGTCCCGTACCCAGTCGAAGATCGGGGGCAGGGGCCAGGCATCCGTGTCGACATGCGCGTGGACGCCCTCTGGCAGGACGCGGGGGATGTTCTCGAGAAGACCCCCGCCGGTGATGTGGGCAAGCCCCTTCACATGGCCAGCGCGAACGCTTGGCAGGAGAGACGCAACGTAGATGCGGGTCGGCTCACGCAGGGAATCGCCAAGTTCGCGGTCCCTGTCGAAGGGTGCGGGTGCGTTCAGCTCATGGCCGAAATCGCCGACGATCCGCCGCACGAGCGAGTAGCCGTTGGAATGAAAGCCGGAAGAGGCGAGGCCAAGAATGATGTCGCCCGGTGCAACGCTCTCACCGGTCAGCGCTTCGCCGCGCTCGACCGCGCCGACCGAGAAGCCGGCAAGGTCGTAATCGCCCTCACCGTACATGCCGGGCATTTCCGCGGTTTCGCCGCCGATCAGCGCGCAGCCTGCCTGCTTGCAGCCCTCCGCAATGCCCGCAACCACGGCTTCGGCAACGCCGGTTTCGAGTTTGCCGGTGGCGAAATAGTCGAGGAAGAACAGCGGCTCTGCGCCCTGGACGATCAGATCGTTCACGCACATGGCGACAAGGTCGACGCCGACCGTATCATGGACGCCGCTGTCGATGGCGAGGCGCAGCTTCGTGCCGACGCCGTCCGTCGCCGCGACGAGCAGGGGATCGCTGTAGCCTGCCGCCTTCGGATCGAAGAACCCGCCAAAGCCACCAATCTCGCCGTCCGCCCCGGCGCGGCGCGTGGCAGCGACGAGCGGCCCGATCTTTCTCACCAGTTCGTTGCCCATCGCGATCGAAACGCCGGCCTCCGCATAGCTGTAGGACTTGCGATTCGGCTTGGCGTGGGCGGGCGGCGTGTCGACTGTCATGGCCAGCGCCTCTACCGCCCAAGCGGGACGTTGGCGAGCGTGAAGGAAAGCGTGCGCGGGTCTGCTATTCCGCCCCGGCGGCGGAGCGGCTAGAGGGGCAGCCGATCATGGCAATATTCGTACTTCGTTTCCTCCTGCCGCTTGCGGTTGCCCTGTCATGGACCGCGGCGGCGTTTGCGCAGCCTGCGGCAGAGGCGGGTACAAGCGCGGCGCGGGAAGGCTTCACGGTCGGCGGGATCGCCGTCGATATCCAAGCAGCCACGTCCGATGAAGCGCGCGAACAGGCGTTCCGGGAGGCGCCGCGCGCTGCCTGGCCGAGGCTGTGGGCGCGTCTGACTGGGCGCAGCGAGGCTGCCGCACCCGGGATGTCCGACGCTGCGCTCAGCGCGATGGTGGACGGTATCGTTGTCGAGGAAGAGCGGATCGGCGGCGGGCGCTACATCGCGACGCTGGGCGTCAGCTTCGACCGCCGCCGTGCCGGTCGCCGCCTGCCTGCGGGCGCGCGGATCCTCCAGTCGGAACCCGTTCTCCTGATTCCGCTGCTTGCCGATGCGGGAAGCTTCGCCACCTTCGATCAGGACAGCGAATGGTACCAGTCCTGGCGTGAAGCGTCGCTCGGCGGCTCGATCGACTATGTGCAGCCCAATGCAGGGATGGGCGACCGGATCGTCACGCCCGGCTGGCAAGCGCTTCGGTCGCACCGCCGGGCGTGGCGGACGGTCCTCGACCGGTACCGCGCCGAAAATGTGCTGATTGCCGAGGCCCGCATTCAGCGGACCTATCCCGGCGGTCCGATTGGCGGGGTCTTCACGGCGCGCTACGGCCCCGATGCAAAACCACTTGGCAGCTTTCGGCTGCGCGCCGCCTCGACCGGCGAATATGCAGACATGCTGTCGAACGCCGTTGCACGGATGGACGCGCTCTATGGGAAGGCGCTGGAACGCGGCCTTCTTGAGTCGGAGGAGCAGCTGAGCCTGTCGCTTGCGGCACTGAGGGTTCCCGACCTGACGCTCGACGACGGGCAGGTGGGCCTGGGGACCGTGAACCTATTGGTCGCGATCCTGGATGCCGAGGAATGGGGGCAAATCGAGGCGATCCTGCAATCCATACCGGCAGTGCAGGAGGTCGAAATCCGCAGCTTCGTTCTTGGCGGGAATTCGAGGCTGGCGCTGACCTACAATGGCAGCGAGGGGGAACTGCGGCGCGCGCTGTCCAACCGCGGGTACCGCCTGACAGCGACAGGGGATGGCTACGACCTTCGGCCTCGATCCGATCCCGCTCCCGTCGAGGCGTTTCAGACCGTGGGAGACGGCGTGAACGGACGCGATGCCGCGCCGGCCGATCCGGACGGCCGACCGGACGGGGCGGACGGGGCGGATGAAGACGGGGCTGATGAAGACGGCGGCGTTGGCGCTGCACAGGACCTGCTTCCCGGTCCGGAGGGCGAGCAGTGACAGAGGCTGTCCCCGTCCGAATCCGCTTTCACTGGGGGTGGCTCGTCGTTCTCGCGATCTTAGCGTGGTTCGTCTGGCAGACAGCCGCGATCCTGCCGCCCTTTCTTGCCGGCCTGATCATCGCCTATCTGCTCGACCCGAGCGTCGACAAGCTACAGGCACGAAACTGGCCGCGCTGGGCCGCAACCACCGTGGTCCTCGTCCTGTTCTTCGCCGTGATTGCCGGGCTTCTGCTCCTGGTCGCGCCCCTGATCGTTGCGCAGGCGGAATCGCTGATTGCCTCGCTGCCTGGAATCGTTGCCGACCTGCGGCCGACGTTCGAGGGCTGGTATGCGCGTCTGAACCAGCTCGGCTCTTTCGATGAGTTTGGAACCGGCATCCTGCAGCGCGCCGCGGAGGTTGGCGCAAACCTTGTTCGGTCGGTTCTGGAACAGAGTCTTGCGCTCTTCAACATCCTCGCTCTGATTATCATCGTACCGGTCGTGGCCTTCTACGCGCTTCTCGACTTCGACAACATGACGGCACGCGCGCGCAGCTGGATCCCGCCGCGCTGGGAAGTCGAGGCGAACCGCCTGATCGACGAAGCCGACAGCGCGCTTTCCGGCTTCATTCGGGGGCAGTCGCTGGTATGTTCAGCGCTCGCCGTCTTTTACGCGGCCGGTTGGTGGCTGACAGGGCTCGACTATGCGCTCGTCCTGGGCCTGATTGCCGGTGTTCTGGCGTTCGTGCCCTATCTGGGCGCGGTGATCTCTGTGGCGCTGGCGCTGCTCGTCGGCCTCGGCCAGTTCGGTTTCGAGTTCCTGCCGCTGTTCTTTATCTTCCTCGTCTTTCAGCTTGGCCAGATCCTCGAAGGGTCGGCCCTGACGCCCAACCTGATCGGCGAACGGATCGGGCTGCATCCGCTGTGGGTGCTGTTCGCCGTGTTTGCGGGCGGCGAGATCGCCGGTCTCGTCGGTGTATTCCTGGCGGTGCCGGTTGCCGCCGTGGTTGCCGTGATCGTGCGGGCCGTCATGCGCGCCTATCTTGGCAGCCCCATCTACGCGGCAGGGGCGCCGCCGGGCGAGGGCTAAGCCGCGGCATGGCGAAGGCGGCCTTCGAACAGTTCGGACTGCCCCTCGACGGGGGCGGAACGGCGGCGGACGATTTTATCGTGACGCCCGCCAACGCCGATGCGGCCGCCGGGCTGCAGACCTGGGATCGCTGGCCCGACGGCGCCGTGCTGCTGGTCGGCCCGGCACAATGCGGCAAGACACGGCTTGCGCAGATCGCCAAGATCAGGCGGGGCGGGCATCTCGACCTGTGGGAGGATGTGGATCGTGGGGGTCTGAACCAGGCCGGCCTGTTCCACGCCCTGAACCGCGCACGAGATGGCGGCGATCCGGTCCTGATGACGGCGCGCACGATGCCCGGCCGTTGGGCGATCAGCCTGCCTGATCTAAAGTCGCGGGTGAATGCGCTGCCGATCCTGGAAATCCATGCACCAGACGATGCGCTGGTCGCCGAGCTGCTCTACCGCGGGTTTGCGCAGCGCGGTCTTGATGTCGGGCCGGATTTGATCGCCCATGCCAGTCTGCGCGTGCCCCGCGCTTACCGCGCGATCGCGGCGCTGGCCGAACGTGCGGACAGGGCAGCGCTGGAACAGGGACGCAAAATCTCCGTTCGCCTGTTAGCGCCCATCCTCGATGCCCTGAATGACGAAAGCTGGTAATTCCCATGACCGCCGAAGCCGATAGCAGCGATCCCTTCGCGGACTTTCCGCCCGCCGCGCGCTTCATCAACCGGGAATTGTCCTGGCTGAAGTTCAACGAACGCGTGCTGGAGGAAGCGAACAACGCCGCTTACCCGCTGCTGGAGCGTCTGAAGTTCCTGGCCATAAGCGGCGATAATCTCGACGAATTCTACATGGTGCGGGTCGCGGGTCTGCACGGTCAGGTCGAGGAGGGTGTCGAGACGCTGACGCCGGAGGGGCAGACGCCCGCCCAGCAGCTGAAGGCCGTTCGCAGCGAAGCCGAACAGCTGACCATGCGCCAGCAGCAGATCTGGAACGCACTGCATGATGAACTCGACGACATCGGCATTGAAGTCCTGACGCTCGACACCGTCAATGCCGATGAAAAGGCGTGGCTGGAACGCTATTTCCTGGAGCAGATCTATCCGGTTCTCACGCCGCAGACCCTCGACCCGGCGCATCCCTTTCCGTTCATTCCGAACCTGGGGTTCGGGCTAATCATGGAGCTGGACCAGCCCGGAGACGGCGAGTCGTTGATGACGCTGGTCATCATGCCGCCGTCCCTTGGCCGATATATCCGCCTGCCCGGTACCGAGGCGCGCTACATCGCGCTTGAGAATATCGTGCGCCTGTTCGTTCACGAGATGTTCCCGGGATACGAGCTGACCGGAAACGGCGTGTTCCGCATCATCCGTGACAGCGATATCGAGGTCGAGGAGGAAGCCGAAGACCTCGTCCGCTACTTCCAGACCGCGATCAAGCGGCGGCGGCGCGGTGACGTGATCCGCCTGAAGGTCGAGGAGCGGATGCCGAAGGCGCTGCGCCGCTATGTTCGCAAGGCGTTCCGGATCGAGGAGGACGATGTTTCGGTCCTTGAGGGCATGATCGGGCTGCGCGATCTGATGCAGCTTTACGGCGAGGAGCGTCCGGAGCTAAAGTTTCCGCCCTATGATCCGCGCTTTCCGGAACGGATCCGCGAGCATGGCGGCGACTGCTTTTCCGCCATCGGTGAGAAGGACATCATAGTCCAGCATCCCTATGAGAGCTTTGAGGTGGTCATCGCCTTTCTGCGTCAGGCGGCGGCGGACCCCAATGTCGTGGCGATCAAGCAGACCCTGTACCGCGCGGGCAAGCAGTCGGCGGTTATCCGCGCCCTGATCGACGCTGCCGAAGCCGGTAAATCCGTGACCGCCGTCGTCGAGCTGAAGGCGCGTTTCGACGAGGAGCAGAACCTGGCCTGGGCGGCCGAACTGGAACGCGCAGGCGTGCAGGTTGTCTACGGCTTCATCGAGTGGAAAACGCACGCCAAGATGTCGCTGGTCGTGCGGCGAGAGGGACAGGGGATGCGCACCTACTGTCACTTCGGCACAGGCAACTATCATCCCCAGACCGCGAAGATTTACACGGACCTGAGCCTGTTCACGTCGGACCCGGTTCTGGGCCGCGATGCGGCGCAGGTGTTCAACTACATCACCTCCTACGTCGAGCCGAAGCGACTGGAGGCGATGGCGATCGCCCCCACCGGGCTGCGTCAGCGGATCGAATCGCTGATCGATCAGGAGATCGAGAATTGCCGCGCCGGAAAGCCGTCCGGAATCTGGATGAAGATGAACGCGCTGGTCGACGACGAGATTATCGATCGATTGTATATCGCGAGCCAGGCGGGTGTGCCGGTCGAGTTGGTGGTGCGCGGCATCTGCTGCCTGCGCCCGGGCGTCGAGGGGCTGTCGGAAAATATCAGGGTCCGCTCGATCATCGGACGGTTCCTGGAACACAGCCGCATTTACGCTTTTGCGAACGGCGATACGCTGCCGTCACGAAATGCGAAGGTCTTTTTCTCCTCAGCCGACATGATGCCGCGCAATCTATACCGGCGGGTCGAGACCCTCGTCCCCATCTCGAACCCTACGGTGCATGCCCAGATCCTCGATCAGGTGATGCTCGCCAATCTGAAGGACACCGAGCAAAGCTGGGAGATGATGCCCGACGGCAGCTATGGGCGCGTGCGATCGAGCGGTGAGAAGTTCAACGTCCATCATTACTTCATGAACAATCCGTCGCTGTCTGGACGCGGAACCGTGATCGACGAGGCACCGGATGTGCCGCGGCTTAACCTCTCGGAGACCCCGGCGACCGCAGAGCGCGCGCAGGCTGAGGCAGACCGGTCGGCGTGACCGAACAGCTTCCCGTAGCCAGCCAGGATGCCGAGAAAGCGGGACCGCCCATCCGCGCGGTTATCGACATTGGCTCGAACTCGATCCGTTTGGTGGCCTTCCGCGCCGACCGCCGCACGCCAATGACGCTGTTCAACGAGAAGCTGATGATTGGCCTGGGGGAGGGCGTCGGGAAGACAGGGCGGATGGAGGCGGCGCGGATGACGGCGGGCATCGAGGCCTTGCGCCGCTTCGCCCTCCTCTGCCGCCACATGAATACCGCGCGGGTGGAAGCCTTTGCCACGGCCGCCGTCCGCAATGCCGAGAATGGCGAAGCCTTCTGCCGACGTGTCCGCGATATCTGCGGCATCGAGATCACGATCATCCCGGGCGAGGAAGAGGGCCGCTACGCCGCGCTGGGTGTCCTTGCTGGCATTCCCGCGGCTGAGGGTGTGATCGGCGATCTTGGCGGCGGCAGTCTTGAGCTTGCCCATCTGAAGGACGGGGTGCCGTCGCAGATTGTGTCCCTGCCCATCGGCGCGCTCCGCCTCGCCGAAGCGCGGGAGGGCGGGCCGCGAAAGATGCGAAAGGTGATTACCAAGGCGCTGAATTCGGTCGAGTGGATCGACAGCGCGGCCGGGCTTCCCTTCTACATGGTTGGCGGGTCGTGGCGCGCGCTTGCGCAGTTACAGATGCACCTGCGAAACTTTCCGCTTCCCATCGCGCATCAGTACCGCCTGAGCCGTGACGAGATCGAACGTCTGGCGCGGTCGGTGCCGAACCTAAGCGATAAACGGCTTTCGAACATCCGGACGCTGTCCTCGCAGCGTGTGCCCCACCTTCCCGGCGCGGCGCTTCTCCTTCGGGCGGTCATGCGGCGCCTGGAGTCGAGCCACGCCGTGGTATCCGCCTATGGCATTCGCGAAGGCGTCTTCTTCGACGGGCTGCCCAGCGACATCGCCGAGCGCGACCCGCTGATCTACGCCGCGCGGAACGAGGGGCGCAAGCTGGCGCGCTTTCCGCACCATGCCGAGGCCCTCGCCCTGTGGACGAAGCGGATCTTCGCGGATGACAGCGGCGAACAGAAACGCCTGCGCCGCGTGGCCTGCGAACTGGTCGACGTCGCCTCAAGCGCGCACCCGGATTTTCGCGCGGAGCGGGCGCTGGAGGTGGGCCTTCGCGGCAACTGGGTGAACATCGATCATGAGGGCAGGGCGCAGCTCGGCGCGGCGCTGTTCGCCCAGAATGGCGGACCGGTAACCGATCCGGCCCGTACGGCGCTTGCGCCGCTCGCGTCGTTCGAGAAGCTGGACCGGGCAACGGCCTGGGGTCTCGCACTCAGGCTTGGACAGCGGCTGTCCGGTGGAACGCTCGCGGCGCTGGAACAGAGCCGGCTTGACTGGGACAGTGACGATCTCGTGTTGACGCTGTCGAAAGACTACGCCGCGCTATGGTCCCCCGCGGTGGAAAAGCGCCTAAGCCAGCTTGCCATGCACCTTGCCGCCGACTGGCGTATCGAGATCAGCGAATAACGACCTTCAGGCCTACAAAGGATTTCAGTTGATCTCCGTCATCTTCATCTTGCCGTCCTTAACGGCGAAGCTGAGGTGCCCCTCGACGAGCGCCAGCGCATCGGCACCGAAGACCTCATGCCGCCAGCCCTCTAGCAGGGGCAGACTATCGCGCTCTCCCGCTGCCAAGCGTTCCAGATCCTCTGCGCGGCCGATCAGTTTGGCAGCAACGCCGGCCTCCTTCGAGCGCACTTTCAGGAGAAGCTTCAACAGGTCCGCGACCAGCGACGCCTCCGGTCCCAAACGCGGCCGCCCCCGCGCCCTCTCGGGGATCTCGGTCTTCGGCATGGGTGTCGCATCCTCAATAGCCTGCATCAGGCGGTCACCGATGTCGTTATTTGCCCACGTCTTTGACAGGCCGCGCACACGGGCAAGGCCGCGCTGGTCCTGGGGCGGGTGCCCGGCGAGGTCGGCGAGGGTCTCGTCCTTGACGATACGGCCGCGCGGCAGATCCTTCTCTTGCGCCTCCCGCTCCCGCCAGGCGGCGAGGGCCTTCAATCGGCCGAGCGATTCCGGATCGCGGCCCGAGAACTTCACGCGCTTCCACGCCTGATCGGGCTCGTTCGCGTAGTTCGCCGGATCGGTCAGGCGCTGCATGTCCTCATCCAGCCACGCGCCGCGGTCGGTTTCCTTCAGCCCTTCCAGCATCACCGGGAACAGCTCGGCAAGGTGCGTCACGTCGGCGACGGCATAGTCAAGCTGACGCTTGTCGAGGGGGCGGCGCGCCCAGTCAGTAAAGCGCGCACCCTTGTCTAGCGTGATGTCGAGATGCTGCTTTACCAGTGCTGCGTAGCTGACCTGTTCGCCAAGCCCAAGCGCCATCGCGGCGATCTGGGTGTCGAACAGCGGCCAGGGGGTTTTGCCGCTAAGATTATAGACGATTTCCACATCCTGCCCGGCGGCGTGCATCACCTTCAGGACGTCATGGTCCACAAGGATTTCAAGCAGCGGATCGAGGTCGATATCGGCGAGCGGATCAATGGCGGCCGCCATATCCGGTGTGCCCACCTGCACCAAGCACAGCAGCGGGTAGTAGGTGCTTTCCCGCATGAACTCGGTATCCACCGTGACGAATGGAGCCTGCCGGAGGTCCCGGCAGAAGGCTTTCAGGGTGGCGGTGTCGGTGATGACTTGATATTCGTCCATCGAAGCCCCTTAGGACGGCCCGCGTGGCGTTTCCAGCGCGCCCGATCCCAGAGCTTAAGCCCGTATTCGATCATCGTCTTGAAAGTGGTCCCAACCATGCATCCGTTTCGTTCGCACACCTGCGCCGCGCTCCGTCAGGAGAATGTCGGTGAGACTGTCCGCCTGTCCGGTTGGATTCACCGCAAGCGCGATCATGGCGGGCTGCTGTTTGTCGACCTGCGCGATCATTACGGCATCACCCAGATCGTCAGCGAGGAGGGCGAGGATGCCTTCAAGGTGCTTGACGGCCTGCGCGTGGAAAGCGTCGTCACGGTCGAGGGCAAGGTCGTTGCCCGCTCCGCCGAGACGGTGAACGCGGACCTGCCCACCGGCGCGGTTGAAGTGCAGGCCGATAGCGTGGCCGTGCAATCGAGCGCGAAGGAACTGCCGATGCCGGTCTTTGGCGACGCCGAGTATCCCGAAGAAATTCGCCTGAAGCACCGCTATCTCGATCTGCGCCGCGAAAAGATGCACCAGAACATCATCCTGCGCTCGAACGTGATTTCCTCGATCCGCCGCCGCATGATCGATCAGGGTTTTCTGGAAATGCAGACACCGATCCTGACGGCCTCCTCGCCGGAGGGCGCGCGCGACTATCTGGTGCCGAGCCGGGTGCATCCAGGCAAGTTCTACGCGCTTCCCCAGGCCCCGCAGATGTTCAAGCAGCTGCTGATGGTCGCCGGCTTCGACCGCTATTTCCAGATCGCGCCCTGCTTTCGCGACGAGGATGCACGCGCCGACCGTAGCCCGGGCGAATTCTACCAGCTCGATTTCGAAATGAGCTTCGTGACGCAGGACGACGTGTTCGCCGCCATCGAGCCGGTGCTGGAGGGCGTGTTCAAGGAATTCTCCGACAAGACCGTCACCGACGCGCCGTTCCCGCGTATTCCCTATGCCGAGGCGATGCTGAAATATGGGTCGGACAAGCCGGACCTGCGCAACCCCATCGAGATTTCCGACGTCACGGACCACTTCGAGGGCAGCGGCTTTGGCCTGTTCGCGAAGCTGGTGGCGTCGGGCAATTCCGTACGCGCGATCCCGGCACCGGGTGCGGGCGCGAAAAGCCGCAAGTTCTTCGATGATATGAACGAATGGGCACGCGGCGAGGGCTATGCCGGCCTTGGCTATATCAACATCAAGGACGGCGCGCCGGGCGGGCCCATCGCCAAGAACCACGGCGAGGAGAAAACCGCGAAGCTGATCGAGGCGCTGGGCCTTGACGAGAATGACGGCGTGTTCTTCGCCGCGGGCAAGGCGTCGGATGCGGCGAAGCTTGCCGGGGCGGCGCGCACGCGGATCGGTGAGCAGCTCGACCTGATCGACGACGGCGAGTTCAAATTCTGCTGGATCGTCGATTTTCCAATGTTCGAGAAGGACGAGGACACGGGCGAGATCGCTTTCTCGCACAACCCCTTCTCCATGCCGCAAGGCGAGATGGAGGCGCTGGAGACGATGGAGCCGCTCGATATTCTGGCCTGGCAGTATGACATCGTCTGCAACGGCGTGGAGCTGTCGTCGGGCGCGATCCGGAACCACCGCCCGGACATCATGTACAAGGCGTTCGAGATCGCGGGCTACTCACAGGAGGATGTCGACCGCGACTTCTCCGGCATGATTACCGCGTTCCAGTATGGAGCGCCGCCCCACGGGGGCTCCGCGCCGGGCATCGACCGCATCGTCATGCTGCTGGCCGAGGAGCCGAATATCCGCGAGGTCGTGCTGTTCCCGATGAACCAGCGCGCCGAAGACCTGATGATGAACGCCCCCTCGCCGGTGTCGGAGCGTCAGCTGAAGGAACTCAGCCTGAAGCTGAACCTGCCAAGGCCGAAGGTTGCGGCGAACGACCACGAAGGGCTGGCGCGGGGGCGGTAGTCTACAAATCGTCATCCCAGCGCAGGCTGGGATCCACGCTGTGACGGCGGCACCGGGTTCAACGGTTCCAGCATGGATTCCAGCTTTCGCTGGAATGACTGACTTTTGTCACCAGCGTGAACTCAGCAGCGCCCGCGCCTTCCAAAGCCGAAGGTCGCGGCGGAGGAGATGAGGGGGTGGCGGAATGCAGGCCATCTGCATCTCTTAGTCATCCCAGCGCAGGCTGGGATCCACGTTGTGAAGGCGGCGCCGGGTTCGACGGTCCCAGCATGGATTCCAGCCTTCGCTGGAATGACTAGTTATTGCGAAGCTAGGTGTGCTCAGCCCTGCCGCGCGCCGCGGGCGAGGTACCAGGTCAGGCGCTCGGTCTCCGGACCGCCGCGGCGATACTCCGGCTCCAGCTGCTCGTAGACGACGAAGTTGCTGAGCACATTTCGGACATAGGTCTTGGTTTCGAAGAAGGGGATCTCCTCGATCCACTTCAACACGTCGACCGAGGCGTCGCGCGGATCGCCATGCTCACGTACCCAGCGGCGGACATTGCCCGGGCCGGCGTTGTAGCTGGCGACGGCGAGAACGATGCTGCCGTCCCAGTAATTGACCATGTCCTCGAAATAGCGCGAGCCAAGCACGAGGTTGTAGTCCGGATCGCTAATCAGGCCGCTGAAATTATAGCCAAGGCCCTCCTTGCGCGCCTGCTCCTGCGCCGTGGCCGGCATCAGCTGCATCAGGCCGCGCGCACCGGCATGGCTGATCGAGTCGCTTTCGAACTGGCTTTCCTGGCGCGCGAGGCCGTGAATGTTGATCCAGTGCCGCGCCGACCCCTCCGGCACGTCGATGCGCGGGTAGCTGAGGGCAACGATCCCGTCAGGCCCCGTGGTGTCGGAACCGCGTGTCGATAGGACGGCGATCCGCTCCTTGCCTGTCCGGTTCGCAAGCTCGGCGATCAGGCGCAGCGTTTCGCGGTCGGCCCGGTCGGCCGCGGTTTGCAGGAACAGGCGCTGAAGGTCTTCGTCGCCCCGCGCGCGGTAAAGTTCTGCGGCTTCCACGAGGCGGTTTTCCGCGAAGGCCGCGCGCGTATCCGGCGATATGCTTGGCAGGTCGTTGCCGGTGAGGGCATAGGTCAGCCCCGCGCGCTCATGGGCCAGCTGGCCGTAGAAAGTGCGCTCATAACGAGCAGCGCGGGTGTAGAATGACTGCGCGCGCGGATCATCGGCGGCTTCCGCGGCGCGCCCCGCCCAGAACAGGCCGCGCGACCGGGTGGGCGCGAATTTCGCCGCGTTGGTGAAGTTCTCGAAATGGCTGATCGCTTCGGCATTCTGACCGAGATCGTGGAGAGCCACCCAGCCCGCCAGCCATTCGAGACTGGTGAACGTGTCGCGTTCGCTGGCGCTGTTCTCGATAAGGGGGGCAGCAAAGGACAGGCCGCCATGATGCGCCGCGATGCGGTAGGCGAGCTGGGGGTTATTGTCGTTCAGCGCTGCACCTGCAGCCTCTAGATGCGCCTCCATCCACTTGTCGGGATCGCCAGCACTGCCGGGTGCGATGCGGGTGGATGCCAAGAGTTCGCGGGCATAGCCCGGATTGCCGGTTGCGCGCGCGAACTTGTACTGGTCGTAAATCAGGCCCGGATCGCGGCGCATGCTCTCCGGTACATTACCGACAAGCGCCCGCGCGCGGTCCGTGTCGCCGCCGCGCGCGCTGCCGCTCTGAAGCGCGATGCGGCTTTCGGCGAGGGCACGGTCTGCGGCGGGTAGCAGGGGAACGAGCGCGGTCGCGCGGTCGAGCTCGCCGTCCCACAGCAGCCGGTCAACACGCTGGGCGTGGTCCTCTGGCCGCAGCGCCATGCCGAAGCTGGACAGAGCCTCTTCCTGCTGCTCCAGCGACAGGCCGCCATCGCGCCAGGCCTCGCGCATCACGGCGCGCGCTTCGCTTTCCTCTCCGCCCGCGCGCAGGGCCTGTGCGAACAGGAAGCGGGCACGGGGGCTGACAGGATCACTGACGCGGAAGAAGGCGAGCGCTTCGGGGGTATACAGCGCGGCTTCGGCCAGATCCGTCCCGCGTACGCGGAGCCTGCCGCTGCGCGGGAACTCCGGATAGGCCGACAGAAACGCCGTGATTTCCGGCAGGGCAACGCTCTCATCCTCGTTCAGCAGACGTTCCCACTCGGCCACGACGGCTTCCGTCGGCGCGCGCGGGACGGCCTCTTCGAGCCGGAGAGAGTCCTGCACTTTCGCCCGCTCAGCCGTCGGGGTGGCGGCCTCCAGCGTGGCAGGCCGGGTTTCGTCTTCCTGGTCCGTCAGCAGCATCGCAGCGACCGGAACCGAGACGATCAGCGCACCGAGCGCGATCCCGGAACTTAGCGTTCGGCGAGAGGTTCGCTTGGTCGGCATACTGGACTTGGGCTGCTGGTCGTTCATAGGGGCTGTCTCTGAATCAGTGTGAATGGGCGCTATTTCTTTCGTCCGTCAACGAACGGAACGGCAAAAGGTTGATGAGCAACAAGGCAAAATTTGCAGGATCCATGCCTGCGCTCGTGACACCCTTTACGGACGGGAAGGTCGATTTCGCCTGCATCGCGGAGCTGGTCGACTGGCAGATCGAAAGCGGGTCGGGCGGGCTGGTCCCGTGTGGCACGACGGGCGAGTCGCCGACGCTGAGCATTGAGGAGCATCACGATGTCGTGCGCTGCGTCGTCGAGGCGGCGGCGGGCCGGGTTCCCATCATCGCAGGCGCAGGGTCGAACGATACGCTGACGGCCTGCATGCATGCCCGCGAAGCCGAAGAGGCGGGTGCCGACGCGCTGCTGGTGATCGCACCCTATTACAACAAGCCAAACCAGGAGGGTATTTACTGGCATTTCCGCAGCGTCGCGGAAGTCTCCTCGCTGCCGATCTTCCTCTACAACGTGCCCGGCCGGACCGTTGCGAACCTGGAGCCGGACACGGTGCGTCGCCTGTCCAAGGTGCCGAACGTTATCGGTATCAAGGACGCGAGCAACAATGTCGCGCGGGTCACCGAAGCCCGGCTCGACTGCGGAGACGAGTTCTGCATTCTCTCGGGCGCGGACGAACTGACGCTCGGCATCATGGTCGCGGGCGGCTGCGGCGCAATTTCCGTGACGGCCAATGTCGCGCCGAAGCTGTGCGCCGATTTCATGAAGCATTGCCAGGCGGGCGAGTGGACGGAGGCGCGGGCATTGAACGACAGGCTGCACCGGCTGCATATCGCCATGTTCGCCGACCCCAGTCCCGCACCCGCTAAATATGCGATGCAGAAGCTTGGGCGGCTCTCATCTGCCGAAGTACGCCTGCCGATTGTGCCCTGTTCTCCGGAAGCGGCAGCCAGCGTCGACAAGGCACTCGCCGAGACTGGCCTTCTCTGATCGTGGCAAAGGCAACGGACAAATACCGGCTGGTCGCAGAGAACCGAAAGGCGCGGCACGAATATTTCATCGAGGACACGATGGAGGCGGGCATCGTCCTCCATGGTACCGAGGTGAAATCGCTGCGCGAGGGCAAGTCGACCATCGCGGAGTCCTATGCGGAAATCCGCGGGCAGGAGGCGTGGCTGGTCAACGCCAACATCCCCGAATATGCCTTTGGAAACCGCGAGAACCATGAGCCGAAACGTCCGCGCAAGCTGCTGCTGCACCGGCGCCAGATCGACCGGCTGGGCGGGGCGATCCAGCGGCAGGGCATGACGCTGGTGCCGCTGAAGCTGTATTTCGACGATGGCGGCCGCGCGAAGCTTGAACTGGCGCTGGCGAAGGGCAAGCAGCTTCATGACAAGCGCCAGACCGCCAAGGACCGTGACTGGAAGCGCCAGCAGCAGCGCCTGCTGCGCGAACGCGGCTGACGCGGCTGGTCCAGCGTAGCGTCGGAAACGCGCGTCCATCGCTATCTCCGGGCGCGAACAGGGGATGTTCGGGGTCGAATATCGGGCCCGGCGTTCATATCTTTGTCAGAACGCTGTGCTAATGGGCACCCGGCGAGCAGGAAAGGACGGACCCGGACGAGAGCGATGGCAGGCGAACTCGGACGATATATCAGGAAACGGGTACCGAGCCCTGAAAAGCTGGCGAAGAACCGTCTTCTTCGCCCCGTGGCCCGCTATGTCGGCAACCCGAACGTCTGGCACTTCAACCGGCACAGCGTGGCGCGCGGCGCGGCGCTCGGCCTGTTTCTCGGCTTCGCGCTTCCCATCGGGTTCCAGCTGTTTATCGCGGCGATGATCGCGGTTTCGGCGCGGGCCAACATCGCGGTGACCGCGCTCTTCACCTCGGTTTCCAATCCGTTCACCGTGGTGCCGATCTATTTCGTGTCTCTCAAGACCGGCGACTGGCTGCTCGGTCTCGATGAGCGGGCGCAGCCGAGCGATGCCGAACTTCTGGAGATCATAGCCAGTGCGCCGGTACCGATGCTGGTGGGTGGCATGTTCTTTGCCACGATCACGGCCTCAATCGGTTTCCTCTCGGTTCATTTCGCCTGGCGCTGGTGGGTGGCGCGGCGCTGGCGCGCGCGGCTTGCGAGGCGCGCGAAGGCCGCTTAATCGCGTCGCCATGACCGGCGAGATCAAGACCAAACTCATCGAAACGAAGAAGGCCTGGGCGCGGGCAGGGCGCCTGCTGACCGGCAAGACCGGTGAGCGCGGCGTCGACCGCCTGCCGCCCGGCCAGCGGCTCGTCGAGAACTGGCCGGTGCTCGACCTCGGTATCCAGCCGCACGTGCCGGCCGAAGACTGGTCGCTGACGGTCGGCGGCCTTGTTGAGAACGAGCTGAGCTGGGACTGGGCGACGTTTCAGGACCAGCCGCAGGTCGAGATGATCTCTGACGTTCACTGCGTCACGCAGTGGTCGCGCTACGACAATCGCTGGACTGGCGTCTCGACAACGCATCTCGCGGAGTTGGCGAAGCCGCCGGCAAACGCGAAGTTCGTGCTGCTGTCGAGCTATGACGGCTATACCACCAACCTGCGCATCGACGATTTCCTCGACGAGGACTGCCTGCTCGCCCATGCGCATGACGGCGAACCGATCAGCCGCGAACATGGCGGTCCTGTGCGCCTCGTTGTGCCGCGCTATTATTTCTGGAAGAGTCCGAAATGGCTGAAGCGGATTACCTTTGCCGCCGAGGACAAGCCGGGCTTCTGGGAAGAACGCGGCTATCACAATATCGGCGATCCATGGCTTGAAGAACGCTATGAATAGCCTCTAGGAGGCAGCGGCCCGTTCGCGGGCGACGTTCACGTCCGTACCAGACCCGTCGGGGAGTAGCGCAGCCTGGTAGCGCATCTGCTTTGGGAGCAGAGGGTCGCAGGTTCGAATCCTGTCTCCCCGACCATTATTCCGCGCGCTAGTCCGCAAGAAACTCCCGTACCTCGTTCAGGAAATCGTCGAAGCGGTCATGGTGTACCCAGTGGCCGGCCCTGTCGTAGGACGTGACCTTTGCATTCCGGAAATGGTCCATCCGCCCGTCGCCTTCCGGGTTCGAAGCCCAGCTGTCCGCGCCGTAAACCAGGCGCGTGGGGCACTCGATCCGCGACCAAAGCTGCTCAAGATCGGTCTGCGGAATATCCATGGGCGGCCACAGGTTCACATAGGGATCGAACTTCCAGCTATAGGTGCCGTCCTCGTTTCGCATCACGGCGTGCAGGGTCAGGTGGCGCGCCTGCTCATCGCTGAGATAGCTGTTCTCGTCCTGCATGCGCTTCAGCGCCGCCTCGAACGTTTCGTAGCGGCGCGGGGAGCGGGCGGCGGCCTTGCGCTTCTTTTCGATCCATTCGCGCCAGCGTTCGTGTAGCGGCGTCTTCTGCCGCGCCTCGAGCATGGCGGGGGAGGGGCCGAGGCCCTCGATGGCCATCAGGCGGCGCATCGTTTCCGGGTAGAGCCCGGCGTACCGCAGCGCCACATTCCCGCCGAGCGAGTGCGCGACGATGTTGACCGGCGCGAGCTCAAGCTGATGCACGAGCTGCGCCAGATCGTACACGAAGCCAGACGTGCCGTAGTCGCCGGCGGTGTCCCAGCCGCTGTCGCCATGCCCGCGCAGATCGGGGCAGATGACATGCCAGTCCGCGCGCAGCTCCTGCGCCAGCCAGTCCCACGACCGGCAATGATCGCGCCCGCCATGGAGCAGGATCAGCGGCGGGGCCTCCGCATTGCCCCAGTCGGCGTAATGCAGGCGCGTGCGCTGCGACATCAGGCTTTGCGATGTCGGCCCAATCAGATCAGTCATAGCCGAATATCTCCCAGTCCCGCGGCACGTCGGCGGCGTTCGGATCTTCTGCAGGCAGGTCGTGAAAGGCGCGGCGATGATAAACCAGCGCGCCGGGCGCAGCCGCCGTACGTAGCGCCTCTACCGTGCCGATGAAAATACTGTGTGTCCCCGCTTCAAGCGTCTGTGTCACGGTACATTCGAAGGATGCAGCGGCATCGCCGAGGACAGGCGATCCGCCCGGCGCTTCCTCCCAATGGCCCTCGCTGAACCGGTCGTTAGTGTCGACGCCGTGCGTTGCAAACAGGGTCGCGATCTCCGCGGCTTCCTCGCGAAGGACATTGACGCAAAACCGGCCATTGGCCCGAATCACGGCGTTCGCCCCCGACTGGCGGTTCACACAGATCAAAAGGGTTGGCGGTTCATCGCTGACGGAACAGACCGCGCTCATGGTCAGGCCGTAGGGACCGGCTTCACCATTTGTCGTGACAATGGTCACCGCTGCGGCAAGCTGGGCCATCGCCTGCCGGAATTCACGCTGCTGGGACGTCATGGCCCCCCGTTAGGGTCTAGCCTCGTCCGCCGCCAGCCCTCTTCCGGGTTCCCTGCCCATTGGGCCAGTTCATCGCAGAGCTCGCGGCTGGGAGGGCCGCCAAGAAAAAGGGCGCCGCCCGTGCAGGCAGCGCCCCTCATCATTCAGCAACAAAGCCGAAGCGAGATTACATCTCGTCGCCGTCCATGTCGTTTTCGTCCATCAGGTTGGCGTCGTCGCCAACCATGTCGGCCTGCTCGCCCATCATGTCGGCCTGGTCGTCGAGCATTTCTTCCTCGGCTTCCATGCCCCTTTCGTCGGCCAGGTCGGCCTCTTCCTCAAGGATGTCTTCCTGAGATTCGAGTTCCTGCTCCTGAACTTCCTCGGCAGCTTCCTGCGGACCGCAAGCGGTCAGAGCGAGCGTGCCGGCAGCGGCGAAAGCAAATGCGATCTTCTTCATGATACTCTCCTTTTACAAAACCCGCTTGATATCGTTTTGCGGCGGGCCGTTCTGTTCAATGAAACTTTGGGATTTTACCGGAATTGGTGATGTCAGCTCCGAAGTCACGGGCCTGACCCGCGTCCCCCAACGCATTCGGTCTCACCAATAAAAATGCCTCCCTAGGCACGTTTCGTTCGCACGGGGGGATACCGCGGCAGTCCCCATACGTGGGGGCACACTTACCACCCGATTTGGTTCATGCAAGATTCATCGGGATTTACCCGTTTACCGTCCCCTATCATCGCTGGCGGAGTTGGCGTTGCGGCAGCACTCTGCGGGTCCTATGTGCAGGCGAACAGGAAGACGCCGCGCCGCCTTGTTCATGGGCGCGCCCGCGGCGATCCGCAACCATCCAGTGGAGACGTTACGCATGTCAGCCGGCCAATATTCCTATGTCATGAAGGACCTGACAAAGACCTACCCGGGTCAGCCGAAGCCGGTCCTGTCGAACCTGACGCTGCAATTCTATCCGGATGCGAAAATTGCCATCGTCGGTCCGAACGGCACGGGTAAGTCCACGCTGATGAAGATCATGGCTGGGCGCGATACCGACTTTCAGGGCGAAGCGTGGGCCGGCGAGAACATCACGGTCGGCTATCTGGAGCAGGAGCCGCAGCTCGACCCATCCAAGACGGTGAAGGAAAACGTCATGGAGGGCGTCGGGGAGATTGCGGACCAGATCGCGCGGTTCAACGAGATTACGACTCTGATGGGCGACCCGCCGGAGGATGCCGACTTCGACGCGCTGATGGCGGAAATGGGCGAGCTTCAGGAAAAGATCGACGCGGTCGATGGCTGGAACCTCGATACCACGCTCGAGATCGCGATGGAGGCGCTCCGTTGTCCGCCCGGCGACAGCAGCGTCGAGAACCTGTCGGGCGGTGAGAAGCGCCGCGTGGCGCTCTGCCGTCTGCTCCTTGCGAAGCCCGGCATTCTGCTGCTCGACGAGCCCACGAACCACCTCGACGCCGAGAGCGTCGCCTGGCTGGAGAAGCACCTCGTCGATTACCAGGGCAACGTCATTCTCGTTACGCATGACCGCTACTTCCTCGACAATGTCGTGAACTGGGTGCTCGAGCTCGATCGCGGCCGCTATTATACCTACGAGGCCAATTATTCCGGCTATCTCGAGAAGAAAGCGAAGCGGCTGGAGCAGGAAAGCCGCGAGGACGAGGGCAAGCAGAAGGCGATCAAGGACGAACTGGAGTGGATCCGAAAGTCCGCGAAGGGACGCCAGACGAAGTCGAAGGCTCGTATCCAGCGCTTCGATGACCTCGTTGAAAGCCAGGAGAACCGGAAGGTCGGGTCGGCCGAAATACTCATCCAGAACCCCGAGCGCCTCGGCGGCAAGGTGATCGAGGCGAAGAACCTCACCAAGGCTTACGGTGACAAGCTGCTGTTCGAGGGGCTGGAGTTTATGCTGCCGCGCGGCGGCATCGTCGGGGTGATCGGCCCCAATGGCGCGGGTAAGTCCACATTGTTCAAGATGATCACCGGGCAGGAAGAGCCTGACAAGGGCAAGGTCGATATCGGCGATACCGTGCATCTCGGTTATGTCGACCAGAGCCGCGATGACCTCGACCCGAACAAGAACGTCTGGGAAGAAGTCTCTGACGGCATGGACTATTTTGAGTTCGGCGGAAACAAGATTTCCTCCCGCGCCTATGTCGGCGCCTTCAACTTCAAGGGATCCGATCAGCAGAAGAAGGTCGGCCAGCTGTCAGGCGGCGAACGCAACCGCGTCCACATCGCCAAGATGCTGCGGAAGGGCGGCAATGTGCTCCTCCTGGATGAGCCGACGAACGACCTGGACGTCGAGACGCTGCGCGCGCTCGAAGTCGCGCTCGAGAATTTCGCTGGCTGCGCCGTGGTCATCTCGCATGACCGCTTCTTCCTCGACCGGCTGGCGACCCACATCCTCGCGTTCGAGGGCGACAGCCATGTCGAATGGTTCGAGGGCAATTTCGAGGCCTATGAGGAAGACAAGCGCCGCCGCCTCGGCGATGCCGCCGACCGGCCGACGCGAATGAGCTATCGCAAGCTGACCCGCTAGGGGGTCACGGGATCACCCAGCGGCCTTGCCAGTCAGTGCCGTCCGTTTCGCCGCGTTCGAAGACGGCGCGGCGGTGGCCGCTATTGGCGAGGTAGAGCCAGTCGAGCCGCAGCGCGCGGACCATTATGATGGCAAAGTTCGACCGGGCAGGGCGCAGATCGTCGTCGCTTGGCTGTTCGCCCTCGATATGTGGGGGCAGGCCGCTGGTCGGCCTCGGAGACGCGCTGCCAGGCCCATCGACGGCGAGATAGCAGCGCCGCGCGAAGTTCGTCGATTCGGCCCAGGCGGCGTCCGCCAGCGCATCGTCGCGGTGGACGGTCGCCGTACCGCGCACGCGAATCTGAACCTTTACGTCCTTGTCGTAGAACAAGAGGCCTATGGATGGCTGCGCCTCGATCATGCCAACCTTCGGACTGCGGCTGTCGGTATGGAAGCGGAACTGCCAGTTTTCCCCATGAAAAGCCCGCAGGACGAGGACGCGCAGGTCCCCATCCGCTGTCCCCATGACAGGGGTGTGCATGGCGCCTCGGCGGTCATCCGCGCCCGCCTTCAGGTGTGTGGCGGCGTCTGTGAGGACATCGCGGAGGTCATGGACTGTTCGGCTCATGCCGCTCCGCTAGCAGGCGGAGGCGTCCGGGAAAACTCAGGGACAGCTGCTTGCGGTGCCGATGGGAGAAATCGTATTCAGCTCCAGCTCGCGGGCGATGAAGGCGCTCTGGTAGCGGAGGTCCCGCTTCTGGAACACGCTGGCGACGGGCTGCAGGATACGTCCGGCGGGGTTCGACGGATTATACGAATAGTAAAGCTCGGCGATCATCACGGTATTGGGATCGATCGCGGTGAAGCCATCGATGGTGGGCACGCTATCATCATAGCGGCCGTCGCCCTCATCGCCGTAGCGGCTGTCAAAGGCGCCCGACCCATCGCAGCGCTGCCAGCGGATCCACTGGCCGTCGGGCACGGGATTGCCGTCCGTATCGAAATCCTCATTCTCGGTAATCGCGCTGAGGATAATCATGCCATTGGCGGCGAAATCGTCGATATCGAGCGAGAGCTGGGAGCCGAGGAACAGCGAGTTCACATCCTCCTCGCTGATGCCGTCCTTGTAACGCGCGGCAAGATCGGCGACCTGTACTGCGGTCGAGCTGAGCTGCTGGTTGATAAGCGCCAGCCGGATCAGCTCGAACCCGCCCAGCGTCGTCATCATCAGGAGCGGCGCGGCCAGCGCGAACTCCATGAAGGCAAGGCCGGAGGTTTCGCGCTTCAGCTGGCGAAGGCGAAGACGGCGGGCGATATGTCGAAACAGGGCCATGATGTCAGTCGATCTGTGTGATGGTCAGGGCGCCGTCGGCAGGATCCATGCAGATCCGCTTCTTCGGCAGCTCGGCGGCGTTCCCATAGGGTTCGTTGCGAATGGTGGTTGTCGAGGTCAGCACGGCCTGGTCCGACCCGGACAGGGCGGCGGACAGGCCGAATATCCGGTCGTACCGAACTTCGACCTCGAAATAGACCACGTCCTCGGAATTGCCGGTCCCGGTCAGGCCGATGTCCGAGTCCCAGCTGTCATTGTTGTTCACCTCGATCCAGCAGTCGCCGTTGACGGGATTGCCCGTCTCCGTCTCGTTCCCGACGCCGCGTTCGATCAGTTCCGGGTCACCCACGCTGGTAAAGTCGGAATAGCTGAGGACGTTGATCGCGACCCGCGCGTTCGGAAGGTCGTCCAGCTCATCCTCGACGAAGGCGCGCATGGCTTCCTTGACCTCGGTATCGGTGCAGGCATCGGGCGTCGCGCAAAGGCTGGTATCGCCCACGATGCGGCCGGTCCCGGACAGGCGGCTGACCTGGCGCAGCGTTCCCTCCATCCGCGCATTGGCGTAGGACTGAAAGCCGAACTCGATGCTGCTGACCATCAGGCCGATCAGCGGCACGGCAAGGAATCCCCATTCGACGACATAGGAGCCGCGCTCGTCGCGCCGGAAGCGGCGGAACTGGGAAAGGGCGCGGATCACTGCGACACCCTCAGATAGCCGATATTCTGCGCAATGGAGGTGAACGCCGCCTCCAGCTCGCCTGCGGCGCTTGCCGGCTTGTAATGCTCCGGCGACGAGGCGCAGCCCTGGAGCGAAGTGCGGTCCGTGGCAGTGATGCTTGAGGAGAAAGCGATCGTGTAGATCTCTATCGAATTCGCCTTTGCGGTCGAACATAGCAGTTCGAACCGCTCACGGTGTTCATTGATTGAATTGCCGCTTGTGATCGTGTGGTTGTTCTGCGACGTCGGAGACTCCTCGATCCCGAAGGCGGTATAGATGTCTGGTCTAGGGGCGAGATCGCCGTCGGTCATGAAGATCACGTACTTGTTCACCGCAAGACCGGCAAAATTGTCTTGGTTTGCGAATGGTGCGGAGGTCGAAAGCAGCTCGAGCGCCCAGTACATGCCGACATCGTGATAGGTGCTGCCGCGAACCTGCAGGTTTTGCACATATGCTGCCGACGCGCCGGAAGGATCGGAGAGATCAGCCTGCGTCCATTCATCAAGGGGGATGACGCTGTCCGGACAAGTCTTGTTCGGGCCGTCGGTACCCATGCGGTCCCCCTGGTACGTCCCGTTCGCGGTATTGCCACCTGTGACGGCGCCCGCGGAGTTAAAATTGTAGGGAACGCGGCTGGCCGTGGCTGCCGTCGCCGTTGTCGAGGGCGTAAAGTTCCAGATGTCATTTGCAGCGATCCCGTAGTCGACCTGAGACCCGGTGGGCTGGCCGTACGTGTTTCCGGACTGCGGCACGTTGAAGAAGGGCTGCCAGGCCGGGACGCCGCCACCCGGCTCCAGTCCGTTAACGTCATAGGCGTCTGCAAGAACCCAACCGGCTTGGCTCGGCTTGTCGGTAACCGTCGTCCGCATTTCGACGCAGCCGCGCCATTCATAGGGATTGTCATCGACATAGCCGAGCGGGTCGAGCGGATGCAGCCCGTTCGCAACGCCCTTGGCAACGAAATCGGACAGGTCGAGCCCGACTTCTCCTATGTCGGCGCCGTCCTGCGCCCAGGTCGTCGTCGTTTGCGTCTCAGAACGTGTGCAAAACCACCAGAACCACTCGACGCAAACCACTTGAGTGCTGGTTGTGAAAGTGCCGAGATTGTTCGTCGCGTAATAAACGCCGCTGTCATCTATGTAGGTCGGATCATCGTCGTGCAGCAAACGGCCGATGTTCGCGGTCGTGTTGTAGGGGATGATCGACACGCGAACCCGCTGCCCGCCGACAGCGACCTGATCGCGCAGTTCGTCCATCACACCGAGAAAGGAATGAAGGGCGTCCTGAAGCTCGGTAATGCGGCAGTCGGAGCCTGAACAGCTTGACGACCCATCCAGGGTCCAGCCCATCGACCCGGTCACGTCGACGGCAATCGCCACATCGACGTTCACACCGGAACGCTTCGCCGCGCAGTCGACCGTGATCGGCATACTCTGAACGCCGACGATACGGCCAATGGTAGATGGTACATTGGTCTGAAGGGTCAGCTGCAGCTCGCCGTCGGGGGCGATGTTGTCGGTGACCGTCACGCCGTTCGTGTCGAACATCCCGACGGGAAAGTTGTACGCCACGAACTTGTTGATTTCCTGGTAACCCGCCGAATCGATGGAGTAGGTGGTCGTGCCAAGCCCGGTATCGTTTGCGGTCTCTCGCATCACCTTTCGGCCCGCGAGCGCGGCGGCGTCGCAGGTCTGCGACAGGCGCGCCTCCGCCATGTAGGCGCGGGTCAGGTCGACCCCGCCGCCGATAGCAGCCATCAGTGGAAACAGGCCTGCGGTTATGATCGCCACTGCGTTGCCGCGGGAATCCCGCGCCAGCCGCTCGCAAAATCCTCTGATACGCCCCGGCATAATCGGTGTCCCGTCTGGCCTGCCCCAGCGCCGCGCCACTGGCCCGTGCGCGGCAGGCAGGATTGCCTTCATTGCACCGGGACTTAGGCAGACAGGGTTGATGCCGGTTTGCGAAACATGGGTAAGGGATATGGCGAAGAAACATGGGTAAGGGACGCGGTAAACCGGCGTGGTGAACAGCATTGGTTAAGGAGCCGCCCGGTGTTCCCGAACGCGGCGCGGAGGACGTGGCCGCCCGGTGGACGGAGGAGCGGCGCCGCGACGACCGCTTTGCCCTTGCGTTCGCAGCCGAGGCGGACCGGCCCGCGCTTCAGGCGATCCTCGACCTTCATCGCCGGCTGTCGGCGGTATCGCCGCACCCTGAGGAGCCGCACATTCCGCTGATTCGGCTGGCATGGTGGCGCGATACGCTGGCCTCACTGGAAAATGAGCCTCGCCCGGGAGAGCCGCTGATCGAGGCGATTTCCGCGCACGTGCCCGCGGCTGCCTTCCCGGCACTGGCGGCCCTCGCCGACGCGCACATGGACCGGGTCGAGGGGGAGGGCGGCGCTTCGGTGAACGAGGCTGTCCTTGCGGCTGCGGGCGCAGCGCTTGGCGGCGTTGCCCCCCGCGCTTCCGGACGGCGTTTGCCTGCACAGCTTCGCCCGGTCGCCGCGGCCCTGCGCGCCGAAACCCTTGCGCACCGGAGCCCGACGCGGCGGCAGCTGGCGATGATCGGCGTCATCTGGACGGGACGAAGGCCATGAGCGCGCTGCGCCGCTGGCTGCTGGTAGGCCTGATCGCGGTCCTCAGCGCCGCGGCGCTCGTTGGCTGGTTACGTGCGCCGCAGCCGCAGACGGTGTCTCCGCCGCCAGCCGCTGCCGTTGGGCTCGAGGCGCCGCCCGCTGCGCCCGCCGCGCGTGCCGTGTCACCGGAGGAGCGGGAAGCCCGCCGGTTTGCGCGCAACGACCGCGATGACGATGGACTGGTGGCACGCGGCGAGTATCTTCAGCCGCGCCGACGCAGTTTCGATCGCATGGACGTCGACGGCTCCGGCACCATCGATTTCGACGAATATAGCGTGAAACAGCGCGAGCGTTTTGCCGCATCCGACTGCGACGCATCGGGCACCCTTACTGCTGACGAGTTCGCCTCGACCGCCACACGCCGGGATGCGCCCGAGCCGGACTGCTAATCCGCCTTCCGCCCCTCGATCAGGCTATCGACGACAGACGGATCGGCGAGCGTCGAGGTATCGCCCAGGCTGCCGGTATCGCCCTCCGCAATCTTCCTGAGGATCCGCCGCATGATCTTGCCGGAACGGGTCTTCGGCAGGGCGCGGGTCAGGTGAATGCGGTCGGGCGTCGCAACGGGCCCGATCTCCGTCCGCACATGCTGGCGCAGTTCGGCGGCGAGTTCCTCGGTAATCTCCGTTTCGGCGTTCGGCGTCACGTAGCAGTAGATGCCCTGGCCCTTCACATCATGCGGAAAGCCAACGACGGCGGCCTCCGCGACCTGTGGGTGCAGCACCAGTGCGCTTTCGACCTCCGCTGTTCCCATGCGATGACCGGATACGTTGATGACGTCGTCGACGCGGCCCGTGATGCGGTAATAGCCGTTCTCATCGCGCTTCGCCCCGTCGCCGGTGAAGTACAGCCCCTCATAGGTCGAGAAATAGGTCTGCGCGAAGCGGGCATGATCGCCGTAAACGCTGCGGGCCTGGCCGGGCCAGCTGCGTGCGGCGCAGAGATTACCCTCCGCGGCGCCCTCCAGCCGCTGGCCATCATTGTCCACGATCACCAGATCGACACCGAACATCGGCAGGCCGGCCCAGCCCGGTTTCATGTCGTGCGCGCCGGGCAGGGTGGTCAGCATCACGCCGCCCGTTTCCGTCTGCCACCAGGTATCGATGACCGGCACGCGCCCCTCACCAACGACATCGCGATACCAGCGCCACGCCTCCGGGTTGATCGGTTCGCCGACGGTGCCGAGCAGGCGAAGCGAGGAGCGGTCGTGCTTTGTCACCGGCGCGTCGCCGTCCGCCATGAGGGCGCGGATCGCCGTCGGCGCGGTGTAGAGGATCGTAACTCGATGCTTTTCGACAATCTGCCAGAAGCGGTCATTCGCCGGATAGTTCGGAATCCCCTCGAAAATCAGCTGCGTCGTGCCGTTCGCCAGCGGGCCGTAGGCGATGTAGCTGTGGCCGGTAATCCAGCCCACGTCAGCGGTGCAGAAGAACAGGTCTTCCTTCTTGGCGTCGAAGGCATAGGCATAGGTCATGGTGGTCCAGACCATGTAGCCGCCGGTTGTGTGCACCACGCCCTTCGGCTTCCCGGTTGAGCCTGACGTGTAGAGGATGAACAGCGGGTCCTCGGCGCCCATCGGCTCGCAGGGGCAGTCCGTATCGACGTCCTCCATGACGTCATGCAGCCAGTGATCGCGCCCTTCGGTCATCGCGCCGCTACCATCGCCGACCTGGACAACCAGAACCGCCTTCGCCTTGGTGTCGCCGGAGAGCGCCATGTCGACATTCTCCTTCAGGGGAACGGTCTTCCCGCCGCGGCGTCCGATGTCGGCGGTGACGACGAAATCGCTTTCGCAGTCCTCGATCCGGCCGCGCAGGGCCTCCGGTGAAAACCCGCCGAAGACCACCGAATGCACTGCGCCGATACGGGCGCAGGCAAGCATTGCGAAGACAGCCTCGGGGACCATCGGCATGTAGATCGTCACCCGGTCGCCGCGCCGAACGCCGATTGCTTTCAGGCAGTTTGCGAACCGCGCGACGTGATCGCGTAGCTCGGCATAGGTAAAGCGGCGCACGGGATCGGCGGGTTCGTCAGGCTCATAGACCAGAGCCGTCTTGTTCGGCGTAGCGAGCGCGTGGCGATCAACGCAGTTCCAGCAGGCGTTTAGCTGGCCATCCTCATACCATTTGATCGCGACCTTCGGCGCGTAGGACCAGTTTCCAGCCACTGTCGGGTGCTTGATCCAGTCGATGCGCTTTGCCTGCTCCAGCCAGAAGGCCTCGCTGTCATTGAGGGACTGGTCATAAAGAGCCTGGTAGTCTGCGGCCGAGCATCCGCTTACAGCAGCGGCGCCGGCAGGAACGGAGATCAGCGGTTCGGACATGGGCGGGACTTTCGCGGCGCGGAGAAAGAAATCGAAGCGACATTCGGGCAGAGGGCGTCGGGGGGCAACCCACCGCTCACGATAGGTGTTCAGTTTAACATAATATGTATTATCGACCTAAAGTGCGGCTAGTGGACATGCCGCCCCCCGCCGCTAATTCCCCCTGTCATGTCAGACATACCAGAATGCGCACAAGGCGGCAGCCTGAACCTTGCCCGGGAAATCGAACGGCTGCGTGATGTCATGGCGGCACTGCGCAGCCCTGTCGGCGGCTGCCCATGGGACCTGGAACAGGATTTCGCGTCAATCGCGCCCTACACTATCGAGGAAGCCTACGAAGTTGCCGACGCCATCGAGCGCGAAGACATGGATGATCTCCGCAGCGAGCTCGGCGATCTGCTGCTTCAAACGGTTTACCACGCGCGGATGGCTGAGGAAGTCGGCACCTTCGACCTTGCCGATGTCACCGCCGGTATCGCCGACAAGATGATTGCGCGGCATCCGCACGTCTTTGGCGACGCCACGGTCGCCGATGCCGAAGCGCAAACCGAGAACTGGGAGACGATGAAGGCGAAGGAGCGCGGTACCAGCGGTGCGCTGGACGGCGTTGCGCTTGCCCTGCCCGCCCTGATGCGCGCACAGAAGCTGCAGAAACGCGCCGCCCGCGTCGGATTCGACTGGCCCGACAAGGACGGTCCCCGCGAGAAAGTGAATGAAGAACTCGCCGAACTCGACGCAGCGCGTACCGAAGCGGAGCGACTGGCAGAAGCCGGCGATCTTCTTTTTGCTGCGGTTAACTTCATACGGCATCACGGGATCGATGCCGAACAGGCTCTGAAAGCAGCGAATTCAAAGTTCGAGCGCCGCTTTGCTTTTGTCGAAAAAGAAGCAGACTCTGCGCTTTCCGCTATGTCTCTCGACCAAATGGAAGCGCTTTGGCAACGCGCGAAGAAGGCCGGTCTTTAGTCCGGGCTAGGCGACGTTTGCTTCAGCCTCCGCAGTCATCCGCTGAAAGCGTCCATGGTCGATCGCGCTGAGGCGAACCGAAAGGTGGTAGCACTCACCGTCCAGCACCCTGTCCAGCACCTCGCCGTTTGCTTCCAACCATGCGAGCCGCGCACCGTCCGCCGCAGGAATATCGAAGTCATAGGTCGACCGATCTCCCTCCAGGCGGCGTGCAATTTCTTCCTGTAGTGCCTCGATCCCCTCCCCGCTGACCGCGGATACCGGCACGATGTCGGCGCGGTCCGGCAGAGCGGCGCGGTCTTCGTCAGTGAGCAGGTCGATTTTGTTCCAGACTTCCATGATCTCAATACCCGCATTCGGATCGAGCCCGATCGCCTCTAGGGTATGGTAGACATCGGCCGCCTGCGCTTCGGTGTCGGGGTGAGCGATGTCGCGTACATGCAGGATCAGGTCCGCTTCCAGCACTTCCTCCAAGGTGGCGCGGAAGGCGGCAACAAGCTGTGTCGGCAGGTCCGAGATGAAGCCCACCGTGTCGGACAAGATGACCTTGTCAAACCCCGGTATATCGACGTTGCGCATGGTTGGGTCGAGGGTTGCGAACAGCAGGTCCTTCGCCATGACAGCCGCGCCGCTCAAACGATTGAACAGCGTGGATTTCCCGGCGTTTGTGTACCCGACGAGTGCGACCACTGGATAGGGTGCCTTCTGCCGGCGCTCGCGGTGCAGCGTGCGGGTGCGCGTCACATCGGCCAGGTCGCGGCGAATGCGCGCCATGCGCTCGCGGATCAGACGCCGGTCGGTTTCGATCTGCGTTTCGCCCGGACCGCCCAGAAAGCCGAACCCGCCGCGCTGCCTCTCGAGGTGGGTCCAGGACCGGACAAGGCGGCTTGCCTGATACTCCAGATGCGCCAGTTCGACCTGCAACCGGCCTTCGTGCGTTGCCGCGCGTTCTCCGAAGATCTCCAGGATCAAACCCGTCCGGTCGATGATCTTCTTCCCGGTTTCACTTTCCAGGTTGCGCTGCTGCAGTGGGCTGAGCGCGCCGTCGACGACAATAAGTTCCGCGTCGAGTTCCTCAGCGCGCGCGGCGAGCATCTGAACTTGGCCGCTGCCGAACAGCGTACCGGGCTGCGGTGCGCGCACGCGCATGACCTCCGCCGCCTTGACGTCAAGCGCGATGGCCTCGGACAGCGACACGGCCTCTTCCAGCCGCGCTTCTGGCGAACGGGGGTTCGCGCTGCGACTGAGATCCGGGAGCACCACGAGTGTCGGCGCCCCATAGGCGCGGCCATCCTCGGATCGGGATAGCGAGAAATCAGAATCGGAAATCAGTCGTCCCCGTTAACAGCCCCGTCAGCGTCGGGCTCACTATTCTCCTCTGCGTCGAACAGCTGAACCGGACCCGCCGGCATCACCGTCGAAATGGCGTGCTTGTAAACCAGCTGGGACTGGCCATCGCGCCGCAGCAACACGCAGAAATTGTCGAACCAGGAAATATTACCCTGTAATTTCACCCCGTTCACAAGGAACATGGTGACGGGCACCTTGGCCTTGCGGACGGCATTCAGGAATGTGTCCTGCAGATTGTTCGGCTTGTCTGGCATCGGCGGCGCTCCTTCTTGGGACGGGGGCTCTCGATTTCTCTAACGCAGCGAGACCGAAAAAGTCCCGCGCATTCGTGAGTGACAACCGATAGACAAAGCTAATCGCGGCGCTCCTCACTTGCGGCTTCCGATAATTGCAGGGCCTTCAGTTTGCGATGGAGCGCGGAGCGTTCCATGCCGATGAACGTCGCCGTCCGGCTGATGTTGCCGGAAAACCGCCGGATCTGGACGCGCAGATATTCGCGCTCAAAGGCTTCCCGCGCTTCTCTGAGGGGGGCACCCATCATGGCGCTGTCCCCGGATGCGGAGGCCGACCCCTCCCCGCCGGTCAGTTCCGGCGGCAGGGCATCGGCACCGATCACGCTGTTGTCGCCGCTTGAGAAAATGACCGCCCGCTCCATGGCATTGCGAAGCTGGCGGACATTCCCCGGCCAGTCATAGGACTGCAAGGCCACGACGGCATCGTTTGCCAGTTGCGGCGTCGCCAGACTGCGCTCGGTGGCGAGCTGTCCTAGGAAGTGCTCTGCCAGCGGCACGATGTCTTCCCGCCGCTGTTCAAGCGAGGGCATCGTAACCGGGACGACGGCGAGCCGGTAATAAAGGTCCTCGCGAAACCGCTTCTGCTCGATTTCCAGTTGCAGGTTTTTCGCGGTCGAACTGAGGACGCGCACATCGACCTGGATCGGCATGTTGCCTTCGACTCGGCGAAAGCTCTGGTCGGTTAGAACGCGCAGGATCTTCGCCTGTGCGTCGAGCGGCATGTCCGCCACCTCATCGAGGAACAACGTCCCGCCATGGGCCTGTTCGAACAGCCCCACGCGGGCGGCCGTGTCACCATGCTCCAGTCCGAAAAGCGCTTCCTCGACCCGGTCGGGATGCAGGCGCGCGGACGAGACCGAGATAAACGGCCCCTCGGCGCGGTCCGACCATTCATGGATCAGGCGCGCGGCCAGCTCCTTGCCGCTACCGGGCGGGCCGTCGATCAGGATCCGGCTGCCCGTGGGCGCAGCGCGCTTCAGGACATTCCGTGCGGCGGCGATGGCGGAACTGTCACCGATCAGGTCACCGATCGCCCCGACCCTCTGGCGTAGCTGTTCGTTCTCGCGGCGGAGACGTTCGACCTCAGTTGCCCTGCGAACTGTATTCAGCAGCGCCTCGGTCTGGAACGGTTTTTCGATGAAATCGAACGCGCCGCGTTTGATGGCTGCAACGGCCGTTTCGATATTACCGTGCCCCGAAATGATGATGACCGGCAAGTCCGGTGTCCGCTGTTTCACTTCCTCCAGCAGCTCGATCCCGTCGAGCCGGGAGCCCTGTAGCCAGACATCGAGGACGAGCAGAGAGGGCCTCCGTTCGGCTAGCGCCGCCAGGGCAGCGTCGCTATTGGCAGCGGTGCGAACACGGTACCCCTCGTCCTCCAGCACACCCGCGACCAGCTCGCGAATGTCCTTCTCGTCGTCGACCACCAGGATTTCGAGCGCCATCAGGCCTCCTCTACTTGCAGGGATGATTCGCGCGCATCCGGGGTGCTCATGCCACGCAGCGCCAATTGTCCGGCAGAGAAACGCAGTTGCGCCGCCGTGCCGCCATCGTCACCGCTGCGGAACTGCAGCGTACCGGCGTGTTCCTCGACGATCTTCTTGACGATGGCGAGTCCAAGACCGGTGCCGCGTTCCCGCGTGGTCACATAGGGTTCGGTAATCCGGTCCCGCAGGTCACGCGGCATTCCCGGCCCGTTATCGCTGACGGTGATGACAAGCGTCCCCTCCCGGTCGAGGCCTGCTGCCAGGCGGATGTGCGGTACCGATGCGCCCTCGGCCTCCAGGACGGCCTCCACGGCGTTTTTCAGGATATTGGTCAGGGCCTGTGCGATCTGGCGGCGATCGCAGATCAGGAGCGGCAAATCGGCGTCGACATCGAGGGTAAGATCGGCGTCGGGATGTGCGATCTGCTGAAGGAACAAGGCTTCCTTCAGGATGTCCCGAACAGGCTCCTCCTTGAACACCGGCTTGGGCATCCGCGCGAAGGAAGAGAATTCGTCCACCATCCGCCGCAGGTCGCCCACCTGCCGCACGATGGTTTCGGTCAGCTTCTCCAGCGTTTCCCGGTCCTGTCCTTCCAGCGCCTTGCCAAAGCGGCGCTCAATCCGCTCTGCGGAGAGCTGGATCGGGGTCAGCGGGTTCTTGATCTCATGCGCGATGCGGCGCGCGACATCGGCCCAGGCGGCGCGGCGCTGGTCCGCGATCTGGCGCGTAATGTCGTCGAAGGTGACAACGCTGCGTTTCCCGCCCGGTACGCTGCCCACGCGCACCAGGAGCGTCCTCATTTCATCGTCGCGTTCGAACGCGATCTCGCCGCGCGCCGATCCGCTTTGCCGCGCGCTGTCGATCAGCCCTTCGAATTCCGGCAGTTCCTGGACAAAGGATGCGCCCACCAGGCTTTCCACCTCGCGGCCGAGCAGGTGCGCGGCGGCAGGCGAAAGCAGCTCCACCACACCGTCGGTGCTGACGGCGACGATGCCGGTCGAAACGCCGTCCAGAACCGTTTCGATGAAGACCCGGCGCGCCTCCGCTTCGGCATTGGCGCGAACCAGGTCGCCGGTTTGCGTTTCAAGCTGGGCAGCCATGCGGTTGAAGCTGCGCGCCAGAAGCGCGAGTTCGTCCTGCTTGTCGGCGATCCTGACCCGCGCGCTGAGGTCCCCCTCACCCAGTCGGCCGGCCGCGGAGGCAAGGTCGGCGATCGGCTGGGTCAAGCGGTTCGCCAGCCAGAGTGCGGACAGGATCGCCAGCGTGATGACCAGCAGCGCCACCGCACCAAGGATCGCGTTGAACCGCCATTGCAGATTGCGCCCGCTGCTCAGGAGGCGGCTATATTCCGAGCGTGCCGTGGCTGCCCGTTCCGCGGCCTGCACCGCGCCGGCATCGACTGTTCGGCTCGCATAGAGGTAGAATGGCGATGCCGGGTCCAGGCGCACGAGCGATTCCACCCGGTCGTCGGAGCCTGTCAGAACAACCGTTTCCCCCGTGCGGGCACGGATCAGCGCTTCTTCGCTCAGAACGTCGCGAACGACCGTATCCCAGCCCAGCGCGTTCTCAGCCGTGGCCGTGGCTATTACGGTCAATTCCTCTTCGCTGCGCCGCACGACGATCGCCTCGGTCAGCCCGCGCGCCAGCAGCTGCCACTCCACCCCGTCCCGGAAGTCCTGAGTTTCAGGGCCAAGATCGCGGGCGTAGCTATTGAGATCGCTGGCCATCGAAAAGATGTCGCCAACGATCCTCTGGCGGTTCTCGGCCACGTAGGCCTGCGCGACCGTTTCAGAATTGCGCAGGACCGTCTGCGCGGTATCCGAATACCAGAACTGCGTTCCGGTCTGGAACAGCAGGGAGGCGAACACCACGGTCAGGAGCGTCGGCACGGCAGCGAGGACGGCGAACAGCCCGACCAGGCGGACATGCAGCCGCGCGCCCATCAGACCATCGCGCCGCTCCAGCCATTCGACCGCCACGCGCCGCGCCAGCAGAATGAGCAGCACCATGAACGGCAGCATGATGGCGACAAGAAGCAGCGTCCTGCCAAGCGGGCCCAGCGGCCCCGTATCGACTGTCCCGCTGACCGTAAGCAGCGCCAGCGCAGCCGCCGCGATGGCAAGCGCACCGGCAATTAGCTCTGGCTTCAACGTCGGCGACACACGCGCGCTCATGCGTGACAGGCGCCGACGGGTCAGCACTGATCGCAGTCCGTGCTGCGGGTCGGGAGCGGCCTGCGTTGCCATTGCGCAACAGTGTAGCGGCAAGGCCCGTCAGAGGGAAGCGTTACCGCCGCCCTGCCCGGCCTTGACGTCGTGCCGCCATACCGAGGATCGGGTTGGCTAGGCCCCTTCGCCTTTCCGCGCCGCCTTCTTCCGCTCATGCGGATCGAGGTAGCGCTTCCGGATACGAATGGCCTTGGGCGTGACCTCGACCAGCTCGTCGTCCTGGATATAGGCGATCGCCTGTTCCAGCGTCATGCGGCGCGGCGGGGTCAGGCGGATGCCGTCATCCTTTCCGCTGGCGCGGAAGTTGGTGAGCTGCTTCGATTTCAGCGGATTGACCTCAAGATCCTGCGGTTTTGCATTCTCGCCGATCACCATGCCCTGATAAAGCGGTTCGCTGGGCGAGATGAACAGGATGCCGCGATCCTCCAGCGCATTCAGCGCGTAGGGTACCGCCTGCCCCTGCTCCATTGAGATAAGGACACCGTTCTGACGCCCGGTGATTGCGCCCTTGTGAGGCCCGTATTGCTCGAACACGCGGTTCATGATGCCGGTACCGCGCGTGTCCGACAGGAACTCGCCATGATAGCCGATTAGGCCGCGCGAGGGTGCAGAGAAGGTCAGGCGCGTCTTGCCGCCGCCAGACGGACGCATGTCGGTCATCTCGGCCTTCCGCAGCGCCATCTTTTCGACGACCGTGCCGGAATGTTCGTCATCGACGTCGACGACCACAGTTTCATAGGGTTCTTCGCGTCCCCCTTCCCCGTCGCGGAACAGCACACGCGGACGGCTGATCGACAGTTCGAAGCCCTCCCGCCGCATGGTCTCGATCAGGACGCCGAGCTGAAGCTCGCCGCGGCCCGCCACTTCGAAGGCGTCTTTCTCGCTCGATTCCGTGATGCGGATGGCGACATTGCCCTCGGCCTCGCGCTCCAGGCGTTCGCGGATCACGCGGCTCTGTACCTTGTCCCCGTCCTTGCCGGCAAAGGGGCTGTCGTTGACGGCAAAGGTCATGCTGAGCGTCGGCGGATCGATCCGTCGCGCATCGAGCGGCTCGGTAACGACCGGATCGCAGAGCGTGTTCGAGACGGTTGCGGTCGTCAGGCCGGCAATGGCGATGATGTCACCCGCCTCCGCATGATCGGTCGGCACGCGTTCGAGCCCCTCGAACTTGAAGATCTTCGTCGCGCGGCCCGCCTCCACCTGCGCGCCGTTCACGTCGAGCGCCTTGATCGGATCGCCAACGTCCAGGCGCCCGCTTTCAATGCGGCCCGTCAGGATACGGCCGAGGAAGTTGTCGCGGTCGAGAAGAGTCGCCAGCATCTTGAAGTCGCCGCCCGCATCAAGGCCCGGCTCCGGCACATGATCGCGGATCAGCTCAAACAGCGGCTCCAGCGTTCCCTCGCGCACATCAGCGTTCGGCCCGGCGAACCCGCCGCGGCCGCTGGCGAACAGATGCGGGAAGTCCAGTTGCTCGTCATTCGCTTCCAGCGCCATGAACAGCTCGAACACCTCGTCAAGGACGGCATCCGGCCGCGCATCGCCGCGGTCGATCTTGTTGACCACGACGATGGGCTTCAGGCCGAGCGACAGCGCCTTGCCGGTGACGAACTTCGTTTGCGGCATCGGACCCTCGGCGGCATCGACCAACAGGATGACGCCGTCAACCATCGACAGGATCCGCTCGACCTCAGCGCCGAAATCGGCGTGGCCCGGCGTATCGACGATGTTGATCTTCAGGCCGTTCCATTCGACGCTGGTGCATTTCGCAAGGATGGTGATCCCGCGCTCTTTCTCCAGCTCGTTGGAATCCATCGCCCGCTCTTCCACGCGCTGGTTGTCGCGGAAGGTACCGGACTGTTTGAACAACTCATCGACCAGTGTCGTCTTTCCGTGATCGACGTGCGCGATGATGGCGACGTTGCGAAGCGCCATGACAAATACTCTCTGACTGGAATTCGGGGGATGGAATTGCCCGCGCCCTATCAAAGAAGGCGGGGCACTGAAAGCCGCTGCGGCGAAACACTGTAACCGCCTCAACGCGCCGCCCGAACATGGGGGCAGACGGAGAGAGTTTCGATGCCGCCGACCACAACCTTGTCATTCGCGCCGCCCCGCGCAAGTCTGCCCCTGCTGGGGGAGAGAGACGTGGCGGACCGCGCACTTTCGGACTGGGAAACATGGTTCGTCGCCGGGCAGGCGGGGGACAAGGTCGCGTATCGCCGGTTTCTTGGCGCGGCCGAGGGGCATCTGAAGCGCTACTTCTATGGCAAGGCTGGCTCCGAAGGTGATGATCTGGTTCAGGAAGTCCTCATTGCGCTGCACACGAAGCGCGCCAGCTATGATCCGCGCTACCCGCTCATTCCGTGGATGAATACGATTGCGCGCTACAAATGGATCGACTGGCTGCGCAAGCGGTCGCGGACCCAGGCCGACGAGCTGCCGGAGCAGATCGAGGACACCTCGTCTCCCGCTCAGCCTGCGGCGGGTCACGCCGTCGCGCTGCTCCTGAAACGCCTACCCGAAAAGCAGGCCGAGGCAATCCGGCTGGTAAAGCTGGAAGGGCTGACGGTTGCCGAGGCGAGCCAATCGTCCGGGCAGAGCGAATCCCTTATCAAGGTCAATGTACACAGAGGTTTGAAAACGTTGAACAAGTTCGTCGATGATGATCCACAGGAGGCGCGGGCATGACCGATCTCCTCGATCGGCTGGCGGATGACGCCGCGCCGGTGAAGGCGCTGACCGGCCGCCGGTTCCTCGCGACCTACGGCCTTGGCATGGGCGCTGCCCTCCTTATCGTGGCGGCGACCGGGTTCCGCCAGGATTTGCCCATCGCTGCGTCCGATCCGATGTTCCTCACCAAGCTGCTCGTCACCGGCGCGCTCGCCCTGCCCTCGGCTTGGCTGATGTGGCTGAGCGGACGCCCCGGAGCCCAGAGCGGCCGCGGCGCGCATATGGTCGGCCTTCTGGCCCTCCTGCTCTTCGCTGCGCCGCTCGCCCTGGCCTTCGCGTTCGATGCCGAGGTTGCGAGCCGCGATGCCCTGCGGTTCGACTGGGCGCAGTTCTGCGTGCCGATCATCGCGCTGACGACAATCCCGGTCTGGTTCGCCTCGCTCAGCTGGCTCCGCCGCGCCGCGCCGGTGAATGCGGAGCGCGCAAGCTGGCTTGCCGGTCTCGCCTCCGCGTCAACGGGCGCGCTCCTCTTTGCGCTGCACTGCCCGTTCGACAGCCTCGCTTATGTCGCGGTCTGGTATTTTTCCTCGATCATCGGGCTCGCCGCACTCAGCCGCATGATCATGCCGCGCTTCATTCGCTGGTAAGGCGGTCCAGCAGCGCGCGGCTGGACGGGTCGAGATCGCCGAGATCGCCATTCGCAATGGCCTGCGCCACGGTCTTCCCCAGCTCCACGCCCATCTGGTCGAAGCTGTTGATCTGGAGAAGCGCACCGAAGCTGAACGTGCGGTGCTCGTAGAAGACGATCAGCGCACCAAGCGTCCGCGCATCCAGCCGCTCAAGCAGAATCGTTGTCGACGGCCGCCCTCCGTCGAACGTCTTCGCATGCGCCAGATCAGGGCCACCGGTTTCCGCCAGCGCCGTCTCGTAGTCGCGCCCGTCAAGCAGCGCAGCGCCCTGCGCGATGCAGTTGGCGAGGAGCTGCTCATGATGGGCGGCATCGCGGTTATGGCCGGGCTCACGCACGGCCAGAAACTCGGTCGTCACGAGGTGCGTGCCCTGGTGCAGCATCTGGAACACCGCGTGCTGCGCGTCCGTCCCCACCCCTCCCCACACAACTGGTGAGGAGGGCCGAGTCAGCGCCCTGCCCTGCCGGTCCACGCTCTTGCCGTTCGATTCCGTTTCCAGCTGCTGCAGGAAATCGGGCAGCAGGCGCAACCGTTCGTCATAAGCGAAAATAGCCCGCGATTCCGCGCCAATGACGCTGGCATAGATGATGTCGAGCAGCGCCGCGACGAAGGGGAGGTTCTTCTGTAGCGGGGCATCGCGGAAATGCCGGTCCATGTCGGCAGCGCCAGCAAGCATGTCCTCGAACGCGCTCCAGCCAACGGCGAGCGCCGCTGCCAGCCCGACGCCGGTCCATAGAGAGTAGCGCCCGCCGACCGTCTCCGCGAAACCAAGGATGTTCTCTTCCGGCACACCGAACGCGGCGGCCTTCTCTGGATTGGCCGTAACCGCGATGACCCGCTCCGGACCCAGACCCAGGGCAGCCATCGCGCTGCGGGCATTCATCATGGTTTCCAGCGTCGTGAAGCTTTTCGACACCACGACGACCAGCGTGCGCTCCGCATGGGCGCCCTCCAGCGCCCGGTCGAGCGAAACGGCGTCGATGTTGCTGACGATCCGCACATCCGCAACGGGCCCTGTCTTTGGCAGGGCATCGATGACCAGCGCCGGCCCAAGGAAGGAACCGCCGATCCCGATATGGATGATCCGCTCGACTTGTCCGAAATCACCATCGACAACCCGGTCGTAGACGCCGCGCATCGCGGTTCGCGCGTGATCGGCGGCGGCAACATGGTCCGGGCTGCCAACACCGCGCTCTGCGCTGTGGGTAGCGGCCCGGTTCTCGCTCAAATTGACGATCGCGCCGGTCAGAAGCCTGCTGCGCCATGTCTCGAAATCGACGGCATCCGCGAGCTTGGCACCCGCAGTCAACACCGCCGCGTCGAGGTGCGTCTTGGCAAAGTCGATGGTCAGGCCGCCGGCCTCCATCCACAGCGCCGCGCGGCGCTCGCCGTCTTCCCTGACCAGCCTGCCAAGCGAGCGTTCGCGAACCGATCCGACGACGCGGTCCAGTTCGGCCCAGACGCTGTCGATTGTCTCCGGCATCGCGGTCTCCCTTATTGCGGCGCGCTTGACAGGTCAGGCCGCGCCGGAAAAGGCCCAATCCGATGCAGGCTGCCGAGCTTCCGCCCCGCCCGATCGGGCCATCCCCGACAGTGTGGCGGCGCGTTCGCCGTCCCCTTCGGATTGCCGTTCTTGCCCTTACGCTTGCCTACGCAGTCCGCGCGCTCCTGTTCGAGCCCTATACGGTGCCCACCCCGTCAATGACTCCGACGATCATGCCCGGCGATCACATTCTCGTGGACAAGACCGCGTACGGCTACCGGACACACTCGCTTCCCTTCGTTACGCTTCCCTGGCTCGGCGTCGCCCCGCGCCTGCCGCGCCGGGGCGATGTCGCCGTGTTCGCCGACCCGTCCGGCGGGGAGAGCTTCTTCGTGAAGCGTGTAGTCGCCCTGCCCGGCGATACCGTGACAGGCCTGCCGACGGGAATAAGCGTCAATGGGTCCTTGCTGCGCGGACAACGCGAAAGGCCGGTGCCTGCAATCAGCTTCGAGACGCGAACCGTGCCCGAAAGACATATCTTCGTAGCGGGCGACAATGCCGCGATCAGCCGGGATAGCCGTCTGTCCAGGGCCGAAGGCGGGCTGGGCTTCGTTCCCGTGTCGCTCCTCGTTGGCCGCGCCAGCCACGTCCTGCTGCCAGCCCCGCGTGAGGGCGCGGACCGCATCTCCCGCATTGGCGCGCTGCGATGAGCGCCGACAGCGAAGAGCTTCGCTGGGCGAGAACGGTTCTCGGTCATGAATTCGCCGAACCCGCGCTTCTCGCCGCCGCCCTCACACACAGTAGCGCTGCGGCACGGGGCGGCCGGTCTTACGAGCGGTTGGAGTTCCTCGGCGACCGCGTCCTTGGCCTTGTCATCGCCGAGTATCTGACCCGTACCCTCGACGAGCCGGAGGGCAGCATGAACCGCCGCTTTTCAACCCTCGTCGACAAGCAGTCCTGCGCGGTAATCGCGCGCGATCTGGGCGTTCCCAAACTCGTGCGCCTTGATGAGTCCGCGCGGCAGGCGCGTGTGAACCATTCCGACAATCTGCTTGGCGATGTCTGCGAGGCGCTGATTGGCGCGATCTTCGTCGATGCGGATTACAAGGCCGCGCGGACCTTTGTGCTTTCGGCATGGGCGAAGCGCCTGTCGGCCAGCGAAGAAGGCGCACCGCCCATCAATCCGAAGAATGCGCTGCAGGAATGGGCGCAGCAGCGCGGTTTGCCCATCCCCACTTACCGGCTTGCCCGCCGGCAGGGACCGGAGCATGCTCCCGACTTCGAAATGGGCGTGACGGTCGGTGACTACGCCGAGATACTGGGGTCGGGATCTTCGAAGCAGGCCGCCGAGAAGGCCGCCGCCGCGGCATTCCTCGCCCGAAAGGACGATATGGATATGGATACAGAGCGTTGAGCGATCACGGCGAAAAACGCTGCGGTTTCGTCGCGATTATCGGCGCGCCGAATGCCGGCAAATCGACGCTGGTGAATACGCTTGTCGGCCAGAAGGTCGCGATCGTCAGTCCCAAGGTTCAGACCACCCGCGCCCGCCTGATGGGCATTGCCGTCCAGAACCACACGCAGCTCGTGCTGATCGACACGCCGGGCATGTTCACGCCGAAGAAAACCCTCGAGGATGCGATGGTCGCCGCCGCGCGGGATGGTGCGACGAATTCTGACCTCATCCTGTTTCTTGTCGATGCGCAGCGCGGCCTGACCGAGGAAGTCGAGGAAATCCTCGAATGGCTGGAAAGCTTGCAGACGCCCAAGATGCTCTGCCTGACGAAGGTCGACATCGCCAGGAAGGACCGCCTCCTGATCCTGACACAGCGCCTTAATCGGCGCGGCCAGTTTGCAGAAACCTTTATGATTTCGGCAACGAAGGACGATGGCATCACGGACCTGAAGGAGGCGCTTCTTGCTGCAATGCCCCGCGGGCCGTGGCACTTCCCTGAGGACCAGGTCGCCGACGTTTCGAGCCGCCTCCTCGCCGCCGAGGTAACCCGCGAAAAGCTGTTTCTGCAGCTTCGCCAGGAAGTGCCCTATGCCTCCGCCGTCGAAACGGAGTCCTATGAGGAAAAGGATGGCGCCATCGCGATTCACCAGACCATCTATGTCGAACGTGACGGACAGAAGGCCATCGTTCTTGGCAAGGGCGGCGCGCGGATCAAGGAAATCGGTACCGCGTCCCGTACCGACCTCGAAGACATGCTCGGCAAACGCGTTCATCTGTTCCTGAACGTGAAGGTCAAGGCGGACTGGTCGGAGCGCCCGGAGATGCTGGAGGCGTTCGGCATGGAACGCCGCTCCTGACTCGTCCGGCGCGCGGGTACTAGGGTCCGAGCCCTGATGCGTTTTGAGGACTCCGCCATCCTGTTGTCGGCCCGTCAAAGCGGCGAGCACGGCGTGGTCGTCACCCTTCTGACAGAATCCAATGGCCGCCGGAGCGCCTATGTCCACGGTGGGCGATCCCGCGCCCGCCGTTCCCTGATGTTGCCGGGAAACCGGGTTACAGCAGAGATTGAGACCAGGGGTTCCGGACGGCTACCCACCGCGCGACTGGAAAGCGCGCGCCTTCGCGATGGACTGATGACCGGCGGGTTAGCGCTCGCGGTTGTCCCCTGGATCACGGGGCTCCTTGGCGTGGCGATTGCCGACGACGACCCGCACCCCGGCCTGTTCGCGAAGGTCGATGCGCTGTTCGAGCTTCTGTCGCTGGACCCACCGCCGCTTGTTGCCGGGGCGGCGCTGGCGCGGGCGGAACTCGCCCTCCTCGGCGACCTCGGTTTCTCCCTGGATCTTGAGCGCTGCGCGGTCTCGGGCGGGGGCAAAGAGTTGAAATACGTCTCCCCCCGCACCGGGCGCGCCGTTACCGCTGAAACCGCGCGCGGCTATGAAGACCGTATTTTTCGCCTTCCACCATTTCTTAGAAGAATCGATGAACCTGCTAACAAAGCAGACATTCTTGATGCCTTGACCCTCACGCGCCACTTCATCCTGCGCGATCTAACCCCGGACCGGGACCGCCCTCGGCTCACCGAAGCGCGCGATCTGATTGACGCGCGCCTAGCCCGCTTGCTCTAAGGGGCCATGCTAGAAGACTCCGCGATTATCGACCGTCCGTTCGCCGACGAACTCAGCGACCGCTATCTTGTCTACGCGCTGTCGACGATTACCGCCCGCTCGCTTCCCGATGTCCGCGACGGTCTGAAACCCGTTCACCGCCGCCTGCTTTGGGCCATGCGGCTCCTCCGCCTCGACCCCGGGTCAGGCTTCAAGAAATGCGCCCGCGTCGTTGGCGATGTCATCGGCAAATACCATCCGCACGGCGACCAGGCCGTCTATGACGCCATGGTGCGTCTCGCTCAAAATTTCGCGCTTCGCTATCCGCTCGTCGACGGTCAGGGCAATTTCGGCAATATCGACGGTGATGGCGCGGCGGCGATGCGCTATACGGAGGCGCGGCTGACGGCGGCGGCCAACGCGCTGATGGCGGGCCTCAATGAGGGCACGGTCGAGTTTCGTGAAACCTATAACGGCGAAGACGAAGAGCCCGAGGTGTTTCCCGGCCTGTTCCCCAACCTGCTGGCGAACGGCGCGGCCGGCATCGCGGTGGGCATGGCGACCAGCATCCCGCCACATAACCTTGGTGAGATCGTCGATGCGGCAAAGCACCTAATCCGCTTCCCGGAGTCGCAGACGGAAAATCTGCTCAAGAAGATCAAGGGTCCGGACTTCCCCACGGGCGGGGTGCTGGCCGACAATGCGGAAACAATCCGCAAGGCCTATGAGACGGGCCGCGGATCGCTTCGCCTTCGTGCTCGCTATTTTGCAGCGGATGAAAAGGACGCGGCGAAGCGCGAGGCCGGCATCGAAAGCCTTGGCAGCGGCCAGTGGCAGCTTATCGTCACCGAAATCCCCTACCAGGTTCAGCGCGGCAAGCTGATCGAGCAGATCGCGGCGCTCGTCACAGACAGGAAGCTGCCGATTCTCGACGACGTGCGCGACGAGAGCGCCGAGGACACGCGCATCGTGCTCGTTCCGAAGAGCCGCAATGTCGATCCGGACGTTCTGAAGGAAAGCCTGTTCAAGCTGACCGACCTCGAATCGCGCTTCAGCCTGAACCTCAACGTCCTCGACAAGGATCGGACACCCGGCGTCATGGACCTCGCCGGGCTGCTGAACGCCTGGCTCGATCACCAGTTCGAGATGCTGCGTGCGCGCCTGCGCCACCGGCTGGCCAAGATCGAGGCAAGGCTGGAGCTGCTCGAAGGCTACCTGATCGCCTATCTGAACCTCGACCGGATCATTGAGATAATCCGCACCGAGGACGAGCCGAAGCCGGTAATGATGGCCGAGTTCTCGCTGAATGACCGGCAGGCCGAAGCGATCCTGAACATGCGGCTGCGCTCGCTGCGGCGCCTTGAGGAAATGGAGATTCGTCAGGAGGATACACAGCTTCGTTCAGAGAAGGACGAACTTGCCGCCATCCTCGCTTCCGACGATCTGCAACGCGAGCGGATGAAGGCCGACCTTACAGCGCTGAAAAAGCAGTTCGGCGACCCGCGCCGGACAGTGATCGAAGAGGCCGCCCCCACCCGCGACATCCCGCTCGAAGCGATGATCGAACGCGAACCGGTAACCGTGATCCTGTCAAAACGCGGCTGGATCCGCGCCATGAAGGGGCATGCCGACCTCGGCACGGTTCACGACCAGAAGTTCAAGGAGGGCGATGGCTTCGCGCAGGCCTTTCACGCCCAGACCACTGACAAGCTTCTCGTGGCCGCCGATGATGGCCGCTTTTTCACGCTTGGCGCGGACAAATTGCCTGGTGGGCGCGGTTTCGGTGATCCCATCCGCGCCATGATCGACATCGACGCCGGTGCGGGCATTCGCACGATGTTCGTGGCATCCGCCGCACCGCGTGTGCTGCTGGCCTCGACGGACGGCCGCGGGTTCATCGCGACGACGGCAGACCTGATTGCGGAGACCCGCAAGGGCCGTAACGTGATGAATTTCAACGCGGGCGCGCGCCTTCTTGACGTCATTCTCGTGGCCGACGCGCATGATCATGTCGTCAGCGTCGGGAGCAACCGCCGTCTCCTCGTATTTCCACTAGACCAGATGCCGACCATGGCGCGCGGCAAGGGTGTTCTCATACAGCGTTTTCGCGAATCCGGGCTGGAGGCCGTGACGACGATCGCACTCGCCGACGGCCTAAGCTGGCCGATGGGCGGCGGCAGCGGCCGTGTGCGCACCGAGACGGACCTCACGCCCTGGGTCGGTTCGCGCTCCGGCACGGGTCGAACCGTTCCCAACGGGTTCCCGAGAGAAGCGCCCTACTTCCCCGCGCTTCCGGAAGACGACGAGTAAGTCTTTGATCGGCGCCGCCTTACGCGCGCGATAAACTTGTAACGGCATCTTAAGGATGATGCGGCAGGTGCCTCTCCATGGCCGCCACACAAGCCTTGTCAAAACTCTCGCTGACGGCAGGACAGGGCCGCGCATCGGAGACCGATAGCGGCAGCGCGGTACCGTCGAGTCTGGTTGAAGCGCTTCCCATCGGGATTGCCGTCTTTCAGGGCACGCCCGGCGGCGCGGCGCTCTGCACACGTGTGAATGCGAGGCTCACGTCCTGGGCCGATGTGCCCAGCGAAGCCTTCGTCGGACGGACCGCGGGCAAGCTGCCGCTCCTCAGCGCGGCCCCGCTGATCGCCGAACATGTGGCCCGGGTCTTCGGCGGAACCGGCACCGTTGGCAGTACGATCAACTGGTCCTGTACGGCAGGCGCGGAGGATCGCCACTTTTCGGCCGAGGTAAGCGCTTTCGACGATAGCGGCTACCGCCGCGCGCTTGTCTGTGTCCGCGATCGCAGCTCTGAACTCTACGCCGAAACCCACCTCCGCGCGTCGATGATGCAGGACACGCTAACCGGCCTTCCGAACCGGCTCGCCCTGACCGAGCGGATCGATGAACTTCTGGAACAGGGCGGCCTTCGTCCTGCCGTCTTCCTGGTCAACGTCGATCGCTTTACACGCATTAACGAGAGCCTGGGCGCGGTCGTTGGCGACGAGTTCCTGATCGCTGTCGCCAGCCGCCTGAGCGGCAGCGTTCGCAGTCACGACCTCGTGGCCCGGCTTGCCGCAGACGAATTTGCCATTCTCGTCAACGACCTTGCGGATGACCAGACCGGCGCTGAGGTTGTCGGGCGCGTCAATGAGCGGCTCGCTCACCCCTTTTCCCTGTCCGGCGGCGATGTCTACGCATCCGCCACCATCGGAATTGCCGTGGCCAACGACAGCGCGGAGTGCGCTGACGACCTTCTGCATCAAGCCGACTATGCACTGCGAACCGCAAAGGAGGAGGGCGGCGATTCCGTCGAAACCTACCTGCCGCGCGATCACAGCCACGAAATTGGCCTGTTCCACCTGGAGGCCGAGCTGCGCCGCGCTCTCGAACGCGACGAACTTACCCTCGCCTTTCAGCCGGTCATCGATCTGGAAACCGGCGCGATTACCGGGGCGGAGGCCCTGTCGCGCTGGCACTCATCAAACCACGGCGTGGTTGCCCCCGCCGACTTTATTCCGATTGCCGAGGAAAGCGGTCTCATCGTACCGCTCGGCCGCGCCGCCATTCGTCAGGCCTGCAACCGTCTGGCCGACTGGCGCCGGCTCATTCCGGCAGCGGCCGACCTTCAGATCGCTGTCAACGTCTCCAGCGTCCAGTTCCGGCGTGACGACCTCGTTGCAACGGTTGTCGATGCGCTGGAGCGCGTGAATCTTCCCGGCTCGGCGCTCAAGGTCGAACTCACCGAAAGCGCGATCGTCAGCGAACCCGACCGGGTCCGTACCGTGTTCCAGAAGCTCAAGGACATCGGCTGCACCATCGCCATGGATGACTTCGGCACCGGCTACTCCTCGATGGCCTATCTCCAGTCCTTTCCCATCGACATTCTGAAGATCGACCAAAGCTTCGTTCGCGGCATGCTGGAAAGCGAGGACAGTCAGAACATCATCGATGCCATCCTGTCGCTTGCCAGCTCTCTCAACATGAAGACGGTCGCCGAAGGCATTGAAACACATCTACAAATGCGGGCTCTGAAGGCGGCCGGCTGTGACTATGGCCAAGGTTTCTACTTCGCGCGGCCCCTGTCGGAAGAGGATTTCATCGCGAAGCTTGGCGAGACCGCCTGATACCTAACATAGCGCGCGCTCAATCAGCTGTTCGATAGCCGCACTCTCGTAAGGAAAGCCCGCCTCCGCCCACATCAACCCGAACCGGGCGAAGCGTTCGCTCACCTCGGGACCGGGCTTCAGCCCGCGCTCGATCAGCGCCCCGCCGGTGATCGGCAGCTTCGGAACCGCGAACGTCGCGGCGGCCTCGACTGCGTCTTGGTCCGCCCCGCTTAGCAGCAGGCGGTCGAGGGCGGCCACGGTCCCGTCCAGATAGGCATCGACCCTGTGATCGGTATGCGATGCCGGGCTGGCAGCCTTGACTAGCCGCGTTCTGTCGGCCCGCGACAGCTTCAGCCGCTGTGCCACGCGCGCAGCAATGTCGCCATCGGGCGGCAGGACGGCAGCGAGCCGCCTTATGGGATCGGGCTGAATGCCGCAGCGGCGCTCATGCGCGACGAGGGCCGCCAGACGGTCCGCGCCCTCGTTGCCGAACTCCGGAATTACCGGTTTCCAGATACCCAGC
>JAZBPX010000063.1:0-25874 GCA_036351775.1 Pacificimonas sp. | reverse complement strand
GTTCAGGGTGACGAGGCTGCAGAGACTGTTCGACCAGCACGACCAACCCCCGTCATTCCCGCGCACGCGGGAATCCAGCGGCAGGCGACGGCGAAGCCGAGCCTGTCCTCCGGCGCAGCACGACTGGATTCCCGTCTGCGCGGGAATGACGATGAGGAAGGACGAGCCTCGCGAGGAAATCCCGCCCGCCTGCAAATAGCGTCATCCTGAACTCGTTTCAGGATCCAGTGACCGATGCCGCGCGGACGCTTGGACCCCGAACCAAGTTCAGGGTGACGAGGAAAATGCACCCCACACCAGTGCTGACAACGGTGCCTAAGCCGGTTTCGGCTCGCCGGGCACCACACCGCCCTCACTGCCGCCACCGGCCGCCGCAGCGCCTGCCCCATCATCTACCGCATCGCGCGCCGCGACCGGTTCGGCCTTCTCGCTCTGCTCTTCCTTTGCCTCGCGGGCGCGGCCGGCGCGCTCCTTGCGGTCATCCTCGTCCGCCGCGTCGCCGCCGGGCGGAACATAGGTAATCACATAATCGCCTTCTTCCGGCGAGGGCTGCCGTTCGTTCGTGAAGAAGCTGACCTCGAGGCCGGGCGTCAGGAGCGCGACCTTCTCACTCTCAGCAGACAGGCGCTTCTCAAGGTCGGACAGCGAATATTTCTCGCCGATGCGCGTCTGGCGGAACTCCCAGCCCTTTTCCTGGCGCGACAGCAGGTCCATCAGGCCCGCCGCCGATTTCAAGAGGTCGCGGCCCTTCAGCGCGCCGGGCAGCGCTGCCGTGCCGGAGGCTTCGCTCGTCCCCACCTGGAAAACCGCGTTGCGCCCGATCTCCGGCCCCAGTTCCGCGCAGACGAGCGCATTATAGGCGTCATTGTCGGTCGCGGCGACCACGGCCTGAAAGCTGCCGATGTCCAGATGATCCGAATGAATCGCCTCCAGCGCCTCGCCGTGATGCGTTTCCAGACCGGCCTGCCGCGCGCGGCGCAGCGCCAGGTAACTGGTGTCACTGATATGGACCGGGATATTGCGCTTCGAGAGCATCTGGCCGAACTCGATGGACCAGCGATTGGCGCCGACGATCAGGATCGACCGTCCCGGCCCCTGGTCGATGCCGAGGCGCGCCGCGACCCACTTGGCCGAAAAGCCATGCGCGATGATCGTCACGATGACGACGGCAAAGGCCAGCGGCGTCAGCGCGGCGGCCGACACATAGCCCAGCTCCTGCAGGCGAATGGCGAACAGGCCTGTAATCGCCACGCAAACGACGCCCCTTGGCGCAATCCAGGCCACGAACAGCTGCTCTCGCCAGGGAATGTTGGAGAAGGCGAGGGCGATCAGGACCGAAACCGGCCGCACGAAGAACAAGAGGAGCACCAGGAACAGCACGAACCGCAGTTCCAGTTCCTGCAGGATCTCGACGTTCAGCGTTGCCGACAGGATGACGAACACCCCGGATATCAGCAGCACCGTGACGCTTTCCTTGAACCGCCGCATCTCGCCGAAACTGTCGAGGTTCATGTTGGCAAGGGCGATGCCCATGGCGGTTACCGTCAACAGGCCTGTTTCATGCTCCACCACGTCGGCGATGACGAAGCCCGCGATGACGAGCGCGAACACCACCGGCGTTTTCAGGAACTCCGGCACCAGTCCGCGCGGAAACAGGAACTTGATCAGGTAGGCAAGGCCCACGCCCAGCGCGATGGCGAACAGGCTCGCCGCGCCGATATGCAGGCCGATGTCCTGCAGCATGCTGCCCGACCCGCTCGTGTCGGCATAGGTGATCCACGCCAGCGTCACGACCGCGAACAGCGCGCCGAGGGGGTCGTTGACGATCCCCTCCCACTTCAGAATGTCCCTGGGGCGGCTTCCGACCCTCAGCTGTCTCAGCATCGGGCCGATGACGGTCGGGCCCGTCACCACCAGGATGCCGGCAAACAGGATGGACGGCTCCCACGGCAGGCCGGCGGCATAGCGCAGCGTGAACGCGCCCAGCACCCAGGCGACTGGCGCGCCAATGACGACAAGGCGCCCCACGGCCCAGCCGCTATGTTTCAGCTCCCTGAAATTTAGCGACAGCCCGCCTTCGAACAGGATGATCGCGACCGCTAGCTTGATGGCCGGTTGGTATAACGGCCCGAACTCCGCGATCGGGTCGATCAGGCCAAAGACCGGACCCGCCAGGATGCCGCCTGCCAGCATCAGCGCGATGGCCGGCCAGCCGGTGCGCCAGGCAATCCACTGCGCGGTAATGCCTATCGCGCCAATCGCGGCGAGTTTGATCGTCAGGTCGGCTGCCATGTAATCCCCGGCTCCATGCGGACCCGCCTCTTAGGCTGGCCGCCAAAACGCTACAACGCCGCCCGCGCCTGGTGGTTGCGCGGCCATCTCGTTCGCCGTGAACGAAATGGCCGCCTGTCCGTTCGCTAAGGCCTGCCCTTTCATGCAATCCCAAAGGAAACCGCCTGTCATGCAAGTCATCATCGAATGGAGCGCGTCGATCGTCGGCATGGTCGCCGCGCTGATGGTCGCCGCGCGGCTCAGCCCGAAGGTGACGGGCCTTGGCTTCCTCGTGTTCCTCGTCGGCTCGGTCCTCTGGATCTGGGCCGGGCTTGGAGAGGGCGACAATGCGCTGGCGGCCCAGAATGTCGTGCTGTTCCTCATCAACAGTCTCGGCGTCTACCGCTACCTCATAAAGGGGGAGGGGCAGGACGGGAAATCACAGTGATCGAAAACTCCGCGTAACCAAAGGCCGCAGCGGGCCGAACCTTATGTCCAGAACCCACTGGAACGATAAGGAAATCATCATGCGTAATGTTCTCAAGGCGGCATCCGTCTCTGTCGCCACCATCCTCGCGGCCTCCACCGCGCCCGCCCTCATCGCCATTTCCTACATGCCCGCCCTGGCGCAGAGTACCGATTCCACCCTCCGCGCCGACCTCCCATCCGGCCAGTTCGTCGGCGCCGACCGCGCTCACCAGGCCGACGGTTCAGCCCGGATCGTTCCGCTGAAGGGCGGTGGTTTCGGCGTAAAGTTCGAAGCCGATTTCGAGGTCACCGGCGGCCCCGACCTCCGCGTCTGGATTTCCGAGGCAGCAAACCCTCGCTCCAAATCCGACGTCCGCGCCGCGGGCTATATCGACCTCGGCCGCCTGCAGTCTTCGGACGGCAAACAGATTTACCGCCTGCCGGAAGGCTTCGACCTCGCCGACGCGAACAGCGTTGTCATCTGGTGCCGCCTGTTTGGCGTGTTCTTCGGCGCTGCCCCCCTAGCCTAGACCGCGAAGGGTCAGATGGCCGGGAACGCGGCTGGACCCGCGCTCCCGAACCTCATCAGAACCCGACCCGGGCCGTCACACCGTAATAGCGCGGTTGGTTCGGATAGATCGCGAAGGTGCCGGTCTGCTCAGGGACCGCAAAGCTCGCGACGTTGAAGTTCTCTTCGAACAGGTTCTCGACAAACGCTTCCAGGCGGAACCGGTCATCCGACGTCGCAATACCAGCGCGCATGTTCACGACCGTCACCGCTTGGTTGTCGGTAATACCGCGGCCCTGTGCGCTGGTGGCAACCTCGCTCTGGAAACGACCGTCAACGTGAACGAGGAGATTGAGGTCATCGTTAATCGGCGGGGTCAGCGTGATCGAGCCCGTTAACGCGTGGCGCGGAATGTTGACCAGCTGCTGGCCCTCTTCCCCGGCCAGCGGTGTGCCAATCAGATCGAGGTCGTCATCGAACGCCGCATCCGTGAAGGCATAGCCGAGCTGGATGTTGAAATCCCGATAGGGGCGGATGTTCGCGTCGAGTTCGAGGCCCTGCGAGATCGTCTTCTCGACATTCTGAACCGCGAAGTTCGTGCCGGTGAACACGAGCTGCTGAAAGTCCTCGAAGTCCTGATAGAACACCGCCGCATTCAGCGTGAAAGCGCGGCTGAGCGAAGCCTTCATGCCAATTTCGAAAGCGTTGACCGTCTCGGCGTCGAACTCGAGATCCTCGATCTGAGCGCCGTCACCGCCAAGCAGCACGGTATCGAAGCCCGCACGGTCGAGATTGTAGCCGCCCGACTTATAGCCGCGATCATAGGAGCCGTAGACGAGAACGTCGCCGTTCACATCATAGGCAACCTTGGTCGTGCCGGTGAACTCGCTGTCGGTGAACCCGCCGTCATAGACGCCGTTGAACTCCGAGTTGATGACCGGGTTACAGCCGAGAAGGATCGCGCCGCCGCCCGTCACCGCCGCCAGCGTCTGCGTGTACGCAGCATTCGCCGGGTTCAGGAAGAAGTCGCAGGTCGGCGAATTGGCGAGGAGGTCGGCGTTGATATCCTTGTCCTCGTGATTCCAGCGCAGGCCCAGCGTTACCGACAGACTGTCCGTCACGTCGATCACATTGTGGGTGAACAGCGCGATGGCGTTGGTCTTAACGGTGTAGTCGTCGCCAACCTGGCCGGACCCCGCCCCGCCCGACGGGATCGGATTGACCAGCGATGCTAGAAGCGCCGGGTTTGCCTGCGCCGCGGCCGCCAGCTGCGGGTTGAATAGCGGATTGCCGGGCACGGGCGCGATCAAGAGCTGGCCGAATTCCGGGACGCCGGGGCCGAACGTATCGAACAGCTCAAAACCCGCAGCATTCGAGAACACACCGTCAACAAAGGCATTCGCATCGTTGCCGAAGCGGATCGTGTCCGTGAGCGTCAGATCCTCGTTCAGGTAGAAGGCACCGACCAACCAGTCGAGCCGGTCGTCGAACAGCGTACCCTGAAGCCGCAGCTCCTGCGTGAACGCGGTGAGACCGGTCGTATAATCCTCGCGGTAGGCGCGGTCGATGCCGGAGAAATCAATGTCCTGATTCCGCAGAGCGCTCCAGTCGCGGTAGGCCGTGATCGATGTAAGCGAAATCGTGTCGAACTCGTAGTTCAGCTCGGCCGATACACCCCAGTCCTCGACCTGCTCGGTCAGATCCCGGTTCGGAGAAGCAGCGGCGCGGCGGTCGCCATCGCTAGTGGGCGTGAAGATGCCGTCGAGACCCTGCGCCGCGGCAAGGCCATCGATCAGCGGCCCGAGCGGACCGAGCTGAACATTAATCGCGTAGCAGCACTGTTCGTCGGTCTCGTAATAGTCGGCGATCAAGCGGACGGTCAGGCGGTCGCCGTCGTCGACAAGCGCCTGTGCGCGCACGCCGTAGCGGTCGATCGTGTTGAAATCACGGTCGGCGTTCACATCCTCGATGAAGCCGTCACGTTCGCGGTAGACACCGTCTACGCGCACAGCAACAATGTCGCTAACCGGCGCCGAAACGGCACCGCGAACCTCGAGCTGACCCTCATTGCCATATTCCAGTTCACCGAAGCCGGTGAAGAAAAATTCCGGCTCCTGCGTGATGATGTTGAGGGCACCCGCAGAGGTGTTGCGCCCGAACAGCGTACCCTGCGGACCGCGAAGAACCTCGACGCGCTCGAGGGGCGGAAGCTCAGAAATGGCAATGCCCGCGCGCGAGCGATAGACACCGTCGATGAACACACCGACCGCAGGCTCGAAGCCAGGATTGTCGCCGCCGGTACCGATGCCGCGGATCGAAAGGGACGTGCCGGTTGCGGAGGACTGTCCGGTTCCGGTGCGAAGCGAGGGACTCACCTGCTGCAGCCCACGGACGTCGTCGATGCCTGCATTATCGACGAGGTCACCGCCGACGACGTTCACAGCGATGGGCACATCCTGAATGGTTTCGGCGCGACGTGTCGCCGTGATGATGATCGCATTTCCGACCGCATCATCTTCGGCGGTGTCGGCAGCGGCAGTCACCGCCGGATCGGCAGCCGCCACATCCTGAGCAAAGGCGGGCGCGGCGGCGACGGTCAGCGAGAGCGCGGCGCTCGCCAGAAAAACGGATTTCATTGGGACAAACCTTCCAGACTGTTCAAGACGTGCAGAAGGGTCCGACCGCGCGATTACGGTCGACCCCTCCCCAGCAGCAATGTGCATATGTCCGCTTCTTTCCGAGCGGATCAGACCCATCAATTAACGCCAGTTTTATGCGGTTCCACGACAGAAACAGCGCACCCGTGCGCTGCGCCGAGCCTGTGTCAATTGCGCAACAGAACGGCGGTACAGATTGGCTCGAAACTAGGCGGCGCGGCGGGCCAGCGATGCCTCGGCTTCGTCTGTGAGTTCGGCCATGATTTCGCTGAGCGGCGCCTCCCGCTTCACCATGCCGACCGACTGTCCGGCCATGACGGAGCCGGTTTCCACATCGCCGTCGATCACGGCCCGGCGCAGCGCCCCGGCCCAGTAATGTTCGATCTGCAGCTGCGCCTCTGCCATCTCGACCTCTTCCCGGTCGAGACGGCCCGCGACTTCGCGCTGTTTGTCGGCAAATTCCTCCGACGCCCTATTCTTGAGCGCGCGCACGGGGATCACCGGCAGACGCTGGTCGATCTGTACCGAGGTGACGGCGTCGCGGGCGGAGGCGCGGATAAACGCCTTCTTGAATTTTTCGTGGGCGATGCATTCCTCGGCGACCACGAAGCGTGTGCCGAGCTGAACGCCCGCCGCGCCCATTTCGAGGAACGCCGCGATGGCCGAGCCGCGACCGATGCCGCCCGCGACGAAGATCGGTACGTCCTCGCCAAGTTCAGGAACGATTTCCTGTGCCAGCACAGCGGTCGAGACCGGGCCAATATGGCCGCCCGCCTCCATACCCTCGACGACGAGGGCATCGACACCGGAGCGCACGAGCTTTTTTGCGAGCGCGAAAGCCGGTGCAAAGCAGATCAGCTTGGCGCCCGTTGCCTTGATCGCGTCGATGGAGCCTTTCGGCGGCAGGCCGCCGGCGAGCGCGATATGGCTGACGCCTGCCTTGCCGCAAATATCGATCAGCTCGAACAGCTGGGGGTGCATGGTGATAAGATTGACGCCGAAGGGCTTGTCCGTGCGCTTGGCGGTTTCGGCGATTTCCTCCTCAAGCATCTGCGGCTCCATCGCGCCGCACGCGATCATGCCGAAGCCGCCCGCATTGGAGATGGCCGAGACGAGGTGCCGCTCCGACACCCAGCTCATCGCGCCGCCCATGATGGCGTAGTCGGCGCCGAGGAAATCGGCCCCACGTGCCATCAGGCGTTTGAGGTTGGGGTGGGTCATGCTTTCCTCCACCGTTTGCGGGGGAGGTGGCCGAGCGAAGCGAGGTCGGAGGGGGCCAGGATGAAAGCCGAAACGGGCCCCCTCTGAGGTCCGCTAGGCGCGCTTCGCCCGCCAAGCTCCCCTTGTTCTCCCCCGCAAGCGGTGGAGAAGTTCATGCCCCCGCCTCCGCATCGAGGCCGTAGGCGCTGTGAAGGACGCGGACGGCGAGTTCGGTATATTCCTCGGCGATAAGGACGCTGATCTTGATCTCGGAGGTGGTGATCGATTCGATGTTGATGCCGCGCTCGCCAAGCGCCTTGAACATGGTGGCCGCAACGCCCGTGTGGCTGCGCATACCTACGCCGACGACGGACAATTTGCAGACCTTGTCGTTATAGCTGAGCCGACTGTAACCGATCTTTTCCTGCGCGGCCTCCAGCATCTTCATGACGCGCGGGATTTCCGTGCGGCCGACGGTGAAGGTTACGTCAGTCTTGCCGTCGGCGTCGGCGATGTTCTGGATGATCATGTCGACATTGACCTCATGCTCCGCGAGAGGTTCGAAAATCGCGGCGACGCAGCCCGGTGTGTCGGGTACCTTTGTCAGCGTTACTTCCGCTTCCCCGCGATTGTAGGCGATGCCGGTGATCAACTGGTCTTCCACGAGTTCATCCTCATTCACGATGTCGGTGCCGGGCACGTCCCGGAAGCTGGAAAGGACACGCAGCTGCACGCCCTGCTTCATGGCAAGTTCGACGGAGCGGGTCTGCAGGACCTTCGCGCCCACGGAGGCGAGCTCGAGCATCTCCTCAAAGGTAATGCGGTCGAGTTTGCGGGCGGCGGGGACGATGCGCGGGTCGGTGGTGTAGACGCCTTCGACGTCGGTGTAGATATCACAGCGGTCGGCCTTCAGCGCGGCCGCGACAGCGACGGCGGAGGTGTCCGACCCGCCGCGGCCGAGCGTGGTGACGCGGCCGGATTCGGCGAGGCCCTGAAAGCCGGGGACGACTGCCACGATACCGTCCTGCATGGCCTCGATCATGCGCTCCCCGTCGATGCCGCGAATGCGCGCCGAGCTATGTGCGCCGGACGTATGCATCGGCATCTGCCAGCCGAGCCAGGAGCGGGCGTTCACCTCCTTCGACTGGAGGACGATGGCCATGAGGCCCGCGGTGACCTGCTCGCCGGAGGAAACGACGACGTCATATTCCTGCGGATCGTGGAGGGGCGCGGCCTCCTGGCAGAAGCGCACAAGGCGGTCGGTTTCGCCCGCCATCGCGCTGACGACGACGGCGACCTGATGGCCGGCCCGGACCTCGCGCACGACGCGGTCGGCGGAGGCGCGGATGCGCTCGAGCCCGGCCATCGAGGTGCCGCCGAATTTCATGACGAGTCTTGCCATAGCCCGCGCGGCTCTAGGCGGCAGGGGGTGGCGGCGCAACGGGCGGATGAGATGGTCCGCTGAGGACCGGCAGATTTGACAAGGCTGCGCGGTAGGCGAACAGTCCGCCTTGCGGGACGGGGGAACGGGGAGAGTGGGCATGGCGATCAGCAGACGCGGAATATTGGCGGGGGGCGCGGCGCTGCCGCTTGTGGCTACCGCCGCCAGCGCGAAAACGCTCGCCAAACCGCATGTGTCCTCGGCGGACCTGTTCGGGCCAAAGCCGGGTGAGGCGCGGCTGCATAGCAATGAGAACCCCTACGGGCCCTCGCCCCGGGCGGTGCGGGCTGTGCAGGAGATAGCGGCGAAGGGCAGCTATTATCCGGGCAATGCGGCGGGATTGCTTGCGGAGCGGATCGCGGAGAGGCACGGACTGACGCCGGATCATGTGGTCGTGGGCGCCGGGTCGATGGAGGTGCTGTGCGCAGCGACGTCGGCCTTTGGCGCGGACGGGCCAATCCTGGCGCCGGACCTGTTCTGGGATGCGCCGGCGCGGTTCGCGGAGCGGCGCGGGATCGCGGTCGAGCGGGTGCCGATGCGGGATGACCTGCACATCGATCTGGCGGCGATGAGGCGGGCGCACCGGGCGGATCATGGGCTGGTTCACATCGTCAATCCGAACAATCCGACGGGGCTGGAACTGCCGCCGGAAGAGCTGAGAATGTTCGTTGATGAGAAGTCGGAGCGGACGGTGGTTCTGGTGGACGAAGCGTATCTGGAACTGGCGGAGAGGCCGGAGGAAGCGTCGATGGTCGACCTGGTGCGGGCGGGTAAGAATGTCGTGATTACACGCACCTTTTCAAAGATTTACGGACTTGCGGGACTGCGTGTAGGATATGCCATCGCGCAGCCGGATGCGATCCGGCGGATGCGCGGGCAGATGACGAGCTTTGGCGGCAATATGGCGGGGCTGGCGGCCGCGCTCGCAAGCTACGGCGATGACGGGTTCCTCGACATGTCGCGGCGCATGGTGATCGAGGGGCGGCGGATGGTCATGAACGGCGTTACGGCAGCGGGCCTGACCGCGCTGCCCTCGAGCACCAATTTCGTGCTGGTGAAGGTGCCGGACGCCGATGCCGTGCGCGACGGGATGCGCGCGCGCGGCGTGCTGATCCGGGGCGCGTTCGGCGACTGGACCGAATGGTCGCGGGTCAGCCTGGGGACGCCCGAAGACCTGTCGCGCTATGTAACCGCGCTGCCCGAGGTGATTGCGGGGATTGGTTAAGCGCCTGTCCCTATGGGAAGCGCAGTGAGGATAAGCCGGGAAGGGGCGGTGGTGCCGGCGTCGGTTGTCGTGCGAGCGCGAAGGGGCGCTCGCTCACCCACCCCTACCCCTCCCTCAAGGGAGGGGAACCAGGTTTTGGGAATGCTTTTCGGTTGAGTTGCCCACCTGCGCGGCGACGATTTCACGCGCCGTGGCGAGATCGACGCGGAGGACATCCACGCCGGGCGGGAAGACCGTCGTCAGGCGGGTAGGGACGGCGCTGCCGAGGATGACGAAGACGCCGCGGTCGGTGGCGCGGCGGACGAGGCGGCCGAAGGCCTGCGCCAGCTTTCCGCCGGTGATGAGGTTGTCATAGGATTTCTGGCCGAAGGCGGCGCGGCGCGCGGCGTGAAGGACCGTCGGGCGCGGCCAGGGCACCCCCTCCATGACCACGAGGCGCAGCGAATCGCCCGGCACATCGACGCCGTCGCGAAGGGCATCGGTACCGAGCAGGCTAGCGCGCGAGTCGGCGCGGAACATGTCGACGAGCGTGCCCGCATCCACCGGATCGACATGCTGCGCGTAAAGCGGCAGCCGCGCCTCCGCCAGCGGGCCGTGGATGCGGTGATAGACCGCCTTCAGCCGGGCAATCGCGGTAAACAGGCCGAGCGTGCCGCCGCCCGCCGCCGCTATCAGGCTGCGATAGGCCCCGGCAAGCTGAACGGTGTCGCCGCGTTTCACATCGGTAACGACGAGGATGCGGGTATTGGCGGCGTAGTCGAACGGACTTTCGACCTGAAAGCGTTTGGCGGGCAGCGGCAGGTGGGCCGCGCCGGTGCGGGTTTCGGACACCTGCCAGTCGCGATCGGGCGGCGCGTCCTCCTCGACGACCTTGCCGCGCAGGGTGGCGGAGGTGACGACGACGCCGTGGGCGGGTTCGAGAACGACCTTTGCCAGCGGTTTCGTCGGATCGAGCCAGTGACGGCGGATGCCCATGTCCAGCTCGCGCCCCTCGACGCGGTCGAGCGCCAGCCAGTCGACGAAATCGGGATCGGGCGGGCCGCCGACACGGGCGAGCAGCGAAATCCAGCCCGACAGCGTCTGAAGCCGCCAGTCCATGCCGCCGAGCGCACCCTCGACGCGCGCGCGGGCGGCGGCGTCGAGCCAGTCGGGTGCCTCCTCCATCAGCCGCACGAGGCGCGCGGACAGGCGGCGTAGAGGGACCGCGAGGTCTTCCAGCGCTTTCCCACAGGCCCCCGCCGCTTCCACGAGGTCGGGCGGCGGTTCGGCGAGTTCGGTTTCAAGGCCGTAGCCTGCCTCGTTTGGCCTGGCGCGCGCCAGCACCGCGCCGCGCACGGCGGCGAGCAGCTCCTCGACGGGGCCGCAAGGTTCGCCGCCCACGATCCGCTTCAGCCAGCCATCGGCGGGCAGGATCTGCGCGGCATCGACGGCCTCATCCAGAAGCAGCGCGCCCTCCTCCTCGAACGCCACCAGATCGCCGAGGCGCGCGGTGAGCCCCCGGCGGCGGCCCTTGGTTTTCTTTTCCGGCCCGATGATCCAGCGGCGCATCTCGATGGTTTCCGCGCCCGTGAAATGAAGCGCGAAGGTCGAATCGGCGGCGTCGAACAGGTGATGCCCCTCATCGAAGACAAGGCGGCTGAGGCCGCGCCCCTCGCTCTTGCCGCGCGCGGCGTTGACCATGACGAGCGCGTGGTTGGCGATAACGAGGTCGGCCTCGGCGCTGGCGCGGGCCGCGCGCTCGATGAAGCAGCGGCGGTAATGCGGACAGCCGGCATAGACGCATTCGCCGCGCCGGTCGGTCAGCGCAGCCTGTGCCTTGCGCCCGAAGAGGCTGGTCAGCCAGCCCGGCAGGTCGCCGCCGATCATGTCGCCGCCCTTCGAATAGCGCGCCCAGCGTTCCACCAGCCGTGCGTAGATGGCGGCGCGGCCGCCGAAGCTGCCCTGAACGGCGTCTTCGAGGTTCAGCAGGCAGACGTAGTTTTCGCGGCCCTTCCTGACGACAGCCTTCTGCTTGCGGAGGGTTTCATCGGGGTAGATGCGGGCCATTTCGCCGTCGAGCTGGCGTTGCAGCGCCTTTGTATAGGTGGACAGCCAGACGGTGCCGCCCGCCTGTTCAGCCCAGGCGCTGGCGGGGGCGAGATAGCCGAGTGTCTTGCCGATGCCGGTCCCCGCCTCGGCGAGGATCATGTTCGGCGCGCCCTCCACGTTACGGGGGTCGAAGGCAGTCGTGACAGCCTCCGCATAGCGGCGCTGGCCCTCGCGGTCCTCGGCAGCCTTCCCAAGGAGGTTCGTCAGGCGCGCATCGACGGCGGCGGGGTCCATGCGGACGGTCTTCGGCGGCGCAGGGGCGGCCCCCTCCTCCCATTTCGGCAGCGAAGTGAAGACGCTGCGTTCCGGTTTCGGCGGCTCGCCCATATTCGCAAGGACGAGGTTCGCCCAGGGCCAGCGGGAGCGGGAGAGCGCCTGCGCGACTGGCCGCGCCCCTTCGCGCTCGGCCCAGTCGGGGGCGGACATGCGGGCGAGAAATGCTGCACTGATGCTGCGCAGCATTTGTGCTTCGTCAGCGCCGGTTTCGGGACGGGGCCGGCCCAGAAATTCGGCGAGACCCGCTACGGTGGGCACGGCGAACTGCGCCGGATGGACGAAGGCGAACAGTTCCAGCGCGTCGAGGCCGTCCAGCTCCGGATAGCCGAGCTTCGCGGCCGCGAGCGGCACGTTCGCCATGATCGTCGGCGTCGACGCGACCACGCGCACAGCCTCCGACCGGTCAAGCCGGTGCGCGCCCTCCCCGTCCGCCAGCCAGAAGCCGTCGAGCGCCGCGACGAGCGCGGGGTGGGCGAGCGTCACCTCGCCTGTGAACGGACCGGGAACAGCCATCGACCCTCCTTCGCCGCTCACCGGCTATCGATCAAGGGCGGGAGCGACGGGGCCACTTGCCGGTTTGTGCACCGCACCCTAGCTCCGCCCCCCATGACCACCATCCATCCCGATCGCCGCGCCGCTGCGCTGACAAACAAGAGCTGGCCCTATCAGGAGGCCGCGCGGATCCTGAAACGCTATCCGGACGGGAAGACGGACGGCTCGCCGATCCTGTTCGAGACGGGATACGGCCCGTCTGGCCTGCCGCATATCGGGACGTTCCAGGAGGTGCTGCGGACGACGATGGTGCGCCGCGCTCTTCATGAGATGGCGGATGTCGAGACGCGGCTGGTGGCGTTCTCGGACGACAAGGATGGTCTGAGGAAGGTGCCGGACAATGTGCCGAACCCGGAGATGCTGGAAACGCATCTGGGGCGGCCGCTGTCCGATATCCCCGACCCGTTCGGGACGCATGAGAGCTTTGCGGCGCATAACAACGCCCGGCTGCGCGCGTTTCTTGACCAGTATGGCTTCGACTATGAGTTCATGTCGTCGACGGAGGCCTATGCCGCCGGGCGGTTCGACGAGGCGCTGCGGCGGGTGCTGGAACGCTATGACAAGATCATGGCGATCATGCTGCCGACGCTGCGCGAGGAACGTCGGGCGACCTACTCTCCGGTAATGCCGATCAGCGCGAAGACCGGCGAAGTGCTGCAGGTGCCGGTCGAGGTGGTGGACGCCGCGGCAGGTATCGTGCGGTTCGAGGATGGCGGCGAGACGGTCGAGCAGTCGATCCTCGGCGGGGCGGCAAAGCTGCAGTGGAAGGCGGACTGGGCGATGCGCTGGGTGGCGCTAGGCGTCGACTATGAGATGTACGGCAAGGATTTGACCGATTCGGGCGTCCAATCCGGGCGCATCGCCAAGGTGCTGGGCGGGCGCAAGCCGGAGGGCATGATCTACGAGATGTTCCTCGACGCCAAGGGCGAGAAGATTTCCAAGTCGAAAGGCAACGGCCTGTCGATTGACGACTGGCTGCTCTACGGGCCGGAGGAGAGTCTGGCCTTCTACATCTACCGGGAGCCGAAGGCGGCGAAGCAGCTGCACACGGGCCTGATCCCTAAGGTTGTGGACGACTATTACCAGATGCGGGCGAATTACGCAGGCCAGGACTGGCCGAAGCGGCTGGGGAACCCGGTGCACCATGTGCACGGCGGCGAGGTGCCGGATGCGGTCTTGCCGGTACCCTATTCGCTGCTCCTGAACCTTGTCGGGGTGATGGGCGCGGAGGCGGACGAGGACGCGGTTTGGGCTTACCTTAAGAATTACGTGCCGGACGCCGCGCCGGAGAAGCATCCGGAGCTGGCGGCGCTGGTGCGGCACGCGGTACGCTATGTGCACGATGTGGTCGCGCCGACGCTGGCGAAGCGCGTGCCCACGGGGACGGAGGCAGCGGCGCTGCGCGACCTCGATGCGCGGCTGGCGGCGATGGACGATACCGTTCAGGCCGAAGACATCCAGACGGCGGTATATGAAGTCGGCAAGGCTCATGAGTTCGAGCCGCTGCGGGCCTGGTTCACCGCTCTTTACGAGACGCTTCTTGGCAGTTCGCAGGGGCCGCGCATGGGCAGTTTCGTAAGCCTGTACGGGATCGACAATACGCGCCGCCTGATCGCGGAAGCGCTGGAGAGACAGACGCTATGACGGGACGAGTATTGCCCGCCGGACTGGTCGCGCTTGGCCTGGGACTGGCGGGGCCGCTGGGCCTGCCTGCCGGGGCCGGCTTTGCCGCCAACGCGGCGCAGGCTTCGCCCGATGCGCTAGCCGCCTCCGCTTCGGCAACGCTGATCGACGCCGCCTACCGCACGGCGGGGGAGGCGGCGGCAATGCGGAAGCTGGAGGCTGCGCTGGCCGATGCCGAAGCGGCGCTGACGGTGCGGCCGGACCACCAAGAGGCGCGGATGCAGCGGGCGCTGGCGCTGGCCTACCGGTCGAAGCTGACGCGGGACCGGGACGATGCCAGGGCGGCGCGCGAGACGTTCCGCGCGATGGTCACCGAGAGGCCGCGCGACGCGCGTGCATGGGCAGCGCTTGGTTCCTGGCATGGCGAGGCGGTGACCAACATGGGCAAGTTCCTTGCGGGCTCGATGCTGGGGGCGAAGACCGACAGCGCGCTGGAAGCGTTCCGGCGCGCGCTGCTGATCGCGCCGAACGACCCGGTGATCCGGACCATGTACGCGATCAATGCGATCGGCCTGAAACAGCAGGACAGCCCGGCGGAAATCCGCGCGTTGTTGCAGCCGGTGGTGCGAAGTTCCGGCGGCGGGCCGCTGGCGGAGATCATGCGCGCCAACGCCCGGACTCTGCTAGCGGTTATCGACGATCCCGACGCGCTGCGCCGCAACGCCTATGACATGCGGCCGTTCGACCGGTTCGTTTGAGGAACGGGCTGGGGGCGGGTGCGGACAGCGCGCGGCGGGGGGTGCGCGGTGCCTTCCCAATCTGTCATCCCCGCGCAGGCGGGGATCTACTCATTCTCCGCGGACTAAGTTTGGCGGCGCGGCGGTACTCGCTGATCGTTCAGGGCAATGGGTCCCCGCCTTCGCGGGGATGACAGGTAAAGGGGGCCGGGGCGAGGTGCTGGGTGAGAGTTTTTTCTCGCGCGGCTGTCACGGCGTGGGTCCCAGCCTTCGCGGGGATGACAAGTTTGGGCACATGGAGGCGATGCCTGCACTGGGCCAGCCGCTCATGGCGCGGAGGTTACGGCGTGGGTCCCCGCCTGCGGGGGGATGACAGTGGGGGCAGGGATGACGTTGGGAGCGGGGCTGACAGTTTGTCCGTGTGCAGCGCTGTTCCCCTCCCTCTTGGGGAGGGGTTGGGGGAGGGGCTTTCTTTAGGCATTGCTACCCTCGCCGAGGGCCAACCCGCCGCGACCAGGCGGCGGAGCCGCAAAGTCTCGCTGTCCCTCCTTCAGGGGAAGGAGGGGAAAGGGCTGTTTATTCCGCGGCGTCCATGTCGTCGGGATCCTCGATCGGGACGAAGTCGCCGAGGCTGCAGGCGCCATATTCCATGCCGCTGAACGGGTCGAAGAACTGCAGGATTTCACCGCGGCAGAGGCGCGGGCCCGGGATGCGGTAGGAGAAGCTCGCGTCGCGCCGGGCACCCGGGCAGCTGGCGTTCAGCTCGTTGCGGAAGAGATCGCCGCCGACCGTTTCAAAGAGAATCGCGTTTCCCGAAAGACCCTCTGTCTGGCGAATCTGATGCGTCGACAGGCAGGAAACCGGATCACCGACCGGCGCGGCGGCCAGATATCTCGCGGCCTCCTCGCTTGAAGGCTGAGCCATGCGCGCGGTCATCGCCTCGCTGGTCGCGCAGGCCGTGAGAGCCAGAAGGGGAAGCGCCGCGAGGGCGCCGAGCGTCTTGCCGTTCATGAAATGTCTCCTCCGATGGGCTGCGTGGCGGCACCGAGGCCGCTTCATCCGACAACCCCTACAGTACGGCAAAGTGTCCGCCCCCGCGCCTTTACTGCGGATGAACGGAGCGTGCTGCGGGTCCGGCATGGTGCGGCCAAGCCGCATCAGTAGCCCGCCGCCTGGCCGTCCTTTCGCATTTCGGATGCGCCCCAGTAGACGCCGGTGTCGGGATCGCGCCAGATCGCCTGGTAGCCGCCAAAGGGACCGGTGGTGTATTCGACATTATGGCCGCGCGCGGCAAGGGCCTGCGCGACCGCGAGGGGCACGCCCGACTCGATTTCGACGGTGCCGCCATCGGTCATTTCGTTAAGGCCGGTCGGTTCGGTCGAACCGGTGTGGTGGAAGCGCGCGGCGTCGCCCGCCGCCTGCACGTTCATGCCGAAATCAACCATGTTGACGACGATCTGCGCATGGCCCTGCGGCTGCATAGCGCCGCCCATCAGGCCAAAGCTGAGCCAGGGCTGGCCGTCCTTCGTCACGAAGGCGGGGATGATCGTGTGAAAGGGGCGCTTTCCGGGTGCGTAGACATTGGCGTGGCCGGGATCGAGCGAGAACTGCGCGCCGCGATCCTGGAACATGAAGCCGAGCGTGCGGCCCTGCCCGTCATCCGGGACAAGGCCGGAGCCCATACCGCGGTAATTTGACTGAATGAGGGAGACCATCATGCCGTCGGCGTCCGCCGTGGTCAGGTAGATGGTGTCGCCGGACGCGATACCGGATGTATCGAGATGCGTTTCGAGCCCGGCTTCCGCGCTCTGCATGGCGGTCTCGCCAATGAGGGCGCGGCGCTGGTCGGCATAGGCGTCCGAAAGCAGCGTTTCGACATCGACATCGACGAAGTCGGGATCGGCATAATATTTGGCGCGGTCGGCGAAGGCGAGCTTCTTGGCCTCCACGAACAGGTGCCAGAACTCGTCGGAGGTGCGGCCGAGGCTCTTAAGGTCATAGCCCTCGAGGAGATTCAGGATCTGGAGGCCGGCAATGCCCTGCCCGTTGGGCGGCAGCTGCCAGACATCGTAGCCGCGGTAATCGACGGAGACGGGCTCGACCCAGTTGGACGTATGAGCAGCGAAGTCGGCGGCGCTGTGCGGTGCGCCGATCCGCTGAAGATATGCGCCCATCTGATGGCCGAGGTGGCCCGAATAGAAAACATCCGTGCCCTCCACCGCGATGGCCTTCAGCGTGCGGGCTAGGTCGGGGTTGCGGTAGATGTCGCCGACATCCGGCGCTTCGCCGTTCGGCATGAAGAGGGCACGCCAGTTGTCGCATTCCTCTACGATATTCTCAGCGCACAGACGCTCGAAATTGCGCGTGCCGCGGCCCCAGTACCAGCCGATCAGCTCGCTGACGGGATGGCCCTGCTCTGCGTAGTAGATGGTGGGGGCGAGGACGGCCGCCATCGGCATGCGGCCAAAGCGTTCATGCAGCATGCCCCAGCCGGACACCGCGCCCGGAATGGTGACCGACCGCCAGCCATATTCGGGGATGTCATTCGCATCGCCAGCGCGGGCGGAGGCCTCACGCAGCTGCTGCAGTGTCTGACCCATCGGCGCGCGGCCCGACGCGTTGAGGCCGTGCAGCCTTTCGGTTTTCGGATCCCAGACGATGGCGAACAGGTCGCCGCCGATGCCGTTGCCGACCGGCTCCATCAGGCCGAGCGCGGCGTTTGCGGCGATGGCGGCATCCACCGCGCTGCCACCCGCCTTCAGGACGTAGAGGCCGATCTGGGTCGCCAGCGGGTGCGAAGTCGCGACCATGCCGTTCTTGCCGAGGACCGGGGAGCGGGTCTGGCCGGAAAAGCCGGAATAGCGGTCGCCCTGGTCCTTCGGGGCGGGGCGTTCGATGGTGGGGGGCGCTTCGGGAGTGGCCCCCTGCGCGGTGGCCGCGAAGGGGGCAAGCAGGGCGGCGGCCACTAGGCAAAGGTGGTGCCGGAATGTCGAGAGAAATGTCATGGGCAAAGGCTCGCGCCGCCGATCCGGTTTTGCAAGCCCCAGCCTTCACGCAACGTCCGGCACTGTCGCCCGTTGGGGCAGAAACAGCGTGCGCACTTGTTCGGCTTAGTCGATCAGTAATATCGACATTGATCGTTTCCCTTGATTGACCAAATCGGCTACCCAGACTGCACGAATTCTGACTCTGGAGGAGGTCCCCAATGAACATGCAATCCAAGATCGAAGGCTGCCCGCTCGGCCATGGCGGCGGTGTCCGCGACCTGATGGGACGCCAGAACCGCGACTGGTGGCCGGACCAGCTGGACCTGTCCATCGTGCGCCAGGGCGGTGTGAACCCCAGCCCGCTGGCGCGCGACTTCAGCTATCCCGAAGCCTTCAAGGGTGTCGATTACCAGGCGCTGAAGGATGACCTGACCGCCCTGATGACCGACAGCCAGGACTGGTGGCCGGCGGACTATGGTCATTACGGCCCCTTCTTCATTCGCATGGCGTGGCATGCCGCGGGCACCTACCGCACCGGCGACGGGCGCGGCGGTGCCTCTAGTGGCCAGCAGCGCTTCGCGCCGCTCAATAGCTGGCCGGATAACGGCAATCTCGACAAGGCGCGGCGCCTTCTCTGGCCGATCAAGCAGAAGTACGGGAACAGCATCAGCTGGGCTGACCTGTTCATCCTGACCGGTAACGTCGCCATCGAATCGATGGGCGGCCCGACCTTTGGCTTTGGCGGCGGACGGGCCGACGTGTTCGAGCCGGAAATGACCTATTGGGGCACCGAGGAACTGTGGGTCGACCAGGGCGTCGAAACGCGCATCAATCCCGAGGAGGGCAAGGCGCTCGAAAACCCGCTCGCGGCGATTCAGATGGGCCTGATTTATGTGAATCCCGAGGGGCCGGGCGGCAATCCGCACGACGCCGAGGGCATGGCCCGTGACATGCGCGAAACCTTCGCGCGGATGGCGATGAACGACGAGGAAACCGTCGCCCTGACCGCCGGCGGCCACGCCTTTGGCAAGGCGCACGGCGCAAAGCCCGCCGAGACGTTCGGCGGCGCGCCGGAAAGCAGCGAGCTGCACTCGATGGGCTTTGGCTGGCTGACCGACCCGGAGGAGATCGGCAAAGGCCACATCACCACCTCAGGCATTGAGGGCGCATGGACGCCGAACCCCACCGAGTGGGGCGGCGACTATTTCCGCCTGCTGTTCAAGTACGAGTATGAGCTGGTGCAGAGTCCGGCTGGCGCGAACCAGTGGCAGCCGATCGACCCGGACGAGGCGGATATGGCACCGGATGCGCGCGACCCGTCGAAGAAGGTGCCGACGATGATGACGACGGCCGACATGGCGCTGAAGCGTGACCCGGAATATCGCAAGATCTCCGAGCGGTTCCGCGACGACCAGTCGGCGCTGGACGACGCCTTTGCCAAGGCATGGTACAAGCTGTGCCACCGCGACATGGGGCCGAAGGTCCGCTATCTCGGACCCGAAGTGCCGGAGGAGGACATGATCTGGCAGGATCCGGTCCCCGCCGGCACGCAGCTGTCCGACGGTGACGTGGCGAAGCTGAAGGATGCGGCACTGAACAGCGGCCTGTCCACCAGCGAGCTGGTCAAGGCGGCGTGGGCCTCGGCCTCCACCTATCGCAATTCCGACCACCGCGGCGGCGCGAACGGAGCGCGGGTGCGCCTCGCCCCGCAGAAGGACTGGGCGGTCAACGATCCCGATGAGCTTTCGAAAGTGCTGTCGAAGCTCGACGAACTGCGCGGCGATGCCTCCATCGCCGACATGATCGTCATCGCCGGTTCCGCGGCGGTCGAGAAGGCCGCGAAGGACGCCGGGTTCGACATCACCGTGCCGGTCACGACGGGCCGCGGCGACGCGACCGACGAGCAGACGGACGCCGAGAGCTTCGAGCCGCTGGAACCGAAGGCCGATGGGTTCCGCAACTACCTCTTCACCAAGCATTCGGTGAAGACGGAGGAGCTGTTGGTCGACCGTGCAAACCTCCTCGGTCTCAGCGCGCCGGAGATGACGGTTCTCGTGGGCGGCCTTCGGGTGCTCGGTGCCGTCACGGCCAACAAAAAGGAAGGCGTCCTGACCGAAACGCCGGGCGTGCTAACGAACGACTTCTTCGTGAACCTTCTGGAAATGGGCACGGTATGGGATCTGGTCGATGAGAGCAGCGACGAGGAATTCATCGGCCGCTGTCGCAAGTCCGGGGAGGAGAAGTGGCGCGCCACGCGCACCGACCTGGTCTTTGGCTCGAACTCCGAACTGCGGGCGATTGCCGAAGTCTACGCGCAAGACGACATGCGCGAGCGCTTCGTGGAGGATTTCGTGGCGGCGTGGACGAAGGTCATGAACGCCGACCGCTTCGACCTCGACCCGGTGTACAAAAGGTAGGGGTCAAACGGGGACTGGCAGAGGACGGAGTCCATTCCGCCCCTGTCATCCCCGCGCAGGCGGGGATCTCCGCTGCCGTTCATCGTGAGATCCCCGCCTGCGCGGGGATGACAATATGAGGTGGTAGTACCGCCGCGAAGGGCTCGCCAGGACGACCGACGGGCCCTTTTGTTACGCGTTCGAATGGTCAGAGGCTTTTATCAAGTTCCCGTATTCGCTCGAGGACCGCATCGCGGTGCTGGTAGATATCGACGGGGCCATCAACCGAATGCGCGGTTTCCTCCTTGCCCACCATCGTCCCCAGATAGCGGGTCGTAGGGCTGTTGAAGTGCAGGCGGGCAATCGTGCGGCGATTATTGTCGTCCAGCAGGATAGCACAGTAGGACTTGCCGTCACGTAGATCGATACGGGCCGGATCGACAAGTTCGGAGCCGATAGCGCGGATGATATCGCGGCCCTGAATCTCGTCATCGGTCGTTTCGATCTCCGAAATCTCAACGGGTTCGTCGACCCTCCCCTGCTTATGATGGACAGAGACTTCACATTAGTTCCGAAAAATCAAGAGACTTTACCCCCGGAACGAATCCTTCGCTGCCCTTCGCGCACCCAGCTCGGCTGCGTCTTTCGCGCGGAGGAAGGGGTTGGTGGCGCGTTCTTTGGCGATGGTGGTGGGGACGGTGGGTTCGCCCTCCGCGCGCATGGCGATGACCTTCTGCTGGCGGGCGGCGATGTCGGGGTTTTCGGGCTCGGCGGTTAGGGCGTAGCGGCCGTTCGCCTCGGTATATTCATGGGCGCAGTAGACGACCGTTTCGGGGTCGAGCGCGGCGAGTTTCGACAGGCTGTCGTGCATCTGGGCGGGCGTCCCCTCAAAGAGGCGGCCGCAGCCCATGGCGAAGAGGGTGTCGCCGCAGAAGAGGACATCTTCGCCGTTCTCGCCTGCGCCGGCGAAGACATAGGCGTTGTGGCCAAGCGTGTGGCCGGGGACGTCGATGACGCGGCCCCCCGCGCCGCCGATGGCGACGGTGTCACCCTCGACGACGGCGCGGTCGATGCCGGTGATCTTCGATTCTTCGCCCCTGGGGCCGGTGATCTTGCAGTCCGTTGCGGCCTTGATCTCCGCATTGCCGCCGACATGGTCGGGGTGCCAGTGGGTGTTGAGGATCTGCGTGATGGTCCAGCCGCGCCGTTCGGCTTCGGCGAGGACGGGCGCGGCGACGGCGGGGTCGATGACAGCGGTCTCGCCGCTCTCCGCCTCATGCGCGAGCCAGACATAATTGTCGCTGAGGACCGGGATGCGGACGATGTCGAGCATTACCATTCTCCGGTATTTTCCATGGAGGCCCAGGGTTCGCGCGGCGCTTTCGCCTCGCCCTTTTGCAGCAGCTCGACGGAAATGCCATCGGGGGAGCGGACGAAGGCCATGCGCCCGTCGCGCGGCGGGCGGTTGATGGTGACGCCGCCGTCCGCAAGCGCCTGGCACTTCGCGTAGATATCATCGACGGCGTAGGCGAGATGGCCGAAATTGCGGCCGCCGTCATAGTCCTCCGGGTCCCAGTTGTGGGTGAGCTCGACCTGCGCGCTCTCATCGCCCGGCGCCGCCATGAAGACGAGGGTGAAGCGCCCCGCCTCCACATCGACGCGGCGCTGCTCCTCGAGGCCGAGCAGCTTGTAGAAGGCAACGCTCTCCTCGAGGTCGGAAACGCGGACCATGGTGTGGAGATAGTTCATGCCGGGACCTTTTCTGCGGCGCGGAGTTCGGTGCCCTCGAAGGCTTCGAAGATGCGGACGATGGATGAGGGCACGCGGGTGGGCGGGCTGCCGAGCTCGCCGACATGGACGCTGATGGTTTCGCCCATCGCGCGCAGGTCCTCGTCCGCCGTCAGGCCGTGGATTTCATAGAGGAACTGGATCGAGGAATTGCCGATATGGGCGCAGCGGAGGCACACATCGAACTCCTCATCGAACTCGAGCGCCTTCTTGTAGTCGATGGTGTTGCGCGCGACGTGAAACTCTGCGCTGCCCGCGTCGGGATGTTCGAGATCATGGAGGCCGGTGAGGCGGAAGTATTCCGTCACGCCGACGTCGAGATATTCGAGATAGCGGGTGTTGAAGACGATGCGCTGGGCATCGATTTCGGCGTAGCGCACGCGCATCCTGTGGCGAAAGCGGAAGTCTGATCGGGGCATGGGGCGGGTTTAGGGGGTTGGCGGCGGCGCGTCATCCTCTCTGGCTGGTGAGGCGGGCGGGCGGTATTCTCTCTTGGCGGCGAGGCGGGGCTGGTCGTTGCTACGCCCTGTCATTCCCGCACACGCCGGAATCCAAGGGGGTGGCGATGGCACAGCCGAGCCTGTCTTCGGACGAGCGGCGCGGCTGGATCCCCGCGTACGCGGGAATGACGGTGTGGAAAGGGGGGCGGCGGCGCAGCATCCCTGTCCGTCATCCTGGACTGGTTTCAGGATCCAGCCGCCGATGGCTGCACAGGGCGCTGGACCCTGAAACGAGTTCAGGGTGACGGATTTTTTTGTTGGCGATGGGGCAGTTGGCGCGGCGGTTGGCTCGCCATCCGCCTCTACTGTCATCCCCGCGAAGGCGGGGATCTCTCCCGCCGCCCGTCGAAAGATCCCCGCCTTCGCGGGGATGGGAATCATGCGGTGGAGTGGGACAAGGGCATTACGCTCGCCCCTCTTTATCCTATTCCGCTGCGTCCTCGATGCCGTGCATGTCGTCGTCGGAGAGGCCGAAATGGTGGCCGACTTCGTGGATGAGGACATGGGCGACGAGATGTTCGAGGCTCTCCTCATGTTCCGCCCAGTAATCGATCAGCGGGCGGCGGTAGAGGTAGACGGTGTCGGGCAGGCTGCCGGAGACTTCGACGGAGCGGGCCGTGGTATGGCCGGCATAGAGGCCGAGAATGTCGAAGGGGCTTTCGAGGCCCATGTCCTTCTGCACGTCCTCGGCAGGGAAATCCTCGATCTTCAGGAGGACGGTACCGAGATGGTCGCGGAACAGTGGCGGCAGGCCCTCGATGGCCTGGCGCGCGAGGCGCTCGATGTCGGCGAGGGTGGGGGCGTAGGTCTCGGTCATTATGCTTGCTTGAGATAGGCGGGCGCGCGGGCGTAGGAAAGCGGCTTTGGAGGATGCGGATATGGCTGTTCAGAAACTGACGCAGGACGAACGTTCCGAGCTGCTGCCGACGCTCGGTGGGTGGCAGCAGCTCGGGGACCGCGATGCGATCCACAAGACCTTCATGTTTGACGATTTCGTGGGGGCGTTCGGCTTCATGACGAGCGTGGCGCTGATGGCTGAGAAGGCGGACCACCATCCGGAATGGTTCAATGTCTACAACAAGGTGGACATTACGCTGACCACACATGACGCGGGCGGGCTGTCGATGCGCGATGTACACTTGGCCCGGCGGATCGACGGGCTGGTTTGACTTGGTTGCTCTCGTTCACGGCGGGCGGTGAGACCTGGTAGCTCTGCTGCCTAGTCGCAGCGGGGTGGGCATCGCCGAAGCAGCGACGTGCAGGAAGCCCCTCCCCTCGAGGGAGGGGAAACGTTGGCGCGGCGACAAGCGCGGCGTGGACCGCGCGGGGGCGCTCGAGGAGCGAGTAAAGATTAGTCATCCCAGGTGGAGCGGGGGCGGCGCCGAGAAAGAGGGGGCGGCGCTGTGAAAGAGGGGGCGGCGCTGTGAAAGAGGGGGCGGCGCTGTGAAAGAGGGGGCGGCGCTGTGAAGGAAGGGGCAGCCCCGCGTTGGCACCGCCCCTTCCCGTCTCACAGGTTTTCGCGCGGTCTTAGTCGGACGGGGGCATCAGGACGGTGTCGATGACGTGGATGACGCCGTTCGAGGCGGCGACGTCGGCCATCACGACCGTTGCGTCGTTCACCATCACGCCGTTCGTGGCGTCGATAGCAATTTCGGAGCCCTCGACGGTGGCAGCGCTGAGCTGGTTACCCGCGAGGTCGGTGGACATCACCTTGCCCGGCACGACGTGATAAGTGAGGATTTCGACGAGCTTTGCCTTGTTCTCCGGCTCTAGCAGCATGTCGACCGTGCCGGCGGGCAGCTTCGCAAAGGCCTCGTCGGTCGGCGCGAACACCGTGAACGGGCCGTCGCTCGACAGCGTGGCGGCGAGGTCGGCGGCTGTGACGGCAGCGATCAGCGTGTCGAAGGAATCGTTGCCGGACGCGACCTCGACAATCGTGCCGGGTGCGTCGTGACCACCGGCGTGGTGCGCCGCGGCAAGCGGCGTGGCGGCGAGAAGCGCTGCGGAGGCAGCGGCGAATATGGGTTTCATGATCTGTCCCTCCTTGGACGTGCGGGCGGGCTGGATGAATGGGGAGTGCCGACCGCACGGAGTCTCTTACGAACGGCGCGGGAAAAGGCCGCGTGGCTGCGACAGCAGGCCGCTGTGCGGGCGGGGCGAGCGGGGGGCGTGGGTGATGCTTCGCCCCCCCTCCGCGGGGGGCAGGCAGGGGTCGAAGGCGAGCGTGCCGGGCGGCCCAGAAGCCCCTCCCCTGGCCCCTCCCCTAGAGGGAGGGGAACAAGCGGTCAGGTCAGGGAGGCGCGGCGGAGCTTCGCCATGCCGCCGATCCAGCGGTTATAGTCGGCGACCTTGTTATGCATGTATTTGTGCACCTGTGGGTGAGGCAGGATCAGGAAATCGCCTGCCGCGAGGCCCGCCATCGCGCTTTTGGAGACGTCCTCGGGTTCGAGGATGCCGTCGACGGCAGCGGTGCCCTTCGCCTCGCCGTCCTGACCGGCGCGGAACAGCGGCGTTTCGACCGCCTGCGGGCAGAGCATCGAGACGCCAATCCCCTCGTCGCGGACGGTGTAGGCCAGCGATTCGGCGAAGCCGACGGCGGCGTGCTTCGACACCGAATAGGGCGCGGAGCTGACCTGGCTGAGGAGCCCGGCGGCGGAGATGGTGAACAGGAACCAGCCGCGGCCGCGGTCCTTGAAGCCGGGCAGGCAGGCCTTCGCCGCGACGATGTGCGCGTAGCAGTTGACGCGCATCGAGCGGTCGAAATCCGCGAGGCTGGCGGAGGAAGGGTCGGCGAGGTCGGGGTCGCGGCTGCCGATGCCGGCATTGCCCGCGAACAGGTCGAGGGCCCCCGCTTGGGCTTCGACTTTGGCGACCATGTCGGCGACGGCGGCCTCGTCAGCGACGTCGATGGCGAAGGTGAGCCCGCCGATTTCTTCTCCGGCGGCGGCGAGTTTCGTTTCGTCGAGGTCGGCGATGGCGACATGCTTCGCGCCCGCCGCCTTCAGGTCGCGGGCCAGCGCGAGGCCGATGCCCGACGCGCCCCCGGTGACGATGCAGACTGAACCTTGGGGTTTGAACGGCGTGGGTGCGGGCATGTCAGGCTCCTTCCCTCCCCGCCGGGGAGGGATTGAGGAGGGGGCGAGCCCGTCAGGCTCGC
>JAZBPX010000062.1:0-2538 GCA_036351775.1 Pacificimonas sp. | reverse complement strand
CGGCCGCCATGCGCGAGGCCGGGTCCGGGCTGAAGTCGGCCTGGCGGTTGCAGATCACCGGCGCGGGGCTCGGCCCCCGGCTCGCCAACTCGATCCGCAGCCAGAACTTCCCGAGGTCGGGCGAGAGCCTCGACGCCGCGGCGCTGGTCTGGTCGAAAGCGCCGGTCATCGTCGGCGCGCATGACACCGGCCCGCTGATCCGCTCGAAAGACGGGTTCTGGCTGGCGATCCCGCTGCCAGCTGCTGGCAAATCCCTGCGCGGCGGCCGCATCACGCCCGGCGAATGGGAACGACGGCGCGGGCTGCGCCTGCGCTTCGTCTATCGCCGCACGGGCCCGAGCTTGCTGGTGGCGGAAGGACGGTTGAATACGAAGGGTCAAGCGGTCGTGTCGCGGTCGAAGACCGGCCGCGGCAAGGTCACCGCGCCGATCTTCCTGCTGGTGCCGCAGGTGAAGCTGCCGAAGCGGCTGGACCTGGCGCGGGATGCGGAGCGCGCAGTGGACGGTGTGCCGGGGCTGATCGTGGCGAGCTGGGTGGAGCAGAGGTTCTGAAGATGACTGCTGTGGCGGGCCTTGCGCTTATTCGACGATGTCCGCGATGGCCGCTTCGAACTGATAGCATCAAGTTGTCTTCAGATCAGCCCGCGCGTCGCGGATAATCGACCAGGACGAATGCAGGAATAGTCCCGCAATCCCGAACGCGACGATCAGGTCGGGCCATGCGCTGCCCAGCCACGCGACGAGGGCCGCGGCCACAACCACGGCCGCATTGCCGATCGCGTCGTTGCGCGAAAAGAGCCAGACGGCCCGCATGTTCGCGTCACCCTTGCGAAACCGCAGCAGCGGCAGGACCGCGAGGACGTTGACCACGAGAGCGATGAGACCGAATAGCCCCATGAGACCGGCGTCCGGCGTCGTCTGGGTAAAGGCGCGCCAGATCGTCGTCCCAAGAACCCCAAGGCCCAGAACGCCAAGGAAGATGCCTTGGATCAGGGCGGATCGCGCCCGCCAGACAATGCTCCAACCGATTGCCAGAAGGCCCAGAAAGGTGATGAGGCCGTCGCCAATGAAATCGAGCGCGTCGGCCTTCACGGCCTGCGATCCGGAAATGAAGCCGCCGATCATCTCCGCAATGCCATACCCGACGTTGAGAATTACCACGATCCAGAGCGCGCGCCGATAGGCCGGGTCTTGGTAAGCTGCGCCCTCCTGCGCTTCGTCGTCGCCCGCTTCGATGCGATCGAACCCGTAGCCGGTCGCGGCCACGGCCCGTTCGATCTCGGACAGCCGCGCTTCGGGGACGTTCAACGTCAAGATGTGGGTGGCGGAGGAGACCTTTACTGCCTCCGGCGCCACGCCCGCCGACTGCGCGGCCCGCTCGATCTGGGCGGCATCCTTGGCGCAATCCATTCCGGAGACGCGGTAGCGGAAAGATGCGACATCTGCGGTCGGTTCGGCGCCTTGGGCATTGGCCATGCTTGCATTGGTCCTGCTATCTTGATGTGCGAAACACATCAGCGGAGAATGATATGGAACAAATCGCCGCGGACCGCAATGCCGTCGCGACGGCCACCGAGCGGCGGGCGAAGTTCTTTCGCGGCCTCGCGGACCAGAGCCGGTTGGCGATCCTGGATGCTCTGTGCGCCGGGCCGCTGGTCGTTCACGAGATCGTCGGGCGCACGGCCCTGACACAACCCAACGTCTCGAACCACCTTCGATGTCTGTCGGAGTGTGGCCTCGTAACCAGCATGCGCGATGGTCGTTTCGTGCGCTATCGGATTAGCAGCCCCCGGATTGCGGATCTTCTGCACGATGTGGAGGCTCTGCTCGACGCGGTGGCTACAGGCGTCGAAGCTTGTCGCAATTATGAGCCTGACGAGGATGAGTTCCACCGCTGACCCGCGTCACGACCTTAGCACATTGGCGCCGTCCGTGAATGCTGCTGCATTGGTCCGACTGGGCTTGAGGCGTATTCTTTCCGCAGTCGCCAATCGTGGTCCATCTCCATGCCCAGCCCTCGTGAAACCATCCTCACCGCGCTGCACGCGCGGCTCTCGGCGCTGTCTGCCACCGCCCTGCGCGGCGAGGTTCTGCCCGAGCGTGTGCCCACTGATGGCCTGCTGATCCTGCGCGACGGCGAGCCGGGGGAACCCGAGGTGACGCTGTCGCCGGTGCGCTACCACTACCAACACCGCGCCGAGATCGAAGCGGTCGTGCAGGGCGCCGACCGTGACGCGGCGTTCGACACGTTGACCGCCAGCATCGGCGCGGCCATCGCCGCCGACCGCACGCTGGGCGGGCTCTGCGACTGGGTCGAGGCAGAAGCGCCGAGGCCGGTCGATCTGCCCGTCGAGGGCGCGGCGAGCCTGAAGGCCGCCGTGATCCCGGTGGTGCTGCACTATTCCACGGCCGATCAGCTGGCCTGATCCCGACAACCCGAGGAGAACACCATGGCACGAGCCCAGGGGGCGCGGGCGCTGATGGCGCTTGCGTTCGAGACGACCTATGGAACGCCGCCCGCCAGCGGCTTCACCCGCAT
>JAZBPX010000061.1:0-196594 GCA_036351775.1 Pacificimonas sp. | reverse complement strand
TTCATGGTGGGCGGGACGGAGACGGCGTTCTCGCGCGCCGAGCCGATCCTTCAGGCGATGGGCAAGGCGGTGATCCACGCGGGCGATGCCGGGAACGGTCAGGCCGCGAAGATCTGCAACAACATGCTGCTGGCCGTGCACATGATCGGCACGTGCGAGGCGTTCACCATGGCGGAAAAGCTCGGCCTCGATCCGCAGACCTTCTACGATATCTCGTCCGTGTCGTCGGGCCAGAACTGGTCGATGACATCCTATTGTCCGGTGCCGGGCGTGGGGCCTGAGAGCCCGGCGGACAATGATTATATGGGCGGCTTTGCGAGCGCTCTGATGCGGAAGGACTTGCGGCTGGCGATGGACGCGGCGGGGGCTGCGGGGACCAACGTGCCGATGGGGACGCGGGCGGCGGAGCTGTACGAGGCGTTTGCGGACGGCGAGCGGGGCGGGCTGGATTTCTCGGCGATTATCCGGACGCTGCGGGGGTAGGGGGCGGAGCAATCCTCTACTGTCATCCCGGCGGAGCTTGCGCCCGCGAAGGCAGGTGGCCGGGACCCACGCCGTGTTGGTTGGCATCGGTTATGTTTGTGGAGATGCCCAAGCGTGGGTCCTGACCTTCGTCAGGATGATAGGTTTGGGGGATGATTACTGCGGCGGCGGGGTCAGCGGGAGGGCGAGCTGGACGCGGGCGGCGCGGTCGGTGACTTCCGCAACGGACGCGGGGGTGTCCGGCGGGATGGGGCCGCCCTCCGGGAACAGGGCGATGAGCTGGTCGAGGGCGGCGCGGGTGCGGGTGCGCGGGCCTTCGGGCAGGGCCTCGGCGCGGTCGTGGGCGACGACGGCGAAGCCATAGGCGTCCTGATATTCGCCGGGGTCGGATACCGCGCCGTCGGTGATGGCAATCTCATATTCCTCGACGAGCGTGTCCATCAGGAAGCGGATGATCGCGGACGCATCGCCGCCCGCGGCGGCGGTCACCATGCGAAGGTTGTCTTCGGCGGCGGCAAGCTGGTCCTCGATGTCGGCGGCGGGGCGGCCCTGTTCGAGCGCGGTGGAGACAGTTTCGAACAGCTCTGGCTGGAAGCCGAGATCGGCGAGGCCTTCGCGCTCGGCGGCGTGGGTTTCGGAGACCGGGTGGAGGAGGTGGGGCGCGGCCATTTCGGGCTCGCCCGCGCGGTAGAGGGCGAGGCCCGCCTCCACATGACCGGACATGAAGGCGAGGCGCTGGGGGAGCGGCAGGGTGCCGATGTCTTCGCCGTGCTGCGCGTTTTCGGCGGTGACGGGGATGGCGGCGACGGCCTCTTCATCAACGACGTCGGAAGATGCCTCTTCGCTGGCCGGGCTGCAGGCCCCGATGGCGAGTGCCCCCGCGATGATGAACGGTGGTGCGAGCCCGAAGGCGTGGCGATTCCGGGTCATGCGTGGACCTCCCATCAAGTCATGGCCAGCCGACGCGGTCGAAGATGCGGACGGCCTCGGCCTGGTGGACGCCGAGGGCTGAGGCGTTGAGCTGGTCGGGCTCGAAATCGCCAAGCTGTTCAACGGCGGATGAGGCGGCGATGCCGGTGACGGCGGGATATTCGTTGTTGCCGTTGGCGAAATAACGCTGGGCGCTCTCCTCGGTGAGATATTCGAGGAAGCGGATGGCGTTCTCGCGGTTGGGGGCGTTTTTAAGGACGCCCGCGCCGGAAATGTTCACATGCGTGCCGGTCCCGCCCTGGCCCGGGAAGATGACGCCGACGGCATTTGCGGTCTCGGCGGCGTCGCCGCCCTCCGCCAGCATCCGCGCGAGATAGTAGCTGTTGACGATGGCGATGCCGCATTCGCCCGCGGCGACGGCCTCGATCTGGGCGGTGTCATTGCCCTGCGGCGGGCGGGCGAAGTTGGCGGCGACGCCCGCGGCCCAAGTCTCGGCGGCCTCCGCGCCCTCGTTCGCGATGATGCTGGCGAGGAGCGAGATGTTGTAGATGTTCGAGGAGGAGCGGACGCAGACCTCGCCGCGGTGCGCGGGGTCGGCGAGATCCTGGTAGGTGGCGAGGGGGGCGGGCGTGCCGTCGGCCTCGTTGAAGATGATGACGCGGGCGCGGGTGGAAAGGCCGAACCAGAGGCCATCCGGATGGCGGAGGCTTTCGGGCAGGCGCTCGGTGAGGATGGCGGAGCTGACGGGGGAAAGGATGCCTGCCTCCTCCGCGCGCCACAGGCGGCCGGCATCGACGGTGATGAGGAGGTCGGCGGGGCTGAACTCGCCCTCTGCCACAATGCGCTCAATGAGGGCATCGGCGTCCGCCTCGATGCGGTTGACGGTGATCCCGGTCTCGGCGGTGAAATCCTCGTACAGCGCAAGGTCGGTGTCGTAGTGGCGGGAGGAATAGAGGTTCACCTCGCCGGCTTCGGGCGCGGCGGCGGTTTCGCCCTCGGCGGCAGTGTCAGGTTCGGCGGCGCAGGCGGCGAGCTTGCACGCGGCCAGAAGGAAAAGGGCCAGTCTCATATCGTTATCCTCGCTATCTTTTGCGAGCGATTATCAATAACGGGCGGAGCGGGCAATGCTCAATCTGCGGTGGCGGGATAGGCGAGGATGGAGCGGGGTTTTGGCATGACGGCGAGGGTGGCTTGAGGCGGGATAGCGGTGTCAGTCGGTGCCTGTATGACGAGGCGCTCGCCGTTCTCGGCTGTCAGGGTGACATTGGCGACGGCGCCGAGCGGGCGGACGTCCTCGACTGTGAGGGGCTGGCCGTCCGGTACCGGGGTGAGGGCGCTCCGGCGGACGAGGAGCGTGAAGGGGCCGGGTGGAGTCGGTTCGCTCGCCAGCGCTTCGACTGGCCAGATTCCGAACGCGGTGTGGAGCGCGCCGTCTTCAAGCCGGGCAGGCACAAGCTGGGCGTCGCCGAACAGCATCCCGACGCCGGGCGTGGCGGGGCGGTCGTGGAGTGCGCCCGGTGTGCCCGCCTGCACGATGCGTCCGGCCTCCATCACGGCGATGCGGTCGCCCATTTCGACAGCCTCCTCCGGGTCGTGGGTGACGAGGATGGTGGCCGCGCCGCGCGTCTTCAGGAGGCGGCGGCTTTCGTCGCGGAGGGCGCGGCGGAGGGCGACATCGACGCTGCCAAAGGGCTCGTCCATCAGGACGACGGCGGGTTCGGGGGCCATGGCGCGGGCAAGGGCGGCGCGCTGCTGCTGGCCGCCCGACAGGCTGTCAGGGTAACGGCCCCCCATCCCGCTGAGGCCGATGCGGTCAAGCCAACGGGTGATGCGCTGATCGCGGTCCGGGACGCCGCGCAAGCCGAAGCCGATATTTTCGGCGATGGTGAGGAAGGGGAAGAGAGCGCCGTCCTGAAAGACGAGGCCGACGGGGCGGCGTTCCGGCGGCGGATTGCGCGCGGGGTTCGCGAGCGGCTGTCCGTCCAGAAGGATCTCGCCCTGCTGAACGGCAAGCAGCCCGGCGGCGAGGTTCAGGAGGGTCGTCTTGCCACATCCGGACGAACCGAGCAGACAGGTGACCTCCCCCGCCGCGGCGGTCAGGTCGATAGCGGTCAGCGCCTGCTGCTGGCCGTACGCATGGGCGATATGACGAAATTCAAGGCTCACATCTTGTCCCAGGCCCGGCGGTGCTAGCGCGCCTTAGGCCGATATGGCCGGGCCGTGCAACGGCACGGGGCTCCGGGACGAGCGTGACGGCGATGGGGCGCGGCAGTGCAGCCTGGACGCTGTCCGCGCTGGTCATTGCAGCACTGGTCGCGGTGCCGATCCTGGCGGTATTGTGGTCGCTGCCCGCGGGCGGACTGGCGGCATGGCAGGAGATGGGCCGCGCGATGCTGCCCACCTATATCGGCAACACGCTCGCCCTGATGCTGATGACCGGTGCGCTGGCGGCGGTGATGGGTGTGGGGACGGCGTGGCTGGTCGCCGCGACGCGCTTTCCGGGGCGGGGCGTGCTGGCGGTGATGCTGATCCTGCCGCTGGCGGTGCCGGCCTATCTGCTGGCCTATATTTACGGCGACCTCCTCGCCTTTTCCGGTCCGGTTCAGGGCGCGCTGCGGGCGCAGTTCGGCTGGGGCGCGGGCGATTACTGGTTTCCTCCCGTGAGGAGCCTGCCTGCGGCTGCAACAATGCTGGCGCTGTGCCTCTATCCCTATGTGTACCTGCTCGCGCGGACGGCCTTCGCGGCGCAGAGCGCGCGGCAGTTCCTGGCGGCGCGGACCCTCGGCCTGACAGCGGGACGCGCTTTTTTTCGCGTGGCGCTGCCGTCCGCGCGGCCCGCGATTGCGGGCGGGCTGGCGCTCGTGATGATGGAGACGCTGGCGGATTTCGGCGTGGCGGATTTCCTGGCCATTCCGACGTTCAGCACGGGCATTTTCCGCAGCTGGCTGCTGCTCGGCGACCGGGATGCGGCAATGAAGCTGGCGGCGTTGATGCTGCTGTTCGTCATGCTGCTGATCGCGCTGGAGAGCGCGGGGCGGCGCGGCCGCGTCGATACGCGGGAAGGGGCGGGCGGTGCGCCGCTTGGCGCCGCGCTAACCGGCTGGGCGGGGATCGGGGCGCTGGTCGCCTGCGCGCTGCCGGTGCTGTTCGGCTTTGCGGTGCCGGTGGCGGTGCTGTTCGGCAATAGCCTGACGGTCGGCGACGGGAAGGGCGCGGCGCTGTGGGGGTATCTGGGGGACAGCCTGTCGCTAGCAGCCATCACGGCGGGGATCGCGAGCGTCGTGGCGCTGGTGCTGGCCTATGCGCAGCGGCAGTCGGGAAGCGCTCTGGTGCGCGGCGGGATCCGGGTGGCGACGCTCGGTTATGCCCTTCCCGGGGCGCTGCTGGCTGTGGGGTTGCTGCTGCCGCTCGGCGCGCTGGACCAGGAGGTGACGCGGGCGGCGCGCGGCTGGTTCGGGCCGACACAGGGCCTCGTGCTGTCGGGGTCGGGCGCGGTCCTGATCTATGCGCTGTCGGTGCGCTTCATGACGGTCGCGCACAATAGCGTGACGGGCGGCATGGCGAAGATCCCGCCGTCGATGGATGCGGCGGCGCGGTCGCTGGGGGAAACGCCGCTGGGCGTGGTGCGCCGTGTTCACCTGCCGCAGCTGAGGCTGAGCCTCGCTGCCGGGGCGGCGCTGGTGTTCATCGATACACTGAGGGAGCTGCCCGCGACGCTGATCCTGCGGCCGTTCAACGTCGAGACGCTGGCGACGCGCGTCTACCGGCTGGCGAGCGACGAGCGGCTGGCGGAGGCCTCGACGGCGGCGCTGCTGATCGTGGCGGCGGGGCTGGTGCCGGTGCTGATCCTGACGCGGATGAAGCGCTAGCGCGGGATTTCGTGCAGGCGGAAGGTTTCGGCGATCCGGTCCGGACGGCGGTCCTCGGCGATGGCCATGAGCGATGCGCGGAAGCTGTCGCGGTCCTCGGTGACGCGGGCCGGGTCGAGGTCGGCGAGGAAGGCGGGGATGTCTTCGGGCCGTTCCAGGAGATATCCGAAGGGGCCGTAGCGCCGCTGCCAGTCCAGCGTAATGGCTGTCTCCGTCGCGATGACCGGGACGGCGAAGGCGGCGGCGTCGAGCAACGTTCCGCTGGCCGCGTAGCTGTAGCGGACCGGATCGAGCGGCAGGCAGATGAGGTCGCTGGCGCGGACGAAGGTGTTGAACTCTTCGCGGGGCAGCTTCGTTTTGGAGGGCGGCTGGACGAACAGGCGGTCGTCCGTCTCGTCATAATCGCCGAAGCGGGCACCAATGACGGAGAAGGCGAAGCGGCCCTGGTTGTCGCGCGCGGCGGTAAGAAAATGGTCGAAGCCCTTCCCCGGGAAAGTGCCGCCGAGAAAGGCGATGGACGGGGTGTCCGGCACGGCGCGGGACGGCGCGGGATCAGGCTGGCAGGGGTGCGGGAAGACCGCGCGGGCGTTCCTTGGGTTCAGGATGCGTTCGAGCTGGTCCAGCACGGCCGGTTCCAGAACGGTGTAGCGCACATTGGTAGGCCAGCGCCGTCCAAGCAGGCCGAACAGGTCGCGGCGGCGCGCCAGCGGGTTGCGCGAACGCCAGCGGGCCGGCTCGGCGAGCTCGTAATGCGCGAAGAGGTCGTAGGCGGAAGCGAGGTCGCGCCCGGCGGCGGACAGGAGCGGCGCGAGCGCGTCTGCCGGACAGCCGAGCACCAGCTTGTGATCGGCCTCCGCCTCCCCGACCATGGCGGCCTGCGCGGATCGTGGCGGCGTGCCGTGATCCTTACAGCGGATACCGTGTGGCAGACCGCTGTTCGACAGGGCCGCGATGTGCGCAGCCTCCCCGTGCATCGTGATTTCGGCATCTGGGTATGCGCGCGTCAGGACGTGCAGCAGGTCGCGGTTGAGGGGCACATGACTGAGGCCGGAAACCTCGAAGTCGAAAACGGCGATGCGCGGCATGGCGGTCGGCCTAGCCCGCACGTGGCAGCGGCGAAAGGGTTGCGGCGCGCGGCGGGCGGACTAGGCGCTGACGATATGAGCGGGGTGCTGACGACGATGGCGGAAAGGCTGGGGCCAGGGATGGCGCTGCTGCTGATCGCGCTCCTCTGGGCGCAGCCTGCGATGGCCGCAAAGCCGCAGCGGATCGTGTCGACGAATGTGTGCACGGACCAGCTGCTGCTGAGCTTGGTGGAGCCGGAGCGCATCCTGTCGCTGTCCTACCTGTCGGTCGATCCGCGCTCCTCGGCCTATGCGGCGGAGGCGGCACCGTTTCCGAAGAACCGCGGGGGCGCGGAGGCAGTGCTGGCAATGCGGCCCGATCTTGTCGTGACGGGGACCTATGCGCGCCCGCAGTCGGTGGCGCTGCTGCGCCGGTTCGGGGTCGAGGTAGTGACGTTCGATCCGGCCGCGAGCCTTGCCGATGTCCAGCGGAGTATCCTGAAAATGGGTAAGGCTGTGAGTGAGGCAGAGCGGGCCGCGGCTAAGGTCGCGCGGATCGACGCCGCGCTCGCCGCCCTACCGCCGGTTGCGGACGCGGCCGCGCGGCCCGTCTACGCCGATTACGGCCTGAACGGCTGGACGTCCGGCGACGGGAGTTTGATTGCCGACCTGGCGGCGAAGGCGGGGCTGCGGCCCTATGGCGACGTCGCCGGGTTCACCGGCGCGCGGCAGGTTTCGCTGGAACAGTTCCTGACCGCGCCGCCCGACATTATCGATATCGGCGACGATTTTTCCGATCCGCCCACGCTGTCGGTATTGCAGTTCCGGCACCCGGCGCTGCGGGCGGTGCTGGCGGCGAGCGAGACGGTGTCGGTGCCCGCGAAATACACGCTGTGCGGGACGGTGCGGTCGCTGGCGGCTCTCGATCTGCTGGTGGCGGCGCGGTTGGCGGCAGAGGCGCGGTAGGTGCCTTATGCCGTCCTTCTGGCGCTGCTGGGCGCGGGCGTTGCGGGTGCTTTCGTCCTATCGCTGATGACGGGGCCTGCCGCAGCAGGGTTCGGGGCGTTGTTCGGGCAGGGCGAGGCCGGGGCGGCCATCCTTATCATGCAGGAAATTCGCCTGCCGCGCGCGCTGCTGGGTGTGCTGATCGGCGGGGTACTGGGCCTCTCGGGCGCGGCGCTGCAGGGGCTGCTGCGCAATCCGCTGGCGGAGCCGGGGATCATCGGCGTGTCGGGCGCGGCGGCGTTCGGAGCGGTCGTTGCGATCTACACCGGCCTGTCGCTGATCGTGCCGCTCGCCCTGCCGCTGCTCGCGATGCTCGGCGCGCTGGCGGCGGTCGCGCTTCTTTACGGGCTGGCGGGCAATCATTCGACGACGACACTGATCCTCGCGGGCGTGGCGATTTCGAGCCTGGCGGGCGCGCTCACCTCGCTGGCGCTGAACCTGTCGCCGAACCCGTTCGCGGCGCTGGAGATCCTGTTCTGGATGCTGGGCTCGCTGGCGGACCGCAGCATGGACCATGTTGCGCTCGCCGCGCCGTTCATGGCGGTGGGGGCGCTGCTTTTGCTGGCGACGGGCCGGTCGCTGGAGGCGCTCGGCCTTGGCGAGGAGGCCGCGCTCGGCATGGGCATCGATCTGAAGCGGGTGCGGACGCTCGCGGTTCTGGGAACGGCGCTGGCGGTCGGGGCGGCGGTCGCGGTCAGCGGGGTCATCGGCTTTGTCGGCCTGATCGTCCCGCACCTGCTCCGGCCCCTGGTTGGGCATAACCCGGCGCGGCTGTTGCCGGTCAGTTTTCTTGGCGGGGCGCTGCTCCTGACCCTGGCGGACGTGCTGGTGCGGATCATCGCGCCGAGTTCGGACCTGAAGCTGGGCGTGGTCACGGCACTGATCGGCGCGCCCTTCTTTATCGCGCTGGTGCTGCGCAGCCGCCGGACGGGGGCCTTCTGATGCTGGTCGCGGAGGGCGTTTCGGTTCGGGTCGGGGGCAAGGCGCTGGTGTCGGATGCGAGCTTCCACCTGAAGGCGGGCGCGCTGGTCGCGCTGGTCGGCCCGAACGGGGCGGGGAAGTCATCGCTGCTGAGGGCGCTGGCTGGGGTCATGCCATTCGAGGGCAATGTCCGGCTGGGCGATACGGACTGGCGCGCCCTGTCGCCGAGGGAGAGAGCCACCCGGCTTGCCTACCTGCCGCAGGAACGGCGCGTGGAATGGAGCATCGCGGTCGCGGACCTCGTGGCGCTGGGGCGGCACCCCTTTCGCCGCCGGTTCGCGCCGCAGACGGAGGATGACCGCACGGCGGTGGCGGCGGCGATGGCGGCGATGGATGTGCGCGCGCTGGCGGATCGGCGCGCGACGACGCTGTCCGGGGGCGAGCTGGCCCGGGCGCTGACGGCGCGCGCACTGGCTGTGCAGGCGCCGGTGCTGCTTGCCGACGAGCCCGTCGCCGCGCTCGATCCCTACCACCAGCTTCAGGTAATGGGCGTCCTGTGCGCGGAAGCCGCACGCGGCGCTGCTGTCTTGGTGGTGCTTCACGACCTCAGCCTTGCCGCGCGGTTCTGCGACCGGGTGCTGCTGATGGACCGGGGCCGGATCGTTGCCGACGGGTCGCCGCGAGAGGCGCTGTCCCCTGCGGCGGTGGCCGCGACCTACGGCGTCGAGATGCTGACGGGTGAAAGCGGCGGCGAACACTGGCTGCTGCCCTGGCGGGCGCTGGACCGAAACGGCTAACGCTTTACCCTAGAACTCCAGCGAAGCACCCAGGTGATAGCGCCGCCCGAGCGCGTCATAATATTCCGGATAGGTATTGCCCACGCTGCCGAACGGTACGATCGGAAGCGCGCGGTCGGTCAGGTTGCGAACGCCGCCAAAGACCGTGATCCCGCCGCCCGTCCGGTAGCGCGCGAGAAGGTCGATGTAGAGCGCCTCTGCCAGCCGGCTCTCCGGTCCGTCGCCAAATTCGGAAGCGGCCGACCCCCGATATTCAATCGCGAGCGTCGTCGTAAGGTCGTCCCAGTCGAGGATCGCCTGACCAAAAGCGCGGTGGCGGGGAAAGGCAACGGTTCCCGCCAGCTTGAACGGGTCGGCCTCGGACGAGAACCGCTGCTCGGCCCGGTCGACATAGTCATACATGACGGACATGGTCAGGTTTGCCGTCCCCACCGGCATCCGCCAGTCGACGCGCGCGGCGAGGCCGGACAGGTCAAATCCGCCGCCGTTGATGACCGGCTGGTCGACGGACAGAAGCTCGCCGGACGCCTCGTCGCGCACAATATACGGCATCCCCGTGTCGGGATTGGTGCCGCAGAAGCGGTCCGACAGCCCCGCGCTCTGGTAGCAGCTTGCCAGCAGCTCGAATGCCGAGGGAACCGTGACCACCTCGTCCGTCTGGTAATCATACCATTTCAACGAGAGGTTGAGGCCCCCAAGACCGATATCGCCGCCCAGGTACCAGCTTCGCGTTTCCTCTGCGCCAAGCTGGCTATTGCCGATCTGGCGGTTGGCCACGAGCGCATCGCGCGGCTGGAAGTCCGCGGGAACGCCGAGCGGACCGTCCGACGCGCAGCCTGCGGCGACGGTTTCGGTTTCCGGCGCGATACAGGGGTCGAACACGAAGAAGAAGCGGAAGGGGCTGTTCGAAAACCGCTCTGACAGGTTCGGTGCCCGCTGGCCGCGCGCATAGCCGCCGAACAGACGAAACCCTGGTACCGGTGCCCAGCTAAGCCCGCCCGACAGGTTCAGGAGCGTTCCGGTGGCGGTGTACTCTTCCAGCCGCCCCGCCGCGCTGATTTCCAGGCTTTCGGCCAGCGGCACGCCGGACAGAAGCTCGCGCGCATAGGTTCCGTAGAGGGAGGCGACACCGAACGTCCCCTCCGTGTCGGCAAAACTCAAATCGCCAACGGTTTCGCGGGCGCTCGCCAGCCGGGCGTCGGCCTGCACCCCCTCCTGGCGAAGTTCCGCGCCTATGACGGCGGTGGTGGAGGGGCCTTGATATTCGGCCAGCATCGACAGGGCATGAACGTTGCTGGTCAGGCGGCGACGCTGCGGCTCGGCCCGGATGAAGTCCGCCTGCTCTGGCGTCATGCGCGGCGCGGCGAACAGGTTGATGACGCTGCAGCCCCGCGCCTCGGCGCAGAGGGCAGGATCGAGGGCGACGGCGAGCCGGTCCGCGTTTACATAGCCCTGCGACAGGTCGCGCACCGCGCTGCGGCCATACTGGTAGTGCACGTCATAGTCCCACGCGCCCGCCAGCGGTCCGCTGATACCAAAGCCGAGATGGTTGCTGTCCCGCTCCACGCTGCGGATGCGCGGACCGAGTTCGACGAAGCGGCGCTCGAGGACGATGCTGTCGATATCGTTCGCGCCGAGGCTGGCGAGCCGGTCGCGCAGATCCTGCGACACGCCGGGATTGTTGATCGGTACGAGGACGGCGTCGCCGGTGATCGCGGCGCTGACACCCTGGAATGCGGTCACCGGCAGCGCGCCGAGGCTCGCCTCCACGTCGGTCTGCGCCCGGTCGGCGCTGAACCAGGCGCGGTGGCTGCCCAGTTCGACGTCGCCGTAGGCCGAGAGAAGAATGCGGTCGACCGGAATGAGGAGCGCAAAATCCTCGGTCCAGTTGTAGCGATGCGCGAGCGTCCCGTCATAGTCGCGGACGCTGCCATCGTCGTTGAAGCTGAAATTCTGGCTGTTCGGAAAGCGAACGAAATTGCCGTCGCCATCGATATAGCCCTGGACGCCGCCAGCAGGGGTCAGGCGGCTGCCGCCAAAGCCGCGCGTCAGCACGCCGCCATTCTCCGGCGGCGTGTCCCGGCCATTCAGGGCAAAGCCATAGGGGGAGGCGGTTTCGTAGCGTTCGCTCGCCTGTAACTCGGGGTCGTGATCGACCTCCGCGGAGAAGATGACCCGGCCCGCGCCGTCCGCGACCGGCAGGCCGTAGACGGCGCTGAGCGCGTAATAGGGGCTGTCGCCCTGTTCGGTCAGCCCCGCCTCCGCAGACAGCTTTACGCCGTCCAGATCGCGGCCGCGTACGAAGTTCACGACTCCAGCGGCGGCATCGCCGCCATATTCGGCGGGTGCGGCGCGCTCGGTAATCTCGATCCGGCCAAGCTGTGCCTGTCCGATGCCGTTCAGATCGACGCCGGTAATCGTGCCGTTCCCGCCCAGCGTCTGCACGCGGCGGCGGCCATCGACCAGGACCAGCGTGCGGGACGGCCCGAGGCCGCGCAGGTCGGCGAGATTGATGCCCGCAGGGGTGCCGAGGAGGTTCGTGTTGCCGCGGCTGAAACTCGCCCGGAACACCGGCAGATCGTAGAGCGCATCGGCGACATTCGGCGCGCCGTCATACTGGACGAACGCGGTCGGAAGCGTGACGGTGTCCGGCGCGAACTGAAACGCCTGCTCCTCGCGGAGCGACGCCAGAATGACGATGGCTGGCCGCTGAGAGGCGGGGAGAAGCGGGGGCTCAGGCGGCGGGGCGGGGGCGGTTTCGACGGCCGATGCGTAGGTCAGCCCGGTTTGCCGGACGTCCTCGACCTGCGTGATAACGAGCGTTCCGGCGCTGATCTCCCGCGCCGCGAGGCCCGTGCCGTCGAGGAGCGCGCGGAGGGTGTCGAGCGTGTTCGCTTCTTGCGCGACTGTCGGTGAGCGCCGCCCCTTCAAAAGGCGTCCGTCCGCTATGATCGTCGCGCCGGTCTGTTCGCTGAGGTCGAGGATCGCGCTCGCCAGCGGCTGCGCCGGGATGGCGGCGTCTGGCGGCACCGACGGCGCTGCGTCCGCGGGCGGCGTCTGCGCGAACGCAGCGGCGAGGAGAACCAGGCAGGAAAGGCGAAGGTGCCAGGTCATTGCGCGAGGAGGAGTATACCGCCGTCCGGCTCGGCCTCCGCGCGCAGCGGCAGCGCCGCCTCCAGCGCGGCGACGGCTGCACCCGGTCGATCGAGGTCGAAGGTGCCGGTCACCTGCAGCGCGGCAAGGTCGTCGCTGCCCAGCCGGATATGCTGTTCGCGGTAGGTGTTCAGCTCGGCGATCACGGCGCTGAGCGGGGCCTCGACGAAGCGCGCCGTTCCGGTCTGCCAGTCGGTCACCTCGGCCGGGTCGAACCGCGTCTTGGGGCCAAGGCGGTCCCTGTCATGGTCGGAAACGATCCGCTCCCCGGCAAGGAGAACCGCCTCGGCGCCCAGGGCGGCTGGCAGGCTGACGCGCACGACGCCGGACAGGACGGCGACCTGAGCGCCCGTATCCGCCACCGCCACGTCGAACTGCGTACCAAGCACCGAGATGTCCGTTTCCCCCGCCTCGACCATGAACGGACGGTCGCGGTTTCGCGCGACGTCGAACAGCGCTTCTCCACGAACGAGCGTTACCCTGCGACGAGCGTCCGACATCGCCACCTCGATAGCCGTGCCGCTGTTCAGGGTGATGCGGCTGCCATCGGAGAGTGCGATACTGTCGCGGGCTCCGATTGGCGTTTCGTAGCTGGCCGTGACGACGCTCGCCGTGCCGACGGGCAGGAGCGCGAAAGCCGCGGCGATCGAGGCCGCCACCGCCGCGCCGCCGCCAGCCCACAGGAACGGGCGTTTCACGGGCCGTTCCGGCGGCGCTTCCTCCGCAGCGGCAAAGGTTTCGAGGTCGGCCAGCAGCTCTGCCTCCAGCGCGGCATCGAGCTGTTCGTCCAGCGCGGCGTAGGAATTCCACGCCGCGCGGTTGTCGGCGCTGGCGGCGAGCCAGACGTCGAGCGCGGCGCGGTCGGCGTCCGAGAAGGTACCAGACTCCGCCCGGGCCTTCCAGCGCGCGGCCGCTTCGTCCGCGGTTTCGCGCGCATCAGTCATTGTCGCTGTCCATCATTCGTCCCAGTTTCTTCAATCCCGTTTGAAGTCCTCGAAAATCCGGCGCATTCCCCAACACGCCGGATCAACCGCTTCGCTTTCGCGCGGCCTCGAAGTCTACGATTGTCGCGCTTTCCCCGATGCGGAGCCGGGTCCGCAGCGTTTTCAGCGCCGTGATCATGTATTTTTCCACGCTGCTTTCGGAGACCTCCAGAAGGCCTGCGATCTCGGCATAGGTGCGCCCCTCGAACCGGCTGAGTTCAAAGGCGCGGCGCGGCTTGGCGGGCAAGTCGCCGATGGCGGCCAGCGTGCGCTCCACGTCTTCGCGCAGGACCCGCTGCTGCTCAGGGTCGGGCGCATCCGCCTCCACCGCCGCCGTGCCGTCCTGTTCGCCGTCGCCGCCATCGCGTGACAGTTGCCGCCGCCGCCGGACCAGCTCGTTCGTTGCCAGCCGGGCCGCCGTCGTGAACATCAGCGCGCGCGGGTTCTCGATGATGTGGTCCTCGGCGTAGCGCCAGATGCGGAGATAGACGGACTGCAGCACATCGTCGGCATCGGCGCAGTTGCCCAGCCGGCCGATCAGCCATTTCCGCACGACATCGTGATGCGCGCGCACGGCGCGTTCGATCATGCGGTTCTGGTCATCCGATCGCGGCACCCAAGCCTCCAGCCGCTGAGCCTCAGCGGCACCGGTGACCCCGTTGATCCGAAACAAGCAGCGGACCCTTGCGAGGACATGTCAGTTGCACCGGACCATGCCCCGCCGCCCGCCGGTCACCGCCCAAAAAACTTTGAGGGGTACCCGCCGAAGCATTGTCTCATGGCCGGAACGCAATTCACGTCCTGTGTTCCAACGCTATGGGAACCGGACCTGCGTTATCCCTCGCATTATGTCCGGTTCCCCTTTTTCCTAGCCCGCGAGGGCCGGGCTTGGCAATCGCCCGCTTCCCCGCCCTGTGGCCTGAGGGCCACACCCCATCCGCCAACCGCGATGTCGACCTGAGGGGCAGCCCGATCCCCGCTGTCCTTGCACCGAATGCGTCCCGCACTCCCGACGAGCGCAGACGGACATTCGGATTTTGAACGACTTTAAGGGGATCTCCTGATGACATCATCGCTTTCCGGGCGGGCGCGCCTCCTTCTTCTTGCCTCAGCGGCCATGAGCCTGCCGGGCGTTGCACTGGCGCAGGCGCAGCCTGAAGCGGAAGCCGACCTGGTGCTAGCCGACAATGATCGTGACGTGATCGTGGTGACGGGTTCGCGCATCGCGCGGCCCGACCTCGACCAGTCCAGCCCGATCGCAGTGGTCAGCGGCGAAGAGTTCGACCTTCAGCAGACGCAGAATGTCGAGGAAGTGCTGAACGACCTGCCGCAGGTCATTCCGGCAACGACCGGCACGTCGAACAATCCGGGCGGCGGCGTTGCCACGGTGAACCTTCGCGGTCTCGGCACGCAGCGCACGCTCGTGCTGGTCGATGGGCGCCGTTACATCAACTTCTCCACCAACCAGGTTGTCGACCTGAACACGATCCCGGCCGCGCTGATCGAGCGCGTCGATGTCGTTACCGGCGGCCGCTCTGCCGTTTACGGTTCGGACGCCATTTCGGGCGTCGTGAACTTCGTGACGAAGCGCGACTTCGAGGGTGCCGAATTCGGGGCGCTGGGTGAAATCAGCGAGGAAGGCGACGGCCTGCGCTGGGGTGTCGACGGCACCATCGGCGCGAATTTCTCCGACGGATTCGGCAACGTCGTCCTCCACGCCTCCTACTTCAAGCGTGACCCGATCTTTGCCGGTGACCGGGTCGCCACGACCGACTCCTTCACCGATGGCCGCCTTGTCGGTGCGCCGGGCACGCTGATCCCCGGCGGTTCGTCCTCCGTGCCGAGCTTCCGCTTCTCCATTCCGGGCCTGAACGACGCCCTCGGTCTCGCGGGCACGACGACGCAGTTCGGTGCCGACGGCGAGGCGGTGACGTTCAACTCCGCGACCGACCTCTATAATTTCGGACCGGTGAACTATCTGCAGGTGCCGCAAGAGCGCTTCCTCGTTTTCGCGAAGGCGAATTACGAGGTGAACGCAGCCTTCAATCCCTATCTGCAGGGCCAGTTCATCAACAACCGCGTGTCCTCGCAGCTTGCCCCGACGCCGATTTCGAACGGCACGCCGTTCCGCGACGGCAGCTTTGGCGGCAATCTCGACATCGCCGTGAACTCGCCGTTCATCGGCCCGAACACGCAGGCGGCGCTTCAGGGTCTCGACGATGACGGCGACGGGTTTATCACGCTGACTTCCTTCGGGCGGCGCTACCTCGAGACCGGCCCGCGCGAGAATAACGATGATCGCAACGCCTACCGCGTGGTCATCGGTACCGAGGGCGACATCGGTGCCGGCTGGAATTACGACGCCTATTATTCCTATGCCCGCACGAAGAACGCGCAGACACAGAACGGGAATATCCAGCTGTCGGCGCTGATTTCCGGCGTTCGCACCGGCTTCCAGGATCCCGCGACCGGCGATGTCAGCGTGACGCCGATCGACGGCCTGCCGGGCGGCGGCGAGCTTGTGTGTCTCGATGCCAGCGCGCGCGCCAATGGCTGTGTGCCGATCAACATCTTCGGCGCGAACCAGGTCAGCGCCGATGCGGCGAACTACATCGCCATTTCCGCGCAGAACCAGTTCGAAGCAACCACCGAGGTGGCGTCCTTCGCCATCACGAACGGCGACCTGTTCGACATTGGCGGCGGCCCGATTGGCGTGGCGCTGGGTGCCGAGTGGCGGCGCGAGCAGGCCGAGTTCATTCCCGACACCTTCCTGTCTTCGGGCGATGTGGGCGGTTTCAACGCCGGTCAGCCGACGTCGGGCGATTATGATGTCACCGAGTTCTTCGGCGAGGTGAACATCCCGATCTACGGCGGCGTTCCGGGCATCGAGACGCTCGAGGTCAACGGCGCGGCGCGCTATTCGATCTATTCGAACGATGTCGACGGCGTGTTCACCTGGTCGGCGGGCGCGCTTTACGAACCGATTCTGGGCCTCGCCTTCCGCGGCCAGTACCAGAAGGCCATTCGCGGACCCAGCGTCGCCGAGCTGTTCGGCGGCCAGACCGTGAACTTCAGCGGCGCGAACGACCCGTGCGCCACGCCGGAAGCGGCCAGCGGTGCCCTGCGCGATGCCTGTATCGCGAGCGGCGTGCCGGCCGACGTGGTGGGTACGACGGCCTATCTGTCGGGCTCAACGTCCTTCCCGGCGCGGCAGGGCGGTAACCCGAACCTCGTTGAGGAAGAGGCCACTACCTGGACGGCCGGTGCCGTCTTCGTGCCGAGCTTCCTGCAGAATGCGTCGCTGACGGTCGACTATTTCAACATCCAGATCGACGATGCGATCGGCACGGTCGGCGCGCAGAATATCGTCGATGCCTGCCTGCGGTTCGGCGAGCAGAGCTTCTGCGACCAGATCTCGCGCACGCCGCAGGGCGAGTTCGAAAGCTTCGTCGATCTGAACTTCAACGCCGCGACGCTGAAGACCGAGGGCGTCGATGTGGCGGCGCTGATCGCGTTCCCGCTGGAGTTCATGGAAGATGCGAACCTCAGCTTCACCTTCAACGGGACGCACCTGATCACGTTCGACTACGAGCCGGTCCTCGGCCTGCCGATCCTGAACGAATGCGCGGGCCGGTTCGGCCGCACCTGTTCGTCGGGTACGGTCGCGTTCGGGCCGACGCCGAGCTGGCGGCACACGCTGCGCTCGACGCTCGACTTCGGGACGATGCAGCTGTCGCTGCTGTGGCGTCACATCGGGTCCGCCGAGGATGATGACGACAGCATTCTCTACGGCCTCGAGGAGCTGGATGCGGCGAACTATATCGACCTGACCTTCGGCGTCGATATCGACGAAAAGCTCTCGCTCAACTTCGGGGTCGATAACCTGTTCGAGGAAGGCTTCCAGCCCGGTGCCTCCACGCAGCAGGGCGGCAACGTGCAGCAGTCGAATACATTTCCAACGACCTATGACGTGCTCGGCCGCTACTACTCGATCGGTGCCCGCATCAGCTTCTAGCCGAAGACAACGGTCCTCAGGGCGGGGCCGGTCAACACCGGCCCCAACCACCAGTGGCGGCGTTCCCCTGTAGCGGGGGAGCGCCGCCTTTTGTTCGCGGTGCGTGTAGCCTATTTGCCTTGGTATCCTCTTGACCGGAGACCATCATGCCCATCGCGTTGATCCAGCCAACTGACATCGTCTTCCAGGCGGTCTGCGATCCCGCAGCGCCGAGCCAGCCCGACCTGGCGGGGGTGGTGACCCTGTCCCTGGCCGCGGGCGCGACCGTCGGTCTGGGCGCGGCGGCTTACCGCGTGTTCGGAAGCCGCGGTCAAAGCGAAACCGTGATTGTTCCGGAGGGCGCGCAGGCCGTGTTCGACCCGTCCTTCAATAGCGGTCAGGATGTCCTGATCCTCGGCGGAGACTTCGGCGACTACTGCTTTCAGCTTCTTGGTTCGACGGTCAGGGCAACGTCGGCGAACGGAACGGCCATCGATGTTCCGCTGGGCGGAGCGGGTCTTCGCTTCGGCTTTGACGACAGTTTTCAGCGGGCGTCCTTCGACCCGGCAACGGGGGAGCTTTCATTTCACCAGCTATCAGGCATTCCCCCCGCCGTTCCGGAGATCGACCCGGCCGCGGTTTCGCGCATCGTCCTGTCTCCCAATGGAGAAACGTCGGTCGGGCTGGGTGCCTTCACCGTGTTCGGGCGGCCGGCAGGCGAGGAAACGCTTACCCTCGGCGCGGGCGCGCTGGTTACGCTGGATCCCTCGTTCAACCAGGGCGGGGACACGATCGTGATGCCGGGGGCATCGGGGGATTTCGAGCGGACGCGCGATGGGTCGACGCTGGTGTTCGATGACGGTGAGGGGACGGTGCTGCGGCTGCCGTTCGGGCTGGAAAGCACCTTCGTCACCTTCGACAATGGCCGTTTCCAGGTGTTCTTCGATCAGGACGACGACGAGGTGGAGTTCCAGCGGGTCATCACGCCGACTGCGGACATGGGCGATCTGATGCCCGTGGAGGCGCTGATCCTGTAGCGGGGCGGACCCCGGCGGCGGGCAGGCGTGGGCGCGGCTGGCGTCCCCGAGAGGATTCGAACCTCCGACACCAGGATTAGGAATCCTGTGCTCTATCCGACTGAGCTACGGGGACGCGGAGCGTGCGCGCCGCCTTGAACGCGCCCGCGCTTTTGCGCTTGCGGGCGCGGCGGTCAAGCGTCGTTGCGCGGCCTGACCGGGAAGAGGAGCGGTGTTGCGGGGATGCCCTCCTCGCGCAGGGCCTTTGCCTCCTCCGGCCCGGTTTCGCCGTAGATCGGGCGGTGGTCCTGTTCGCCGTAATGCATGGCGCGCGCCTCGTCGGCGAACTTGCCGCCCACATAGTCGGACTGCGCCACCGCCTCCGCCTGCGCCTTCGCCATAGTTTCGAGCGCGGCCTTGACCTTTTGCGGGTCGAGCGGCGGACCGCTTTCCTCTGCAGGCGGCGGGCTGTCATCGCTGGCAGCGGGCGGCGATGCGTCTCGGGACTTAGATGCGGGCGCTGAAGTGGACGGTGAAGTTGACACGGCGGGCGCGGACGCAGGTGGCTCGACCTCCTTGCGGCCGGAGCCGATGGCGAGCGCGGCGGGCGCGCGGGCGACGTCCGTGCTGCCGCAATAGGGACATTCGACAAGCGCGCGCGCCTGCTGCCCCTCGAAATCGTACGCGCTGCCGAACCACGCCTCAAAGACATGGGCGCGGTCGCACCTGATATCGAAAACGATCATAGCGGCGGGATATGGGTACGGTGCGCGTGGGAGGGAAGGCCGCGGCGGACCTCCGCGATGCGCGAAAGGTCGATCTCGCAGGTGGCGGTGCCCGGCGCATCGCCGCCCATATCGAGCAGCACCTCGCCCCACGGATCGACGACGAGCGAATGGCCATAGGTCGCGCGCCCGTCCTCATGCTCCCCGACCTGAGCGGCGGCGACGGTGAAGCACTGGCTTTCGACGGCGCGCGCGCGCTGGAGCAGGTGCCAGTGCGCCTTGCCGGTCGGAACCGTGAAGGCGGCGGGAATGGCGATAATCTCCGCGCCGCCTGCCGACAGCACGTCGTACAGGCGCGGAAAGCGGATGTCGTAGCAGATTGAGAGGCCGAGCGCGGCGCCCGCCGCCTCTGCCAGAACAGGCTTCGTACCGGGCTGATACACCTTCGATTCGCCGTAGCGTTCGCCGCCGCCCAGATCGACGTCGAACAGGTGAATTTTGTCATAGCGCGCCGCGATGCTGCCATCCGGGGCGATCAGGAAGCCGCGGTTGACCAGCTTGTCCTCGTCGCTGCCGACCGCGCGGAGGGCGAGCGAGCCGAGCTGTACCCAGACGCCGTGTCGCTCCGCAGCGGCGCGAACGCGGGCGAGGACGGGGTCGTTCGCCTCGGTCCGGACCGACTGCATCAGCCGTTCGCGGCTCTTGTCGAGGCACCCGCTCATTTCCGGTGTGAAGACGATCTGTGCCCGCTCGGCGGCGAGCGCGGCTATGCCGCTCTCCAGCGCTTCGGCATTTGCCAGCGGGTCGATGCCGCTGTTCATCTGCATCAGCCCGAGGCGGAGCGGGCGGGTCATCGGGCGTCCGTCATGCGGCGCCAATGCCTTCCTCGGTCAGCAGCGCATCGAGCTTGCCGGCCTGTTCCATCGCGGCGAGCTCATCGGAGCCGCCGACATGCGTGCCGCCGATGAAGACCTGCGGCACGGTCGAGCGGCCATTGGCACGCTGCAGCATTTCCTGCCGCTTCTCGCCGCCCATCGAGATGTCGATCTCGTTGAAGTCCACGCCCTTTCGCGACAGCAAAGCTTTCGCCCGTGAGCAATAGGGGCACAGGAATTTTGTATAAACATCGATCTTGGCCATGGCCGGTCCTTTCGAAAAAAGCGCCGCTCGTCCTCAGGTGGATAGCGCGCGGGCAAATGTCACGACCCGAACATCGGCTGCCCTGCCGCTGCGCCGAAGCGCGCGGGCGGCGGATTCGACGGTCGCACCCGTGGTCATTACGTCATCGACAAGAAGAACGCGGCGATTGCCGACTCGGTTGCGTTGGCCGGCGAAGGCACCCTGCGCGGCGCGGAACCGGCCCGCGCGGCTGAGACCGGCGGTCGATTTGGTTGGCTTCACCCGTTTCAGGCCGTCGACGGCGACCGGCAGCCCGGTGCGCTTGCCGAGCGCGCGGGCGATCAGCCCGGCCTGGTTGTAGCCGCGGGTGCGCAGGCGCGTGCGATCGAGCGGGACGGGGACGATGATATCGACCGCCGCCGCTGCGAACAGGCGCAGCATCTGCGCCGCCATGACGCTCGCGAGGTGCACCCGCCCGCCATGTTTGAAGCCTAGGAGCACAGGCACGGCCGCGCCCTCATAGCGGAACGCGGCGCGGGCAGAGGTGTAGGGCCGCTCGGTTCCCGCACAGTCCGCGCACAGCGCATCCGGCCCGGCATCGATATCGAATGGCAGGCCGCAGCAGGCGCATTGCGGCGCCGTGATGAAGCCGAGCTCCGGGAAACAGCGTTCGCAGAACCGGCCGTCGGCATCGACGATCTCGCGGCAGGCCGGGCAGCGCGGCGGCAAGAGAAGGTCGAGAGCGCTGCGGCCCGCGGTCGCTGCGATGCCCCCGACTCGGTCCAGTGTGCCGTTTCCCCTCATGCGCCCACTCTTACGCGCGCGGGCGGCAATCTCTATAGGCGCGGCGTGCCCGAACCCTCCCCAGACGCCGACCATCGCTTCGAACCCTTCGACCGGCAGCAGCGCCGACGCGCGCGCGACCGTGCAGCGGCGGCCTATGACGAGTTCGCTTTCCTGAAGCAGACCGTGGCCGAGGATATCGCCGACCGCGCCGCCGCGTTCGAGCGCGACTGGGCGCGCTGCCTCGACCTCGGCGCGCATGACGGGCGGCTGGGGCAGATGATCGGCGCGGTCGAGGTAATCGCCGCCGATGCGGGCGAAGGCTTTGCGCGGCAGGTGAGCGGCGTGGTCTGCGATGAGGACCGGCTGCCCTTCGCGGACGCCAGCTTCGACCTGATCGTGTCCGCCCTCAGCCTGCACGGCGTCAACGACCTGCCCGGCGCGCTGGTACAGGCGCGGCGCGCGCTTACGCCCGGCGGCATTTTCATCGCGGCCATCATCGGCGGCCAGACGGCTGGCGAAATCCGGCAGGCGCTGTTGACCGCCGATATCGAACGGACGGGCGGCGCGGTGCCGCGCACCTTGCCCATGGTCGATCCGGCAGAGGCGCCGGGCCTGATGCAGCGGGCGGGCTTTTCCGAACCCGTGGTCGACATCTACCGCTACGACATTGGCTACCGCGACCCGCTGCGCATGCTTCGCGACGTGCGCGGGATGGGGGAGAGCAATTACCTGTCGGCGCGGTCGAGGGCGCCGGTCAGCCGCGCCGGGCTGTCCGGCTGGCTGGCGCAGCTCCAGCCGCTTGCTGAGGAGGGCCGGATGCCGGTGCCTGTCGAAGTGCTGACCCTGACCGGGACCGCACCGGGTAAACCCGCTGAAGAGGGGCCCGCCTAGATCAGCGCGTCGAGCAGGCCGATCAGCGGCCTGTCGGCGGGCGGCATGTTAAGCGCGAACATCTCGTGCGGCCACGCCCAGCGCAGCGCCTGTCCCTCCCGCCCGCGCGGCTGACCGCTCCATTTGCGGCAGGCGAAGACGAGGAGGACCAGGTGAAAATCCTCGTAATCATGTCTGGCGAAGGCGATGGGCGACAGGCAGCTTTCGCGTGTCTCGATGCCCAGCTCCTCCTCCAGCTCGCGGATCAGCGCGGTCTCCGGGCGTTCGCCCGCCTCCACCTTGCCGCCGGGAAACTCCCAGGTGCCCGCAAGGTGCTTTCCGGCCGGGCGCTCGGCGAGCAGGACGCGGCCGTCGCGGTCGATCAGGGCCGCCGCCGAAACGAGTTTCGTCTGCAAAATCAGGTCCGCCCTTCCTTAACGCGATGAAGAATGTGGATTGGAGCGCTTTGTTAACCCTGCCCGGCGTATCAAGGGACGGACGCCAACGAGCAAGCTGCATATCTAGGGGTCCGCCCGTGAAAATCCTTCTGAACACCCTGATCAGCGACGATGAAGCCGCGACCGCCGTAGAGTACGGCCTCTTGGCCGCGCTCCTGTGCCTGGCGGCGCTCGGCGCGTTCGAGGCGTTCGGCCAGGGCCTTGGTGAGATGTGGGGCGAGGTCCGGAACGAGGCGACGAACGCAATGGGCTGACCGGCGCCGGCATCGGTTCGCATGAGGGGCGCGCGCACTATTCGCGGCGCCCTTTTTCGTTTCAGAACAATAATCTGCACCATGAAGGAAAAAATAACCGAGCGGATTAAGACCTTCTCAAGACGTGCACCCTACAACCCAAGTTGCTGACCCAGTGAGGACCGGGTGAGGCAACTGGATCGAACGAGTACGTACTACCAGAAGTCAGGAGAATAACATGTCTTTCATTCGTAACTTCCGCCGTGATGAAGAGGGTGCCACCGCCATTGAATATGGCCTGATCGCTGCTCTCATCGCTGTTGCCGCCATGGCCGCCATGAGCGCGCTTGGCGATTCCATCAGCAACACGTTCACCGAAGCGTCGGACGCCATGAACAACGCGACGTCCAACTAGACGCCGCGGCAGTTCAGGCTGACACAAGAAGGGGGCGTCGGAGAAATCCGGCGCCTCTTTTTTGTCTGCGGTCACCGATCCGGTGACCTGGGCCGTTCCGCCCCGCTCCCCCTGCCCTAACCACCCCACATGGTATCCTCAGGGGTGGTTAGGGCAGGGGGAGCGGGGCGGAACGGGCGGCTCCCGGTAGGGAGACGCAAATCAGAAAGGTCACCGCATGGTGACCGCAAACAAAGAATCTTTCTCTCTCTCCCCACTCCCCAACAAATACTCTGCCGTGGCAACGGTTCGTTTACCGCCCTTCTTTACCACCGGTTCCGATCACGAATGCCCGCGAGGGGCCGAAGGGGACCGGATATGCAGCAGGTTGCGCTCGAGAAGTTTCTTCACGTCGAAACGACGCCGCTGGCGCTGGCCGTGATCATTCCGGTTCTGAACGAGCGCGACAATGTCCGGCCGCTCCTCGAGAAGCTCTCAATCGCGCTCGCCGGGATCGAGTTCGAGGCGATCTTTGTTGACGACAATTCGCAGGACGGCACGCCCGACGTGATCGAAGAGATCGCGCACAGCGACCGCCGCGTCCGCCTGATCCGCCGCGTCGGGCGCCGCGGTCTGTCTTCCGCCGTCGTCGAGGGGTTCCTGTCCACGGTTGCGCCGGTCGTCGCGGTGATCGACGGCGATATGCAGCATGACGAGGGCGCGCTACCAGCTCTCTACCGCGCGGTTGCGGAGGATGATTTCGAGCTCGCCGTCGGGACACGTTATGCTGATGGCGGCGGCATGGGCGAGTGGGCGAAGAGCCGCGTCCGCATCAGCCAGTTCGCCACCGCGCTTGCCGCGCCGGTCATGAAGACGCCGCTGTCCGATCCGATGTCGGGCTTCTTCGCGCTGAAGCGGTCGGTCGTGATCGAGGCGGCGGGCAACCTCTCCTCGGTGGGCTACAAGATCCTGCTCGATCTCGTCGCTTCGCACCCGCGCCGCCTGACGTTGAAGGAAGTCCCTTACGAATTCCGTACGCGCGTTGCGGGCGAATCGAAGCTCGATAGCGCCGTGGCGCTCGAATATTTCGAGCTTCTGCTCGACAAGCTCGTCGGCAGGATCGTGCCGGTGAAGTTCCTGATGTTCGGCGCGATCGGCGCGCTCGGCCTGGTCGTCCACCTGTCCGTTCTTGGCCTTGCCCACAACGCCGCGGGCATCGGCTTCATGCTGGCGCAGACCGTTGCGGTCATGACGGCGATGACGTTCAACTATGCGCTTAACAACGCGCTCACCTACCGCGACCGCCGCCTGACGGGCCTTGGCTGGTGGAAGGGCCTTCTCAGCTTCGGCCTCGTCTGCTCGGCGGGCGCGGCGGCGAATGTCGGGGTTGCCGATTTCGTGTTCGGCACACAGGGCGGCCAGTGGTGGCTGGCCGGCGCGGCGGGCGCAGCAGTGGGCGCCATCTGGAACTACGCCGTTACGAGCTGGCTGACCTGGACGAAGCGCTAGGGCGAACATGTCCGCTCCCAGACGGACGGGGAACATGACCATCACCGCCGCGTCGACACCGCTTCCGTTGTTCGCGCCCCGGACCGTCACGATCATCGCGCTCGTCCTCTTGACTCTAGCAGTGCGCCTGCCCGCCCTCGGCGACCCCAACTATCATATGGACGAGCAGTTCTACCTCCTGTTCGGCGAAGCGATAACACAGGGCGCGGTCCCCTATATCGACGTCTGGGACCGCAAGCCCATTGGCCTGTTCCTCCTCTACGCCGGGTTCGCGTTGTTCGGCGATGGCCTCCTCGCCTACCAGATCGGGGCGATGGCAGCGGCGGGCGGCACGGCGATCCTCGTCGCGCTGATCGTGAAGCGCCGCACAGGCTGGCCGGTCGCCGCCGCGGCGGGCCTCGTCTACCTCCTGTGCCTCGAGGTGTTCATGGGCGGCGGCGGCCAGTCGCCGGTTTTCTACAACCTGCCGGTCGTCGGCGCGGCGGTGCTCCTGATCCGCGCGAGCGAGCGGGACGGGCCCATCACCGGACAGCACCTCGCCATGCTCCTCTGCGGCCTCGCCGTCGCGATCAAGCCCACTGCCGTCTTCGAGGGCGCGGGACTCGCCTTCGGCTTCCTCTGGCTGATGCAGAGGCGCGGCGTCCCCGCCATCGGCCTTTTGAAGACTGTTGCCAGCATGGTCGCCATCGGCGCGGTGTCCTCGCTCCTCGGCATCGCCGCCGCCTTCGCCTGGGGCGCAGGCCCCGCCTATCTTCACGCCGTGTTCGTTTCGATTTTCGAGCGGACGGGGGAGGGGGCGCTTGGCTGGGCACAGGCCGCAAAGATGTTCGCGCTCATCTCGCCGCTGCTGATCCCAGCCCTCGCTTTCGCCGCGTTCGGGAAGGCGCGGATGCTGGTCACGCTCTGGCTCGGCGGCGCGCTTCTCGGTTTCGTCGCCGTGCCGAACTTCTTCGTGCACTACACGCTGCCACTGTTCCCGCCGATGATCGTCGCCGCCTTCTGGGTGCTACCGAGGGAGCGGACGCGGATCGTCTACGCGGCCTTTCTGATCGCGGTCACCACCCTCATCTTCGGCTGGCCCAGCGCCGGCCCGCATGACCGCGCGAGGGTAACGACCGCTGCGCTCGCCCGGACCGTCTCCGCGCATCTGAACGGCGGCTGCCTTTGGGTGCATGACGGCCCGATCAGCCTCTACCGCGAAACCGGGGCCTGCACCGTTACGCCCTACCTGTTCCCGGAGCATCTGAATTTTGCCCGCGAACGCTTCGCGCTGGGCCGCCCCGCAGGCGAAGCCGCCGCCGCCGCGCTTGCCGCGCAGCCCGCTGTCATCGTCACCCGGCCCGAACCGCTCGTGTCCGCGCCGAACCGGAAAACGGCGGCAATGCTTGAGGCTGCGCTCGCCGCCGACTATCGCCGCGTCGCGGTCCTGCCGGAACGGAGCGTGGAATGGGAACGCGACGTCGAGATCTGGGCGCGCCGTTAGCGCTTAGCCGCTGACCGGTGCCTGCAGGAGCGAGGTGAAGTCCGGATAAGGCTTCGCAAAGGCCGCGCCGAAATAACGCCGCTCGACCAGCCCGCTTGCCCTGATCGCCCTTCGGTAGCGCCGCCGTCCGCTGTCGTCGAACAGCACGATGCCGCCGGGTTTCAGGTGCGGCAGGGCGGCGTGGAGGCAGGCGGCCCGTTCGCGGCCGTCGATGACGATCAGGTCGTAATTGTCCGGCCGCTCGCCGATGGCCGCGGCAAAGGCACCGCCGCCGGCATGAACACTCCGCACCAGCACCTCGGCTTGGGGGTAGGGCCGAAGCGGGGCGCTGAGCGCGTTCGCCCATTCGGCATGCGGCTCGACGCTGACGACGGACGCCGCGCGCCGCGCCAGCCAGACCGTACTGCTGCCCGATCCGAACTCGAAAACGGCTGGCTGTTCCCGTTCGGCCAGAAACCGGTCGACGGCGAGCGCGGCGCGGCGGTTCCACCATGGCACGTCCAGCCTCACCATGCGCGGCAGGTCGACAATGGCCAGCTGGCTCGCGGTAAAGCGCGCCGCGCTGTCCAGTCCCGCCGCCTCCCCCTTCGCGATCACACGCTCTCCGGACGCGCGTTCACCCAGTCGGTGCGCGGCGGACACATAGGCCGATTTCATGCGGTCGAAAGTCGTCGCCGTCTGCCGACGCTCGTTCAGGTAAACGCTAAGGATGGATCCCCGCCTTCCGTCAGGTGCCGCTTGCGTCGTCCCTTGAGGCATCCCCTGCGGCGTCTCTCTCTTCCATGCCCGGCGCGGCATAGGGTGTCCACCGCCCTTCGGGCTGGGCCAGCCGGTCGGCGAGAATGTCGAGGACGGCATGAGACCAGACCAGGCCGACATGGGTGCCGGTAATCTCAATGCTTTCATGGCGCGTGCCGCAGCCGATATCCATGCAGTTGCGCGCGACAATCCCGTCATCGCCGCTGATGATCGCGGTAACGGGCACGGGCGGCAGTTCGTCGAAGTCGGTGTCCAGCGGGACATCGTCAACCGGGTGGTCGTTCACCCGCTCGTAAGTCTTCCAGGCGTTCGTCGCGCGCAGGTCGCGGCAAGGGGTCCCGGCGGTTATAATTTGCCGCACACAGTCCGGGCGGCGCTTCGCCACCTCGCGGGCAATCAGGCCGCCAAGACTCCAGCCGAATAGGCTCGCCGGGCGGCCCGCATCCTGGCAGACGCGGATCAGCTGCGACCGCGCTTCCGACAGCTCGTTCCGCTGCAGTCCCAGGTTCTGACCCTGTTCCCAGCCATGCACGTCATAGCCCAGCGCGCGGAGCCGGTTTCTAAGCATGTAGGTGTTGATGTCAGACCCCAGGAATCCCGGATAGACGATCACCGGGTGACCGTCGCCGTCGGGCAGTTCCGGCGTGGTGTCGGAGATCGCGAACTTCGCCAGCTCCGCCACGCTGCGGATTTCTCCGAGATACTTGGACCAGGGCGGCGGCTCGGCCATCCCTAGCGCAGCCGGGCCTCGGCGAAGCGCCGCACGGCGGGGCCGATGTCGTCCCGTTCCAGCGCCAGCGCCAGCGTCGCGTTCACGAACCCCGCCTTGTCGCCGCAGTCATACCGCTCGCCGTCGAAGGTCACCGCGTGGAAGGGCTGCTTACCGATCATGCGCGCCATCGCGTCGGTCAGCTGGATCTCGCCGCCCGCGCCCGCTTCCTGATCGGCAAGCGTCTGCATGACTTCGGGCTGCAGGATATAGCGCCCCGGCAGCATCAGGTTCGACGGCGCCTCTCCGGCGGCGGGTTTTTCAACGAGGCCCTTCACTTCGGTCAGGGGACCGTCCGTCATGCCCGGATCGACGACGCCATATTTGTGCGTCTCGGACGGGTCGACCTCCAGCGCGCAGACGAGGTTGCCGCCGACCTTCTCATAGGCATCGACCATCTGTTTCAGGCAGCCCGGTTTGCCCCACAAAAGCTCGTCAGGCAGCAGCACGGCAAAGGGTTCGGAGCCCACGACGCTGCGCGCGCACCAGACGGCATGGCCGAGCCCAAGTGGCTCCTGCTGCCGCACATAGGCAATGCGCCCCGGGCCGATGCGCGATCCCTTCAGGATGCTCTGGTCCTTGCCGCGCATTTCCATCGTGTGCTCGAGTTCGAAGGCGATATCGAAATGATCCTCGATTGCGGTCTTGCCGCGCCCGGTGACGAAGACCAGCTGTTCGATCCCCGCCTCCAGCGCCTCGTCGACGGCATACTGGATCAGCGGCCGGTCCACGACGGGCAGCATCTCCTTCGGGATCGCCTTGGTCGCGGGCAGGAACCGCGTGCCGAGCCCCGCCACTGGGAACACCGCCGTCCGGACTTTCGTGTGCATCAGAACCTCTTGAGTAGCCGCAGGTAATAGGATCGCTCCTCCTCACTACGCGACGGGTCGCGTGCGCGTTCCTCGAGAAGGGCGCGAATTTCCTGGACGCGGCGCAGGCGCTCGGCATCCGGAATCGTTACATCGCCGGTGCCAAAGCCGCGGCCCGGCCGCCCAAGTGGATCGACTCCGCTGCCTGACTGCCCGGGCTGCATCATGCCGCCCGCGGCCTGCTGCTCGGCCTGAGATGCCTGCCGTTCCAGCGCGGAACCCGCCTCTGCCAGCGCCTGCAGCGCGGCCCCCTGCGCCTCGCTCGCCGCGCCGGCATCGCCTTCGCCGAGCGCCTGCCGCGCGGCCTGCATCGCGCGCACGGCATCGCGCAGCGCCTCGGGGCTTTCGGCCCCTGCCGCCTCCAGCGCGGCCTCGATCTCGCCGATCATCTGTACCAGATCGCCCTGCCGCGAGCCGAGGGCTTCGGTATCCTCGGGGCGTTCGCGAATCATCTGGCGGATAATCTCGGCGATGGTTTCCTCGCGCAGCTCGCCCTGGTCGATCTCCGCCTGTTCGAGCCGCTCCATCGCGTCGCGCAGCGCCTCCGCGCGCGCGGCCGCTTCGGGATCGGGTATCGGCGCGGCGAACTGAATCGATTCCATCAGGCCGCGCAAATTCTGCAGCGCCTCCATCGCGCCCGCCGTATCGCCCGCCGCCAGCCGGTCCTTCAGGTCCTGCATCATCGCCTGCAGCATATCCGCGCCGACGGTCGACATCAGGCCCTGCATCATGCCCGGCGGCGGGGTCGGACTGTCGGCAAGCGCAGCCTGCATCTGTTGTTGCAGGAAGGCGGCCATCGCCTGTTCCAGCCGGTCGGACAGCGCGGCGAGCGCCTCGTCATCGCCGCTCGCCGCCTCCCGCATCAAATCGTCCATGGCCGCGCGCAGATCCTCGAGCGCACGGCTCGCGCCGCCATCCTCAAGGTCGAGCGCAATGTCCCACAGCAGCGTGCCGACCTCCTCCCGGACCTCTGCGTCGCTCGGCGCTTCGACCTCGACGGGCTCGTAGACCAGCCGTGTTTCGGCCGCGCGCAAACCCGCATAGACCGCCAGATTCTCGTCATAGCGCGCCGGGTCGCCCGCAATGTCCGCCAGCGCGCGAGCTGTGCGTACCGAGGAGGCACCGCCGAACATGTCCGCCCGCACCGCGACGATCTCCTGCGCGACGGGGTGCGTAAAGCGCCGCTGCGGCAGCGTCACCAGAAGGGGCGGCGAGCGCCCCGCATTGCCCGCTCCGTCTGTCGCCACCAGCGTCAGGAATGCCTGCTCGCCGGCATGCGGGTCGCTGGAAAGGTCGGCATAGCCGCTATTCTCGCCGACCGGTGCGGCATCGGTCAGCGGGTAAAGCCGCGCGCCGCCGCGCTCGCCGTCCACCTCGATCGCAACGCTGGCCAGGCCGTGATCGTCCTGCAGCGAATAATCGATTCGCAGCGCGCCCGATGCGTTCAGCTCCGGCGTGCCGATAAAGCTGATCGCCGGGACGCCGTCGCCCGCCATCTGGATCGGCAGCGTCGCCAGCGTCCGGCCATGCTGCACCACGCGCCAGGTTCCGGGTTCGTCGAGCGCGGCCCGTGCCTGCGCCCGCCGCCCGCCGGGTCCGGCGAGCGACCAGTCGCCCGGCCCCGCCAGCCGCTCGACCGTCATCGTGCTGCCGTTCAGCACCTGCAAGGCCTGCGTCTCGCCGCCGGTGAGGGTGAAGCCGGTCGGCGGCGCGGCGGCATAGTCGGGCGGCGTCACGCGGACCCGGAACTCGAAGGCGGTTGCCGGTACCGCCCACGGCGAGAGCAGCCGCGAAAACCGCTCTGGCGCGCTGACCGCCGCAAAGGGCGCCGCCGCGAGCGCCGCAGCCAGCATCGTCAGCAGCGCCATCCGCGTCCGCCGTCCGATCCGCGCTCGCGGCAAACCCAGCCGCACCGGCCGCTTTGCCGCGTCCGCCTGCGCGCGCGCCCACAGCGCCGCCGCCACGCCCTCGATCTCGCTGGCAGGCTGCGAAGCGCGAAGCCGCGCTGTACCCAGCGGTGCGGCGCTCGTTTCGTCCAGCCGGTTCAGCGTTTCGCGCCGCGTCGGCAGGCCCGCGCGGCCCAGCGCCCGCACCAGCAGGGCAACCGTCGCGACGATCACCAAACCGAGCGCGGCCAACCGCCACCCGCCGCTCAGCAGACCTGCTAGCGCGAGGCTCGCATAGGCCAGCCAGCCCAGCGCGATCCACGCCAGTTCGCGCCCGGCAATCCGCTCGAACCACAGCGCGGCGCCCGTCGGGATCAGCCGCACGAGCGTCCCGCGCGGCAGCCCGCGTCCCGGCCTGCGGAGACGCTCCGCGCTCACCCGTCCGCGATCCAGTCCGGCACGCGGTCGAGGCCGATCAGGTCGTCATAGGTCTGGCGCGGGCGGATCACCGCATGGCGCGCGCCGCTGACCAGCACTTCGGGCGTCAGCAGGCGGGAGTTATAGGTCGAGGCCATGGTCGCGCCGTAGGCCCCCGCCGTGCGGAACAGGATCAGGTCTCCCGCCTCCAGCGGCGTCATCATGCGGTCGCGCGCAAAGGTATCGCCCGTCTCGCACACCGGCCCGACCACATCCGCGACCAGCTCGCCCTCACGCGGGCGCACCGCCTCGATCCGGTGATAGGCATCGTAGAGCGTCGGGCGCATCAGGTCGTTCATGGCCGCATCGATAATCGCAAAGCAGCGGTTGACGCCCTGCTTCAAGCGCACGACCCGCGAAACCAGAATGCCGGCATTGCCGGTAATCAGGCGGCCGGGCTCGAAGATCAGACGGACGTTCCAGTCCCTCGTGATCCGGGCCACCATCTCGCCGTAAGCGCTCGGCAGGGGCGGGTCCGCCGCGCCGGGGCGGTAGGGGATGCCCAGCCCGCCGCCAAGATCCGCCGTCCGGATGTCATGCCCGTCGGAGCGCAGCGCGCCGATCAGCTCACCCACCCGCTCAAACGCGGTTTCCAGCGGTTCAAGGGCCGTCAGCTGGCTGCCGATGTGAACCGCGACGCCGGTCAGGTCGATCGCGTTAAGCTCCGCAGTATGGCGGAACGCCCGCCGCGCGGTGTCGATGGGGATGCCGAACTTGTTTTCGGCAAGGCCCGTCGAAATCTTAGCATGGGTCCCGGCGTCGACATCGGGGTTCACGCGAAACGCCGCGCGGGGGCGAACGCCCATGCTCTTCGCGACCTCGGCCAGCATGTCCGCTTCCGCGATGGATTCGAGGTTGAACTGCAGGATATCGGTCTTCAGCGCCTCGGCCATTTCCTCGCGCGTCTTGCCGACGCCGGCAAAGACAATCCGCCGGGGCGGGATGCCCGCGGCCAGCGCCCGCCGCATTTCGCCCAGCGACACGACGTCGGCGCCCGCGCCCGCCTTCGCCAGCAAGGCAATCACCGCCTGGTTCGGGTTCGCCTTCACGGCATAGGCGATCAGCGGCTCACCCGCGGCCCCGCCTGCCGCCGACACGCCATCGCGGAACACCTCGAAATGCCGCAGGATCGTCGCGGCGGAGTAGCAGTAGAAGGGCGTACCGACTTCGTTCGCCAGCCGCTCCAGGTCGACATCCTCGGCGTGAACGACGCCGTCCTTCAGCTGGAAATGATCCATCAGCGGGTCCGCTCAGCGCGCATTGGGCGGCAGGTCGAACTCGTCGGTCGCCCGCTCCTCGCCCCGCTCGACGATATCGTCCAGCCGCTCGGGCTCGGCCTGCGGCGGCCGCGTGAGGAGGTCGGTGACGGTCGGCGGGGCTTCGGCGCCGATGGCGGCTGGCGGGCGGCCCTCGCTTTCGGGAAAGGCGATCTGGCCCGTCGACCCGCAGGCCGCGAGGGCGAAGAGAGCGGGGAGCAGCAGGGGGGCAGGGCGCGGAGTCATCTAAAGCTCCTTACGCGCCTCGGCGATGCGAGTCCTCACCTCTGTGGGCGCCGTGCCGCCGAAACTCGACCGGCTGGCCACGGAGTTCTGGACGCTCAGCACGTCGAACACGTCGGCGCCAATGCGCGCATCGATGGCCTGCAAATCGGCAAGCGGAAGCTCGGCGAGCGCGCAGCCGCGCTCGTCCGCCAGCGTCACCGCCGACCCGGTGATGTGATGCGCATCGCGGAAGGGCACGCCAGCCTCCCGCACCAGCCAGTCGGCAAGGTCCGTTGCGGTTGAATGACCGGCGGACGCCGCCGCCAGCATCCGCTCCGCATTGAACGTCATCTCCTGGACCATGCCCGTCGTCGCGGCCAGCGCCAGGGCCAGCGTATCGGCGACCGCGAACACCGGCGCCTTGTCGCCCTGCATGTCCTTCGCATAGGCCAGCGGCAGGCCCTTCATCATCATGGCGAGGCTCGATACCGCGCCCAAATAGGTTCCTGGCTGTCCGCGCACGAGTTCCGCGGCGTCGGGATTGCGCTTCTGCGGCATGATCGAGCTGCCGGTCGAAAAGCTGTCGGGCAGGGTCACGAAGCCGAAGGGCTGGGATGCCCAGATGACGATCTCCTCCGCCAGCCGCGACAGGTGCAGCCCGGTCTGGAGCGCGGCCTGCGCGAACTCCAGCGCGAAGTCCCGGTCGCTGACCGCATCGAGCGAGTTGCGCGTCGGCGCATCGAACCCCAGCGCCGCTGCCGTCGCATGGCGGTCGATCGGAAACCCCGTCCCGGCCAGCGCCGCAGAACCGAGCGGGCTTTCGTTCAGTCGCCTCCGCGCATCGGCGAACCGCCCCCGGTCGCGGCGCAGCATCTCGACATAAGCCATCAGGTGATGCCCCAGCGTCACCGGCTGCGCCGACTGCAAATGCGTAAAACCCGGCATGATCGTCGCGTTATGCTCCTCCGCGCGGTCGAGGAGCGCCGCCTGCAAGCCCGACAGCGCGGCGTCCACATCGTCGCACGCCTGCCGCACCCAAAGCCGAAAGTCCGTCGCCACCTGATCGTTGCGAGAGCGCGCGGTGTGCAGCCGCCCGGCAGGTTCGCCGATCAGCGCCTTCAGCCGCGCCTCGGCGTGCATGTGGATATCCTCCAGCGCCAGATCCTCGACGATTTCGCCGTTCACCCATTCCGCTTCCAGCTTGTCCAGCCCCTCGGCAAGCGCGGCCCCGTCCTCAGCCGAAATGATGCCTTGCTTTGCGAGCATCGCGGCGTGTGCGCGGCTGCCGGCAAGGTCTTCTCGCCACATGCGCTTGTCGGTGCCGATGGAGGCATTAATCTCCTGCATGATGGCGGCGGGTCCATCCGCGAACCGTCCGCCCCACATGCTGTTGGAGCTATCACCGTTGTCCGCCATTTCGTCTGCCGCCTCGTCTACCGCTCTTATTGCACTTGCCGCGCCGCTCCTTCTTGCCGCCTGCGAGGAGCCGACCCGCGATACGGTGCTGCCACCCGCGCCGCAAGCGGGGGCCGCCCCGCCAGCCGCGCCGCCGATGGCAGCGCTCAGTTTCGTGCGCGAGTGGGCGGGGGCGGCCATGCCGGACGTCACGCTGATCCGCGCCGACGGCGGCCCGCTCAGCCTGCAGGCCTATCGCGGCACGCCGACGCTGGTGAACCTCTGGGCGACCTGGTGCGCGCCCTGCATCGCGGAAATGCCCGCGCTCGACCGGCTGGCGGCGCGGGAGGGCGGGGCCCTTGATGTCATTCTGGTCAGCCAGGACAGCGGCGGGTGGGACGACATCACGCCGTTCCTCGAACGCGTGCCCGTCGAAACGGCAGTCGTCCTCGCCGATCCGGGCATGCAGCTTTCGACGGGCTACGCCGCCCCCGGCCTGCCGCTGACGATCCTCTACGATGCGAACGGCGAAGAGGTCTGGCGCTATGCCGGACCAAAGGAATGGGACGAACCGGGTGCGTTACCGGCGGGCTCGCTTCCCGAGACAACTCCCACAGACTAGTCATTCCAGCGCAGGCTGGAATCCACGCTGTAGCAGCCGCACCAAGGCCGACCTTTCCAGCATGGATCCCAGCCTTCGCTGGGATGACTAACCTTGAAAGTCCGACCTACTCCCCCTGCGGGACCTTGACGCGGAGGGTGCGGCCGTTGTTGCCGGGAAAGTCCGTGAACATCGCCGTCACGAGGTTCGGCACGAGCTCCGGCAGGTCGTTGTTGCGCACCGTGGTCATGGCGCGGCCCTCGAACAGCGGCTCGCCGCCGCGGCGACGGATTTCGAGGTCCAGATAGGCGTTGTAGACCGTGACGCTGTAAACCTCGTTGTTCCAGCCGCCGAAGCCGCCGCCCCAGCCGAACCCGGGCCCATAGAACCACGGATCGTAGAACACGCTCCGCCGCCAGCCATAAAAGCCGCCATAGGGATAACCGCCAAAGCCAAAGGCCCCGAAGCGCGTACCGGGCCGCGTCCGCACCTTCTCACGCGGGTCGCCGACACCGTAGTCCAGCGCCACGACCATGTCGGCGCTGTCCGGGCTGGCCACCTCGGTAAAGCCCTCCTGGATCAGTTCGCCCGCGACGTAGCGGGCGTAGGTCCCGAATTCGAGGCCGCCCGCCTTGTCCTCGTCGGCGGCGACGATCGCGAAGGTCTGGCCCGACGGCGCGGGCAGGTTCTGGAACCGGCTGACATCGGCGGTGAAGGGGGTTGCGCAGGCCGACAGCAGCCCAAGCGCTCCGCCGATCGCCGCGATCTTCAAAATATTCATGAGAGGACGGACTCCAAAAATTTGGATAAACGTATCAGTTCGGTACGCTGACAAACATGATTGCCTTTAACCCCGCCTGAACGCGCAGTTTCCGGCCGCCGTTCCGGCCACCGCTACGGCCGATCGTCCATCCGCGCTACAGTCCGCGCAGGAAGCCGACTGCGCGCTTCGCCTCTTCAAGAACCGGCGCGGCCATCGCGTTCGCTTTTTCCGCGCCCTCGCGAAGGATTGAATCGATGCGTTTCCGGTCGGCCTTCAGCTCGCGGAACCGTTCGGCGATGGGGGCCAGCTTCGCCGCCGCCACCTCGCCCAGCGCAGGCTTGAAATCGCCGAAGCCGCGCCCGCCAAATTCGCGCAGGACATCGGCCTGGCTGATCCCGGCCAGCGCGGCGTAAATGTTGACGAGGTTCTGCGCTTCGGGCCGCCCGTCCAGACCTTCCACCGAGTCGGGCAGGGGTTCGGGATCCGTCTTCGCTTTCCGGAACTTGCGCATGATGGTGTCCGCATCGTCCATCATCGCGATGCGGCTCATGTCCGACGGGTCCGATTTGGACATTTTCGCGGTGCCGTCGCGCAGGCTCATGACGCGCGTCGCCGGCCCCTGGATCAGCGGCTCCGGCGCCGGAAAGAAATCGTCCCCGAAATTCTGGTTGAAGCGCACGGCGATATCGCGCGCCAGTTCCAGGTGCTGGCGCTGGTCCTCGCCCACCGGCACATGCGTCGCGCGGTAGCCGAGGATGTCCGCCGCCTGCAGCACGGGATAGGTATAAAGGCCAACCGACGCGCCCTCCCGGTCCTTGCCCTTCTTGTCCTTGTACTGCGTCATCCGATCCAGCCAGCCGACGCGCGCCACGCACTGCAATATCCACGCCAGCTGCGCGTGCATCGGCACCGCGCTCTGGTGGAACAGCACCGCCTTTTCCGTATCGATCCCGCTCGCGATCAGCGCCGCGGTCAGCTCGCGCGTCTGCTTCGCCAGCAGCTTCGGATCGTGGCTCATGGTGATCGCGTGCAGGTCGACGATGCAGTAGATGCACTCATATTCGTCCTGCATCCGCACCCAGTTCTGGATGGCACCCAGATAGTTGCCCAGGTGCAGGTCGCCGGTCGGCTGGATGCCGGAAAAAATGCGGTTCGTCGTCATGGCGAGAGCGCCTAGGCGGCGGGCGGCGGGCCGGTCAACTATGTCCGGCGCGCGCACGGCACGCCGCTCCGCAAGAGACCCAGCCAAAACCACCGCTTTGAACCCGGTTCGCCTTCGTTCCGGGCGCGAACCTTCGCATGGTCCGACCCGGGCACATCAACGCCATTTCACCCGCGGGGGGAGACTGGTCGGAGACCGCGCATGTTCGGCACCTCGCTTTCGCTTCTGAGCCTGGGCAACCTTGTCCTGTCCGCGTCGATCCTGGCTGCGACCCTGTTCGTGGCGCTGACGATCCGCGCGGAAAGGGCGCGCGCACGGGGCAGCCCGGCTGGCGAGCCCGACTTTGCGGGGATCGAACCAGCGCGCCACATCCGGCTCCTGACGCTGGCGGAGCGGATGGCGGGGATCGGCTATTTCCGGGTCGATCTTACCGATGAGAGTGTCGCCTGGTCAGAGGAGCTTTATCATATCCATGGTCGCAGCGTGACGTTTCAGCCGACCGTGAATGCAGCCATCGACCTCTACCATGAGGACGACCGGGAACTCGTCCGTCAGCAGCTTGCCCTCGCCTATGATGGCCAGTCCTACCAGCACACCGGTCGCATTCGGCGGCCCGACGGCAGCCTGCGACACGTTTCCTGCCGGGGCGCCCCGGAAACCGACGAGGAGGGCCGCCAGATCGGTATCGTCGGCGTGGTGCAGGACATCACGGCCTTCGTTCGCCAGACCGAAGAGCTCACCGCTGCGCGCGACGAGGCCGAACAGGCGGCGCGGGCGAAGGGTGCGTTCCTCGCCGCCATGAGCCATGAGATCCGTACCCCCATGACCGGCGTCCTCGGCATGATCGAGCTCTTACAGGTCACGGACCGGGAGGAGGACCGCGCGCATTTCTTCGCCAGCCTCGACCGGTCCGCCAAGTTGCTCATGAGCCTTCTCGATGACGTCCTCGACTATTCGAAACTCGAGAGCGGGCATCTGGTCCTCGAGGAAAAGAGTTTCGACGTGCGCGCTTTGGCGGCGGAGACGGTCGACCTCTTCAAGGGGAAGGCGGCGCGGCGCGGCCTGTCGCTCGGCCTGTCCGCGGACCTCGGCACCAGCGGGATCGTCATGGGCGACCCCCTTCGCCTGCGCCAGGTGCTCACGAACCTGATCAGCAACGCTGTGAAGTTTTCGGCGAAGGGCCGGGTGGAGATCGCGGTTACAGCGGTGCCGTCCGCGTCGGGCCGCCAACATGTGACCTTCACGGTCAGCGATACGGGCCGGGGCATCGCCGCCGACCGCCTGCCGGCAATCTTCGAACCCTTTCGCCAGGAAAGCGCGGCCACAACGCGCGAATTTGGCGGCACGGGGCTGGGCCTCGCCATTTGCCGCGAACTCGTTGAGGCGATGGGCGGAACACTCCAGGTCGATAGCGAGGAGGGAGAGGGCAGCCGTTTCTCGTTCACCCTCGACCTGCCGGACGGCGCTCAGGTCCGCGCCGCGAACAGGCGCGCGGGTTCCGCGAACCCACCGCGCGCATTGAACATCCTCCTTGCCGAGGACAACGCCGTGAACCGCCAGCTTATCCAGTCGGTGGTGGAACGGCTCGGCCATTCCATCGTCACGGTCGAAAACGGGTCGGAGGCGGTCAGCCTCCTGAAAACCGCGCTGTTCGACGCTGTCCTGATGGACATGCACATGCCGGTCATGGACGGCGTGGCCGCGACAAAGGCAATCCGGTCGGGGGAGGCGCTGCCGAACGACGTGCCCATCTTCGCACTCACCGCCGACGCCGCGCCTGAACGCCGCCGGTTCTACGAGAATATCGGCCTCGATGACTTCCTCACCAAGCCGATCGACGTCTCGCGGCTGGAGGCGGCGCTGAATGCCAGCGTCGGGCTCGCCCCGGGCCGCCACTGCAAACTGCGGGCGGTACCGTCCCCCGATACACCGGCCGGCGCGCTGCCGCTGAATGCCGTGCCAATGCCGACGGAAACGCCGCAGGCCGACGCGGGCGAGGGACCGGCCGACCTGATCGACAGAGACCATTTGCGCTCGCTGCACGATGCCATCGGCCCCGTTTCGCTCGTCCAGATCGCTGAGGGGTTTGCCGACGAAGCCGCGCGCCTGCTGCCCGCCATCTGCCGCGCCAATGCAAAGGGGCAGCAGCAGGACCTGCGCTGCGCCGCGCACGAGCTGAAGGGTGTCGCGGGCAATTGCGGCTGCCGGGCGCTGTCCGCAGTCGCGGCCGACCTTCAGGCGCTTGCGGACGAGGCGCGCGCGACCCCGGGCCATTCGCTGGTCCGCGACCTGACCGAGCTTGCCGAAGCCAGCGCGGCGGCGCTGTCAGAGGCAGTCGCGGCCTTGACCGGCGAAACCGCCGACAGCGAGCCCGCCATGCGGAAGGCTGGGGCCGTCTAAGGCGTCAGGCGCGCCGCCGTCTCAGCAGCGCAGCCAGCTGCTCCCGGTCCAGCCCGCCGATCGTCAGCAGAACCGCGAAGTAAACCGCGCCGCCCGCGGCCACCAGCGCGCCCACGCTCCAGATGCGCGCGAACACGCTGCCGGCGAACTCAGCGCTCAATGCGTCCCGAAGCCACCAGAGAAGCGCGCCCATCGCGGCGGCGGCCAGCACCTGCTTTACGATGGTCGCGATCAGCGCGCCGCTGACCTGGAAGCGCCCGCTGCGGTGGAGGAGCGTGTAGAGCAGCGCTGCGTTCAGCCAGGCCGCGCTCGCCGCCGCCGTCGGCAGCGCCACGACCTCAAGGTCGTCGATCAGGACCAGGATCACGGCAATGTTCAGCGCCAGCGCGGCCAGCGCGGTATAGACCGGCGTCTTCGTGTCCCCGCGCGCATAGAAACCCGGCGTGAACACCTTGATAAGGACATAGGCGGGAAGGCCGAAGGCCAGCGCCGCCATCACCGCCGACGTCACCGCCGCATCGTCCGCCTCGAACCGCCCGCCGAGGAAGATCGCCGTTACCAGCGGCCCCGCGCAGATCACCAGCGCCGTCGCGGCAGGCAGCGTCAGCATCATCGACAGCTCGGTCGCGCGCCGCATCAGCCGCTCCGCACCCTCCTTGTCGTCCGCGCCCACCATGCGTGAGAGGGCAGGCAGGATCGCCGTGCCGAGCGCAATGCCGATCACGCCAAGCGGCAGCTGGTTCAGCCGGTCGGCATAATTCAGGAAGCTCATCGCGCCCTCTTCCAGCCGCGTTGCAAAGAAGATGTCGACGAACTGCGAGATCTGGTAAATCCCGGCCCCGAATGTCGCGGGCAGGATGATCCGCAGCAGCCGTTTCACCTTCGGCGTCACCTGCGGCCTGAAAATCCGCAGCTCGATGCCCGCCCGCCGCACGGCCCAGCACAGCCAGAAGAACTGCAGCACGCCCGCCACCGCGACCGCCACCGACACGGCATAGGCGGTGTCGAAGTCAGGGTCCGGCTCGGTCGATCCGAAGATCAGGACTGCCGTGATGATCGAGATGTTGAGGAGGATCGGCGCCGCTGCCGCCTCCGCGAACCGGCTGAGCGAATTCAGGATCCCCGCCAGCAGCGACACGAGACTGATCAGGAGGAGGTAGACGAAAGTGATCCGGCTCAACGAAACCGTCAGCTCGAACTTGCCCGGCGTATCGCGGTACGCGCCCGCCATCGCCTCGACGATCCACGGCATGGCGATCTGCGCGATGGCGGTGAAGAAGAACAGCACCGGCAGGAAGACGCTCAGCACCTGATGGCTGAATCGCACGGCCTGATCCCGCCCGCCCGTCTCCAGCTCCTTCGAGAACATCGGCACGAAGGCGGCGCTGAACGCGCCCTCGGCGAACAGACGCCTGAAAATATTCGGCAGCTTGAACGCCACGAAGAAGGCGTCCGCGCCCGTCCCCGCGCCCAGCAGCCGCGCCAGCAGCATGTCGCGCGCAAAGCCGAACACCCGGCTGACCATGGTCAGCCCGCCAATGGTGGACACGTTCTTGATGAGCGACATGCAGCCGCGCTACCCGAAAGCGCCGCGCAGGCGAAGGGGGGCGCAGCAACAAAGACTAGTCATCCCCGCGAAGGCGGGGATCCACGCTGTAAAGGCCGCACCTGGTCCGACCCATCCAGCATGGATTCCTGCCTTCGCAGGAATGACTAACCCTTTCTCTTAGTAACCCTCAGCTCGGCAGGATAATGTTCGGCGTTTCGCCGCCACCGCCCTGACCGCCCTGACCGCCCGCACCCGGCGCGCCGCCTTCTGGCGGGGGGCCGCCCTGTGCCTGCTGCTGCTCAAGCAGCGCCATGAAGTCGATCGGATCCAGCATCAGCGGTGGGAAGCCGCCGTCGCGCACGGCATCGGCGAGGATCCGCCGCGCATAGGGAAACAGCATCCGCGGCGCTTCGACAAGCAGGACGAGGTTCAGGAGGTTCTGCGGCACGTTCTGCAGGCGGAACAGCCCGCCATAGGCAAGCTCCACGACGAACGCCGTCTTCTGGCCGTTGTCGGTCTTGCCGGATGCGTTCAGCTTGACGATCACCTCATAGGCCGCTGCGTCGATGTCTTTCTTTTCATTGACGCCGACGCTGACGCCCACGTCGATCGCGGGCGCGCCCGCCTGCTGGCTCAGCGATTCCGGCGCATTGGGATTTTCAAAGGACAGGTCCTTCACATACTGCGCTAGGATGTTGATGCCGAGCGCGGCCTGCTGCGGCTCGCCCGCACCGGCGGCTGCGTCGGGATTGGGCGTCGGGGGCGTCTGGTCGTCGGCCATGAAAAGTCTCGTTTCCGTCATGTCTGATTGGGTCTGAAAGGCGTGGCCGCGCGCTAGCAGGGCGGCCCCCGCGCTGGCAAGGGCAGCGGCCGCCTGCGGTGCCTGCGACAGCCCGTGCGGATGCGCCTCGCTTGCGGCCCCCGCTGCAGGGCCTATGTAGGAGCCTTTCGGGTTGTCTATCGTTGATGGCCTGAATTAGCTGGCATGGATTGCCCCGCGAGGAGGCGGAATTGATCGAGATCGTCGTATTGGCCCTGTTGGCCGGGTTCATTGCCCTCAGGCTGATTTCCGTCCTGGGCAGCCATGACGAATCGGCAGAGCCCCAGGCCCCGGTCCTTCCGCGCAAGGCGAATGAGGACAATGTCGTCTCGCTTCGCGGCGGCGACATCCCGCCTGCCGCCGCCATGTCCATTCCGGAGGATGTGAATGACAGTGCGCGCGCCGGGCTTGAGGCAATCTACGCCGAGGACCCGTCTTTCGACCCCGGGCAGTTCCTCGCCGGTGCGACCGAAGCCTACCGCATGGTCCTTGAGGCCTTCTGGGCCGGTGACCGTCAGGCGCTGGACGAGCTGGTGTCCGACGACATTTCCGACGACTTCGCCGCTGCCATCGCCGCGCGTGAGGAAAGCGGCCACGTCTACGAGAACAGTCTTGTCGGCGTGGAACGCGCGGAAATCGTCGGCGCAGACCTTCGCGGACAGATGGCCGAGGTCACCGTCCGCTTCGACGCCGACCTGATCGCGGTCACCCGCGACGGCGACGGCAAGATCGTCGCAGGCTCCGAAAGTGACGCCACCCAGTCGCACGACGTCTGGACCTTCAGCCGCCACCTCCGCTCCGAAGAGCCAATCTGGCTCCTGATCGAAACCGACACCGCCGACTAATCCTCCCCGGACCGGGGAGGGGGACCGCGCGCAAGCGTGGTGGAGGGGTCCGCGCCGCGCCCTGCCAGACGGTGTTCCATGCTCGCCCGTGAACCCCCCGCGAAGGCGGGGCGTTGATGCATCGCGCACCGCCATCGGCGTAGCGGTCAGTCTCATAAGCAAACCGACACCCCAACCGTCATCCCGGCGAAAGCCGGGATCCATCTACTTGAAAGCGCGCGTAAGCAGAACCCACAGGCGGTGGATCCCCGCTTTCGCGGGGATGACGGTGTTGGCGTAGCCCGACCCCCAAACTGGACGCCGCGTCCCCGGCCCGCCTAAACTTACCCGCGCAATCCTGGGGAGGGTTCACCATGCTCACACTCACCGCCGCCATGGCCGCGTTCGTCGGCACGCATTTCCTGATGAGCCATCCGCTGCGCGCGCCGATGGTGAAGGCGCTCGGCACGCTCGGCTTCACGATCGTCTATTCGCTGGTGTCGCTCGCCACCCTGATCTGGGCGGTGCTCGCCTATGGCGATACCATCGGCGAGCAGCTCTGGTTCGCGCCGACCTGGCTCGTTGCCATCGGCCATGTCCTGATGTGGATCGCCAGCATCCTGTTCGTCGGTTCAAACACCGCCCCCAATCCCGCGCTGGCCTTTCAGGGCGGGCAGCTTGACCGGATCGAGCGTCCCGGCGGCGCGATGCGCATCACACGGCACCCGATGATGTGGTCCTTTGCGATCTGGGCGGCCGTCCATATCGCGCTGGCGGGCCGCTCGGACACGCTGGTCTTCGCGGGCGGCATCCTCATTCTCGCGCTGGTCGGCGCGGCTCTGCAGGACGGCAAGAAGCGCCAGCAGCTCGGCGACAAGTGGGATCAGTATGAGGCCGCGACCAGCTACTGGCCGCGCCCCGCCTTTCCCGGCTGGATCGCGCTCATCGGCGGCACGGCGCTTTACGCGCTGCTCATATGGCTGCATCCCGGCGTCATGGGCGCATCGACACGATTGGGAGAACTCATCTGATGGATTTCGCGGGCAAGACGATCTGGATCACCGGTGCCTCCAGCGGCATCGGCCGCGGCCTCGCCGAGGCCTTCTCCGGGCAGGGGGCGCACATCATCCTTTCCGGTCGCCGTGAAGGCGCACTGGCAGAGGTCGCGGATGCATGCGCGGGCGAAACCCTCGTCCTGCCGTTCGAGGCAACGGCCTATGACGCGCTGCCCGCCATCGTCGAGACGGCGGAGGACTGGAAGGGCGGCGTCGACATCCTCGTCAACAATGCCGGCATCTCCCAGCGTTCCGTCGCGCTCGACACCGATTTCGAGGTTTATCGCCGCCTGATGGAGGTCGATTTCTTTGCGCCGCTGAAACTCACCCAGCTGCTGCTGCCCCGGATGGTCGAGCGCGGCATCGGCCATTTCGTGCAGATCTCCAGCGTGGCGGGCAAGGTCGGCTCGCCGCTCCGCACCGGCTACTGCGCCGCGAAACATGCGCTGACCGGCTATTCCGATGCGCTGCGGGCAGAGATCGACCAGTTCGGCCTTGAAGTCACGGTCGTCACGCCTGGTTTCGTCCAGACCGGGATCGCGGAAAACGCGCTCGACGGCAGCGGCCAGCGCTACGGCCCGAACGACGATCCGGTGAACCAGGGCATCAGTCCGGCGGCCGCGGCCGAGCAGATCCTGTCGGCCATGAAGGCGGGAAAGCGGGAGGTGCCGGTGGGCCGGCGCGGTGCGCCTGAAATGGCGCTGCTGACGCTTAAGCGGCTGTTCCCGAACATGATTTTCGACCGCATGACGGCGATGGCGCCGAAACGCGGCGGTTAGGCTAGAGCGTCAACGCGCCCGGCAGGGTCAAAGCGGCGAACCGCCACCCATCAGCGGCGCAAACAGCGGGCCGAGAATCGAGGGCAAAATCGACAGGACCGTCCAGATCAGGCTGATTACGGCCGTAAACACTGCGCCGATGATCAGGATCAGCATCATCGTCGCGATGGCCTGCGACTGGTTCGTCGTGATCCGGCGATGCGAGAGCTGTCCGTGGTCGCTGCTGGCGTTGCTGAAAGACTGTGCCAATTTCCCGTGTCCTCCCCAGAACATTAATATAACCGTAACCGACTTTTTGTCGCAGGTGAAGGGAGAGGATTTGCGCGGGACTCAGGAGAAGTGGTTAGGGCAGGGTGGGCGAGGCGGTACAAGGCGGCTCCCGATAGGCAAACGCAAATTAAGTAATCCGAAACTTAGGTGGCAATCCCGCGATCAGTCATGCCGCGGCATCGCCGTTTCGTCCGTCACGCCCTCGCTGTAGATTCGGCCCGATTTTACGCCGGCAAGGAAGTCGTTCACTTCCCGCCGCAGGATCGGGGCAAGCAGGATCAGGCCCACGACATTCGGCAGCACCATCAGGAAGAAGAAGCTGTCGATCAGATCGACGACCGCGCCGAGAACCAGCACCGACCCCAGCGGCATCAGCAGGCAGTAGACGATCCGTACGGCAAGGTTTCGCTTGCGGCCATGCCCGATCAGGAACCCGATCACCGTCTCGAAATAATAGGCGATGGCAAGCTGCGTCGAATAGGCGAACAGGAACACCGCGACGAGCAGGAACCAGGGGTACCAGCTGATCACCGAAGCAAAGGCCGCGCTGGTCATGCCGACGTCAGTGAACCCGTCATCATAAACGCCCGTGACGACGATCATCAGCGCGGTCGCCATGCAGACGATCATGGTGTCGAACATCGGCTCCAGAAGCGCGACCATGCCTTCCGACGCCGGATGCCGTGTCCGCGCCGCGGCGTGGGCGATTACGGGCAGGCCGACGCCCGCCTCGGTCGAAAACACCGCGCGCCGCATCCCGACCACGAAGCTGCCGATGATGCCGCCTGCGACCGAGTTCGGGTCGAAGGCGGACGATATGATGGTCGCGACGGCAGCCGGAACCGCGCCTGCATTGGCGATCAGGATCAGAAGCACGCTGCCGAGGTAGATGAAGCACATCAGCGGCACGATCTTGCTCGTGACGCGCGCGATCGACTTCACGCCGCCGAGCGTCACAAGGCCGATCAGGATGCCGAAGACGATACCGTAGATTAGGCCCGCCTCGCGCGTCGGTTCGAAGCCGATGACCCCGGCTGCCTGGCTGAAGCTCTGGTTGATCTGCACCAGAGGCAGGCAGCCGCCGATGGCAAAGACGGCGTAGAGCAGTGACAGGCCTCGCCCCGACCGCGTCCACCCCCGCGCGGCCAGTCCGTTCTTCAGCGTGTACATCGGCCCGCCGTGCACCGTGCCGTCGGCGTCGATCTCGCGGTACTTCACGCCCAGGGTCACCTCCCCGGCCTTCAGCGCCATCGCGAAAAAGCCGATGACGAACATCCAGAAGGCCGCGCCCGGCCCGCCGAGCGCGATCGCGATGGCCACCCCGGCAATGTTGCCCAGCCCCACGGTCCCGGACAGCGCGGTGGACAGCGCCTGAAACTGGCTCACCTCACCGGGAGCGGTCGGATCGTCATGCTTCCCGCTGAGGAGCCGCAGCCCGATGCCGACGCCGCGAAACTGCGGCACACCGAGGAGGATGGTCGCGAACAGCATCGCCGCCGCGAGCACGAGGACGATCGCCTCGACCTCCGTGCCGAACAGCGGCACCTGCTGGAACACGCGCGCGGACAGTCCCGCGATCAGGGCTTCTAGCTGTTCATACATGCCCTCGGCCCCATCCCCGTACCGGGCCGCCCTGTTCGGCGGCCCTTCGCCCGACTTCTGCTTGCCGCCTGCCTTACGCCAAGACTATTGGACCGCAAGGGACAGCGGTTATTCTGGCGACAGGGACGGGCAGGCAAATCGATGGGCGACTATTTCGGAACGGACGGCATTCGCGGGCTGACGAACACCCACCCCATGACGCCTGGCATGGCGATGCGGGTGGGCCAGGCGGCGGGCATCAAGTTCCTGCGCGGCAGCCACAAGCACCGCGTGGTCGTCGGCAAGGACACGCGGCTCTCCGGCTACATGATCGAAAGCGCGCTGATCGCGGGCTTCACCAGCGTCGGCATGGACGTCGTTCAGGTCGGCCCGATGCCGACCCCCGCCGTCGCCATGCTGACCCGCTCCATGCGCGCGGATCTCGGCGTCATGATCTCCGCCAGCCACAACCCCTATCAGGACAATGGTATCAAGCTGTTCGGTCCCGACGGCTTCAAACTGTCGGACGAGGACGAGGCCGATATCGAGCACCGCCTCGACATCAAGCCGAAGCTGGCCGAAGCAAAGGACATCGGCCGCTCGAAGATGTTCGAGGATGCGCGCGGCCGCTACATCCACGACGCGAAGCTCAGCTTCCCCTCTCACCTTCGCCTCGACGAGCTGCACGTCGTCATCGACTGCGCGAACGGCGCGGCCTACTCGGTCGCCCCCGATGCCCTGTGGGAACTGGGCGCAGACGTTACCCGCATCGGCGTCGACCCCAACGGCGTCAACATCAACGACAAATGCGGCTCCACCCATCCAGAGGCGCTGCAGGAGCGCGTTGTTGCTGAAGGCGCCGATATCGGCATCGCGCTCGACGGCGACGCCGACCGCCTGATCGTGGTCGACGAGGGCGGGCAGATCGTCGACGGCGACCAGATCATGGCCCTCATCACCACCGACTGGGCGCGGAAGGACATGCTGACCGGCGGCGGGCTCGTGGCGACGGTCATGTCGAACCTCGGCCTCGAACGCTATCTCGAGGCGAACAAGCTGCAACTCGCCCGGACAAAGGTCGGCGACCGCCATGTCCTTGAACATATGCGCCGCCACGGCTTCAATGTCGGCGGCGAACAGTCGGGCCACATGATCCTCACCGACCATGCCACCACGGGCGACGGCCTCGTCGCCGCGCTGCAGGTCCTCGCCTGCCTCGTCGCGCAGGGAAAGCCCGCGTCCGAGCTATTGAACCAGTTCGACCCGCTGCCCCAGCTCCTGAAGAATGTCCGCTACCAGGACACCGACCCGCTGGAGATGGACAGCGTTAAGGCCGCGATTAAGGCTGGCGAAGCGCGCCTCGGCAACAATGGCCGCGTCCTCATCCGCAAAAGCGGCACCGAACCCGTCATCCGCGTCATGGCGGAGGGCGAAAGCGGCGACACCATCCGCCAGGTCGTCGACGACATCTGCGCCGCGGTAGAAGCGGCGGCCTGACGAAGCGGGCGCCCGCCTGCCCCCCTCGCCGCGCCGACCCCCACCGTCATTCCCGCTAGGGTGGAAGGCGACCCGACCGTTCCACACCGTCATTCCCGCGAACGCGGGGATCCAGCCGCGCCTCATTCCGGGGACAGGCTCGGCTTCGCCATCGCCCGCCTCGGTTTGCTGCGCCAACGCCCGTGAGTGATGCTTCGACAGGCTCAGCATGAGCGGGCTTCGGATTTGGCGCGCAACAAACCTCCGCTCACCCTGAGCCTGTCGAAGGGTCACCCGCTAACGGTGTTCCCAAACCCGCTCCTCACTCCATAATCATCCCGGCGAAGGCTGGGGTCTTGCTTCCGTCCTGTCCGCCCCCCCGCAGAAAAGATTCCAGCTTCCGCTGGAATGACTATGACGGGCAGAAGATGGCCACCTCCACAACACCCCCCCGCGTCCTCATCATCGCCGGGTCGGACTCCTCCGGCGGGGCAGGCATCCAGGCGGACATCAAGACCGTCACCATGCTCGGCGGCTATGCCATGACCGCCATCACCGCCGTCACCGCGCAGAACACGCGCGGCGTCACGCGCATCGACTCCCTCCCGCCCGAAAGCGTCACGGCCCAGATCGATGCCTGCCTGTCCGACATCGGCGCGGACGCGATCAAGACCGGCATGATCGGCGCGCCGGATCACGTCGCCGCCATTGCCGAAGCCCTCGCGTCCACCGAAGCGCCTCTCGTCGTCGATCCTGTACTCGTCGCCACCAGCGGTGCCCGCCTTGTGACCGACGACACGCTCACGGCGCTCCGTACGCTGCTCTTCCCCCGCGCCGCGCTGCTGACGCCCAATCTTGAGGAACTCGCCGTCCTCGCAGGCAAGCCAATCGACAATCTGGAAGCCGCCGCCAAAGCCGCCCGCACCCTCGCCGCCGAGTATGACTGTGCCGTCCTCGCGAAAGGCGGCCATCGGGCTGGTGATACCCTCACCGACATCCTGATCGAGCGGGATGGCACGGAGCATCAGTTCACCGCCGCCCGCATCGAGACTCGCCACACGCACGGCACAGGCTGCACCCTGGCCAGCGCCATTGCCACCGAACTCGGACGCGGCTTCGATCTGGTCGAGGCTGTCCAGACCGCCCGCGCCTTCGTCCGCGCCGCCATCAAGGCTGCACCCGGCTTCGGCGCAGGCAGCGGCCCGCTCGGCCATCATGCCGCGCGGGACCTTGAAGAATAGGAGCCGTTCGCGGACACTCCGCACCATGCTACCGGCCCGCCCCGCACGCCTATACTTCGACCCACGCCTGCCCCTGCGAAGGCAGTGGGCCAAAGGGTCACCCGTCAGCGCTCGCGAAGGTCCGGGCGGCGAGTTCGCGCGCGATATGAGTGTGACCCACTGTGACCTATTGTAGGAAAGTCTTCTCAATGGCTGCCGATTTCAAGCTGGAACAGGGTCGTCCGATGCCGCTCGCCGGAGTGGATGAGGCCGGGGCAGGGCCGCTCGCAGGGCCGGTCGTCGCGGCGGCAGTGATCCTCGACCCAGCGACCGCGCCGAGCGGCCTCGACGATTCAAAGAAGCTCTCGCTCACTCGCCGCGAGACCCTCTTCAATGCCCTTCACGACTGCGCGGCGATCGGCATCGGCATTGTCCAGCCCGCGGAAATCGACGAGATCAACATTCTCTGGGCACGAATGCTGGCCATGGCGCGGGCGGTCGAGGCGCTGCTGTCGCCGCCCGCTTTCTGCCTGGTCGATGGCAATCGCCTGCCGAAATGGAACCGGCCATCGGCCTGCCTGATCGGCGGCGATGGGCTCTCCGCCTCCATCGCTGCGGCGTCTGTCATTGCCAAGGTCACGCGCGACCGGATGATGGCCGACCTCGACGCGGCGCACCCCGGCTATGGCTGGGCGAAGAACAAGGGCTATCCCACGCCGGACCACAAGCGCGCGCTCGAACGTCTTGGCCCCAGCCCGCAGCACCGGATGAGCTTCGCGCCCTGCCGTCAGGCCGCGCTGGCGCTCTAACCACCGCTGGTGAGTCTTTTGCGCCACACACACAAGACCTAGCGTTTCGCGGCGTGCCGGGGACTCCACAAATGGTGCGTGACTTCGAACTGAAACTTAGCGAATCATCGCAACAATATGACTCTTAACACTATATTCCTTGACCCCGATTCCGCCGCTCTGCACCCTCGTCTGCACTTACAGGATTGGGGACGATCATGGCAGCGGCAAAACCGGCACCGATTACGGTGATCCAGGGCGAATGTGTGGCGGAAATGGCAAAGCTGCCGGAAAAGTCGGTCGACCTGATTTTCGCCGACCCGCCCTACAACCTCCAGCTGAACGGCGACCTGCTCCGGCCCGAGGGCTCCACGGTCGACGCCGTCGACGACGCCTGGGACCAGTTCGACAGCTTCGCCGTCTATGACCGCTTCACACACGCCTGGCTGACCGAGGCGCGCCGGGTCTTGAAAGACGATGGCAGCCTGTGGGTCATCGGCAGTTATCACAACATTTTTCGCGTCGGGACCGCGCTTCAGGACCTCGGCTACTGGATCCTCAACGACGTCATCTGGCGCAAGACGAACCCCATGCCAAACTTCAAGGGCACGCGCTTCACCAACGCTCACGAAACGCTCATCTGGTGCGCGAAGTCGGAGAAGGCGAAATACCGTTTCAACTACCACGCCATGAAGGCGCTGAACGACGAGCTTCAGATGCGCTCCGACTGGTCGATCCCGCTCTGCACTGGCGGCGAGCGCGAGAAGCGGAACGGCAAGAAGGCGCACCCGACGCAGAAGCCGGAGGAGCTGCTATACCGCGTTCTCCTCGCCTGCTCTGAACCCGGCGACACCGTCCTTGACCCGTTCCTCGGGTCCGGCACGACCGGCGCGGTCGCGAAGCGCCTCAACCGCGCCTTCATCGGCATCGAACGCGAACCGGTTTACATCGAGGTCGCGGAACAGCGCATCGCCCGCGCCGCCCAGGTCGAGGTCGACGCGCTCGAGATCAGCCGCGGCCGCCGCGCCGAACCGCGCGTCCCCTTCGGCGCGCTTCTCGAAACCGGCCTTCTCCAGCCCGGCACCTCGCTCTACGACGCCCGCCGCCGTTTCATGGCCCGCGTCCGCGCTGACGGCACGATCCTTCACGGCAAGGAGGCGGGCTCGATCCACAAGATCGGCGCCGCCGTCCAGAACGCCCCCAGCTGTAACGGCTGGACCTTCTGGCATCATGAGGAGGGCGGCGCGCTTCAGCCGCTCGATACCCTCCGCCAGCTTTACCGCGACCGGCAGGCTGCGCACTGATCCGCCCCGCCGATGCAGACCCACTATCTCCGCCCCACCGGCTTCGTCGACGCGCCCTTCGGCTTCGACGGTCAGGTCGCCCGCCTCGCCGGCGGCCTGTGCTGGTTCGGGATGGTCGAAATCTTGTCCCGCGACGAACCCGCGCGCCTCGTGCCGGTCAGCGCCATCGACGACGTTCTGGCTGCGAGTCCGGACACCGCCGCCCAGTGGCAGCGAGTCACCGAGCCGCGCCCGGCCCTGACACTCGGCGAGCGCACCCTCCGCTTCGACCAGCCCGCCATCATGGGCATCCTTAACATCACACCAGACAGCTTTTCCGACGGCGGCACGCACACCGATCCGGCCATTGCCGCCGAAGCCGCCTACGACATGAGCGCAGCGGGCGCGGCGATCATCGACATCGGCGGCGAATCGACTCGTCCTGGCGCGGCCACGGTCTGGGAGGGTGACGAGATCGAACGGGTCGTCCCCGTCTTCAAGGCGCTGAAATCGCGCGGCCTCCTCCTCTCCGCCGACACGCGCAAAAGCGCGGTCATGCGCGCCGCGCTCGCCGCCGGGGCGCATATCGTCAACGATGTGAGCGCGCTAACCTTCGACGATGGCAGCAGCGCCGCGGTCGCTGAATCCGGCGCGCCGGTCATCCTCATGCACGCACAGGGCGATCCGCAGACGATGCAGGACGCGCCGCGCTACGACGACGTCCTTCTCGACATCTACGACTGGCTGTCAGGCCGCATCGAGGCCGCTGTCGCCTCAGGCATCGACCGCCAGCGCATCATCGCCGACCCCGGCATCGGTTTCGGCAAGAGCGTCCGACACAACCTCCAGCTTTTGAACGGCCTGTCGCTGTTCCACGGCCTCGGCGTTCCGCTCCTCCTTGGCGCCAGCCGCAAGCGCTTCATCGGCGCGCTGTCGAACGAGGCGGCCGCCGACCGGCGCCTCGCCGGGTCGCTAACCGCGCTCCACACTGGTCTCGCGCAGGGCGTCCAGCTGTTCCGCGTCCACGACGTCCCCGAGAGCGTGCAGGCCGTTCATGTCTGGCGCGGCCTTCGCGATGCGGCGCTTAGCCCGGTTTAGCGCGGGCTTTCGGGCTTCTCGTTTCGGTGGGCACGCCCTAGCAAGGGCCGGGTGACCGCACTTCGCTGGGCCGCGCGCCTGTTCCTCATCATCGTCGCCGGAACGACCTTTCTCGGTGCCGCGCTGGTTTCCGGCGCGCCGCAGGTGGAGGATCCCGGCGTGCCCAGTGCCCGCGATGTCGGCACCGGGCGCACGGTCGCGCGCCTTGCCTTCGCGGCCATGCGCAACAACGGCGCGGGCTATATCGGCATCCGTGCGGAGGAACTGCCGGGCGTTGCCCGCGTCATCAGTTTCAGCAACCCTAGCCTGACGGTCGATGGCCGCATCGAGGCCGGTCCGGCGGAGAAGGGCAGCGTCAGGGATGGCCGCCACCAGGTTCCGCATACCGCCACCGCCCGCGCCGCCATCCAAATCGCGGAGCGCACCTGGCTGAACGCGACCCTTTCCGGTCAGGGCAACAGCTTTACACAGCCGGGCCGAATAGCCGCGAAGCTCGGCACGGTGCAGCTATCGCCCGGCCTGACAGAAGCGTTCGCCGACCTTGCCATCCGGTTCGTCTGGGGCGACCAGCCCGGTCCCGCCCCCACGCTCGACACGGTCATTCCCGGGCTGAGGGTCGGCGGCGATTTCGTTACCGCGCGCATCGACATGCCGGTCACCCTGATCCGCCAGGTGCAGGCCCTGATCGGCCGCTATCCGGAGGATGCCGTCGATGCGGCCCGCGCGTCATACCTTCGGCTTACGCGCTTTGAGGATTCGTTCCGCCGCCCGGCCACCATGGCGGGCCTGTTCCGCGCGGCCTTTCCAGACAGCAGCGAAACCGTGACGCCCGGCGCATCCTCGGGCCGACTGGTCGCCATGCTGATGGCCTCTTACGATCCGACCTTTCTGCGTTTCCTCGATGCCAGCGCGGGCCGCACGCCGCTTTGCCTGCCGGAGCCGTTCATCGTGACCGTCGCCGGACGCCGCGATCTGGCGCTGCATTTCCTCATCAGCGCGGTTTTCTCCGCCAATCGCGATTCCGATCTCGGCGATGCGCTGGGCGAGATGAAGGAGCTCAGCGACGCGCTTCCGGGCGGCAGCGGCTTTTCCTTCGTCGATCTCGCGGCCGACCGGGCCGGCCTCCGCCTCGGCCAGCTACTCGCCGACCCCAACCTGACGGCAGAAACGCAGGCAAGGTTGTCGCGCGCCCGGCCCGGTGACCTGTTCCCGGCAAGGGCGCTCGGCCTGGAAGAGGGGCTGAGCGAGGCCGAGTTCGAACGCCGCTTCGGCGCCCTCGATTCGGCGCAATATGAAGCCGCTGTGGAGCGCATCGACCGCGCGCTTGACGCCCTGCCGATCTACGCGCCGCTGCTGCGCTGACGCTGTCAGCCGCAGCTGCCGCCGCCCAGCACGCAGAAACGCGAACAATGCGGGTGGTTCAGCGTCACGGGCTCCGATGCGCCCTCAATCTCCGGCCCGTAATTGAACTCAGGGTCATAGGGCAGCAGCGTGCACGCCGTGTAGGTCGCCCGTTTTGCGCCCCGCCGCCGCACCAGCATCCGTTCGCTGGCGCACATCAGGCTCGCCGGGTCCTTGTCGAGGATCTGCCAGCAGGCCGTCGTGATCTCCGGCGTGGCACCGCTCTCGTCCATCTCCGGGAACAGCACCAGCGCCTCGGGATCGTCCGCATCGATGGCAATGCCCGCGCGCGCGAACAGCGCCCTGTAACCCGCGCGCATCTCCGCCTCGTCATCGCCCCACATCGTTCGCCCGGCCACCGCGATCCGAAACCCATTCGCCGACAGCCAGCTCAGCCCGTCAATGGCGGGGTCGAAACTGCGCGGTCCGCGCTCCTCCTCATGCTTCGCCCTCTCAAAGTGATCGAGGCTGACACGCAGGGTCAGCGCTCCGGGATAGCGCGCGTTCAGGTCCAGCAGCGCGTCCCGGTGATGCCGCATCGGCGTCATTGCATTAGTGAGGATCAAGAGCTCCAGCCCCGCCGTCAAACAGTCCGCCATGATCGCATCGATATCCGGGTTCATGAACGGCTCGCCGCCGGTAATCCCGATGGCCCTCAGCGGCTGCCCGCTCGCCTTTGCCTGCGCCAGCGCCCCGGTCACGTCCGCGCGCGTCAGATAGGCCAGCCGGTCGTTCGTCGGCGAACTCTCGATATAACAGTGCGCGCAGGCGAGGTTGCACAGCGTGCCCGTGTTCAGCCACAGCGTCTCCAGCCCGCGGAAATCGACCGACGCGCGCGGCTCGCCGCCAGCCGTGACATGCGGATTGGTAAAGGGGGCAGGCGCATCCATGATTGTACCACTTCGCAGGGGCGGCCGATCCGGTTACGCACCGTGACCAAACCGACACTAGCTGCTGGGGCGGCGGGGCGGAAGGGCGCTCGCCCGAACAGGGCTGTCTATTGCGCCAATGCACCGGGCAGCACAGAGTATCCTTATGCGAACTCTCGGCACCATCCTTGCGACCGCCCTCGTGACGGCGATTCTGACCAGCCTCGGCTGGCTGTACCTCTATGAGCGGCAGCCGGACGATGTCGCCGCGAGCGAGGTGGCCCTGGAGGAACAGTCGCCGCTCGTCGACCCAGCGCCTGCGCCGCGCCTGCCGCCGCGCGAGATCGCCGTCCCGCTGCCGGAGGAGATGGTCCCGCCGCCGATGGACGAGGCCACCTCCATCCTGTCCGAAAAGCGCCTGATCCTGCCGGTCGAGGGCTACGACCCTGACGACCTGACGCCGCAGTTTGACGAGGACCGTGGCGGCCGCGCCCACCGCGCCATCGACCTTCCCGCGCCAACGGGCACGCCGGTCCTGGCGGTCGAGGACGGCGTCCTCGAAAAATTCTTCGATTCCGAACGCGGCGGCATCACCATTTACCAGTTCGATCCGACCGAGACCTTTGTCTACTATTACGCCCATCTCGATGCGCGGGCTGAGGGCCTCAGCGAGGGCGACGCCGTCCAGCAGGGCGACGTGATCGGCTATGTCGGCACCAGCGGCAATGCCGACCCCGGCACCCCCCACCTCCACTTCGCCATCGAGCGCCTCGGCCCGGAAAAGAACTGGTGGCAGGCCGAACCGGTCGACCCCTACCCGGTCCTTGTGCGCAACTGATTCACCAGTTAGTCATCCCAGCCTGCGCTGGGATGACCGGCGCGATTGAGCTACAGCCCCCACACGCTCGCCCTTCGACAGGCTCAGGGTGAGCGGGTGGTTTGGTACCCGCGCAGTTTCCATACGTCCGCTAATCCTGAGCCTGTCGAAGGACCGCTTGCCGCAGCGCAGCATTTCCCGTTAAGCCCGCACCCGAACCTGCGAAGACCACGAAAAGAGGAATGCCCGCATGATCGGCCGCCTGAACCATGTCGGCGTCGCCACGCCCTCCATCGAGGACAGCATCGCCCTCTACCGCGACGTCCTCGGCGCAACGAAGATCCACGAACCGTTCGACCTTGCCGCGCAGGGTGTGCGCGTCTGCTTCGTCGATGTCCCGAACAGCCAGATCGAGCTGATCGAGCCGCTGGGCGACGACAGCCCGGTCCACGCCTTCCTTGCGAAGAACCCGAAGGGCGGCCAGCACCATGTCTGCTTCGAGGTCGAGGACATCTACGCCGCCCGCGACGACCTGGTCGCCAAGGGCGCGGCTGTGATCGGCACCGGCGAACCGCGCATCGGCGCGCACGGCACGCCCGTCATCTTCGTCCACCCCAAGGACATGGGCGGCGTCCTCGTCGAACTCATGGAAAAGCCGGAGGCGCTGCACGAATGAGCGCGCCCCTAGACCGCGACACCGCCACCGCCGCCGAACTGGTGGAGGAACTGGTCGGCGTCCTCGACCTTGAGCGTATCGACGCGAACATCTTTCGCGGCCAGAATTCGCCCGACGCCACCTTCCGCCTGTTCGGCGGGCAGGTCATCGCGCAGGCGCTCGTCGCCGCCAGCCGTACAGTGGATGACGACCGCCAGCCGCACAGCCTGCATGCCTATTTCATGCGCCCCGGCGCGATCGACGTGCCGGTTCTCTACCAGGTGGAGCGTGACCGCGACGGCTCCAGCTTTTCCACCCGCCGCGTCATCGCGGTCCAGAACGGCAAGCCCATCTTCAACCTCGCCGCGAGCTTCCACATCGCGGAGGAGGGCTATGAGCATAAGCTCGACATGCCGGACGTCCCCGCGCCTGAAGAGCTGATGTCGGAAACCGAATGGCGAGAAACCTTCATCGACGAGGTGCCGAAGCAGATCCGCCCGCATTTCCTGCGCGAACGGCCTATCGATTTCCGCCGCGTCGACCAGGCCCCGCCCAGCCAGGAGGGAACGGAGCCCGCGCAGCAGGTGTGGTTCCGCGCACAGGCACCGCTGCCCGACGATCCGGCGCTGCACCGCTGTATGCTGGCCTATGCCAGCGACATGACCCTGCTATCCACCTGCCAGCGCCCGCACGCCCTCAAATGGTATACGGGCAAGGTGCAGGTCGCGAGCCTCGATCACGCCATCTGGTTTCACCAGGACGCCCGCGTCGATGACTGGCTGCTCTATGTTCAGGACAGCCCATGGGCGGGCGGCGCGCGCGGCATGAACCGCGGCCTGATCTACGACCGGTCTGGACGTCTCTGCGCCTCGGTGGCGCAGGAGGGTCTGATCCGCCCGCGCAGCTGAGCCTCACGCCGGGCCAAGCTGGGTTCAGACAACGGCCGGCTCTTCGGAGGCCGCTGCGCGCGGCTTCGCCGTCAGCAGCACCGCCGTGCCGACAAGCCCGCTCAGCAGCGACCCGCCGAGAACGCCCAGTTTCACCTCGTCAATGAAGATCGGGTCGGCAAAGGCGAGGTTGCCGATGAACAGGCTCATGGTGAAGCCGATGCCGCACAGCAGCGACACGCCGTACACCTGCGCGACCGTGGCATTGGCCGGATAGTCGACGACGTTCATCTTCTCGAGAAGCCAGATCACGGTGAAGACGCCGATCTGCTTGCCGACGAACAGGCCGAATACGATGCCGAGCACCAGCGGAGCGAAGAACATTTCCATCGTGATACCGCCGAAGTTCAGGCCCGCATTGGCGAAGCCAAAAATCGGCACGATCAGGAAGGCGACCCACGGCGCGATGGCATGTTCGAGCGTGTGCAGCGGCGAATGCGCGGCGTCCGGTTCGCCGGGGCTCCGCGTCATCGGGATCGTCAGCGCGACCGCCACACCGGCGAGCGTTGCGTGAACGCCGGATACGAGCATCAGCGCCCAAATGACGATGCCGGTCAGGATATAGGGGATCAGCGAGCGCACCCCGCGCCGGTTCAGGAAGAACAGTACGCCGAGGAGCGCGAACGCCATGACCAGCGGGACGAGGTTTAGCTCCGCCGTGTAGAACAGCGCGATGATGATGATCGCGCCAAGGTCATCGATGATCGCCACGGCCGTGAGGAACACCTTCAGAGAAATCGGCACCCGCTTGCCCAGCAGCGCGAGCACGCCGAGCGCGAAGGCGATGTCGGTCGCCGCCGGGATGGCCCAGCCGTCGATGGTCGGCTCGCCCCAGTTCAGCGCTGCGAAAATGATCGCGGGGGCTGCCATGCCGCCGACCGCCGCCGCGCCGGGGAGAATACGCCGCTCCCAGGTCGAAAGCTGCCCGTCCAGCATCTCGCGTTTCACTTCCAGCCCGACCAGCAGGAAGAAGATCGCCATCAGGCCGTCATTGATCCAGTGAAGGAGGCTCAGGCCCTTCCAGCTCAGGCCCGTCCCCTCATAGCTGAAGCCGCCGATATAGGTGTGCAGCAGGTGATCGTAATCATCGTACAGCGCCGTGTTGGCGATGATGATGGCCAGCGCCGCGGCGGCCATCAGGACGATACCGCCCGCCGACTCGGTGGCGACGATCTTGCGAAGGGCAGAGCGGGGACGCTTGATGGCGGCGAGAACGCCGGTATTCACTGGATCTGAAGACATGGGGGGCGGCCTAGCCCAGCGGGGGCGGGCTTGAAAAGGGCAGTAAACCGGCCCCGCGGTCTCAACCGGTCTTGGGTTCGTGCTTGAAGCCCAGCCGGATGGTGACCTGGTAATGCTTCACCTTGCCATCGACGATGTGCCCGCGAACGTCGGTCATGTCGAACCAGTCGAGGTTCGACAGCGTTTCGGACGCCCGCGTCACCGCGCCTTGGATTGCATCCTCGATACTGGTCTCTGAGGTGCCGACGAGTTCGGTGATGGCATAGACGTTATCGGACATGGGGGCGCTCTCCACAATTTGGTTTGGGAAGAGGGGAACGCCCAGGCGCGCAGAATGGGTCCGCTACCGGACAACAAGATCCAGCAGCACCTGCCCCATTTCCGGCTGCGTCAGATACTTGCCCCGTCCGACGACCTGGCCGTTCACCACCGCCCGGTCGATCTCGTCCGCCTCCGCCATCAGACGCGCGGAGCCTGCGCCGCGAACAAAGAAGGGCACCAGCTGGTTCGAGTGGCTGCCGGACCACCAGATATGCCCCGGCAACTGCCCTGCGCCCCGGTTCGACACCGGCTGGAAGGGCACATCCGCGCTCGGGCCGAACAGCATGTGATCATGGTCCGCCGTCACGACGACCAGCGTGTTGGCCCAGCTCGACCCGTTCGACGGATCGGCGACCCACGCCTCCACCAGCCGCACGGCGTTGTCGAAATCGGTTTGTTCCTCGATGGCGCGGCCGAGGAAATTCGCGTGCATGGCCCAGTCCACCGCGCCGCCCTCGACCTGCAGGAACAGACCGGCGTCGCCCTCCAGGTGGGTCAGCGCCGCCGCCGTCATCTCGGTCAGCGTTGGGATGCCGGGGGTCATCGGGGTTTCACCCGGCACCTGTTGGCGCGGATCGCCCGGCTCCGCCATTTTCGGCGGGCGCTCCATCTGCAGGGTGCGCGCGACCTTTGGCAGCATCAGGATACGCCCATCCTTCGGCATCGTCGCCAGCGCCTGGATGTCCGCCCGGTCCTCAACCAGTGTCCAGCCGAGCGAGCCATCGCGCACGCCCGCCCAGTCTTCCGGCGACAGCCAGGCGAACCGCTCGTCCGCGCCCGTTTCCTCGTCGATCACCGGGTCCGGCTGCGGCTCGCCCGCGCCGCCGAACAGCGGGTGTCCGCCGCCGCCCAGTATGTCGAGCGTACCGGCGCGCAGCAGCTCTGCCGCGATCTCGTGGTAATTCCCCCGCGCCTCGTTATGCGCGCCGCCGCCAGAGGCGACCGTCGCGTGAGTAAAGGGCACGCTGGAAATCGAACCGACCCGCATTCCCGCTGCCTTCGCCGCTTCGGGAACGGACTGCACCGCTTCCGCCATGCCGTCGACGTTCAGCGCGCCGTTATAGGCCCGGATGCCGGTCATCATCGCCGACATCGTGCCCGCGCTGTCGGGATAGGTGCAGCGGTTCCATTCGTAACCGGCCCAGCCGACCGGGTAGCCCTCTGCGCACTCGCTATCGCCGGCAAGGGGCGCGGCGTCCCAGTTCTTCGCACTGTCGTAGACCAGGTCCGGGTCCTGCGCGGCGCCCAGCGGGTCCTTGTCGCGGCGCAGCGCATAGGTCGACAGCGCCGCTGTTTCCCACCCGCCGCCATCGACCGCCAGCCCGCGCCCGTGCCAGTAACGCGTCGCTGCAAGCATATTATAGCCCGCGCCGTCGGCGATCATCACGATGATGTTCTTAGGCGTTACATCCTCGGCGACCGCAATTTGCGGGGTCAGCAGCGCAGCAAGGCCAAAGGCCCCCGCAAGAATCCGCCTCTTCACCATGTCCCTGTCTTCCCCTCGTTGGCTACGCGCCTAGAATTGCCGCCGTGCCCTGATGGCCCATGTCATCGGCCTGCCGAGATAGGGCAGGCCGAACGCGCTCGAATCGACGAACGTCGCATCGAAACAGTTCTGGCATTCCAGCGACACCAGCCACCAGTCATCGTCCGTTTCCAGCGCGATCCCGGCATTAACCAGCGTTCGCGACTCTGCTGTGACAGGCCCGCCCGGCGCGGCCAGCGGCAGGTTCGCGCCGTTCGTTGCCATCTCGCTGCGGTAATCGACGCCGATGCGCGGCGTGATGAAACTCTCCGCGCGCGCCCAGTAGATGCGCCACGCCGCATCGCCGCGCGCGGTCAGGTCGGGCGCAAACACCGGATCGGCGCGTTCACCGGTCAGGGTCACGAGGCCGTTGCCGCAGCCCGCTCCGCCCGGATCGGCAAGGCAAACCGCGCGCGCCGCGTCCAGCGCGGCGGTGTCCTCATAGCGCGCGGACTGGACGCCCACCGCGCCGCTCAGCGTCAGGCCAGCGCCGGGCCGCACCACGAACTCCGCCTCGGCGCCCGTATTGCGAAGCGGCGCGGAGACGACGGACGTCGCCGTCTTGCCGCCGGCAAAGGCCGCGTTCACGCCGTCCGCTTCCAGATAGAAGCCGAGCAGCCTCACATTTACCGAGTCGCCGAACAGTCCGGCTTCGACACCGGCCTCCAGCGTTGTCGTTTCGGTCGGCGCGGACAGCCCCGTGCCAAGCATTGCTGCGCGCTCGAGATCGAAATCCGGCAAGCCGTGGCCGCGCGCCGCCCGGCCAAAGATCGTCAGCCTGTCGGACGCCGGGATGCGCACATCGGCGAAGGCGCTCCAGACCTCGTCATCACGGTTCAGCGAGCGGTCGAGGGCAGGGGCAAGCACCCGGTCCAGTTCCAGAAAGGAATCGGTCCGTCCCCACGATCCGCCAGCCGATAGTTCCGCCGCGCCCAGCGTCAGCGCCGCGGCGCCGAACAGGGTATAGCCGCGCGCGCCGCTGTCCGACGTGCGGTCAAAGGCGACGGTTCTTACGCCGCCCGGGGTGTCCGTGACGCGCGCATCATCGAGCGTTCCGCTGGAATCGAACCCGGTCAGCCCGACATCGAAGCTCAGGACCTCGGTGACGCTGCGCCGATAGGCGAGCCGCGCCGTCTGATCGCTTTGCGTTCGGCTTCCCAGCGACAGGTCTTCGCTGAACGGCAGGGCCGTGCCCGCCGCGCCGGGCCCCGCCAGTGTTACCGCAAGGGTCCGGTCGCCGAAATCGAGCCCGAAATCCTGGTCCGTGTTCACGACATGCAGGTCCAGCGTCACCGTGCCGCCGCCCACCGCCAGCGCCATTTCGCTGGTGAGCAAACGGATGCCGGTATCCTGCCCCAGCCCGTTGCGGGCCTTCTCGCCGGTCACCGGCAGGCCGCCGAGCGGGTTCAGCGGATCGGCGGGCCGCCTCGAAAATGCGGTTGTGGAGAAGCGGTTGTCGCACAGGTCATCGCATTCGAAGTTCACGATGTTCAGGCTGCGGTCTCGCATCAGCGCCGCGCCGAGGTTCCAGCCGAATGTATCGGACGGCGTCAGCCGCACCCCGATCCGCCCGCCCCAGCGGTCGGTTCCGTTCAGCTCCTCGCCCGTCGTCAGGTTTTCGACATAGCCGTCGCCTTCCTCGTAGAAGCCGCCGACATTCACCGCGAAAACACCGCCTGCCGATCCCAGGTCCAGCGATCCCGAAACGCCCCACTCGTCGAATGCGCCGTAATGCGCCGTGAAGCGGCCGCGCGGGTCCTCGCCCGGCTGGTGCAGGCGAACGCGCAGCGCCCCGCCCGCCGCGGGCAGCGCTTCTGAAGACAGCGTCGGCCCCCGCACCACGTCGATGCGCTCGATATGAAAATTGCCGATCAGGTTCGCCGTCTTGGCCCACAGCCGCGCGCCGTCCAGGTAGACCCCGACATCGCCCACACCGCGCAGCGTGTAGAGCGCGCCGCTGCCAAAGCCCGGCGTTGTCACGGCGACCATGTTCGGCGCCTGCCGCGCAGCATCCCGGTTATCGTAAATGCCGCGCCGCTCCAGGCCCTCCGCCGCCAGCGAAACCGCGACAGGATCGACAGCGGGATCGGCGGCAGGCGCGGCGAGCGCCGCAGCGGGCATAAGGGCGATGCCGGTGGAAAGCAGCAGACGAAGCGACATCGACATGACCTTAAAGAAAGACGGTGATCCGAAATGGCGGAACGGCCCGTGCGCGCCGTTTGGTCCTTCGCCGCCTTAACCGCCTGCGCGGCCCTCCCGCAACGGCGCTCAAGCAGCGGGATTTCGCAGCGGCGTCGTCTTGGCCGCCTTGCCGAACCGCCTGCCGCCTGCTTGGCTCCGTCCCACATGGCGCGCATCGGCATTCTCGGCGGTTCCTTCAATCCGGCCCATGGCGGTCACCGTCACATCAGTTTGCAGGCAATGCGCCGACTCGGTCTCGATGAAGTCTGGTGGCTGGTCAGCCCGCAAAACCCGCTGAAGGAAAAGGCGGGTATGGCCCCTCTGGCGGCCCGTCTCGCTTACGCTCGAAAGGTAGCACGCCACCCGCGAATCCGGCCCACAGCGCTGGAGACGGAACTCGGTACCCGCTACACCGTCGATACCGCCCGGGCGCTCGTTCGCCGCTTTCCGCAGCACCGCTTCATCTGGCTGATGGGCGCGGACAATCTCGTCCAGTTGCACCGCTGGCGCGACTGGCGGCGGCTTTGCCGCACGCTTCCATTTGCGGTGGCCGCCCGGCCTGACTACATTAAGGCTGCCCACCGCGCGGTTGCGATGGGCTGGCTGCGCCGGTTCCGCAAATCGCCGGCACGGGCGCGGCGATGGACCGAATGGAGCTTACCGGCGATCACCTTCCTGCGTATTCCGCTCGACAATCGATCCGCCACCGCCATTCGCGCGCGCCGTCCCGACTGGGCCAGCGCCTTTCAGACCGCACCATCCGACAATGATTTGGAAGACCAAGACCTTGAGCGCACACGACCGTAACCACGGCGACATTTCCGGCCCGCTGCATGACCTCGTCCTCAAAAGCCTCGACGACGACCAGGCGCAGGACCTCGTCGACGTCGATCTGACGGGCAAGACCGAGGTGGCCGATCATATGGTCATCGCCTCGGGCCGCTCCACGCGCCAGGTCGCGGCGATGGCGCAGAAACTGTCCGAACGCATCAAGAGCGAGTTCGGCACGCCCGTCCGTATCGAGGGGCTGCCCGCCGCCGACTGGGTTCTGGTCGATGCCGGCGACGTCATCGTCCACCTGTTCCGGCCCGAGGTGCGCAGCTTCTACAATCTCGAAAAAATGTGGGCCGTCAGCGACAGCAGCCACATGCGCGCCGCGCCCAGCACCTCCTGACCGCGGCCTGCGCCCGGCCCGCTCGGTTCCATGCGCCTCCACATCATCGCGCGCGGCAAGATCGGCCGCGGTCCGGAGGCGGCGCTGGTTGACCGTTACGCCGCCCGCTGCCGTCCGCCCATCAAGCTGACCGAACTTCCCGAAAGCGGCGGCAGGATGCCCGCGCCGCTCGAACCGTTCCGCACGGTCGTTCTCGATGAAAAGGGCGGGGCGCTATCCTCCACCGCGCTCGCCAGGCAGCTCGGCCGCTGGCGCGACGACGGGATTCGAGAGGCGCGGTTCCTGATCGGTGCCGCCGACGGCCATTCGGACACCGACCGCGACGCCGCCGACCTCCTCCTTTCGTTCGGCACGGCCACCTGGCCGCACCTCCTCGTCCGCGCCATGCTCGCCGAACAGCTCTTCCGCGCCGAATCGATCCTTGCCGGGCACCCCTACCACCGTGAGGGCTAGCCGCGCTCTCATCCTGATATGTGTACTGCTGAGCGCGCCGCTGGCCGCGCAGCAGGCGGCAGACGGCACCGCTTCCGCCGCCGGGGATGCTCTCGCCGCCGACCGCGAAGCCCGCACGCTCCAAAGCGAAGCCGAGGAGGCCGAGGCCGCCGCCGCCGCCGCCGCCGCCCGCATGGGCACCCTCGCCGGCGACATCCAGCGCTTCGAACGCGACATCGCCGCCGCCGAATCGCGCGCCGAAACCCTGCGCTCCGAACGCGCGGCCCTCCTTGAAAGCATCGCCGAGCGGCAGGAGGGGCTGACCGCGCTCCTCGCCGCCCTTCAGCGCATGAGCCGCCGCCCCGCGCTCGCCGCGCTCCTGGCCCCGAACAGTGCCATCGAAACGGCCCGTACCGCCGCCCTTGTCGAGACCATCCGCCCCGAGATCCTCGCCCGCACCGAATCGCTGCGCAGCGATCTCGCCCGCGTCGAAACCCTCGCGGCGCAGGCCCGGCAGCAGCAGGTGGACCTTCGCCAGTCCGAAGCTGACCTCAGCACTGCCATTTCCGACCTCGAAACCACCCGTGAAACTTACCTCGCGGATGCCCGCACCCTGTCCGTGGAGGCCGCAAGCGCCTCTGCGCGCGCCCGCGCGCTCGCCGAACAGGCCCTCGCTTCCGAGACTGCCGCCGAAACCGAGCTGCCGGACGACGTTGCCCGCGAACGCCGCCTCCGCAGTTTCCGCCCACCGGCCAGCGAAGTCCGCGCCCTCGGCTACCGCCTGCCGGTTGCCGGGGAGGTCGCCGCCGGGTTCGGCCGCGCAAACAGCGTCGGCGTGATCGAACGCGGCGTCACCTTCGCGGCCCGGCCGCAGGCGCTCGTCACCGCGCCGGCGGGCGGCACGGTCGCCTATGCCGGCGCATTTCGCGGTTACGGCGAAGTTGTCATCATCGACCATGGCCGCGCGCTCACCTCGATCCTGTCGGGCCTCGGCTCGACATCGGTGTCGGAGGGCGAAGCGGTCGAAACCGGTTTCCCGCTCGGCCAGGTCGCTGAGGACGGCCGCCTTCAGGTCGAGCTGCGACGAAATGGCCGCCCGGTCGATCCGCTCCTTTACGCGCCGCGGTAGGCCGCCTGCTAACCCTGGCGAAAGGGACCGTGCGCTACCCTCTCGTATCGACCTGTATATTCGCGCGCCGCCTTCCTATATTGGCGCGCCTAGCGAGAGAGGATTTCCGCCCCATGAAGCACCGCCTGCTTTACGCCGCCCTGCCCATCGCGATGGCGGCTCTGATGCCGACGCCCACATCCGTGCAGGCCGCGAACAGCGACGAAACCTACCGCCAGCTCGACCAGCTGATGGACGTCTTCGAGCGGGTGCGCGCGGAATATGTCGAGGAAATCTCCGACGAGCAGCTGCTTGAGGGAGCGATCGACGGCATGCTCGCCAGCCTCGATCCGCACAGTTCCTTCCTCGACATGAGCGACTTTGACCGGATGCGCACGCAGACGGAGGGTGAATATGGCGGCCTTGGCCTCACCGTGAACATGGAGGACGGCGTGGTGAAGGTCGTCGCCCCCACCGACGACACGCCTGCCTCGCGCGCCGGTATCAAGTCCGGCGACTATATCACCCATATCGACGGCGAGCTGATCTACGGCCTGACCCTGACGGAGGCGGTCGAGCAGATGCGCGGCGTCCCCGGCACGCCCCTCGACATCACCGTCGTGCGCCGGGGCGTCGATGAGCCCATGGACTTCACCCTGATCCGCGAGATCATCGAGATCGCGCCGGTCCGGCATGAGGTGCGCGGCGATATCGGCGTCATCCGCATCTCGACTTTCAACAAACAGACGGGCGATGCCACGCGCGATGCCATTGCGGCGATCGAGGAGGAGGTCGGCGACGATCTTCTCGGCCTGATCATCGACCTGCGCTCGAACGGCGGCGGGCTTCTCGATCAGGCCATCGAGGTCTCCGACGCCTTCATGAACGATGGCGGCGAGATCGTGTCCCAGCGCGGCCGCGACCACCGGGAAGTGCAGCGTTACTTCGCGCGCACCGACGACCTGACCGACGGCGTGCCCATCGTGGTTCTCGTCGACGAGGGGTCGGCATCGGCCTCCGAAATCGTCGCGGGCGCGCTTCAGGATCACCGCCGCGCGCTGATCGTCGGCGCGCAGAGCTTCGGCAAGGGTTCGGTCCAGACGCTGATCCCGCTCGGCTCGGAGACCGCGCTTCGCCTGACGACCGCCCGCTACTACACGCCGTCGGGCCGTTCGGTGCAGGAGGCGGGGATCGAGCCGGACATCATCGTCCCGCAGCTTAGCGACGAACATCTCGCCAGCCGCCGTATCGTGCGGGAGGCGGACCTCCGCCGCGTCCTTCGCAACGAGGGCGTTGTCGATGACAGCGTTGTCGAGGACGACGACAAGGTGAACCCGCGCTTCGACCTCAGCTACGAGCAGGTCAGCGAGGCCGGTATCGAGGATTTCCAGCTGCAGTATGCCCTCGACATCCTTGGCCGACTTGGCGGTGAGCCGGGCGTCATCGAGATGGCGAGCGCGTCGAACTAGCGGATAGCTGGGCGGCCCCGGTCCATGCGCGCCGCCCTTCTGTTCCTTGCCCCCCTCGCGGTGGCAGTGGGCGCGGCCTATGCGGGGACGCAGCTTTTTGCGGGCCTCCCGGCGATCAAGGCCGATGTGCCCGGGGTCGACCAGTCGCGTGTCAGCGCGCCAGCATCAGCGCCCACAGAAACCGTCGCTTCGACTTCGCAAGAGGAGGGCTTCACCGAACCGCCGCCTCCACCCGAACCCGCGCTACCCAGCGGCCCGCTCGTCGCCATCGTACTGACCGAGATCGGTACAGCGCCGGCCCGTGACCTCGCCGCCATCGCTGCGCTGCCTGGCGCCATCAGCCTTGCCGCTGCGCCGCGTGCGGAGCGCGTTTCGGTGATCGCCGACGCCGCGCGGACCGGCGGTCATGAATTGCTCGCCTCGCTCCCCATGGAGCCGAACGCTTACCCGCGCGTCGATCCCGGGCCGCTGACCCTGCGCGTCGGCGTTTCCCCTGAAGACAATGTCCGCAGCCTGGAGGCGGTCCTTGACCGTTTCGAGGATATCGACGGCGTTACGGGCATGATGGGCAGCCGGTTCACCCGCGACCGCGCCGCCCTCGCACCCGTCATGGCGGCCCTGTCCGACCGGGAGCTGGCCTACATCGACCAGCGCGCCGTTGTCGGCAGCGTTGCGGAGGCGGAGGCGCGCGCCGCCGGGCTCGCCTCCCGCACCAATGACCTCTTCATCGACGAGCCGGCTACCGCCGCCAGTATCGCCGCGCGCCTTCGCGCCCTGACGGCAACGGCGCAGGAGCGTGGCTGGGCCATCGGCTATGCCCGCCCCTTGCCGGAAACCGTCGCGGCCCTTGCGGACTATGCCGACGCTGCGCCTGAAAACGGCGTGACCCTCGTGGGCGTCGTCCGCCTCGCCCGCAACCTGCCCGACGACGAATAGGCCGCTCCGATGCAGAGCCTCCCCATCTTCGTGAAGCTGCGCGGTGAACCCGTCCTCCTGATGGGAGAGGGGGAGGGCGCGGAGCCGAAACGCCGCCTGCTGGAGGCCGCCGGTGCGAACATCGTCACCGAGCCGGCCCCCGGCGTCCGCGTCGCTATTCTCGCCATCGACGACGAGGGAGAGGCCGCCGCCGCCGCCGCGCCGCTCCGGGCCGCGGGCCTTCTCGTCAATGTCGTCGACAAGCCGCGCCTTTGCGACTTCAGCTTCCCAGCCATCGTCGACCGCGCGCCCGTCACCATCGCCGTCGGTTCGGGCGGGGCCTCGGCGACCCTGTCGAAAACCGTCCGCGAACGTCTGGAGGCGCTTCTGCCTGCAAGGCTGGGGGCCATCGCCGACGCCGCGCGCCGCACGCGCGCCGCCGTCAACGCCGCGTTTGGGGATCCCGCCGAGCGCCGGCTGTTCTGGGACCGCCTGATGGCGCCCGGCGGCGCGCTTGACCCGCTCGCCGATCCGCCAGCCGACCCGGACGAGACCGTCAGGGCGGCGCTGTCCGGCGCATCAGCGCAGCCGCGCCTTCAGGAGTTCACGCTCGCCTCTGCCGATCCGGACGACCTGACGCTGCGCCAGCTCCGCGCGCTGTCGCAGGCCGATCTTGTCCTCTACGAACCCGGCATCGCGCCCGCGGTCCTCGGCCGTGCCCGCCGCGATTCGGAACGCGCCGGGATCGAGTCCGGCGCACCTGTCGAGGGCATGGACGGCCTGACCGTCGTCCTGCGAACGGGCTGACCCCGCACCGTTAGCGGCAGCCCGCGGCTCAGCCCTCCGCTTCGGCGTCCTTGAAGTAGGGCTCCACCTTACCCTTCAGGGTCAGCATCATCGGGTTCCCGTGCCGGTCGCGAGACTTCCCCGCCGTCACCTTCACCCAGCCCTCCGACACGCAATATTCCTCGATGGTGGTCTTTTCCGTGCCGTTCAGCCGGATGCCGATGCCGCGCTGCAGCGTTTCGGCATCGAAATAGTCCGACCGCGGATTGACCGACAGCCGGTCGGGCGGCGTATCGGCCTTCACCGTATCTGGGGAGTTTTCGGATTCTGACATCTGATAACCTCGTCATCCCGGCGAAGGCCGGGACCCAGTTCATAAGGTGGCGCGCTGCTTCATCTGGGTCCCGGCCTTCGCCGGGATGACGGGCAGGGGCAAGCCCTTAATGCGCTTCGGCCCAGCTTTTGCCGGTCCCTACATCGACCACCAGCGGCACGTCGAGTTCGACGACGGGCGCGCAGGCCTCTTCCATCACCCGCTTCACGACCGCGCCAATCGCTTCCGCATCGCTCTCGGCCACTTCGAACACCAGTTCATCATGGACCTGCAGCAGCATCCGCGCATCGCCCAGTCCTGCCTCCGCCAGCGCCGGTTCGATCCGCGTCATCGCCCGCCGGATGATGTCCGCCGCCGACCCCTGGATCGGCGCATTGATCGCCGCCCGCTCCGCAAAGCCGCGCTCATTCTGGCGGCTCGACTTGATCAGCGGCGTAAAGGTCCGCCGCCCGAACAGCGTTTCGACATAGCCCTTCTCCCGCGCCATCAGCTTGGTGCGGTTCATATACTTCTTGATGCCGGGGAAGCGCTCGAAATAGCGGTTGATGTAATCCGCCGCCCTGTCGCGCGGGATTCCGAGATTGCGCGACAGGCCGAACGCGCTGATACCGTAGATGATGCCGAAGTTGATCGCCTTCGCATCGCGCCGCACCATCGGGTCCATATCCTCGACCGGCACGCCGAACATTTCGGACGCTGTCATGGCGTGAATGTCGATCCCGCCCGCAAAGGCTTCCTTCAGCTGCGGAATATCGGCGATATGCGCGAGCAGTCGTAGCTCGATCTGCGAATAGTCCGCCGCCAGCAGCACATTGCCTTCTTCCGCGATGAAGGTCTCGCGAATCTTCGCGCCCTCTTCGGTCCGGATCGGGATATTCTGCAAATTCGGGTCCGAACTCGCCAGCCGCCCGGTGGTCGAAGCGGCGAGCGTGAAGCTCGTATGCACCCGGTTCGTCTCCGGGTTAATGGCCGCGACCAGCGCATCGGCATAGGTGGATTTCAGCTTGGCGAGCTGCCGGTGCTCAAGTGCCTTGGCGGCCAGCTTGCTGCCCTCCTCCGCCGCCAGCGTCTCCAGCACGTCCTGATCGGTCGAATAGGCGCCCGTCTTCGACGACTTCTTCCCGCCCGGCAGGCCTAGCTTCCCGAACAGGATCTCGCCCAGCTGCTTCGGCGACCCCAGGTTGAAGCTCTCGCCCGCCAGCTCGTGAACGTCCGTTTCCAGCGCTTCCATCCGCTCGGCATAATCGGCGGACAGGCGCGACAGCGCGGCCCGGTCAACCGCGATCCCATGCTGTTCCATCCGCGCCAGCACCGGCACCAGCGGCCGTTCCAGCCGCTCGTAAACCGCCGTCATCCGCTCCCGCCACAGGCGCGGTTTCCACTGGCGATAGAGGCGCAGCGCCGCGTCCGCATCCTCCGCGGCATATTCCGTTGCCTTGTCCAGCGGCACCTTGTCGAACGTGACCTGTGATCTTCCCGTCCCGGCCACCGCCTTGAACGGGATCATCTCATGCCCGAACTCGCGCTTCGCCGCCGGGTCGAGGCCGTATTGCCCGCCCACATGCTTGGCGCAGTCGAGCACATAGCCGATCAGCATCGTGTCCTCGATCGGCGTCACATCGATCCCGTGCCGGTTCCGCAGCACGAGGAGGTCGTATTTCAGGTTATGCCCGACCTTCAGGACCGCCGGATTCTCGAGCAGCGGTGTCAGCAGCGCCAGCGCCTCGTCCATCGGCACCTGCGTCGGCGCTTCGCCCAGCAGCCCCTCGTCCGACACATGCGCGAGAGGGATATAACATGCGCGCCCCGGTGCGGTCGCCAGGCTGACCCCGACCAGTTCCGCGCGCATGCAGTTCAGGCTGTTGGTCTCGATGTCGAAGGCGACGGCGGCGCAGCCGCTCGCTTCATCGACCCAGGTCTTCAGAATTTCCACATCGGTGACCGTCTCATAGGCGGACGGATCGAACGGCACAGCGTCGACCTCCACCGGCGCGTCCGGGGCGGCGGGTCGCGGTGTATCCACCGCGCGCACACCCAGCTTCGCCAGCATCGACTTGAACCCGTGTGTCTCGGCGAACGCCTGCAGCGGCTCGAGCGGCGGTTCATTCAGCGCCAGCTCTGCCAGCGGCCGGGTCAGCTCCCAGTCGCAGTATAGCTCGACCAGCTTCCGCGAAATGCGGATATTCTCGGTGGATGCCAGGATGTTTTCGCGCAATTTCGGCTGCTTGATCTCATCCGCGTGCGCGATCAGCCCTTCCACGTCGCCATAGTCCCCGATCAGGCGCGCGGCGGTTTTCACGCCCACGCCCTTCACGCCGGGGATATTGTCGACGCTGTCCCCCATCAGGGCCAGCACTTCGCCGACCTTATCCGGCCCTACGCCGAACTTTTCCTCGACCTCCGCCGGGCCGATCCGCCTGTTCTTCATCGTATCCAGCATGTCGACGGCGTCCGCCTCGACCAGCTGCATCAGGTCCTTGTCGGAACTGACGATCGTGACCTTCCAGCCCTCCTTGCGCGCGGCGTGAGTATAGCAGGCAATAATGTCGTCCGCCTCGATACCGTCCTCCTCGATATAGGGTACCGAAAAGGCGCGGGTCGCGTCGCGCACCAGCGGGAACTGCGGCACCAGGTCTTCGGGGGGATCGGGCCGGTGCGCCTTGTAATCCGGGTACATGTCGTTGCGAAACGTGTGCGACCCGGCGTCGAAGATCACCGCCAGGTGCGTCGGGCTGTTATCGACCTTCGCATTGCCCGCATCGTCGTTCAGCTCGTCGATCAGCTTCCACAGCATATTCGCAAAGCCGTAGACCGCGCCCGTCGGCACGCCGTTGCGGTTCGTCAGCGGCGGCAGCACATGATAGGCGCGAAAGATAAAGCTCGACCCGTCGACGAGATATAGGTGGCTGGGTTTGGCGTCAGACATACCCGCCCCCATGCCGCGCCCACCCCGAATCGGGAAGGGGGCGATGCAGGGGAACGGCATGTTGCTGCAAAGCCAGTTTGCGATGCTTCGACCCCCGCGAAGGCAGGGCTCAGGGGTCATCCACCGGCATCAATGCCAGCGCCCGGCTCTCCGCCGCGCCCGCGAAGGTCCGCCGCAACTCCAGGAGCAGCGGAGCCAGCGCCCGCGCCTTCGGACAGCCGGTCAGCAGCATCAGCGCATCGGGCGCCGCCTCCGCGCCGTCCAGCCCCACGGCCTCCAGCATCAGCGCCTCGTCCGGGAACAGCGCGGTCGCCGCCGGATTGCCGAACGCCAGCCGCCGGTGGACCCGGTTGCCGATGCCCACGAGCAGGCAGCGCACCAGGTGCTCCGCCCCCGCCGCCCGCTCGCCGAGGCTCTCCATCAAAACGGGCCTGATCGACGAACAGCCCGGCCAGCACGCCACCATGTGCCGCGCAGTCCACAGCAACGTGCGGCTTTCCGGCGGCAGCAGCGCCACCGGAGGCAGGGCGGGGGTGTCGGTAATGGCTGTCGGCATGGCTTCGCTCCCTCAAGTTCACGCAAATGATAATCACTCGCAGTACTTGGAAGTCAACATGCGTTTCCACCCTCCCGTCCGACTTCTCCTCAGCGGTTCCGCTTCAGGGCGTTACGACCGCAATCTGCGGCGTCGGCGCTTCCAGCGATCCGAACAGCGCCAGCACCGCCGTCTGGTCCCCCGCCAGCGTCAATCGCCCTGACCCCGCAAGCTCCGGGATCGTCACCTGCTGCGCCACCAGAAGGTCATAGTCCGCGCGGTCGATGGTCACCGTCGCCGCCGCTTCCGGATCGTCCACGCCGTAGCGCGGGATCAGCACCGAAGACCTCACCTCCATCGCCAAGGACTCGTCCCGATCCGGAAACCGAAACTGTACCGTGAACCCCGTCCGCGCGGCTCGCTCCGGCGCGAAGCGTACAGCCATGGCGTCGAAGAGCTGCGCCGTCGGCACCGCCGCCAGGAAATCCGCCGATCCGAGCGCCCCGCGCGGTTCCGGCATGCCCTCTCTCAGCTCGCGCGCAGCGGACAGGTAGTAGTCGCGCCACGCGCCCGATTCGCTGCGATAGCCGAGCTGCTCATAGGCCGCCGCCAGACCTTCTTCCGCCTCGCTTCCGCCCTCTCCGGCAAAGACCAGGTGGTTCCACAGCCGCGCTGCCCAGCGCGTATCGCCGTCCGCCGCCGCCGTCCGCGCCAGCGCCGCCGTGCGCTCCGCGCCGCCCAGCGCATCGACATAGCGCCGCGCCTCCTCGGCGGGCGGGTGCGGCATGAAGTTCGCGGGCACCCCGTCCCACCAGCCGAAATAGCGCTGATAGACCGCCTTCGCATTGTGCTGAAGCGTCCCGTAGTAGCCGCGCACCGCGAAGTCCTCGGCGGCGAAGTCCGGCTCCGGCAGGCTCTCGGCAATCTCGTGCATCGTCTCGCCGCGATTGGCCCGGCGCAGCGTCTGGTCATGGACATAGCGGTACATGTCGCGCTGGTTTGCGAGATAATCCGTCACCGCCTCCGCGCCCCAGGTCGGCCAGTGGTGAGAGGCCAGTACCACGTCCGCATCCGCCCCGAACCGCCGCAGCGCCGCGTCGATCACCTTCGACCAGGCCAGCGTATCGCGCACCTCGGCCCCGCGCAGGGTCAGCGCATTGTGGAACGTGCCGGACGTGACCTCCGCCATGTGCAGCGCGTTCACCTCCGGCAGGTAGAAGAGGAACTCTGCCGGTGCCTCGGTCCCCGCCGCATCCATGAACGCGAACGTCACGCCGTCGATCACGACCGTCCCGCCCTCGGGTCCGATCTCGTTCGTCACCGCCGCCAGCGAGGTCGCGCCGTTCGACAGTCCGGGTCCCAGACCCACACCGACCTGACCGCGCGGTCCCCACGGCAAGGTCGCACCGAACATCAGCGCCGCGCGCCGCGCCATGATCGGCCCGGCCAGCAGGTTCTCGCTGACCGCCGCCTCGGTAAAGCCGTGCGGCGCATAGACCGGCGTCCCCTCGGCCATATCCAGCCCGCCGACACCGCCGAAATGATCGATATGGCTGTGCGTAAACAGCACTGCCGATACCGGCCTTGCGCCCAGCGTCTCGTTCGCAAGCGCAAGTCCCGCCCGCGCGGTTTCCACCGACAGCAGCGGGTCGATCACGATCCAGCCACTCTCACCGGCAATCAGCGTCATGTTGGCAAGGTCGTAGCCCCGCACCTGCCACATGCCCGGCACCACCTCGAACAGGCCGTGCTCGGCCAGCAGGACGGACTGCCGCCACAGCGAAGGATTGACGGTCGCGGGCGCAACACCCGCTAAAAATTCGAGCGCCGCCGGATCCCAAACGACCGCGCCCTCCGCCGTCAGGATCGGCGCACTCAGTTCAGCAACCTTCCCCCGCCGTGCATCCGTAAAGTCCGCCTGATCGGACAGAGGCAACGCCTCGGCCACAGCCTGATTGGCCGCAATTGTCTCCGCACTTGGCGGTGCGGGCGCGAAGGCGGCGAGAAAGGGCAGGGCGGCGAGAAGGAGGATGGCAGGTCTGGTCATTCCTATACTGCTGCCATCACCCGGTAAGTGGGCGTAACTCTCGCTTTTGCGCGCGCGCCCGCATCTTCGCGTCTGTTTTCCCGTCATCCTGAACTCGTTTCAGGATCTCCCGGGGCGAACCGTGCGTGCAGCAACCGCGATGAGATCCTGAAACGAGTTCAGGATGACGACATTCTCGCCTTGAGGACGGCACCGCTCAGTAGCCAGGATCTCAGCCCGCCGCCCGCCGAAGCCTGTCGTTGATTGCCGCCCCCAGTCCCTCGTCCGGTACAGGAGCAACCGCGATCCGCTCCGCCGCGCTCGCATCGGCGCGGTGGAGGGCGCTGAACAGGTTCGCCGCCGCTTCGGTCAGGTCCCCCGCTTCGCTCAGCGTTTCATCGCCTCCGACCGGCCCAAACCCAATCAGATACTCGCCATTCTCCGCGCTCTCAGCATTCAGCCGCAGGCGCTTTGTCGGCGCATAGTGCCGCTTCGTCATGCCCGGCGCGCGGACGGTGTAGCCATCCGACTCGGCGACTTCTCCATGCGCCGACAGCGCCTCCCGCGTCACGGCGCCCGCGCGCAGCAACAAGATCTGATCGCCCTCGACCGCCACAATGGTCGATTCCAGCCCAACGGCGCACGGCCCGCCGTCGATCACAAGCGGCGCGTCCGGGCCCAGTCCGCGCACCACATGCGCAATGGTCGTCGGACTGATCCCCTCGAAGGGATTGGCGCTTGGCGCAGCGACGGGACGGCCCAGCGTCGCGATCACCTTGCGCGGAAACGCCGCCGCCGGCATCCGCACGGCAATCGTATCCAGCCCCGCCGCAACAAGGCCCGCGACAGGACTGTCCGCGCGCGCAGGCACAACCAGCGTCAGCGGTCCCGGCCAGAACGCCGCCGCCAACGCCTCCGCCAGCGGCGAAAACGCGCCCAGGCGCCGTGCCATTGCCAGCCCAGCAACATGCGCGATCAGCGGATTGAACGAGGGCCGCCCTTTCAGCGCGTAGACCTTCGCCACCGCCTCGCCATTGGTCGCGTCCGCCGCGAGCCCATAGACCGTTTCCGTCGGCAAGACGCAGGGCTCTCCCGCGGACAGCACGGCCACCGCCTCCTTCACGGCTTCGGGATCGGCGGCGGAGAGGATGCGCGGCATCCGGGCGCTCTAGCGGGTCCGCAACCTGTTCGGTAGTAGCCGCGTTCATGATCTATATCGCCCCCGTCACCGAACAGCGGTTCGCGCTGGAAACGTCCGCCCGCCTTTTCGATCTCGCCAGGCTGAACGGGTTCGAAGCCGTGGAGGACGACCTCGTCGACGCGATCCTCAACGAGAGCGGCAAGCTGGCGGGCGAGGTCTGGGCACCGCTGAACTGGCCGGGCGACCAGCAGGGGGCGACGCTCCAGAACTGCGTCGTTACCCTGCCGGAGGGGTTCCGCGCGGGTTATCAGGACTATGTCGAGGGCGGCTGGGGCTCGCTCGGCGCGGACCCGGATTATGGCGGGCAGGGCCTGCCCTTCGCGCTCGCGACCGCCTGCCAGGAACAGCTCACCAGCGCCAACATGGCCTTCTCGCTCTGTCCGATGCTCACCCTCGGCGCGATCGAGGCGCTGCAGGCTCATGCGTCCGAGGATATCAAGCAGACCTACCTGACGAAACTGATCTCCGGTGAATGGACCGGCACCATGAACCTGACGGAGCCGCAGGCCGGTTCCGACGTCGGCGCGCTCCGCACGACCGCGACGCCCGCAGACGACGGCACCTGGCGCATCAAGGGTCAGAAAATCTACATCACCTGGGGCGAGCATGACGTCGCCGACAACATCGTCCACCTCGTCCTCGCCCGCACCCCCGACGCGCCCGCCGGGACGAAGGGCATCAGCCTGTTCGTGGTCCCGAAGTTCCTGCCGAATGACGCGGGCGAATTTACCGTCCGCAACGACCTGCGCTGCGTGGGGCTAGAGGAAAAGCTCGGCATCCACGCCTCGCCCACCTGCACCATGAGCTTTGGCGACAATGACAGCTGCGTCGGTTTCATGGTCGGCGCGGAGATGGCGGGAATGCGCGCCATGTTCACGATGATGAACCACGCCCGCATCAATGTCGGGGTTCAGGGCGTCGCCATTGCCGAGCGCGCCTACCAGGCCGCTTTGTCCTACGCGAAGGAGCGTGTGCAGTCGGCGAAGATCGGTAGTCCCAACCGCGATCCCGTGGCGATCGTCGAACATGCCGATGTGCGCCGCAACCTGATGACCATGCGCGCCTATACGGAGGCAATGCGTGCACTCGCCTACGCCAACGCCGCCGCCGTCGACCGCGCCCACGCACTGGAGGCCGGAACCGAGGAGCAGCGCGCCGCGCAGGGCCGCGCCGACCTCCTCACCCCGATCACGAAGGCGTGGTGCACCGACATGGGCGTCGAGATGGCCTCCATCGGCGTGCAGGTTCATGGCGGCATGGGCTTCGTCGAGGAAACCGGCGCGGCGCAGCATTACCGCGACGCCCGTATCGCGCCCATTTACGAGGGCACCAACGGCATTCAGGCGCTCGACCTTGTCGGGCGAAAGCTGAACATGGGCGGCGGTTCGGCATGGCGCGCACTCGTCGCCGACATGCGCAGCGTTCTAAACGGCCTGCCCACCAGCGCCGACTTCCGCGCCCTCCGCCCCGCAGCCGCCGCCGCCGTCGATGCCTTTGAGGACGGCGCAAAGTGGCTCACCGGAGAGGCCAGCAATGCCAACGATCCCGCCGCCGGCGCCCAGCCCTTCTGCCGTCTCGCGGGCATTACCGTCGGCGCGGTCCTCCTCGCCGAACAGGCTGCCGAGGCCGCCTCACGCCTGGGCACCGACGGCGCCGACGAAGCCTTCCTGCGAGCAAAAATCGCCACCGCCCGCTTCTTCGCCGAACAGGTCGCCCCCCAAGCCCCCGCCCTCATCCCCGCAGTCAAGGCCGGCCAAGCGGCCCTTTACGAAATCCCGGTCGAGGCGCTCTAGTGTTTGGCGCCCGCCGAGTTCCCGGTCCTGTAGGCAACTGCTAGGGGGTCGCGAACATCCGAAGTCTTATCATGATCATGTTTCGCACTTTCTTGATCGTCAGTTGGCTCACCCTCGCCGGATACACCGCGCTTGTGGTTGTGGATCACGGCTTTAACCTTCTGCCGGTCTTCTTCGGCGACATGGCGGCCATGGCCTGGCCCGGACAGTTCAATCTCGACTTTCTGCTGTTCCTCTGCCTGTCGGCATTCTGGACCGCATGGCGCAATGGCTTCTCGGCGGGTGGTCTCGCGCTCAGCGTCCTCGCCTTCTTCGGAGGATACGGGTTTCTGGCACCTTACCTTCTCTATCTCAGCATGCGCGAACCGGACGCCGCGGCTATCCTTGCCGGTGTGAACCGTCGCACGACCGCTGCCTAGACTAGCACCTTCCCAGGGTTCATGATGCCCCTGGGGTCGAGCGCCGCCTTCACCGCGCGCATCGCCGCCAGCTTGCCCGGATCCCCCAGCCGGGCCAGCGCATCCGCTTTCAGCGACCCGATGCCATGCTCCGCGCTGATAGAGCCGCCCCGCGCCCTCAGCTCCTCGTAGACGAAGGCGGTGATCGCGGGCCGCAGGTCCATCAGCGCCGCCCGTGTCAGCACGTCGATATCCGACCGCACGTTGAAGTGGATATTGCCATCACCGAGGTGCCCGAAGGCAAAGATGCTGGTCCCCGCCCAGCGCCGTTCGATCGCGCCGCCGACCCGGTCGATGAACCCTGGCATGTCGCCGACCGGCACGGAGATATCGAACTTGATCGCCACGCCGTCGACCTTCTCTGCCTCTGCGATGGTCTCGCGCAGCCGCCAAAGGTCGCCGCGCTGCTGCCCGCTTTCCGCGATGACGGCATCCGCCACACGGCTCTGTTCGATGGCATCCGCCAGTTCGGCCTCCAGCAGCGGCCTCAGCACACCCTCGCCGCCGCCGCCGCCCGTCAGCTCGATCAGCGCATACCAGTCATGCGCCGCCGCCAGCGGGTCGCGCGTCCCCGGCACATGCGCCGTCACCAGTTCGACCGCGATCCGCGGGATCAGCTCGAAGCTATCGACCTGTCCGCCGGTCGCCGCCTGCAACTGCCCCAGCAGGGCCAGCGCCGCCTCCGGCGAAGACAGCCCCGCCAGCGCGGTCGCCGTCTCGTCCGGCGCTGCAACCAGCCGCAGGCTCGCGGCGGTCACGACGCCCAGCGTCCCTTCCGCCCCGATCAGCAGCTGCTTGATGTCATAGCCGGTATTGTCCTTTCGCAGCGGGGTCAGCTGGTTCAGCACGCTGCCGTCGGGCATCACTGCCTCCAGCCCCAGCACCTGCGCGCGCATCGTGCCGTAGCGCAGCACCTGCGTACCGCCCGCATTGGTGGAGATCAGACCGCCGATCGTCGCCGACCCCTTCGCGCCCAGCGACAGCGGGAACAGCATCCCCTCGGCCGCCGCCGTTTCGTGCAGCGTTTGGAGGATCACCCCCGCCTCGACCGTTGCCGTCATGCTGCCGCTATTGACGGCGCGGACCGCGTTCATGCGCGACAGGTTCAGCAGCACGGCGCCGCCGTCCGCCTCCGGCACCGATCCGCCGACCAGCCCGGTATTGCCGCCCTGCGTCACGACCGGCGTCGCGGTTTCGTTCGCCAGCGCGATCACCGCAGCCACCTCGGCCGTTTTACCTGGCTTCAGGATCAGGGCTGCACTGCCGGTTTTCGTCCCGCGCCAGTCGGTCAGATAGGCAGACGCATCCTCATCGCCGGGCGCGAAGCCCGCTCCCCCGGCAGCAGCGACAAACGCAGCTTTCAGTTCGTCATTCATGGTTGCCGCTGTAACGTGATTACGCTGCACCTGCGAGCGTTGCACGAATGTAACGCCCACGCCGAAAGCGCGCGCGCCTGCGTTTTTGCTAGGCTTAGCCCTCTGGACAATAATGCCGCAGTCCCGTCATATCGGCGGGTCTCACCGGGGGGTGAAGAGAAAAGTTCTCCCTCGGCAGGCGTCGCGGCACTGGATGTCCTGAACCGGATGGCAGGGCGCGGCCAAACATAATCCTGGGGAGGATGCCGATTATGATGAAATCACTTCGCGCCCGCAGTGCGCTTGTCGCCACCGTTTCATTCGCCGCGCTGACCGTTTCGGGTCAGGCCCATGCGCAGGATGCGGATGACACGGTTTCGCCGGGTGGCATCCCTGAAATTGTTGTCACCGCGCAGCGCCGCGCGGAAAGCCTTCAGGACGTCCCGGTCGCTGTGTCGGCCTTCTCCGAACAGGCGCTCGAGCAGCAGCAGATCGAGAATACCCAGGACCTTCAGTTCGCCCTGCCGAATACCACTTTTGCGAAATCGAACTTCGGCACCGGCGCCAACATTACCATCCGCGGCATCGGCTCGGCCGCGGTCGCCACCTCCGGCGACAGCGGTGTCGGCGTTCACTTCAACGACATGCCGCTCCTCGGCTCTGGCGGTCTGTTCGACACCGAGTTCTTCGATCTTGAGCGCGTCGAGGTCCTTCGCGGTCCGCAGGGCACCCTGTTCGGCCGCAACGCGACGGGCGGCGTGATCAACCTGATTTCCGCCAAGCCCGAACTCGGTTCCTTCGGGGCCTTCGGTGAGATCGAGTACGGGAACTTCAATGCCCTGACGGCGCGGGGCATGGTCAACGTGCCGGTTGGCGACTCCTTCGGTATCCGCCTTGCCGGAATCTACCTGAACCGCGACGGCTATACGGAGAACCTCAACACCGGCAATGACATTGACGGCCGCGACAATTTCGCCGTCCGCGGTACCATCGCGTGGGAACCCACGGACCGGACCCGCGCTTATGTAACGGCGAACTACACAGAGGAAGATTCCAACCGTTCGCGCATCCAGAAGCAGCTCTGCGCCAAGGACCCGACGGGTATCCTCGGCTGTCGCCCCGACCGCCTTGCCTTCGATACGGTTAACGGGAACGCGACGCTTGCGACCATCCTCACCAGTCCGGAATTCCTCAGCATTGCCGCATCGCCGGCACTCGCCCCCTTCGGTATCGGTAGCATTTACGGTCCGGAACCGTTCCGTAACGCCGTAAACCCCGACGATTTCCGTACGGTCGCGATCGATTTCGAACCGACCTACAACTCTGACGGGTTCATCATTCAGGGCGAGTTAGAACATGATTTCGACAACTTCACCGTGTCCATCAACGGCGGCTACAATGAGGGGCACAACGACACCCGGACCGACTACAACCTGACAACGACGGAATCCGTCGTTCCGTTCGTCCAGGGGCTGCAGGCCGTTGCCGGTGGGGCGTTCGGGCCGGAGGCCGCGGCCATCGCCGGCGGCATCCTTTCGACGCCGCTTTTCCAGGGCAACCAGATCTGCGTTTCCGATGCGAACCGCGACTATGTCGGCTTCATCGGCGGTCAGGTGCTGCAGTGCACCGACAATACCAGCGAATATGACATCTCCGGCGGCTCCGGCGATCGCTGGTCGGTTGAGGGGCGGATTGCCAGTGACCTTGACGGTCCGTTCAACTTCCTCCTTGGCGGTCTCTACCTGAAGGCCCAGTCCAACAGTGACTATTTCGTTGTCGCCTCGCAGCTTGACTATGCAAGCCTCATCCTCGGCGGCCCGGCGTCGGGCTTCGCCGCGGCCGTTGGCCCGCCCTTCTTCAATTCGGAAACCAACAAGTATGAGCTGGAAAGCGCCGGTGTCTTCGGTGAAGTCTATTTCGACATCACGGATGCGCTGACCCTGACCGGTGGCCTGCGCTATTCCAGCGACGAGAAGTTCGTCCGCGACCGCCAGTTCCTGCTGAACGTGCCCATTGCTTTCGGATCGGCAACCGCGACCGATGAGGCGCTGACGACAGCAGGCTTCGACGCCGATCCGGGCACGCCGGGCAACCAGGCCTTCCGCGAACAGGACGCCTCCTTCGACGCCTTCACCGGCCGTGTCGTACTCGACTGGAACCCGGTCACCAGCTTCTCCGACGATACGCTGATCTACGCCAGCTACTCGCGCGGTTATAAGCCCGGCGGCATCAACCCGCCGTTCGACCCGGCGATTTTCCAGGCACCCGCCGCGTTCGATTCGGAGTTCATCAACGCCTTCGAAATCGGCACGAAGAACGTCTTCGGCGGCGGCAGCGCGGTCGTGAACCTGACGGCGTTCTACTATGACTACACCGACTTCCAGGTCAGCCGCATCGTCAACCGGACGTCGTTCAACGACAACACCGACGCGACGATCTACGGGGCCGAGCTGGAGACGGTCTTCAATCCGGTCGATCCCCTGACGATCAATGCCACGGTGTCCTACCAGAAGACGGACATCACCGACCTGTCGCTGATCGACACGCGCGATCCATCGGGCGGCCGCTCCAATGCGGTAATCATCAAGGACATCACCGCGGCGTCCAACTGTGTGTTCACCAGCGACACGCTCGACCAGGCAACGCTCGGCGCGCTGGTCACGGGCTTCAACCAGGCCCTCGGCCTTCAGGGCGCGGTGCCCGTACCGGGCACCACTGCTCTCGGCGCCTACTCGATTTGTAGTGCGCTGGCGGCCACGGCGGCAGGTGGCGGCTTCGGCCCCGCCAGTTCGCTGATCACGACCGGATTGCAGGCGGACGGCATCACCCCGCTCCTTCCCGACGGCGTCGAGTTCAGCCTGGCGGGTAACGAACTCCTCAACTCGCCGAACTGGAAGTTCGCCGTCGGCGCGCAGTACGAGATCCTCATGGACTCCGGCTGGTCCATCACCCCGCGTGTCGATCTCAGCGTCACGGGCGACTTCTGGGCGACGAACTTCAACCGGCCGGTCGACAAGATGTCCGGCTACGAGATCGTCAACGCGCAGATCACGGTCCGCTCGCCGGACGAGCGCTTCTACATTCGCGGTTTCATCCAGAACGCGTTTGACGAGGTCGCGCAGACCGGCCGGTACGTCACCGACCAGTCATCGGGTCTGTTCACCAACATCTTCCTGACCGATCCGCGGCGCTACGGCGCGGCGGTGGGCTTCCGCTTCTAGCGCGCAGCCTCTCCGGCTACGGGGAACAGGACAGGGCGGCGGTTCCGGATCGGGATCGCCGCCCTTTTCCTGTGCGCCCCCCTTTTCCCTGCGCCTCCTTTTCCTTTGTCAGCATGCGGGCAGCGTGGGATAAGCGCGCTCATCCACCGTACAGCTTTCGACCGCGATAAGGCCGCCCATGCGTATTCTGACCCTGCTCTTCGTCATCCTAGCGCTGCCCATATCGGCGGCGGCCCAGCAGCGCGTGGTCCCGGAGAGCGTGCCGGACGAGAACATCCTCGTCCTGGACCTGTCGACGGGCGGCCGCACCACAATCATAATGCGACCAGACCTCGCGCCCAATCATGTTGAGCGCATCCGCACGCTCGCAAATCAGGGTTTCTATGACGGCGTGATCTTCCACCGGGTCATCCCCGGTTTCATGGCGCAGACCGGCGATCCGCTTGGCACGGGGCAGGGCGGCTCGGACCTTCCCGATCTCGCCGCCGAATTTTCCACGACCCCACATCTGCGCGGCACGGTTTCGATGGCCCGGGCGCAGGACAATGATTCGGCGAACAGCCAGTTCTTCATTGTCCTACTGCCAACGACTTCGCTCGATGAGAATTACACCGTCTGGGGCCGCGTGTTCGACGGCATGCCCTTCGTCAGCGCCATTGCCCCCGGCGAACCGCCCGCACAGCCCGACCGCATCCTGCAGGCGCGCATCGGCCGCAACGTCCCGCCGCCCGCCGCGCCCGCCATGGCCGCAGGCTCTGCGCCCGCGCCCGACGCTGCCGTGGCGGACCTGATGAGCCAGCTTCCGCCCGGCGCTGCACCGAGTGGGGCCGCAGCGGAAATCGCGGATGAAGTGCCGCCCGACGAACCGACCATGGAAACCGTGCCGCAGGTCGCGCCGACGCCGCCGACCAGTCCCGACGCCGACCCTGCGCGCTAGCCAGCGTTCGCGCTGCCATGCGGGTCGACGCTTTCGACTTTACCCTGCCGGAGGACCGGATCGCGCTGCGCCCGGCCAGTCCGCGTGACAGTGCGCGGCTGCTCGGCGTTTACCCGGACCGGCTGGAGGACCGCACGGTCCTGGACCTGCCGCAGCTTCTCGCGCCCGGCGACGTCCTCGTCTTCAACGATACGAAGGTTATCCCCGCGCAGCTGACGGGCAGGCGCGGCGATGCCACGGTCGGCATCACCCTCCACAAGCGGGAGGGGCAGAGCGTCTGGCTCGCCTTCGTGAAGAACGCGAAGCGCCTGCGCGTCGGCGACCGCGTTGAGATCAGCCCGACGCTCACAGCCCTGGTCGAGGCCAAGAGCGACAGGGGCATCCGCCTGAACTTCGAATCGGATGGCCCCGTCGAATCCGAGATCGCCGCGGCCGGCACCATGCCGCTGCCGCCCTACATCGCCTCGAAACGCGATATCGACGAGCGCGACGCCGATGACTACCAGACCATGTTTGCGGCAAAGGACGGCGCCGTCGCCGCGCCGACGGCCTCGCTCCATTTCACGCCCCGCCTGATGCAGGCTCTGGCGGAGCGCGGTATAAAGACCGAAACGCTCACCCTCCATGTCGGCGCAGGCACCTTTCTGCCGGTCAAGGCGGACAATACCGAGGACCATGACATGCACGCCGAATGGGGCAGCCTGTCGGCGGCTGCAGCAGGCCGTCTCAACGCCGCGAGGCGCTCCGGTGCGCGCGTCATTCCCGCGGGGACGACCTCGCTCCGGCTCCTGGAAAGCGCCGCCCACGATGACGGCACCATCGCACCGTTCGAGGGCGACACCGACATCTTCATCACCCCCGGCTACCGATTTCGCGCCATCGACGGCCTGATGACCAACTTCCACCTGCCGAAATCGACGCTCTTCATGCTGGTCAGCGCCCTGATGGGCCTCGACCGGATGCAGTCGGCCTATGCCCACGCCATCGAGGCGGGTTACCGCTTCTACAGCTACGGCGATTCCAGCCTGCTCTTACCCGCCCGCTGACGGCGGTTTTGCCAGGAACGCGTCGAGTCGGCTGACCTTCTCCGCCCGCTTCAGGTCCGGTGCCGACGCCGCCATCTCCGCGACCTTGCGCTCCCACTTGGCCTTCTTCTTGTCCAGATCACCCTTGATCGAGCCGATCGGCATCACCCGCTGCGGCTTGATGCCGGTGAAGCCGAGGATCTGCCCCTTCCAACGCTTCAGCACCGGGTTCCCGTACATCAGGCGCAGGAAGAAGGGCGGCGTGTCCATCAGCACGAGGACATCCGCGCTGCGCCCAGCCAGCAGCTTGTCCCACCACGGATCGTCTTCATGATAGGCAAAGCCGAAGCCAGGCAGCAGCATCCGGTCGAGCAGCCCCTTCAGCGCCGCCGGTTCGCCCCCCCACCACATCGGGAATCCGACAACTAGGTGATCGCACGCGTCGAGCGCCCGTGCCACCCGCTCCACATCCGGCTCCCAGTCCTGCCGCCGGGCATAGCCGCCGTGCAGCACCGGATCGAAATCGAGGTCGCGCACCGCGATCCGCGTCACCTCATGTCCGCCGCCCAGCGCTTCCTCATAGACATCGAGGAAATGGCTGCTCAGCCGCCCGCTATCCGGGTGCCCGTCAAGGATCAGGATGTTCATCGGCGCGCCCCCTCCAGCTACCTTCGGGTTAGCGGCCGGTTGCGCGCTACGAAAGGGCTATGGGCGCTGCACTAGCCTGCGCCAGAAACGCCGTTCTCCATACGGCACACCCGCCACGGCACATCCTTGTTGTCGGCGATGCCCATTTCCAGGAACAGCGCGAACACGCTCGCGAAGTTCTCCGCGGGCAGGGGTGCCAGCGATGCCGTCAGGCGGTCGATGGTCTCGCAGGCCCGTTCGTCCAGTGAGGCGGCGATACCTGCTGCCATCATGGTCCGTCCCGCATCCAGCAGGGCGGGATCGCGGGGAAGGTCGGTGCGCAGGACGCGCTCGAACACCGTGACCGTCGTCGCTTCGCTCGCCTGTCCATAAGCAGACAGCTCGTCGGCAAGCGCATCGCCGTTCGCCGCCAGGTAGCCGCCGCCCAGCATCGGCGTGCAGCGACGCTCGACCTGTGTCAGCAGGCTCGGCAGCAGGTTGGCCACCAGCGCCTCGTTTTCAGCCTCCGAAATACAGATGCGGTTGTCTGCGGCGGTCGCACTCACGGCCAGTGATACGCTCGCGGTGGCGGCCAGCAGGGTCTTCAGCATGGTCATTCCTTGTCGATACCGCCCCAGAAAGGGCCTGTTACCCCGCCCCCTAAGCCGTTACCGGCTTGCCCCATGCTGAACGAAGCCCCGTCACCCCTCTCGGATCGCCCCCGTTTCGCCTTCTCCCTAGCTGCAACCGATGGCCGCGCCCGCACGGGCCGCATCGATATGCAGCGCGGCAGCATCCGCACCCCCGCCTTCATGCCCGTCGGCACCGCCGCCACGGTCAAGGCGATGAAGCCGCAGACGGTCCGCGAAACCGGCGCGGACATTCTCCTTGGCAACACCTACCACCTCATGCTGCGCCCCGGCGATGAGCGCATCGCGCGCCTCGGCGGCCTGCACCAGTTCATGAAGTGGGACCGCCCCATCCTCACCGATTCGGGCGGCTTCCAGGTCATGAGCCTCTCCGACCTCACCGAGCAGAGCGAGGAGGGCGTCGCCTTCAAGTCGCACCTCGACGGCAGCCGCCACATGCTCTCCCCGGAACGCTCCATGGAAATCCAGCGCAACCTCGGCGCCGACATCGTCATGGCCTTCGACGAGTGCACATCCTGGCCCGTCGAGAAAGACGCCGCCGCCGCCTCCATGCACCGTTCCATGCGCTGGGCGAAGCGGAGCCGCCACGGCTTCGACAGCGGCGCGGACCATGCCGGCCGCGCTGCCTTGTTCGGCATACAGCAAGGCTCCATGTTCGAGGATCTCCGCCGCGAAAGTTCAGGCGCGCTCACCGACATCGGCTTCGACGGCTATGCGGTCGGCGGCCTCGCGGTGGGGGAGGGGCAGGAGCAAATGTTCGCCGTCCTCGATTACGCCCCCGACATGCTGCCCGAGGACCGTCCGCGCTACTTGATGGGCGTCGGCAAGCCGGACGACCTGGTCGGCGCCGTCGCGCGCGGCATCGACATGTTCGACTGTGTCCTCCCCAGCCGCTCCGGCCGGACAGGCCAGGCCTTCACCCATGACGGCCCCCTCAACATCCGCAACGCGAAGTTCGGTGAGGACCGCGCAGCCCTCGATCCCGAATGCACCTGCCCGGTCTGTGTCACCTTCGAGCGGGCCTACCTCCACCACCTGATCCGCTCCGGCGAAATCCTCGGCGCGATGCTGATGACCGAGCACAACCTCTCTTTCTATCAGCAGTTGATGGCCGCCATGCGTGCCGCCATCGAGGAGGGGCGCTTCGCGGCCTTTTCGTCCGCGTTCCTGACCCGTTACCGAAAGGACAAATGATGGCCCTCGTCGAGATCGAAAAGCATGAAAGCGGCTATGCCGTCGTCACCCTGAACCGGCCGGAGGCCATGAATGCCCTGTCGAAGGCGCTTCGCTCCGAACTCGCACAGGCTGTCACCGACCTCGAAGCTGACGAGAACGTCCGCGTCCTCATCCTCACCGGCGCAGGCGAGAAAGCCTTCACCGCTGGCCTCGACCTCAAGGAACTCGCGGGCGGCGCCAGCGTCGGCGAGGCGGTCGACGAGGAAGACCCCGTCCGCTCGCTGGAACGCTTTTCCGGCCCCATCATCGGCGGCATCAACGGCGTTGCCATCACCGGCGGGTTCGAAGTGGCGCTCGCCTGCGACGTCATCATCGCCAGCGAGAACGCCCGCTTCGCCGATACCCATGCCCGCGTCGGCATCATGCCCGGCTGGGGCCTCTCGCAGAAACTGTCCCGCATGATCGGCATCGCCCGCGCGAAGGAACTCTCGCTCACCGGCAATTTCCTCTCCGCCGCGCAGGCCGAGCGCTGGGGCCTCGTCAACCGCGTCGTCCCGCAGGCCGACCTCCTTGCCACCTGCCGCAGCCTCGCGGAGGACATGCTCACCGTCGATCCCGGCATGCTGAAGGACTATCTCGCCCTCATCGACGAGGGCTACGCCGCAACCTTCGCCGATGGCCTCGCCCTCGAACAGAAACATGCCGCCCGCAACCGCGACGTCACCGCCGACGACGTCGGCGCCCGCATCGCCGGGGTCCAGGCGAGAGGCCGCTCGCAGAAGGGGTAGTGGCCAAGCGTCAGACGGCGCGAACCACCCGCTCTCCGGCAACCAGAAGGGCACATGGTCGATGACCGTTACGCGCAACTGGCGTCTGACATTCAGGCTGGATGACGACGGCGCGCTGATCGACCTTGATCTGGAGAATTATCATGGCGCTTGAAATGTACCCAACGCTCGCCGTTCATCCGGGCGAATGGCTCGCGGCCGAAATCGTCGCCCCGTCCGGCGCGACGGTAACGAGCCTCGCAAAACATCTGGACGTCTCGCGTCAGGCGCTGAGCAATCTGCTCAATGCAAGGGCGGGGCTGTCAGCGGACATGGCGATCCGCTTCGAAAAGGCGTTCGGCCTACGCGCGGACACGCTCCTTCGCATGCAGGCCGCCTATGAACTGGCGCAGGTTCGGATGCTGTCCGACGAAATCGCGGTCGAAGTATATCCCCGCGCGGCCTGACGCCAGCCGCGGCGCACAGCAGCAGGGTGAACGAAAAGAGCGGCAATTAGGACAGGCAGGCGCATATGGTGCGTCCGCCATAACTAAAGACCGTCATCCTGAACTCGTTTCAGGATCTCGTCGAGGGTGCAGACCGAGCACAGTGCCCGTCATGAGATCCTGAAGCGAGTTCAGAATGACGGAACAGGCGGTAATTAAGCTCCGCCGAGAGCCGCTGCCAGCGCCCTGCTTATCGCCCCTTGAACTCGGCCTTCCGCTTTCCGAGGAACGCCATCACGCCCTCGCGGAAGTCTTCGGTACGGCCCGCATGCATCTGGTTCTCACGCTCCACACGCAGTGCTTCTGACAGCGGCTTGTCCATGCAGTCGCGTACGCCCTGCCTGATCTTCGCATAGGCCTGTGTCGGACCGCTCGCAAAGCGCGTCGCCAAGGCCTTCGCTTCATCCATCAGCTCTGCGTCCGGCACCACCTTATAGGCCATGCCCCACTCCACCGCCTGCTCGGCGGGGATCTTCTCGCCCAGCATCATCATCTGCAGGGCACGGGCGCGGCCGATGGCGCGCGGCAGCAGCCAGGTCGAGCCCACGTCCGGCACCAGCCCGATATTGACGAAGGCCTGCAGGAAATAGGCCTCGTCCGAACAGATCACGAAATCGCCGAACAGCGCCAGCGAACAGCCCGCGCCCGCCGCCGGCCCATTGACCGCCGTGATGATCGGCGCGTTCAGCGCCATCAGGTTTTCGAGAAGTGGGTTGTAGTGCGTTTCCAGAACCTTGCCCGCGTCCGGCTTGCCGCCACCGCCGGACCCCGTGCCGCCGCCTGAGAGGTCCGCGCCGGATGAGAAGCCGCGCCCCGCGCCGGTAATGATCAGAGCGCGCAGGTCGTCATCGTCGCGCACGCTCTGCACCGCATCGATCATCTCCTCGACGGTTTTCAGATCCAGGCCGTTCAGCTTCTCCGGCCGGTTGATCGTCAGCGTCGCAATGCCGCCATCGGTGTCGAGAAGAATATTGTCATAGGCCATGATGCGTCCCCGGATGTGATCGGTTAGAGTTGGCCCCCGGCATAGCGCGGGTGCCGCGACAGTCTCAGCCCGCGAAAGGGGGAGGGGGCGGCTGGATCTGTCAGAGAGCCGCGCCAATCCGGGGTAAGCGGCGCGCGATAACCTGCGTCGACTCAGGCTTCGGCATCCCCGGCAAGATGCGCCAGCCAAAGCGGATAGCCGCCGCTGACCGCCGCCGGTCCCACAGTGTCCGGCCAGTGTCCAAACAGGGTCACCGCGCCCTGTAACAGGGCCGTCAGCCGGTCCTCCGGACCGAATGCCTCGAACCCTACGCTGTGCCAGCGCGCACCGTTCGCCTCCACGGCGGACAGTTCCACGGCAACGCCTTCGCCGGTTTCGTCCTCCGACAGGACATCGGCCCAGCCGCCGTCCGCGAATGCCAGGATTCGCCGCTCGCGCTTCTTGCCGACCGCGACCGTCTTCGCGTCGTTCATGGGCAGCGGCAGGCCCGTACTCTTCACCCACAGCTCGGCCTGGCCGTCCATCTTCGCGGGCAGGCCGATTTCTGGCAGGCCGATCAGCACTTTCACCTCGGTCTCGCCGTGCCCACGCTGCTTTACGCCAATGTCAGTCGCCTTCGGATGGGCCAGGTACAGGTCGGTCCGGTGATCCGTGATCGGTGCGACACCGCGCAGCAGCCAGCGCGAAAGCGCGCCCGGCGCATCGCCTGGCCACCACCATCTCAGTTCCGCGGTCCGCCACATGGCTTGGGACATAGCTGCGGAAATTTACTTGGCAATGCAGACCGCGTCCGACTAGCGCGGCAGGCCGAACCGGGGGGAAGGGAACACCGCGTCGACAATCTCGCGCATACGCTCGCCGGTGCGGCGCTGGCAGAGGCCGGACTCAAGAAGAAAACCGGCCTCGGTCTCGCCACCCTGATGATCGCGGCGAATCTCCCCGATGTCGATGTAATTGCACTATTTTTCAACGAAAACCTCGCCTTTCGCCGGGGCATTACCCACGGTCCCGTCGGACTTCTCATTCTGCCCCCGATCCTCGCCCTTCTGATGGTCCAGTTCGACCGCTGGCAGACCCGCCGCGGAAAGCGCCCGGAGGGTCGCCACCACGTCCATTTCGGATGGCTCGTCGCGCTCGCCTATATCGGCGCGATCTCGCACCCCGCGCTCGACTGGCTTAACGTCTACGGTGTCCGCCTGCTCGCGCCGTTCAGCGACCGCTGGTTCTACGGCGACACGCTCTTCATCATCGACGTCTGGCTGTGGACCATGCTCACCTTCGGCGTGGTCCTGTCCCAGCGGCGCGCCCGCCGCGGCGCGGCCAATTCCCAGCGGCCCGCGCTTATCTCCATCGCCGCCGTCAGCACATACATTGTCGCCATGTTCGCACTCACCATCGAAACCGAGGCGCGCGTCGAAGAACAGATGAACGCGCGCGGCTTTCAGGTCGAGGCGGTCGCCGCCGGTCCGCCGCCCATCAACCCTTTCGTCCGCGAGTTCTTCTTCAAGGGCCGCTGGTCTGCTGCCGGCGAAGGCCATGTCGGCGGCGGCGAGGCGGACCTCTTCACGCCCAACCTGATCGAACGCTGGGTCAAGCCGTATCCCGACAATCTGGAACGCCTGAACGTCGCGGAGGCCGCAGAGCGCTCCAAGCCGCTTGGCGACTTCATGTTCTGGGCACGCTTTCCCTATGCGAAGCTGGATGGCGACACGCTGGTCGTTACCGACGCGCGCTATGCCGGGGCCCCGAATGACGGCGTCTTCACCGTCCGCGTTCCGGCTGTCCCGGATGCCGGCAGCGAAGCGCAGCCAGACCGATGATCAGCCACCCGGCGATCATGGTGATCCCGCCAACGGGCGCAATCATGCCCAGCGACCATTCTGTGAGCGCCGATACATAAAGCGCCCCCGCGAAGGCCAATGTTCCGGCCAACAGGACCGCAACGCCTGCACGCATCACGGTCCCGCCTGCAAGCGCCAGCGCGCCGAGCGCTGCTGCCGCATGAATGAGCTGCATGACTGCTCCGGTCGAAACGCTCGTACTGGCGAGACCGCCATGTGCGCCGAGGGCCGCGAACGCGACACCGCTTGCCCCATGCAGCGCTGCGAACAGAGCCAGCCAGCGCGCCGCCCAGTCCATCAGGCGGCTTGGCTGGCAGCGGCTAGCGTAGCTGCGTCGCCAGCCGCCAGGAACGGCAGCAGGATCGATGCGTGCCGCGCCTTGTGCGCTTGCGCGGGTCCGAAGATTTCAAGCTCAGGCCAGCCGCCGGGCAGCGGTCCTTCGGCGCGCAGATAGGCTCCCAGTGCCTCTCCGGCTGCAACAATCTCCGGCCCCGACAGCCCGATGACCCGCGAACCGAGCAGCGAGGCCGACGCCTGCCCCAGCGCACAGGCCCGCACGTCCTGCGCGAAGCGGTTGATCCGTCCGCCCGCGTTCACATCAACATCCGCATCGACCCGGCTGCCGCAGACAGGCGAGACTTTGCGCGCCGTACCCATTGGCGCATCGAGACGCCCGAAATGCGGCACCTCGGCGGCCAGTCTCAGGATCCGGCTATTGTAAAGCGGTTCGCTCATGACGGCGAAGATAGGGACGTCAGGCGGACGCTTCCATGAGTTCGAGGCGATTGCCGAACGGGTCCTTGACGAAAAACCGGTCGAACCCGGGCAGGCGCGAGTCCCACTTCGGATTGTACCCGGCCTCGGCCAGGCGCTCGGCCAGTGCAGGCAAGCCTACGGCTATCAACCCCGGATGCGCCTTGGTTGCCGCCCGGAATGCAGTATCGACGCCCAGGTGCACGCGGGCCTCTCCCGCCTCGAACCAGCATCCTTCGCCGCTCAGCGTCGCGGGCTTCTCCACTTCGGTCATGCCGAGAAGATTGCCGTAAAAGGCGCGCGCATTCGCCTCACGTCCACGCGGCATCGTCAACTGCACATGCTCGATGCCCGTGATGCTCATTCCACTCTCCCGTGGATGAAGCGGTCAACAAGCGGATTGCCGCTATCGTCAAGCTCAGCGACCGGCCCGGCCCACACGATGCGCCCCTCATGCAGCATCGCGACATGGTCGGCAATCTGCCGTGCACTTTCCATGTCGTGCGTGATCGTGACGGCCGTGCATCCCAAATCGGTGACCAACCCGCGGATCAGCTGGTTGATGGTATTCGCCCGGATTGGGTCGAGCCCCGTGGTCGGCTCGTCGAAGAAAATAAGGTCCGGGCCCGCCGCGATGGCCCGTGCCAGCGCCACGCGCTTCTGCATGCCGCCGGAAATTTCCGCCGGGCGCAGGTCCGCGACATGCGGTTCCAGCCCGACCTTCTCCAGCATGTTGACCGCGATTGCGTGCATCCGCTCCGCTTCGCGCGCGCGGCCCTGTGTCAGGGCAAAGGTGATATTTCGCCAAACGGGCATCGAATCGAACAGCGCGCCGCCCTGGAACAGCATGCCGATCCGCTCGCGCGCCTGCTCGCGCCGGTCGTTATCCGGCTCGGTCATGTCGATATCGTCGACCAGCACCGTCCCGGAATCGGCATCGATAAGGCCAAGAATACATTTCAGGAGGACCGACTTGCCCGCGCCTGATCCGCCGATGATGACCAGCGACTGACCGGGCAGCACGCCCAGGTTCACGCCGTCCAGAACGATCTTGTCGTCAAAGCTTTTCCGAAGCCCGGCAATTTCCAGGCTCACCCCGCGCCCGCTCATCCGAACACCAGCACGGTAATCAGGAGGTTCGCGAGCAGGATCAGGAGGAAACTGCTGACGACGGCGTTCGTCGTGGCCGCCCCGACACCCGCCGCGCCGCCGCGGGCATGATAACCGTGGTAACAGCCCATCAGGGACAGGATGAACCCGAACACCGCCGCCTTTACGAGGGACGAAATGATATCGTCGACCTCCAGAAACGCGCGCGTCGTCTCCAGGTAGCTCGCGGCGTTGAAGCCCAGCCGGTACACCGCAAGCAGATAGCCGCCCATCACGCCAATCGCGTTTGCCACCAGCGTCAGCAGGGGCAGGACGATGACCGCCGCCACCACGCGCGGCGCGACGAGGAACTGGAACGGATCGGTTCGCAGCGTCCGCAGCGCGTCGATCTGCTCGGTCACCCGCATCGTGCCAAGCTCCGCCGCCATGGCCGATGACACGCGGCCGGATACCATCAGCCCGCCCAGCACCGGGGCCAGCTCGCGGACGATGGCGATTACCGTCACGGCGGGCACCGTGCTTGCCGCATTGAACCGCTCGCCGCCGACATAGATCTGCTGTGCCAGCGCCGCGCCGGTAAACAGTGCTGTCAGCCCGACGACGGGCAGCGAGAAATAGCCGATGATGAACAACTGCTGCGCCAGCCTCGCGGGATAGATGGGTGGCGTTAATGCGGCCCAGATGGCGCGCCCGGCAAAGATCACGGTCTGGCCAATCGAGGCCAGCAGCGCGATCACCCCTGCCCCGAAGGGTGAGAACAGCCGGACAAAGCTCTGGGTCATGGGGCGCAGCAGGTCATGTGTAGCGGCGCTGATAGCGGCCACCCAGCCCAGTCAGCAACTCATATTGCGACAGGCCCGACTGCGCTGCGGCCATGGGCAGGTCATAGGCGATCTGCATCCAGTCACCTTCCTTTAGATCGGCATCCCCGATGTCGACGATCGTCATGTCCATCGACACCCGTCCCACGACGGGAAAGGTGTGGCCGTCCGCGCTTGCCAGTCCCGTCCCCGAAAAGCCGCGCAGATACCCATCTGCATAACCGATGTTCAGCGTTGCCAGCCGCGTCGCGCGCGGCGCTGTCCAGGTTCCGCCATAGCCCGCCGTCTCGCCGGCTTCGACGCCGCGAACCTGCAGCACCTCCGCCTCGATACCGACCACCGGCTTCAGCTTCCCTTCTGCCGCCGGATGCGGAATGCCGCCGTAAATTCCGAGGCCCGGCCGGGTCAGGTCAAAATGATAATCTTCGCCAAGCAGGACCCCGCCCGATCCGCACAAGGAGGCCGCTGGCGGCGAAACCCGCGCCACGACGTCCCGGAATCGCGCTAGTTGCCGCGCATTCATCGCATTGTCCGGCTCGTCGGCGCAGGCGAGGTGCGAGTGAAGTGTCCCGATATTCAGCCCCGCCGGCGTCTCCGCCGTGACCGCCTTGTACGGCAGCCCCAGCCGGTTCATGCCCGTGTCGACCTTCACATCGCAGCGTTCACCAGCCGCCGCCGCCTTCCACCGCGCAATCTGCCCCTCGGTGTTCAGCACCGGCACGACACCCTCTCGCGGCGCATCGCCCTCCCGAAAGCCATGCAGCGCATAAAAGGTCAGCCCGTCCGGCACCGCTCCGAAGGCGGCAATCTCGTCGTAGGTCGTGAAGAAAAAATCCCGGCAGCCTGCAGCCGCCAGCGCCCGGACCACTTCGCGCGCGCCCAGCCCATATCCGTCGGCCTTCACCGCCGCGCCCGCCCGCGCAGTCCCCGACCGCGCTGCGAACCACCGCCAGTTGTCGGCCAGCGCGGCGGTGTCGATGGTCAGGCGAAGGGGGACGGTCATTCTATCCTGAACGTCCTTAGCCGTCTTCGGGCGCAAGAAAAGCGCACACACGCTTTGCGTTCTCTATTCGTTCCCGGTAAACGGCGGGAATGGCCAAGCCGAAGAAGCGCTATTCCTGCACCGCCTGCGGGTCCATCCAGACCAAGTGGCAGGGCCAGTGTCCCGACTGCGCGGAGTGGAACACCCTCATCGAGGATGCAGGCGCGGTCGTCACGCCGTTCAGCGCGCGCCACTCGCTGACCACCGGCGGCGCGAAGGTCGCGCTCGAGACCCTGTCCACCGACACCCCGCTGCCGCCGCGCGCGCAAACGGGCATCGGCGAACTGGACCGTACGCTCGGCGGCGGTCTCGTGCCCGGCTCTGCGGTTCTGATCGGCGGCGATCCCGGCATCGGCAAGTCGACCATCCTTCTCCAGGTCGCCGGAAAGCTTGCGCAGTCCGGGCGCCGCGTCGTCTATATCTCGGGGGAAGAGGCAGCCGATCAGGTTCGCCTGCGCGCCCGCCGCCTCGGCCTTGGCGATGCACCGCTCGAACTCGCCAGCGCCACCTCCGTTCGCGATATCCTGACGACGCTGACAGACGGACAGCCGCCCGCACTCCTCGTCATCGACTCCATCCAGACCATGCACTCCGACGTGCTGGAGGGCGCGCCCGGCACCGTCACGCAGGTCCGCGCCTCCGCGCAGGAACTCATCCGCTTCGCCAAGCAGACCGGCACCGCGCTCGTTCTCGTCGGCCATGTCACCAAGGAGGGGAACATCGCCGGTCCCCGCGTCCTCGAACATATGGTCGACACGGTCCTTTATTTCGAAGGCGAGCGCTCGCACCAGTACCGCATCCTCCGTGCGGTCAAGAACCGCTTCGGCGGCACCGACGAGATCGGCGTGTTCGCGATGGAAGAACGCGGCCTGACCGAAGTCGCGAACCCTTCCAGCCTGTTCCTGACCCAGCGGGAGGAGGCGGTGCCCGGCTCCGTCGTCTTCCCCGCCATGGAGGGCACGCGCCCGGTCATGGTGGAGGTTCAGGCGCTCGTCGTTCGCCTCGCTTCCGGTGCCACCCCGCGCCGCGCCGTCGTGGGCTGGGATTCCGGCCGCCTGGCCATGATCCTCGCGGTGCTGGAGGCGCGCTGCGGCCTCAGCTTCTCGCAGTGCGAGGTCTATCTGAACATCGCTGGCGGTCTGCGCGTCTCCGACCCCGCCGCCGACCTCGCGGTCGCCACCGCCCTTGTCAGCGCGCTCACCGACACGCCCGTCTCCATTGGCGGCGTCGCTCTTGGCGAACTCGCGCTCTCGGGCGAGATCCGCCCCGCCATGCACCTCCAGCTTCGCCTGAAGGAGGCGAAGAAGCTCGGCTTCGACCGGGCCATCGCCCCGCCCGGCGGCAAGCCCCCCTCCGGCATGCGCGTCGAAAGTTTCGGCCACCTCGCTGACCTCGTGGCGCATCTCGCCAGCGGCAGCTAGGCGCGCGCCTAGTCGCCTCACAGGCGGGTGACGAGCCTTGAATAGGCGTATAACAGCGGCCCGCTCATGACCGACCTCACCGCTTTCGATTACGTCTTCTTCTTCCTGCTGGGCCTCTTCGCCCTGCTGGGGCTGAAGCGCGGCTTCGTGACGGAGATCCTCGGCCTTCTCGCCTGGGTCGGCGGCATCATCGCCGTGAATCTCTATTTCGATCAGGCGCTCGCCATCATCTCCGGCTTCATCGACAACGCCACTGCCGCCTCCGTCGTCACGGTCCTCGTCCTGTTCTTCGTCACCTTCGGCCTCCTGAAGGCCGTCGCCGCCGCGCTAGGCAGCCGCGTAAAAAACAGCGTCATCGGCCCCCTCGACCGCCTGCTTGGCCTTGGCTTCGGCGCCGTGAAAGGCCTCCTCCTCGCGGTCCTCAGCTGGATGCTCCTCACGCTCATTTTCGATGTTGTTCCTGCCGACCGCCCCGTGTGGCTCGCCGACGCCCGTTCCGGTCCCGTCCTCGCGCTCTTCGCCGAGGAGGTGGAAGAGTTCGTCGAACGCCGCCGCGCGATCAGCGCCGAAGCCGAGGGTTATGAGGAGAACGAACGCGACGCCCTCGACGCGCTTCTCGATCAGGCGGAAAGCGTCGAGCTGTGACCGCCCTGCCGCCCCTCCGCCTCTACGACACGCGCCGCCGGGAAAAGGTCGTGTTCGAGCCGGCCGACCCCTCCCGCATCACTATGTATGTCTGCGGCCCGACCGTCTATTCGCGCGCCCATATCGGCAATTTCCGCCCGGAAATCGTGTTCGACGTCCTGAAGCGCGTGCTTCGCCATCACTACGGCGAAGATGCGGTCTGGCACGCCCGCAACATCACCGACATCGACGACAAGATCATGGCGCAGGCCGCCGAAACCGGCCGCACCGTCGAACAGGTCAGCCGGGAGGCGGAGGGCTGGTATGAGGAAGACGCCCGCGCCCTCGGCGTCGACGTGGACACCGTCATTGCCCCGCGCGCGACCGACTTCATCGACCAGATGATCGCGATGCTGACCACGCTGATCGAGCGTGGTCACGCTTACGCCGCCGAGGGTCACGTCCTGTTCGACACCACGTCGGACGAGGGCTATGGCTCGCTATCCCGCCGCCCGCTCGACGAGATGGTCGCCGGCGCCCGCGTCGAGGTCGCGCCCTACAAGAAGAACGCGCAGGACTTCGTCCTCTGGAAGCCCAGCGCCCCCGACCAGCCCGGCTGGGACTCACCGTGGGGCCGGGGCCGCCCCGGCTGGCATACCGAGTGCACCGCGATGATCCGCGAGAAGCTCGGTCCCACCATCGACATCCACGGCGGCGGCCAGGACCTCATCTTCCCGCATCACGAGAACGAGGCTGCCCAGGGCCGCTGCGCCCACGACGGCGGCGGCTCAGACGAATTCGCCAGCGTCTGGATGCATAATGGCTTCCTCTCGATGTCCGACGAGAAGATGTCGAAAAGCCTCGGCAACATCGTCACCGTCCCCAAGCTCCTCGAACAGGGCCACCGCGGCGAAACCATCCGCCTCGCCATGCTCATGGCCCACTACCGCCAGCCGCTCGAATGGACCGAAAGCCTGCTGGAGCAAGCGAAGAAGCGCCTCGATAGCTGGTATCGCAAACTAGCCACGGGCAGCGCTCGGGAAGGGGGCACGGCTGATCCCGACGTGGTTGCAGCCCTGTCGGAGGACATGAACCTACCCCATGTGCTGGCAAGGCTATCCGGCATCGACGATCCGGCTCTGCTTCGCGCATCCGGCCAGCTCATTGGTCTGCTGCAGGGCGATCCGCGGGGTTGGGCCCAAGGCGACGCAAACGCAGAGAAAGCCGACATCACTGCCCGCATCGCCGCCCGCACCGCCGCGAAAGCCGCCAAAAACTACGCCGAGGCAGACCGGATCCGCGACGAGCTTGCCTCCGAGGGCATCATTCTGGAAGATGGGCCGGACGGTACGACTTGGCGCCGCGCCTGACCGGGCGCGCGAAAGACCGGGCGGCCGAAAAGAGCAAGGGCGAGCGCATGGGGGCGATTCGACACATGAAGGCAGGATTGGGTCTTGCGGGCGCGGCGCTGCTTGCGCTTGCGGCTTGCGGCGAGACAACCGAGGACACCGGCGCGGCGCCCGGTATGGACAATGCCAGCTTCAAGGCGCGGCAGGCGTCTACCGACGACACCCGCACCGTGCTGGCCGAGGAACTGATGATGCGCGGCCGTTCGCCGACGCTGAACTTTTCCTGGCACGCCCCGCCCGAACTCGCCGCCTATCCCGGCCTTCTCGACCGCCTGCGTTCCGAAGCCGCCGCCGCCGAAGCCGAGATGCGCGCAAACGCCCGCAAACATGCGCAGATGCTCGTCGAAAACGGCGAGAAAGCGCGGCCGCTCTTCTACGACCAGCGCTGGACCGTCACGCTCAACTCGCCGACGCTCCTGGTCCTTAAGTCCGAAACCGACCGCTATGACGGCGGCGCCCACGGCAACCGCTTCTATGACAGCGTGTTCTGGTCAAAGGCGGAGAACCGCGAGCTTCAACTGCGCGACCTCTTCGTCAACTGGCCCGAAGCGCGCGAAACGCTGACCGAAACCTACTGCACCGCGCTCGCCGCCGAACAGGCCGAGCGGCGCGGGGAGGAGCCGCCAGCGGACCGCGCGGAAGATGCCGCCGATACCGACGACTTCTGGACCTGCCCGCCGCTTGCGGACCAGCCGGTCATTCTCGACGGCCGCGCGAACGACATGCGCGCACTCTACCTCACCGTCCTTCTCGCGCCCTATGAGGCCGGGCCCTATGCGGAAGGGTCATACACCATCGATGTCCCCCTGGACGGCGAAACCCGCGCCCTCTTCAAGGCCGAGTTCGTTCCCGCAGGCTGACGAACCGAGGCGCTGTCAGATGTTGCTGCGCCGCAACACGGGACGAGTATCTTCGTTCTGACACAAGACGGTAACCGCGCTGCAACGCAAACAGCGCGGAGCTGTCACATCGCCGCCTTAGCGGCTCCACCCGTGTTCAATCGCATCACGGGGTCCCACCATGAACCGCGCACCGTTTCTCGCCAAAGTCCTTGCTTCCACCACGCTGGCGCTGTCCGCCGCGCCCGCCTTCGCGCAGGCCGCCGACCCGACCCAGCTCGCTCAAGCGGACGATGTCATCATCATCACCGCGCAAAAGCGGGAGGAAGCGCTGACCGACGTGCCGCTTACCGTCTCAGCACTGTCCGCCGAACAGCTCGAGCGCATCGGCATCGACGAGTTCGACGAGCTGTCCGCCTACATCCCCGGCCTGATCGTGCAGGAACAGAGCGCCAACAATCCGGGTTTCGTCATTCGCGGCATCACCTCGGATTCGGGCAGCGCGCAGATCGCCCCGCGCGTGACTATCTACTATAACGGCGTCGACGTTTCCCGTTCGCGCGGTTCCTACTTCAAGTTCTTCGATCTCGACCGGGTCGAGGTCGTGAAGGGCCCGCAGGCGACCCTGTTCGGCACCGCCGCCACCATCGGCGCGATCTCCGTCATCACCGCCCGGCCGGAACTCGACAATTCCGCCTATGTCACCGCCTCCTACGGCAATTTCGACGCGCAGGAAGTTGAGGGAATGGTGAACATCGCAGGCGACGACATCGCCCTTCGCCTCGCCGGTTATTACGAATATCGCGATGGCTATATCGAGAACATCGCCGGCGAGTCGGGCACGGCAAGCGCGGCCATCGTCGGCATCGACCAGCGCGACCTGAACGGCATCGACCAGTTCGGCCTCCGCGGTTCGGCGCGCCTTTTCGCCGGTGACGGCACGATCGACGTGGTGGTTACCTATGAGGAGCAGAACAATCCCGGCACGGCATTCAAGTCCGGCTCCATCGCGCCCACCGGCGGCGACACCTCGCCCTTCACCTTCGCGGAACTCGGCGGCTCGCCCTTCTCCGAAAGCGTGCTCGGCATCGACGAACTGAAGCTCGAACGCCACATCATCGACGCCAACGTGACGGTCGAGCTGCCGATCACCGATTACCTGACCTTCACGACGATCAACGGCTTCCGCAGTTTCGACAGCGTCGAGACGTTCGACGCCGACGGCACCGCGCTGTTCTACCTTGAATTCGCCGAGGATGCGGAGGGAGAGCAGGTGTCGAGCGAAGTTCGCCTTGCCTATGATGACGGCGGCATCCTGCGCGGGTTCTTTGGCGCGAACATGTTCTTCGAACGCGGAACGCAGGCCGTCCCCTTCTCCACCGACGAGGGCACCTATATCGCCTGCGCGCCCTTCGCCCCGTTCGCCCCGCTACAGGGCGCGATCTCCGGCGCACTTGGCGGCGCGGATCCGTGCGTCGCGGCCGACGGTTCGCTAAGTGCCACCAACGCCACCGCAATCCTGACCGGCGGCGCGGCAAGCGTCCTGCCTTACGAGTCGGTGTTCCAGAATGGCGGGGACTTTTCGACCTATTCGGTCTTCGCCGACCTCACCGTCGAGCCGATCGAACGCCTCGAACTTACGGCAGGCCTCCGCTACCTTTACGAAGACCGCACATCGACCTACTTCGCCGACCAGCCCGGCAGCGTGATCTTCGCCAGCGTCGGCGCGCCCGGCGTCTCCCTTCTCGGAGCCACCGACACGAACGGCGAACTGTTCGCGCTGACCCGCGACTTCGACGCCTGGCTGCCGCGCTTCAATGCCCTCTACGAGGTCACGGATGGCATCAACGTCTACGGCACAGTGTCGAAGGGTCGCCGCTCGCCCGTAATCGATCTCAGCACCGATCCGCGCGGGCTGACCGCAGCCCAGCAGGACGAACTGATCGTCGATGAAGAAACTGTCTGGAACTACGAGGCGGGCATCAAGGGCACGGTCGGCGCCGTTACCGCCACGCTCGGCGTCTTTTACCAGGATTACGACAACTTCCAGGTCTCGCTGATCAACGATCAGGGCATGGTGGAAAGTTTCAACGCCGGCACCGCCCAGAATATCGGCGCGGAGCTTGAGGTGAACGCCCGCGTCGCGCCGTGGCTCTCGGTCTTCGCGACCTACGGCTATATCGATGCCGCGATCGGCGAACCGGCAGACGGCGGCGCGACCCAGTTCCGGGACAGCCGCTTCCGCCTGACCCCGGAACACTCCGCCTCGGCAGGCTTCGACCTCCGCTACGACATCGCCGACACGACGGTCTTCCTGACACCGAGCGTTGTCTACAACAGCGAGATCTTCTTTGAGGTGCCGAACAGCCCGCTGACGCGGGAGGACGGCTATGCGCTCGTCAACCTGCGCGGCGGCGTCGCCTTCAGTGATGGCCGCTACGCCATCACCGGCTTCGCGCAGAACCTCCTCGACGAGGATTACCTGATCGACGCGGGCAACACTGGCGGCTCGTTCGGCCGTCCGACCTACATCGCCGGCCCGCCGCGCCTCTACGGCATCGAGATCAGCGCGCGCTTCTAACAGGTCTCCGCATCACCGCCGGACGGGACGGGCAGGGCGCTACTGGTAGCTCTCTTCCATCCCTTCCGGCGCGCGGTCGCGGAAGCGGGTATACTGCGCATCGAACATCAGCGGCACGATACCCGTCGCGCCATGCCTTTGCTTGGCAACGATCACCTCGGCATGGCCATGAATTTGCTTGGCCTTCTCCATCCACTGGTCGAACTTGTCGCCGCCATCCTCGGGCTTCTTGGAGGCGTGATAATATTCCTCGCGGTAGACGAACATCACGATGTCCGCGTCCTGCTCGATGGTCCCGGATTCGCGCAGGTCGGATAGCTGGGGCCGCTTGTCCTCCCGCTGTTCGACCTGGCGCGACAGCTGCGACAGCGCCAGAACCGGCACGTTCAGTTCCTTCGCCAACGTCTTCAGCCCGCGGGTAATCTCCGAGATTTCCTGTACCCGGTTCTCGGCGGACTTGCGGCTCGTTCCCGTCAGCAGCTGCAGGTAGTCGATGACGATCATGCCGACACCGTGCTGGCGCTTCATCCGCCGCGCGCGCGACCGCAGCGCCGCGATGGTCAGGCCGGGCGTGTCGTCGATGAGGAGCGGCAGGCTGTCCAGTTTCGCCGCTGCCCGCGTCAGGCCGCGAAAATCCTGCTGGCTAATCTTGCCCATGCGCAGGTCCTCGGAATTGATCTCCGCCTGCTCGGCCAGGATACGGGTCGCCAGCTGATCCGCCGACATCTCCAGGCTGAAAAAACCCACCGGGCGCCCGGAGCTCTTGTCCACCTCGTCGCCGTCGGCCATGTCGCGCATGAACCGCTCGGCGCAGGCAAACGCCATGTTCGTCGCCAGCGCGGTCTTGCCCATGGCCGGCCGCCCGGCGAGGATCACGAGGTCCGATCGGTGCATGCCGCCCGTCTTCGCGTTGATCCCGTCAAGGCCGGTGGTCAGGCCAGAGAGGTTGCCGCCCGACTGCAGCGCGATGTTCACCATCTCCACCGCCTGCGTCGCGGCCTGCGCGAAATTCAGCGCCTTGCCGCTCGACCCGCCCTCTTCCGCGACCTCGTACAGCGCCATTTCGGCGTCCTGGATCTTGCCCTGCGGATCGACATCCTCGCTGGTGTCGCTCGCCGCCTCGACCATGCCCCGGCCGACCGTGACCAGCGACCGCAGCAGCGCCAGATCGTAAATCTGCTGCGCGAAGTCCCGCGCCGCGATCAGGCCTGCGGTGCGCTCCGTCATCGCGTTCAGATAGGCCGGGCCGCCAAGGTCCTTCAGCGCCGGATCGTCCTTGAAGGTCGGGCGCAGCGTCACCGGATTGGCCAGCATCCCCCGGTCGATCAGCTTCAGCAGCTGCGCGTAGATCCGCTGGTGCAGCGGCTCGAAGAAATGATCGGGACGCAGCTTCATCTGCACGTCCTCGGCGATCCGGTTGTCGATCATCATCGCGCCCAGAAGCGCGATTTCCGCCTCGAGATTCTGCGGCAGTTCGGTGGCGCCGCTTTCGGCGAACAGGGTGACGGGGTTGGTGGCCATATCCAACGGTTACCAGATTTGACCCACTGGCGAATAGCACAAGAACCTGCCGAACAACGGCTGTGAAACCCTGTGCAGCCCCTGTCAGCATCCTGTGCACAGCCCGTGGAAACTCGACACCCGCGACTCGCCCCGGCAAGAGGGCGGCGATGGGGATGGAAGACCGGATCGAGCTTTGGGAGCGGGCGGGTGTCATCGACACCGCCGCCGCCGCCCGCATCCGTGCCTTCGAGGCGGAGCGTGCCCGCCCTCTCTGGCTCTGGTCCATCGCCGCGCTCGGCGGCCTCGCCATCGCGCTCGGCATCGTTGCGCTCATCGCTGCGAACTGGGCCACCATCCCGGACGGGTTGAAGCTCGCCGTGCACATGGCGCTTCTGATTGGCGCAGGCGCGCTTGTCTGGCGTGCGCGGCAGCAAGACCAGCTCTGGACCGGCGAGATCGCGCTGATCGTCTTCACCGCGCTTATCGTCGGCGGTCTTGGCCTGCAGGCGCAAATCTACCAGCTCACCGGCGACATCTGGCGCCTCTTCGCGACCTGGCTCGTGCTGGCCGCGCCGACACTTCTCCTCGCCGGACGAACCCGTGTCTCCGGCTATCTCCTCGCGGGCGTCGCCAGCCTGGCCGTCGTCAGCGCCGCGATGGCGATGGATGGCTCCGTTGCCACCGAGCGGCTGGTACAGGGTCTCGCCGCCGCAACCCCGTGGATCCTCGTCGCCGTCTCCTCGCTCCGCGCCGACCCGTTCGGGCAGGGTCTCAGGAAGGCTGGCCTCGCGGCTCTCCTTTTGTTCGCCAGCTTCATTCACCTGACCTGGGCCGGTGAGATCAGCAGCACCGACGCCAGCCGGAACCTGATCCGCCTTCTCCCCGTCGGCCTTGCTGTCGCAGCAGCCATCTTCGGACTTCACCGCCGCCCCGTCTTTGGCCCCGCTCTCGCGCTCCCGCTCCTCCTTGGCACCGCCATCGCCGTCGCGCTTGCGACCGTGGTCCCGCATCCCGACGCCATCATTCCGCGCTTCATCGGCGCGCTGATCTTTGCCGCCATGTGGATCTGGATCGCCATCGCCGCGGCCCGCGCGGACTGGAGCGGTTTATACCGCCTCGCCGTCGCCGCACTCGCGATCCGCCTGTTCCTCGTCTATTTCGAGCTGTTCGGATCGCAGGCCACCACCGGCCTCGGCCTGATCGTCGCCGGGTTCCTGCTGATCGGCCTGGCGTGGGGCACCCGCCGCCTGTTCCGCGTCGAGGCGTCATGAGGCGCTGGTTCCTGCCATTCGCGCTCGCACTGCCCGCCCTCGTCCTAGCGATTGCCATCGTCCGGCAAGAGATCGCCCTCGCCAATGCGGAGACCTGGCACATCCCTGTCGCCGGTTATGACCCGCGCGACCTTGTCCGTGGCCGCTACATCCGCTTCACCTACGACTGGCAGGTCCGCGGCGACGCCGCCCCATGCGAAACCGACGCCTTCTGCCAGCTTTGCCTCGACGGTCCGCCACCGGACGCCAGCCGCACCCGCATCCAGCCAATGGGCGCGTCGTGCACCTTCCCGGTGCGCACGAACGACACACAGCTTGCCTTCGTCAGCCCGCGCCGCAGCCTCCCCTTCGCCTTTGTGGGCGGACGCATGTTCGTCGACGAACGCTCCGCGCCAGCGTTGGAGAATGCCCTTCGCGAGGGCCCGATGCTGCTCGTCGCCAGGCGCACCGCCGATGGACGCCTTCTGCCGGTCCGCCTAGAACCGAACCCGAACCCCCCAACGCCTACCGAACCAAGGGAAACCGCCCCATGATCCTCCGCTCCATCGCCCTCGCTGCAAGCACCGCCGCCCTGCTAACCGCCCCCGCCGCGGCGCAGCGCGATTTCTCCAGCGTCGAGATTACCTCGGAGCAGGTCGCGGACGGCGTTCACGTTCTTTACGGGGCAGGCGGCAATATCGGCCTCAGCTTCGGCGAGGACGCCGTCTTCCTCGTCGATGACCAGTTCGCCCCGCTCACCGAAAAGATCATGGCGAAGATCCGCGAGATCGCCGGTCCGGGTGCCAGCGTCGACTTCCTCGTCAACACGCACTGGCACGGCGATCACACCGGCGGGAACGAGAATTTCGGACAGTCGGGAGCGCTCATCGTCGCGCATGACAATGTCCGCCGCCGCATGGCCCGCGGCTCGAGCGGCCCGCGAGAGGTCGCGCCTGCACCCGATGCCGCGCTGCCGGTCCTAACCTTCGACATGCGCCAGAGCTTTCACATCAACGGCGACACCATCCGCGCCGTCCACGTCCAGAACGCCCACACCGACGGCGATGCGCTGATTCACTTCCGCAATGCCAACGTCCTCCACATGGGCGACACCTTCTTCGCTGAAACGGCGGGCACCTTCCCCTTCATCGACCGCGATTCAGGAGGTTCGATCCAGGGCCTTATCGCCGCCATCGATACGGGCCTCGGCCTCGCCAATGCCGACACGAAGATTATCCCCGGCCATGGCCGCGTCACCGACCGCGCCGACCTCGCCGCCTACCGCGACATGCTCTTCACGGTGATGAACGCCGTTCAGGCCCGGATCGACGCGGGCGAGACCCGCGACGCCGTTCTCGCCGCCCGCCCCGCCGCCGCTTATGCGGAGGGACGGTCCGGCGGCTTCATCGACGAAAACACCTTCGTCGGCTTCGTCTATGACAGCCTGACCTCACCCATGGCGCACAGCCACGCGGACGGGACGAAGCATTCGCATTGAGGCCTCGGCGATTCAGGCAAACAGGAGGCCCCAGATTGTGCGGCCCGGCAGCATCGCGAACAGCCCGGCCACGATCAGGCCGATATAGGTGCCGCGCATCGCCTGCAGGTGCGCTTCGACATTCCCCCGCCGCACCTGGATTAGCGCGTAGGGCAGGGAAACGAAGGTCAATACCGCGAACAGGTGGATCGGGCTGAAACCATCCGACGTGGACCGGATGAAGAATGCCGTGCAGGCGGTTGTGAACATCAGCGCCGCCCATACCCGGCCCATCATCTTGTGGCTGGGCGTACCTTTCGGCCGCCAGAGTATGTAGGCACCGAGCGGAACGGCGGGTACTACCGTCACCAGATGCAGCCAGACGATCCATGGCACGTCCGCCGGAACCAGTCTTGGGATGGCTCCCACAGAGCGTGGCTCACCCCCGCTGACGGCCATATAGGTAAACCACAACGTCACGGCGGCGGTGATCGCCGCCGTGATAGCGACTGATATCCAGACGTCTTTCTTCATCGTCGTCGGTGTCCCGGAAACCTGCTTGTGACGTTCCATCTGCCTCGTCTCGCTGCTAGCGTTCGGCCGGTAAGGTGAGCGGCCCGGGCAGGGAGAGCAAAGGTAAATGCAGAAGATGGCTAGAATAGTTCGTAAAACGGGCGGCTTGCCCGTTTGCGAAGCGTGAACCGGCGCGGAAATCCTTTGCCGCTTCGCGACTGGGTGCGCACACATCTGATCGCGCTTGGCGTGGTGGTGGCGGTCGCGGTCCTGATGGCCTTGGTTGGCGCGTTCGGCACCATGGGCCTTGGCCCGTTCCCCGCGCGGCTCGCCTATTGGGTCGTCACGATCCTGCCCGGTTACCTGATCTTCATGCCGATCATCGAGGGCGCGCGCTGGGCCAGCCGTGCCTTCGATCTGCCCTACGGCTTCTTCCTGCTGCCCGGCATCTTCATCGGCTGCGTGCCAATGACGTTCGTTGTCTTATTCGTGATTGACTGGGGCGGCGGGCCAGCGGTGCCCTTCATCCTCCTTTACCAGAACGTCACGATCGTCAGCCTGTTGATCGCGGGCATCTTCTGGTGGCGGGCGCGCAGCGACGGCGTCGACGCCGTTCGGCAGGCGGCCACTGCCGTCACGCGTGCACAGGCGGGCAGGGTGGCTGCCGACACGGGGGGCGCCGACGCCGCGTCTTCCATGACCGAGGAGCCAGATCCGCCGCTGCTTGCCCGCTTGCCTGCCGGCTTCGGCCCCATTCTCGCACTCCAAAGTGAGGACCACTATGTCCGTGTCCACGGCGCGGGCCGTTCGGAGATGCTGCTGATGCGCCTTGCCGATGCGATGCGGGAGGCTGCGCCGACACCGGGCCTGCAGGTCCACCGCAGCTGGTGGGTGGCGAAGTCGGCAGTCGAGAACGGCATACAGAGCGGTCGCACAGCCACCCTCCACCTGTCCAACGGTCTGGGTGTGCCGGTGTCGCGTGCGAATCTTGCGGCCGCGCGGGATGCGGGCCTGCTCGGCTAAGCCGGCTGCTGCCCGGGTCCGGCAGCGGACCTCTAGAATCGTTTCGAGACCGCAATCGCCGCGCGGCAACCGGCGCGAATCACCGCGCTCAGCACGGGATAACCCGGCGCATCCTCGGCCCCATGCGCGATGGCGGTTTCCTTGTGCTCGAGCTCTTCGGCGCGAAACTTCGCGATATGGCCTTCCAGCTCGGGATCGCTTCCGGCCAGCGCGGCTTCCTGCTCGGCATAATGCCTGTCGATCTCGGTCTCGACGGCTGCCGTGCATGCCATGGCGGCCCGCGGCCCCATCAGCGCCGTCGCCGCGCCCAGCGCAAAGCCCGCCGCATCCCATACAGGCGCAAGGATCGTCGGCCGCACCTGCCGCTCGTTGATCAGCCGGTCGAAGGTGTCGAGGTGCCGCTGCTCCTGCTGCCGCATCCGCTCGATCTCGGCGGCGTCGGGATGACGGTTGCCCATCACGGCCAGCTGCCCGGCGTAAATCCGCGCGGCGCCATACTCACCGGCGTGATCGACGCGGATCATCGCGTGGGTTTCTTGTTCGCTCACGCTCTTCGTTTCAGCCACCACAGGGAAAGCCCGCCTATCAGGATCGAGAAGATGGCATTGTAGCCGGCAAGTGAGATTCCGAACAGCGTCCAGGCTGCGGCGTCGCAGCGCACGACGGGCGCGGCGGCCAGATCGGCCAGGAAATCGCCGCTCGTGCCGATGGTAACCGCCGTGCAGGCGAGCGGGCTTTCCCACAGGCCATATTCGACGCCCGCGTGGAACACGCCCGCCGCGCCGCTCAGCAAGACGGCCAGTGCCGCCAGCATCAGCAGCACCCCGCGCCGCTGCCTGTGAACCAGCAGCGTCAGGCTGGCCATGACCAGCGCGGCCGCATGCGGCCAGCGCTGCCACATGCACATCTCGCAAGGGTACAGGCCGAACCCGTGCTGACTGACCAGCGCGCCGCCAAGGAGGAGCGCCGGTCCGATCAGCAGCAGGGCATGGGCTTGCTCGGTTCTAGTTATCGTTGGCTCCGCCCATCAGGCGCGCGGTGTCCGCCGCCAGCGCCGCGCCCAGTTCCTGCGACAGCGGATAGGCACCCAGAGGCATATACTGGGTCATCATCACTATCGCGGAGCGCGACGCCGGGTTTGCATAAGCGAGCGTACCGGCCGCACCGCCCCAGCCGAACGTCCCGACTGGCAGCGGGCCGGAGGCATCGGTAATGACAAAGCCGCCCGCGCCGTAACCCTGCGACGGGCCGGAGGCCTCGGTAATGCCGAATGACAGCTGGAACTCCGCCTCTGACGGCAGGATGTTCGACGTTGCCAGCTCGACCGCACCGGCAGGCAGCGCCTGCTGGCCGCCGACCATGCCGCCATTCGCCAGCGCGGTCAGGAACCGCATATAATCTTCGGCCGTGGAGGCGAGGCCGCCGCCGCCGGAGGGGAAGGGTGGCGCTTCGGCATATTCGCTGTCCGCAGGGCCATCGATCGGCATCATGTTGCCGTTGAACATGAAATAGTTCGTGGTCAGCCGGTCGAGATCCTCCTCCGGCACGACGAAGCCCGTATCGTCCATGCCCAGCGGCTGGAACACGCGCGTCTCCAGGAATTCTTCCAGCGGCATCCGCGCCGCCTTCTCGATCACGGCGCCCATCACGTCCAGGCTGATGGAATAGCTCCACTCCGTCCCCGGCTCGTTGCGCAGCGGCAGCGCGGCAAGGCGCTGCATGAACTCGTCGAGGTCGGCTGGCTGTTCGCCAGAGGGCGACATCGGGTTCGGCCTGCGCTGGCCCGGGACGATGCCCTGTTCGCGGTAAAGATCCGCAATGCCGCTCGGGATGATCGAATAGCCAAGGCCGGCCGTGTGGGTCAGCAAATGGCGAATCGTAATCGCATTCTTCGCCGCGACCGTCGCGCCCGGCGTGTCGGGGTCCGACAATACATGCATCTCGGCAAATTCGGGATAGAAATCGCTCAGCGGCTGGTCCAGCCCGATGGTCCCGTCCTCGATCAGCAGCGCGGCCGCAATGCCGATCACCGGCTTGGTCATTGAATAGATGCGGTAGATGCTCTGCTCGTCGGCCTCGGTGGTGCCGCCCATGGCCAGCGTGCCGTCATCGACCCAGAAGGTCATGCCGCCCGGAATACCAACCCCGATCACCATGTTGGCGACCTTGTTCTCCGCGACATAGCGGCTCGCCAGCTCCTGCAGGCTGACGAAGGGGGTTGGCATTTCCGCCTGTGCGGCGGCCGGGGCCTGCACCTGCGCGGATACCGCCACCGGCGTCATCGCCGTCGCCATGCCTAGTGCGGCAAGCCCGACCAGTCGTTTCATCATCGTCATTTCTTATTCCTCCAGAAGCGGCGCGAGGTCTTTGGCCAGCGCCTCGCCGAAACGGTCGCGAAGCTCAACACCTTCGGACAGCATCAGCTGCGTCATCATCACATAACCGATATCTTCATTGACCAGCGATGAAGCGGCGGTCCCGGCCGCGCCGCCCCAGCCATAGGCGCCCACGGGCTGCGCTGGCTCGGCGTTCAGGATCACGCTGCCACCCGCGCCGAAGCCCTGGTCGTTCGCGCCGAACCCGTCAAAGGTCACGCCGTCGGGCATGATGTTCGTGGTCGCGAAGTCGACAACCGACTTGGGCAGCGCCTGCTCACCGTCCACCCGGCCCTCGTTCGCCATGGCCTCGGCAAAGCGCAGATAGTCCTCGGCGGTCGAGGCGAGGCCCGCGCCGCCTGCCGGGAAGGGCGCATCCTCGGCATATTCGCTGTCGCCGCGCTGGTCGAAGGCGATGATCTGGCCATTGAAATAGGCATAGTTGGTAGTCAGCCGGTCCACATCCTCGGCCGGAACCGTGAAATAGGTGTCGTCCATGCCCAGCGGATCGAACAGCCGCGCCTTCAGGAACGCCTCGAAGGGCATCCCGCTCGCCTTCTCGATCACCGCGCCCAGCACATCGAGCCCGACCGCATAATGCCATTCCGTCCCCGGATCGACACGCAGCGGGATCGCGCCCACACGCTCGGCAAACTCAACCACGCTCGACGGCTGGGGCCCCGACGGCCGCAGCGGATTGGGCCGCCGCAGGCCCGGTACCACGCCTGCCTCCGTATAGGCTTCGACCAGCGCGCTCGGGATGATCGAATAACCCAGCCCCGAGGTATGTGTCATCAGGTGCCGGACGGTGACCGGGCCGGTCGGCGCGCGCGTTTCCCCGAACACGTCCTTGTCGACCAAAACCTGCTGCGTGCAGAACGTCTCGATGAAGTCACAGACCGGCTGGTCGAGCGAGATCGTGCCGTCGTCGATCAGGATCGCTGCCGCGACGCCCGTAATCGGCTTCGTCATGGAGTAAATGCGGTACAGGCTCTGCTCGTCGGCCTCGATATCGGTGTCGAAGGCGAGCGTCCCCTCGCGCATCCACACCTCGTTCCCGTCCGGCAGGCTGACGCCGACCACCATATTCGCAACGCTGCCCGCCGCGATCAGGTCCCGCGCAACGGCCCGCACATTGTCGAGCGTAACAGGCGCTTCATAGGCTGCGGCCGGCCCCATGCTGGGCGGCGGCGGCAGTCCCGGATCGGCGGCGCAGGCGGCGAGCGCCAGCGCAAGGGCAGACAGCGCAACAGGTTTCAGGGTCATCGTCGATCCCTCCCAGAATATGTTTTTATTGTTCTTGCTAGTCGGCGCGGACGCTAGGCCCAGCCGCCGCGACCGGCAATCCTGTTGAATCCGCGCGGGCGCGTCCTCCAGCCCCCTTTCCTAAACAGTCATCCCAGCGAAAGCTGGGATCTTGCTGGGGAGTGCACACAAACCGGAACCAGGATTCCAGCTTTCGCTGGATTGACTAACCTTTGAGAACGTCCGCCACAGTTCGATCAGTTGACAGCCCGTTCCGCGCAGCTATCGCCATCCGCCGCATGACAGACAGCAGCGAACCCAGCACCGAAACCGCAAAACGCCCGCAGCGCCGCATGGTCGTCGAGGAGGACGGCCCCATGAAGGGCTGGACGCGCTGGCACGCCGAGAATTACGGCCGCTTCTCCGACCTGATCGGGCCCAGCTGGATGCGCGTCGGTGACGATGGAAAGGCCGTCTGCCGCATTCCCACCGAGCACCGCCATGCCAACTGGCAGGACTATCTTCATGGCGGCTTCCTGATGGCCTTCATCGATCAGGTTCTCTTCGCCGTGGCGATGCCCAGCCTCCGCACCCACAGCGCCGTGACCCTCACCTGCAACACCGAATTCATCGGCGGCGGCAAGGTCGGGACACCGCTCGACGGCACCGGCGAGATCATCAAGGAAACCGGCAAGACCATCTTCATCCGCGGCGAGCTGTACCAGCCGGATAACCTGATCTGCGCCTTCTCCGGCGTCCTCAGGAAGTTTCCGCGCAAGTCATGAGCCGCGCATGACCGGCACGCGCGCCGCCTATGATGCGCTGGTGGAACGCGGCGAACTGCGCCCCGACCCCGACCAGGCCGCTGCCGTCGACCGCCTGAACACGCTCGAGACGGAGCTGGAAGCGGCGCGCGAAACCCCTGGCCTCCTGAAACGCCTGTTCGGCGGCAGCGACGAGAACGCACCGCGCGGCATCTACATGTGGGGCGAGGTCGGGCGCGGAAAATCCATGCTGATGGACCTGTTCTACGGCCAGGTGGATATCGAGCGAAAACGCCGCGTCCACTTCGCCGCCTTCATGCTAGAGGCGCACGCCGCGATGAAGGCGGCGCGCGGCGAGGGGCGCGATGCCATGGACGCCGTCATCGAGAAGGTGGCGGGAGAGGCGCGGCTCCTCTGCTTCGACGAGATGCAGGTCACCAACGTCGTCGACGCCATGATCCTCTCGCGCCTGTTCACCGCGCTTTTCGACGCGGGCGTCTGCGTGGTCGCGACGTCCAACCGCCCGCCCTCCGACCTCTACAAGGACGGCCTTAACCGCCAGCTCTTCCTGCCGTTCATCGCGCTCCTCGAACGCGAACTCGACATCGTGCCGCTGAACGGCGCAACCGATTACCGCCTCGAACGCATGGCGGGCATAGAGACCTATCACGTCCCGAAAGGCCCCGAAGCCACCGCCGCGCTCAGCGAAGCCTTCTTCCGCCTGACCGACTATCCGCCCGAAGACGCGGATCACGTGTCCGGCACCGATATCGACGTCGGCGGCGGACGCACCCTCCACGTTCCGAAGGCATTGAAGGGCGTCGCCGTCTTCTCATTCAAGCGTTTGTGCGGCGAAGCGCGGGGCAGCGCGGACTACATCGCTGTCGCCCAGACCTTCCACACCGTTATCCTCGTCGGCATCCCGGTCATGGGCGCGGACATGCGGAACGAGGCTGCCCGCTTCGTGCAGCTGATCGATGCGCTCTACAATTACCGGGTGAAGCTGTTCGTATCGGCAGATGCGCAGCCGGACGGGCTGTACGCATCCGGCGACGGCAGTTTCGAATTCAAGCGGACGGTCAGCCGTCTCATGGAAATGCGCTCGGCCGATTATCTCGAACTGGGGCACGGCCTGTCCACAGAGCCGCAGCAGACCACGGCCGCATGACCAGCCAGCGCCCGCACGCTTGCCCCGACTCCGGCCCGCCGCTATCGCCTCGCTGCACATAGTCCCGCGACTGATTCTCACCTTTCGGAAATAGAAGGACCGCCCCACGATGGCACGCAACAAGATCGCCCTTATCGGCGCAGGCATGATCGGCGGCACGCTCGCCCACCTCGTCGGACTGAAGGAACTCGGCGATGCGGTCCTGTTCGACATCGCCGCCGACCCTGCGTCCGGCAAGTCGCTCGACCTGATGCAGTCCGGCACCGTCGAGGGCTTCGATGCCGACCTGAAGGGCACCGACGATTATGCCGACATCGCGGGCGCCGATGTCTGCATCGTCACCGCCGGTGTGCCGCGCAAACCGGGCATGAGCCGCGACGATCTTCTTGGCATCAACCTGAAGGTCATGAAGGCGGTGGGCGAGGGCATCAAGGCGCACGCCCCCAATGCCTTCGTCATCTGCATAACCAACCCGCTCGACGCGATGGTCTGGGCGCTGCAGCACTTCTCCGGCTGCCCGAAGGAGAAGGTCGTCGGCATGGCCGGCGTCCTCGATTCCGCCCGCTTCCGCCTGTTCCTGGCGCAGGAATTCAATGTCTCCGTTGAGGACGTCACCGCCTTCGTTCTCGGCGGTCACGGCGACACCATGGTCCCGGTCCTCGAATATTCGACCGTCGCGGGCATCCCCGTGCCGGACCTCATCAAGATGGGCTGGTCGACTGAGGAGAAGATGGACGCCATCGTCGACCGCACGCGAAAGGGCGGCGGCGAGATCGTCGGCCTCCTCGGCAATGGCAGCGCCTATTACGCGCCCGCCAGCTCCGCCATCGCGATGGCGGACAGCTACCTCAAGGACAAACGCCGCCTCCTCCCCTGCGCCGCCTGGCTCGACGGCGAATATGGCGAGAGCGGCCTTTACGTCGGCGTCCCCATCATCATTGGCGCGAACGGCGTGGAAAAAATCGTTGAGATCGAACTCGGCGAGGAAGCGAAGAAAAACTTCGGCGTCAGCGTCGACGCCGTGAAGGAACTGATGGAAGCCTGCAAGAAGCTCGACGGGTCGCTGGGGTAAGGCGCACCACCCCCCTTCGTCATCCCCGCGCAGGCGGGGATCCACCTCCTGAAAGGAACTGACCGAACGGGGGTGGAGAATGGGGAAGGGCGGCTGGATCTACATCCTGACGAACAGGAAGAACGGAGCAATCTACATTGGCGTAACCAGCGATCTCAGAAGGCGCGTTGGCGAACACAGGGACAAGCAATTGCCCGGCTTCACAAAACGGTATGGTTGCGACCGGCTCGTCTGGTCGGACCACTTCGACAGCATAGAAGACACCATCGCCGCCGAAAAACGAATGAAGAAATGGAACCGGGCGTGGAAAGTGCGCTTGATTGAGGAAAGCAATCCCGACTGGGACGACCTGTCCCGGTTCGGACTTTAGGGAGATGGATCCCCGCCTTCGCGGGGATGACGGACTAGAGGAAACCGTATGAACATCCACGAATATCAGGCGAAGCAATTGCTCGCCAAGCACGGCGCGCCGATCAGTGACGGCTACCCCGCCTTCACGGTCGAGGAGGCGGTCGAGGGCGCGAAGCAGCTGCCCGGCCCCGCCTATGTCGTGAAGTCGCAGATCCACGCCGGTGGGCGCGGCAAGGGCCGGTTCGAGGGGCTCGGCGATGATGCCGCGGGCGGCGTGCGCGTCGTGAAGTCCGTCGATGCGGTGCGCGAAAACGCCGAGGAAATGCTTGGCCGCGTGCTCGTCACCCACCAGACCGGCCCTGAGGGCAAGCAGGTGAACCGCCTCTACATCGAGGACGGCGCCGATATCGCGAAGGAATATTACCTCTCCCTGCTCGTCGACCGCGACACCGGCATGCCCGCCTTTGTCGTCTCGACGGAGGGCGGCATGGACATCGAGGATGTCGCCGAAAAGACGCCGGAAAAGATCATCACGATCACCGTCGATCCCGCCACCGGCTACCAGCCGCACCACGGCCGCTCGGTCGCCGCCGCGCTGAAGCTGACGGGCGACACGGCCAAGAAGGCGGCGAAGCTCGGCAAGACGCTCTACGACGCCTTCCTCGCCACCGACGCCGCCATGCTGGAGGTGAACCCGCTGGTCGAGACCGGTTCGGGCGACCTTCTGGTACTCGACGCCAAGATGGGTTTCGACGGCAACGCGCTCTACCGCCAGCCGGATATCGAGGCGCTGCAGGACGAGACCGAAGAGGACGAGATGGAGCTGGAGGCGGGGAAGCACGACCTCGCCTACGTCAAGCTCGACGGCAATATCGGCTGCATGGTGAACGGCGCGGGTCTCGCCATGGCCACGATGGACATCATCAAGCTGAACGGCGCGGAGCCCGCGAACTTCCTCGACGTCGGCGGCGGCGCGACCAAGGAGAAGGTCACCGCGGCCTTCAAGATCATCCTCTCCGATCCGGCGGTCGAGGGCATCCTCGTGAATATCTTCGGCGGCATCATGCGCTGCGACATCATCGCCGACGGCATCGTCGCGGCGTCGAAGGCGGTGAACCTGTCGGTCCCCCTCGTCGTCCGGCTGGAGGGCACCAATGTCGAAAAGGGCAAGCAGATCCTCGCCGACTCGGGCCTCCCCATCGTCAGCGCCGACAATCTTGGCGACGCCGCCCAGAAAATCGTCGCCGAGGTGAAAAAGGCCGCCTGATGCCAACTACCCGTCATCCCGGCGAAGGCCGGGACCCACGCCGTAACTTTGCGGGCGTGCGCTGACGGAGACGAACGAAACGGAATGGGTCCCGGCCTTCGCCGGGATGACAGATAAGGAAGCAGGACGACCCAATGAGCATCCTGATCGACAAGAACACCAAGGTCCTGTGCCAGGGCCTTACCGGCAATACCGCCACCTTTCATACGGAGGCGGCGCTCGAGTACGGCACCAAGATGGTTGGGGGCGTCGTCCCCGGCAAAGGGGGGCAAGAACATCTCGGCCTCCCCGTCTTTTCAACCATGCGGGACGCCATGGACGAAACCCGTGCCGATGCGTCCGTCGTCTATGTCCCGCCGCCCTTTGCCGCCGATTCCATCATGGAGGCGATCGAAGCCGAAGTGCCCCTGATCATCGCCATCACGGAGGGCATCCCCGTCCTTGACATGGTGAAGGTCAAACGCGCCTTGTGCGGTTCGAAATCGCGCCTGATCGGCCCGAACTGTCCCGGCGTCCTGACGCCCGGCGAATGCAAGATCGGCATCATGCCCGGCTCCATCTTCAAGGACGGTTCCGTCGGCGTTCTCTCCCGCTCCGGCACGCTGACCTATGAGGCGGTTGCGCAGACCACGGCTGTCGGCCTCGGCCAGACCACCGCCGTCGGCATTGGCGGCGACCCGGTGAACGGCACGAACTTCATCGACGTCCTTGAGATGTTCCTCGCCGACGACGAGACCGAATCGATTATCATGATCGGCGAAATCGGCGATTCGGCTGAGGAGGAAGCCGCCGCGTTCCTGAAGAACCACCCGGTCAAGAAGCCGATGGTCGGCTTCATCGCGGGCCGCACCGCGCCCAAGGGCCGCACCATGGGCCATGCCGGCGCGATCGTTTCCGGCGGCAAGGGCGGCGCGGAATCGAAGATCGAGGCCATGCAGGACGCCGGCATCACGGTCGTCGACTCGCCCAGCGAGCTCGGCACGACCCTGATGAAGGTGCTCGGGAAATAGATGAACGTCGTGAAAACAAAAAAGAAAATAGTCATCCCAGCGAAGGCTGGGATCCACGCTGTGACAGCGGCACCAGGTCCGGGCGTTACAGCATGGATCCCAGCCTTCGCTGGGATGACTAGCATTTGCTGGACTAGGTCGGCTGGCGAAGCCTGCGCCCGCGAGAACATGGGTCCGGACCCCATGTAACGAACGCCTAGCTTTAGGTGGCCCCCCTCGCTATCTGTTGCCCCTGCCCTGAACGGCAGTGCCGTTCACAGCGAGACGGTCACAGGCCCGCGCACTCAGCGCGTTGCCGGCAGAAATTCCTCGCGGCTGAGGAAATAGTCGCCGTCCGTATCCAGGCGCACGAAGTCCACCGCGACCATGTTGATGGCGTCATCGCTGACATAAGGCATCATCTCGTCGTCCTTCGAGCCCTTCACGGTTGGGTTGACGTTCGCCAGGTCATAGATGGCGAACTCGGCGATCGACATGCGGCCGTCATTGTTGCGGTCCAGCTCGGCGAAGCTGGCATCGCCGTCCCAGCGGGGATCGTAAAGCGGGCGGCGTTCCTGCACGCGGGCGCGCGCTTCGGTGCCGGTATCGCGCTTTACCTGCTCGACATCGACGCTGGCGCGGCGCATTTCCTGCTCTTCGGTCAGGGGTTCGGCGCGCATGCGCTCCATGTTCGGGCTCGGGGAGGCAACGGCCACCTCGACTTCATCGTCTCCGGTCTCGTCGATGCGGTAGCGGGTCACCTCGCCGTCCGTCATGCGGCCGGACAGTTCATCGGCGTCCATCTCATTGCCCAGGATCTGGTCTTCCATATCCATCCCGGACTCATCGCTTGCGCCGATGTCGCCCGCAACAGTTGCAGTGTCGTCTTCATCCGCGCCGCCACAGGCCGCGAGGGTAAGGGCGGACGCTACACTCAGCGCCATGATCTTCGTGGTTCTCATAATCATAGGATAAATTACTCCAGTTCCTTGATACTCATCTTGGTTTACCTACGAACGAAGCCGGGCTTTTGATCCGAAGGGCACCGGAACACGCTGAGCGAGCTTCGCATGACCGTGCCGCGCATCGTGCTTGAACGACCCGCCTGCGCCGCTATGGGGAACCCTCTCTGGCCGCCTGCATTGGGAGGGGGCGGGCCGGCTGCGATTTTGCGTGTCTACTGAGCGGCGCGCTGCAGGAGGCGTGACCCCATGGGGTTTGAAGGTGATCTTCCCGAGGCTCTCGAAAATGTGGGCGCGGGATTTATAGAGGCGCTCTACCGCCGATATCTCGATAACCCGTCCGCCGTCGATGACAGCTGGCAGCGTTATTTCGCGGGGCTGGAACGCGCCGTAGAGGCAAACGGCCCCTCATGGTCGCGCCCGAACTGGCCGGTGGCCGCGACGGACGACCTGACCGCCGCGCTCGATCCGACGCAGATGATGCCGGAGCCGGCAGCCCCGCCAAAGGTGAAAGGATCGGTCGCCGAGGCGAGCGCGCCCGCACCGGGCCGCGGTGTCAGCGCCGAGGACGTCCGCGCCGCCGCCGAAGATTCCCTACGCGCGATGATGCTGATCCGCACCTACCGGGTCCGCGGGCATCTGGCCGCCGAGCTCGACCCGCTAGGCCTCGCGAACCGGGAGTTTCCGCAGGAACTGACGCCCGAACATCACGGCTTCACCGGCGCTGACCAGCACCGGGTCGTCCATCTCGGCGGCATCATGGGCCTTCAGGCGACAACCGTCGCCGAACTCGTACCGGTCCTGAAGCGCAATTACTGCGGCCATGTCGGCGTCGAATACATGCACATCAATGACGTGGAAGAGCGCCGCTTCATTCAGGAGAATATCGAGGGCCGCGAGAACGAGATCCACTTCACCGAGAACGGCAAGCGCGCGATCCTCAACAAACTGATCGAGACAGAGGAGTTCGAGGGCTTTCTCGGCCGCAAATATGTCGGCACCAAGCGCTTCGGTCTCGACGGCGGGGAGGCGATGATCCCTGCGCTTGAATCCATCATCAAATATGGCGGCGCGGCGGGCACGAAGGAAATCGTTATCGGCATGGCCCACCGGGGCCGCCTGAACGTCCTTGCCAATGTCATGGAAAAGCCGTTTCAGGCGATCTTCCACGAATTCGCCGGCGGCAGCTCCAATCCTGAGGATGTCGGCGGTTCCGGCGACGTGAAATACCATCTCGGTACCTCCACCGACCGCGAATTCGACGGCAACGAGGTGCACCTCTCGCTCACCCCCAACCCCTCGCATCTTGAGGCGGTGAACCCGGTCGTCCTTGGCAAGGTTCGCGCGGCGCAGCAGACGCGCGGCGACGCCACCCGCGACGAGGTCATGCCCCTCCTCCTTCACGGCGATGCCGCCTTCGCGATGCAGGGTGTCGTCGCCGAATGCTTCGGCCTGATGGGCGTCGACGGCTACAATACCGGCGGCTGCATCCACTTCGTCATCAACAACCAGATCGGCTTCACGACCAGTCCGCAGTTCGCCCGCTCCTCGCCCTATCCCAGCGACATGGCAAAGATCGTCCAGGCCCCGATCCTGCACGTCAATGGCGACGACCCGGAGGCGGTGACCTTCGCCACGAAACTCGCCTGCGAGTACCGGACGAAGTTCAACCGCGACGTCGTCATCGACATGTGGTGCTACCGCCGTTTCGGCCACAATGAGGGCGACGAGCCCAGCTTCACCCAGCCGCTGATGTACCAGGCCATCAAGAAGAAGGCGTCGGTCGCCAAACTCTACGGCGATCGCCTCGTTGAGGAAGGCGTCATCGATGCCGACTGGGCAAAGGCCCGCGCCGACGAGTTCAAGGCCATGCTTGGCGAGGAGTTCGACGCCGCCCCCGCCTACAAGCCGAACAAGATGGACTGGTTCGAGGGGCGCTGGTCCGGTCTCGGCCTTCCGGGCGGTGAGGAGGGCGACCGCCGCGCCGCCGAAACGGGCGTTCCCAGGGAAAAGCTCCGCGAGATCATGGACCGCATCACGGCGGTTCCCGAGGGATTCTCCATGCACCGCACGCTCGGCCGCGTGATGAAGGCCCGCATCGAGGCCGTCGAGACGGGGGAAGGCATCGACTGGGCGACGGCGGAATCGCTCGCATTCGGCTCTCTCCTCGATGAGGAATACGGCGTGCGCCTGTCCGGTCAGGACTCCGGCCGCGGCACCTTCAGCCAGCGTCACGCCGTCTGGGTCGACCAGAAAAACGGTGAAAAATACCGGCCGCTCGCCGAAGTCGGCCGGATGGAGGACGGCCGCGCCCGCTTCAAGGTCTATGACAGCCCGCTCTCCGAATATGCCGTCCTCGGCTTCGAATACGGCTATGCGCTCACCGACCCGAAGAGCCTCGTAATGTGGGAGGCGCAGTTCGGCGATTTCGCCAACGGCGCCCAGATCATGATCGACCAGTTCATCGCGTCCGGCGAAGCGAAGTGGAACCGCGCCAACGGCCTCGTTCTCCTCCTGCCGCACGGTTACGAGGGGCAGGGGCCGGAGCATTCCTCCGCCCGCCTCGAACGCTTCCTGCAGCTTTGCGCCAACGACAATATGCAGGTCGCGAACTGCACCACGCCGGAAAACTACTTCCACATCCTCCGCCGCCAGATGCACCGGCCGTTCCGGAAGCCGCTCGTCATCATGACGCCGAAGTCGCTCTTGCGGCACAAGGCGGCCGTTTCCACGCTCGACGAACTGTCCGGCGAAACGCATTTCAAGCGCATCCTTTCGGATCGCATGGAGATCGCGGACACCGACGTGAAGCGCCTCATTCTCTGCTCCGGCAAGGTCTATTACGACCTGGCCGAGGAACGCGACAAGCGCGGGCTCCCCGATACTTCCATCGTGCGCATCGAACAGCTCTTCCCTTTCCCGTTCGACCCGCTGAAGCTGCGCCTGTCGCGCATGGCGAACCTGGAAACCGTTGTCTGGGCGCAGGAGGAGCCGAAAAACCAGGGCAGTTGGTTCTTCGTACGCGACTCGATCGAGCGCGCGCTGTGCGAGATCGATAACGGCCCGGCCCGCCCGGTCTATGCTGGCCGCGACGCCTCCGCCGCGCCCGCAACGGGCCTTGCCGCCCGCCACGCCGAACAGCAGAAGCGGCTCATCGATGAAGCCCTGACCGCCTGAATGAACCCGGTCCTTCACCCATATGCCGTCATGCTGAACTTGTTTCAGCATCCAGCACCGCTATCCCCGTTGCCGACCGCTATTCAGTCCTGACACCCAGAAGGAACCTCCCTCCCAATGCCCACCGATGTCGTCGTCCCCATGCTTGGCGAATCCGTTACCGAGGCCACCATTGGCGAGTGGCTGAAACAGCCCGGCGACAGCGTCGAGGCCGACGAGATCATCGTAAGCCTGGAAACCGACAAGGTCGCCGTCGAGGTGCCCGCGCCCACTGCCGGCGTCCTCGCCGAACATGTCGCGAACGAGGGTGACGATGTCGAAGTCGGCGCGGTCATCGCCCGAATCGACGAAACCGGCACGTCCGCCGCGAAGGACGCCGCGCCCACCACCTCCGAACCGACTCCGGGCGAGGACGAGAACAACGATTTTGCGGAGGCGGAGAAGCTGGGGAAGGGCGACCTCGCCACGACCGACATGCCGCTGTCCCCGGCGGTGAAGCGCCTGCTCGCCGAACATCACCTCGAACCCAATGAGATCGAGGGGACGGGGAAAGGCGGCCGCCTCCTTAAGGAAGACGTGCAGAAAGCCATCAAGTCCGGTGCCGCCACGAAGAAAAGCGCCGCCGAAGGCGTCAGCGCGGGCGGCGAGAACAAGACGAAGATCGCCGACAGCGCTCCTGCCGGAGCGACGGGCTCGACGCCCAAGGGCACGGTCGAAGCTGCTGGCGGCAGCGCCTCATCCCCGTCCGCCTCCGCGTCTTCCGGCGCCGGTCGCAACGAGGAGCGCAAGCGCATGTCGCGAATGCGCCAGACCATCGCCCGCCGCCTGAAGGAAACGCAGGACACCGCCGCAATGCTGACGACGTTCAACGACGTCGACATGACCGCCGTCATGGCGGCGCGCAGCGAGTACCAGGACCTGTTCGAGAAAAAGCACGGCGTCCGCCTCGGCTTCATGTCCTTCTTCACAAAGGCCTGCGCGCTCGCGCTAAAGGATGTGCCCGCCGTCAATGCGGCCATCGAGGGCGACGAGATCGTCTACCGCGATTATGCCGACATTGGCATCGCCGTCTCCTCGCCGGGCGGCCTTGTGGTGCCGGTCCTGAAGGACGCCGACAAGCTCTCCTTCGCCGACACCGAGAAGACCATCGGCGACTTCGGCCGCCGCGCCCGCGACGGCGAACTGAAGCTGGAGGAGCTGCAGGGCGGCACCTTCACCATCTCGAATGGCGGCGTGTTCGGCTCGCTGATGTCGACGCCGATCATCAACGGCAACCAGGGGGCCGTCCTCGGCATGCACCGCATAGAGCAGCGCCCCGTGGTGATCGACGGTGACATCGTCGCGCGCCCCATGATGTACCTCGCGCTCAGCTACGACCACCGCCTGATCGACGGCCGCGAAGCGGTAACCTTCCTCGTCCGCGTCAAGGAAGCCATCGAAGACCCGACCAGGCTGGTTCTGGACCTGTAAACGATAGCGCGTCTTTTCGCCGAACATGGCCTGAACTGACTGTCCGGCGTCGCCTCGTCGGCAGGCTCTAAGCACATGGGCTTGATTGACGTGTTTTGCACAGCGCGCACTTGCCCTGAATAGCTGACGCCTTATGGCCTCAACCGGCCTAGGCGGTGTTCGGGGGGAAGCGCAGCGCTGTGCTGTTCAACAGCTATATTTTTATCCTTGTGTTCCTGCCCATTGTCATGGCCGGGTTCGTATGGCTGGGACGCCGCTCGCCGCGCCTGACGGCGGGCTGGCTCGTTCTCGCGTCGCTGTTCTTCTACGGGTGGTGGAACCCGCCGTACGTCCTGATTCTCTGCGGTTCGATTGTCGTCAATTTTCTCTTCGGCGGCGCGATTTCGCGGGCCGGGGGCGGGCGAAAGGCGCTCCTCTGGGCCGGGATCGGCTTCAACCTTCTCCTCTTCGGCTACTACAAATATGCCGGTTTCTTCGTGGACAGCTGGAACGGGGTCTCCGGCGGCAGCTTCAGCCTTGGCGACATTCTCCTGCCCATTGGCATCAGCTTCTATACCTTCACGCAGATCGCCTATCTGGTCGACTGTCACCGGGGGCGGGCGGAGGACTACGACCTCCTGAACTACGCCCTGTTCGTCAGTTTCTTTCCGCAGCTCCTCGCGGGTCCGATCCTCCATCACAGCGAAATGATGCCGCAATTCGCGGCAAAGGACGCCGATCCGGCCGGCTACCGCCTGACGTCCGAAAACATGGCGGTCGGCAGCACGATCTTCATCATCGGCCTGTTCAAGAAGGTCGTGCTCGCGGACGGCGTCGCGCCGTTCGCCAACACCGCATTTGCCGCGGCAGAAGCGGGCGAATCTCTCGACCTGCTCACGGCGTGGGTCGGGATCCTGGCTTACACCTTCCAGCTATACTTCGATTTTTCCGGCTATTCTGACATGGCCATCGGCCTGGCGCGGATGTTCGGCATCATCCTGCCGCTCAACTTCGCCTCCCCCTACAAGGCGCGTTCCATGTCGCAGATCTGGCAGAGCTGGCACATGACCCTCTCGCGGTTCCTCCGCGACTATATCTACATTCCCCTCGGCGGGAATCGGCGGGGGGTCGCGCGCCGTTATGTGAACATGTTCGTAACCATGCTCCTCGGCGGTATGTGGCACGGCGCAGGCTGGACCTTCATCGTCTGGGGCGCGGTGATGGGCGTCTTCATGCTGATCCATCAGGCGTGGGAAGATCTGGGCTTCTCCGGACGCCTGCCCGGCCGCGTGTGCTGGGCCATGACCTTTCTCGCGATCCTGACGTCCCTGACCTTCTTCCGCGCCGAAAGTCTCTCCGGGGCATGGGCAATGCTCGTGGCGATGGCCGGTGCGAACGGGGCAGTCATGCCGAACGTCGTTCTCGACATGCTCGGTATTCTCGGCGACGGGCTGCGCGGCCTGGGCGTTGCCGGGATAGAGGGGCCGCGCGTCCCGTTTCTCATGCCATGGTTATGGATTGCCGTGCTTGGCGGTCTGGCGTTTTTCGCGCCGAACACACAGCAGATCATGGCGCGCTACAAACCCGCCCTCGTCATGATGGAGCCGCCCGCACCGGCCGCGCTGACCTGGTATCCGTCGCTGCGCTGGGCGGCGGCGACCGCAGTCCTGGCGCTGATCGCGTTCCTTTCGCTCGCCCGTCCGTCCGAATTCCTGTATTTTCAGTTCTGACCTGCCATGCCCATGCGCGCCTATCTTCGCTATCTGGTTCTCTCCTTACTGGGGTTCATGGCCATCACCGTGGCGTTTACCGCCTTTATCGATCCTTATGGCTGGGCGGGCGCGCCGCGCGTCACCGGCCTCAATGCGATGAAGCCTGAGGCGATGAGACAGGTCTGGCCGGTGAAAGCCCGGCAGGTCGTTCGCGCCGCGCCGCGAACCATTGTCGTCGGAAACAGCCGCGTGGCCTACGGCTTCGATCCGCTCAGTCCGGCATGGCCCGAGCATATGAGACCGGTCTACAATTACGGTGTGGAGGGTGGCCGCCTGCAGGACCTAGCGCCGCACGTTCGGAAGGCAATGGAGCTGGAATCGGTGCAGGCCGTGTTTATCGGCCTCGACTTCTACGATTTCTTGCAGGGCGACCCCAGGCTGGAACAGTTCTTCAACGCCCAGAACGGTGACGCCAAGCCGTATCTTGAGCGTGTGGCACAGATCCTGTTTTCCAACGAGGCGGTGCGTGACAGCATCCGCACGATCCAGCGTCAGGGGGACGCGCAGCCTCTGTCTCTAACCCAGCAGGGGTACGGCTTGCCCGGACGATTCGACAGGGTCTGGTCCGACTTCGGCCATTATGAGCAGTTCCGCAGGATAGAGAGGGGCACATTCCGTCAGATCCTGAATCTGGATGTCAGCTTGCCGGATCCAGAGGACAGCAATGCCCTGCATGTACTTCGCCGGATGATCGCAACCGCGAAGGCCAATGACGTGGCCGTGACGTTGTTCACGCACCCGACGCACGCAGAAATGTTTCACGGCTTGCAGGTCGCCGGCTATGCGGCCGACTTCGTGGACTGGAAGCGCATGATCCTTGCGGAGGCGGCCGCCCAGGACATCCCGTTCTATGACTTCGCGCATGTCGATGCCGACAGCATTGAACCGTTACCCGGTCCCGGCGACCGTGAGACCAGGATGCGCGGCTACTGGGATGCAGGGCACTACAAGCCCGTAACCGGCGACCGCATCGTCCGGGCCATGACGGGGCCGACCCCCAGCCGCGCCCGCATCGGTCCCGCTGATCTGGACGCGATCGCAGCGGCGAACCAGGCGGCCCTTGCCGCCTATCTGGACGCCAATCCCGATAGTGAACGCAGACTACGCGAAGTCATGCTTTCCGCAGGTACCATTGGCGATTCATAAGATGACGAGCCGGGGTACCGCCGAGCCGAAATCGCCCAGCTTCACCCCTTCGATGCAATCCAGTTGTCGATCTTGCGCTCCAGGATGGTCAGCGGCAGGGCACCGGTGTTCAGCACCTCGGCGTGAAACTCGCGCGGATCGAAGCGGTCGCCAAGCGCCGCCTGCGCCCGCGCCTTCAGCTCCTCGATCTTCAGCGACCCGATCTTGTAGGCCACCGCCTGGCTCGGGATCGCGATATAGCGCTCGACTTCGCTGATCGCCTCGGTCTCGGTCATGCCGCTGTTCGTCAGCATATACTCGATCGCCCGGTCGCGGCCCCAGCCCTTCGAATGCAGCCCGGTATCGACCACCAGCCGCATCGCGCGCAGCATCTCGTCGTTCAGGTGCCCGAACCGCTGGTAGGGATCGTCGAACAGCCCCAGCTCCGGCCCCAGCGTTTCGGAATAGAGCGCCCAGCCCTCCACGAACGCGGTATTCCCGCCAAACCGCATGAAGTTCGGCAACGCCTCATTCTCCTGCGCCAGGCTGATCTGGAAGTGATGCCCCGGCGCGCCCTCGTGCAGGTACAACGTCTCCATGCCCGGCGTCAGCCGCTCGTCGAGATTATAGGCGTTGAAGTAAAAGACGCCCGGCCGCGACCCGTCCGGCGTGCCGCTGCTATAGGATCCGCCCGCCGCGTTCTTCTCGCGGAACGGCTCCACCGGGCGAATTTCCAGCGGACTTTCCGGCAGCAGCGAGAACTGTTCCGAAATCCGCTGGTCGACGATCTCGCCGATCTCGTAATAGCGCTGCGTCAGCCATTCGCGCGACGGGGGCTTGAACTGCGGATCCTCGCGGATGAACTCGAAGAATTCCTGCAGCGTCCCGTCAAAGCCGACCTCGGCCTTGATCGCCTCCATCTCGCCGGTAATCCGCGCGACCTCTGACAGGCCGAGATTATGGATATAGTCGGCGTCCAGCGGCAGCGTCGTCGTGTTCTCCAGGAACAGGGCATAGAGCTGTTCGCCGCCCTTCATCGCCGACAGCCCGACCTCGTCGCGCGCATTGTCGACATACTCATCGGCCAGAAACGTCCGCAGCCGCTGGTAGACCGGGAAGATCTCGTTCGCGATGACGTCCTCATACTCCGCCGTCAGCCGCGCCTGCTCTTCCGCGCTGATGCTGTCGGGAAAGGTCAGTACCGGCGCGTAATAGGGACTTTCCTTCGGATCCTGCGCCAGCTGCGTGTCCAGCTGTCCGATGACATTGTTGATCGTCAGCTTGGTTTCGACGACCTCGGCGGCTAGCCCCTCGCGGAACCGTTCGATGGCACGGTCCATCAGGGTGACGAACTCGGCGTGGCGCTTCAGGTTGTTCTCATAATCCTCGACCGTGTTGAACGGCGCGGCGCCCTGGCCGCTCGCCAGCACGGGGTAAAAAGTGTGGAAGCCCTGAAAATGGTTGATCGGCCGCACGACCTGCAGGGCGATCAGCTCGTCGGTCAGTCCGGCGAGCGTCTGCTCGCGCTGATATTCGAATACGTCATAGGCGATCCGGTCCGCCTCGCTTAGCGCCTCACGCGGGATGGCGCGCAGCGCTGCCAGCTCGGCCGCCGCCGCGGCCTTCTCGCCCGCGAAATAGTCGTCGCTCAGATAGTCGCCCAGCCGGTCCGCATAGCGCATGTCGCCGCGGAATAGCGCGCTGATCGGATTGCGGCGCAGGCTGTCCTCGTCGGACGCGGCGAACAGCGCGAACAGCGCCGCGTTGGCCTCCGCCTCGGTCATGGCCGGTTCGGCAGCCGCGACCGGCGCGGGCTCCGGCATCGTCGTGGCGGTCGGCGCGCAGGCGGTCATCGCGGCGGCCAGCGCCGCCAGGGATACGGTACGGATCATGTTGGTTGGCCCTCTTGGTCAGTCGGTCGCGGTAAAACTATTCGGCGTCGGCAATATCGTGGACACGGCCCTGCGCCATCACGAAGCGTATACGCTCCAGCGCGGCAATATCCTCCAGCGGGTTGCCTTCGACGGCGATCAGGTCAGCGGCCTTTCCGGCTTCCAGCGTCCCGGTTTCGTCCGAAATCCCCAGCAGGTCCGCCGCCCCGCTCGTCGCACTAACCAGGATCGCCCGCGCGGGCAGGCCGCCAAACTCGGCCATCATGCGCGCTTCCTCGTTGTTGCGGCCATGGGCAAAAACCCCCGCATCCGTGCCAAAGGCGATGGGTACCCCCGCTTTATAAGCGCGGTTCAGCGCCTCGCCGGTCACCGTTATCGTCTGGCGGATTTTCGCTTCGACGACCGGCGTGTAAATCCCGCTGCCAAGCTGCTCCTCGATGCCGCGAAACGCCATCAGCGTCGGCACATAATAGGTCCCGCTCGCCTTCATGGCGCCCAGGGCGGCTTCATCGGCGAACGTCCCATGTTCGATGGAGGCGACGCCCGCTCTTGCCGCCGCTTCGATACCGCGCGCGCCGTGGGCATGGGCCGCGACTTTCAGGCCCAGCGAGCGCGCCGTGTCGACGATGGCCTCCATTTCGGGGCCGGTGAAATGCGCTTCCAGCCCGCGGCCCTGCTGTGACAGCACGCCGCCGGTGGCCGTGATCTTGATCAGGTCGGCCCCGCCCCGGCTCATTTCCCGCACGCGCTCGGCGCACTCTTTCGGGCCGGTACAGGTGTTGCCGCGGCTCATGGCGCCGATGATTTCCGGGCGCACGCCCGAAATGTCGCCATGACCGCCAATGATGGAAACGGCGGTGCCTGCCGCGACGATGCGCGGGCCCATATGCATCCCCTCGGAAACGGCGCGGCGAATGGCGAAGATACCCTCCGGATCGCTGCCGAGGTCGCGCACGGTCGTCATACCGGCATCGAGCGACTTCACCGCATTCTTCAGGCCGACGGCCACGCCGTAGGCATTCGTGTCAATGAAGCCTTGATAAAAGGGATCGTCATGATCGCCCATCAGGTGGACGTGCGTGTCGATCAAACCGGGCAGGACGGTGTGCCCGCGCAGGTCGAAGACCTTATCGCCAGCGGCGGCGGCGCGGAACCCGTTTTCGACGGCGACCACGCGCCCATCCTCGACCACGATCGTCGAGGCACCGCGCGCGGGCTTCGAGGCGTCGGTAATCAGGCTGCCCGCGTGGATCAGCGTTGCCGCAAGGGCGGCGGGCGACAGCAGCAGCGCTGCGGTTCCGGCCAGCAAGATTTTCAGCACAGTACGTCTCTCCCCCGAATTTCCTGACCCGGCCTTAGCCGACCGCGCGCCTCGCGCAAATATTGGGGTGTGCCCCGCCGATATCGGCGTTACCGTTCAAACCCATGGCCATCTCACTCGGGCGCCTGATCGCCTATTCCGGTCCCGGCGTGCCCGTCGCGGCGATGGGCCTTCCGCTTGTTGCTTTCCTGCCGCCCTTTTACGCGGGTGAGCTGGGCCTGGACCTCGCGCTCGTCGGCCTGATTTTCTTCGTCGTGCGCGCGCTGGACGTGCCGTTCGATCCGCTGGTCGGGCATTGGGCGGACAATACCAGGACCCGGCTCGGGCGCTTCAAACCCTGGCTGCTTGGCGGCGGCATCCTCGCCACCCTCGGCGTGGGCTTGGTCTTTTTCCCGCCAGAGGGGATCGGCCCGGTCTATCTCTTCGTCGCGCTCGTGCTCCTTTACGCTGGGCAAAGCTGTATCAACGTTCCCCACACCAGCTGGGGCGCGACCCTTTCGAACAGCTATACCGAACGCAGCCGCATCTTCAGCTTCTGGCAGGGCGGTCATATGCTTGGCCTGATCCTGGCGCTGACCCTTCCGGCGATCCTCAGCCAGCTGATGGGCGATGCCGCCCCACGCGCCGTTCAGGTCATGGGCGCGTTCACCCTCGTCGCGCTGCCCGTCACCATCATCCTTGCGCTCGTCTTCGTGCCGCGCAGCCGCACCGCGTCCGACCACCCGCGCATCGGCATCGCCGAACTGAAGATGGTGTTCGCAAAGCCCGAACTCCGCCGCCTTCTTGCCGTCGATATCCTGTTCGCGCTTGCGGGCGGGGCGCTCGGCACGCTCCTCCGCTTCTTTCTGGAGGATAGCCGCGGCTTCACCGACACCCAGTCCGCGCTCATGCTCCTCTTCTTCTTCATCGCCGGTATCCTCGCGCTGCCCCTCTGGCTCTGGCTCGCGAAGAAGATCGGCAAGGCGCGCACCACCGCCATTGCCTGCATCTACCAGCTTGTTGCGCACGTTATCGGCTTCTTCGTCTATGACGGCGACCAGTTCCTCGTCAGCGCGATCGCCCTTTCCGCCGCGGGCATCGCCTTCGCCGCGCCGACGTTCCTGTTCCGCTCCATCCTCGCCGATCATAATGACGAGGCGAAGGCGGCGGGCGGCAATGACCGCATCGGCCTCCTCAACGCCGTCCTCACGACGGCCTCGAAGGTGGGAACGGCGCTTCCCGTCGGCATCCTGTTCCCGCTCCTTCAGCTGGCCGGGTTCGACCCCTCGCCCGACGCGGTTAACGACCCCGAGTCCCTGTTCTGGCTGGAGGCGGTGTGGATTGGCACCCTGCCGCTTACCCTCGTCCCCGCCGCGCTCTTGATGCTGACGGACCGCTTCGACCGCGCCCGCCACGCCGCGCTTCGGGCGGGCCCGGTGTCCCCCGGTTGACGCCCGCTTCACGCCGTATCGCTAAACCCCTGTCCAAGGCGGCGGGGAGGCGTTAAGGCGGGCCCTGCCTGCGGGGGTGATTCTTCGCGGTATTGCGGCGCGTTGGGGCAGGAGATTCGCCTCGCCGCGCATTTGAGGAAGCGACCCTCCGCTGCTGATCGGGCGGGGGCCCCGCTCCGGCCTGACACGGGCAAGGGTCGGCCGCGCGGGATCATGATGGTGGACGAGACGACGAAATGAGTTCTGACGGACGGCGACGCGGTAAAGGTCGCGGCAGCAAGCGTGGCGGTGATGAGGGTTTGTACGGGGAAGACCCCTTCGGCGGACAGGGTTACGATCGTGGCGGCTTCGGCGGCGGCGACTTCGGCAATCGCGGCGGGGGCTACGGCGGTGACGACCGTGGCGGCGGCGGAGGCTACGGCGGTGACCGTGGCGGCTTCGGCGGCGGCGATCGCTTCGGCGGCGGCGGCGGCGGTGGTGGCTATCGCGGCGGCGGCGGTGCTGGCGGCGGTGGCGGCCGCGACGCCGGCATGTCGCTCGGCCAGGCCGAGGGCACTGTGAAGTGGTTCAACACCACGAAGGGCTTCGGCTTCATCGCGCGGGACGAGGGCGAAGACGTCTTCGTTCACATCAGCGCCGTGGAACGCGCCGGGCATCAGAGCCTTGGCGAGGGCCAGAAGCTTCGTTTCGAACTGATCGACAAGGGTGGGCGCCTGTCCGCCACCAACCTCGAGATCGACGGCGAGGCCGCACCGCCGCCCCGTGCCGAGCGACCGGAACGACCGGAGCGACAGCACCAGGACCAGGATGTCGAGTTCACGCCCGGTGAGCGCATCGAGGGCAGCGTCAAGTTCTTCAACGCGATGAAGGGCTTCGGATTTCTCGCCCGTGACGACGGCCAGCCCGACGCCTTCGTGCACATCAGCGCGCTCGAACGCTCCGGCATGCAGAGCCTCAACGAGGGGCAGCGTGTCTCTTTCGAGCTGGCCCGCGACCGCCGCGGCCGTGTGTCCGCTGACAATGTCGAAGTGATCTAGGACCACATCGACCTGTGACCGCAATCGTACATGAGGGCGACCTCCCTGAGGGTGCCCTCGGCCACACTGGACCCATCGCCGTCGACTGCGAGGCGATGGGTCTCGACCCGCACCGCGACCGGCTTTGCGTCGTCCAGCTGTCGGACGGCGGCGATAACGAGCATCTCGTGCGCCTCGACAAGGGGCATTATGATGCGCCGGTGCTGAAGGCGCTGCTTGCCGATCCGAAGCGGCTGAAGATCCTGCACTTCGCCCGCTTCGACATCGCGGCGGTGCAGAAGTGGCTCGGCGTCACGATGGCGCCCGTCTACTGCACGAAAATCGTGTCGAAGCTGATCCGCACCTACACCGACCGTCACGGCCTTCGCGACCTGGCGCGCGAAACCATCGGCCAGGACATTTCCAAGCAGCAGCAGTCCAGCGACTGGGGGGCGCCGCGCCTGTCCGATGCCCAGATCGAATATGCCGCGTCCGACGTCCGTTACCTGCATGAAATCAAGCAGGTGCTCGACGAGCGGCTGGCGCGGGAGGGGCGCACCGAACTGGCGCAGGCCTGCTTCGACTTCCTTCCCGTCCGCGCGCGTCTCGACCTTCTCGGCTGGGACCAGGTCGACATTTTCGCGCACGCCTGATGAGCGCGGCCCACCGATGAGCGAGGCCGCCGACCAGCTTCGGCGGGAGCGTGCGCGCTGGGCGCTGCCCGGCTCTCCCTGGGACCGCTTCACGAAGGTCATGGCCGTCCTTCTGCCGCTCGCGGCCATCGCGATCCTTCTCACCGGACTGATCTGGCCCTTGATGCAGGACCGCGAGTTCAGCTTCATCCTGTCAAAGGACGAGGTGAACATGGCCGGCGACCGTATGCGGCTGGGCGAGGCGGTGTACCGGGGAGAGGATGACCTTGGACGGCCGTTCCTGATCCGCGCCGGCAGCGGCGTTCAGCAGACCAGCGCTGACCCGCGCGTAGTCCTCGTCGAACTGAGCGCGCAGCTGTCAATGGCGGAGGGGGAGGCGACGGTCAGCGCGGCGCGCGGGGTCTACAATCTTGAGGACGAAACCCTGTTCGTCGATGGCCCGGTGATCGTCCGGCGGGAGGACGGCTACCGCCTCGAAACCGCCGACGTCCTCGTCGATATGCCAACACGCATGGTGCGCGGGCAGGGGCGCATTGAGGGCGCGGTTCCGCTCGGCACCTTCTCCGGCGACCGGTTGCAGGCGGACCTTGAACGGCGCACGGTCGTTCTGGAAGGGGACGTCCGGATGCGGGTCGTCCCCGGATCGCAGCGACGAGACCGATAAGATGCGCAAAACGAAAACAGTCCTGATCGCCGCAGCGGCGGCGCTGGTCGCCAGCGGCGCGGCGGCTCAGCTCGTCGGCGACACGCTCCGCGGCTATGACCGCAGCGCGCCCATCGACTTCGCGGCCGACCGTATCGAGGTGCTGGAGGCCGAAAACCAGGCGCTGTTCACCGGCAGTGTTGAAGTGACCCAGGGGTCGCTCGCCCTCAGCGCTGGCAGCATCCGCGTTCTCTACGAGGACAGCGGAGAGCTGACGGTCAGCCGTCTCATCGCAGAGGGCTCGGTGCGGCTCCGCACCAACACCGAACGCGCGACGGCCCGCCGCGCCATCTACGACGTGCCGCGCAGCATCGTGACGCTCTACGGCGATGTGCAGGTGAATCGCGGAACCGACCGTTTGACCGGCGAGCGGCTGGTCATCGACCTCGATAGCGGCAGTTCCTCGATCGGCGGCGCGGGCCGCGTCACCGGCAGCTTCACACCCGCCACCGAATAGGCAGCGCACCGGCCATACTGTGCCCGACCGACCTTCGTCAGAACGAGGGGGGCAGGTTTGGGGAGTATGTCTTTGCGGCCAACAATATCCTGTCATCCTGAACTTGTTTCAGGACCCACGCCGTGACGGCCCCGCGATGCAGAGCTTTCCGCGACTGCAACGCCCTGGGTCCTGACCATCCGCCTTCGCGGCTGCAGGCTCCGTCAGGATGACAGGTGGGGCGGGGATGAAAACGCCCCCACCTCCCGCAGCACCCGTGCGCTTTTTGACAGGCTGACTGGCGACGCGCCGCCGCATAGCCCCGCTGACAATAGTCAATCAGGGCGGAAGGCAGGCATCATGGGCCGGTTTACAGGCAAATCGATTATCGTCACCGGCGCAGGCTCGGGCATCGGCCGCACGGCGGCGCGCCTGTTCGGGGAGGAGGGCGGCAAGGTCCTCCTTTGCGACAAAACGGAGGCCGCCCTCGCCGCCGCCGAGGAGATGAAGGCGGCGGGCATTACCGCACACGGCCTTCAGATCGACGCAGGCAATGAGGACGATGTGAAGGGCGCGGTCGAAACCGCTGTCTCCGCCCACGGCGGTCTCGACGTCGTGTTCGCCAATGCCGGTATCGGCGGCGGCATGGAAAGCATCCTCGATGCGCCTTTCGACCAGTGGACCGAGGTTCTGCGCGTCAACCTGATCGGTCCCGCCATGGCCATCAAGCACGCTGCGCCGGTCATGAAGGAGGCGGGCGGCGGCGCGATCATCTGCACCGCTTCGGTCGCGGGTATCCGGTCCGGCGCGGGCGGCTCGCCCTATTCCGCGTCGAAGGCGGGTGTGATGAGCCTCGTCAAGACCGCCGCGCAGCAGCTGACCGGCTCCAATGTCCGCGTGAACGGCATCTGCCCCGGTATCATCGAAACCGGCATGACGAAGGCGGTGTTCGACTATGCGCGGGGTGCCGACAAGCTGGACCGCGTCGGCCGCCTCAACCCGCTCCAGCGCTACGGCGTGCCGGAGGAGATCGCCCGCGTGGCGCTCTTCCTCGCGTCCGACGATGCGTCCTACCTGAACGGCCAGTCCATTGCCGTCGACGGCGGCCTGTCTTCATCGCACCCCGTCACGCGCCAGCTCTACGGCCAGGTCGCCGTATGAGCCTGCCGAAGATGCTCGCGGCCGCCGACCCCTGCGACGGCGGCTTTCGCCTGTCCATTGGCCCCGAATGGCTGCAGGGCCGCACCGCCTATGGCGGCCTGACCGCCGCGCTCTGCTACGAGGCGGCGCTGCGGGTCGCCGATGATCTGCCGCCGCTCCGCTCGATGCAGGTCAGCTTCGTCGGTCCCGCCAGCGGCCCGGTCACCGCGACCGCGGTCCTCGAACGCCAGGGCCGAAACGCCGCCTTCGTCACCGCCCGCCTGACAGGCGAGAAGGGCGTTTGCACTATCGCCACCTTCGTCTTCATGCGCGACATGGACAGCCATCTCGACTTTTCCGAACGCAGCGCGCCGGATTATCCGCGCCCCGAACCGATTGAGATTCCCCCGGGCATGGGGCCGACCTTCATCCAGAATTTCGAGATCGGACCAGTCGAGCAGACCCCTGGCGGCGTCGCGGCCGACATCATCCGCTGGTTCCGCCTGAAGGACCGGCAGGGTCTCGATCCGATGACCGAACTCGTCCTCATGGGCGACGGACTCCCGCCCGCCGCGATGGCGGTGATGACCGAACAGGGGCCGATCAGTTCGCTGACCTGGCTCTTCAACATCCTTGCGCCGCCCGAAACGACGGATGGTTGGTGGATGCTCCGCGCCACCTCCGACCACGCGGCCCACGGTGCGTCATCTCAGGACATGAGCATCTGGAATGCAGACGGTACCCTCATCGCCCGCGGCATGCAGTCCATCGCGATTTTCGTCTGAAGGAGACCAGTCCATGACCATCACAACCATCGAGCCGGAAAGCGCCGGCTTCTCGTCCGAACGCCTCGCCCGCATCGAACCCTTCCTGAAGGCGAAATATGTGGGCACCGGCCGCTTCCCCGGCTGCCAGCTGCTCATCAGCCGGGGCGGCAAACCCGTCCATTTCCATACGCAGGGCTCCCTGAACGAGGACGGCAGCGCCCTTCGCGAGGACACCATCTTCCGCATCGCCTCCATGACGAAGCCCGTCACCTCGACCGCCTTCATGTCCCTCTTCGAGGAAGGGAAGGTCGGCCTTGAATGGCCCGTCGCCCGCGTCCTTCCCGAACTCAAGGACACCGGCGTCCTCGTCGCGGGCGGGTTCGAGGCGCCCTTCACCACCAGGCACCCCGAGCGCGAGATGCAGATGGTGGACCTCCTCCGCCACACCGCCGGCTTCACCTATTCCTTCCAGTATCGCAGCGCCATCGACCACGCCCACCGCGTTTCGAAGCTCGAGAACACCCACGGCAATTTCGACCTCGACGGCTTCGTGAAGGCGCTCGGCGAGATCCCGCTCGAGTTCTCCCCCGGCACCGCCTGGAACTATTCCGTCGCCACCGACGTCCTCGGCGCGGTCGTCCAGCGCGTCGCCGACAAGCCCCTCGACGAGGTGTTCGCCGAGCGCATCTTCGATCCCCTCGGCATGGCCGACACCGGCTTCTTCGCGCCGCCCGAAAAGCATGACCGCCTGACCGACTGTTACGCCGTCGGCCCGAACGGCAAGAACCGCCTGATCGACGAGCGCGGCAAAAGCGCGTGGGGCGCAAAGCCCAAGCTCCTCTCAGGCGGCGGCGGCCTTGTCTCCACCAGCGCGGACTATCACCGCTTCGCCCTCTGTTTCCTGAACGGCGGCGAGCTGGGCGGCCACCGCCTGCTAAGCCCCACCACCATCGACCTGATGACGGCGAACCACCTGCCGGGCGGCGTCGACCTGCCGCAGATTTCGCAGAGCCTTTTCTCGGAGGCCGAGAATGACGGCGTCGGCTTCGGCCTCGGTTTCGCGACCACCATGGACCCGCACGCCAGCCTCCAGCCCGGCAGCCCCGGCGAGTTCTACTGGGGCGGCTATTTCTCGACCGCTTTCTTCATCGACCCCATCGAGCGCATCATCATGGTGTTCATGACCCAGGTCGGCCCTTCCATGCAGTTCAACGTGCGCAGAGAACTGAAGACGCTGATCCACGCGGCCCTCGCAGAGAGCTACTTCTGAGATTTGCGGCTCCCGGTAGGGAGCCGCAAACAAAAAAGGGGGCACCGCGCGAACGGCACCCCCAATTCTCTATCCTGTAGGCGCGCTTAGAACGGCAGCGCGTCGGTGTTCACGCTGACGCCGAAGAAGTAATACCGGCCATAGGGGCTAACCGGATAGGCGCTGTTGTTCCGGAACGGCTCCACGTCGGTGAAGTTGTTCACACCGGCATAGACCTGGATTGCATCCGTCACGTCATAGGCGACGGTGGCATCGTGAACGAACGTCTCGCCCCCGAACCCGGCGGGTCCGGCAATCGTATCGGCGGTTTCGATCTCGACCCCCCGGATCAGCTGATCGGACAGATACTGCAACCCATAGGTCAGCGAGACCGGGCCGCGGCTATAGGTGGCGCTCATCGTGCCCGACCATTCCGGACGGCCATTTTCCTGCAGCTCCGGATCGACGTTCGACAGGTCGGTCGGATCGAAGAAGAAGTTCAGCTTGTCCACCCAGCCCACATTGGTCCGCAGGTTGAACTCGTTCTCGCCGATATTGAACCCGTACCGGGCCGACAGCTCGACACCGGCCGTTTCAATCCGGCCGAAGTTCAGCTGAGACTGACGCAGGAAAGAGAATCCGAAGTCGGCACGGCGGTCGAACTGGCTGCAGAACTGGTTTGGAAAGTCGGTGCTGTCATAGCAGCTGTCGACGATGTCCTGGGCGGACACGGCACTGATCGCGTCCTCGATCTCGATATTGTAGTAATCGACGGACAGCGTCAGGCCCGGCACGAACCGCGGTTGCACCAGGACACCCGCCGTCCAGGTTTTCGCCGTCTCTTCCTGGAGGTTCGGGTTGCCGCCGCTGGTACCGTCGAAACGGGCGGACAGCGGGTCGAAGAACGGAACGGACGTGTCGAGGCCGAAGGAAGCGCGTTCCGCGTTACAGTTCGCGATCCGGGTCTGCACATTCGGATCGTTCGCGTCCAGTCGCGCATCGATCGCATTCTGATCGCACGGGTCTTCCGGCCGGAACACCGCACCCTGCACGGGATCGAACAGCTCAGAGATATTCGGTGCGCGCACGGCCTGCGAGTAGCCGCCGCGGAACCGGATATCCTCGATCGGCGCGTAGATGCCGTTGACCGTCCAGGTGAACGTGCCGCCCACCGTGGAGTAGTCCGAATACCGCGCGGCGCCTTCCAGCTGCAGCTGCTCTGCGAAGGGCATGTCGGCCAGGATGGGAAGCCGCAGCTCGCCGTAGAAGTCCGCGACAGTGAAATCGCCGCCCGTGTTGAACGTTCGCGTCGTATTGAAGGTCAGCGACTGGTTCGCACTGACATCACCGATGAAACTACCGGCGGCGCCGGCAGGGGTTGAAACCGGCAGGATGCCCAGCACCAGCGGGTCGAACCGCGAACTGCTGTCCTCGATACGGAATTCCGTACCGATAGCGATGGCCGGCGCACCGCCCGGCAGCATGATCACATTATCGAGGTCCGCAAAGATGTTGGCGGCAAGGACCGCCTGCTGGACGCGGTAGTTGGTCTCGGTCGGGGTCGTGATGAAATCGGCGGCCGCGGTCGAAACCGACGTTCTTCCGTTGAACAGGCTGGTGGGCGCGCACTGCCCGTCGCCAGGACTGAACGTGAAGAAACCACCCTGGATGAACGGGAAGATCTCCGAACCGGGATAGGGTGTGTCGTCCAGGTCAGAACGGCAGACGATATTGCCGTTCGCGGTGCCGGTCAGGAATTCACCCTCGTCCACCGCATCGATTGCCGCGAACAGGCGGTCGGGCAGAACGGTTCGGGAGTTGCGAACGTCGATATCGGTGCGTCCGTAATTGACCGACAGTTCGTAACCGATCGATGGTGTCATCTCACCGGCCAGACCGGCGACGAGACGGTAGGTTTCACGCTCCGACGTCGTGCGGTTCAGGCCGAGATCGGTAAAGTCGCGCGACAGGCGCAGACCGCCGGCCTCGTCGGCATCGCCCTGCAGCACCGTGGGAATGAACGGGTTGTCCGCAGGGATCAGCAGCGAATCGTAGAACGTGTTGTAGAAATTGTCCTGTTCCGTCGTGGACTGAACGAATTTCGCCTCCAGGAACACTTCCGCTGCGGGGGAGAACTCATAGCGGGCGGACAGATGCGTGAAGTACCGCTCGTCCTTGGGAATCAGCGAATCCCGGTTCGTGTTCTGCTCTGCGCCGTCGCCGCCAAACTGGTTGGAACCGCTGGCAATCACGCCATCTTCGAAAATGCGAACGCCGCCGCCCGGCGTGGTGACATAACAGCCGCCGCCGCCAAAGCCGGTGAAGCCGATGTAGCTCTCTTCGCAGTCCTGGATATTGTTGTTGTTCACGTCGGCATTGAAGAAACCGAAATCATTGCGGAACACCAGGCCCTGCGTTGAGGAAATCGCGAAGACGGGGAAGGGCTGATAGGCGTTGGAGGGTGCGCCGTCCGCGCGCTCGATCAGGGCCAGCTCTTCCGCGGTCAGCGAGCCGCCAAAGGCAGCGCCGGTGCGCGATTCGAACAGCTCGGCAAACTCCGTCGCATTGCCGGGGATCGAGAAGCCATAGGGGAACAGGCCGTTGGCGGTCGTGTACAAGGCGGCAAAATTGGGGGTCGCGCCAGCGGTGATATCGCCCTGCTGGAAACGGCGAAGGGGGTTGCCATATTCCGGTCCGGCGTTGGACTGGAAATTGTCGCGGGTATAGTCGCGGTCGCCGAGGGCGATCTTGTTGATCCGGGAATATCCGCCAGACAGTGAGACGTTACCGCGCCCATCGGCGAAATTCTTGCCGAACGTCGCCTCGATCGATTCCGTGAAGCCATCGCCTTCCTCGCTCAGGCCAACCTGGAAATAAGCGGCGGCGCCTTCGAAATCATCCTTCAGGTTGAAGTTGACAACGCCGGTGACGGCGTCCGCGCCGTAAACGGCCGATGCGCCGCCTGTCAGCACTTCGACCTGATCGATCAGCGCCGTGGGAATCGTCTCGATATCGACGATCTGCTCGCCGGCCACGGCGGAAACGTGCCGACGGCCATTGACCAGGACGAGCGTCCTTGCGCTGCCAAGGCCGCGAAGGTTCAGCGATGCAACGCCAAGCCGTGTCGTACCTAGGCCGTCGATCGAATCGGCGATCGTGGTGGAAAAGGTCAGCGCCGGCAGTTCGCGCAGCGCTTCGGCGGTATCGATCACACCGGACTGGCGGATGGCATCGGCGGAAACCGTCGCGATCGGCGCGGGCGCGGCTTCGTTCGGATCGCGCGCAATGCGGGAGCCGGTGACCACGATCACGTCGCTGTCGGCGGCGACTGCGTCATCGGCGTCCTGGGCCATTGCGGGCGTAAAGGCGGTCGCAACTGCGATGGCGGCCGTCGACAGACGGAGCGCGGTAAATCGTGACGTCATTGGGTTCTTCCCCTCGGGTAACAGTGGTTTTCGACAAACGGCCGCGTCCCTTCGGCCGTTATCCCTCGCAACAGATTTGAAACAAATCCCGGCGGCGTTTCTTAGTCAATCCGCTATTGCTGCACCGCAGCAGTCTTGCGGCGCGGCGTTGCCTTTTTGCACCATAGTCCCATGGCCTTCGCCTCGCTTGTCACCCCGCCCCCCGATTCGTAAACAATCACCCGTGTTTCCACCCTCCGCTCAGACTTCTCATTCGCCGCCGGGCGACCAGCCTTGACCCTCCCTGCAGACTTCGACGTTCAGCTGGTCGCCGTTCTCATCATCGGCGCGGCCTGGCTGCTCTTCGCCGTCTGGGCCGTCATTCGTTCGGCCCGGGTCGGGGCCCAGGCCCAGATGGCGCAGAAGTGGGGCCTCCGCCTGCGCGGTCTCCTCGCCGCGGCACCGGGGGCCTACCTCATTGTCGGGCAGGGCAATCAGGTTACGGTATCCGAAAAACTCCGTAGCTGGCTTGGTCTGGCGGAAACCGTACACCGGCTCGGCGAGCTCGCACCGAAAGCGGGAGGGGGCTTTTCCGGAGAGGACTTCACCGAGTTGGAAGGCGCCATTCTCGCGACCTCGGTTTCCGGCGTTCCGTTCTCGCTGACGCTCCGCGCAGAAGCGCAGAACCGCCTGCTCCGCGCAGAAGGCTCAAGCGCAGCCGAAGATGTCGCTGGTGCAAACGGCGTCGTGGTTTGGTTCAGCGACCTCACCGACACCGAAACCCGTGTGTCCGACTTGGAAGCGGCCCGCGCAGCCGACGTCGATGCCCTGGAAGCTCTGCAGTCCGTGATCGCCCGCGCGCCCCTGCCGGTTTGGCGGCGCGACCAGAAGTTGAACCTCATTGCCGTCAATACAGCCTATGTCGAAGCGGTCGACGCAAGTTCCGAAGCGGACGTTCTTGATCGCGGCGTCGAACTCGTAGGTAGCAGCGCCGTCACCGCGCCCCTTCAGGCGGCCAGGCAGGTTCTGGAAACCGGCAAGCCTCTCTTTCGCGAAGAGACCGCCATCATCGGCGGCGAGCGGAAACTCATGCGCATCGCAGAGACATGCATCAGCAACGGACAGATTGCTGGCCTGGCGATTGATATCAGCGAACTCGCCGGCCTGCGCGCCAAGGAAGTGCGCGTGAAGGCGGCGCAGGCCGCGCTGTTCGAGCGTCTCTCGGCGGGCGTGGCACGGTTTGGGCCAGACCGTATTCTCGTTGACGCCAACCTGGCTTTCCGGCGCCTGTTTCAGTTATCCGAAGCGTTCCTCGAAGACCGCCCAGAGTTTGACCGCGTCGTCGAGGCTATGAGAGACAACCGCAAGATACCCGAGCAGCGCGATTTCCCGGGCTGGCGGAAGGCGCGTTCCAACTGGTTCGTAAGTGCCGACGATTCGATCGAAGAAACCTGGGTGCTGCCGGATAACATGGTCGTTCGCGTGATCGCGCTTCCCGAACCGGACGGAGGCCTTGTCCTCATATTCGAGGACCAGTCCGAACGATTGCGGCTCGCTTCCTCACGCGACCAACTGATGCGTGTTCAAGGCGTCACGCTCCACCATCTGCGGGAAGGAGTCAGTGTCTTTAGCGCCGCAGGGCAGTTGCAGTTTCACAACGATGCCTTTGCAAGACTCATGGGTTTGCCGGACACGCTATTGGACGAACCGACAAGGATCGAACCGCTGTTTCTGCATTCACAGACCGCTGCGCGCCCCGAAGAGCTTGCGCAGTTGATGGTGTCCTTGATCCGTTCGGTCACCGAGGGCGGCGGCGAACGAAATGGGCGCCTCGTTCTGTCGCAGGACCGTTATGTCCGGTATTCGGCAGTCCCCCTCCCGGACGGAAACGCTCTTCTGACTTTTGACGATATTACGGATGCCGAGCGGGTGGAACGGGCCCTTAGAGATCGCGCGGAAGCGCTCGAGACCGCTGACCGAGCCAAAAGCACATTTGTAGAAAACATGTCCTACGAACTTCGGACCCCCCTTACAGCGATCGCTGGCTTTGGTGAGATGCTTGCGACCGGGCTCGCTGGTGAAATCAGCGAGCGCCAAGCCGACTACGTGTCGTCGATTCTAACTTCGGCTGGGCGCCTGCAGGCCATGATCGATAGCATCATTGATCTTGCTGCCAGTGACGTTGGTAACCTGACGTTGGAGTCTGAAACGGTTGAGGCTAAGGTTTTGGCGGCAGAAGCGACTGCTTTTGTAGAGAGTGCGGCGACGGACCGCGATATCAGCCTCTCATTCAATACAGACGGTACGGTTGGTGATGTTGACTGCGACCGCGTGCGTGTGCGGCAGGCGCTGTACAATCTTCTGGATAACGCAGTCCGTTTTACCCCGGTGGGCGGGACCGTCTCAATGACATTGAGGTCGGACAGGGAAATGGTGGTATTTGAAGTTTGTGACAACGGGTTCGGCATCCCGGAGAACGAGCGGGGCAATGTCTTCGAGCGCTTTTTCAAGGCGTCGAATGCCGAACATACTTCGGGCGTGGGCCTCGGACTTTCCCTTGTGAAAGAGGTGGCGGAATTGCACGGCGGCAGCATATTGCTGTCCCCGCAGTCCGGTGGCGGAACGTGCGCGCGGCTCGCTCTACCGTGCAAGGCGGCGGTGCCGCTTGCCGATCTGCAAGAAGAGTCCGTGGCCGCTGGCGGCGTTCCGACGATTACAAAGGACCCACCTGCAAGATGAGTAGGGAACTCACTGAGGCTGAGCTTACGGACTTGGGCGCGAGGATTGGATGCAATCTGGTCGTGGGCGACGTCATACTGCTTTCAGGACCTGTCGGCGTCGGCAAAACGACCTTTGCAAGGGCCATTATCGCAGGCGCTGGGCATCTCGGCGAAGTGGTAAGTCCCTCATACACTCTTGTGCAGGTTTATGACTTTGAAGAGATGCGCCTGCCGGTCTGGCATGCCGATCTATACAGATTGAAGAACGCGGACGAGGTGGAAGCACTTTCTCTTTTCGAGGCGCTGGAGGACGGTGCGCTGTTGGTAGAATGGCCAGAGCGCGGCGGCCGGGCTGTTCCGGGACCTGCTCTGGGGATTACTCTTCGCATCGCAAGGCGGACGACCAGGATTGCCGACGTTCATGTTCCGGAAGTGTGGGAAGAGCGGTGGAGCGCCATCGCGTGATACCCAGCGGTACGACTGCCTTTCTGGAGCGTCGCGGCTGGGGGGATGTCCCCTTGCAAGAGTTTAGCGCTGACGCGGCATTTCGCCGGTACTTTCGGCTGGCCAAGGGCGGTGAAACCCGTGTTCTGATGCACGCGCCGGACCCTAGCGAGCGGAGCCACTGGTTCGTGGCATTGGCGAGATACATTCGGACACTCGGCTTGAGCGCACCGCAGATATACGACGAGGAGGTCGAGAAGGGCTTTATCCTGCTGGAGGATCTAGGGTCGGTCCAGTATTTCGATGCGTTGGAAAATCGGCAGGAGGGTGTCGAAGAAGCGGTTCTTTACCGAGAGGCGACGGACGTGCTGGCAGCGCTGCATGCTGCGCCCATGCCGACGAAGCTCGGCGAAGTTGCCATCGAACGGTATGATGATGACAGGCTGATCAAGGAGGCCGAAACCCTGCTGGAATGGCATTGGCCGGAGTTGAAGGAAGGCCGCGCGTCAGATGCGGTGAGAGCTTCGCATCAGTCTGCTTGGCACGCGGTGCTACCCGCGGCTCATTATGATGCGGACCGGCTGGTGCAGCTGGATTATCATTCGCCGAACCTGATGTGGCTGCCGAATCGTGACGGAGTGCAGCGGGTCGGTATTCTGGACTTTCAGGATGCGATGCGGGGACCGTCGAGTTACGATCTGGTGTCGCTGCTAAAGGACGCCCGACGGGACATTGGTTCTGGATTGGAAGAAAGCCTGATCCAGCACTATCTCGAGCAGAGGCCGGATCTCGACGAAGCGCGATTTCGGGCGAGCTATGCGGTGATGGGCGCTCAGCGAGCGGCGAGAATTCTTGGCGTTTTTCCAAGGCTTTGGCGGCGCGATGGAAAACCGGAATATCTTAGGCACATCCCCCGGTTATGGCGACATTTGGACGATAATCTCATGCACCCGGTCTGTGCACCGCTAAGGGCGTGGTACGATGAGCATCTGCCGCCGCAAGTGCGGCGCGATTTGGCGGAAATGGCGGCGCGGGAGTCCCAATGACAAAGGCGCAGGAAACCCTTACCCTGAGGCCCCGGTTGGATGTGTCAGTGCCGAAGGCGGCGATGGTGCTGTCAGCGGGTCTTGGGCGGAGGATGCGGCCCCTGACGGCGACGCGGCCAAAGCCGCTGATCCAGGTGCGTGGGCGGCCTCTGGTGGATTATGCGCTTCAGAATCTTGAGCGGGCGGGTGTGACGCGCGCCGTCATCAACGTTCATTATCTGGCCGATCAGGTAGAGGCGCATGTGGGACGGCTGCAAACCGCGCTGGACATCAGACTGTCGGACGAACGCGCGGAACTGCTGGAGACCGGTGGCGGCACGAAGAAGGCGCTGGACCTGATCGATGCGGATCCGTTTCTGGTGACCAACAGCGACAATATCCTGATCGACGGACCTGTGGATGCCATTGAATTGCTGGCGCAGCGATGGGATCCGGAGCGCATGGACGCACTACTGCTTCTGGTGCCGCTGATGAAGGCACATGGCTATGCCGGGCGCGGCGATTTCCGCATGGAACGCGACGGCAGCATCTCGCGCCGGACGGGCCATCGGATCGCACCCTTCGTTTATTCCGGCACTCAGATCGTGAAGCGGTCGCTCTTTGCGGACGCGCCGGAGGGCAAGTTCAGCTTCAACGTCATCTTCGACAGGCTTTTGGCGAAGGGCCGACTGTTCGGCGTATCCCATGTCGGCGAGTGGTATCACGTGGGAACGCCAGATGCAGTGAAGGCAACGGAGCGGCTGCTGTCCGGTGAGTGAGCGCGCCGCATGAGCGAAGCGGCTGCGGGGACCGCCAGGCAAGGCCCGGGCGGCGGCAGGCCAGGCGTCTATACGATTCCGCCTCATGACGCCTTTGCCGACGCGTTGGCCGAGGGCCTGCTGAACGGCAGGCCCGTGTCCATCGAGACCAGGCTGGACCTTGCCCGCGCCGTTGTCCTGCTACCAAATCGCCGCGCCGTCAGGGCGGTGCGCGATGCCTTTGTCCGCAAAAGCGGCGGCGCGCTACTGCTTCCCCGCCTGAGCGTGCTGGGCGATCCGGAGGCTGATCCCGCCGATTTCGGACTGGGCGAGGCCGGCGACGCACTTAGCGAAGCCGAGCCCGTGGCGGCGCTGCCCCGTGCGCTGATGCTGTCGGCGCTGGTCGAGCGCTGGCAGGAGAAGACTGGCAAGGACCGGGCAAAGGTCGAAACCTATCGCCTGGCGCAGGAGCTGGGCCGTACGCTCGATACGCTGCAACTCTGGGAGGTTGATCCCAGAACGCTCGAGGCGTTGCCGGGTGCCGATCTGGCAACCCACTGGCAGCAGACGGCCGAATTTCTTGCCATTGTATCGGACCGCTGGCCGGAGGTTCTTGACGCGCGCGGCGAGGTCGACCGGGTTCGTCAGCGAACGGTTCGGCTGGCGGCGCTGTCGCAGCGGTGGGCGGACACGCCGCCGCGCGGGGCCGTGATCGCGGCGGGTATTGCGAACGCCGATCCGGCAGCGGCGGCCCTGCTGTCGACCATCGCTCGGTTGCCCAGAGGGGCGGTGGTACTGCCATCGCTGGATAAGGCGATGGCGACGGAAAGCTGGGATCGCTTGTCTCCGTCCAGCCCCCATCCGCAGGTGCCGTTGAAACTGTTGCTCGACGCGATGAGCGTGTCCCGGGCCGAGGTGAGCGACTGGTCCCCGGACGGTGCCAGCGAGCATTCCGGGGGCGCTGCGCGGACGGTTGTCCTGACCGAGGCGCTGGCGGCACCTAGCGACACGGCGGCGTGGACCCCGCTCCCAATGGACCACAACGGTGCCCTCGGCCTGAGCTTTGCGGAAGCCGCATCGCCTGCCGAGGAGGCGATGATCATTGCGCTGGCGTTCCGGCGTGCGCTCGACACCGACGGCAAGACGGCGGCCCTCGTCACGCCAGACCGCGATCTGGCGCGCCGGGTTGCGGTGCAGATGACCCGCTGGGGTGTGGCCGTGGACGATTCCGCCGGTCGGCCTCTGTCGCTGAGCCCGCCTGGCGTGTTCCTGCGGCTGGCGCTGGAGGCGGCGCAGTCGCGCTTCGCGCCCGCGCCGCTGCTCGCGCTTCTGAAACATCCATTGGCCGGACCGGATACCGAAGCGCGGGGCGACTGGCTGGCAACGGTACGGCGGATCGACCAGCTGCTGCGCGGTGTGCGCCCGGCGCGGGGCCTGCAGGGCATTCGCAACAGGATCACGAAGACGCTGGACCGGGACGACCCCGACCGCGAGTCGATCATCGAATGGTGGAAGGCGCGGGAGGTCGAACTGCGCCCGCTCGCCGCGCTGTTCCAACGCCGGAAGACGGCGAGCATCGCTGAATCCGTGGCAGTGCTACGCGCCTATCTCGAGGCGGCGAGCGGCGAACGCTTCTGGGACGGACAGGCGGGGCGGGCGGCCGCCGATCTGATCGCCGATCTGGAGCGAGAGGGCGATGCGGGCGGAACCGTGGGGGCGGACGACCTGCCCGCGCTGATGTCCGCAATCATGGCAGAGCTTGCGGTCAGGCCTGTGTTCGGCACGCACCCGCGGCTGTCCATCTATGGTCTGCTTGAGGCGCGGCTACAGCGTACGGACCTGATGATCCTCGGCGGACTGAACGAGGGCAGCTGGCCGCGCGACGACGGCTTCGATCCCTGGTTGCCGCCGCGTATCCGGGCGGAACTGGACTTGCCGCCGCTGGAAAGGGCGCAGTCGCTGGCGGCGCTCGACTTTCTGGCGGCTGCAGCGGCGCCGGAGGTTTTGCTCACGCGGTCAAAAAAAGCGGACGGTGCGCCTGCGGTGGCTTCACGATACTGGCTTCGTGTGAAGGCCCGGCTTGGGGCGGCGGCAAAGCACGACACACAGCTGGAACGCTTGGCGGCAGCGTTTGACGGGTTCGAGAAGGAACCGCCTGCACCTCGGCCGGAGCCCTCGCCGCCGATAAAGGACCGCCCGACGAAAATCAGCGTTACGCAGGTCGAGACGCTGCGCGCCGATCCATATCAGTTCTATGCGCGCAAGATGCTGGGACTGGAGCCGCTGGAAGGTCTTGGTGAGGACGCCGGCGCGGCGGAACGCGGGACGATCGTCCACGAGATCCTGGAAAGGCTTACCGAGGCTCAAGACCTGAACGACGCAGCCGCCCGAGCCGAGGCGCTCGACAAGGCGCTGAAGGATTATGCCGATCATCCGCTGACGCAGGTCCTGTGGCGGCCCCGTGTGGCGCGGATGCTGGACTGGGCCGCGGCGCAAGTGGCGGAGGCGGCGACGCTGGGGATGACGGTCGCCGCGGCGGAACGGAAGGGCAGGCTGACCGAGGCGGGCGTGACGCTGACCGGCAAGGCCGATCTGATCCTCTCGGGCCGCGACGGCTATACGGTGGTCGATTACAAGACCGGAGCGCCGCCCAGCACAGGCCGGATCGTCGATGGCTATGCCGACCAGCTCGCGCTGCTGGCATGGCTGGTCGAGGCGGGCGCGGTGGATACGGTCGAAGCCGGTCCCGTGGCGCAGATCGCCTATTGGCGACTGAGCGGCGGCATGACCGAAGGCGAGATCCGGGCGAGCGGGCGGCACAATAAGGCAGCATGGGACGACCTGCCGACCTATTTCGACGCGGCGAAGGCGCGCTTCCGGCAGGTGGTGGGCCAGTATCTGACGGGGGGCGCAGCTTTCACCGCGCGGCTGCGGCCGGAATACGCACCCTGGAACGATTATGACCAGCTTGCGCGCGTTGCGGAATGGGAGGGGCGCTCGCGTGAGTAGGCTGCTGAACCTGACGCCGGAACAGGTAGCGGGCGTTGATCCCGCGCGGCACGCCTGGGTGTCCGCGAGTGCCGGAACGGGCAAGACACAGGTCCTGACCGCACGGATCCTGCGGCTGCTGGCAGAGGGAGCCGCGCCGTCGGGCATCCTGGCGCTGACCTTTACGAAGGCGGCTGCGGCAGAAATGCAGACGCGGCTGTTCGAACGGCTGGCGGGCTGGGTACTTGCGGATGCAGGCGATGTGACGGCGGACCTCCGCGCGATCGGTGCCGCGCCGGATGAGGCGATGGTGCGGCGGGCGCGCACCCTGTTTGCGCGGACACTGGAGGTCCGCGGCGGGTTCAAGCTGCAAACGATCCACAGCTTTGCCTCGACGCTGCTGGCGGCGTTCCCGCTGGAAGCAGCGATCACGCCGGGCTACGCGCTGCTTGATGAACGGACGAGCGCGCAGATCCGGCAAACGGTCCTGGAAGACGCGATTGCTGACGCTGCCGAGGATGGCGGGGATGGTGAAGGGCTGCTGGCGGACCTTGGCGCGCTGGCCGTGCGGCACGGCGATGCCGGGGCGGTCGAACTACTAAACGCGCTGCTGGCGCACCGCGAGCTGTTGCTAGGATATCCAACTGAAGAGGGACTGCGGACGGCGCTGCGCCGCGCGGTCGGGCTGCCGGGAGAGGGCGGCGAGAACGAACTTCTCCGCGCCGCGATCACAGCGGAACCCGGTCTGGCGGACGCGCTCGCAGACCTGCGGGCAGCGCTGGCGACGTCGTCTGCACAAAGTGCAGCTAATATACAGGCCGGGATCACCGCATTCTTCGCGCTCGATGAAGCGCCGCGACTGCGGATCGAAGCGCTTCGCGGCGCGCTGCTGACGAAGACGACGGGCAAGGTCAGGAAGCTGAAAGCAGCGCAGGCCGAACTCGATGCGGTTGAACCGTTCGTGGAAAGGCTAGGCGACGCACTGCTGGCGGTGGACGCGGTGGAGGCGGCGCTGCTGCACCTGAGAACCGCGCGGGTGATCGCAGAACGATACACAGCGATGAAGGGGCGGCTGGGCGCAGTTGATTTCGACGATCTGATTGCGGGTGCGGCGGCGCTGCTGGGCGGTGACATGCGGATCAGCGCGGACTGGGTGCGCTACAAGCTGGACCAGCGGATCGATCATGTCCTGGTCGATGAGGGGCAGGACACGAACCGCGCGCAGTGGCAGATTGTCGAAGCGCTGACGGGCGAGTTTTTCGCTGGCGACGGCGCGGCGGATGGCGCGCGCTCGCTGTTCGCCGTGGGTGATTTCAAGCAGGCGATCTACGGCTTTCAGGGTACGGATCCCGAGGAGTTCCGCAAGGCGCGTGATACGGCGCGGGCAAAGGCGGAGGCAGCGTGCAGCCCGCTCGCCGAAGTCGGACTGAACACCTCCTTCCGCTCGGTTCCGGCGGTGTTGGCGGTGGTCGACAAGTTGTTGGAAAGCGTGGGTGCGGAAGCGCTGGGGCTCGACCAGCCGCTTCAGTCTCACATGCCTCACCGCAAGGGGCAGGCCGGGGCCGTCACACTGTTGCCAACCCTTGGAAGCGAGGGCGCGCCGTTCGATGAAGAAATTGCTGAGGCAGACTATCCGGAGCGCGCTTTTGCGCAGCGGACGGCGCGGCAGGTGCGGGACTGGTTGAGCCGCGAGCTCTTCGTGCCGTCGAAGAAGCGCGGGGCGCAGGCGCAGGACATCCTGATCCTCGTGCGGAAGCGCGGCGATCTGGTGCCGGAACTTGTCGCGGCGCTGCACAAGGAAGGCGTGCCGGTGGCGGGCGCGGACCGTCTGCGGTTGACCGCGCCGCTGGCAGTGAGGGACTGCCTGTCGCTGATCCGCTTTACCCTGCAACCGAACGATGATCTGTCGCTGGCAGAGCTGTTGACATCGCCGCTGCTCGGCTGGTCGCAGCAGGAACTCTACGACCTGGCTCACCCACGCGCGGAGGGCGTGACATTATGGTCTGCGCTGCGGAGGCGGCACCATTCGCGCGCCGGAGAGGCGCTCGACTGGCTGAATGCGGTGCTGGCAATCACTGACTTTTCCGCTCCCTTCGAGTTTCTGGAGCAGGTGCTGTCGGGGCCCCTTGGCGGCCGGTCCAAGCTACTGGCCCGGCTGGGCGACGAAGCGCGCGACCCTCTGGAGGAACTCCTCGTGCAGGCGCTGGTCTACGAGCGAACCGGAGCGCCGACCCTGCAAGGCTTTCTGGATTGGCTCGGAGCGGCGGACGACGTCGATATCAAGCGCGACGCGGAAGCTCCCGCTGCGGCCGTCCGCATCATGACGGTGCACGGGGCAAAGGGGCTGCAGGCACCGGTCGTGTTTCTTGCCGATGCAGCGCGAAAGCCGGGTGGCGGGCGCAGCCGCATCTTAATGAGCGATCATCCCGAACTGCCCTGGGCCGGTCTGAAACAGGGCGATCTGCCGGACCGTCTCCGCACCGCGCATGAGCGGTCAGCGCAGAAGGACATGCAGGAGGATTTGCGGCTGCTGTACGTCGCGATGACGCGTGCGGAGGATTTTCTTTTTGTCGGCGGGATCGAAACGAAGCGGGGGCAGGAGGCGTCCTGGCACGACCGCGTCGCGGCAACGCTCGCCGATATGGAAACGGAGGAGGAACGGAGCGACATCTGGGGCGGGATGCTGATCCGCCACAAGAGCGGCACGGAAGCAGGCGAGAAAGGCAAGCAGTACGCGGATTCCGCTGAACCGGTAACGCCGCCGCCCTGGGCGCTCAGTCCGGCCCCTGCCGAGCAGAAACCGCCGCGGCCGCTGGCCCCTTCGGAGCCGGATGCGGATGGCGGGCTGCCGCCGCCAGGACCGCAGCTGGAGCGGGCGGCCGAGCGCGGACGCCTTATGCACCGCCTGTTCGAGGTGCTGCCGGAACTGCCCGCCGAGAACCGGCGCGGGGCCGCACGGACCTATTTGAAGAAGCGCTGTCAGGCGATCGACGTGGATACGGTACTGGAAGAGGTGTTCGCCGTCATGGACAACCCGGACCACGCCGCACTCTTTTCGCCGCACGCGCTGCGCGAAGCGCCGATCACCGCCGTCGTAAATGACCGCGTGATCGCCGGGACGGTGGATGTTCTGGTCGTCGAGGAAGACCGGGTCCTGCTGGTCGATTACAAGACCGACCGCGCGGTCCCGGAAAACGCGGCGAACGTACGCGAGAAGCACCGGAACCAGATGGCGGCCTATCGCGGCGCCGCCGCGAAAATCTTCCCCGCTCACAGCATTGAGACAGGGCTTCTCTATACGGCAGGGCCACGCCTTATTTGGCTCGCAGAATAGCGGCGCTACGCGGAACGACAGAAAGGCTTGCCGGTTCCTGTCTTGTGCGGCCTGTAGCGTCAGGCCATGTTTCAAACCAAGAGAGAACCCCCTCAGAGCAGGAGATGTCATCATGGCCACGACCGCCATCACCCCGGATAATTTCGAAACCGCCGTTAAGCAGGCCAGCGATCCTGTACTGATCGATTTCTGGGCGCCGTGGTGCGGGCCGTGCAAGCAGATCGCCCCTGCGCTGGAGGAACTGTCCGATGAAATGGACGGCGTGACCATCGCCAAGCTGAACACCGACGATCACCCGGACCTGGCCGCCGAATTCGGCATTCGCGGCATTCCGACGATGATCCTGTTCAAGAACGGTCAGCCGGCCGCGACAAAGGTCGGCGCGCAGCCGAAGAGCGCGATCAAGGACTGGCTGGAGGGCGAGCTGGCGTAGGAAGGGTTTCGCGAACGCTCGCTCGTCCTAGTCATTGCCGCGAAGGCGGGAATCCATGGACTGACCGTCGCGCCAACATGTTACATCCGGTCCGTGAATCCCTGCCTGCGCAGGGATGACTCATCGTGAGCGGGCAACGTTAATCCGTCGCTGTCAGTACCTGGCCAAAGCGAGGGAAATGGACGTGCACCTTGCCCGCCGCTTTCGTCTGGCGTTCCAGTATGATGCAACGGTCGTCAAGGCCGATCAGTGTGCCCTCTACGGTTGCCGGGTCCGGCCCCTCCGGGCTGACGGACACCTGGTCGCCCGCCTGAAAGCCGAGGTTGGGAAGGACAGCGTGGTCGTGCAGCGGCTCTGAAGTCTTTGCGAGCTCGATCGCCTGCTGCGCCGTCCAGTCCTCACTGCTTCCATGCCCGATGGCGGCGACACGGCTTGCCCAGACGGCAATGCGTTCGCCGTAATCCGAGGCTTTGCCGCCGCGCATCTGCTGGAACCAGATCAGCATGTAGAAGGCGAGGTCGGCATGTCCCGCTGCCTCACCGCCGAGAAACGGCCGACCGTCCGCTAGCGACTCTTCAAGGAGGGCCATCGCCGCCTCGAACTGACGGGTCAAATGCGGGATCATGGGCATGAACTGATCCGGGCGAAGGCCGAAGCGCTCGGCACGGTCCTGCCAGAACTCTTTCGGAAGCTGATCGCCGAGCGGACCGAGTGCGGCTCCGACAGCTTGGCTGAACACAGGCCCGCACGCCCACAGAGCAAGCATTCGCCCCGAGAAACCGAGCGGCTGGGCGTAAAAGCTGGGGCGCGGCACCCGGTCCTCAAGCGCGTCCATGATGACCGCGCTATCGCAGTAGATGTCGGCATCGATCTGAAGAACGGGAATGCGGGCGTAGCCTCCGGTCAGTGCCACGAGATCGGGTTTTGGCATGATGTTCGGCGCGACAACCGACTTCCAGTTTCGTCCCTTGAGGCCAAGGCCGAGGCGGACAAGCTCGCCGAAAGGGGACTGCGGATAATGGTGGAGGACGATCGTGCTCATATCTGGCGGCTCCCTGCCGGTCGGTGTAGCGCTGCCTTGCGGGGCGAAAGCGGACGTTTCAACTGCGATAATCGGCGTTGATCGAGATGTAGCCGTGCGTGAGGTCGCAGGTCCAAACCGTCGCCGAGCCGGCGGCAAGGCCCAGGTCAACTTCCAGCAGGATGTCGGTGCCCTGCAGGTGACGGGCAACTGGTGCTTCGTCATAGTCCGGAACGCGCGCGCCGTTTGCGGCAACTTCGATACCGCCAAAACGTATGGAGAGCCGGTCGCGGTCGGCGGGTTCACCGGCCTTGCCGACGGCCATTACCACGCGGCCCCAGTTGGCGTCCTCGCCCGCGATGGCGGTCTTCACGAGCGGGGAGTTCGCTACAGCGAGCGCGACGCGGCGGGCGCTGTCGTCATCGGCTGCTCCGGTAACAGCAACGGTGATGAACTTCTTCGCGCCCTCGCCGTCGCGGACGATCTGGTGCGCGAGACTGGTCATGACCGCCTGCAACGCTGCGAAAAAGGCGTCCGCGCCGGGATCGGTCCGGGCGTTGAGTTCAGGGGCGGCGGACTGGCCGGTCGCAAAGAGCAGACAGGTGTCGCTGGTTGACGTGTCGCTGTCTACGGTAATTGATGAAAAGCTTGCGGTGTTCGCCTCGCGCAGCATCTGCTGGAGGAGTGGCTGGGCGATACTGGCATCGGTAAACACAAAGGCCAGCATCGTTGCCATGTCCGGCGCGATCATGCCGCTGCCCTTCGCAATGCCGGTAATGGTGACGGTCTCGCCGCCGATGACGGCGCGGGCGGAGGCGACCTTCGGGAAGGTGTCAGTGGTGCCGATGGTTCGCGCTGCGGGCAGCCAGTCGGTGGGTTCAGCGAGGCCGTCTGCCAGGGCAGGCAGGATCGCAGTACCCTTCTCGGCGGGCAGGGGCTCGCCAATAACCCCGGTTGCTGCGGCATAGACGGTGCCGGGCACGGTGCCCAGCGCGGCGGCGGCAGCCTCGACGAGCGCAGCGCGCGCCTCCTCGCCGACCATACCGGTAAAGGCATTGGAGTTGCCAGCGCAAACGACGAGGCCGCGGCCCTCCGCCCCCTCGGCGAGAAGCGAACGGCACCAGTCGACCTCCGGGGACGCGCAGGCGGACTTCGTAAGGACCCCTGCGGTACGCGTTCCGGCGGGTAGGCCGACGAGAAGAAGGTCGTCGCGGTCACGGTACTTGAAGCGGGCCCTGCCGACGGCGAGGCGGACTCCGGGAACGGTCAAACCGCGTTCGGGTTGAAACTTGTCGGGGAGGGCGGGCACGGCGGGGCCTTCTTGCTTCAGTGTGTCGTGTTCCCTCTTGGCGCGGTAGCCGGCGCAGGAAAAGGCCGCTTGTCGAACCGGCAAGTCCGGTCGGCGTTCATTGACCGGCAAGCGGGCGCTTCCTATGTCGCGCGGCAGTCAAACAAGGCGGGCCGGGTCCGCCTGTTTTCGCCTTTCAGCGATAGGATTACTTCATGTTCGGTATGAGCGCGCTCGCGAAGCGCATCTTCGGTTCCTCAAACGACCGCTACGTCGTCAGCCTTGGCGGGACGGTCCGCAAGATCGAGGAGCTGGAACCGTCAATGGAGGTGCTCTCCGACGACGAGCTGCAAGCCAAGACACCGGAATTTCGCGAACGACTGGCAGCGGGCGAGAAGCTCGACAACCTGCTGCCCGAGGCCTTTGCGGTTGTCCGCGAGGCATCGAAGCGCGTCCTCGGTATGCGCCATTTCGATGTGCAGATGGTGGGCGGTATCGTGCTTCACCGCGGCGAGATCGCGGAGATGAAAACGGGCGAAGGCAAGACGCTCGTCGCGACGCTGGCCGTGTATCTGAACGCGCTCGAGCAGAAGGGCGTCCACGTCGTCACCGTGAACGACTATTTGGCAAAGCGCGACGCGGAATGGATGGGCCAGTTATATCAGTGGCTTGGCTTGACCGTCGGGGTCATCGTCCCCGACCTTCCCGAGTTCGAGCGCCGCCGCGCCTACGCCGCCGACATCACCTACGGCACGAACAACGAGTTCGGTTTCGACTATCTGCGCGACAATATGAAATATTCGCGCGACATGATGGTCCAGCGGCCGTTCAATTTCGCGGTGGTTGATGAGGTCGACTCCGTCCTGATCGACGAGGCGCGGACGCCCCTGATCATCTCCGGTCCCACCGAGGACAAGTCCGAGCTGTATGTGCGCGTCGACGCACTGGTGAAACAGCTTGAGGAAGATGACTACGAGGTCGACGAGAAGCAGAAATCGATCGGCCTGACCGAGGACGGCACCGAGCGGGTCGAGCGCCTGCTGGAAGAGGCCGACATGCTGGAGGGCACGAACCTCTACGACATTGAAAACACGCTGGTCGTGCATCATACGAACCAGGCCCTGCGCGCCGTAAAGCTGTTCAAGAAAGACAAGGATTACATCGTCAAGGACGACAAGGTTGTCATCATCGACGAGTTTACCGGGCGTATGATGGATGGACGCCGCTGGTCCGACGGTCTGCACCAGGCGGTCGAGGCGAAAGAGGGCGTCGAGATCAAGCCCGAGAACCAGACCCTTGCCTCGATTACTTTCCAGAATTATTTCCGCATGTATCCGAAGTTGTCGGGCATGACCGGTACGGCCGCTACGGAGGCGGCGGAATTCTTCGACATCTACAAGCTGAACACCGTCGAAATTCCGACAAATGTGCCCATCGCCCGCGCTGACGAAGACGATCAGTTCTTCAAGAATGCCGAGGACAAGTTCAAAGCCATCGTCGAGGCGATCCGCGATGCCTCTACGCGCGGACAGCCTGTGCTCGTTGGCACGACTTCGATTGAAAAGTCGGAAATGCTGTCTGCCTTCCTGAAGAAAGAGGGTGTCGATCATTCTGTGCTGAACGCGCGGTTCCATGAGCAGGAAGCGCACATCGTGGCGCAGGCTGGGCGGCTGGGCGCAGTGACCATTGCGACGAACATGGCGGGCCGCGGCACCGACATTCAGCTTGGCGGCAACGTCGATTTCCGTGTCAACGACGAACTCAGTGGCATGGAAGGTGGTTCAAAGAAGGACCGTGAAATCGAGCGCATCCGCGAGGAAGTGGCGGCCGAACGCCAGGCGGTGCTCGACGCCGGGGGGCTCTTCGTACTCGGTACCGAACGGCACGAGAGCCGCCGTATTGACAACCAGCTTCGCGGACGGTCGGGCCGTCAGGGCGATCCCGGCCTTTCGCGGTTCTTCCTGTCCCTCGACGATGACCTGCTGCGGATCTTTGGTCAGCAGAATTTGCTTAACAAGATGATGAACAGCAGTCTCGAGGACGGGGAAGCGATCGAGCACCCGTGGATTTCCAAGGCCATTGAGACGGCGCAGAAGAAGGTCGAGGCGCGGAATTACGATATCCGCAAGAACCTGCTTCAGTATGACGACATCATGAATGACCAGCGCAAGGTGATCTATCAGCAGCGCGAAGAGGTCATGGACTCAGAAAAGGTCGATGACGTTGTCGAGGACATGCGCGCCGAGACGGCGACCGCTGTCGTTTACACCTATGCAGCCGCCGGCTCTTATCCCGAGCAGTGGGACCTGGAAGGCTTGACCGAGGAAACGGCCCGCGTGTTTGGCCAGGACTTTCCGTTCGCCGATTGGATGCAGGAGGACACGGTCGATCAGGACCTGTTCGCCGAACGCATCGATGCCGCCGTAAAGGCCGACATCGAAGCGAAGGCTGCGCGCCTGCCTGAAGGGCGCTGGTTCGACCTCGAAAAGTCCATCATGCTTCAGGCCATCGATACGCGTTGGAAGGAGCATCTGGCAACGCTCGACGCGCTGCGCGGTTCGATCGGCCTTCGCGCCCACGCGAACCAGAAGCCGCTGAACGAATATACGAAGGAGGCTTTCGCCCTGTTCGAGGCGATGCTGGTTACGATCCGCGAGGATGTTACACGCATGCTGGCAACCGCGAGGATACCCGACAGGGTTGAGGATATCTCGAACGATCCGCCGATGGCCCCGCGCATAGACGAACTTGTCACGAACAAGATCGACCCCCTGACAGGCCGCGATACGAGCGCTGCGCCGTCACTGCCGCTGGGGAGGCAGCAGCGCATCCTGCCGCCGCTGCCGGAAGGGACCGGACCGGTATCTCGCAATGCGCCGTGCCCCTGCGGTTCGGGTCGCAAGTACAAGCATTGTCACGGGGCACTGTCCTGAACGCGCAAGACCGAAGGCTCGATTAACCAGGATTATTAGTCATAAGGACCTGAAACATTGACAGGTTTTGGAACGGCGAGGCTTCTGGACTGTTGTTCCGGCATGACTTCACCTGCTCGTTTCCCCGATGCCATCTGGCTCGCTGCGGTCATTTTTTCCGCCTTCGCACTTGCTACCCTGGGCGGGTTCAAGGGTTTCGCCGCAAAGGCGAAGACACTGCGCGGGCATACGGCTGTAAAAATCGTCGACAGCGCCCGTGTGGGTTTTCGGTCGCGGCAGGTCCACATACTCGCAGTCAGGAATGGCGCGATCCGCCCCCGTATCACTTTGGTCAATCTTTGCGCGGCCCGCGACCGCGCGTCTAACGATATATCGGGGACCTGTCCCGTTCCGGTCGTGAACTTCGAGTAAGACTTTTGCGCTACATACGGCCGCCAGGCGTCTGGCGCGATCAACCCGGGCGTCACCGCGAGTTTGAACCCCGCGTTCAAATTAGGGTTCGGTCCGAACCCTAGAAATCCGGCCCGATCATTTCACTTGTAGCCGGTGGGGCGTCACTCTTAGAGGAGCACGCTTCAACGACTTTTCCTATGCTGCCGGGGGGCCGCCACAGAAATGCAGTACCGTGCCGATGTTGACGGCCTACGCGCGATCGCGGTCGTTCCGGTCATGCTGTTTCATGCCGGTATATATCCCTTTTCGGGCGGATATGTCGGGGTTGATGTCTTTTTTGTCATCAGCGGGTTCCTGATCACAGGTATCCTCGTTGACGAAATGAATGCGGGGTCGTTTTCGCTAATCGATTTCTACGAGCGCCGAGCGCGCCGCATTCTGCCGGCTCTCTTTGTCATCATGCTCGCCTGCATTCCGTTTGCGTGGGCTTGGATGCTTCCGGACCCACTAGAGAACTTTGGGCAGTCTCTGCTTGCGACAGCCTTGTTCTCAAACAACATGCTTCTCTATTTTACTTCCGGATACTGGGACCTGGCGGCTGAATTCAAACCACTCTTACATACCTGGAGCCTTGGGATTGAAGAGCAATATTATATTGTTTTTCCGATTGCGCTTCTCGCTCTCCTGAAGGCGGGGCTGCGAACGACCTTGGCAGTCCTGTTCGTCATTCTCCTCGCTTCTCTCATTGCGGCGGAAATGGCTCTCAACCAGAATCCGTCGGCGTCGTTCTACCTACTGCCCATGAGGGCGTGGGAACTGATGATGGGTGCGCTCGCGGCATTTTATGTTCGTCGCCAGACGCCCATCCAGATCACAACTTCTGTCTGCAACCTTTTAAGCTTGGCGGGCCTGCTACTGATCATGCTTTCGGTTGCACTCTTTCGACCGGAAACCCCGTTCCCCGGGCTGACAGCGCTTGTCCCGACCATGGGTACGGTTCTCATTCTTCTCTTCTCCCGGCAGGGTACATGGTGCTGCCGCGTGCTCAGTCTGCCCTTGTTCGTTGGCATGGGGCTGATCAGCTACAGCGCCTATCTCTGGCATCAACCTTTGCTGGCCTTTGCCCGTATCTACAGTATCGAGGAACCCAGTCTTGCGATACGCTTCACGCTTCTGGTCGCGACTGTCATACTGGCCGCGCTCACTTGGAAGTTCGTTGAAAACCCCGTCCGCAATCGCAAGCGGTTTGGCAAACGCTGGATATGGACCGGGGCGGCGGCTGGCACAGCGTTCTTTTGCGCAATAGGGTTTTTTCTGCACACAACCCAGGGTGCACCGGGCCGACTGTACGCAAGCGCAGTTCCAGCGTCTGCGGACACCTATATTTCATACAATATGCGAGTCTTCGAGCGCAAGGCTAACAGATTCGAGACAGAACAGCCGCGGATGCTTGTGGTTGGCAACAGCTTTGCTCGCGACTTCGTTAACATGCTCAACGAAACGGGTTCCGCTAAAGGCGTTGAACTCGTCTACCGCGACGACTTCTTGTCATGTTTTGATGACATGATAAGTGATCCTGTCTTTGCAACCCTTTATGATCAGGCCGATATGATTGTTCAAACATCTGCGGACCTGACGCCCGACTGCGTAATGGCAGATATCGCCCGCGCAGAAAATGATGGTAAAACGATCTTTTTGGTTGGGTCAAAGCATTTTGGTTATAATCTCAATTGGGTTGCCAGAACACCTGAAGGCGGAAGAAGTAACCTGATGAATCCAATACTGGAAGAATGGCTGGACGTTGAGGCGGAATTTCAGGCGGTTGTACCGCCTTCGAACTATTTATCGCTGTTTGATCGTTTCACAGATGGCGAATATATTCGCATTACCAATGAGAAGGGCGAACTGTTAACTTCAGATCGAATCCATCTCACTCGTCAGGGCGCAATTGACATGGGCGGTGCCGTGCTGCCCGGTTCAAGGTTCGTAGAGCGCTTGGATGCGATCAAGGCCGAAATATCCGCAAGCAACCGATAACCTATCGTTTTTTGTGTGGTCGAGTGACACGTTGGCTTGCGTAGGATCTGTCTGACCGTTCCGACCTCTGCGTTCCCGCTTCTGCGCTTATGATGGTCGTTCAGGGCAAGAGGCTGTCAGAGGGTGGTAGTCGGAAACTTCGAAAACGCTGTGTTCCATGAACCGCTGCGCTCATGGCGTTCGTCACACTGAACAGGCACGGGCGTGAACGCGAACGTTGCACGCGCCTACCATCCCGAAAGCATGTTGACCGCCGAGGGGGGGGAGCCTATATGCGCCGCCTAATGCTCGCGGGCTGGTGGTAGGCGTTCGTCCTAAACGCTGTCCGAAGGCGAGGCGATGTTGCGGCGAACAAGCCAGCGCAATCGCGTGGATACAGTATGATAGGTCAGGTCCTCTGCAGGGCCGCGCAGATGAGCGCACCTGCTGGGTCTGGCCGTTTTCGTTCGCGCCGAATGCGGTTTCGGCCTTGGCGCGAACCCGATGTGATTTGAACGAACAGAAGGCGACTGACAGACGATGCCGACGATCAACCAGCTGGTACGCAAGGGCCGCGAGCCGCAGAAGGCCCGCAACAAGGTTCCCGCGCTCGAGGCGAACCCCCAGAAGCGCGGCGTGTGCACGCGCGTCTACACAACGACGCCGAAGAAGCCGAACTCGGCGCTTCGCAAGGTCGCGAAGATTCGCCTGACCAACGGTTTCGAAGTCATCGGCTATATCCCGGGAGAGGGGCATAACCTTCAGGAGCACTCCGTGGTGCTGATCCGCGGCGGCCGCGTGAAGGACCTTCCCGGCGTTCGCTATCACATCCTTCGCGGTGTGCTCGATACGCAGGGCGTTGCCGATCGCCGCCAGAGCCGTTCCAAGTACGGTACCAAGAAGCCGAAGTAGTTTTAGCCAGAGTAAGCGCCGGACAGGTTCCGGATCCCGCTGAAGATCAAAAAGGAAGTTTGTAATGGCACGTCGCCGCCGCCCGGAAAAACGCGAAATCCTGCCCGATCCCCGTTTCGGGGACACGGTGCTGACCAAGTTCATGAACCTGGTCATGTATCAGGGCAAGAAGTCGGTCGCGGAAAGCATCGTCTACGGCGCTCTCGACACGATCGAGGGCAAGATGAAAACCGATCCGCTGGGTGTGTTTCACGAGGCGCTGAACAATGTGAAGCCGGCCGTCGAGGTCCGCAGCCGCCGTGTTGGCGGCGCGACCTACCAGGTGCCGGTGGAAGTGCGCCCGGAGCGCTCGCAGGCGCTGGCGATCCGCTGGCTGATCTCTGCCGCCCGCGGCCGCCCGGAACACACGATGGCGGCCCGCCTGTCGGGTGAACTGATGGACGCCAGCCAGAACCGCGGCAATGCGGTCAAGAAGCGCGAGGATGCGCACCGGATGGCCGAGGCGAACCGCGCCTTCTCGCACTACCGCTGGTAGCAACGAATTGTACGCAGGGCCGTTGGTCCCGCGGACCGAACTCTTAAAGCAGGAACCGAACGACTGATGGCCCGCGAATATCCCATCGAAAAGTACCGCAACATCGGCATCATGGCGCACATCGATGCCGGCAAGACCACGACGACGGAGCGGATTCTCTACTACACCGGCAAGTCCTACAAGATCGGCGAAGTCCATGATGGCGCGGCCACGATGGACTGGATGGAGCAGGAGCAGGAGCGCGGCATCACGATCACGTCGGCCGCCACGACGACCTTCTGGAGCGCGGAAGATCCGACGATGGATCCGATGTCCGCGCCCGATGACCTTCGCGCGAACACCGAAAAGCACCGCATCAACATCATCGACACGCCGGGCCACGTGGATTTCACCATTGAGGTCGAGCGCTCGCTTCGTGTCCTCGACGGTGCGGTCGCGGTCTTCGACGGCGTTGCCGGGGTGGAGCCGCAGTCGGAGACGGTCTGGCGCCAGGCCGACCGTTACGGCGTGCCGCGCATGTGTTTCATCAACAAGCTCGATCGCACGGGCGCGGATTTCTACTATTGTGTCGACAGCATCGTCGAGCGTCTCGGCGCGACGCCGCTGGTGCTGTATCTTCCGATCGGTGCCGAAAGCGACCTGCAGGGCGTTGTCGACCTCGTCGGCAATCGCGGCATCGTCTGGGAGAATGACGGCCTTGGCGCGACGTACAGCCATGTCGAAATCCCCGCTGACATGAAGGACAAGGCCGCCGAATATCGCGAGAAGCTGATCGAGCTTGCCGTCGAACAGGACGACGAGATCATGGAAGCTTATCTCGAGGGCAACGAACCGGACCTGCCGACGCTCAAGAAGCTGATCCGCAAGGGCACGCTCGAACAGGCGTTCGTCCCGGTACTGTGCGGCTCCGCGTTCAAGAACAAGGGTGTGCAGCCGCTGCTGGACGCGGTTGTCGATTACATGCCGGCTCCGACCGACGTCGCGGCGATCAAGGGCGTGATACCCGGCAGGGAAAATGAAGACGGTGAGCCGGAAACGTCAACGCGGCCCTCGTCTGACGATGCGCCGTTTTCCGCGCTGGCGTTTAAGATCATGTCTGACCCGTTTGTCGGTACGCTGACCTTTGCGCGCATCTATTCGGGCAAGCTGGAGGCCTCCTCCCAGGTCCTGAACACGGTTAAGGACAAGAAGGAAAAGATCGGCCGCATGCTGCTGATGCATGCCAATGACCGCGAGGACATCAAGGAAGCCTTTGCCGGCGACATCGTCGCGCTCGTAGGCCTGAAGGACGTGACGACTGGCGACACGCTGAGCGCGGCGTCCAATCCGATCATCCTGGAGCGCATGGAATTTCCGGACCCGGTGATTTCCGTTGCGGTCGAGCCGAAGACGAAGGCCGACCAGGAAAAGATGGGTATCGCGCTCAACCGCCTGGCGCAGGAGGACCCATCCTTCCGCGTACAGTCGGACGAGGAGAGCGGCCAGACGATCATCAAGGGCATGGGCGAGCTTCACCTCGACATCCTGGTTGACCGCATGAAGCGCGAGTTCAAGGTCGAGGCGAATGTCGGCGCGCCGCAGGTGGCGTACCGCGAGAGCCTGAAGCGTTCGGTCGACATCGACTATACCCACAAGAAGCAGTCGGGCGGCTCCGGCCAGTTCGGCCGCGTGAAGATGACCGTGTCGCCCGGCGAGCGCGGCACCGGCGTGGAGTTCATCGATTCGATCAAGGGCGGCAACATCCCGCGCGAATATATCCCGTCCGTCGAGAAGGGTATTCGCGAGGTCGCCGAGTCCGGCGCGCTGATCGGCTTTCCGATCATCGACTTCTCGGTCGAGCTGACGGACGGCGCCTATCATGACGTCGATTCCTCGGCGATGGCGTTCGAGATTACCGGTCGCGGCGCCATGCGCGAGGCCGCCGACAAGGCCGGCATCAAGCTCCTTGAGCCGATGATGTCCGTCGAGGTTGTAACGCCGGAAGAGTTCATGGGCGACGTGATCGGCGACCTGAACAGCCGCCGCGGACAGATCCAGGGCACCGAAGTGCGCGGCATCGCGCAGGTGGTCGAGGCGCTGGTCCCGCTGGCGAACATGTTCGGCTATGTGAACCAGCTCCGCTCCATGTCGCAGGGGCGCGCGCAGTATACGATGCAGTTCAGTCACTATGAGGAAGTGCCTCAGACCGTGGCGGATGAAGTGAAGGCGAAACTGGCTTAACAGCGCCTCCAATTACACAGTTAACCTTAGAAAAAGTAGAGGGTTAGAGAATGGCTAAGGAAAAATTCGAGCGCACTAAGCCGCACGTTAATGTTGGCACCATCGGTCATGTTGACCACGGCAAGACCACGCTGACCGCCGCGATCACCAAGGTGCTCGCCGAGGAGTATGGCGGCGCGGCCGTCGATTTCGCGAACATCGACAAGGCTCCCGAAGAGCGCGAGCGCGGGATCACTATCTCGACGGCGCATGTCGAGTATGAGACCGATGCGCGCCACTATGCGCATGTCGATTGCCCGGGTCACGCCGACTATGTGAAGAACATGATCACCGGCGCGGCGCAGATGGACGGCGCGATCCTGGTCGTGAACGCCGCCGACGGCCCCATGCCGCAGACGCGCGAGCACATCCTGCTTGCCCGCCAGGTGAATGTGCCGAACATGGTCGTCTTCCTGAACAAGGTCGACCAGGTCGACGACGAGGAACTGCTGGAGCTGGTCGAGCTGGAAGTTCGCGAGCTGCTGAGCGAGTATAATTTCGACGGTGACAACATTCCGATCATCGCCGGTTCGGCGCTGGCCGCTCTTGAGGGCCGCGACGACGAAATCGGCAAGAACAAGGTTCTCGAGCTGATGAAGGCAGTGGATGAGTACATCCCGCAGCCCGATCGTCCGTTGGACCAGCCGTTCCTGATGCCGATCGAGGACGTGTTCTCGATTTCCGGTCGCGGTACGGTTGTGACCGGTCGCATCGAACAGGGCGTCGTGAACGTCGGCGACGAGATCGAGATCATCGGCATTCGGGACACCACCAAGACGACCGTTACGGGCGTCGAGATGTTCCGCAAGCTGCTCGACCGCGGCGAGGCCGGCGACAATGTCGGTGCGCTGCTACGCGGCACGAAGCGTGAGGACGTCGAGCGCGGCCAGGTCCTGGCCAAGCCCGGCTCCATCACGCCGCACACGGACTTCAATGCCGAGGTCTATGTCCTGTCGAAGGACGAGGGCGGCCGTCACACGCCGTTCTTCGCCAACTACCGCCCGCAGTTCTACTTCCGCACGACGGACGTGACCGGCGAAGTGGTGTTGCCTGATGGCACGGAAATGGTTATGCCGGGCGACAACGTGAACCTTGGCGTGAAGCTGATTGCTCCTATCGCCATGGATTCCGGTCAGCGTTTCACGATTCGCGAGGGCGGCCGTACGGTCGGTGCGGGCGTGGTCGCCGACATCACGAAGTAGATTTCAATGATGAAGCGGGCCGGTCCGGTGCCCCTGAGCGCACGGACCGGCCCGGTTCTTTTTGTTTGAAGAGTTGAGGCAGACGGTATGGAAACGCAGAATATTCGCATCCGCCTGAAGGCATTCGATCACCGCGTGCTCGATCAGGCAACGGGCGAGATCGCCGATACGGCGAAGCGCACGGGTGCGATGGTCCGCGGGCCGATCCCGATGCCGACCAAGATCGAGAAGTTCACGGTGAACCGTGGGCCGCACATCGACAAGAAGTCGCGCGAGCAGTTCGAGATGCGCACTCACAAGCGTCTTCTGGATATCGTGCAGCCCACGCCGCAGACGGTCGACGCGCTGATGAAGCTGGACCTGTCCGCGGGTGTGGACGTGGAGATCAAGCTGGGGGCGTAGGGCTTTCGGCATCCAACTGTCATCCTGAACTTGTTTCAGGACCCACGCCACAAGGTTGGCGGTGTGGATACGGCGGAGAGGTTAAGGAGTGGGTCCTGAAACAAGTTCGGGATGACACTTTGGTAAAGTGAGTATCGGGGGCGATTGTCCTCCGCGAACATTGGATCAAGCCCCACGCCTCTGGCACCGGGGCCTCTGCACACGAAAGGAACGGATCATGCGTACCGGCGTGATCGCGAAGAAGATGGGGATGACCCGCCTGTTCCAGGACGACGGTCGGCATGTGCCGGTCACGGTTCTGGCGCTGGACGGGTGCCAGGTCATTTCGCAGCGCACCCAGGATGTCGATGGCTACACCGCCGTCCAACTGGGTGCCGGCAGCCGCAAGGCGAAGAATGTGAAGAAGCCGCAGCGCGGCCATTTCGGCAAGGCCGAAGTGGAGCCGAAAGCGCGGGTTGCTGAATTCCGCGTGTCGGATGATGCGCTGGTCGATGTCGGTGCCGAACTGGGCGCCGATCATTTCGTGCGCGGTCAGAAGGTTGATGTCACGGGCACGACGCAGGGCAAGGGCTTTGCCGGCGCGATGAAGCGCTGGGGCTTTGGCGGATTGCGCGCTTCTCATGGTGTGTCGATCAGCCACCGCTCGCACGGGTCCACCGGCCAGTGCCAGGATCCCGGCAAGGTGTTCAAGGGCAAGAAGATGGCCGGTCACATGGGCGCGCGCACGCGGACCCAGCAGAACCTTGAGGTCATCGAGATCGACGAGAACCGCGGCCTTGTCTTCGTGAAGGGCTCCGTGCCCGGTCATAAGGGCGGCTGGCTGATGGTCAAGGACGCCGTGAAGAAGAAGCCCCATGCCGATCTGCCGTTCCCGGCTGCGGTGAAGGGTGCGAACGACACATCTGCAACGGACGGCGCACCGGCTGAAGCAGCCGAGAGCGCGGAGGCTTAAGTCATGAAGGTCAAGATGAAGACCCTTGAGGGCAAGGCCCTGACTGGCAAGGATGCCGACATCGAGCTTGCCGAAGACATCTTCGGTCTCGAAGCGCGCGCTGACATCCTGCACCGCGTGGTAACATGGCAGCTTGCCAATCGCCGCGACGTGGCCCGCCCCGCACGTGAGCGTTCCGACGTTCGCATGACGGGCAAGAAGTTCGGCCGCCAGAAGGGCGGCGGTACGGCTCGCCACGGCGCGCGTTCGGCTCCGATCTTTGTCGGCGGCGGCAAGGCGCACGGACCGCGCAAGCGTTCATTCGAGCAGAGCCTGAACAAGAAGGTCCGCGCGCTCGGCCTGAAGACGGCGCTGTCCGTCAAGGCGGCCGAGGGCAAGCTGATCGTCGTGAAGGATCTGGACGTCAAGGACGCCAAGACGAAGGCGATGAAGGAAACGCTCGGCAAGCTGGGTGTGGAGCGCGCGCTGTTTATCGACGGCGACAAGCCCGAGGCGTTCACGAAGGCCGTTCGCAATCTGCCGCACATGGATGTGCTGCCGAGCGCGGGTGCCAATGTTTACGACATCCTAAACCACGACACGCTGGTCCTGACCAAGGCGGCGGTCGAGAAGCTGGAGGCGCGCTTCAATGGCTGACGCAGCAACCAAGGCCCCGGCGCTGTCGCACTACGACATCGTTCGCGCGCCGATCATTACCGAGAAGTCGACCATGGTGTCGGAGCACAACCAGGTCATCTTCGAAGTCGCGAAGTCCGCGTCGAAGCCCGAGATCAAGGCGGCCATCGAGGCGCTGTTTGGTGTTAAGGTGACGGCGGTGAACACGCTGATCGCCAAGGGCAAGACGAAGCGCTGGAAGGGTCGCCCCTATACGCGCGGCGACGTCAAGAAAGCGATCATCACGCTCGAAGAGGGCAGCATGATCGACGTGACGAGCGGAGTTAACTGATGGCACTGAAGCAATATCGTCCGTCGAGCCCGGCGCGTCGCGGCCTCGTGCTGGTCGACAAGTCGCACCTGCACAAGGGCGGTCCCGTCAAGGCGCTGACCGAGGGTCTGACGAAGAGCGGCGGCCGCAACAATACGGGCCGTATCACCTCGCGCGGGATTTCCGGCGGTCACAAACGCAAATATCGCGTGATCGATTTCAAGCGCCGCAAGTGGGACGTCGAGGCGACGGTCACGCGGCTGGAATATGATCCCAACCGCACCGCGTTCATCGCGCTGATCGAATATGCCGACGGCGAACAAGCCTATATCCTGGCACCGCAGCGTCTGGGCGAGGGCGACAAGATCGTCGCATCGCGCAAGACCGATGTGAAGCCGGGCAATGCGATGCTGACCAGCCAGATGCCGGTGGGTACGATCATCCATAATATCGAGTTGAAGCCCGGCAAGGGCGGCCAGCTTGCCCGTTCCGCCGGCACTTATGCGCAGGTGGTGGGCAAGGACCGCGGCCTGACGATCATTCGTCTTGGCTCCGGCGAGACCCGTTATGTTCGCGGCGAGTGCATGGCGACGGTCGGTGCGGTGTCGAACCCGGACAATTCGAACCAGACGCTGGCGAAGGCCGGTCGCAACCGCTGGCGGGGCAAGAAGCCGCTGACCCGCGGTGTGGCGAAGAACCCGGTCGATCACCCCCATGGCGGCGGTGAAGGCCGGACATCCGGCGGCCGTCACCCGGTGACGCCGTGGGGCAAGCCGACCAAGGGCGCGAAAACCCGCGACCCGAAGAAGAAGTCGAACACGATGATCATCCGCTCGCGGCATGCGAAGCGCAAAGGGCGGTAAGGACTAGTTATGGCACGCTCTCTCAAAAAGGGTCCGTTCGTGGACCTGCACCTTCTGAAGAAGGCCGAGGACATGCAGGATGCCTCGAAGAAGACGCCGATCAAGACTTGGTCGCGTCGTTCGACGATCCTGCCGCAGTTCGTGGGCTTGACCTTCAGTGTCTATAATGGCCGGAAGTTCATTCCGGTCTCCGTCAACGAAGACATGGTCGGCATGAAGCTGGGCGAGTTCTCGCCCACGCGCACCTATCTCGGCCACGGCTCCGACAAGAAGGCCAAGCGATAATGGGCAAGGCAGCAAATCCCCGCCGCGTGGGCGAGCGCGAGGCGCTGGCCACGGCGACTGCCGTGCGCGGCAGTCCCTACAAGCTGAATCTGGTCGCGGGCCTGATCCGCGGCAAGAAGGTCGACGAGGCGCTGAACATCCTGAAGTTCTCCAACAAGGCGATGGCCGAGCCGGTGTCGAAAGTTCTGGCGAGCGCGGTTGCGAACGCTGAGAACAATCACAATCTGGACGTCGACACGCTGGTCGTGAGCGAAGCGTCGGTCGGCAAGGCGCTGACCATGAAACGCTTCAAGGCGCGCGCCCGCGGTCGTGCCAGCAAGATCATCAAACCCTTCAGCCGCATCCGCATCGTGGTGCGCGAGACGGACGAGGACTAGACATATGGGTCACAAGAGCTCCCCCGTCGGCCTGCGCCTGCAGATCAACCGCACCTGGGACAGCCGCTGGTTCGCCGACGGCAAGAACTATGCGCAGCAGCTGGTCGAGGATCTGAAGATCCGGAACTACATCATGAAGACGATGCCGCAGGCCGCGATTTCTAAGGTCGTAATCGAGCGGCCGGCGAAGCTGTGCCGCGTCAGCGTCTATGCCGCGCGTCCCGGTGTGATCATCGGCAAGAAGGGCGCGGACATCGACAAGCTTCGCAAGAAGCTTGCCGACATGACGAAGAGCGAGGTTTCGCTGAACATTGTCGAAATCCGCAAGCCTGAGGTGGACGCGCGTCTGGTGGCACAGTCGGTCGCCGACCAGCTGGAGCGCCGCATTGCGTTCCGCCGCGCCATGAAGCGCGCCGTTCAGTCGGCGCTGCGCCTGGGCGCGGAAGGCATCCGCATCACCTGCGGTGGCCGTCTCGGCGGCGCGGAAATCGCGCGCGTCGAATGGTACCGCGAGGGCCGTGTGCCGCTGCACACGCTGCGCGCGAATATCGATTACGCAGAGGCCGAGGCGCACACCGCGTACGGCGTCTGCGGTGTGAAAGTCTGGATTTTCAAGGGCGAGATTCTCGAGCACGATCCGCTCGCCCAGGAAAAGGCCATGATGGACGCTCAGACATCGGGGGTCCGGCCGGCGCGGTAGGTCTTTTCGACCATAACCGCGGCACGTCGGCCTGATCGAGGACCTCTTTTCCTGTCAGAAGGCTAAGGTAATGCTGCAACCGAAACGTACAAAGTACCGGAAGGCGCACAAGGGCCGCATCCATGGCAATGCCAAGGGCGGCACGTCGCTGAACTTCGGTTCCATCGGCCTCAAGGCCATGGAGCCCGAGCGGATCACCGCGCGCCAGATCGAGAGCGCGCGCCGCGCAATCACGCGTCACATCAAGCGCCAGGGGCGTTTGTGGATTCGCATCTTCCCGGATGTTCCCGTCAGCTCCAAGCCCGCGGAAGTCCGCATGGGTAAGGGCAAGGGTTCGCCGGAATATTGGGCCGCGCGCGTAAAGCCGGGCCGGATCCTGTTCGAGCTGGACGGTGTGAACCCGGCGCTCGCGACGGTCGCGTTCGAACGCGCCGCCGCCAAGCTGCCGATCCGCACGAAGGTGATCCGCCGCCTGGGTGATGAGGACTAGTCGCATGAAGATCGCAGACCTGAAATCGAAGACCGACGATCAGCTTTCAGAAGAGCTGACACAGCTGAAGAAGGAGCAGTTCAACCTGCGCTTTCAGTCGGCAACCGGTCAGCTGGAAAAACCGAGCCGCGTTCGCGAGGTGCGTCGCAGCATCGCGCAGATTCTGACGCTGCAGAACGAGCGCGCCAGCGCTAACGCCGAAGGATAAGGACATGCCGAAGCGCATTATGGCTGGACCGGTTGTGTCCGACAAACCCGACAAGACGGTGACCGTGCTGATCGAGCGTAAGGTGAAGCACCCGCTTTACTCGAAGATCATCCGCCGCTCGAAGAAGTATCACGCCCACGACGAGAACAATGAGTTCGCCGTCGGCGACGTGGTGCGGATCGAAGAGTGCGCGCCGATGTCGAAGACGAAGACGTGGAAGGTGATCGGGAAGGCCGGCAAGGATGCCAGCGTCGCCGCGATGCCGTCGGACGCGGAGGAGGTGAACATCTCCGACCTCGCGCCGAAGGACGAGACGCCTGCCGCCGAGAAGACCGAGGGGGAGGCCGCTTAAATGATCCAGATGCAGTCCAACCTCGAGGTTGCCGATAATTCCGGCGCGAAGCGTGTTCAGTGCATCAAGGTGCTGGGCGGCTCGAAGCGCCGCTTTGCCGGTGTCGGCGACACGATCGTCGTTTCCGTCAAGGAAGCGCAGCCGCGCGGCCGTGTGAAGAAGGGCGATGTGCACCGCGCCGTCGTCGTGCGTACGGCGAAGGACATTCGCCGCGCCGATGGCTCGGTCATCCGCTTCGACACGAACGCCGCCGTGCTGATCAACAACAACAAGGAGCCGATCGGCACCCGTATCTTCGGGCCGGTCACCCGCGAACTGCGCGCCAAGGGCCTGATGAAGATCGTCAGCCTGGCGCCGGAGGTACTCTAACCCATGGCATCCGCGAAGATCAGGAAGGGCGACCGCGTTGTCGTCCTCAGCGGCAAGGACAAGGGCAAGCACGGCGACGTGACCCAGGTCCTGCCGAAGGACGGCAAGGTCGTGGTGTCCGGGGTCAACGTGATGACCCGCCACCGCAAGCCGAGCCAGGCCAATCCGCAGGGCGGTCTTGACCGCTTCGAAGCCCCGATGAGCCTGTCTAAGGTCGCCATCGAGGATCCGAAGACCGGCAAGCCCACGCGTGTCGGCTTTGAAATGCGCGACGGCAAGAAGGTGCGCGTCGCGAAGAAATCCGGTGAGGTGATCAATGGCTGACGCATACAAGCCGCGCCTGCAGTCGGTGTATGAGGACAAGGTCCGCGCCGCGCTGAAGGACGAGTTCGACTATAAGAACGACATGCAGATTCCGCGGATCGAGAAGATCACGCTGAACATGGGTGTCGGGAAGGCCGTCGATGATAAGAAGCACCTGAACAACGCGGTTCAGGAAATGACCCAGATTGCGGGTCAGAAGCCGGTCATCACCAAGGCCAAGAAGTCGATCGCGACGTTCAAGCTGCGCGAGGGCAACCCCATCGGCGTGAAGGTCACCCTTCGCGGTGCGCGCATGTGGGAGTTCCTGGACCGGCTGATCAACATTGCGATGCCGCGCATCCGCGACTTTCAGGGCGTGAACCCGAAGTCGTTCGATGGCCGGGGCAATTATGCGATGGGAATCAAGGAACAGATCGTGTTCCCGGAAATCAATTACGACCAGGTCGACGAAGTGCGCGGCATGGATGTGATCATCACCACGACGGCACCTACGGATGACGAGGGGCGCGCGCTTCTGCGCGGGCTGAACATGCCCTTCATCCGTGACGAAGCCGACGAAGACGAAAAGCAGGCCGCGTAAGCGCGCCCGGAAGGAAGAGAGAACTTAAGTCATGGCGAAACTGAGTTCGGTGAACAAGAACGAGAAGCGCAAGCGTCTCGTCAAGAAATATGCGGGGCAGTATGCGCGTTTGAAGGCGATTGCCGAGGACGAGTCCAAGGAAGACGACGAGCGCTTCATGGCCCGTTTGAAAATGGCGGAACTGCCGCGCAACGCGAACCCGACGCGCGTGCGGAACCGCTGCGAACTGACAGGGCGCAGCCGCGGTTATTACCGCCGCTTTGGCCTGTCACGCATCATGCTGCGGGACCTGGCCAACAAGGGCCTGATCCCCGGCGTTACGAAATCGAGCTGGTAAGAAAGGAGCGCTGACCCATGTCTATGACTGATCCGGTTGCGGACCTTCTCACCCGCATTCGCAACGGCCAGCAGGCCAAGAAGGATTCGATCGTCACCCCGACGTCGAAGCTGCGCAAGAATGTCCTCGCCGTGCTGGAGCGCGAGGGGTACATCCGCGGTTTCTCCGACGAGGACGTGGCCGATGCGAAGCCTCTGACCCGCATCGAGCTGAAATATTTCGAAGGCGAACCGGCGATCCGCTACATCCAGCGTGTCTCCAAGCCGGGCCTCCGCGTCTATTCCGGCGCGCAGGACCTGCCCAAGGTTCGCAACGGCCTCGGCATTACCGTGGTTTCGACGCCCAAGGGCGTTCTGTCCGACGCGGAAGCGCGCGAACAGAATGTCGGCGGCGAAGTCCTCTGCCAGGTCTTCTAGGGGAAAAGGCATGTCACGCATTGGAAAACAGCCCGTCGCGCTGCCTGAAAAGGTAACCGCGACGCTCGAGGGCGAAACGCTGACGGTGAAGGGCCCGAAGGGCGAACTGTCGATGCCGACCCGCGACGAGATCGAATACAAGATCGAGGATAGCGAAATCGCCGTGACGCCGGTGAAGAAGTCGGGGCGTCCGTTCTGGGGCATGCAGCGCACGCTGGTGCAGAACCTGGTGACGGGCGTTACCGAGGGGTTCTCGAAGGTGCTGGAGATTTCCGGCGTCGGTTACCGCGCGCAGTCGCAGGGCAAGACGCTGAAGCTGCAGCTCGGTTACAGCCACGACGTCGATTACGCGATCCCCGAGGGCATCGAGATCAAGACACCGGATCAGACCACGGTCGAGATTTCCGGTATCGACAAACAGCAGGTCGGCCAGGTTGCCGCCGAGATCCGCCGCTGGCGGAAGCCTGAACCCTATAAGGGCAAGGGCATCAAGTATCGCGGCGAATACGTGTTCCGCAAGGAAGGCAAGAAGAAGTAGTCATGAAAGAAAAACTGACACCCTTCATGCGGCGCCGTCGGCGCGTCCGCAGCACCCTGCGGGCCCATGCCAGCGGCAAGCCGCGGCTGAGCATTCACCGCACCTCGAAGCATATCTATGCCCAGATCATCGATGACGGCGCGGGCCAGACGATCGCTGCGGCCTCCACCCTGGAAAAGGACGTGAAGGCTGCGAAGGACTCTGGCGGCGGCGCGACCGTTTCCGCCGCCGAGGCCGTCGGCAAGCGTATTGCCGAACGCGCCAAGAAAGCGGGCGTCGAGAAGGTCGTCTTCGACCGTGGTGGTTTCATTTTTCACGGCCGCGTGAAGGCGCTGGCCGATGCCGCGCGCGACGGCGGACTGGAGTTTTAAATGGCTGACGAAAAGACGATCCCTTCGGTCGCGAACGACCCGACGCCGGGCGAGGCGCCGCCTGCCGCTGAGAAGCCCCAGGGCGGACCGAGCGAGCATGACGCGCGCCGCGGTCCCGGTGGTCCGGGCGGCGGTCGTGGCCGCGGCGGTCCGGGCGGCGGTCGTGGACGCGGCGGGCGTGATGGCGGCCGAGGCCGTGGCCGTGGCGGCCGCGATAACCGCGATTCCGAGACCGGCGAAGAGCTGATCGAGAAGCTCGTCCACATCAACCGCGTGTCGAAGACGGTGAAGGGCGGCAAGCGCTTTGGCTTCGCCGCGCTCGTCGTTGTTGGCGACGGCAAGGGCCGCGCAGGTTTCGGCCACGGCAAGGCCCGCGAGGTTCCCGAGGCGATCAACAAGGCAACCGCGGCGGCCAAGAAGGCCATGATCCGCGTGGCGCTGCGCGATGGCCGCACGCTGCACCATGACGGCTATGGCCGCTTTGGCGCCGGCAAGGTGCACGTCCGCTCCGCGCCGCAGGGTACCGGCATCATCGCCGGCGGGCCGATGCGCGCCGTGTTCGAAAGCCTCGGCGTTGCCGACGTGGTGACGAAGTCCGTTGGTACGTCGAACCCGTACAACATGATCCGCGCCACGTTCGAGGCGCTGAAGGATCAGTACAGCCCGAAAACGGTGGCGCAGCGCCGCGGCAAGAAGATTGCCGACCTGGTTGCCCGCCGCGACGACATCCAGCCGGAGGCCGCCGAGGCCGAGGCTGAAGCCGTGACGGAGTAATCACCGATGGCTGAGAAGAAGAAGCAGACGATCCGGGTCAAGCAGGTGGGCTCCCCCATCCGCCGCCCGGCGAAGCAGAAGCAGACCCTCGCCGGCCTCGGCCTTGGCAAGATGCACAAGGTCGTCGAGCTGGAGGACACCCCCTCCGTGCGCGGCATGGTTAATTCCATCCCGCACCTGGTTCAGGTCGTCGAGGAGTAGGTTTTTCTCCACCGCGTGAGCGGGGGAGAATAGAAGGAGCTTGGCGCGCTGCAGGCGCGCCTAGCGAACCTTAGAGGGGGCTGAACATCTGCCCCCTCCTAGCTGCGACTAGGCAGACAAGCTGCCAAGTCTCGCTACCTCCCCCCGCAAGCGGTGGAGGAAAATCACAGCGCGAACCCCCGCCTCCGCGAGGGCAGGCAGAAGCGAAAGCGAGTGCAAGACATGAAGATTTCCGACCTCAAGGATAACCCGGGCGCGCGTAAGGCGCGGACCCGCGTCGGCCGCGGCGAAGGCAGTGGCAAGGGCAAGACTGCCGGGCGCGGTCATAAGGGCCAGAAGGCGCGTTCGGGCGTCGCCATCAAGGGTTTCGAGGGCGGCCAGATGCCGCTTCACATGCGCATCCCGAAGCGTGGCTTCAACAACCCCTTCGGCCGCGACTATGCCGAGCTGAATGTGGGCGCGCTGCAGAAGGCCATCGATGCGAAGAAGCTGAAGGCTGGCAAGCTGACGGAAGACGACCTGCGCGCCGCCGGTGTCGTTCGCGGCGGCAGGGACGGCGTCTCGTTGATGGGTAAGGGCGAGCTGTCCGCCAAGGTCGAGCTGACCGTTGCCCGCGCCACCAAGGGCGCGATTGCGGCCGTCGAAAAGGCTGGCGGCACGGTTACGCAGACAGTCGGTCCGAAGGCCGACGCGAAGGCGGACTAGCACTCCGAATTGTCATCCTGACGAAGGTCAGGACCCACGCCGGCTCGGTCCTGCACCGGACGCTCCCTAGCCCGGGGAATGGCGTGGGTCCTGAAACAAGTTCAGGATGACAGTAAGGGGTAGAAGACGCGGTCGCACCCACGCCTAGCGCACCGCCGCTCCGGCCCCTATGTTCGGCCCTTCATTCGTAAACGCGGGGAACGATTAGACCTATGGCAACCGCTGCCAATCAGCTTGCTGCCGGCCTCAACTGGTCGTCCTTTTCAAAAGCCAGCGACCTGAAGAAGCGCCTCTGGTTCGCTCTTGGCGCGCTGGTCGTTTATCGCCTCTGCACGTTCGTGCCGCTGCCCGGTATCGACCCGGTTCAGCTGGAAATCCTGTTCGACCGCACACGCGGCGGTGTGCTCGATTACATCAACATGTTCTCCGGCGGCGGGCTGGAGCGGATGTCGATCGTTGCGCTCAACATCATGCCCTACATCACGGCGTCGATCATCGTGCAGCTGATGACGTCCCTGTCGCCGAGCCTTGCCCAGCTGAAAAAAGAGGGTGAGCAGGGCCGCAAGAAGATCAACCAGTACACCCGTATGGGCACCGTCGTCCTGACGCTGTTCCAGGGTTATGGAATCGCCGTGGGTCTGGAGGGCTGGGGCGGTCAAAGCTCCGCCGTGATCGACCCGGGCTGGTTCTTCCGCATCACGACCATGATCACCCTCCTTGGCGGCACCATGTTCCTGATGTGGCTGGGTGAGCAGATCACGGCCCGCGGCGTTGGCAACGGCATCTCCCTGATCATCATGGCGGGCATTGTCGCCACGCTGCCGGGTGCCTTCGTCGGCATTTTCGAGCAGGCCCGGACCGGCGCGATCGGCGACTTCACGGTCATTATGATCGTTGTCGGCGCTCTCGTTACCATCGGGTTCATCTGCTTCATGGAGCGGGCGCAGCGCCGGGTCCTGATCCAGTATCCGAAGCGTCAGACCGCGCAGGGCCGACCTGCACAGAGCGAGAGCTCTTACCTGCCGCTGAAGCTGAATACCGCCGGCGTGATTCCGCCTATCTTCGCGAGTTCAATTCTCTTGATGCCGCTGACGGTCGCGCAGTTTTCCGGTCAGGGCGCGCAGCTTGAAACGCAGGGCGCGCTTCCGGGTGCCGCGGGCGGCGGATTCTCCGACTTCATGCTCCAGATTACCGCCGCGCTGCAGCACGGGACGCCGCTTTACATGGCGCTGTATGGTATCGGTATTGCCTTTTTCTGTTTCTTCTACACGGCCATCGTCTTCAATCCGGACGACACGGCGGACAATCTGAAGAAGCAGGGCGGCTTCATCCCCGGCATCCGTCCGGGTCAGAAGACGGCGGATTATCTCAGCTTTGTGCTGGACCGCATTACCTTCGTCGGCGCGGCGTATCTGGTTGTGATCTGCCTGATTCCGGAGGCGGCGATGGGCGGTCTTGGCCTGTCCCTTCTTTTCGGCGGCACGAGCCTCCTCATCATCGTCAATGTCACGATGGACACCGTTGCGCAAATCCAGTCGCACCTGCTAGCGCATCAGTATGAGGGCCTGATCAAGAAGGCCAAGCTGCGCGGCAAACGCCGGTAAACGCAGCACAAGAAACAGGGGACTGACGCGCGGTGAACATCATTCTGCTGGGGCCGCCCGGGGCCGGTAAGGGGACACAGGCGGCGCTGCTGGAGCGTGAGCGGGGCATGGTCCAGTTGTCCACTGGCGACATGCTGCGCGCCGCGGTCAAGGCGGAAACCCCCGTGGGCCTGAAGGCCAAATCCGTAATGGCTCGCGGCGAACTCGTTTCCGATGAGATCGTTGCGGGCATCATTTCGGAACGGCTCGATCGGGACGATGTGAAGGCGGGTTTCATTCTGGATGGCTTCCCGCGCACGGAGGCCCAGGCTGGCATGCTGGAACGGATGCTGTCTGAAAAGGGCATGGCCCTTCACCACGTCATCGAGCTGGAAGTCGACGAGGCCGCTCTGGTGGACCGGGTCGAGGGCCGGTTCACCTGCGCCAACTGCGGTGAAGGCTATCACGACCGTCACAAGCGACCGGCCAAGGAGGGCGTGTGCGATGTGTGCGGCAGTACTGAATTCAAGCGCCGCCCGGATGATAACGCGGAGACCGTCCGCACGCGCCTGAAAGAATATCACGCAAAGACCGCGCCGATCCTGCCTTTCTACGAGAAAAAGGATATGGTGAGCCGGGTCGATGGCATGGCGTCGATGGACGCAGTTCATACAAGTATCGCTGCTGTTCTTGACTCGTAAGTCCATATGACTTGACTGCCTGGCAAGCGGTCGCTCGAACGCTGACGCAACTGTTAGGAGCGGCGCGATGCAGTGTTTTGTGAAGATGCTGGTGCTGGCGGCCGGGCCGGTGCTCGCCGGACCGGTCCTTGCCGAGAACGCAGTCGGCGAGAACGGCTTCACGATATCCAACAGCGTTGAGGTTTCTGCCGAGCCTGCTGCCGTTTGGGCGCTCCCGACGAAACCCCAGGAATACTGGAACCCCGACCACGGCTATTCTGGTGATGCGGCGAACTTCTCCATGACGCTGGAGCCTGGCGGCTGTTTTTGTGAGCGGCTCGGCCCTGATGGTTTCGTCGAGCATATGCGCGTTGTCATGGTGGTGCCGAACCAGATGCTGCGCTTGTCCGGCGCGCTCGGCCCGCTGCAGAGTGAAGGACTGGCCGGACACCTGACCTGGACGCTGAAACCGCGTGAAGGCGGCGGGACTATTATTGAACAGAGCTATGTCGCGGGCGGGCACATGAAGTTCCCCCTCGATATGATCGCACCCGCGGTGGACGGCGTTCTGGGTGAACAGCTGACACGGCTCGCCGTCCGCGTGGATGCCGGCGAGTAGGACTGGCGAAGAGGAGGTTCGGGTACCGCTTGACACCCGCCGAAGGCGCGCCTATCTGACGCTCATCCCGAACGGATAGGCTCCGGCGGTGCATCTTTTGCGCCTGCCGGATTTATTTGTTTGGGCTTAAGCGCTTTGAGATAGGCCGCGCCAGCCCAGCGCCGCCTGTGGAGCTGAGGAGACATTATCCGTGGCACGCATTGCGGGCGTCAACATCCCGACCAATAAACGCGTCGAGATCGCCCTAACCTACATTCACGGTATCGGCCGCACCACTGCGCTCGATATCGTCCAGAAGCTGGACATCGCGCGCGAGCGCCGGGTTCAGGACCTTACCGACCAGGAAGTCATCCGCATCCGCGAGATGATCGATTCCGAATTGACCGTAGAAGGCGATCTTCGCCGCGAGCGCTCGATGAACATCAAGCGCCTGATGGACCTCGCGTCCTATCGCGGCCTGCGTCACCGCAAGGGGCTGCCCGTTCGCGGCCAGCGCACGCATACCAACGCCCGCACCCGCAAGGGCAAGGCGAAGCCGATCGCCGGCAAGAAGAAGTAAGGGACGCCCGCACTCATGGCACGTGAACCGCAGCGCGTTCGTCGGCGCGAACGCAAGAACATCACCTCTGGCGTCGCGCATGTGAACGCCAGTTTCAACAACACGATGGTGACCATCACCGACGCGCAGGGCAATGCAATCAGCTGGTCCTCTGCCGGTATGATGGGCTTCAAGGGCAGCCGCAAGTCGACGCCCTATGCTGCCCAGGTCGCCGCCGAAGATGCTGGCCGCAAGGCGCAGGAGCACGGCATGCGCACGCTGGAGGTCGAGGTCCGCGGACCGGGCTCCGGTCGTGAAAGCGCCCTCCGTGCGCTCAGCGCTATCGGGTTCACCATCACGGCCATCCGCGATGTGACGCCGATTCCGCACAACGGCGTTCGACCGCCGAAGCGCCGCCGCGTCTGATCCGAATGGTCTAGCGGGGCGGGGTCCGTTGTGGCGCCGCTTCTTCCCGACCAACCGGCACTGACAAGGCGGGGACGCCCGCTGCAGGTGCCGGCAAGTACATACTCTCCCGAAGGGAACAGGACTACATGGCAGTCAACGCAAAGAACTGGCAGGAACTCACCAAGCCAACAGCCCTGGAGACGAAGAGCACGGACGGCCGCAAGAAGGCGACGTTCGTTGCCGAACCGCTAGAGCGCGGTTTTGGCCTGACGCTCGGCAACGCGCTGCGGCGTGTGCTGCTGTCGTCGCTTCAGGGCGCGGCGATTACGTCGATCAAGCTCGACGGCGCGCTGCACGAGTTCTCCTCGCTGCCTGGCGTTCGCGAGGATGTTACCGACATCGTCCTTAACGTGAAGCAGGTCGCGCTCCGCATGGAAGGCAGCGAGCAGAAGCGTTTGCAGCTGTCCGCCACGGGCCCGGGCGAGATCACCGCCGGCCAGATTACGGTTTCGGGCGACATGGAAATCATGAACCCCGACCACGTCATTTGCCATCTCGACGACGGTGCGAGCCTGAATCTCGAACTGACGGCCGATTCCGGCAAGGGCTATGCGGCGGCTGCCGCGAACCGCGCCGCCGACGCGCCGATCGGGCTGATCCCGGTCGACTCGCTCTACTCGCCGGTGCGTCAGGTGTCGTACAAGGTCGAGAATGCCCGCGTCGGTCAGGAGCTGGACTATGACCGCCTGATGCTGACGGTCGAGACCGATGGCACGGTAAAGCCGGATGATGCCGTCGCCTACGCCGCGCGCATCCTGCAGGACCAGCTGGCGCTGTTCATCAATTTCGAGGAGCCTGACGCGATCCAGGCTGCTCCGTCGACCGCTGCGGCAACCGCCGAAGAGTCCGACGACGCGCAGATGAACCGTTACCTCCTGAAGAAGGTGGACGAGCTGGAGCTGTCGGTGCGCTCGGCGAACTGCCTGAAGAACGACAACATCATCTACATCGGCGACCTCGTGCAGAAGTCGGAGGCGGAAATGCTCCGCACGCCGAACTTCGGCCGCAAGTCTCTGAACGAGATCAAGGAAGTGCTCTCCTCCATGGGTCTCAAGCTCGGTATGGAACTACCGGGCTGGCCGCCGGAGAACATCGAGGAAATGGCGAAGAAGCTGGAGCAGGACCTGCTCGGCTAAACGCCGCTTTTGGGGCAGTGAACCGGCGGCCGCCCCACCGCCGAAGCCGGGGTACCTGATACGGCCCCCGTTTGAACGAAGAAGGATGTGACACCATGCGCCATCGTTATGGACAGAAAAAACTTCAGCGTACCTCGGCCCACCGCCAGGCGCTGCTGCGCAACATGGCTGCCGCGCTGATCAAGCATGAGCAGATCAAGACCACGCTGCCCAAGGCAAAGGCCCTGCGGCCCTATGTCGAGAAACTGGTGACGCTGGCGAAGAAGGGCGGCCTGTCGAACCGCCGCCTCGCCATGGCGCGCCTGATGGACGAGGATCAGCTGAAGAAGCTCTTCGACGTGCTCGCCGACCGCTATTCGGATCGTCCGGGTGGTTACACGCGCGTCCTGAAGGCGGGCATTCGCTCGTCCGATTCCGCGCCGATGGGCATCATCGAGTTCGTCGATCGCGACGTCGAGGCGAAGGGCCAGGATTCCGGCCCCGTCGACAATGACGATGAGGACTTCAGCGAAGCCGCTTAAGCATTCGCTCCAGATTTGATGTGGAAAGGGGATGCAGTCAACTGCGTCCCCTTTTGCGTTCATAGGGTTCGAATGTCAGTCAGCGCGGGCAGCAGATGAGGAGCGCGCGCACTGCTTCGTCAGATGGACAGGTCACCGTGACTGCGAGGATGGTCTCGCAGCCCGGCGCATCGAGTTGAGCCGCGAGGGCAGCGTCGGCGAAGCTGGTCTCGCCGAGTGTACGCGCTACGTCGGCGATCCCAGCGATGGGTAGTATCTTCCCGCACGGATCACGGAAATCTGACCGTGCGATGATCCGTCCGCCGGTCGTTACGAGCGCGGCTGCCGCGAACGCGGGATGGAACGCCGTGAAGCGTTTCAGGCGAATGGCCGCCGTGCTGGCGTCGGGGCGGCTGTCGGGGGCCGCAGCGGCAATGCGCAGCGGCATCTCCTGTGCCAGCGAGGCTGCCAGTTCGGTAAGACCGCGGGTAGGCAACAGGGGAACCGGCATACGTCCCGCTGCTGCGCGTTCGAAGGCGGTCCTGTCCGTGTCGTGCAGCATCAAAAGCCCCTGCGCGGCGCTGGAGTCGTAGGTCCAGCCATCACCGTCGAGGGGTCTTATGACGAGCAAGGTGTTAAACCTTCCTCAAGGGATCGTTTCTCTGGCGAACCGATCGGCGTTCCCCCTCGCATCTTGCGGTTCGCCGCATGAAACCGCAAAACAAGCGATATGCAAACCGATTTTTCCTTCTCGTACGGGCCAAAGGTTCGATCCGGTCCCGGCTCGACGGCCGAGATCGCCGATGTTCTGCCGGACGGACCGGTCCTGTTTGTAACCGACCAAACGGTCCGCGGCCTTGGCCTTGCCAATGCGGCGCTCGCCGCGCTCGAAGCAAGCGGGCGCGCGATCACGATTTTCGATGCGGTGGAGGCCGACCCGTCGGTCGCGACGGTCGAAGCTTGCCGCGACGCAGGGCTGGCGGCAGGGGCGCAGTCGGTAGTCGGCTTCGGCGGCGGCAGCCCGATGGACGTGGCGAAAACGGTGGCTTACCTGATCGGTTCCGGCGACGCGCTGGACGCCATCTACGGCGTCGATTTGGCAAAGGGCGCGCGGGTGCCGCTTGTGCTCGTTCCCACCACGGCAGGGACAGGGTCCGAAGCAACACCGATCGCAATCCTCACCGTGGGCGGGGCGGAGAAAAAGGGCATCGTTGCCGCGCCGCTCTATGCCGACTGGGCCTTCCTCGACGCCGAGTTGACGCTCGGCCTGCCGCGCGCGGTGACGGCGGCGACGGGCATCGATGCGATGGTGCACGCTATCGAAGCCTACACGTCGAAGCGGTTGAAGAACCCGCTGTCCGATGCGATCGCGCGCGAAGCCTTGCGCATTCTGTCGGCGCATATCCGTACCGCGTGCGATGCGCCGGACAACCGGGAGGCGCGTGGGCAGATGTTGCTGGGCGCGCATCTGGCGGGCGTTGCCTTTTCCAATGCGCCGGTCGCAGGCGTTCACGCGCTTGCCTATCCGCTGGGCGGGCATTTTCACGTGCCGCACGGCCTGTCGAACGCGCTGATGCTTCCGCACGTCCTGGGCCACAATATGGAGGCCGCGCGCGAGCTGTATTCGGAGCTGGCCGTCGACGTGGATCCGAAGCTCGGCAGTCTGGGCACGCAGGGCCGCGCGCAGGGTTTCGTTGAGGCGATGCGCGCGGTTATTGAAGACACCGGTCTCAGCCCGCGGCTGCGTGATGTCGGCGTGGCGGACAGTGACCTCGACCTCCTTGCCAGCGAGGCGATGAAGCAGGAACGCCTCCTCATCAATAACCCCGCCGCAATTACCGAGGTAGACGCCCGCCGCCTCTACGAGGCTGCTCTGTGAGCCGCGAACCGTTGCGCGGGCGCGGCGCGTACCCCGTTTTTCGCCGGATTGTCACGCGCTGGGCCGACAACGACGTTTACGGCCATATCAACAATGTCGCCTATTACGGTTTCTTCGACACGGCTGTGAACGCGCACCTGATCGAGGCCGGACTGCTCGACATAGAAAATGGCGATATGATCGGCCTCGTTGTCGAAACGGGCTGCCGTTACGCGGCGCCGCTGTCCTATCCGCAGGACATCGAGGCCGGTATTCGTGTTGCGAAGCTCGGCTCGTCCAGCGTTCGGTACGAGGTCGGGATTTTCGCCGTGGGCGCGGAAGACGCCGCAGCGGAAGGCTTTTTTATCCATGTCTATGTGGACCGGGACACACGCCGTCCCGTGCCGCTGCCGGATGACTGGCGTGCCGAGCTGGCATCCCTAAGCGGTTCAGGCTGAATTCAGAAGCGGGAACGCATGGGCTTCGCCTTGATGTCCTACGCCCATTTCGGGGGAAGCCCAGCCATGACCCTGACCCGTCTCTTTCTCGCGGCGACGCTGCTCGCCTTCCTGTTCGCAACGGCCGCCGACGCGCATCGCCGCCCCTATCATCACAAGCATGACCGGTTCGACGTCGGCGACGCTATTGTCGGCGCCGCGGTCCTCGGCGGCATCATCGCGCTGGCGAGCGGCGGCAAAAAGAAGAACGAACGCGAGGCCGACCCGCCCGCGCCGCCGGCCCCCTATCCCACCGGCAATGGCTATCCCGTAAGCGATGGGTTCCCGGGGAACGATCGCACCTGGAACGGCGGAGGCGACTATGCCTATGCCGACGCCGACTATGAACGCCGCCTGGCATCGGAGCGCAGCGCCATTAATGCCTGCGCCGAAGAAGCCGAGGCGCTTGGTGGACGCTACGGTGCCGAAGCCCGCGTCGACCGCATCCTGTCGGTGGACAGCGACCAGCGCGAATACCGGGTGACCGGCGAGGTGCGGATCGACGACCGCCGCGCCCCCGCGATCCAGACTGCCGGCTTCTCCTGTTTCGCCGATGAGGGTCAGGTAACGGGTTTCCGTTTTGAAGAGCAGGTCGCCGCGCGCGACTGACGGGGCGGCCGGAGGGACTGAGATGCGCGTTTCGGGATTGGCGGTGATGGCCATGGCCATGGCGACGGTTCTCGCCGCCTGCGCAAACATGGCGCCGCCCGACCTCGCCGCACAACAGGAGCGAGCCATTCGATCCTGCGGCGACAGGAACCAGGCCGCCTGCGATCCGGCGCATATCACGGTTGGCGAAATGACCGGCACCGTCATCGGACATGCGGTCACAGCGGCCATCGGCGACTGGGTGGAGGGCAGCATGGCAGCCGACAGCCGGGCCGATGCCGCGAGCACCCACCTGACCGCCCGCGGCGTGATGCCTGCCTATCGATTGGTCTTGCCCGAAGGCACCGACCTCGCCCTGGCGGACCGCAAAGCCACGGATGCCTGCGCGGCGCTTGCCGAACGTCAGCGTCTTGGGCGGGTGACGACGCTGGATACCGCAGCCTCCGGTAAGCTGCATCAGAAGTTCGCCGGTGAGTTCGCCCTCGCTCGCGGTCTGGATGAGGACCCGCGCTCAGTCCGCTGGAACTGCATTGTGGAGGCGGGGGGCCGTCTGACGGTGACCTTCTCCGGCTGACACAGCGTCGGGACGGTGCCGCTTTACGAATCCACCCCTCGGCCCTAGCTGCGGTGCATGACAGTCACCCCCGCAGAAACCATCCTGGTCGTCGATTTCGGCAGCCAGGTCACCCAGCTGATTGCCCGCCGCGTGCGCGAGGCTGGCGTCTATTCCGAAATTGCGCCCTTCAACAGCGCGGACGAGGCCTTCGACCGGCTGAAACCGAAGGGGATCATCCTGTCCGGCGGCCCCGATAGCGTCACCAATCTCGACGCGCCTGGCATTCCGCAGCGCTTCCTCGACGCTGGCATTCCCATCTTCGGCATCTGCTACGGCCAGCAGGTCATGATGAACCAGCTCGGCGGAGAGGTCGAAAGCGCCGATATGGGCGAATTCGGCCGCGCCTTCATCGAGGTTTGCGAAGACAGTCCTTTATTCGCTGGCCTGTGGAAACCGGGCGAGCGGCACCAGGTCTGGATGAGCCACGGCGACAAGGTCCGGGACCTGGCTGATGGGTTCCGGGTCGTAGCCAAGTCTGACGGCGCCCCCTTCGCTGCGGTCGCGAATGATGAGAAGAACTTTTACGGCGTCCAGTTCCATCCGGAGGTCGTCCACACCCCTGATGGGCACAAGCTGATCGCCAATTTTGCGCGCCATGTGTGCGGCATTGCCGAGGACTGGTCGATGGCCGAGTTCCGCGCTCAGAAGATCGCCGAGATCCGCGAACAGGTCGGCAGTGGCAAGGTGATCTGCGGCCTGTCTGGCGGGGTCGATTCCGCCGTTGCCGCCGTCCTCATACACGAGGCCATTGGTGAACAGCTGACCTGCGTCTTCGTCGACCACGGCCTGATGCGGCAGGGGGAGGCGGACGAAGTCGTCAGCCTGTTCCGCGGTCACTACAACATCCCGCTCGTCCATGTGAACGCGGAGGAGCAGTTCCTGTCGGGCCTCGCCGGAATCGACGACCCGGAGAAGAAGCGGAAGTTCATTGGCGGTGCCTTCATTGATATCTTCGAGGCCGAGGCGAAGAAGATCGGCGGCGCAGACTTCCTGGCGCAGGGCACGCTCTACCCCGATGTAATCGAGAGCGTCAGCTTCACCGGCGGCCCCTCCGTCACCATCAAGTCGCACCATAATGTCGGCGGCCTGCCGGAGCGCATGAACATGCAGCTGGTCGAGCCGCTGCGCGAACTGTTCAAGGATGAGGTGCGCGACCTTGGCCGCGAACTCGGTTTACCCGATGCCTTTGTGGGCCGCCATCCGTTCCCCGGTCCTGGCCTCGGCATCCGCATCCCGGGCGAGGTGACGAAGGAGGCGTGCGATATCCTCCGGAAGGCGGATGCTATCTATCTGGAGGAGATCCGCAAGAACGGCCTATATGATGCGATCTGGCAGGCGTTCGCGGTGCTGCTCCCGGTCCGGACGGTCGGCGTCATGGGCGATCACCGCACCTATGACCGGGTCTGCGGCCTGCGCGCCGTCACTTCGACCGATGGCATGACGGCGGATGTCTATCCCTTCAGTGCCGAGTTCCTGTCAAACACCGCGACGCGCATCGTCAACGAGGTGAAGGGCATCAACCGCGTCGTCTACGATTATACAAGCAAACCGCCCGGCACCATCGAGTGGGAGTAGCGAGCAGGACTTTGCGGCCAACTTGACCAGCATGGTTGACCAACCTATTTTCAGGCCATGACCATTCATGTGAACATCGCCGAGGCCAAGGCTCGCTTTTCCGAGCTGATCGCGGCTGCCGTGCGGGGTGAAGACATCGTTGTGAACCGCGCGGGCGTGCCACAGGTTCGGTTCGTACCAGTCGAAAGTGCCGAACAGCGCGAGCGGCGAGAACGCGGGGAGAAACGGCGGCGAGCCCATGCCGAAGACGTTGCGCTTCATTCGGGTCGCTATTCCAAGGAGCAGCTGACGGTCACACCTGTCATGACCGAAGAAGAAATAGAAGCGAGCTGGACGGAGAAATTCGGTCCGCCTCCTTCTTGATACGCAGATTCTCGTCTGGTTACCCGTCGAGGATGATCGCCTGCGGCGCGCATGGCTCGACGCGATACTGGCGGACGCAACGTTACTCTTCGTAAGCTCCGTAACCGCATTCGAGTTCGAGGATCTTCGCCACCGCCACCGGATTGAAGCGCCGTACTCGATCGCGGATCTCACGGATCGGTATCAGATGACGCTTCTGACATTCCCCGCGGACGCGGCACGGGCTGCTGCAAAGCTACCACAGATACACCGCGACCCGGTTGATCGCATGACCATCGCGCATGCGCTAAGCGAGGACCTGATTCTCGTTACTGCCGATGCGAACATGCGCAAATACCCCGTCAGGCTGCTTTGAACTGGCGCTCGATTCCCATAATCGCCGCATCCTTCAGCGCATGGGTCTGGAGGCGTGCCCGTCATGCCAGCAGACTGGACTGCGGCGGATTTCGATGAGCATCACCTGTTGATGAAGAAGATCGGCCAGACCTACTGCCGCCCGAAGGCGCTGCACTGCGGCGAGTGCCCAGCGCAGGCGCCTTGTGATACGGGCCGCGCGTCGTGCTGAACGAAGCTGAAATCGAGACCATGTTCCGCCTGCTAGCCGATGCGATGCCGGGCGATACGCGCGGTGCCAAGGGGCCGAAGGAGCAGCCCGACCCGTTCCGCAGCTGTATTGCCTGCATGCTGTCCGCGCAGTCGCTTGATTCGAACACAGCCAAGGCGACGAACGCACTGTTTGCGCTGGCGCAGGCCCCCGAGGACATACTGGCGCTTAGCGACGACCAGATCAGGGACGCCATCCGGCCGGCGGGCCTCTACAACAACAAGACCAAGGCAATCCGGAAGTTCTGCGTGCATTTGCTGAAAGAGCGTGGCGGTGTGGTTCCGGACACGCGACCGGAGCTGCTTGCCCTGCCGGGCATCGGCCGGAAATGCGCGGACATCGTGCTGCAGTTCGCTTTCGGTCAGGAAACCATCGCGGTCGACACACATGTGGGGCGGGTTTGTCGCCGGACCGGTCTTGCGGACGGCGCGAACGAGGCGAAGGTGGCAGAAAGCCTCGAGGTCCGCGCGCCGGACTGGGCCATGGCGGAGGGGCATTTCTGGCTGATCCAGTTCGGCAAGGCGATCTGCACCGCCCGCGCGCCCAAATGCGGAGAGTGTTTTCTGCGCGATCTCTGCCAGTTCGAAGACAAGAATCTCTAGCCTACAGCCAGCGCCGTACGCTCCGCTTGTATCGAACATAATCCTCTCCGAACTTCCGCTCCATGTAGCGCTCCTCCCGCGCAATGACTCCGCGGTCCATCAGGATTAGCGTGGGGACCAGCAGCACGAGGGCCAGAGCGCTCCCCGCGGCAAAGGCGGCGCCCAGATAGGCGATCGCCATACCGAGATACATCGGATTGCGGGTCCGCGCGAAGATGCCGTCCGCCACGACTGTCGTCGCCGGTTTCCAGGGTTCCGGGTTGGTCTGCGCGCGCAAGAACCGCTCGATCGCAAGCCCGATGATGGCGAGCCCGCCCATGATGAAGACAAATCCGACCGGCCAGCGCAAAAGGCCGGGCAAACCGAGGCTGTCCCCCCCAACAAAGATGTGGAACAGCAACCCAGCGACCAGCGGCACGCCGAAAATCAGCGGCGGCGGGGCGAGGACGCCGGGATGGTCGGGTTCTTGCTTCGCTTTGACCATAGCTCGAAGGTTTAGGCCGTGTCCTCACAAATGGGAATGCGCTGGATCGCGGCGACTCCGGTGGTGGCAAGGTTCCATGTGCTCGCTATGAGAACGCGCATGACCCCGACAGCGACGCTTCTGCTTCTTGGCTCCGGAGAGCTCGGCAAGGAAGTCGTGATCTCGGCGCAGCGGCTTGGTTGCCATGTGATTGCTTGCGATCGCTACGCCGATGCACCCGCGATGCAGGTTGCGGACGAGGCGGAGGTCTTCTCCATGCTCGACGGCGCGGCGCTGCGGGCGGTCATCGACAGGCACGCGCCCGACTTCGTGGTGCCGGAGATCGAGGCGATCCGCACGGAAGTCCTCGCCGATGTCGAGGCGGCGGGCATTACCGTCGTGCCGTCCGCACGGGCCGCGCAGCTGACCATGAACCGCGATGCAATTCGTGATCTGGCGGCGGGCGAACTGGGCCTGACGACCTCGTCCTATCGCTATGCGGAGAGCTTCGGCGAACTCCGCGATGCGGCGGCGGCTGTCGGTTATCCGCTGGTCGTGAAGCCGGTGATGTCGTCCTCAGGCAAGGGGCAGAGCACCGTGCGCCGCGAGAGCGAACTGGCGGCGGCTTGGCGCTACGCTGAAGAGAGCGGGCGCGGCGACCGGGTGCGGGTCATGGCGGAAGGGTTTGTCGATTTCGATTATGAGATCACGCTGCTGACCGTCGCGGCGCGGGAGGGCATCCATTTCTGTCCGCCCATCGGTCACCGGCAGGCGCGCGGCGACTATCAGGAAAGCTGGCAACCCGCTGCGATGACAGGCGGCGCACTCGCCAAGGCGCAGGCGATGTCGCGCACGGTCGTCGAGGCGCTGGGCGGACGCGGGCTGTTCGGCGTGGAGTTTTTCGTACGCGGCGATGAGGTAATCTTTTCCGAGCTGAGCCCGCGCCCGCACGATACCGGCATGGTGACCCTCGTCAGTCAGGACCTGAACGAATTCGACCTGCATGTGCGGGCGATCCTTGGCCTGCCAATCCCGGAGGTCACGGTTCGCGGCCCGTCCGCTTCCGCCGTTATCCTTGCCGATCGCGACGAGACAGATTTTGCGATCACGGGTGTTGCGGCGGCCCTGGCGATCGAGAGCGAGCAGACCGACATCCGCATTTTCGGCAAGCCGGCAACCCGGCCGTACCGGCGCATGGGTGTCGCCCTCGCACGCGCAGAAAGCGTCGATGCAGCCCGCACTGCCGCTCGTGCTGCGGCAGCCAAGATCACCATTCGCTACGGAGACGAGACATGACGGTTATGGTCTACGGGATCCCGAATTGCGATACGGTCAGGGCGGCAAGGCGCTGGCTGGACGAGCATGGCGTTGCCTATAGCTTTCATGACTACAAGAAGGCGGGCGCGGACGAGGCAACGCTAAGGCGCTGGGCGGACGAGGTCGGCTGGGAAACGCTCCTGAACCGCCGCGGTACGACTTGGCGCAAGTTGCCGGATGCGGACCGCGAAGGCGTCGACGAGGCGGCGGCGATCGCGTTGATGGCCGAGCATACGTCGCTTATCAAACGCCCGGTGATCGAGCATCCCGGCCCGCTGCTGGTCGGTTACGATGCAGATGCTTACGAAGATGCCGGACTTCTCGATGGCATGGACCGTGAGAATGATAATGACGATGATGATTAGCCACGCGATGCGCAGGCGGGGGTTCTGAGCCCGGAGTTGATCGCGCTCGCACTTGGACTGTTCAGCGCGCTTACCCTCGCAACCGCGAATCTCAGTGTGAAGGCCGGCGGCGACATCCTTGTCAGCCGCTCCGTCCTGCAGCTCAGCGCCGCTGTCCTGATCTCACCCGTTCTGTTTCTGGTGCCCCCGCCCGACGCTGCAACGTGGCGTGCGCTCGCCATCGCCGTTCCGGTGCATTTCGCCTACCAGCTCGCCCTCATCGGCGCGATGAAGCACGGCGATCTGTCGCTCGTGTTTCCCGTCATGCGCGGGTCGGCACCTCTTCTGACCGGCGTGCTGGCGTGGATCGTTCTGGACGAAGCCTTGTCGCCGTGGGGCGTTGCGGGCCTTCTTCTTGCGACGGTAGCCGTCATCATGTTCGCCCTGCCGCCGAGGGGTATACGGATGCGCGCCCATCCAGACCGTCTGGCGCTTCTGTTCGCGGCGCTGACGGCCTGCGGCATAGCGATGTACAATGTCACCGACGCTTATGGCGTCAGGACTGCGCCGTCGCCGTTCACCTTCATTTCGTGGCTGTTCGTCCTCGACTGCCTGTTCGTAACGCCGCTCGCCATCTGGCGGCGCGGCGGGACCTGGCTGACCGTGGTGCGGGAGAAATGGCGTTACGGCGTCATCGGCGGCGCGCTCTCGATCCTAAGCTACGGCGCGGCGCTCTACGCCTTTACGCTGGTGGAGGCGGCCAAGGTCTCCGCCGTGCGTGAAACCTCGGTCGTGTTCGCCGCGGTTATGGGCGCTGTCCTCCTGAAGGAAGGATTTGGACCGCGGCGCATCTTCGCTGCTCTTGTCCTCGCCGTCGGCCTCGCCATCCTGCAATTTGCCGGATAGGCGGAGGCCAAACGAACAAGCGGGGCGCCTTCGCCATGTCCAAACACACTCTCGACACCTCGACCAGCCGGGCGCACCCGGTGCCGGAACCGATGCGGCGAAAAACCGTGCCCTCGCTTCGTGCGCGGAAAAACGCGGAGCCGATCGTCATGCTGACGGCATACACCGCACGCATGGCGCAGCTTCTCGACGAGCATTGCGATGCGCTGCTGGTCGGCGATTCGCTTGGGCAGGTCATTTACGGCCTGCCGTCCACGGTGCCGGTCAGCCTAGACATGATGTGCGCTCACGGCGCGGCGGTCGCGCGCGGCTCCTATAACAGCGTCGTCATCGTCGATATGCCGTTTGGCAGCTATGAGGAAAGCCCCGAACATGCAATTCGCTCAGCGACGCGTATCCTGAAGGAAACGGGCTGCGCGGCCGTGAAGCTGGAGGGCGGACAAGCGATGGCCCCGACGATCCGTTTCCTCGTCGAGCGCGGCATTCCCGTTTGCGGCCATATCGGCCTGACGCCGCAGGCGATCAACGCGCTCGGCGGCTACGGCGCACGCGGCAAGGGCGAGGAGGAACAGGAGAAGCTGTTGGGAGACGCGCAGGCTGTCTCCGAGGCGGGCGCGTTTCTGATGGTGATCGAAGGGGTCATCGAACCCGTCGCCAAGCAGATGACCCTGAGTGTCAGCGTGCCCACAATAGGCATCGGTGCCTCGCGCGCATGCGATGGTCAGGTGCTCGTCACCGAAGACATGCTCGGCCTGTTCGAGCGCACGCCGCGCTTCGTAAAGCGGTTCGGCTCCATGGCTGAAGACATCGCCAAACATGCCGAAGCCTACGCAACCTCCGTTCGTGCGCGTGAATTTCCGGAGGATGCACAGCTCTACGGCGTAGAGAAAGGCTGAACCCGGCGACCGAGGCGGCGTTTGCTTTTGCGCCGCCCCGGTGCGCCCGTTAAGAGTACCGACCCGAATTTTCCGATCAGTTCCAGGAGCCGCAGTTTTGGCCAACCCGCCAACCCCTACCCCTGACGCACAGTCCACGTCCTTCATTCGCGAAGTCGACGACGCCTATCGCCAGGATAGAATGACCAGTTTCTGGGATAGATATGGCCGCCCGCTGCTGATTCTGGTTGGCGCCGCGCTGATCGCCTATGCCGGTTATCTCTGGTGGCAGCAGGAACAGGCTCAGGCGGCCGGTGTGCAGGCAGAAGAGTTTGATGCCGCGCTGAAGGGTCTCGATCTCGGCGACCCGGAATCTATTGGCGCGATCGAGGCGCTCGCGGCGTCCGACGTTCCTGGTTACAGCGAAGTCTCGAGGCTCCTCGCGGCTGGGTTCCTCGTTGACGACGGCAACATTGACGGGGCTATCGATGCCTACCGGCAGATCGAGGGTGACGTCACGGTGGCGCAGCCCCTTCGCGACCTTGCCGCCATCCGCGCAGCGCAGCTTGCATTCGATGATGTCGATCCAGCGGAACTCGAAACCAGTCTGGCACCGCTGGCGGAACCCGGTAGCCCCTGGTTCGGGGTTGCGGGTGAGCTTCTGGCGGCTGCCTACATCAAGCAGGGCGAAACCGATGCAGCCGGATCGCTTTACGCGGCAATGGCGGAGAGCAATGAGCTTCCGGCCACGCTGCGCGACCGGGCAAGTCAGATGGCCGCCAGCCTCAGCGGCGGTGTCGATGACGAAATCGCCATGGATGATCCGACCGGACTGACCGCCCAGGATGCGGCAGAGACCGGAGCTGACCAGTGATCCGCCGGTCTGCAATCGCAGCGCTCGTGGGCCTGTTGACCCTGTCGGGATGCGGCCTGTTCGGCGACGACGAGGCCAATACGCCGACTGTCGGCAACCGCGTGGCGATCCTGCCCGGCGAAAGCCGGGTCGAGGCCGATCCGGCGCTTGCGGCTGTTCCTGTCAATCTGCCGCCGGCCATCACCAACCCGGAATGGACGCAGCCCGGGGGTGAAGCCGCGAAATCGCTCGGTCATGTTTTCGTTGCGGTCAGTCCGCAGCGGCGCTGGACCACTTCCATTGGCGCGCCGGCCTCCAAGAACGCCTATTATGGCGCGCCGCCAGCCGCGAGCGGCAACCGGATCTTCGCTATCGACACGCAGGCACGGATCGCCGCCTTCGATGCCCAGTCCGGCCAGTCGCTCTGGACAGCCTCACTTCGCCGCGCCGGTGAGTCCGACCGCGTAGCCTTTGGCGGCGGCGTGTCCGCACTTGGCGGACGCGTCTATGCGACGTCGGGTTTCGGGTTCGTAGCGGCTTATGATGCGGCGACCGGCACGGAGCTTTGGCGGACAGATCTCGAACTGCCGCTTCGCGGTGCGCCGACAGTTGCGGACAACCGCGTGTTCGCGATGACGCTCGACAACCAGCTCTTTGCCCTTAACGCCGAAACCGGCGAGCGCGACTGGGAGGCCATCGGCACCATCGAATCCACCGGCCTTCTCGGGGCGGGCTCTCCCGCTGTGAACCGCGATACGGCGGTTATGGGCTTCTCTTCGGGGGAAATCAGCGCCGCGCGTGTCGAGAACGGCCGTATCCTCTGGCAGGATATCATCGCCCGAACCGGACGGACAACGTCGCTGACGGCGCTTAGCGACATCGACGCCTCACCCGTCATCGACGACAGCGGAAACGTGATCGCCTTCGGTCACGGCGGGCGGCTGGTCAGCATCCGTCTGCAAAGCGGTCAGCGGCAGTGGGAGCAGACGCTTGGTGGCACCTCGATCCCGTGGGTTGCAGGCGACTGGGTTTTTGTTGTCAGCACCGCAGGCGAGCTGGCGGCGGTCCAGAAATCCGATGGCCGCATTCGCTGGATCAAACAGCTACCGCGCTGGCGGGATGTCGATGACCGCAAGGGGGCAATTTCCTATGCTGGTCCGGTCCTGGCCGGCGGCCGTTTGTGGCTGACCAGCACGGAGGGCGATCTGATCACGGCGGATCCGCTAACGGGCGATATTCAGGCGCAGCAGGAGGCCGGGAACCAGTTCTACCTCCCGCCCATCGTGGCGAACGAAACGCTTTACCTTCTCGATGAGGACGGGCGCCTTAGCGCCTGGCGATAAGGGGCGGGTCGTGGCACTGCCGAAGGTCGTCATCATCGGGCGGCCAAACGTCGGCAAGTCGACGCTGTTCAACCGGCTGGTCGGCAGGCGCATCGCCATTGTCGACGATACGCCGGGCGTGACGCGGGACCGGCGTGAGGGGGCGGCGGAGCTTGCCGACCTGACGTTTACCGCTGTCGATACTGCGGGTCTTGAAGAGTCTGGCCCTGAAACCCTGTCCGGGCGGATGCGTCTGCAGACGGAGGCGGCGCTCGGCGATGCGGCGGCGGCGCTGCTTGTCATCGACGCGCGCGCCGGGCTGACCCCGCTCGACCGACACTTCGCCGACTGGATGCGCCAGCAGCGCGTTCCCATGATCCTCGTCGCGAACAAGGCCGAGGGAAAGGCCGCCGAACCGGGCCTTTACGAAGCCTTTGAACTGGGTTTCGGCGAAGCGGTCGCGATCTCCGCCGAACATGGCGAAGGCATGGGCGACCTGCACGAGGCGCTCGCCCCGCACATCGACGCCGCGATGGAACCGGACGCGGACGGCGACGATGAAGAAGAGGGACCGCTTCGCCTCGCCATCGTCGGGCGTCCGAATGCGGGGAAATCCACCCTCATCAACAAGATTTTGGAGGAGGAGCGGCTCGTGACGGGGCCGGAGGCGGGAATCACCCGCGACTCCATCGAGATCGAATGGAGCATTGGCGGCCGCGAGGTCCGTCTGATCGACACGGCGGGGGTCCGAAAACGCGCCAAGGTTGTCGAGAAGCTAGAAAAGCTCTCCGTCGCCGATACGCGCCGCGCCATCGACTTTGCCGAAGTGGTCGTCCTTTTGCTGGACGCTACGCTCGGTCTCGAAGCGCAAGACCTGAAGATCGCCGATCAGGTGTTGCAGGAGGGGCGCGCGCTGATCGTCTGCCTGTCCAAATGGGATTCGGCTGAGGATCAGTCGCGGCTGTTCAACGGCGTACGCGCGGCACTGGCCGATGGCCTGTCACAGATTTCGGGCGTGCCGCTGCTTACCGTCTCGGGCCTGACCGGGAAGGGCATCGACACGCTGATCGACGTGGCGTTTGAACAGCGCGATGCGTGGAGCCGCCGCGTTTCCACCGGCCAGCTCAACCGCTGGTTCGAGCGCGCGCAGGAACAGAACCCGCCGCCTGCGCCTAAGGGCCGCCGGATCAAGATGCGCTACATCACGCAGGCGAAGACCCGCCCCCCGACCTTCATTGTTTTCGGCAACCGACTGGAGGCTCTTCCCGGCAGCTACCAGCGCTACCTCGTCAACTCACTCCGGTCAGAGTTCGACTTGGAGGGCGTGCCCCTCCGCCTGACCCTGCGTTCAAAGGCAAATCCATACGATTGATGGGCGATTCGGCTTTCGACGCGGATGGATTGGACGCTCCATTCTGAGAGAGATCCTGAACCGAGTTCAGGATGACGGTTCACAACAGAAAATCGTCATCATGAACTTGTTTCAAGGTCTCCTCGCGAGTACCGCAAGCGCATGCGAAAAGGCGGCTGCGTCTACATCTTGCCCAACCGCAAAGACGGCACACTCTACATCGGTGTCACGAACGACATCGAGCGCCGAGTTTCTGAGCATCGCGGTGGCGCAGTCAAAGGTTTCGACGCGAAGTATAACCTGATTCGTCTTGTCCATTACGAGACCTTCGCGACCATCGATGACGCCATCGTGCGCGAGAAGCCGCTGAAACGATGGCGGCGTTCGTGGAAGATTAACCTGATCGAAGCGGACAATCCCGACTGGCGTGATCTCGCTGCCGACTGGACGGGTGGCGAGGTTTCGGATTAGTCGCATCTTTCTGATGAAAATCCTGAAACAAGTTCAGGATGACGACTGTTTTCGAGGGGCCCAGCATGGACATCAAGACGATCTTCGCCGCCGTTGCGGCGGCGGCATTTCTCGCAGCAGCGGCCGCCGCACAGGACGAGGCGGCGGAAACGGATCATACGCTGTTCGAGTTGATGGACGTTTTCCAGCTGGAATACGCTACCCAGCCGCAGGTGTCGCCGGACGGCACCCGGATCGCCTACACCCGGCGCAGCATGGACATACGCGCCGACCGGTCGCGTTCCGCCATCTGGGTGTATGACCTCAGGGACGACACGCATGTGCCGCTTTTCTCTGGCGCGAAAAGCTATTCCAGCCCCAGCTGGTCGCCGGATGGCAGCCGCATCGCCTATGTCGCGAGCGAAGAGGGCGGCGGTTCGCAGATCTACGTTCGCTGGATGGAGGGCGGCGAGACAGCGCGCCTGACCGATACGATCGAAAGCCCCTCCAGCCTGTCATGGTCGCCGGATGGCCGCCAGATCGCCTTCACCCTGTTTGAGAACGCGACGCCGAACCCCATCGCCACGCTGCCCTCGCCGCCCGAGGGCGCGACATGGAACACGCCGGCCAAGGTCATCGATACCGCGTTCTACCGCGCCGACGGGGCCGGTTTCTATGACCAAGGGCTCAGTCATCTGTTCGTGGTCAGCGCCGAAGGCGGCACGCCGCGCCAGGTCACGCGCGATGATTTCGACTATAGCGGCACGCCGAGCTGGTCGGAGGACGGCCGCACCCTCTTCGTATCGAGCGACCGAACAGAGGGCTGGCGGGACGGCCAGGGCCAGCGGGACATCTTCGCGGTCGATGCAATGTCCGGCGATGTCCGCCCAGTCACGAGTACGCCGCAGAATGAGTTCGTCCCGATAGTCTCCCCGAACGGCGAGCGCATCGCCTATGCCCGCATGACGGACCGGAAAAGCTGGCACACCCCGGTCGAACTCTGGACGAGCCGTCTCGACGGATCGGACGCGCGCCGCGTGGCGGCGGGTCTTGACCGCACCATCTCGAATTTCGATTGGGCTTCGGACAGCCGTAGCCTCTACCTTGCCTATGACGACCGCGGCGCGACGAAGCTTGCACGGGCGGGCGTGACCGGCGGCATGGATGTGCTGGCCAGCGGTCTTGGCGGCGAAAGCCTGGGTCGGCCCTATTCCGGGACCAGCCTTGACGTGGACGGACGCACCGTCGCGGTGACTGTTGCGAGTGACAATGCACCCGCGGAGCTTGGTATCTATCGCGATGGACGGCTTCGCACTCTGACGCGGATCAACGACGACCTGAAGGCGCAGACCCGCTTTGGCGACGTGCGCGAACTGCCGGTGACCGCGCCGGACGGCGTGGAGAGCCAGTGCTGGATGGTGACCCCGCCGGACTTTGAAGAGAGCGAACAATATCCGTTGATCCTCGAGATCCATGGCGGTCCACACGCGCATTACGGCCGCTATTTCTCCGCCGAGCTGCAGCTGATGGCGGCGGCGGGCTATGTCGCGCTTTACTGCAATCCGCGCGGCTCGACGGGTTACGGCGACGACTTCGCCATGATGATCGACGAAGCCTATCCGTCGGGTGATTATGACGACCTGATGGCGGGCGTCGATGCCGCCATTGCCACCGGCTTCGTCGATCCGAACCGGCTGTTCGTGACGGGCGGATCGGGCGGCGGCGTCCTGACGGCGTGGATCGTCGGAAAGACCGACCGTTTCCAGGCTGCGGTCGTCGCGAAACCGGTCATCAACTGGACCAGCTTCATCCTGACCAGCGACTTCGGTGTCGGCGCGTGGGACGAGCTGTTCGGCGTGAAGCCGTGGGAGAACCCCATGCTGTACTGGGAGCAGTCGCCGCTGTCGCTCGTCGGCAACGTCACGACGCCGACCATGCTGCTGACGGGTGAGGAGGACTACCGGACACCGATGTCGGAGACCGAACAATATTATGGCGCGCTGCAGATCCAGGGTGTCGATACCGCCATGGTTCGGATCCAGAATGCCAGTCACGGGATTGCGGTCCAGCCCTCCAACCTGATGGCAAAGGTCGCCTACATTCTCGGCTGGTTCGAGCGTTACGACCCGGCAAAGCAAGGCGAAGAGGAGGCTGCGCCGACCAGCTAGTTGACCTGAACGCGGAAGCTGATGGTGAAGCTCGACTGCTCCGCCATCGTTCCGCCGGGCGTTACGCGGATGGCGGTTATGTCGTCGTCGTAGGTTTCGTCGGCGGCGGCGCCCCAGACGACCGGGTTGCCGGTGCCATATTCCAGGCTCGAACAGCAGGTCACGCCGCTGCCGCTGTCGCTGAAGGCTAGCGGATTGCCGCTGCCGTCGAAGTCGCCGGTGAAGATCGCGATGTCGCTGGGCAGGAGGTCGGTCAGCACGATGGAATCGGGATCGGTGCGGCTGCCGCCTGTGTTGGAAACGCTGAGGGTGTAGACCATGTCGTTGCCCGGAACGGCGAAGCTGCCCGCGCCTGTCGGAACGTGCGGCGCGACGGACTTTGCGACGTTGATGTCAGGAAGGGTGCAGAAGCTGAGGTCATGGATGGTGATTGCCTGGACACCTGCCGCCTCGCTGTTCGGATCGCCGGCATTGGCGTAGCGTAGGCGGACGGTATCGATCGGCGCTTCGATGACCGCGTCGAGGTTACCGAGATCTTCCGTGCCGGTGCTGTTCCCGGACGTTCCGAGCGCTTCGCCCGCGTTCACGGTCACATTATAGGGAATGGTAAACCCGAAAATCGCAAAGCTGGCCGGGAAGGTCGTCTGACCGAGAATGATCGTGCTCGGCGCGATCGCCGTGCCCCCTGTTCCCGCGCCGTTATAGGGCGTTGTGAGGGTAGGCGCGACGCTGGCCCCGCTCCGCTGCCCCTCGACCTTGACCCAGTCGCGGAACTGGTTGCCGAAAAAATCGATGTCGAACACCGACAGGTTCACATCGCGCACCGCTTCGGAGAAAGAGAAGGTGATGCCGACGGCGTTGGCGTCGTTCTCAATATTGATGCTGCGCGCGCCGAAGTCGGCGTAGAGGTAAAGCCCGTTCGGACTGCCCCCGAGGCCGCCCGAATTGGCGGTGTTCACCGTCGGTGTACCGTTCGTCAGGCTACCGACCGCACCGGAGAAATTGACGGTTACGGTGACATCGTCGCCCGCCCCGTTGGTGACGGTAAAGGTATCGCCGCTCGAGACCCCGCCGGGATGATCGTCCCAGTCGAGGGTAAAGGCATTCCCCGCGCTGCACGCGGTCTGCGCGGACGCGGGTGCGGGACGGGCCACAAGCACCGTCAGCCCCAGCATCATCAGAAGGGCCGCGCAGACATTACGCACGGAGAACGTCATGCCCGTCCGCATAGGCGGCCCATGGTTAATTTCCGGTGACGCCTGGCTGCTCCAAGCGTGCGAGACGCGCCGCGCCTCGACAAGCGCAGCGCTGCCCCGCAAGACGGCGCGGAAACCTCTGCCGCACACCCTGCATTGGTGGAATGAGCAGAGATGAACGAACGAGCGAAAAGGGACCAGGATCATGAAACTCGCAAGCCTGAAGGGCGGCCGTGACGGGCGTCTCGTTATCGTGTCGAAAGATCTGGCCTGGTATACGGACGCGGGCCATATCGCGCCGACGCTGCAGGCCGCGATCGACGACTGGGACCGCGTGAAGCCGGAACTGGAGGGCCTTGCCGAACAGCTGGAGCACCAGTCCGTGCCGCGCGAGCGCTTCCACGAGCATGACGCCGCCAGCCCGCTGCCCCGCGCCTATCAGTGGGCGGACGGCAGCGCCTATGTAAACCATGTGGAGCTGGTCCGCCGGGCGCGCGGCGCGGAACTGCCGGAGAGCTTCTGGGAAGACCCGCTCATGTATCAGGGCGGCTCGGACGGCTTTCTCGGCCCGCGCGATCCGATCCCCTTGGGCGATGAAGCGTGGGGCTGCGACATGGAGGCGGAGATCGTCGTCTTGACCGATGACGTGCCGCAGGGCGTCGATGCGGTCCGCGCGCTCGATCACATCATCCTCGTGGGCCTGACCAACGATGTGTCGCTGCGGAACCTCATTCCAGCCGAACTCGGCAAGGGCTTCGGCTTCGTCCAGTCAAAACCTGCCAGTGCCATGTCGCCCGTGTTCGTGACGCCGGACGAGCTTGGCGTCGCGTGGCGGGGCGGGAAGCTGCACCACGCGCTGAAAGTCGACTATAACGACAAGCCCTTCGGCCGCGCGGAGGCGGGCGAGGAGATGACCTTCGACATGGGGACGCTCGTCGCGCATCTGGCGAAGACGCGGAGCCTTGGTGCGGGCACTATCATCGGATCGGGAACCGTATCGAACCGCGATCCTGACAATTCGCCGGGGCGTCCGGTGGCCGACGGCGGCAAGGGCTATAGCTGCATCGCCGAACAGCGGATGGTGGAAACCATCGCGAACGGCGAACCCGCCACCAGCTTCATGAAGCACGGCGACAGCGTCCGCATCTGGATGGATGGCCCGGACGGCAAGCCCATCTTCGGCACCATCGAACAGGAAGTGGTGCCGCTCCAGACCAGCGCGATGGGCGGTTCGTGAGAGACGAACACAACGCCTTCCTCCCCCTTCAGGGGGAGG
>JAZBPX010000060.1:0-6465 GCA_036351775.1 Pacificimonas sp. | reverse complement strand
CGCGGCGCGCGCGGCGAGGGTAGCCAGCGCGCCCTCGTCCATGTCGGGCCATTCATTGCCCTCTACAAGGGTATCCACCTCAAGCATCGTTGCCCTCATAGGCCTTGACGATGCGCGAGACGATGGCGGCGCGCACGACGTCGCCGGTGCCGAAGCGGACGGTGGCGATGCCGTCAATGCCCTCAAGCCGGGAAACGGCGTCGGCGAGGCCGGAGCGGCCGGGATCGGGCAGGTCGACCTGCTTGGGATCGCCGCAGACGACCATGCGGCTGCCCTCCCCGAAGCGGGTCAGGAACATCTTCATCTGCTGCGGCGTGGTGTTCTGCGCCTCGTCGAGGATGATGAAGGCGTTGGCGAGCGTGCGGCCGCGCATGAAGGCGAGGGGCGCGATCTCGATCTCGCCATTACCGATCCTGCGCTCGACCTGGTCGGCGGGCAGCATGTCGTAGAGCGCGTCGTAGAGGGGGCGGAGATAGGGGTCGACCTTGTCCTTCATGTCGCCGGGCAGGAAGCCGAGGCGCTCACCCGCTTCGACGGCGGGGCGAGAGAGGACGAGGCGGTCGATGCTGCCGGAGATCAGCTGGCTGACCGCCTGCGCGACGGCGACATAGGTCTTGCCGGTGCCCGCGGGGCCCAGCGCGAAGATGACGTCTTCGGACGCAAGGGCCTGCATGTAGTGAAGCTGCATCGGCGTGCGCGGCGCGATGGTCTTGCGGCGCGTGCGGATGACGATGGCGGGGCGTTTTTCCTTGTCGGCCATCATCTCGAGGCCGTCGAGGACGGGCTGCTCGCCCATCGCGATGGCGGTGTCGACATCGACGGGGGTGACGTCGCCGCCCTGCATGAGCTTCTGGTGGAGGGACTGGAGGACGTCGCGGGCGCGGGCGGCCTCGTCGGCGCGGCCCTCGATCGTCACCTTGTCCCCGCGCGCGGCGATGTAGACGCCGAGGCGGTTCTCGATGGCGATCAGGTTCTGGTCATATTGACCGAACAGCGGCCCGAGTAGGTCGGGGCGGTCGAACTGGATGCTGAGCCGGACCTTGTCGGCGGGCTCGGGCGGCGGGTCGGCGGCCTTTCGTTTGGTGTTCGCCATCGGGGGGTCAGGCCGCCTTTCTGGTGCGGGTGCCGGCAAGGGAATTGGGGCCGGCGGACTGGATCTTGACGGAGACGATGTCGCCGATTGCGGCGCCCTCTGCCTGGAAATGAACGGACTGAAGCCACGGCGTCTTGCCGATGAGCTGCCCCTGATGCTTGCCGGGGCGTTCGGCGAGCACATCGCAGGTCATGCCGACGCTGCCCCGGTTGAAGGCGAGCTGCTGGGCGTTCAGGGCGGCTTGCAGGCGGGCGAGCCGGTCCGACTTCACGTCCTCGTCGATCTGGCCCTCCATCGTCGCGGCGGGCGTGCCGGGGCGGGGCGAGTATTTGAAGCTGTAGGCCTGCGCATAGTTCGTCGCCTCCACGATCCGCAGTGTGTCCTCGAACTCCGCCTCCGTCTCGCCGGGAAAGCCGACAATGAAATCGCCGCTGATCGCCATGTCGGGCCGGACAGCGCGCAGCCGCGCGATCGAGGCAAGGTAGCTTTCCGCTGTGTGGCTGCGGTTCATGGCCTTCAGGATGCGGTCGTTCCCGGACTGCACGGGCAGGTGCAGATAGGGCATCAGCTCGGCGATCTCGCCGTGGGCGTCGATCAGCTCGTCGGTCATGTCGGCGGGGTGGCTGGTGGTGTAGCGGATGCGCTCGATGCCCGCCACTGTAGCGACACGCGCGATCAGGGCGGCGAATCCCACGCCAGCGGCATCGCGGTAGGCGTTTACGTTCTGCCCCAGAAGCACGATTTCGCGGGCGCCGCCGTCTGCGAGGCGCTGCGCCTCCTCCATGACGATGTCCGCATCGCGGGAGACCTCCGCGCCGCGGGTGTAGGGCACGACGCAGTAGGTGCAGAACTTGTCGCAGCCCTCCTGAATGGTGAGGAAGCTGGACGGTGCGGCGCGGCGTTTCGTACCGAGCGCCTTGAACTTTTGCAGGGTGGGCAGGTCGGTATCGACCGCGCGTTCGCCCTTGGCGGCCTTCGCCAGCATCGCGGGCAGGCGGTGATAGGCCTGCGGGCCGACGATGACGCCGACATCCGGTGCGCGCGCGGCGATCTCCGCGCCCTCCGCCTGGGCAACGCAGCCCGCAACGGCGACGACGGGCCTGGTGCCCAGCGCGTTCGCCTTTTTCCTGATCCGACCGATTTCGGAATAGACCTTCTCGGCGGCCTTTTCGCGGATATGGCAGGGGTTCAGGACGACAACGTCGGCATCCTCCTGCCGCTCCGCCTTCGCCATGCCGTCGGCGACCAGAAGCTCCTCCATGCGCTCGGCGTCATAGACGTTCATCTGGCAGCCATAGCTGCGGACAAAGAAGCGTTTGGGGTCGGTCATGGTTGGGGCCGGGGTGTCGCGTTCGCTGAAATCAGGACTGGCGCGAAAGGTGGGACGCTCAGCTTCGGGCATCAAGTGCCGATTCGGCAGCCGGTTGGATCGTCGTCATTGCGGCCCAGCATAATCGCGCATCGCCCGCCTGTAACCCCTGTGGATCGTGTTGTAGCAATAGGCCGCCAGTGCCTTGCGGTCCGGGAAGTCGCTGGGATCGACCGGATCGTGAAAGATCACGTCCGCCCGGATGCTGCGCATCCGCAGCCAGTCCATGACCGATTCGCCGATCCCGTAGTCGCCAAGCCAGCAGAGGAAGGGCAGGCGCGCGCGCGTTGTGGGCATGGACTGGACGCGGGTGAAGGCAATGCTGATCGGCTGTACCTTCACACCGGGTGCCTCGCCGCTCATCAGGCCTTGGAACAGCGGCGTCTTGAACGGCATGGGCCGCCGCCCGTCGTTCGTCGTCGCCTCCGGAAAGACGATGCAGCTGTCGCCCGCCGCCAGCGCCTCGGTCAGCCGGTCCTTCTGCTCGCGTGAGCCGCGCGGGTCGCCGCGATCGACATACATGGTCCGCTGCTGCGCGCAGAAGAACTTCAGGACATCGGTGTCGGCGATGTCGGACTTTGCCACGAAACGCGCGCGCAGATAGCGGCCGAGGATCGGGATGTCCGCCCAGCTGAGATGGTTCGAGACGTAGAGTGTGGGGCCGGTGGCCGGTTCGCCGTGATGGCGCACGGTCGTTCCCACGGCATGGTTCAGCAGCCAGTGAAAGGCTTTCGGAAGCGGCGGCTGCTTTCCCGGGTTCAGCTTCATCCAGAGGACATTGATGGGCACGAGCAGTACGGCGGGCGCGAGGAAGAACAGGATTCGCCCCCACTGAACCCGTTCCGAAAAGCTGTAGACATGCTGACCGGGTTCATCGTCCTTGACCGGACCTGGTGCAGGATCGGGGTCCGGGGTGGGCGCAGATGCAGGCAGGGGCGCGGGCGAGGCGGTCTTCTCCGCCGGATCGGCATTCGAAGCAGGGGCGTCGGTCAGCTGGCGGGCTTTCGCTTCCGCGCATACAGCTCCATCCGGTGATCGACGAGTTCATAGCCGAGCTTCTCGGCGATCCGTTCCTGAAGCGCTTCCAGCTCCTCGTCGTGAAACTCGACCACCTCTCCCGACTCCACATCGATCAGGTGATCGTGATGCTCGTCGGGCGTCGGTTCATAGCGGGCGCGGCCATCGCGAAAGTCGTGGCGCTCCAATATGCCCGCCTCCTCGAACAGGCGTACGGTGCGGTAGACGGTGGCGATGGATATGCGGTCATCGACCTCCGACGCCCGGCGATAGAGTTCCTCAACGTCGGGATGGTCGTCGGCCTGACTGAGCACACGGGCGATGACGCGGCGCTGGTCGGTAATCCTGAGGCCGCGTTCGGCGCTGAGCGCCTCGAGGTCGATCTTGCTCATGCGTAAGGGCCTGCCGGAAACGAAGAAGGGGCACCACGTGTCATGGTACCCCTTCTATGGCCCCTGCCCCGCCGGGGGAAGGGCATGTAGTTGCGAACGCCACGCATGTCGTGGGGGCCGCCTTGTCCGGGCGCGGCGCTACTTCGCCTTGCGCGTCCGCTTCGTGCCAAGGCCGATCTTCTTGGCCAGTTCACGCCGCTGCTTGGCATAGTTGGGCGCGACCATCGGATAATCCGACGGCAGGTTCCACTTCCGCCGGTAATCGTCCGGCGTCATGTCGTAATGCGTCATCAGGTGACGCTTCAGCATCTTCAGCTTCTTGCCGTCCTCAAGACACACGATGTAATCGGGCTTGATCGACGCGCGCACGGACACGGCGGGTTCCTGCGCAACCTCTTCCTCTTCGTGCGGACCGAGCTTGTCGAGCGTGGTGTAAACCTGCTCGATCAGGGTGGACAGGTCGGAAACGGCAACCGTGTTGTTGCCGACATGGGCGGAGACGATCTCTGCGGTCAGGCTGAGAATGTCTTCGTGATATTCGTTGTTCTCGTCCATTTGTACTTCACCACATACGATTTCTGGTGGGCGGCATATGGGCAGGGCAGCCAAATGGTTCAAGCCGAAATCCGCGATCAGGACTGACCGGACAACTCTCGGTTCATGGTAACGGCGGCGTAAGTTTCGCCGTTACTGCCGCGGTAATAGTCCGGACGCCTTCCAATTACCGAAAATCCCAGGCGATCATAAAGGAGGCGCGCCGCTTCGTTATTCGCGCGCATCTCGAGATGAAGACGGCGGGAGCCCTTCTTGGCGGCGCGGTCGATGACGCGGCGCACCAGCGCCTCGCCAAGGCCCTGCCGCCGCCACCCGGGATCGACGCCGACGAGGAGAAGCTCCGTCTCGTCGAGGATGGTGCGGCAAAGCGAAAAGCCGGCGAGGGTGCCCCGGGCCTCCGCCAGGTCGCACCAGGCGCCGGGCCCGCCGAGCGTGCCGGCCAGCTGGGCGGCGGTCCAGCCTTCCCCGAAGCGCGGGTCGAAAATCCGGGCAGAGAGGTCGCCGAGCGTCCCGGTATCCTCGGCGGCGGCGCGGCGAAAGCTGATCATCACCCGCCCTGCGGCTTCGCGTCCGGCGGGCGGACGTAGATGGGGGCTGGCGGAAGGGCAACCTGAGCGGCGGGGAGGGCAGTGAGGTCGCGCATGCGCGGCGGTTCGGGTGAGAAGGCGGCGATCCCCTCCGGCGGCGCGAGGCTGGCGAGGCCGGTACCGGCCATGGCGGCGATGCCGGTGAAGTCTACCGCGGACGTGGGCAGGGCGGCGATGTCGCTGGCGGGGGTGGTCCGGTCATCGAAACGCTGGGTGAAGACCTCGCCGCGCCCGCCGTCGAGGGCGATGAGGAGGGGGCCTGTCGCACCCTCCGCGCGGGCTCTTGCGGCGGTCAGGACCATCGAGGAGACGCCGGTGACGGGCGCACTCCAGGCAAGGCCGAGCGCGCGGGCGGCGGCGATGCCGATGCGGATGCCGGTAAAGCTGCCGGGGCCGACCTCGACGATGATGCGGTCCGGGCGGCGGCCGGCGAGAAGGTCCGCGACCATCGGCATCAGCCGCTCGGCATGGCCGCGGCCGATGATATCGTCGGTCGCCTCCACAATAGCGCCGCCCTCGATCAGCGCGAGCGAGCAGGCACGGTGGGCGGCGCCGATCCCCAGGAGCAAATCACCCGTCACCCTGCCATTCACCCTGCCGCTTACCCCCGCCCGCGCGCTACTGGATCTCGCAGGCTTCGTCGAAGGGGAGGCGCGGGCTGCGCGGGAACAGGTCGTCGCCGGAGCCATGGCCGAGCGCGCAGATGAAGTTCGCCTTCACCGGTGTGCCGGCGAAGAAGGCGGCCTCCACCTTCTTTGCGTCGAAGCCGGACATTGGGCCGCAGTCGAGGCCCACGGCGCGCGCGGCGACGATCAGGTAGGCGCCCTGCAGCGCGGAGTTGCGGAAGGCGGTTTCCTCGACCTTCCCGGTCAGGGGATTGCCGTCATCGTCCATGAACCAGCTGCGCGCGTCGGTATGGGGGAAGGTCTTCGGGAGCTTTTCGTAGAACTCCATGTCCATGCCAATGATCGCGGTGACGGGCGCGGTGCGGATCTTTTCCCTGTTCCCCTCGTCGGCGCAGTCGGCGAGCGTCTGCCGCGCCTCCTTCGACTGGCAGAAGACAAGGCGCGCGGGCTGGCAGTTGGCCGATGTCGGGCCCATGCGCATCAGGTCGTAGACGGCCTGCAGCTCTACATTCGTGACGGGCTGGTCGGTCCAGCTGTTGTAGCTGCGCGCATCGCGAAAGATCAGGTCGAGGTCGCGGTCGCTGAGAAGATGGTCGGTCATGTCTGGCAGGCTCCGCCGAAGGGAAAGGACAGGCCAGCGGGTGCTGGCGACTTCCCGTGAAGAACAGAGGCGGCGCTAAAAGGTTCGGCGGCGGGCGGCAAGAGGGGGGTGGGGGCGGAGCGGGCGTGCGGGGCGGTCTGTAGGACGACTGGCCCCCTCCGACTTCGCTGCGCTCAGCCACCTCCCCCGTTCCGGGGTGAGGCTTGTCGTCGAGCGAAAGAAAAT
>JAZBPX010000059.1:0-33962 GCA_036351775.1 Pacificimonas sp. | reverse complement strand
TGTCATCCCGGCGAAGGCCGGGACCCACGCCGTGACCCTCCGGCCTGCGCCAACGGGCATTGCCTTGCCCTGCTGTCCCCTCTCCCTCTCCCTGGACCGTCATCCCGGCGAAGGCCGGGATCCATCTCCTTGAACGCAATACCGTGCAGAACCAACAGGAGGTGGATCCCGGCTTTCGCCGGGATGACGGAGCAGCAAAGAAGAATAAGGCAGACCAAGACCTCACACGCACGCCCCCCAACACCGTCTCGCCTAACCCCCGCCATTCCGGTACAGCCACCGCGCCATGACCGCCGCACCCGACCCGAACCGAGCCGCCGCCGCCGCCAGCCGCCGCCGCTACGCCGCGCTGTTCGCCGTCGGGGCGGTGGGCGGGCTCGGCTTCGCGCCGTTCCACCTGTGGCCGCTCGCCTTCCTCGCCGTCGCCGTCCTCTGCGCCGTCGTCGAGTCCGGCAGCGAAGTCGGCGCGGACCGCAAACATGTTTTCCTTGCCGCCTGGTTCTGGGGCTTCGGTAACTTCCTCGCCGGACAGTACTGGATCGCGCACGCGTTCAACTTCCAGGCGAACCTGCCCGCCTTCTTTGGCTGGCTGGCGGTCGTCGGCCTCAGCATGTTCATGGCGCTCTACCCCGCCGTCGCCGCCGCCATCGCCGCCCGGTTCGGCAAGAGCGCCGCTGCCCGCGCGCTCGCTTTTGCCGGGGCGTGGATGCTGACGGAGTGGCTGCGCGGCTACCTGATGGCGGGCTTCGGCTGGAACCCGCTCGGGATCGTCACGGTGCCGATGGGCTGGACCGTACAAGCCGCGTCGCTGGTCGGCGCGCTCGCCCTCAGCGGCATCGTCATCCTGACGGGCTACGGCCTGCTCATGCTCTACAGGCGCCGCTGGAAACCAAGCGCCGCCCTCAGCACACCCGCCCTCCTCGCGACCGCCTACGGCGCGGCCACCCTGACAGCGCCTGTCTTCAGCGACACCCGTCTCGACATCGTGCAGGCGAACATCCCGCAGGACCAGAAATACGGTCCCGGTGCCTTCTACCGGAACCTCGGCCGCTATATCGCGCTGTCGCCGCCGCCGACGGACGAACCGCGCCTCCTGATCTGGCCGGAAGCGGCGATCCCGCGTACCCTCGACGACCGGCCGGAACTGCGCCGCGAGCTGGCCGTCCTCCTGATCGGCGACAACGACCTGTTTCTGACCGGCGCGCTGAAGCTGATCCCCGGCCAGGACCGCGACGACCCCTGGGCCGGTCTCAACAGCCTCTACGCCATCGGCCCCGCCGGGGATATCCGCGCCCGCTACGACAAGCAGCGCCTCGTGCCTTACGGCGAGTACCTGCCCGCGCGGCCGCTGTTGGAGGCCGTCGGCCTGTCCAGCTTCGCGCCCAGCAATATCGATACGCTGGCGGGCACGGGCCCCCGCGTCCTGCCGCTCGATCCCTTCGCCGCCGTGGGCGCGATGATCTGCTATGAAACCGTCTATCCGGAACAGGCGAGCGGGGCATTCCGGCCCGGCTGGCTCCTCAATGTCTCCAACGATGCGTGGTTTTCGGATGGCGGCGCGGCGATGCATCTCGATCATGCGCGCCTTCGCTCCATCGAGCAGGGCCTGCCCATGGCCCGCGCCACGCCCACCGGCTACAGCGCCCTGATCGGACCCCAGGGCCGGGTTCTGGAGCGCCTTGACCGCCACGTCGCCGGAACCCTCCGCGTCCGCCTGCCGGAACCCTTGCCCGAGACGCTGTTTGCAAGGACCGGCAGCGCCCTTCCCCTCGGCCTTGCCGTCCTGATGATCGGGGGCGCGCTGCTGATCCCGCGAAGGGGCCTTGCCGCTTAGGTTTTGACCCGATAGGCCCATTCTGGCAGCAACTATCACCGCTATGGCGACAGTTGCGGTCTTCGACGAAACCGTCCTTCAGGGACACCGGCTGAAGCAGGCCCGTCAGTCGCGCGGTCTGTCCCAGGCCGAGCTCGGCAAGGCTGTCGGCGTGTCCGCACAGCAGATCAGCAAGTATGAATCCGGCCGTGATGACCTGTCGGGCGACCGCCTGCGCGCGCTCTGCACCGCCCTCGCCATCGAGCCGGCGCAGATCGTCGGGAAGACCGAACCGCGCCGCGTCGCGGAGGCTCCGGAACCCTATGGAGGCCAGCACCGGCTAATGGAACTCTACCGCGCCCTCTCGCCTGTAGGACAGGCCGCCCTCTTGGCAGAGGCCGAGCGACTCGCTGCCCCCGAGAGGGACATATAAGGATATCTTTATGTCCTGCCTTGCCCGGTCCTACACCGACCGCTAGGCCCGTTTCGACCTTCCTCTCCGACTTCTCATAAGGGCCGAAAGTTCATGGCGCGCAGCGATTATCTCTTCACCAGCGAAAGCGTTTCGGAGGGGCATCCCGACAAGGTTTCCGACCAGATTTCCGATGCCGTCGTCGACCTGATGCTGTCAAAGGAGCCGGAGGCCCGCGTCGCCTGCGAAACCCTGACGACCACCCAGCGCGTCCACCTCGCCGGCGAAATCCGCTGCCACTCCATGTACGATCCGGCGGCGCACCGCTCGACCAACGGCTGGGCCCCCGGGGCCCGCGACGAGATCGAGGCCGCCGTCCGCGAAACCGTCCGCGACATCGGCTATGAACAGGACGGCTTCCACTGGTCGACGCTCACGCTCGAAAACCATCTTCATGGCCAGTCGTCGGAGATCGCGCAGGGCGTCGATGCCGGCGGCAACAAGGATGAGGGCGCGGGCGATCAGGGCATCATGTTCGGCTACGCCTGCGACGAGACGCCGGAACTGATGCCCGCGACGCTCGCTTACTCGCACCGCATCCTCAAGCGTCTTGCCAATGATCGCCACAGCGGCGCCGCACCGTTTCTTGAGCCCGATGCCAAGAGCCAGGTAACGCTGCGCTACGCGAACCGCGAACCGGTCGCCGCGACGGCGATTGTCGTCTCGACGCAGCACGCCCCTGGTTACCATGAGGGTGCCAAGGAAACCGAACTCAAGGATTACGTAAACGCGGCTCTACGGGAGGAACTGCCCGCTGGCTGGATTTCCGCGGACACCGCCATCCACATCAATCCAACCGGAGCCTTCGAGATCGGCGGACCGGACGGGGACGCTGGCCTCACCGGTCGCAAGATCATCGTCGACACCTATGGCGGGCAGGCCCCGCATGGCGGCGGTGCCTTTTCCGGGAAAGACCCCACGAAGGTCGACCGATCCGCCGCTTACATCACCCGTTACATGGCGAAGAATGTCGTCGCGGCCGGGATCGCCAAACGCTGTACCATCCAGCTCAGCTACGCCATCGGCGTCTCGGAGCCGCTGTCGCTTTACGTCGACCTCGGCCCCGAAGCCGACGTCGATCCGCAGAGGCTCGAAACCTTCTTCCGCGACAGTATGAGCCTGACACCGCGCGGCATCCGCGAGAAGCTGGCACTGAACAAACCGATCTACCGAAGAAGCGCCGCTTACGGACATTTCGGCCGCACGCCGGACGGTGATTTCTTCCCCTGGGAACGCACGGATCTGGTGGACGATCTGAAGGCAGCCTTCTAGCGGACGCGCCATGACCGCACACAAGGCTGGCGATCCGACAACGCTCGGGCGGCTGTACGGCCGGACCAAGGGCCACCGTCTCCGTCCCTCACAGCAGAAGCTGCTCGATGAGCTTTACCCTGCACTCGCCGTTCCAGACGACGGGCCGCTGACCGCCGCCTCGCTGTTCGGTGACGACCGCCCGCTCCATTTCGAGATCGGCTTTGGTGCCGGGGAACATCTGGCGTACCGCGCAGACCTCCTCCCTGATCATGGCTTCATCGGCGCGGAACCGTTCGAGAACGGCATGGTCGGCGCGCTTCAACATATGCGCGACGAGCGATTGACGAATGTTCGTCTTTACCTCGGCGATGCGCTTGATGTGCTGCGCAGAATACCAGATGGCACGCTCTCTTTCCTCTACCTCCTCCACCCCGACCCGTGGCCGAAAGCGCGCCATTCGAAGCGCCGCATGATGAACCCCGGCCCGCTCGACCTGTTCGCGACGAAGCTGAAGACCGGCGGCATCTTCCGTCTGGCCACTGACCATCCGATCTACTGTCGCTGGTCGCTGATGCAGATGGCAGAACGCACCAATTTCGAGTGGATGGCGCAGAAGCCGGACGACTTTCGGAACGCACCCGGAGGATGGCCGTTAACCCGCTACGCGCAGAAAGCCTTGCGCGAGGGGCGGGAGCTGTGGTTCCTGCAGTACGAACGCGTATGATATCGATCAGAATGTACCCGACCACCAACTTGGCTGCTCGTATTCGGCAAGCCATCCATGACGGAGACTGACATGAAATTTGTTCCTATCCTTGCAGCCGCTTCTGCATTCGCTCTTGCCGCTTGCGGCAGCGGCGACACGGTTGATGAAGCCGAAACCGATCTGGTCGATTCCGAAGCGATGTCTGCGGAAGTGGAACCGGTTCAGTGGGCCTATGACGGCGAAGGCGGCCCGGAGAACTGGGGTTCGATCAGCGCCGACAATGCGGTTTGCGACACCGGCACGCGCCAGTCTCCCTTTGATATCCCAGCGACCGCTGAGGTCAGCCAGGAAGGCGCCCCTGTTCTTGCCATCGACTGGCCGGAGGGGCCGCTGGTTGTCGACGGCGAAGGCTACAACGCCAACTTCAACGCGCCGGAAGGTGGCTCGATCACAATCGACGGTGAGACATACGACTTCATTCAGATGCACATGCACACCCCGTCCGAATATCTGCTCGCCGGAGAGCAGTACGCAGCCGACGCGCATTTTGTGCATGCCAATGATGCTGGCGAGCTGGCCGTTGTCGGTGTCTTCTTCGAGAAAGGCGAAGCCAACCCGGATGTGGATACGCTGTGGTCCGGCATCACGACCGAGGACGAGACGGTGACGCCGGAGGGCGCAACCTTCGATCCCGAGGCGCTTCTGCCGGAAGAACGCGACTATGTGCACTTCATGGGCTCGCTCACGACCCCGCCGTGCAGCGAGAATGTTCGCTGGTTCGTGATGACGAACCCGGTCACGATCAGCGCCGAGCAGGCACAGATGCACACCGATGCGTTCGGCAATACCGCACGCCCGGTTCAGCCGATGAACGACCGGGACATCATGTTCGCAGACATGTAAGCGAACTATTCCAGTCCCGATCTGGAACAGGGGCCGCGCGGCAATCACCGCGCGGCCCTTTTCATGTGCTGGCCATTCAGGATGAGGTGAACTGGTTACTCCGCGGGTGTCAGCCGTAAGAGACGTCCATTCTCGCCGTCTTCAAGAACATAGACGAAACCGTCCGGCCCTTCCTCAAGTTCGCGGATCCGCTCTCCCATGTCATAGCGGTCAAGTTCTTCCGACCCCGCCGGGTCCAGCGAAACCTGGATGATCGCCTTCGAGGACAGCCCGCCGATCAGACCGGTATTCTGCCAGCCGGGAAAGCGGTCACCCTGGTAGATCACGAAGCCCGCCGGACTGATGGCGGGGTACCACCAGGCTTCCGGTTTGTTGAAACCGTCATTGGCATGGTGATCGGGAATCTCTCGTCCGTCATAATGGTCGCCGTTCGAAACGCGCGGATAGCCGTAATTCGCGCCGCGCTCGATCCGGTTCAGCTCATCGCCGTGTGCCGGACCCATCTCGTGCGTCCAGAGGTTGCCATTCGCATCGATCGCAATGCCGAGCGGATTACGGTGACCGTAACTCCAGATCTCCGCCGTCGAGCCGGCCTGGCTGTAGAAGGGATTGTCGGCAGGCACCGACCCGTCGGCATTCAGCCGGATCATCGCGCCCATGTTGTTCTCAAGTTGCTGTGCGGGCTCGAACTTCTGCCGTTCGCCCGACGTGATCCACAGGTAACCGTCATCGTCGAAGGCTAGTCGATGACCGAAATGTCCGCGGCCCGTCGTCTTGTCCTGACGCCAGATAATTTCCGGATTCTGCCAATCGCATGCGTCCGCCGCATCGCAGGAAAGCAAACCCCGCGCGACAACGGCGCCCCTGGTGTCGCCGTCCCCGGCTTCGACATAGCTGATGTAAAGCATGCCGTTATCGGCGAAATCGGGGTGCGGCATGACATCGCCGAGTCCCCCCTGCCCGCCGTAATCGACTGTCGGTATGCCGCTGACCGGCGCGGTTCGCGCATCGCCAGCGCCGACCATCTCGACAATCTTCATCGTTCCGGCCTGTTCGGTGACAAGAAGGCGTCCGTCCGGCAAGAAGGTCATTGCCCAGGGTTCGGCGAAAGTCGCAAGGGCTTCGGTGTCGAACGGGTTCCCGTCGGCGATCCTGTCCGTCGCAGCCTGCGTCCCCGGACTGCCCTGCGCGCTGGCATCCGAATAGGCGGAACAGCTTGCCAGGGCGAACAGGCTGGCGGTGGCAATGGCGATCGTCTTCATGGGTTGTCCCCTCGCTTTCAGGTCTGTTGTGTCGCTATCTGTCTTGCCGATTCGAACGCGCGGACCTATATTCGGTTCATCTTCCACATGGGTAACCTTCTGGAAGTCGGTTCGAAGGCTCGGACCGGCACCGAGAGGGCTTGCCCGATTCGAATACCGAGTAGGTTTCTGCCCTGGCAGACATTGAGGCCCTTACCAAGCTGATCGAACCGGTCGTTACGCGGCACGGGTTTGAGCTGGTGCGCGTCAAGATGATGAACACCGAGGTGGGCCGTACGCTCCAGGTAATGGCGGAGGACCCGGAAACGGGTCAGCTGCACATCGACCAGTGCACGGCCGTCAGCCGGGAGCTTTCGGACCTGTTCGACGAGGTTGATCCGATTGAAGAAGAATACAGTCTTGAGGTCTCGTCCCCCGGCATCGACCGGCCGCTGACGCGCCTGAAAGACTATGCAGCCTGGGCCGGGCACAAGGCGCGCATCAATCTGTCCGATGCCGTGGGCGGGCGCAAAAAGGTGCAGGGCACGCTACTCGGCCTCGAAGGTGAAGCCGTGAAGGTACGGCTTGAGGATGGCAGCGCGGCGGAAATGCATCTGCCGCTCGACAAGATACACAGCGCGAAGCTCGTGCTGACCGATGAACTGATTGCGGCAACCCAGCCGCAGAGCTTGAATTAGGGACAAACGACAATGGCCACCTCCGCCGTTACCGCAAACCGCGCCGAACTCCTTGCTATTGCCGATGCGGTAGCGCGGGAAAAATCCATCGACCGCATGATCGTCATCGAGGCGATGGAGGAGGCGATCCAGAAGGGTGCCCGCGCCAAATATGGCCAGGAAAACGACATCCGCGCCAAGATGGACCCGGAAAGCGGCGAAGTGCGCCTGTGGCGGGTGCTGGAGGTCGTCGAGCAGGTTGACGAAGGCTTTACGCAGATCACGCTCGACAAAGCGAAGGCCATCGACCCGGACGCTGAAATGGGCGGCTATGTCATCGAGACGCTGCCGCCAATCGAGTTTGGCCGCATCGCTGCTCAGGCGGCGAAGCAGACGATCGTTCAGAAGGTTCGCGATGCCGAGCGCGAGCGGCAGTATGAAGAATTCAAGGACCGCGTGAGCGAGGTCACGACCGGTATCGTGAAGCGTGTCGAGTTCGGCCACATCGTCGTCGATCTCGGCCGCGCCGAGGGCGTCATCCGCCGCGACGAGCAGATCCCACGCGAGAATCTCCGCGTTGGCGACCGCGTCCGCTGCTGGATCAAGGATGTCCGCCGCGAACCGCGCGGGCCGCAAATTTTCCTCAGCCGCGCCGCCGGCGAGTTCATGAAGAAGCTGTTCGCGCAGGAAGTGCCCGAAATTTACGACGGCATCATCGAGATCAAGGCCGTCGCCCGCGATCCCGGCAGCCGTGCGAAAATCGGTGTTATCTCCTATGATGGCTCCATCGATCCGGTCGGCGCCTGCGTCGGCATGAAGGGCAGCCGCGTGCAAGCCGTCGTTCAGGAACTGCAGGGCGAGAAGATCGACATCATCCCTTGGTCTGAGGACACCGCGACGTTCATCGTGAATGCGCTCCAGCCGGCGGAGGTCGCCAAGGTCGTGATCGACGAGGACGAGGCCCGCATCGAGGTTGTCGTGCCCGACGACCAGCTGTCGCTGGCCATCGGCCGCCGCGGCCAGAATGTCCGCCTCGCCAGTCAGATTTCCGGTCATCAGATCGATATTCTCACCGAGGATGAGGAATCCGAGCGTCGTCAGAAGGAATTCACCGAGCGCTCCGAGATGTTCCTGGAAGAGCTGGAACTCGACGAGACGCTGTCGCAGCTTCTGGTCGCGGAGGGTTTCGCCGAACTGGAAGAAGTCGCTTATGTCGAGCGCGAGGAACTCGCCGCCATCGAGGGCCTCGACGACGAGATCGCCGAAGAGCTGCAGAACCGCGCGGTCGAGGCGCTGGAGCGGCGCGAGGCCGGTTATCGGGAGGCCCGCAAGAAGCTGGGTGTCGAGGACGATCTTGCCGAGATCGAGGGGCTGACCGAAAAGATGCTCGTCACTCTCGGCGAGAACGAGATCCGCACGCTGGACGACCTCGGCGACCTTTCAACCGACGAGCTTGTCGGGCGCGGCAATCGCAATGCGGGGATACCGGACGGCTTCCTTCGCGGCTATGATCTGTCCGAGGAGGACGCCAACCGCATCATCATGGCCGCCCGCGCGCACTGGTTTGAAGACGAGGACGAAGCGGCTGATACCGCACCGTCCGCCGATGCAGCCGAACCGGCTGCCGGGGAGGTCGCGCATGCGGACGGCGACCAATGATCCCCAGCGGACGTGCATATTAAGCGGTAGGACGGCGAATCGGGCGGACCTGATCCGCTTGGCGCTTTCCCCGGGCGGCGAGGTCCTGCCCGACCCGGCTGCGAAGGCGCCGGGCCGCGGCGCATGGATTGGGGTGACTGCAGGCGCGCTTCGTGAAGCGCAGGCCAGCGGCAAGCTGAAGGGCGCGCTCGGCCGCGCCTTCAAGGGCGATGCCCGCGCGGTTCCCGAAGATCTCGCGGCGCGAATTTGCGAGGACTTGGAACGACGGGCCCTCGACCGGATCGGTATCGAGAAGCGCACCGGCGCGGTCCTGTTCGGCTTCGACCGGGTGATGGCCGCGATACGCACTGGAGAAGCGCGGCTTGTCCTTCATGCCGACGATGCCGGTACCGATGGCCGGGAAAAACTTGACCGGGCCGTTCGTAGTGCTGCCTTGCAATCGGAGGGCGCGGAGGCCAAGTCGGTGACCCTGCCGGTCGGGCGCGACCGGCTTTCCGCTGCGGTCGGGCAGGCCAATGCGGTTCATGCGGCCTTTATCGACGCCGATGCGGCGATGCGGATGCAAGCGGCCCTGAGTCGCTGGATGGGCTTTTGTCAGCCAGATGCCACTGACCGCTTCATGAACGGTCGGGACAGGAATGAAGCGGATGCGCGCGATGCGGCGCGGTCCGAAATGCGTATGTGAAGGACAATATGAGCGACGAAAAGAAACCTCTCGGCACCAAGAAGCCGCTCGGCGTCAAGAAGACCATCGACGTGGGCAAGGTGCAGCAGCAGTTCTCGCACGGCCGCAAGAAATCCGTCGTCGTGGAGCGCAAGCGCCGCTTCGTGAAGAAGCCGGGCGAAGCCGAGGCGAAGGCAGCAGAGGCTGCCCCCGCTCCCGAACCGACACCGGCCCCGAAGCCGAAAGTCGCCGAGCAGGCTCCGCCGCCGAAGCCCGCGCCAAAGCCTGCGGCCACGTCCACGCTCTCCCGCCGCGAACTGCAGGAAAAGCTGCTGCGCGAGGCTGAGGAAGGTCGGCTGCAACTGGCGCAGGATGCCCGGCAGCGCGAAGATCAGAAAAAGCAGTCCGTCCAGGAAGAAGAAGCACGCCGCGCCGAAGAGAACCGGAAGCGTGAAGAGGAAGAGGCGCGCCTTGCCGCCGAGCGCGAACAGGCCGAGCGCGACGCCGCTGCCCGTGCCGCAGCTGCACCGCCCCCGCCGCCCACGCCCGTCGCTGCCGAGCCGGAGCGGAAGAAAAAGAAGGAAGACCGCAAGCCCGCGCCCTCCCGCGGACGGCCGGACCGGAAGTCCGGCAAACTGACCATCAGCCGTGCAACGCGCGGCGATGAGGGCGGACGGGGCATCTCGATGGCCCGTCTGCGGCGCATGCGCGAAAAAGAAAAGCGCGGCCAGTTCAACCCTGCCGAGGCGAAGAAGCAGGTGCGCGAAATTCGCGTGCCCGAGGCGATTACCATTCAGGAACTCGCCAACCGCATGGCGGAACGCGGCGCGGACCTCGTCAAGAAGCTGTTCGAACAGGGTGAGATGGTCACGGTGAACCAGACCATCGACCAGGATACCGCCGAGCTGCTGGTCGAGGATTTCGGCCACACGGTAAAGCGCGTCAGCGACTCCGACGTTGAAATCGGCCTGACCGGTATCGAGGACGACGACAAGGACATGAAGCCGCGGCCGCCGGTCGTCACCGTCATGGGGCACGTCGATCACGGCAAGACCTCGCTGCTCGATGCCCTTCGCGGTACCGATGTTATCGCCGGGGAGGCTGGCGGCATCACGCAGCACATCGGTGCCTATCAGGTTACGCCGAAGGGCTCTAACCCGATCACCTTCCTCGATACGCCGGGCCACCAGGCCTTTTCGGAGATGCGCGCACGCGGTGCGAACGTCACCGACATCGTCGTACTGGTCGTGGCCGCCGATGACGGCCTGATGCCGCAGACCATCGAGGCCATCAATCATACGAAGGCGGCCGGTGTTCCGATGATCGTTGCGATCAACAAAATGGACAAGGAGGGCGCAGACCCCACGCAGATCCGCACGCGCCTTCTCGAACATGAAGTGATCGTCGAGGAAATGTCCGGCGACGTGCAGGATGTCGAGGTTTCGGCGCTGAAGCGTGAAGGCATCGACAAGCTGGTCGAAGCCATCAACCTGCAGGCCGAACTTCTGGAACTGAAGGCGAACCCCGACCGCGATGCCGAGGGCACCGTTGTCGAGGCAAAGCTCGACAAGGGCCGCGGCCCCGTCGCCACCGTCCTCGTCAACAAGGGCACGCTGCGCCGCGGCGATATCTTCGTCGTCGGTTCGGAGCAGGGCAAGGTCCGCGCGCTGATCGACGAGCATGGCAAGCAGGTGAAGGAAGCCGGACCGTCGCGCCCCGTTGAGGTGCTCGGCCTGTCGGGCGTACCGATGGCCGGCGATGTGCTAACCGTCGTCGAAAACGAGAAGCGCGCTGCCGAAGTCGCCGCCTATCGCGGTGAACAGCAGAAGAAGAAGCGTCTCGCCACGGCGCCCACGAATGTCGATGCGATGTTCGGTGCGCTCTCCAGCAAGACCGAGGAATATCCGGTGGTCGTCAAGGGCGATGTGCAGGGTTCGGTGGAGGCGATCGTTTCCGCGCTGCACGAAATCTCGACCGACGATATCAAGGTGCGTGTCCTGCATTCCGGTGTCGGCGCGATCACCGAGAGCGATGTCACGCTTGCCGCGGCATCCGGCGCGCCGATCTATGGCTTCAACGTGCGTCCCAACGCGAACGCGCGCCAGGCTGCCGAACGGCAGGGCACCGAGCTTCGTTATTACGATGTGATCTACGATCTGATCGACGAAACGAAGCTTGCGATGGCTGGCCAGCTGGGTCCGGAGCGGATCGAGAATGTCGTCGGCCGTGCGGAGATCAAGGAAGTCTTCCCGGCAGGCAAGACGGGCAAGGCGGCTGGCTTGCTCGTCACCGAGGGCACGCTGAAGCAGGGTATCAAGAGCCGTATCACCCGCGACGATGTCATCATCTACAAGGGCGCGATTGGATCGCTTCGCCGGTTCAAGGACGATGTCGACGAAGTGCGCACGGGCCTGGAATGCGGCGCGGTGTTCGAAGGCTTCAAGGACATCCAGCCCGGCGATATGCTGGAGACCTTCGAGGTCGAGGAGCGGGAGCGGGTGCTTTAGGTCTGTCGGCCGGGCGCGGTCACTCGGGTGCCATCTGCGTTTCAATCAGGATGGTCACCCGGTTGCCGACGATCAGGCCGTAGCTGGTCATTCCAAAGTCGCGGCGGTTGATCGTTGTTTCCGCTGTGAGCGCGACGGGCTTGCCGTTCGGGAGCGCCGCGAGTGGCGTACCGAAGGTGACACTCAGGTTGACCGGCTGGGTGATCCCGCGCGCAGTCAGGTCGCCGCCGACCACCGCCGTATCTGGTCCGGTCGGTGTCATGATGGTGCCGGTAAAGGTGATGTCCGGATAGGTCGCGACGTCGAAGAACTTTTCGCCGCGCAGCCGCCTGAGCGTCGTATCATCGCCTGCCGTCAGCGCGGCCGCGTCGAGTGTGACGCGAAGATCGATGGCGGTCGGGTCGGCCTGGTTGAGACGAACCGCGCCCGTGACATCTGGAAACCCGGCGGTCTTTGAACCGATCAGGAGGAAGGGCACCTCCGCGCTTACGGCGCTCGCTGCGGGATTAAGGCGATAGGAATGATGATCCTGCGCCAGAACGCCAGTCGGCAGCAGGATTAGAAACAGGGCCGCGAGGTTCGGTTTCATATGCGCCCTTCCCGGCGTTCACACAGTTTGATCTTCGCCCTAGAGGCGAACCGAGGAGTAAAGACAATGCGGCACAACGAAACCGGTGAGGGGCGATCCGTCCGCCTGCTGAAGGTTGGCGAGCAGATCCGCCATACGCTGTCGCAGGTGCTGCAGCGGCGCGAGACGAACGACCCCGACCTCGACGCTATGATTATCTCGGTATCTGAGGTGCGTGTCTCGCCGGACCTGCGGCACGCCACCGCTTTCGTGAAATCCATTGGCGGCGACGATCAGGCGATGCTCGCGGCGCTGAAGCGGAACGTGAAGCCGCTGCGGGGCCAGGTCGCGCGCGGTCTGACAACGAAATATACGCCCGAGCTGAAGTTCCTGCTCGACGAAAGCTACGAGGAGGCCAGCCGCATCGACAGCCTGCTCCGCTCGCCTGAAGTTGCGCGCGATCTTGGCGACACTGACAAGTCAGAATGAGACTGCACGGCTGGATCATCCTCGACAAACCACTCGGCATCACCTCCGCACACGGCGTCGCGAAGGTGAAACGCCTGATGCGCGCCGAGGGCCTGAAAAAGCCCAAGGTCGGGCATGGCGGCACGCTCGATCCGCTGGCGACGGGCGTTCTTCCCATAGCGCTCGGCGAGGCGACGAAGCTGACCGGTCGGATGCTGAACGGCGACAAGGGTTATGATTTCACCATCCGCTTCGGCACTGCGACGAGCACTGACGATGCGGAAGGGGAGGTTGTTGCGTCGAGCGATGTGCGCCCGACTCTTCCGGAGATTGAGGCTGCCCTTCCCGCCTTTACCGGGCCGATTACCCAGCGTCCGCCCGCTTACTCCGCGCTGAAGGTCGACGGCGAACGCGCCTACGCCCGCGCGCGGCGGGGCGAGGTGGTCGAGCTGGCGGAGCGGACGGTGACCGTGCACGCGCTTGTTCTCGGCAAACAGGCACCCCTGTCACCGACACCCCCCATGTCATCCCCGCGCAGGCGGGGATCTCTCGAACAGAACCATGGAAGAGATCCCCGCCTTCGCGGGGATGACAATCTGGTGGGTGCCAGGACCGATGGCCCGCTTCTGGAAATCACCCTCTCCGCCCGGGTATCGAAGGGTACGTACATCCGCTCCCTCGCCCGCGACATCGCAGTTAGCCTTGGGACGGTGGGTCATGTCTCGATGCTCTGCCGCACACACTGCGGGCCCTTCACTCTTGAAAACGCGATTTCGGTGGACATGTTGGAACATCGCGCTAGGGAGCGCGGCCTTGGAGGCATGGTGCTTCCGATGACGGCAGCGCTGGACGACATCCCGGCTCTTTCCGTCAACCCCGACGAGGCGGCCCGGCTTAAACAGGGTCAGCAGCTTGTCGGACGTCCCGAACCGGACGGCGCCTATATCGCGATGGACGGAGACACGCCCGCCGCGATGGTTTCGCTTTGCGAAGGCACTGTTCGGGTCGACCGGGGCTTCAACCTGTAGAGATTTAAGGAGGCACGATGTCGATTACGCCAGAGCGCAAGGAAGCGCTGATCAAGGAACATGCCCGTCATGAGGGCGACACCGGTTCGCCGGAAGTTCAGGTTGCGATCCTGTCGGAGCGCATCACAAACCTCACCGGCCACTTCAAGGGCGACGAGTCCAAGAACATTCCGAGCCACCACAAGGACAATCACTCCCGCCGCGGCCTGCTGATGCTGGTCAACAAGCGCCGGAAGCTGCTTGATTACCTGAAGCGCAAGGATGAGGGCCGTTACGAGGCCATCCGCCAGAAGCTGGGCCTCCGCCGATAAGCGCTGAGGACAAGTTCAACGGGCGCCCCGCCGCGTGGGGGCGCCCGTTTTCACATAAGAACACGCGAAACTGAAGGCCGGTGCCGCCATGGGGGCGCGCATCGGTAGTAGGCAGCCGGGCGGGCATATCAGCTTCGTTTTCCGGCTAAAAGGAAAGACGAGAGCTATATGTTCGATATCCATAAAGTAGAGACGCAGTGGGGCGGCGAAACGCTGACCCTGGAAACGGGCCGTATCGCCCGCCAGGCCGACGGCGCGGTGCTCGCGACGCTCGGCGAAACGGTTGTGCTGTGCGCCGTGACCGCCGCCAAGTCCGTGAAGTCGGGGCAGGATTTCTTCCCGCTGACCGTTCACTATCAGGAGAAGTTCTCCGCAGCCGGCCGCATTCCCGGCGGCTTCTTCAAGCGCGAGGGCCGTCCGACCGAGCATGAGACGCTCACGAGCCGTCTGATCGACCGCCCGATCCGCCCGCTGTTCCCTGAGGGTTTCTACAACGAGATCAACGTCATCTGCCAGGTGCTGAGCTATGACGGCGTCAACGAGCCGGACGTGCTGGCGATGGTCGCCGCCTCCGCTGCGCTGACGATCTCCGGCGTGCCGTTCATGGGCCCGATCGCCTGCGGCCGTGTCGGCTTTGTCGACGGCGCGTATGTCCTGAACCCGTCACGCGACATCGAGGGCTCACAGCTCGACCTGATCGCCGCCGGTACGCAGGACGCGGTCCTGATGGTTGAATCGCAGGCCGAAGAACTGCCCGAAGACGTCATGCTTGGCGCCGTCATGTTCGCGCATGAGCACGGCAAGGGCGTGATCGATGCCATCATCGACCTTGCGGAAAAGGCTGCCAAGGAGCCGTGGGAACTCGACCTGACCGACCCGCAGGCCGACGAAGACAAGAAGACGATGCGCAAGGCTGTCGGCGACGACGTTGCGAACGCCTACAAGCTGACGAAGAAGCAGGACCGTCAGGACGCGCTGGCCGCTGCCAAGGAAAAGGCCATGGCCGCCCTTGGCGATGACGTCGATTCCGAGCGCAAGATGAAGGCGAACAAGAGCTTCAAGAAGCTGGAAGCCGAAATCGTTCGCGGCGGCATCATCAAGGACAAGACCCGTATCGACGGCCGTGCCCTCGATCAGGTCCGTCCGATCGAGGCCGAAGTCGCCGTCCTTCCGCGTACGCATGGCTCTGCCCTGTTCACGCGCGGCGAGACGCAGTCGATCTGTACCACGACCCTCGGCACCGCCGATTCAGAGCAGATGATCGATGCCATTTACGGCATGAGCCACGAGCACTTCCTGCTGCACTACAACTTCCCGCCCTATTCGGTCGGTGAAGTCGGCCGCTTTGGCGCGCCGGGCCGCCGCGAAGTGGGGCATGGCAAGCTTGCCTGGCGCGCCCTTCGCGCCGTGCTGCCGTCGAAGGAAGAGTTCCCCTACACGATCCGCGTGATCTCCGACATCACCGAGTCCAATGGCTCGTCCTCGATGGCGACGGTCTGCGGCGGGTCGCTGGCGATGATGGACGCCGGTGTGCCGCTGAAGCGCCCGGTTTCCGGTATCGCGATGGGCCTGATCCTGGAGCACACCGGCGACTTCGCCGTGCTGTCCGACATTCTGGGCGATGAAGATCACCTCGGCGACATGGACTTCAAGGTTGCCGGTACGTCCGAGGGCATCACCAGCCTTCAGATGGACATCAAGGTCGCCGGCATCACCGAAGAGATCATGCGCGTTGCGCTCGATCAGGCGAAGGGCGGCCGCGCCCACATCCTCCAGCGTATGGAAGATGCGCTAGGCGGTGCCCGTGAGGGTGTCTCCAAGCACGCGCCGCGCATTGAGACGATGACGGTCCCCAAGGACAAGATCCGCGACGTCATCGGCACGGGCGGCAAGGTCATCCGCGAGATCGTTGCCGAAACCGGTGCCAAGGTCGACATCGAAGACGATGGCACGATCAAGGTCTCGTCCTCCAATTCCGACGAAATCGAAGCCGCGATCAACTGGATTAAGGGCATCGTCGAGGAGCCGGAGGTTGGCCACATCTACACCGGCAAGGTCGTCAACATCGTCGATTTCGGCGCGTTCGTGAACTTCATGGGCGGCAAGGACGGCCTCGTTCACATCTCCGAGATCAAGAACGAGCGCGTCGGCAAGGTGACCGACGTTCTTGAAGAGGGTCAGGAAGTGAAGGTGAAGGTTCTCGCGGTCGATGACCGCGGCAAGGTTCGCCTGTCCATGCGCCTCGTCGATCAGGAGACGGGCGAGGAACTCGAGGACGACCGTCCGCCGCGCGAAGAGGGCGACCGCGGTGATCGCGGCCCCCGTGGTCGCGGACGCCGTGACGGCAACCGCAGTGGCGGTGACCGGGGCGGTGAACGCGGCGGCGACCGGGGACGCGGCCGGGGTCGTGGCCGCCGGAACGACGATGATGACAACAAGGACGATGGCGGCAATGCCGGCCTGCCCGACTTCATCACCGACGACGACTAGGCGCGTCCGACAGCGATGTCCGGAAAGGGGAGGCTCAGCGGCCTCCCCTTTTTCGTTACGGGGCAGCGCTAAGACATAGTTAACGCAGCTGCCTTACCCTCGCGCGCCCGGACAGGTGCGCGGACGAAGGGAGAGCAGATGATGCGGAAAGGCCGGGCTGGCGTCGCCCTGTTCCTCCTTCCGCTCATCATGTTCGGCATGGCCGCGCTGCTTCACGCCGCGCCAGCACACGGTCAGGTCAATTGCAGCCCGGCCGGTGCGCAAGGCACGGCCCCGGCGTCCTGGCAAACCTACTGCTGGCTCGACTTTTCCACCTACAGTGACGCGCAGGCGCGCTCCGGGGCCGGGCAGACCTTTGTCTTCGGGCTGACGGACGGCTCGACGTTGAACATGACGGTGAACGCCTCGAGCACGGCCTCGACAGCCGTTGATGACCGCCCGGCCCCCAGCTGGTCCGGTGCCGCGGTCGGCAACACCGCCTTCCTGAACATTCCCGGCCGCCCCATCCTCTACATGGCGAACAGCGGCTCGACCGTCACGCTGACCTTCTCGAACATCAGCGTGACGCCGCCGCCCGGCGTGGCGTCGGTCTCGAGCTACGCCTTTGTGGTCGCCGACGCCGAATCCACGGACAATGCCGAGTATCTGGAGTTTACCACCAATGGCGACGACTGGGTCATCCTCGATCAGGTTCCGCCGATCAGCGGCAGCCAGTATCCCGCGATCAGCGGCGCGGGCACGGACACCGTTCGCATGGACGGCGACGGCAATAACGGCCGGGTCGGCGCCTGGATCGCTGGCAGCGGCACGCCGACGACCGTAACGGCAGAGATGGAGGGTGCCGGCCTTCAGGGCTTCATGTTCGCCGTCCGCTTTGCCTCGATCACGCTGACGAAAGAGATCGGCGGCGCGCGCGTCGACCCGAGCGACCAGTTCCGCTTCCGCATCGAATCGACGTCTTCCGGCGATGTGCTGGCCGAGGGTGTCAGTACCGGCACGGGACTTGGCCCCTTCGATGCGGCCGTGCTCTCCACTGCATCCGGCATCCCGATCACGCTCACCGAGGACATCGAAGCCGGTTCGGCAAGCGCGCTGTCGCAATATCAACCGCTCCTGAGCTGCGTGAACACGGCGGGCGGGTCATCGACCATGCTGCCATCCAATCTGGAAACAACCAGCTACGACTTCGGCGCGCTCGCTTTCGGGGATGCGATCCAGTGCATCTTCACGAATACGCCCCGACCGCACGTGACGGTGCAGAAGGCGTTCGGCGCGGGTGGGCGCATTTTCGACACGGATCAGTTTCGCCTTCAGTTGCGGCGCGGAAACAGCAACCTTGCTCAGGTTACGACAACGGGCAACCGGTCTGCCATTACCAGCGCACCCATCGGGCCGGTCCAGATCGACCCCGGCGTCGACCACGGAATTCGCGAACGGGAACGCGGCTCGGCAGATCTCGCCCGCTACACGCAAAGCTTGTCATGCACGAACGCCAACGCAGGCTCGGGAACAGTCATGCCGGCGCAGGTCAACACGAACTTCCAGCTAGCCATTGGCGATGTCCTGAGCTGCACCCTGACCAATACACGCGATCCGGCCACCGTCGATCTGGTGGTAGACAAGACGATGGAGGTCGTCAGCGACCCCGTCCGCAACAGGACAAACCCGCTGGCCATTCCCGGTGCGCGCATCCGCTACAGTCTGACGGTCACCAATCGCGGTGATGGCCCCGTCGATGCCGACAGTTTGATCCTCGACGACACGCTGCCAGCCAATTTCCATTTCGACGGCGCCGTGCCGGTCAGCTTCATTGATGGCAGCACCGCAAGCGGTCTCGACCCCTTCGACGCGGCGACGATGGTCAGCTTTGCTGCCTCGACTAGCGGGCCCTTTGTCAGCGTCGCACCCGGAGGTGTAGATCCGTCCGTCCGCGCCATTCGCATCGCGCCCACGGGTCAGCTCGCCGCGGCTGCAGGGTCCGACCGACCCGGCTTTACGATCACCTTCGAAGGCGTCGTGCCCTAGCTGAGCTCGAACCCGTCGAGTTCACCGCCCTCGCGCCACTTCGCCAGCATCGCGTTGAACTCGTTGATTCCACCGGGGTAAGGCGTGTTCTGAAGCGCGGCGTCGTCCGGCTGTCCTTCATGGTTGTAATAGCCGGGCGTGCATTCGGCGAGAAAGTCGCGGTTCGGTGCGACCGCTGCCATTTCGCGGATCTTCTCGACCCACGCCTGTTCGGCCTCCTTCGTTACCTCGACGACGTGGCTCTGGCGCTTTTGCGCCTCGTCGATGATGTAGCCGATGTGGATGGCGAGATCGTCGAACATGGCGGTCATATTCGGCGAGAAGCCGTTCTGGTTGACGCCCACGTTGAACCAGTTCGGGAAACCGTGGCTCGCGACGCCGTGCAGCGTGCGGATACCGCCGCCCCAATGGTCGAACAGCGACACACCGTCTCGCCCTTCGATCTCGAAATCCATGCGCCGCGTGGCGGCTGTCGTAATCTCGAATCCGGTGGCGTAGATGATGCAGTCGAGTTCGATCTCCTCGCCGTTCGCCACAAGGCCGGTCTTGGTGATGCGCTCGACACCCTTGGCTTCCGACACATCGATAAGGTGCACGCTCTCCTTGTTGAACGCCGCGAGGTACATGTCGTTAAAAGTGGGGCGCTTGCAGAACAGGCGGTACCAGGGCTTCAGGTCCTCCGCCTTCACTGGGTCTGCAACCTCTTCCTCTACCCGCGCGCGGATGTCGTTCATCTTCTGGAAGTCGGCGATCTCCGCCATTTCCTGAATGCTTTCGGGATCGAGCGTACCGCCCTCCATCATCTTCTCGCGCGCCAGGAACCCGACGCGGTTGGCAAGGTCCGTCCAGCCGTCATTGACCAGATCCTCGGCCTGCGGTTCGCCGAAGATGATGCCGGCGAAATTCTCCCGGCGCCTCCGCTGCCAGCCCGGCTCCAGCGACTGGTACCAGTCGGGATCGGTTTCGCTGTTACCGCGCAGGTCGACGACCGACGGCGTCCGCTGGAAGACGTAGAGCGCCTCGGCATGTTCGGCGAGATAAGGCACGCACTGGATCGCCGTCGCGCCCGTCCCGATGATCCCGACGCGCTTGTCCGCCAGCTTCGTCAGACCGCCGGAATGATCGCCGCCGGTATAGTCATAGTCCCAGCGGCTGGTGTGAAAGCTGTGGCCCTCAAACTCCTCGATACCGGGAATGCCGGGCAGCTTCGGTCGGCTCGCCGGACCCACGGCCGTCACCACGAAGCGCGCACGGATATCGTCGTCACGGTTCGTCTCGATGCGCCAGCGCTTTAGCTCCTCGTCCCAGCGCAGCGCCTTCACGCGCGTCTGGAAGATCGCGTCCTTGTACAGGTCGTAATATTTCCCGACCGCCTGGCTGTGCGCGAAAATCTCCGGTGCGAAGGAATATTTCTCCTTCGGCATATAGCCCATTTCCTCAAGCAGCGGCAGGTAGCAGTAGCTCTCGATGTCGCACTGTGCGCCCGGGTAGCGGTTCCAGTACCAGGTGCCGCCGAAATCGCTGCCGGTTTCGATGATCTTCAGATTGTCGAACCCGCGCTCGCGCATACGGGCCGCCGCCATCATGCCGGAAAAGCCGCCGCCAATGATCGCGACGTCGATCTCCAGATCGAGCGGGTCGCGGCTGAAATCCGGGTCTGCGTAAGGGTCGTCTTCAGAATAGGAGGCGAACTCGCCGCCCGCCTCGACATACTGGTTTTCACCGTCTTCACGGATACGCTTGTCGCGCTCCTCACGGTATTTCGCGCGCAGGGCGTCGAGGTCCAGGTCTGACTTGGCTTGCGTGGCCATGATGGCGATCTCCCTTGGCCATCGAAGCTGCCGGGATCAGCCGTCGATTACACTCCGCAAGTTTGCCAGCCCTGATGAAGTGGAGAGGCTGTCCGCATATCATGTCCGCCGCGCGAAGTAGATGCCCGCTGCCATCAGGACGATCCCGGCCGCGCGGCGCATGTCGATGGGCGCGCGCGGAGCGCCCAGCAGGCCGAAATGGTCGATGACGGCCGCCGCCATGATCTGTCCGATCAGGACGAAGAAGACCGCGTTGGCAACGCCGAAACGCGGTGCAATCCACGTGATCGAAAGGACGTAGAACGCCACGAAAAGCCCGCCCGCATAAAGGACGGGCGCGCCGCTCCTCCAGCTACTGGCCGCAGGGAGCCCCGTCGCCAACATGACTGCCGCCGACACGGTGAGCGCCGTCAGGAAGAGGATCGTCGCCGCTGCCGCCGGACTGCCAAGCTGCCCGCCGAGCCCGCCATTCAGCGCCGCCATGATCGGGATCCCCACCCCGGTCGCGAACATGATGAGGGCGTAGAAGAGCGGCGAGTTTCCGGCCATGAGTTTCCCCTCCTCCGGCTTACCGCCCCTCGAAACTCGGTTTGCGCTTCTCGAGGATCGCGGACACCGCCTCCTTATGGTCTGAAGTCTGCTGCAGGACGCCCTGCATGACGGCGGCCTCGGCGAGGCTGTCGGCAAGCGACTGGGCCTGCGCCTGCCGCATCAGCCGCTTCGCCTCGCGAAGGGCATTCGGCGGCTGGCTCGCCACTGCCTCCGCCAACGCATGGGCGCGGGTTAGCAAATCGCCATCGGCGACGACTTCGGTCACCAGGCCCCAGTCGAGCGCTTTTTCCGCCGTTACGCCTTCGGCTGTCAGCAGCATGTGCATCGCGCGTGGGTAACCGACGATGCGGGGGAGCAGCCACGCGCCGCCGTCGCCCGGAATGATTCCGACACGAAGGAAGCTTTCGGCAAAGCGCGCGCTTTCCCCGCAAATGCGAATGTCCGCCATGCAAGTGAGGTCGCAGCCCGCGCCGATGGCGTGACCATTCACAGCTGCGATGACGGGCACCGATATTGCAGCAAAGGTCAATGGGATCTGCTGGATGCCGTCGCGGTACCAGTCCGCGATTTCGAGCGGGGACTTGTCCGCCGACAGCTTCTGGATCTCGTTCAGGTTTCCGCCTGCGCAGAAACTCTTTCCCGCGCCGGTCAGCACCACGCAGGACACATCCGCATCGTCATCGGCGCGCCTGACAGCGGCAATCAGCGCACTAATGACGTCGCCCGAAAGCGGATTACGAAGGTCGGGCCGGTTCAGCGTGACGCGGACGACCTTGCCGGTCTGCTCGTAGAGAACGGGGTCGTCGGCCATGGGTCAGTCCTTTTCATCGGCAGCAGTTTCTGCCTGCCTATATGCCCCCGTAAACCATGAGGTCCACACGCCGTCCTGGCCCTGTGCATAAAAGTTAGCTGCCATCCGGCGAAGACCTGAGCACTCGCCGCGGAAATCGCCACCGGCAGAACCAGAATGACGAAGGCCAGGCCCGCAATCTTCAGCCAGCGTTTTGCCGGAGCGGCGGGTGCCTCCGCTTGGCTCACTTCACCCGCGTCCATTCCTGCGTCTGGCAGAACGGGCCAATGCAGCCTTTGACCTCCAACCGGTCCGGCCCATTCCGCTCGACAATCGAACGATAATCCTTCCCCGATTTCGGATCGTAGATGCGCCCGCGCCACCGCCGCCCATCCTCGCGAAAAGCCGTGAGGATGGGCAGGCCCATCAAACGCCGACCGCGGAGGTCGGGGTCCGGGTTGTTTACATCGCGCTGGTCGGGCCCATCATCCGGCTCCACCCGAAACTCCGCGATCCGCCCGCAAAGTTCATTCCCGCACGGGGCAATCCGCACAACAGCGTCTTTCTCTTCTGTCAGCCAGTCGCCGATGATGGGTTCGGCAGCGGAAACCGGCGCCGCCAGCAGCGCGAGCGGGAGGATAAGCGCAAACAGCTTCATGCGCTGTCCTTCGTGCAGGAACGCACGCCGGTTACGATCCCTCGCCGGTGGGGGCGTGCGGGTCGGGCTCCCACAGCTCGATGGCGTTGCCCTCCGGATCATGAATGCGGCGGAACCTGCCGACACCCGGCGCATCCCAGTCCGGATCGCTCAGCACCTCGATCCCAGCCGCAGTCAGGCTTTTGACCAGCGAATCCAGTTCGGACACGCGGAAATTGATCATGAACTGCTTGTCGGCAGCAAAATAGTCGCTGTCCATTTGAAAGGGCTGGAACACCATCGGTCCGCCCAGCGTGTTCCAGACATACGCATTGCCATGCTTTACGCCCGCCGGTCCGTAGCCGCCGCCAACGCCCAGATGCTCGCCGTACCAGCGCTGCAGGGCCTCTGGGTCCCGCGCGCGGATGAACAGCCCGCCCATTCCCTCGATCGGCACAGCGACTCTCCCTCTGCATAGTTTGACCGAGGTTAACGCCTTAGTCCATTCGCGCGATGGTTTCGCCTTCCCAGTGAAGGCTGACCACGCGCCCGCTTTCATCGCGGTTGAAGGTCGCCTCCGCGCCGAGATTCCCCTTGCCATTCAGTGCGCGGAAGCGGTCGCCACCCTGATGTTTCAGTGTAGTCGCGTTGCGGGCAGGCTCGCGCGAGTAGAGGTTGTAGACCAGCAGATCGTCTCCGCGCGGCGCGACGTACATTTCATAAGGGAAATTGGTCTGCCCGAACCGGCCTTCAAAATCCGATAGCACGGGCTCGTTCGCGTCATCGGCGGCGCTCTCGTCGGAGGACGGCTCGGCAGCCAGAACCGGCCCGACGATACCCTCTATACCGGCCACCAGATCGTAGGGCGATGCGTCGTTGACGTTCACCATCGCGGCGAAGGCCGTCTTCGTTGCCGGGTTCATCGCGAACTGGGCGCGGTAGCCGGGGCAGTAGCCGCCATGACCGATAAAGGGCTGATCGTTGATTTTCATGTGGCTGAAGCCAAAACCCCAGACATTCCCATTCTCGTCCGCCGGATCATACCAGTGCACCCGGTGCATGTTGCGAAGCGCAGGACGGGACAGCACCTCGGTCTCACCCGTTTCCAGAACCCGGAACTGCCAGGACGCGAATTCTGCCAGATCGATGACAGAGGCCGCGAAACCCGCTGCGGGGGCGTAGCCATTCAGCGTATAGGGTTCGACCACCGGGCGAACCGCCTGCTCATCGTACATGAAATACCCACGCGAGAAGGGCCGCCCCGGCGTCGATTCCAGTGGCAAATCCGTGGATATGCCCCGAAGGTTCAGCGGCGCGAGAACTTCAGATCGGATGTAGCTGTCATAATCGGTTCCGCTCGCCGCCTCGATCACCTGACCGAGCAGGGACATGGCGAGGTTCGAATATTGCCAGGTATCTGCCGGTTCGTACAGCGGCGCGACCTCTCCGGCCTGTGCGAGCACTTCGGCCGTCGTCGGAAAATCGCTGTTCGCCCAGCCGGTCGTCATGGGTTCACGGGGGAAGCCCGCTGCGTGCGAGAGCATGTCCCGGATCGTGACCTGGTCGCTTCCACCGCGAGCGGCTTCGGTGAACGCCCAGTTCGGCAGGAATTTCGTCAGCGGGTCATCGAGATCGACGCGGCCATCCTCAACCAGCGTCATGACGCCGATCGATGTAAATAGCTTTGAAATTGAACAGACGCTGAAATCCGTTTCCGCCGTCATGGGCGTTCCCGCCTCCCGGTCAGCGAAACCGTAGGCCGTCGACCAGATCAAATCCTGATCGTGGACAATGGCTGCGGTCGCACCCGGCACAAGCCCGACATGCATCTGCTTCGTCATCCAGGCCTCGGCTGCGCGAAGGGCGGCGTCCCGGTCGGCGGTCGCTGACGCCAGTGTCTGCGTGCTTATCGCAGCCGCAACCACAGCGCCGCCAATGGCGAGCGCGGTTTTCGTTCTCTTCATAATGCCCCGTCCCAAATGATACCCTGTTTCGTGTCTGTGCATTACCGTGATCTGGCGAGCAAGTCCTCTGCCGCTGCCAGATGAAGCCGTTCCGTCATCTGGCCGCGAACGCGCAGAACCCCTGCGCCGGGATCGGCGGCGAACGCCTCGACGATGGCGCGGGCCTGCTCGACATCGGCTGCCGATGGTGAGAACGCCGCATTCGCTTCCTCGATCTGCGAGGGGTGAATCAGCGTCTTGCCATCAAAACCAAGCGCCGCCCCGTCCGCGCATTCCGCAGCCAGACCGCCCTCATCATCGAGGCTATTAAATACCCCATCCAGCGCCACGATGCCGCTCGCCCGCGCCGCCATCACAGTCGTTTGCAGCGCCATGCGAAACGCCCCCCGACCGGGCGCTATAGGCGCGCGCAATTCCTTTGACAGGTCGTTGATGCCGACCACGAGCGCCTGATAGCCCGAGGCCGCAATCGACCCGGCGTTCAGGATCGCTCCTGGCGTTTCGATCATCGCCCATAGCGGGATGGCATCCAGCGGCTTCGCGCCCGCTTCCACCTTCGGCAGCAGAACGGCGTCCGGCTTTACCGCCCTAACCATCGCCAGATCCTCGCGCCGCCACGGTGTACCCTCGCCATTTACCCGGATGACCACCTCGCCCGAATAGCCGCCGCCGCGCACTGCCTCGGCGACTAGGCTCCGCGCCTCGTCTTTTGCGTCCGGCAGCACCGCGTCCTCTAGGTCGAAGATCAGGACGTCGGCATCCAGCGACTTCGCTTTCTCCAGCGCCCGTGCATTCGCACCGGGCATGTAAAGTGCGGATCGGCGGGAGCGGGGCGCAGGGGTCTGGGTCATGCGGCTGGCCTTTTCGTGGGCTGGCGAGGAGGGGCGGCAGAAGTTTAGGCCGGACCGCACAGTCTGACAAAGCCAATCCGAAACAAGGGGGGAACCACCCATGAAAACGCGCATCACCGAAATGTTCGGCATCCAGCATCCCATCATTCAGGGCGGCATGCACTGGGTTGGCTTTGCGGAGATGGCAGCGGCGGTCTCCAATGCGGGCGGCCTCGGCATCATCACCGGCCTGACGCAGAAGACTCCCGGCGACCTTGCCAATGAAATCGCCAAGTGCCGGGACATGACCGACAAGCCGTTCGGCGTGAACCTGACCTTTCTCCCCACGGTGAATGCGCCCGATTATCCCGGCTACATGAAGGCCATCATCGAGGGCGGCGTGAAGATCGTCGAAACCGCCGGCAACAACCCGGCTCAGGTTGTCGGCCCGCTGCACGATGCGGGCATCAAGATCATCCACAAATGCACCAGCGTCCGCCACAGCCTGAAGGCGCAGTCCATCGGCTGCGACGCGGTCTCGGTCGACGGGTTCGAATGCGGCGGTCATCCGGGCGAGGACGATGTGCCGAACATGATCCTCCTCCCGCGCGCCGCCGACGAGCTTGAGATCCCCTTCGTTGCGTCCGGCGGCCAAGCCGATGGCCGCTCGCTCGTCGCCAGCCTCGCCATGGGCGCGGACGGCATCAACATGGGCACGCGCTTCATCGCCACGAAGGAGGCGCCCGTGCACCAGAATGTGAAGGAGGCGATCGTTGCCGCGTCCGAACTCGACACGCGCCTCGTCATGCGCCCGCTCCGCAACACCGAACGCGTGCTGACGAACGAAGCGGTCGAGCGCCTGCTCGAAAAAGAACGCGAACTCGGCAAGGACCTGAAGTTCGAGGACATCATCGAGGAAGTCGCGGGCGTCTATCCACGCATCATGGCGGAGGGCGAGATGGACGCCGGTGCTTGGAGCTGCGGCATGGTCGCCGGCCTGATCAACGACATCCCGACTTGTCAGGAGCTCATCGACAATATCATGAACGAGGCGCACGAGATCATCAACGCCCGCCTCAGCGGCTTCCTGAAAGCCGCGTGAGCACCTTCGAAACGATCCGCGTCGAGGCGGAAAGGGGCGGCACGGTCGAGCGGGTGACGCTTGGCCGACCGGACAGTCTGAATGCGCTAAACCGGCAGATGGTCGATGAACTGCGCGGCTATTTCCGCGGGCTTTCCGACCGGCAGGATGTGCGCGTCGTCGTCATGCAGGCCGACGGCCGCGCCTTCTGTGCGGGCCTTGACTTGAAACCGGACGGGGAGGAGCGCGGCGCGGGCGGGCTCGGTTCGGCGCGCGACGGGCTGAACTGGCAGCGGCGGATCGCCGAGATCTACATGGCCATGCGCTACTGCCCCCAGCCGATCATCGCGCTCGTCAACGGCGCGGCCTGCGGTGGCGGGTTCAGCCTGGCGCTGGCCGCCGATATTCGCATCGCCTCCGAAAGCGCGCGCATGAATGCCGCTTATATCCGCATCGGCCTTGGCGGCTGCGACATGGGCTCAAGCTACTTCCTGCCGCGCCTCGTTGGCGCCTCACTCGCCTCGGAACTGATTTTGACCGGCAAGTTTATCGACGCCGAGCGCGCGCTCGCATTGGGTCTCGTTTCGAAGGTCGTTCCGGACGCGGACCTCCGCACCGCCGCCGACGATGACATCGAACTGATGCTGACCACCAGCCCCCTTGGCCTGCGCCTGTCGAAGGAAGCGCTGCGCCTCAATATCGACGCCCCAAGCCTCGAACACACCATCGCGTTGGAGGACCGGCAGCAGATCCTTCTCTCCGGAACGCAAGACGCCGCAGAGGCAGGCCGGGCCTTCTTCGAAAAGCGCCGCCCCGACTTCAAGGACCAGTAAGCCATGACCGACTACCCCACCCCGAACATCGACCATGATCTCTCCGGTCAGGTCGCGCTCGTTACCGGTGCCACGTCCGGCCTCGGCCGACGCTTCGCGCACGTCCTCTCCGCAGCGGGCGCGGCGGTTGCAATCTGTGGACGACGCGAAGACCGCCTCGCCGAGGTGAAGGCCGAAATCGAGGCGGCGGGTGGCACCGCGCACGCCGTCCGCTGCGACATGACCGATGCGGACGACATCGTGGCGGCCGTCGCCTCGGCGGAGGAAGCGCTCGGCACGGTCACGATCCTCGTGAACAATGCCGGGATCCCGGACGCCCAGCGCGCGCACAAGATGGACGTCGCGCTGATCGACCGCGTTATCGACACCAACCTGCGCGGCCCCTTCATCGCCGCCTGCGAGGTCGCGCGGCGGCTGATGGCGGCGGAAAAGCCCGGCCGCATCGTCAATATCGCCAGTGTCGCGGCCTATCACTACGCCGGGAACGGCGCTGCGCTTTACTCGATCACCAAGTCCGCCATCGCCCGTATGACCGAGGCGCTCGCCGTCGAGTGGAGCCGCAACCACATCAACGTGAACGGCATCGCGCCAGGCGCTTTCCACTCCGAGATGATGGACGGCATGGTCGCGCGCATGGGCGACATGGCCCCGCATTTCCCGCGCAAGCGCATCGCCGACCCGCCGCAGCTCGATTCCACGCTGCTGTTCCTCTGCTCCCCGGCCAGCGAAGTCGTGACCGGCACCGTCATCAAGGCTGACGACGGCCAGGGTCCACGCTAAGGGGGTTCATTGAACGGGACGGACAGGGAACCAGATCATGACCACGCAGACGACCGCCAGCCGCTTTTCTAACGCCGCGCTTTACGCCGCGCTGGCCGCGCTTGCGCTAGTCATCCTGCCCATGCTGCTCTTCCGCCTGGGGCAGGGTTTCCAGTTCCAGCTCATCGTCGCCGGCTTCTTCGTCACGATGGCCGCGCTGGCGCTGGCCGTCGTTGCCGTAATTCTCGCGTTCGTCCGCAAGCGCAGGAAGGGTACACCGCTTCTCGCTCTTGGCGTGACCGGAGGCATTGCCCTCGTGATGCTCTCCCTGATGAACCAGGGCCAGGGCGTTCCGCCGATCCACGATATCACCACGGACACCGACAACCCGCCCGCCTTCGTCGAAGCCGTAGCGGTCCGCGAAGGTTCACCGAACCCCGTCGGCTATGACCCGGACATAGCCGCTCAGCAGCGGGAGGCCTATCCCGACCTCGACACGCTCGCGCTCGACGCCAACCCCGCCGAGGCCTTCGCAGCCGCCCTCGCCGCCATCGAGGCGCGCGGCTGGAGCGTCATCGACGCGAACGAAAGCGAGGGCCGCATCGAAGCCACGGAAAGCTCTCGCTGGTTCGGCTTCAAGGATGATGTCGTCGTCCGCATCCAACCGGATGGCGGCGGCGGTTCGCTTGTTGACGTGCGCTCCAAGTCGCGCATGGGCCAAAGTGACCTTGGCGCGAACGCCGCCCGCATCCGCGCGCTCCTTACCGATATCAGTCCGGGATGATCAACGACGCCACAACCAGCATTGTCGATCCGCCGCGTTTTGTTCTGCAACAGGATGGCCCGCCGCATTTCGATGCGGATACCGCGGGCGAACACGCCCAGCGCCACGGCGATCTCGACACGCTGACGCTCGCTATCGGCCGGGACGAAGCCTACGATCTGGCCTTAACCCTCGCGCAGGAAAGCGGCTGGCGGGTCATCGCCCGCGACCCTGCCGCCGGTCAGTTCGAAGCTGTCGCCACCACCCGGCTCCTGCGGTTCAGGGACGATGTTGTCGTTCGGGTTCGCGGCGACGAGGCCTCTGCACAAGTCGATATGCGCTCGCGCAGCCGTGTCGGCCGCAGCGATTTCGGCGCCAATGCAAAACGCATCGACCGCTTCCTCACGAGCCTCGCCGCCAAAACCGCCCAAGCATAGCCAAAACCGCCTGAGCATAAGAGCCTACGGTCCGTTGCTCTCGTCTTCGAGGCTTAGCTCGCCGTCATCGGCCTCGACCATCGGTACGAGGTCACAGCTGCCAAAGGCTCCTTCACCGCGCTCTGCCCTCAGTGCGAAGCCCGTAAACCGGTAGTTTGGGTCGTCCCTCTCAATCTCGTCCATGGCCCTGCGGTCTCCCAAATCCGCCCATCACCATCAAAACGATCGTAAAACCCGTTCGGTTGCTCCGCTCATCGCAGATGACGATCCGAACCCCGGAGGTTTACTCCGCAGCTTCGCGCTCCTCACCATCTTTTGGCGGCAGGTTGTGCCCCAGCAGGCGCAGCACGTCCCCGGCAGCGTCCAGGATGTTGGTTCCCGGCCCGTAAATCCCTGCCACGCCCTTGTCGTAAAGATAGTCGTAATCCTGGGCGGGGATCACGCCGCCCGCAATGACGCGGATATGCGGCGCGCGCTCCTTCACAAGGCCGATCAGCTCCGGGATCAGGGTCTTGTGGCCGGCGGCAAGGCTTGATGCACCGATCACGTCCGCGCCCGCTTCGACCGCCATATCGACGGCCTCTGCCGGGGTCTGGAACAGCGGCCCGGACACGATGTCGAAGCCAAGGTCGCCAAAGGCCGACGCGATCAGGTTCGCGCCGCGATCATGGCCGTCCTGTCCCAGCTTGGTGACCATCATCTTGGGCGCGCGCCCCTTTCGGTCCGTCACCGCCGCAACGCCGTCGGTGATCCGAACCCAGTCGGGATCGCCGCCATAGGCCCCGCCATAGACGCCCTTCACCGGCGTCGGCCGCGTGTCATAGCGACCGAACACATCTTCCATGGCAAGGCTGATCTCGCCCAGCGTCGCCCGCGCGCGCGCCGCATCGACAGCTAGGGCCAGCAGGTTTGTTTCCGCTCCCGCTCCCCCTTCGACAGGCTCAGGGTGAGCGGCTGGTAAAGTGTTCCGCTCACCCTGAGCCTGTCGAAGGGTGTTTCCAGCCTTCGCGCCCTCACGCAGCGCCTCCAGCGCGGCTTGACAGGCGTCCTCGTCGCGTTCCGCCTTCACGCGCTCGATGCGGGCGATCTGGTCGGCGCGGACGCGGACATTGTCCACCTCAAGGATTTCGATCTCGCCCTCTTTCTCAAGGCGGTGCCTGTTCACCCCGATCACGACATCTTCCCCGCGGTCGAAGCGAGCCGCGCGCGCCGCCGCAGCTTCTTCGATGCGCGACTTGGGGATACCGGCGGCCACGGCCTTCGTCATGCCGCCCGCTTCCTCCACCTCGTCGATCAGTTTGAGGGCATGGTTGTACAGTTCGTCGGTCAGCGCCTCGACATAATAGGAGCCGCCAAGCGGGTCGGCGACGTTCGTGATCCCCGTCTCCTCCTGCAGGATCAGCTGCGTGTTACGGGCGATGCGCGCCGAGAAATCCGTGGGCAGGGCGATCGCCTCGTCAAAGCTGTTCGTGTGTAGCGACTGCGTCCCGCCCAGCACCGCCGCCATGGCCTCGAAAGCCGTTCGGACGACGTTGTTATAGGGGTCCTGCTCCGTCAGCGACGCGCCGCTCGTCTGGCAGTGCGTTCGCAGCATCTTCGACTTGTCGGTTTCCGCGCCCAGCTCGGTCATCGCCTTGTGCCAGAGCTTCCGCGCCGCGCGCAGCTTCGCGATCTCCATGAAGAAGTTCATGCCGATGGCGAAGAAGAAGGACAGGCGCGGCGCGAACTTGTCCACCGGCAGGCCGGTGTCCTTGGCCGCGCGGACATATTCGATGCCGTCGGCGATGGTATAGGCCAGCTCCTGCACCTGCGTCGCGCCGGCTTCCTGCATATGGTAGCCGCTGATGCTGATCGAATTGAAGCGCGGCATGTGTTCGGAGGTATAGGCGATGATGTCCGACACGATCCGCATCGAGGGCGCAGGCGGATAGATATAGGTGTTCCGGACCATGAACTCCTTCAGAATGTCGTTCTGGATGGTCCCGGCGAGCTTGTCCGGCGACACGCCCTGTTCTTCCGCAGCGACGATGTAGAACGCCAGAACCGGCAGCACAGCACCGTTCATCGTCATGGACACCGACATCTCGCCCAGCGGGATCTGGTCGAACAGGATCTTCATGTCCTCGACCGTGTCGATGGCAACGCCCGCCTTGCCGACATCGCCCGATACCCGCGGATGGTCGCTGTCATATCCCCGGTGCGTGGCGAGGTCGAAGGCGACGGACAGCCCCTTCTGCCCCGCCGCCAGATTGCGCCGGTAGAAGGCGTTCGATTCCTCCGCCGTCGAGAAACCCGCATATTGCCGGATGGTCCAGGGCCGTCCGGCATACATGGAGGCATAGGGGCCGCGCGTGAACGGGGGAAAGCCGGGCAGGCCCGGGTCGAGGCCCTCGACATCCGCGGCGGTGTACAGCGGTTTGACGGCGATGCCCTCTGGCGTATCCCAGGTCAGGGTCTTCCCCCGCACTTCCTTTTCTGCGCGCGCTTCCCATTCAGATGTCGTTGGCTTGTCGGGCAATTCGGCTCTCCGCTGTCTATATGCGGCAACCCATAGGCCAGCAGCGGCGGCCCCTCTACCCTGACAGTCACTAGTGATTGCAGATGCGAGGGGATTTCGACAAGACGAGCCCGTATCTGTAACGTGCGTGTCATCAGGGGCTCGATATCCGCCTAGCGAAGGCCTTCATTACTGGACTGGTGTTCGTGGCGGCACCCGTCGGCGCGCAGCTTTTGGACGAAGCTGCGGAGAGCGCGGTCGAGCCTGCAATCTCCGACGATGACTTCAACGATGCGCTGCCTAATCTAGGCGATAGGGCGCTTGACGATCTGCTGGCTCGCTTGCCTGTCGATGATGACGGTACAGCTCGGGACATTCCCGAGGCGCAGGCGGACCCGTTCGCAGACGCGGAGTTTGAGCGTCTCGAACCCGTTCGCGTTGAAGAGGAGCGGCTTGCGCGTACGCTCGTTCCCCTGTCCGAAGTTGAGCTGCAAACAGTCGCAGCACCGACCGAAGAGGTCGCCGAACCGCTTCCGGAGGTCCGTTACTATCTTGCCGTCGAGGGCCTTGAGGAGAACGGGCTCGAAGGCGACTTTCTGGGTGCCTCCTCGCTTGAGGGTGGCGGCGGCGAAGCGGCGAACGGCGCGATGCTGCGCGCCCGCGCCGATGCGGACGAAGCGCTCGCCCTTCGCCTTTTGGAATCAAGGGGTTACTTCGACGCCGCGGTCACTGCCGACGTCATCCTCCCACCAGAAGAGGATGGCCGGTACCGCGTCGCCCTGACCGCCAGCCCGGGCGAACGCTATGTCTTCTCCGACGTCTCCATCATCGGCGAAGAAGAGGCAATTCCGCCCGGCCTTGTCAGCGATAACCTGCCCATCGAGGCGGGCGATCCCATCATTGCCGACGATATCATCGCCGCCGAAGCCGCCATCGACCTCATATTTCCCTTCAACGGCTACCCCTTCGCCGAAGTCGAGCAGCGCGCCATCCTGCTGGACGAGGAAACCAAGACCGGGGACTATGTCCTTCCCGTCGACCTCGGGCCGCGCTCCTACTTCCGAACCGTCGAGACCGAGGGCGATCTCGCCTTTTCCGAGGAACATGTCGAACTCCTCTCCCGGTTCGAGGAGGGGGAACTCTACGACGTTCGCCTCGAAGATGACCTTCGCGAGGCCATGATCGCGACCGGTCTGTTCAACAGCGTCTCCATCGAACCGATCATGACCCGCGAATACAGGGAAGACGGGTTGATGGCCGTCGACCTGCTGGTCCGGCAACAGGCGGGTCCGCCGCGTTCCCTGGCCGCGCAGGTTGGCTACGGCACCGGCGAAGGAATTGTGATCGAAGGCGGCTGGACGCACCGCAACCTGTTCCCGCCCGAGGGGGAGCTTGAGCTGCGCGCTGTTGCCGGTACCCGTGAGCAGGGTGCCGCAGCTATCTTTCGCAGATCAAATGCAGGTTTGCGGGACCGGACCGTTCTGTTCGGGTTCGAAGCGGGGCGCATCGATTTTCCTGCCTTCAACGCGTACACGGCATCGCTCCGTGCGCGGGTATCGCGAGAGTCGACGCCGATCTGGCAGAAAACCTGGTCTTATGCCTACGGCGCGGAGTTGATCGCGACGAACGAGGACCAGACCGGCGACCCAGCCATCTTCGACCTGTCGACAGCCTTTCTGATTGGCGGCGTGACGGGCCAGGTCACCTATGACGCCTCGAATGACCTTCTCGACCCTACCAGCGGCTGGAAGGCCACCCTTCGCCTGTCGCCAGAGGCCGCGCTTAACGACGATGATGTAAGGCCCTATCTGCGGACCCAAGCCGATGTCAGCGGTTATCTCCCTGTTGCCGAGAACTTCACATTGGCAGGCCGTGTACGCGTTGGCAGCGTCAACGGCATTGCCCGGAACGCTCTTGCCCCCTCCCGGCGCATTTATGGCGGCGGCGGCGGCTCGGTACGCGGCTATGGCTTCCAGGAGATCGGGCCCGTCGACATCACCGTAACACCGCCCGACCCGGACGATCCTGACGATACCGAACCGGATATCGACGTGCAGCCGATTGGTGGCCGCAGCGTGAACGAGGCGGCGATCGAAGCGCGCTATCGCTTCGGCAATTTCGGCGTTGTCGGTTTTCTGGATGCGGGACAGGTTTACCGCGAACAGCTGCCGCAGTTTGGCGACCTGCAATATGGTTTGGGTATCGGCGGGCGCTATTATACC
>JAZBPX010000058.1:0-2051 GCA_036351775.1 Pacificimonas sp. | reverse complement strand
CTCGGAGACGCAGGCCATGGTGTTGGCGGTGAACTGGCCGCCGCAGGCGCCGGCGGAGGGACAGGCGACCTTCTCCAGCTTCTCCAGCTCGCAGGCCGACAGCTCGCCCGCCTGCTCGCGGCCCACCGCCTCGAACACGTCCTGAACCGTGACGTCGCGGCCCTCATAACGCCCCGGGAGGATCGAGCCGCCATAGAGGAACACCGAGGGCGTGTTTAGCCGCACCATCGCCATCATCATGCCCGGTAGCGACTTGTCGCAGCCCGCCAGCCCGACAATGGCGTCATAGGCGTGCCCGCGCATGGTCAGCTCCACCGTGTCGGCGATGGCCTCGCGACTGGCCAGGCTGGAGCGCATCCCCTCATGGCCCATGGCGATGCCGTCGGTAACGGTGATGGTGGTGAACTCGCGGGGGGTGCCCCTGCCCTCCTTCACGCCGAGCTTGACCGCCTGCGCCTGGCGGTTCAGCGCGATGTTGCACGGTGCGGCCTCGTTCCAACAGGTCGCGACGCCGACGAAGGGGCGATGGATCTCCTCGTCGGTCAGCCCCATGGCGTAGAAATAGCTGCGATGCGGCGCACGGGACGGGCCCTCGGTCACATGGCGACTGACAAGGCGGCTTTTGTCGAAGGGGCGTGCGTCCATGGTTTGGGGCTCTCCGTTGGCGGCTGTCCCGCGCCCCGGGCGGGGCGCGAAAGAGGGCGGCCCTTGCGGGCGGAGGCGCACCATAGCGGCGCCCCGCGGCCCCCTCAATCCGCCCTCGCGGCGCAGGATTGCCGCGTAGGGGGCCATCGATTTTCGTGGCGATGGTTTCGTGGCCTTCTCGCGCGGCTTATCTGTATGCGCCAGCGGCCGAAGACGCCGCGTCGAGATGGAGGACCCGTTATGCCAAGCGAGAAAATGCCCCTGGATGGCCCGCGACAGGACGCCCCGCAGCGTTCCGCGCAGTATGCGCGCATCGAACGCGAGGCCTTGCCGGAGAAGGGTGCGCGCGCGCAGGCGATGCTGCGTCGGCCTCGCGACGAAGACCCCGCGCTGCGTTCACGCCGCTTCAGTGAAATTGAGCGGCGCGGGCAGGACTGAACGCGACCCGAGCAAGGACCGTCGGCGCGCCCAGCGCCAGCGGTCCTTCGCCGGGGTTACCCCCGGTGATCAGCCGCGCCAATCCGCGCTGCGAACAGCGCAGGTTCATGCATGACGCGCGAGTGATGGTCGCGCGTTGACATGAGTTGAGAAAGGGGTGCTCTGACCCCCGGTCTCTCCTCCATCTGAAGCTCGAGTCCGCCCCTGAAAGAGGATCGCACGATGAAGCGATCGAAGTTCACCGAGGAGCAGATCGTGGCGCCCCGTCGGACCGCCGCCGCCCAGCGGGACCTGAGGACCCAAGCCGAAACTGCGTTTCGGTCGCCGCTTACCGCCCGGCGCCCCCGCCCAGTCAGCTTGCGATTTGGGCCGCTGAGCGGGGGTGCGGTGCCCTGTAAGTCGCCATCCGGAGACGTTAGTGTCAGTCCCTTAGGCCGCTCACAACGTTCCAGCAGTTCGTCCGATATAACCTGATCAATCGCTAAAGCTATCGTCTACGTTGACCCTCTTTTCTCAACATAGGGTCGCTCAAACCTTCACAGAAGATAGCACTCTCGCGCCGTCACTATGCGAGACGGTCGCAGGAAGACCACCGGCGCCATTCCTCGTTCCCCGGCCGCCCCGTCATGCGGACCGTTCAGACGCCTAGCGACTGCAATGCGAAACGGTAGTCGTTCACGCGCAGACCGGCGATCGCCTTGCCGTCCTCCGGCGCCGCCTCCAGCGCCGCTTCGGCCTCCGACAGCTTGGCGGTCAGGAAGTCGCGGGTCAGGTCCGCGCGGGCCACCGCCTCTTCGGCCAGCAGCGACACCACCTCGGGCGACACCTCGGCGAAGCCGCCGGTCACGAAAAACTCCTGCGCGCCGCCGTCGGCCTTGATCGACACCATGCCGGGCCGCAGCGTGGAGAAGAACGGCGCGTGCCCCGGCAGGGCGGTGAAATCGCCCATGGCGCCGGGGATCTGCGCG
>JAZBPX010000057.1:0-29163 GCA_036351775.1 Pacificimonas sp. | reverse complement strand
CGCGGCATGGACCGCGTCCGCTATGGCGGCGACCGCCTCGATGAAAAGCGCCTGCGTATTCTCAGCTATGCCGGTTATCGCCGCGCGGATGAACTGCGCGTGTCCGGCCGGATCGTGGAATATCGCAAGCCGCTCAATCCGGGGCAGAGCACCCTCGGCCGCCTGCGCGCGATGCTCGCGATCTACGAAAGCGACGAAGTGCCGGGCGTCCGGGTTCGCATGGAGGCTTATGGTGAATATCACGAGACTGTCAGCGATTCCGAGGGCTATTTCCGCTTCAGGGTCCCCCTCGCTGTTCGTCCGATGCCCGTTCGTACCGCTTGGGAAACGGTGACGGTTTCGACCCCCGACCGCGAGTCGCACCGGGAAACCGTCGACCTGCCGGTCCTCGCGCCCGGCACCGAGGGCGCGCTCGGGATCATTTCCGATATCGACGACACGGTTGTGGAAACCGGTGCGACGAACTTCCTCAAGAACTGGAAGCGCGTCCTCGTTCACCAGCCCGCAGACCGCCTGGCCGTGCCGGGCGCATCGAGGCTCTACAGGATGCTCGTCGTCGATCACGAGGCACCGCAGCGGCCCGTCTTCTACGTCTCGTCCAGCCCCTGGAACCTCTACGGCTTCATCACCGAATTCATGGAGCTGAACGGCATTCCGCACGGGCCGATGTTCCTGAAGGATTACGGCCTCGACGATGCAAAGTTCATCTCAGGCGGCCACAACACGCACAAGGTCGCGGCCATCGAGACCATCCTGGCCTTCTACCCCGACTTCCGGTTCCTCCTGATCGGCGACAATGGACAGAAGGACGTCGAGGTCTACGCAACCGTCGCCGCCGATTTTCCCGACAATGTCGCCGGCGTTTTCATCCGCGATGTTTCCGGCACCTGCCGCGAGGGGAAGAACGGCGACCGTCTTGCCGGGATCGAGGCGCGCGGCATCCCGGTCTATTGCGGTGAGGGATTCGACGAGGCGCTCGACATGGTTGAAACGGTGGGCTTTCACACCGACACGGCCGCCGACGTCGAAGCGGCAAAGGCAGCCGTCACCGGGCGCTAGCGAAAGGGGAGTGGGAAGCGCATATCCGGCGTCCGGCTGGGCTGGGTAGCCGACCCGCGCCCGCCAAAGTAATCGGCACACCTGCTTCCCAGAAATGCGCGCCGGAAAGGCCCACGCCATGACCCTGACCATCGCGGTCCAGATGGACCCCATCGAGCATGTGAACATCGCTGGCGATTCAACCTTCGCGCTGATGCTGAAGGCGCAGGCGCGCGGCTATGCGCTGTGGCACTATTTGCCGGACGCGCTCAGCTGGGACGAGGGACGCGTGAAGGCGCGGGCGCATCCCGTGACGGTGCGCGCGGCCCAGGGCGATCATTACGAGCTCGGCGAGGCCCGGCGGATCGACCTTGGCCGCGATGCCGACGTTGTCCTGATGCGCCAGGATCCGCCCTTCGACATCGGCTATATCACGGCAACGCATCTTCTCGAGCGGCTGAAGGGCGAGACGCTGGTCGTAAACGATCCGGTGGAAGTCAGGAACGCGCCCGAAAAGCTCTACGTCCTCGACTATGCCGACCTGATGCCGCCGACCATGATCTCGCGTTCACTCGAAGAGATTCGCGCATTTCGCGAACGGCACGGGTCGATTGTCCTGAAACCGCTGCACGGCAAGGGCGGCGAGGGTGTCTTCAAGCTCGACGGCGGCGACGGCAATCTCGGCGCGCTCGTTGAACTGTTCGGCTCGATTTTCGAGGAGCCCTTCATCGCGCAGGCGTTCCTGCCCGCGGTGTCGGAGGGCGACAAGCGTATCGTCCTCGTCGACGGCGAGCCGGTCGGTGCGGTCAACCGCCTGCCAAAGAAGGGCGAAATCCGCTCGAACTTCGCCGCTGGTGGCGCGGGCGCGAAGACCGAACTGACCGACCGCGAGCGCGAAATCTGTGCCCGCATCGGGCCGGACCTGAAGGCGAAGGGGCTGATCTTCGTCGGCATCGACGTCATCGGCGGGCTGCTGACGGAGATCAACGTCACTTCACCCACCGGCATCGTGGCGATCGACAAATATAACGGCACTGACATCCCCGCCCTGATCTGGGACGCCATCGAGAGACGGCTGGCTGCAAATTAGTCTAGGAATGGTGGCTGCAGGAAACCTAGTCATCCCAGCGCAGGCTGGGATCCATGCTGTGACGTGGGGCCCGGGCGCAAGCCCCGCAGCATGGATTCCAGCTTTCGCTGGAATGACTAATTTGGAGCTAGGGCCGGCGCTGGCATTGTAAGTTCGAACTTAAGCAGCAGCGTCCTCTGCAGCGCGTTGAAATTGTCGTCGCTGACCAGGTAGAGGAATATGCGGTCACCCTCGCGGCGGAGGGAGATCCCCTCGAAATTGTCCACCGACAGCGGCGGGGCGAGCACCGCCACCTCCGCGCGCGCAAAGGTCCGCGCCGCCGGGTCGAAGGTCAGTCGGTCCAGGCGGACGCTGACGCCGTCGGCGGGTGAGAAATGCCGCGACAGGAGCAGCAGCCGGTTGCCGCGCAGGCTGACCGCGTCGGTCGGGCGATAGGGCGCAGGTACCGGCGCGGCGAGCGTGCGGGTGCAGATCCGCGGTTCACTTCCCGGTCCGCCGGGAAAGCAGCGCGCGCGGAGAAAGGCGCGCGTCTCGCCCGTTTCATTGCGCGCCCCCTCGGCGAACAGCAGCAGCCCCGCCTCGATACTGGTCGCCGCCTCGATACCGCCATTGTTCGGCAGCGGCGGGTCGGGCGCGAAGGGCGCTTCGGAGAGCATCGCCCCAACGCGCCCGTCTTCGGTCAGGCGATAGGTCTGACGTCGGTGGGAGCGTTCGAACCATACGCTCGCACGCCGCTCCGCCCCGCCATCGACGGCGACGCGGCGGATGTTCAGCGCCTCGGCATCGGCCAGTTCCTTGGCGATCATGGGCGCGCCGCGCTCGTCGGTCAGAAGGCCGATTTCCGCCGCCGCGATGCCGGTAAGGCGGCCCTTTTCGTCCTCGGCAAGATCGAGCCGCAGCCAGTCGCCGGCATCCGTAATCGCCAGGAATTTTCGGTCCTCGCCAAGCCAGCGCAGGCCCGAAATGCCGCCGAACCGCTGCGACCCGGAGGTGAGGTGCAGTCCGCCGAGATAGCGGAGGCCGCCAACCGTCAGCTGCGCCGGATCGTCCGCGTTCAGCGGGATCGCCGCTGCCTCGACAGTGATGGGTCCATCCGTCGCATGTGCGGTGAGCGCGGCCCCGAAGAAACAGGCGAAGGCGGCAATGTAGAAAAGCGGACGGAGCATGGCGGGCAATACGCTTCAGGCGGTGGTGAAACACTCGGCGCTCCGATAGGGCCGGAACGGTCCATGTCCACCGAAATTCCCCGACCCGAAGAGATTTTGCGGCAGGTGTTCGGCTATGCCGAGTTTCGCCCGCTTCAGGGCGAGATCGTGCATGCTGTCACGGCGGGCGAAGACCGGCTGGCGATCATGCCGACAGGCGCGGGCAAGTCGCTCTGCTACCAGATCCCGGCGATGGCACGGGCGGGCACGGGCCTCGTCATTTCGCCCCTCGTCGCGCTGATGCAGGACCAGGTACGTGCGCTGACCGAGGCGGGCGTGAACGCTGCCGCCCTGACCGCCGCGAGTACGGACGATGAGCGGATGCGCGCATGGCACGGCCTCGATGATGGCAGCCTCGACCTTCTCTACGTCGCGCCTGAACGCGCCACCATGCCCGTCTTTCAGGAGCGGCTGGCCAATGCGCGCCTGTCCCTGATCGCCATCGACGAGGCGCACTGCGTTTCGGAATGGGGCCATGATTTCCGCCCCGACTACCGCCAGCTGCGCCCGCTCGCCGACCGCTTTCCCGGCGTGCCGCGCATCGGCCTGACGGCGACGGCGGACGCGGTCACGCAGGCCGACATCGCGCAGCAGCTCGGCATCGCACCGGACAAGGTCGTCGTTTCCGGCTTCGACCGTCCGAACATTCGCTATCATGTCGAACAGGGGCGGAGCCGCCAGGCGCAGCTTCTGCGGTGGCTGGACGCGCGCCGGGGCCGCGCCGGGATCGTCTATGCCCCGACGCGCAGGAAGGTGGAGCAGCTGGCGGGCGCGCTGCAGGCCAGCGGACTGAACGCGCTGCCTTATCATGCCGGGCTCGACCCGCAGACGCGTAGCGGCAATCAGGACGCCTTTGTGCGCGCCGACGACATGATCATGGTCGCAACCGTCGCCTTCGGCATGGGGATCGACAAGCCGGACGTGCGCTTCGTCGCGCATATGGCGCTGCCGAAATCCATCGAGGCCTATTATCAGGAAACCGGCCGTGCGGGACGCGACGGCGCCCCGGCAGAGGCGATCATGTGGTGGGGCGCCGCCGACATCGCCCGCGCCCGCTCCCAGATCGATGAAAATGGCGAGGCGGGCGACCGCAGCCGGGTCGATCACCAGAAGCTTTCCGCGCTCGCCGCCTATGCGTCCAGCGCGAAGTGCCGCCGCATCGCGCTGCTCGGTTACTTCGGTGAGGCGCGCACGGAAGCCTGCGGGAACTGCGACAACTGCCTCGACCCGCCGAGCGTGGTCGATGTCAGCGACGATGCGATCAAGCTGCTCTCCGCCGTCTACCGCACGGGCCAGCGCTACGGGCTCGGCTATCTCGCCGATGTGCTGGCAGGGAACGCGACCGACCGCGCGTTGCAGAACGGGCATGACCGGCTCGGCGTCTTCGGCCTGACCGCGGACAAGAGCATGATGGACTGGCGGCCCGTGCAGCAGCAGCTGGCGGCGGAGGATGCGCTCGTCGCCGATCCGCAGCATGGCGGCCTCTCGCTCGGCCCGAATGCCCGCGCCATCCTGCGCGGCGAGCGGACGGTAGAGATCGTCCCGCCGCCGCCTCCGCGCCGTCAGCGGCGGCGCGGGGCGGCGGACGTGTCCAGCACCGACGATCCGCTGTTTCAGCACCTCCGCGCCCTCCGGAAGACGCTGGCGGAGGAGAACAGCGTGCCCGCCTACGTCATCTTCCACGACGCCACGCTGGCGGAAATGGCCGCGGCGAAACCCGCCTCCGACGAGGAACTGGCCCGCATCGGCGGCGTCGGCAGCGCCAAGCGCGACCGCTACGGCGCGGCCTTCCTCGCGGCGATCGCGGAGTTCACGTCCGGATAACCCCAAAAACTGTCATCCTGAACTCGTTTCAGGATCCACGCCATGACGGTCCGGTGCCGTTACAGTGACGCAAAGGTAACGGCGTGGGTCCTGACATTCGTCAGGATGGCAGATGTGGATGAGGGGCTCTGGCGGACTTCCGCGAGGTCTGGGGCAGTAGCGCTGCTAGTCGCCACCTTTGTCGACCTAAGGATTGATGCCCTTCTCCCGGCAACCGCCCAACAGCCTGTCATCCTGAACTTGTTTCAGGACCCACACCGTTACCTTTGCGGACGATGCCGCCTTTCCGGGGCGAAATGGCGTGGGTCCTGAAACAAGTTCAGGATGACAAGTTTGATTGATTCACCACCGCTCAATAGCAATAGCGCCGCCGGTCATCGCCCTTACCGATTTCATGGCCGATGACCGCACCCAGCGCCGCGCCGATGATGGTGCCCGCGACCTTGTCGCCGCGCCGCGCCACTTCGTTGCCGAGAACGCCGCCGATCGCGCCGCCCGCGATCGTGCCGCCGTTTACACCGCCATCGCGGCGGCAGCGATCGTAGCTGGCATAGCGCCGCCCGTCGCGGCCATACCAGTTGCCGCGCACATCGCTGGCCCGGTTGTAGTAGACGGGGCGGTAGTCCGCGCCGCGATACCGGTCATCGCGCCAGCCATAATCCCGGTCCCGGTAATTGTGGCGGAACGCGCGCCGGTCGCGCCGACCATCGCGAAAGCCCTGCTTGTAGGCCTTGCGGACGAACTTGTTGCGATAATCGCGCTTGTCATTGCCAAACCCGCGGCGACCATCGCGCAGGCCGTCATAATAGGCGCTGCGGGCGAAGCGCTCGATGCGCCGCTCCCATTGGCGCGCGTCGCGGCGGTCATCGCGCCAGTCGCGGCGGTGATCGCGCCGCCATTCGCCGCGCCATTCGCGCTCGTAGCGGTCATAGCGGTCATCGTCCCAGCTGTCGGCGGCTGCGGGCCCCGCGGCAAAGCCGATTACGACCACGGCGGAAATGATGAAGGGCTTCAACGGGGAGGGAAAGCAGGTGGTGGGGACTGTCATGAGGTCGCTCCCATTCTTACGCTCGTTACACAAGGTGTGACCGCGAGCGGAACAGGGGACAAACAGTTGCCCGCGGCCACGAACGAACCTTGCGCGATTCGCGATGGGCATATGCTGAACGTTGCGTTTTGCTGGCGTTCAGGGAGTGGGAGCGTGAGTACTGGCCCCCTCCGACCCCGGCCTACGCCGGGGCAGGCTCTCGCTACGCTCGGCCACCTCCCCCGCTTGGGCGGTGGAGGAAGAACGCGTCCCTCCACCGCTTGCGGGGGAGGTTAGGTGGGGGCCTGTGCTCTCGAGGCCGCGCGGCGCTCCGGTCACGGCGTGGCCCCAGCCTGCGCCTGTTTTGGTCAGGCCGCCCGCCGTCCCCGCTTCGGCCCCGTATCCTCCTCGAACAGCTGTGCCAGCTGCTCGACCATCGTCCCGCCCAGCTGTTCGGCGTCCATGATGGTGACCGCGCGGCGGTAGTAGCGGGTTACGTCATGGCCGATGCCGATGGCGTTCAGTTCGACTGGCGAGCGGGTCTCGATCCAGTCGATCACCTGCCGCAGATGCGTTTCCAGATAGGCGCCGCTGTTCACCGACAGCGTCGAATCGTCGACAGGCGCGCCGTCGGAAATCACCATCAGGATGCGCCGCTCCTCCGGCCGCGCCATGATGCGGTTGTGCGCCCACAGCAGCGCCTCGCCGTCGATATTTTCCTTCAGGAGGCCCTCGCGCATCATCAGGCCGAGATTTTTGCGCGCGCGCCGCCAGGGTTCATCCGCGCGCTTGTAGATGATGTGGCGGAGGTCATTGAGGCGGCCGGGCTTTGCCGGACGGTCCTTGTGGAGCCATTTCTCGCGGCTCGACCCGCCCTTCCATGCGCGCGTGGTGAAGCCGAGGATCTCCGTCTTCACCGCGCAGCGCTCCAGCGTGCGCGCGAGGATATCGGCGCAGATGGCAGCAATGGAAATGGGCCTGCCGCGCATGGAGCCCGAATTGTCGATCAGGAGGGTCACTACCGTGTCGCGGAAATCGGTATCGCGCTCGACCTTGTAGGAGAGAGCGCCGGTCGGATCGACAACGATGCGCGTCAGGCGGGCAGCGTCCAGAAGCCCCTCCTCCTGGTCGAAATCCCAGGCCCGGTTCTGCTGCGCGAGGAGACGCCGCTGCAGCCGGTTCGCCAGCTTCGCCACCACGCCCTGCAGGCTGGTCAGCTGCTGGTCGAGATAGGTGCGCAGGCGCGTCAGCTCCTCCGGATCGCACAGCTCGTCGGCGCCGAGGATCTCGTCATATTCGGTCGTGAACGCCCTGTAGTCGAACAGGCTCGGCAGCTCGGTCCACGGCGCATTCGGGCGGAAGGGCACCGCGCCGTCATCCGCCTCGTCGCCCATTTCGGCGTTGGACAGCATGTCATCGTCGAACTGCGCGTCCTGCTCGCCCTCCTCGCTGTCGGAATCCTGCTCCTCGCCGCGTTCGTCGAGCGAGGCGTCCTGTCCGGATGAGGGCGTTTCATCGTCGCCGTCATCATCATCGCCCTCGTCGCCGCTGTCCTCATTATCGTCTTCCGAGGACTCCTCGTCCTCTTCGCTGTCCTCGGTCTCGTCCGATTCGGCGTCGATCAGGTCAAGGTCGCGGAGGATATCGCGGGTCAGCCGCGCAAAGGCGTCCTGGTCGCCCGCGCTGCCGAGCAGATCGTCGAGGTGAGCGCCCGCCTCCGTCTCGATCCAGTCGCGCACGAGCGCCACGCCCGTTTCGGCCTGCGCCGGAATCGGCGCGCCAGTCAGCCGCTGCCGCATGATCAGGCCGACGGCGGTCGACAGCGGCACCTCGTCGCTGCTCTTCGCCCGCGCGATGGGGTCCATGCGCACCCGCGCATCGACCATGGCAGACAGGTTATCCGCACAGCCCGGCATGGCGTTCGCGCCCAGCGCCTCGATCCGCGCCTGCTCAGCCGCGTTGAACACGTCGCGTGCCGCGCCCGCCGCAGGCTGCGCCGCCATATGCGCCTTCGCATCATGGTGGCGCTTTTTCAGCGCGAAGCTATCGGCCCAGCCGCGCGCCTCGCGCACTTCCCGCGCCGGCATGGCCTTCGGCGGCTGCGGAATGCGCCCCGCCTTGTCGCCGCCCGACGGGCGGTCGGCGGTATAGCTCAGCTCATAGTCCGGTTCACGCGCCATCGCCCGCAGCGCCGCACCGAGCGCCTGGCGAAAGTCTTCAACGGGGGATGCTTTGTCGTTACTCATATGCGCCAGAGACGTAGGGGATGGACAGCATGCTGAACAGGCTGAAGGCAGCGGGCGACTGGCTGAACCGACAGGGAAGCTGCAACGGGAGCGGCTCACTTGAGCGCTGACACATTCTGGACTATAGATTTGGTCCAATTCGGAGACTGACCGTGACGATCCAGATACCCATCAGCCAGGCCAAGGCAAAACTCACGGAACTCGTGCGGCTTTCCGAGGGCGGTGAGGAGGTCGTTCTGACCCGCCATGGTAGAGCGGTCATTCGCTTTGAGCCCGTCTGTGCAGCATCGACGCGCGAGAAAAGGCGTGCCGCGCTCGAAGAGCTGTCCGGGATCCTGAAGGGCGAATATGACGGACCTTCAGAGCGCGTCACCGATTTTCTCTATGATGAGAACGGTCTGCCGGGTTGATCGTCGTCGATTCATCGGCGGTAATCGAGATAACTTTGCAAGGCTCCGAGGAGAGCCGCTGCATAAACATACTGGAAACGGCGGATCGCGTGGCCATGTCCGCCGCCACGCTAACGGAGACGCTGATCGTAGCCGGTGCGCGCGACAAGCTGAACGCGGTTCACACACTGCTGGGCCGATTGAGCATCGACTACATTCCGCTCACCGAAACCCGCGCGCTTGAAGCCGCAGAAGCCTACCGCCGCTGGGGCAAGGGCTTTCACCCGGCGAAGCTCAATTTTGGCGACTGCTTCGCCTATGCGCTCGCAAAGGAGCGGGCTTGCCCGCTACTGTACGTCGGCAAGGATTTCGCAGCGACGGATGTTGAAGCGGCGCGCTAACCCCGCGCCTGGCTGACCACGCTTTCCGGCAAATCCTCGCCGAACACGCGCTGGTAATATTCGGCGACCAGCGGGCGTTCCAGTTCGTCGCATTTGTTCAGGAAGCTCACCCGGAACGAGAAGCCGACATCGCCGAAGATCCCGGCATTCTGCGCCCAGGTCAGCACCGTGCGCGGGCTCATCACCGTCGAGATATCGCCGTTCATGAAGCCCTGCCGCGTCAGGTCCGCGACCTGCACCATGCGGCGGATCTTTTCCTTGCCCTCGTCGCCCGCCAGGTGCTCGCCGGCTTTCGCGTGGACGATCGCCGTCTCGTGCGCCTCGTCGAGATAGTTCAGGGTCGTCACGATGTTCCAGCGGTCCATCTGGCCCTGGTTGATCTGCTGAGTGCCGTGATAGAGGCCCGACGTGTCGCCAAGACCGATGGTATTCGAGGTCGCGAACAGGCGGAAGAAGGGGTTCGGCCGGATGACGCGGTTCTGGTCGAGCAGGGTCAGCTTGCCCTCGACCTCCAGGACGCGCTGGATCACGAACATCACGTCTGGACGCCCCGCATCATATTCGTCGAACACCAGCGCCGTCGGCGTCTGCAGCGCCCAGGGGAGGAGCCCCTCGCGAAACTCCGTCACCTGCTGCCCGTCGCGAAGGACGATGGCGTCCTTGCCGACGAGGTCGATGCGGCTGATGTGGCTGTCGAGGTTGATGCGGATGCACGGCCAGTTGAGGCGCGCGGCCACCTGCTCGATATGCGTCGACTTCCCCGTACCGTGATAACCCTGGATCATCACGCGCCGATTGAACGCGAAACCCGCCACGATGGCCAGCGTCGTGTCCGGATCGAAGACATAGTCCTCATCGAGGTCGGGAACGCGCTCGTCCGCCTGGCTGAACGCCGGGATTTTCAAGTCGATGTCGAGCCCGAACGCGGCGCGCGCGTCCACCTCCGTATCGGGGGCGGTCATCAGCGTCTCGGACGAACCGGGCTGGTCGGGGGTCTGTTTTGGAAGGCTTGCCATCAGTGTCCTTTAGGGGTCTCGGCGGCGCCCCGAAAGGCTCAGGAAAAGGCGGGGCTGCGGCGAAGCTGGCTATAGGCATCGATCACCGTCTGCAACGCGCCCTCGTGCGACCGGTCGCCGCCGTTCATGTCGGGGTGATATTCGCGCACCAGCTCCTTGTAACGCACGCGGATCGCTTCGCGCGTCGTGCGGCGGTCGAGGCCGAAGGCGTCCAGCGCCGCGTGATCCTCGGGGCTGAGCCGCATACCGGTCTGCGCAGCGCGCTCGGGAAACACGTCCGCGCCGTAACGGTCACGCATTGCGCCGACTTCGTCATCGAAGGCATGGGCATAGGCGTTGGAGGCAAAGGCGGCGGTCGAGCGGTCCCAGCGCGCCCGCGCCTCGCTCATCAGGTCACCGCGCCAGCTATACCCTGCATTGAACTCGCGCACATGATCGAGGCAGAACCAGCGCCAGTCGGGCGGACCGTCGCCGCACGCCTGCCCCTCCTTCGGCGCACGGAACTCGCCCGCCTCGCAGCAGCCTGGGCGCTCGCACAGGCCGTCGCGCTCGACGCGGCCATGAAAGCGCTCGCGGCGGCGCTTGGGGGCAGGTTCGGCCTCTTGGTTCGATTCCCTCGTCACAGCGCCCCGATATAGGATAGGGGCGCCCTTGCGAAAGGATGTGCGGCATGACGGACGGTGAGGCAGTTGCGATGACGGGCGGAATGCAGGCGGAGATCGAACGGCGGCTGACCGAAGCACTGGCCCCTGCGCGGCTCATGGTCGTGAACGAAAGCGCGCTCCACAGCGGCCATGCCGGGGACGACGGCTCCGGCGAGAGCCACTGGGCGGTCGAGATCGAAGCCGCGGCCTTCGACGGCCTCAGCCGGGTGGCGCGGCAGCGCGCGGTCTACGACGCGCTCGGCGACCTGATGACCGTTATCCACGCGCTCCGCATCAAGGCAGAGACGCGGGACTGAAGGTGCTGACCTAGGCGGGCTGTTCGCTCGTCCGGAGCCAGCCCGTTACGGAATAGCGGCGGGACGGGGCGAAGGGCGTTACTATGCTGACCGAATGCGGCTGCGGGATGGCCAGAAGGTTCAAGGCATTGAACCGAGGTGTGTACCCCTCCTCGATCTGGCCGTTCTCGTCGTGGAACATCAGGATCCCGCCGAAATCCGGTCGCCAGCCGGGGGTCAGGCTCATCGCATAGGCAGCGCTGCGCTGCTTGCCCGACACCTCGTCATGATGCGCGGTCAGGAAATGGTTGAGGCCAAACGCCGTTGCCTGCGCGTCGGCAAAGCGAATATGGGCGTCGCCTGTCACGGCCTTCAGGAAATCGGCCGCATCCCCACCCGACAGGAACGCCGCGAAATCATCGAGCGACGTCCCGGACGCGGCGCGCATCGCCGCGCCGTCCGGAACCCGGATCGCCTCGTAGCGGTACTGGAATCCGGCGCGCGCGCCGCGATAGGCCGCAAGGGCAAGCTGCTCCATCTTTCCGTCCGGCAGCCCGGCCTGCGTCTCGCGGTCCAGCTCGTAAACCCGGTCGCCGTCGTTAAAGACCAGCCGCCAGCGCTGCGACGCCCTCAGGGCATCGTAGAGCGCTTCGGCATCGCCTGCGTGCAGGAAATCGGCGATCTGAACCCGTCCGCGCGCACGGTAAGCGGCGGCAAACGGCTCCGGCGTCAGGCCGCCAGCAAGGCGAAAGGCATGTCCCACAATATCCCCGTGGGACATTCGCGCCGCGCAAACACCTCAATCTAGCCGAACACCGCCAGCGCTCGACGAACGGACTAGAACTGGTGCCCGGTACGGTCGCGTTTGGTTGCGAGATAGGCCTCGTTGAGCGGGCCGTGTCCCGCCACCAGGGGCACGCGCTCAACGACCTCGATGCCGGTTTTACCCAGCGCGCCGACCTTTTCGGGGTTATTCGTCAAGAGGCGGATGCGCGGGATTTCGAGCTGGGCCAGCATCTCGGCGGCGATGCCGAAGTCGCGCTCGTCCACTTCGAAGCCGAGGCGCAGGTTCGCATCGACCGTGTCATAGCCCTGATCCTGCAGGGCATAGGCGCGCATCTTGTTGATGAGGCCGATGCCGCGCCCCTCCTGCTGCAGGTAAAGAAGGACGCCGCCGCCCGCTTCGGTCATCGCCGCAACGGCTGCATGAAGCTGGTCGCCGCAGTCGCATTTCAGGCTGCCCAGCACATCGCCGGTCAGGCAGGCGCTGTGCAGGCGCGTCAGCGGCGGCGGTACCTGCGCGCCCGGCCGCCAGTCGCCGATCAGCAGCGCCAGATGCTCCGGGCCGCCGGGACTGCGAAAGGCTACGACACGCGCGTCCGGCGCGCCCTTCACCGGCAGCTTCGCCCTGCCGATCTCGGCAAGGGTGCCGGAAGACCGGTATGTCTCGACCTCGTCCACCTGCACCCTTGGAAAGTCATCGCCAGCGCGCGCCGCCCTGACATGCACGCTCGGCAGGAGCCCACCGAACTTCACCAGTTGCAGCGCCGCGCCCGCCGCCGCCTCGTCGGCCAGCGGCACCGTGCGGAACGGACCCTTTAAGGGCGTCGACAGGTCGCTGACCGGATCGGCGATGGCATAGGCACCGGCCGCGTCGATCCAGTCCGGCCGCGCCAGCCGTACCGCATGCATCCCCGCCGCCGGGCGCTGGTTCGCCAGCTTCAGCGAGGCGGCGCGCTTGTCGGTAATGAGGAGGTCAGCGCGCCCGTCGCCGTCGAAATCCGCCAGCGCAGCATCCGTCGCGACCTCGACGCTCAGCACGGCAAGCGCCTCGGCCGTGCCCGCGACAATGACGGGACGGCCACGCTTCAGCTCGTCAACGGCGCGTTCGGCGGCAATGCTCATGGGTGCCGGGATTGGCGGCGCGCGGCCTAGACCTCAAGCTCGGTAATGAGGGGGATGTGGTCGGACGGCTTCTCCCAGGACCGCGCATCCTCCAGAACCCGGTGCCCCGTCACGGCGGATTTCAGCGCCGGCGAGACCCAGACATGGTCAAGACGGCGGCCCCGGTCGGACTTGCGGTAATCCTTCGCGCGGTAGCTCCACCAGGTGTACAGCCGCTCCGGCGCGGCGATGAATTCGCGGCCCACATCGACCCAGTCATGCGCAGCCTGCAGCCTGCCCATCGTCTCGACCTCGATGGGCGTATGGCTGACGACACCGAGAAGCTGCTTGTGGCTCCAGACATCGCATTCCAGCGGCGCGACGTTGAAGTCGCCCATCATGATCGTCGGCGTATCGAGCGCTTCCGACCAGCGCGTCATCCGCTCGTAAAAGTCCAGCTTCTGGCCGAACTTCGGGTTTTCCTCGCGGTCCGGTACATCTCCGCCCGCCGGGATATAGACATTTTCGAGCAGTTCGCCACCGGGCAGCCGTACGCCGATATGCCGCGCCTCGCCATTGTCCTGCCAGTCATGGCGGCGCTCCTCGGTCAGCGGCACCTTCGACAGGATGGCGACGCCGTGGTGCATCGGCTGGCCGTGCAGGATGCGGGTCGTGTAACCCATTGTCTCGAAGGGTTCGTGCGGAAACTGGCTGTCGCGAACCTTGGTTTCCTGCAGGCAGATGATGTCGGGATCTTCGTCCCGCACCAGCTGCTCAACGATAGGTAGCCGCGCGCGTACGGAATTGATGTTCCAGCTTACGATTTTTAGCATGGGGGGTGGTTATCGGCGCAGGCGAGCCATGTCACGCGGCACCGACGCAAAGCGTACTAAGCCACTAGTTAATCGCTGTCATCCCGGCCTACCGACTTCTTCTCGGCCCCCTTGGATCGCGGTAGCGGAACGCGTTCTTCGGCAGGTCCACGTTGAACTTCACGTTCGTCAGCATCACCCGCGTGGTATTGCCCTGCGAATCGACAACGTCCCAGCCCTGCAGCAGCAGGTCGCCCGGCGCGGCGCCGTTGCGCTCGAAGAACAGCGTGATGATGCCATATTCAGGATGCTTGCGGTCGCGCGCCTCGATCACCAGCGCATCGCGGCTCGAGGTTTTTACCTTGGCGAAGCGTGTCAGCTCCGCATCGGGATCGAGAAGAACGGACAGGGGCGTTTCGCCGATGGGATAGCGCTGCACCTGGTCGACCTCATAATCGACCACGTCGAGACTGCGTCCGTTCGCCACGACGAGCAGCGGGATCCCGCGCTGATACTGGAAGCGGACCTTGCCGGGCCGCTCCAGGTACAGTTTCCCCTCGACAGAGCGGCCATCCGCCCCCGTCTGGGTAAAGTTCGCGGTCATCGTGTCCGTCGCCTCCAGATGCTGCGTCAGCTCGGCGAGCGTCGCGGCGGCCGGAACGGCGATCAGGGACGCCAGTAGTGCGGCGAAGGCCTTCAGGAACATGGTCGGTCTCTTTGTCATGGTGCCGCAGATACGGCCTATCCCTTGAACCTCCCTTTAACCGAAAGGTTCAGCGCCGTTCATGAAAGGCGCGCGGGGGCCGCGCAGGCTTTCCACGGACGGCTCTGTTTTGCTAGTCTTTCGCCCATGAAGATTGTCCTACTGGCTGCGCTCACGGCCTTCGTCCTCCCTTTCACCAGTCCCGCTTTCGGCCAGACTGCGGACATCGCCGAGCCGGAAGCGGGTCCCGCCCCTGCCGAAGATGAGGCCGCCGAAGAGGCTGCCGTCGAACCGGTTTCCAAAACCGAAACCGTCGTCCTGAACACGGCGGCGGGCGTCATCGTCCTCGAAATTGAAACCGAGCGCGCACCTGTCACCGCCGCGAACTTCCTGCGCTATGTCGAGGCCGATCGCCTCCGCCACGCCGCCTTCTACCGGTCCAGCAAGAAGGGCGGCTATGAGGACGATGTGAAGGGCTTCATCCAGTTCGGCCTGCGCCAGCATCCGGATCACGTCTTCCCGCCCATCGCGCACGAATCGACCGCCGAAACGGGCCTTAGCCATGTCGACGGCGCGATCTCGATGGTGCGCGGCGCGCCCGGCACGGCGGACGCGGACTACCTGATCATGGTCGGCGACCAGCCCGCCTGGGACGCCCGCGACGACGGCACGCCGGGCTACGCCGTCTTCGGCAAAGTCGTCCAAGGCATGGAAACCGTCCGCGCCATTTGGGACATGCCCATCGACCCCGATGAAGGCGAAGGCGTCCTACGCGGCGAAATACTAGCGGACGAGGTGGATGTGATTGGTGCAGAGGTGACGACATCAGAGGAGTCCCAATGATCTTCGCAAATTACGGCCTGCTTTGGCATGTCGCCAGGACGAACTGGAAAGAGGGTCTGATCGGGTACGTCAATTACGGGGATAACGTCGATTTCTCCTATCAGCGCGGAATCTACGTTCTCTACGACGATGCGTTCGACGTCATGTATGTCGGCCAAGCAGGCCAAGGAAACGCAGGTCTGTGGGATCGTCTGCGCGCTCACCAATACAATGAACGCGCAGAACGCTGGACGCGCTTTTCATGGTTCGGCCTCGATCATGTTGACCCCGAGCAGGGTGCTGAACCCGCACGTCTGGTTAGGCCAGACCGGGATCAGGCAGTCACGCTGAGCGTGGCTAATCTACTGGATCATATCGAGGCGGTGCTTATTACCGCCACCGAAGCGCGCTTGAACAAGCAAGGCGGTCGGTTCGGCGACGCAGTCAAGTACTGGCAAGCCTATGACTGGGATAAGGACCCGATCGATCGCCTCGCGCGTATAGAGGCCCAAGTCGATGATATCGCCGCGCGGCTTGACAAGTCGAAGCGCTAAACCCGGTTCCCGCTCTGATCGATCAGCACTTCGCGTCGCCCGACATGATCCGCGGGGGTGATCAGCCCCTGCTCCTCCATCTTGTCGATCAGCCGCGCGGCGTTGTTGTAACCGATGCGCAGCTGGCGCTGGACGTGACTGGTCGACGCCTTTTGCGATGACGCGACCGCCTCGACCGCGCGGCGGAACAGTTCGGCTTCGGGATCGTCCTCGTCGGTCATGGGCAGGCCGAACTGATCGAGCTCCGGGTCCGGCTCCTCGGTGACCGCCTCGACATAGTCCGGCGTCCCCTGCGTCCGCCAGTGGTCGGCGACCCGCTCGACCTCCTCATCCGACACGAACGGCCCGTGCACCCGCGTGAGGCCCTTGCCGCCGGCCATGTAGAGCATGTCGCCCTTACCCAGCAGCTGCTCGGCCCCCTGTTCGCCGAGGATCGTTCGCGAATCGATCTTCGACGTCACCGAAAAGCTGATCCGGGTCGGGAGGTTCGCCTTGATGACGCCGGTGATGACATCGACCGAGGGCCGCTGCGTCGCCATGATGAGGTGGATTCCCGCCGCGCGCGCCTTCTGCGCCAGCCGCTGGATCAGGAACTCGACTTCCTTGCCCGCGGTCATCATCAGGTCGGCCAGCTCGTCCACGACGACCACGACAAGGGGCAGCGCCTCGAATTCCAGCACCTCGGTCTCATAAATCGGCTGGCCGGAATCGGGATCATAGCCCGTATGCACCCGCCGCTCGAGCGGCTTGTCCTCCGCCTTCGCCTCCGCCAGCCGCTGGTTGAAGGCCGCCAGCGAGCGCACGTTGACCGACGCCATCATGCGGTAGCGTTCCTCCATCTGCTCGACCGCCCACTTCAGCGCGCGCACAGCCTTTTGCGGCTCCGTGACGACCGGCGACAGCAGGTGCGGGATGCCGTCATAGACGCTCAGCTCCAGCATCTTCGGATCGATCATGATCAGGCGGCAGCGGTCCGGCGGCAGGCGGTAGAGCAGCGACAGGATCATCGCATTCAGCCCCACGGACTTGCCCGATCCCGTCGTGCCCGCGATCAGGAGATGCGGCATGGGCGCGAGGTCGACGACCGTCGGCGCGCCGGCGATGTCCTTGCCGAGGATGATCGGCAGCGCGCCCTTCGCGCCGTCGAACGCCTCGTCTTCCATGATCTCGGACAGGGAAACCATCTCGCGCTTCTGGTTCGGCAGCTCGATTCCGATGACATTGCGGCCCGGCACAACGGCAACGCGGGCGGAGACCGCGGACATGGAGCGGGCGATATCGTCGGCGAGGCCGATCACGCGGCTGGACTTGATCCCGGGCGCCGGTTCCAGCTCGTACATCGTCACCACCGGACCGGGGCGCACCTCGACGATCTCGCCCTTCACGCCGAAATCATCGAGCACGGATTCCAGGATCCGCGCATTCTGCTCCAGCGCCGCCTCGTCCACCTGCGGGCCGCCATCCACAGGCGGCGGTGACAGGATCGACAGCGGCGGCAGCTCATATTCATCGCCAAGCGACAGGCCGCGCTGGCGCTCCTTCGCGGGCCGCGCACTCTTCGCGCGCTCAGCTTTCGGCGCCGTAACCTTCTTCTTCCGCGCTCTCGGTGGGTCGGGGAGCGCCTCGGCATCATCCCCGGCCTCCGGTGCCGTGCGCGGCCTGCGGCGGGTGCGTTTCGGCGCCTCTGCCACATCCGCTCCATCGGCAGGCGCTGGCAGCAGGGCGGCAACCGCGCTCGCCGGGATCCCCAGCCCGAACCACGCGAGCACCGCCGCGCAAAGGCCCACGAAGCTCGCAAAGCCGATCCGGACGGCGTTTTCGGGCAGGTCGGCCGCTGCGCCCAGCAAGGCGTGGACCAGAGCCCCGCCGCCCAGCCCGGCCAGGCCGCCCGGTCCGGCGGGCAGCGCCGCCACCGCCAGGGCGCCGACGCCGACCGCCGCGATCAGCAGCGCGCCGCCCGTCATCGCCAGTCGCCGCGCAAATCCCGGCGCGGGCGACAGCCTCACCAGCCGCACGCCGGTTACCGCCACGAACGGAAGCAGCAGGTAACTGGCATAGCCGAACAGCTGGTAGAGCAGGTCCGCAAAGACCGCGCCCGCACCGCCCATCCAGTTGGTCGGCGCTGATATCGTGGACCGGTTCAGCGACGGATCCAGCGGGTCGTAGGAAACCAGCGCAAGCAGGAGGAACAGCGCGAACGCCACCAGCAGGACGCCGGCGCTGCGCCACACCGCGCGCATCGCCGCGCCGCCAAGCCCGGCGGCTTCAGCGAGGGAATGCCCCGTACGGGCGGGTTTGGCGCGTGCCTGGGCCATCGCCGCGCACCTTCGCAGATGCGGAGTCCACAGGGCAAGAACAAAGCGGGCACGGCGCGCCACGGTGCGCGCCGTCCGCTCAGGTACAAAAAAATGGCCGAGCCCCGAAAGACCCGGCCAGTCATGTAGTCTTGGACATCTGGGAGGATGGTCCGAGCGAGCAAGGGGCCGGAAACCGAACCCTCGCCGCTTCCCTTTCAAGGCTCGTGCCAAAATTACGTGGTCTTGATTCTGTTGCGTTTTTTTCGGAATAGGCCGCACGCGGTTGCAGAGAGACGTCTAAATCACAGGCAGCCGTTACGCGCCGCCCAAAATCTGGGCACGAGGATGGGCGGGGACGGGGCAGGCGCAGCGTAGTGGAAAGACCGTCATCCTGAACTCGTTTCAGGATCTCGTCACTAATACGGCACGCGCATTCCCATTTCACGGTGTCCGAGCGCATGCGGAATTCACCGTCCGGCGGTCCCCGCATGGAGATCCTGAAACAAGTTCAGGATGACGATCTCTATTCGGGAAAACGTCCTCGTTGTTGGGCTGCGGCTTGCTCTTCACTGGGAGGAGGGCAGCGACTCGCGATGTTCCTCCCACCCGCGACACGGCTACGCCTTCCCGCGCCCGTCCGCTGCGCCTAAGACGCCCAGCCATGGACACACGCGCAGATGCCATCCTGATCGGCGGCGGCCTTGTCGGCATGACCACCGCCCTCGCCCTCGCTGCTTTCGGCGCGAAGACCCTCGTCATCGACAGCGCCGACCTCGACGAGACCGCGAACGCCGCCTTCGACGGCCGCGCCACCGCCATCGCCAGCGCCAGCTGGCGCATGTTCCAGGCGCTTGGCCTCGCGAACCGACTTGCGGACGTCGAATGCCCGATCAACGAGATCAAGGTCGGCGAGGGGGTCACGACCAGCTGGCTGCATTTCGATGGTCTTGCAGAGGAGGGCGGCGGCGATGCCCCGGTCGCCGAGGCGCTCGGCCACATGATCGAGAACCGCCACATCCGCCGCGCTCTGATCGATGCGGGGCGGGAAGAAGCGCTGATCGACCTCCGCGCGCCCGAACGCGCCGCAAACATCGAACGCAGCGAGGCGGGCGTCACCGTCACACTCTCATCCGGCGAAACGGTCCGCGCGCCGCTGCTGATCGGCGCAGACGGCCGCCGCTCGAAACTGCGCGACGACGCCGGCATTCGCGCCGCGCGCTGGCAGTATGACCAGACCGCCATCGTCGGCATGATCGAGCATGAGGCGCACCATGGCAATGTCGCCTACGAGATCTTCTATCCCGCCGGCCCCTTCGCGCTCCTCCCCATGCTGCCCGGCACCCGCTCGGCCATCGTCTGGACCGTACCGGCGAAGGAGGCAAAGGCTTGGCTCGGCCTTCCCGAACGCGCCTTCATGGCCGAAGTCGACAAGCGCATGGGCGGCGTTCTCGGCGCGACGAAGATGGCCGCGCCCGCCATGTCCTACCCGCTCGGCTTTCATCATGCCGAACGCTACACCGACACCCGCCTCGCGCTCGTCGGCGATAGCGCGCACGGCATCCACCCCATCGCCGGGCAGGGTCTCAATATGGGCCTGCGCGATGCCGCCGCGCTTGCCGAAGTCGTCGGCGAAGGCCTGCGCCTCGGCCTCGACATCGGGGAGGCGGAGGTGCTGTCCCGCTACCAGCGCTGGCGCGGCTTCGACAATTTCGCCGTCGCGCTCTCGACCGATGTCCTCAACCGCCTGTTCGGCCTGCCCGGCAACAGCGTCAGCCGCATCCGCGCCTTCGGGCTCAATGCCGTCGAGCGCATCCCGCCCCTCAAACAGTTCTTCATGCAGGAAGCCCGCGGCGCCACCGGCGACCTCCCCCAGCTCCTCCGCGGCGAACGGCCCTAGGGGCGGACACACCGCTCACCCAAGCTGTCATCCCCGCGAAGGCGGGGACCCATTGCCCGCAGCAGTGGCTAACCGAATCACTGGGGCCTCCCAACGCTTTGAAGGAATGGATCCCCGCCTTTGCGGGGATGACAACCTTCTCAAGGTCGCGGTTAGCGGTGCAGTCGGCAAACCCACCGCCCAAACAGGATTGTCATCCCCGCAAAGGCGGGGATCCATTGACCGCAAGCGTCGCCAACCGAATTACCAAGCACTGGCACCGCCTTGAAGGAATGGATCCCCGCCTTCGCGGGGATGACAAGTCAGGAGGATAACTTCGGAGCAGCGTCCGCGCCCTCCCTCTTTGCGGGCTTTTCGTCCTTGCCGGAATGGCGGTAGGGAATCGGGCAATCTTGGGGAGGACCAGCCATGAAACCGCTATGCATCGCCGCCGCCGCCGCTCTGCTCGCCGCGCCCGCACTCGCGCACGAGGAAACGCCGCCCGCGCCTATCCCGCCGTCCCCCTACGGCCCGGACGACACCATCGGCGCGATGAACAATCTCTCGGCCGAGAAGACCGTCGCGGCCGCCAGCCTTGTGAAAACCGGCAAGGTCTATGCGCTCGGCGTTGTCACGGACCCCTCGACACCCTCCTATCCGGGCCGCAGCTACCGCGCCGTCATCACGCAGAGCGCCGTTGCCGGGCAGCCGGTCGCGGAAAACCGCATCACGGCGCATGACGACCTCATTGTCGCCAATCTCGGCATCGGCACTCAGATCGACGGCTTTGCCCATATGGGTATCGACAATCACCACTATAACGGCAAGCGCGCCGACGAGGTTTATGGGCTTGAGGGCGTGAAGCTGTACGGCACGGAAAACATCCCGCCCGCCGCCACGCGCGGCATCCTCCTCGACATGGCGAAGCTGTACGGTGTCGATCACCTGCCCGCGAACACCGCCTTCAACCGCGCCGAGATCGACCGCGCAGCGGCGGCGGCGGGCGTCACCATCGAACGCGGCGACGTCGTCCTGTTCCACACCGGCTGGATGGCTGCGAAGGCCGAAAGCGCGCCGGGGGAGTATATCGCGACGCAGCCCGGTCTGGGTAAGGAGGGCGCGGAATATCTCGCCAGTCTCGGGGTCGTCATGGTCGGCGCCGACACCGCCGCGCTCGATGCGATCCCCGGCGAGAACCCGGCCCGGCCCTTCCCCGCGCACCTGCACTTCCTCGCGAAGACCGGCGTCCATATCCTCGAAAACATCGACACGAACGCACTCGCCGCCGACGGCGCGGACGAGTTCCTGTTCGTCCTCGGCGTGCCGCGCTTTGCCGGCCCGGTACAGATGGTGGTAAACCCGGTGGCGGTGCGGTGAGCGCGCCGCTGGCGTTCGGCTGCGAGTGCGGCGCTGTTGCCGGTGCGGTTTCCGCGGAGGGAATCGCGCAGGGTCGCCGCTATGTCTGCCATTGCCGCGACTGTCAGGCCTTTGCGCATTATACCGGCCACGCCGACACGGTTCTCGACCGCCATGCGGGTACGGACATCCTGCAAATGCCAGCAGGTGCGGTATCGCTGGCGCGCGGGCGCGACAGCCTGGCCGCCGTCCATCTGACCGACAGGCCGCTCCTCCGCTGGTCCTGCAGGACCTGCCGCACGCCGCTGGCGAACAGCCTCGCCAGCCCGAAGTGGGCGTTCTATTCCATGATCCTGACCAGCCCGGATGCGCGCGCCATCGGCAACGCGTCCGCGAAGCACGTCTTCCCCGAGTCCGGCTGCAACGTACCGGACGATGTGGAACAGGCATCCATGATGGCGATGGCCCTGCCCATCATGAAGTGGCTGGCCAGCGCCCGCTGGACCGGCTCCTGGCGCCAGCATCCGCTGTTCGATCCCAAAACCGGAGCGCCGCTGGCAAAACCCGTCGGCCTGTCGAAGGAAGAGCGCGCCGCCCTGGATCAACAGGTCGACGCGTTTTGCGGTCACGCCGGCGGGTGAGGCTGCGCCAGCCTCAGTCCCCGTCCAGTTCCCGCGCTTCCTCGATCAGCATGATGGGAATGCCGTCGCGCACCGGATAGGCGAGCCCCGCCGACTTCGAGATCAGCTCCTCCGCCTCCCGGTCATAGCGCAGCGGCTGCTTCGTCACCGGGCAGACCAGGATTTCAAGGACCCGTGGATCGACCGCGCGCGGTTTCGCGCCCCAGCCGGACGGGCTCGTCGGTGCCGCTTCGGCGTCCTTACCCTCGGCCGTCATCAGTGCACCTGCCGCCCCGCCGGACCGCCGCCCGGAAAGCGCATCAGCGCCTCAAGGAGCGCCGCGCGCCGCGCCAGGTCCTCCGCCTCGACCAGTGCCTGCTTCTCCGCCGGGTCGAACGGGCACACGGCCGCCAGCGTGTTCACCAGCGTTTCGTCGTCCGAACTCTGGATCGCTTCCCAGTCCGCGCTCAGGTCGTTTTCGTCGAGATAGCTGCGCAGCCCCTGCTCCAGCGCCTCCCGCGTCGTCGCATCGAGCGGGTTCGGCGTCCTCAGGTCGCCGAGAAACTCCTGATAGTGCGGCGCGACCTGCCGGTAGCGGGTCATCACCGTCAGTTCCTCGGTAATCCGGAACCGCATCAGTCCGCTCAGCACCAGCTCGATCCGGCCGTCCGGCGTTTCCTCCATCTGCCGGATACGCCCCAGCCCGCCGACCTCGTACAGCGACCCGTCCGGCTTCGGCTGGATCATCCCGATCAGGCCCTGCCCCGCCGATCCATCGCGGATCATGTCGAGATAGCGCGGCTCGAAGATGTTCAGCGGCAGGTTCCCACGCGGCAGCACGATCGCCCCTTCCAGGGGAAAGATCGGCAGCGACGCGGGCAGCGTCTCGATCTGCGGGGTATCGGGCATACGGCTTTCGCTCATGCCGTCAGGAAAACAGGATCGAGGAAAGTTTGCGCCGTGCGATATTGACCCAGGGCGTTGTCAGCCCCGAGGCTTCGAACAGGTCCAGCAGCTTCTTGCGCGCCGCGCCGTCGTCATGCTCCCGGTCACGCGCGATCGCATCGAGATACTGGTCCGCTGCCTCCTCGCCCCGGTTCGCACCGGCCAGCGCATCGGCATAGGCAATGCGCGCATCGAGGTCGGCCTCATTCGCTTCCACCGCGGCCTTCAGCGTCGACAGTTCGCCCTCGTCGACCGCATTCTCGCCCAGCGCCAGCGCCTTGCGCGCCTGCACGATCTCCGCGGTTTCCGACCCCTCGTCCACCTTCGCGATCAGGCCCTTCGCCTGCTCGGTGTCACCCAGCGCGATCAGCGACACCGCCGCCCCGCCCAGAACCGCCTCGTTCTCGGGGTGCGCGGTAATCATCTGCTGATAGAGTTTCAGCGCGTCGATATGCTCGCCCTCCGCCTGCAGCCCGCGCGCCGCGGCCAGCGCTTCGGCAAGCGCCGCTTCGGCTTCCTTCGCACCCGCATCCGCGCCGCCGATATTCAGCTGCGGCAGGATTTCGTCGAGGAACTGCTTGAACTGCGGCTCGGTCCGCGCCTGCGTCAGGTCGGCGACCGGCTGGCCCTGATGGATGGCATAGATTTGCGGGATCGACTGCACCCGGAACTGCGCGGCAATGACGGGATTCTTGTCGACGTCGATCTTCTTCAGGATGACGCCCCTGTCGGCATAGTCCGCCGCGACTTTTTCAAGCACCGGCCCGACCTGCTTGCACGGCCCGCACCATTCGGCATGGAAATCGAGAATCACGAGCGCGGTCATGCTCGGCTCGATCACGTCGGTCTGGAAGGCCTCCATTGCGGCGCGGTCGCCTTCAGGGGTCGTCAGGGTGGCCAAGGGTCGGGTTCCTTTCGTGCGCGGCGGCGAAACCGATTGCCTCACCGCCGTTGAGATCAGGCGTCGATATGGGGCCGGATCGCCGTTTCGCAAAGGACTTGCCAGCATGCGGGCCGGGTGTTACTTGCCCGCCTCCCACGCCGGAAGCGCCGCCTTATGCGGTTTCGATCCTTCCAGCGATGACGCCAGTGAGCGGGCGTAGCTCAGGGGTAGAGCACAACCTTGCCAAGGTTGGGGTCGGGCGTTCGAATCGCCTCGCCCGCTCCAGACGTTTCTTCGATCAGATCTAATTCGCGCAGCCTAGAGCTGCGTCGTCCCCTGCGGCTGCGCGGGTTCGGGCGCGGCGGCGCTGCCTTCGCCGACAACCTGCGCCTCCAGCTGCGCCAGCACCGATTCGGTCTGCAGGTAGCGCTGGGCATCGCGCGCCCAGCGCTGGCCGCGCTGCTGCACGGCATCCGGCAGCGAGCGAAAGGCGGCGAGCGCGCCGTCCACATTGCCGGCACGGATCAGGGTTTCGACGCGGGCAACGACATCCTCGGTGCGCTCGGCGTTCGGTTCGTCTTGCGCGCGGCGCACCTCGAAGATGCTCGCGACGCCGGAGGTGAAGGAGGACCACCAGCTCTCCTCCCCCGCCTGACCGCGCGCCGGGTCGATCAGCTGCGGGGCCAGCCGTGCGAACCGGTCGGCAAGCGCGGGCGGCCGCACGAGACCGCGCATCCCCGCGACCAGCCGGTCGATCTGTTCGCTGCTGTCCGGCCCCAGCGCCGTCCGCAGGGCCGGCTCGACCGGTCCAAGCGGCTGTCCCTGTTCGAACGCCCGCCGCGCCTGTGCGACCAGGATCACCGACCGCGCCTCCCGCGCCAGTCGCTCGGCCCGCTCAACCTGGCCGGCCGCTTCGCCGCGCGTATCCTGCACGCGCACGGTCAGGCCGGCGACCTCCGCCGACAGATTGTCCACGCGGCTGCCGATCTGTGTCTGCTGCCGGTCCAGCGCATCGACGCGCGTCGACAGGCCGGCGAGCTGCCCCGTCGCCAGTTCCGCCGCCGCCTCTGCGGGAACCGGGTCGTTCAGCGCGGGCTGCTCGTTGGTATCGGCAATGACGCTGGGAAGGCTCGGCGCCTCCGGCCGCTGCTCGACCGCCGCGATTCGCCCTTCCAGCAGTTCGATGGCGCGTTCCTGCTGGTCGAGCCGCGCGGTCAGCGCGTCTTCGGCGCGTTCCGCGGTAATGAACGGCAGGCGCGGCCGCACTTCATTCTCGAACCAGGGCGACAGCAGCATGCCGCCGATGAAGGCAACCAGCAGCAGGATGATCAGCCACGCCGCCATGCCGCTACCGCGCCCATCGCCGCGCCCGGTATCGCGCGTACTGTCACGCCCATTCGGGGTCGCCGTTGTTCGCCGCTCGTCCATCATGCTCACCCGAAAGCCCTCATCGCCCGCTGTCTTCGCACAGCAGCCCCGCCGCCGCAAAGAGCGCATCTTCGGTCGGTCCATCCGCCGTGACGAAGCGCTGCCAGCCGGTTCTGTCCGCAGCATCCGCCGCGCCGAGATGGGCGGCCGAAAGACCGCGCCGGTCGACACCTGCCCGCGCCAGTTCCTCCGTAAACCGCGTTAGCGACGCTGCCGAATAGCTCAGAACCCAGTCGATCCGTCCCCTCTCTAGGTCGGTCACTGCATCGTGCGACAGGCGGTAGGGCACCATTTCATAGGTCACAACCCGCTCGATCGAGAGATCCCGCGGCGGCGGGGTGCTGATGTCTCGCCCGGATAGATACAGATAGCGCGCATCGCCGCGCGGCAGGGCGGCAAACAGGCCTGCCGCCGTGCCGTCGCCCGTCACCCGCGCGTCAGCGAAACCGGCAGCGACTGCCGCCTCGGCGGTTCGCCGTCCGACACAGTAGAGCGGAAGGGTGCGCAGGTCTGGCGGGATCCCGCCCGCAAAGGCGTTCGCGCTGGTCGCAATCAGGGCATCGGGTTGCCGGGCGGGCAGTGTCCAGTCCCTCGGTTCGAGACATAGCAGCGGCGACACCAGCGCCTCATGCCCCAGCGCTGTGAGCCGCGCCGCGGTTCGCGCCGCCTGCACGGCGGGCCGCGTTACCAGAACCTTCACGCGCCGCCGAACAGCCTGGCGATGCTGTCCGGCGCACCCGCCAGCAGCGCCTCGGCCATTGCCGTACCTGCCGCTTCGGCATCCGCCGCCGCGAAGCGTCGCTCGGCGGAACGCAGGTCGGCACCATCAAGGCTCAGGATTTCCGCCCGCAGATACCAGCCTTCACCGTCCCGCCGCGCCAATGCAGCCACCGGGCTGTGACAGCTGCCGCCCAGCCGCCGCGACACCGCTCGCTCTGCCGTTACAGCCGTAAAGGTCTCGGCATGGTTGATTGCCGCGAGCGCCTGAAGAACAGCGGCGTCATCCGCGCGCGCCTCGATGGCAATGGCCGCCTGTCCCGGCGCGGGCAGCATGTCTTCCGTCGTCAGCGCCGAGCCCACATCGTCATGACGCAGTCGCGACAGCCCCGCCGCCGCCAGCAGGGTGGCATCGAACGCCCCGTCCTTGATCGCCTTCAGCCGCGTCGCGACATTCCCCCGCAGCGGTTCGATCACCAGACCCGGCACCCGCCGCAGAAGCTGCGCGGCCCGGCGCGGCGACGACGTGCCGACGCGCATCCCGCCCGTGAGCGCATCGAGACCGGCGACACCGATCAGCCGCTCGCGCACGTCCGCCCGGGGCAGGGTCGCGGCCACCAGCAGCCCGTCCGGCCTGACGCTCTCCACATCCTTCAGCGAGTGCACCGCCAGATCGATCTCGCCGTCCAGCAGCGCGCGTTCCAGCTCCTTCGTCCAGACACCCTTTCCGCCCAGCTGGGCCAGCGGCACGTCCCGCCGCCGGTCGCCCCTCGTGGAGACCGTGACGATCTCGCCCGCCCGGCCCTCGCCTGCCAGAGCCGCCTTCACCGCCTCGGCCTGCGCCAGCGCCAGCGGCGAGCCGCGCGTACCGATACGAAGGGGGGCGTCCTTGTCCATTCTCCGCCGCGTAACTAGGTCGCGAAGCGGACACAATATGAACGCCGCTTCCTCCTCACCGCCGCAAAGGCCCATCGTGCTCGGCATCGAATCGAGCTGCGACGACACCGCCGTCGCCATCGTCGCCGCCGACGGGACGATCCTTGCCGACATCGTGGTTGGGCAAAACACGGAGCACGCGCCCTATGGCGGTGTCGTCCCCGAAATCGCAGCCCGCGCCCATTCGGACCGCCTGTCGCCGATGGTCGAGGCCACGCTGGCGCAGGCGGACCTGACCCTAGCCGATATCGACGCGATCGCCGCCACCGCAGGACCTGGCCTGATCGGCGGCGTCATGGTCGGCCTCGTGACGGGCAAGGCGCTCGCCTACGCAGCTGATAAGCTCCTGATTGCGGTCAATCATCTGGAGGGCCACGCGCTCAGCCCGCGCCTCGCCGAGCCGGGACTGGAATTTCCTTACCTGCTCCTCCTCGTCTCCGGCGGCCACACGCAGATCCTGCAGGTCGATGCGCCCGGCCAGTACCGCCGCCTCGCCACCACGATCGACGACGCCGTCGGCGAAGCCTTCGACAAGGCCGCGAAAATCCTCGGCCTCGGCTATCCCGGCGGACCTCTCATCGAGGCGCTGGCGAAGACCGGCGACGAAACCGCCGTCCCGCTCCCGCGCCCGCTCGCCGGGTCGGACGAACCGCACTTCTCCTTCGCAGGGCTAAAAAGCGCCGTCCTCCGGGCCTCGCAGCAGGACGATCCGCCCGCCGCCGCCGACATCGCCGCCTCATTTCAGCGCGCCGCCGCCGACTGCCTGATCGACCGCACTGCCCGGGCCATGCAGAGTGCTCCCGATGCCACCGCGCTCGTCGTTGCGGGCGGTGTCGCTGCCAATGCCGTCATCCGCAGCGCGCTTACCGATCTTGCAAAGCGCAATGACCTGCCGATGATCGCGCCGCCCGCCCGCCTCTGCACCGACAACGCCGCCATGATCGCCTGGGCCGGAATCGAGCGCCTGCGCGCCGGTCTGGTAAGCGCAGGGGGCGACCCGCTTGACACCCCCGCCCGCCCGCGCTGGCCGCTCGACCCAGACGCAGAGGCGGCGCGCGGCGCTGGCTACAAGGCATGACCGGGCCCCAAATGCGGCTGGGCGTCATCGGCGGCGGCGCGTGGGGCACTGCGCTCGCCCAGACCTGCACCGCAAACGGCCCCGTCACCCTGTGGGCGCGCGAGCCGGAGACCGTCGCGGACATCAACGAGCGGCGCGAAAACCGCACCTTCCTCCCTGGCATCGCGCTCTCGCCGGACCTCGAGGCAACAACAGACCTCGCTGACCTGTCCCCCTGCGACGCCCTGCTCCTCGTGACGCCCGCCCAGCATGCCCGCGCCGCCCTCGAAGCGCTCGGCCCCTGTAGCAAACCCATAATCCTCTGCTGCAAAGGCATCGAGGCGGGCACCAAGCTCCTGATGAGCGAAGTCGCCGAGGCCGTCCAGCCGGGCGCCCCGCTCTGCGTCCTCTCCGGACCCACCTTTGCCGATGAAGTGGCGAGAGGCCTCCCGGCCGCCGTTACTTTCTCCTGCGCCGACGCTGCGCTTGCCGACCGCCTGATCGCGCGCATCGCCAGCCCGGCCTTTCGCCCCTACGCCTCGACCGACGTGATCGGCGCGGAGGTTGGCGGCGCGGTCAAGAACGTCCTCGCCATCGCCTGCGGCGTCGCGGCGGGCCTCGACATCGGCAAGAACGCCCGCGCCGCCATCATCAGCCGGGGTTTTGCGGAAATGCTCCGCTTCGGCCTTGCCAAGGGCGCGCGCGAGGAAACGCTGGCGGGGCTCTCAGGCCTTGGCGACCTCGTCCTGACCTGCTCGTCGGAGGCCTCGCGCAACATGAGTTTCGGCAAGGCGCTTGGCGAGGGCCGCAGCGCGGCGGACCTGATGGCGGACAGGGTCACGGTCGCGGAGGGCGTCCACACCGCCCCAGTCCTTGTGTCGCTCGCCCGCGACCTCGGCGTGGAAATGCCCATCGCCGAAGCGGTCCTCGGCCTCGTCCAGGGCAACCTCGCCGCCCGCGATGCCCTGACGGCCCTCATGCAGCGGCCCCTGACAACGGAGCGTTCGGAGGCGGGTTGAACCTGCGAAAGCCGCACCGCCCCGCGCCCCCCTGCCCTAACCACCCCTAAGGATACCATGTGGGGTGGTTAGGGCAGG
>JAZBPX010000056.1:0-17447 GCA_036351775.1 Pacificimonas sp. | reverse complement strand
GAGCCCGTACCACCCCGCGCCCCGTGCCGTAACCACCCCTGAGGATACCATGTGGGGTGGTTAGGGCAGGGGGCGCGGGGTGGTACGGGCGGCTCCCGGTAGGGAGACGCAAACCAAAAGTCAGGGAGCGGGGCGGTGCGGGGCGACTCCCGGATAGGGAGACGCAAATCAAAGCAAGGGCGCGGGGCGACTCCCAGATAGGGAGACGCAAACCAATGGCCGCGGAACTACGCGCCCGGCGTCGGTGTGCCCGGGTTCACGCTGGCTTTGAAATCCGGCAGTGGTCGGGCTTCGGCCTCGGCCTCCGTGGCGGCGATGCCGTTTGCATCGATATCGGCCAGCAGCCAGCGCATCTCGTCAATCTCGCGCCGCTGGGCGCGAATGATATCGTTGGCCAGCTTGCGCACGCGAATGTCATCGATCCCGGCGCGCTCGCTCGTTAGAATGGCAATGGAATGATGTGGGATCATCGCCGCCATATACTCGCTGTCATCAATCGTCGCCTGGCTGCGAACCAGGAATAACGCCAAGGCAAACGTCACCACCGCGACACCGATGATCGTCCAGTTTTTCGCCGAATTTTTGTACATGCTCCACATGAAGGTGAGCATCACGACCGCCATGACCGCGCCCATGACTAACATCATCCAGAAGCGGGTTTCGCTCCAGAACACATGATCGAGCACGTAAGTGTTCAGATACATGAGGCCGAACATGATGGCGGTGGAGGTTCCCACCATCGCCATGAAACGTCCGTAATTGCTGCCTTCGTCTTGTTTCTGTTGATCTGGCATATTGTTGTTCTCCCGTTTGCCTCGCAGAATGATCCACCCAGCGCGGGATTTTGGGACGTTGATGTCTTCAGGTGCCCCGTCCCGGCCGCCTCGCGCGCTGCAGACTCTCACCATAGCATGCGCGCGTCGACATGGATGCTGGCCTGGCTCACGGCACGGTACGGAACGGCTCCCGGCAGGGAAACGAAAATCGAGATATCTGCGCGAGCCTCAGGTGCCTTTCTCGGCACCTTGCTTCAGCAGCGTGCCGGCGCGCCAATAGTGATAGATCGCCCACGGTGTCAGCAGGATCATCGTGAACAGCGCCCAGCGCAGCGACTCCGCGCCAACGTCGAACCGGACGGCGTAATAATCCGACAGGATGCCGATCATCGTCGGGCCAAGGCCAAGGCCGATCAGGTTGATAACGAGGAGTGTGATCGCCGCCCACACCGACCGCATCTTTACAGGCGCGAGACCCTGGATCAGCGCGAAGGTCGGGCCGAGATAGCAGGACTGAAGGAAGTGGGCGACGAGATAGGCGCCGATGGCGAGATACACGTCATCGAGGACGTAGAAGAGGATGAGGATCGGGAAAGCGGCGAGCTTCAGCCAGCCGACCATCCACGCCTGCGTATGCAGTCCGCGCCGCTTTGCCAGCCAGTCCGCCAGCTTACCGCTGAACAGCACGCCGCCCGTGCCGGCAATCAGGGACAGCGGCGCGAAATAATTGGCGACCGTGCCCGGCGTCATGCCGAAACTGCGGATCAGGTAGCTCGGCGTCCAGCCGGTCAGCGCATAGCCGATCAGCGAGGTAATGGTTACGCCCATGACGAGGTGGACCGCCGCCTTCGACTTCCAGATCGCGCGAAAGCCTTCGCGGATCGTGGGCGTGGCTTCGGCGGCGGCTTCGGCGACTGTCTTGGTGGGAACATCCGGCTTCGCATCGGACAGCCCGCGCGGCGGCTCGGTCGCGAACATCCGTACGAAAACGGCGAGAATGATCCCCGGGATACCAACGATGAAGAAGGCGGCGCGCCAGCCAAACTCCTCGACGGCATTGCCGCCGAGGATCAACCCGCCCGCACCGCCGAGGTAAACGCCGAGCGAATAGATGGCGAGCGCGCTGGCCCGCTCGTTTGCCGGATACATATCGGCGATCATCGAGTGGCTGGGGGGCGAGGAGCCGCTCTCGCCGATGCCCACGCCGATACGGGCAAGGAGAAGCTGCGGGTAATTTTGGGCCACGCCGCACAGCGCGGTCATTGCACTCCACAGCGCCAGCGCAATGGCGATGATGTTGCGCCGGTTCATGCGGTCGGCCAGCGAGGCGACCGGGATGCCGAGCGTCGCATAGAACAGCGCGAAGGCGAACCCGGCCAGCAGGCCGAGCTGCGTGTCGGAAAGCAGCAGGTCGGCTTTGATATCCTCCTGCAGGATCGCGAGGATCTGGCGGTCCATATAGGAGAAGAAATAGGTCGCGGTCAGAAGGATCAGCGTTAGGCGCCGCGCCTTCGGCGACACCGGTAACTGCCGCTCGTCCATGGCTGCTGTCGCCATTACCCTGATTCCCCCCGTTTTACGCTCTTTTGCCGCACGGTTGGGGGCGAAATGGTCCGTTGTCCAGTGATTGCCTTTGACAGGAAAGGGCGGGTAGGCTGCGCGCCATGATCGGGCGGGTAACAAACTGGGCAGACGGGGCGGTTCTGCGGGCAGCACTGCCGCCTGCGCTTGTGCTCGGCGCGATGGTTGCCGCGCCTGCGGCCCCTGTGACCGCCCAGATCCCCACGGCCGTCGTCAGTGACAGCGACGCCGACGATCTTCTCAGCGGGGAGGGCGATACCCTTGCCGAAAACGCCTCCGCCAGCGAGCGCCTGTTCCGCGCCCTTCGCGACGGGGAGGAGGGGGAGGCCGTCGACCTCCTGATCGGGCAGGCCCTGACGGAGGTCGATGCCCGCTGTACCTATATCGAGCGCTACCAGGTGTTCAGCCGCGTCAGCAGCTTCATCACCATGAAGGTGAAATGCGCCGAGCGGCCGGTCTACACGTTGACGGTGGGCGCTGTTGGCCTGGGCGCGATTGCCGGCGGCGACGGCACTGTCGAGCGCATCCGCGCCGGCGAGGGCGAGATCCGCATCCTTGAGGGCGAGGCCCCCGAACCCGCCCGCCCCGTCGGCAGCGGCTCGCTGGAGCGCGAGTTTCCCGTCCGCACCATCGCAGCCGTCTTCGGCGCGCTGGTGCTTCTCAGCATGGTCCTCATCTGGATGTGGTCCCGGCGGCAGCAGGCGGTGGCGCAGTGGCGCGGCCTGCACAAGGACGACAAGGACCGCATGCTGGCCGAATCAGATGAGGTCGAGCATGACCTGTTCCAGCATCCCGACGGCGTCTGGATCGCGCGCGGCAGGCGCGGCAAGCGCCGGTTCTTCATGAAGAAATTCTACGCGCGGCTCTACCGCGACCGGGGCCTCAAGATCATGCAGGTTCGCTGACCGCGCCGGGCCGTTCGGTGCGGAACAGCCACGTCCCGCGCAGGAACAGCGCCAGCGCCGCCAGCGCGATCAGCCCCGCCAGTCCGAACGCCGCGCCCGGCACATAGAGCGCCGTTCCCGCCGCTGTGAACAGGAAGAACACCTGTGTGAACACCGGCGGCCCGATCACCGATGACAGGCTGGAGAGGCTCGCCACCGCCCCCTGCAGCTCGCCCTGCTGCGTGTCCGACACCGCGCGGCTCATGAGGCCGTTGATCGACGGCTGAACGAGGCCCTGCAGCGACCCGATCGTCACCGCCACCGGGATCCAGATCGGATCGCGCATGAAGACGTAGATTACCGTCCCCGACACCATGCCAAAGACGCCCAGCGTCACGGCCCGCGCTTCCCCGATCCGCGGCACGATGATGCGGATCAGCCCGCCCTGCACCACCGCGCTAGTCAGGCCGACATAGGCCAGCGTCGCGCCCACGAACAGCTCCTGCGACCAGCCGAACGGGATGTTGCCGCCAAAGGCTTCCACCACGAAAAACGCCCAGATGATCGGGTACACCATGTGCGCCGTCATCCAGACGAGGAGGGCGGCGGCGTACCACAGCACGATCCGGTTCTGGTCGCTGAGTTCGCGCAGCGCCGAAACCGCGTTCGACCGTACGAGGGAAAACGGCCGCCGCTTCTCCACCGGCAGGCTCTCGCGCAGGACCAGGAAGCCGAACAGGAAGTTCGCCGCCGCCAGCGCGCCCGCCACATAGAAGGGTGCCCGCGTCCCGTACGCATCGCCGATGAACCCGCCCATCGCCGGGCCCAAGATGAACCCCAGCCCGAAGGCGACGCCGATCAGTCCGAAATTCTGCGCGCGCTTTTCCGGTGACGACACGTCCGCGACATAAGCGTAGGCAACCGAGAAGCTCGCGCCGGTAATGCCCGCCACGATGCGCCCGATGAACAGCCACAGGAGCGTCGGGGCCAGCCCCATGATCATGTAATTGATGGCATAGGCAACCATCGTCGCCAGCAGGACGGGCCGCCGCCCGAACCGGTCCGACAGGTTGCCGATGATGGGCCCGAACACGAACTGCATCGCCGCGTAAACGAAGCTCAGCCAGCCCCAGTAGACCGCACTCTGCCCCGTCGATTCCCCGGTCAGCTCGGACAGCAGCGCGGGCACCACCGGCATGATGATGCCAAAGCCGATCATGTCGATCAGCACGACGGCGATCACGAAGATCAGGGAGCCACGCAGGGGCGGGGACGGGTTGGCAGTCTCGGTCATGATAGCCCGCGGCCTTTGCGCGCCCACTGGGGGCGGCGCAAGGGGATGGATCGCACTCGGCGGCTTTGTCTCACCTCCTAGTCATTCCAGCGAAGGCTGGAATCCACGCTGTGACCCTCGCACCAGGTGGAAGGCGTTCAGAGTGGATCCCAGCCTGTGCTGGGATGACAAATCTGGTTGGGCTTGGGTTGAGGCACCGCCCCCTCAGGTCGTCCGCTTGGCGCGGTCCTTGGCGTTGGTGTTCTTGATCGCCTCGCCGATCATGTCCCAGTCCTCCGACGACAGTGCGCTCATCGCGGAGAAATTGCCGCCGCCTGCCAGCCACTGGCCGCCGTCGATGGCGATCACCTCGCCGTTCACATATTCCGATCCCGGCGCCATCAGGTAGCAGGCGAGGTTCTGCAGTTCGCGGTGCTCGCCCCAGCGGCCCATCGGGTTCCCCCGCGCGCCCATGTCGCCCGACCCCAGCTTCTCCGCCAGCGGTCCCGGCATCAGGCGCGCCTCCATGCCTTCGGATTTGAAGGGGCCGGGCGCGATGGCGTTGGCGCGGATGCCCTTGGGGCCCCACTCGCTCGACAGGCTCTGCGTCATCACCGCGACGCCTGCCTTCGACATGGCCGACGGCACCGTGAAGGGCCCGCCATTCCAGACCCAGCTGGCAACGATGGACAGGATCGATCCCTTGTCGCCCGCCTCGATCCAGCGCTTGCCCGCCGCCACGGTCACATTGAACGTGCCGTGCGCGACGATGGAGGCGATGGCGTTGAAGGCGTTCGCCGACAAACGCTCGGTCGGCGACACGAAATTCCCTGCCGCGTTGTTGACCACCCCGGTCAGCGGCTTCTCGGCAAAGGCCTCTTCCATCGCATCCTCGATGGCACCGGCATTGCGGATGTCGACGGCGGCGGTGTGGCAGGTGCCGCCGGTCGCCTTCATCAGCTCGTCGGCCGTCTCCTGAAGCACCCCGCCGCGGCGCCCCCAGATGATGCATTCGGCACCCAGCTCCATGAAGGCTTCGGTCATGGAGCGGCCCAGCCCGGTGCCGCCGCCGGTGACGAGAATGCGCTCGCCCTTCATCAGATCGTCGCGAAACATGCTCGTCATTCTGGCTCTCCCTTGTGTTTGACGGCGATGCTAAAGCGCCCGGCGTGGACAAGGCAGCTAGCAAAACCGGCGAAGCGGGTGTGGTGGATGCGCGCGGCCTGCGCTGTCCGATGCCGGTCCTCCGCCTCGCCCGCGCCATGCGGCTGGACCCGGACCAAAACCGCTTCCTCCTCATTGCGGACGATCCGGCGGCGGAAACCGATGTGCCCGCCTTCGCGTCCGAGCGAGGCTGGATATGCAGGACGAAGGAACCGGGGCAGTTTCTGCTGACGCGAGACTGACGCGAGACTAATGGGGGGAGCTAACCGCTCATCCCTCGTTTCGGCATGGAAACGGACCTGCTTACCAATTCTTTACGTCGCCCGGTTTAGGCCGCCCGTTGTCGTCAGACCGCCCGCCGATAGCCGTCCGCGAGCGCAGAACAGTGGTTGGGGAAGCGTCTCGGCATGACCGTGAACGTTCAGATGTTCGAACAGATTCGAGAGATTCTCGGCCCGCGCCTGATCACGACGCTCGGCTATTTTCGAGAGGATGGCGAGACCGGCGTGACCGCCATCGAAAGCGCCCAGCGCGGGGGCGATGCCAGCGGCATGATCCTACCGGCGCACACCTTGAAGACAGAGGCGCGGCAGCTCGGCGCGGAACAGCTCGGCGACCTCTGCTACCGCATCGAACTGGCTGCGCGCCGCTGCGTCGAAATCCAGGAGGGGCCGGAGGACATGCTCGTCCTCGTCGCCCAGCTCCGCCCCCTGTTCCGCGAAACGCTCAGCTTCTTCGAACGCGAAACCAACCCCCTGCAAACGCGCCGACAAAAACGAACCGCGCTCGGATCGACAGGGTTGTAAACGCAGCAGCGCCGACGCGCCGACGCCCTTCGACCCCCAGCCTTCGCTAGGGGCAGGCAGGCTCAGGGTGCGCGGGTGATCTCTTAACGGCGCCGTAAATCCCCCTTCCGCTCACCCTGAGCCTGTCGAAGGGTCACCCCCCCCCCGCATCGAAGCAGCAGACCGAGCCTAACCCCGGTGCCTACCGCGCCTCCACACACAAACCCGTCATCCCGGCGAAAGCCGGGATCCATCTCCTCGAAAGCGATACCGATCCGAACCCACACGAGGTGGATCCCGGCCTTCGCCGGGATGACGGCGTTAAGTTAACGACGGCAGAACCCTAGCCTTCGCATACGCTGAGCATGCCTACCCTGCGAAGCCAAAGCGCGGATCAGCACCCAGCTTCGCCCGCGGAGTCGGCCGCTGTGAAGCCGCGCCGCTCTCCGTGCTACCCCTCTTTGGGCTGAGGCGAACTGTGGAGCTGGATGTAGTTGGGCAGCCCCATGCGGTCGATCTGCTCCAGCTGCTGCTCGATATAATCGATATGCTCTTCCTCGTTCGAGAGGATCTCCGCGAACAGGTCGCGGGACACGTAGTCCTGCGTGTCCTCGCACTCCTTGACGGCGCGCTTCAGCTGTTCGACCGCTTCGATTTCGACTTGCAGGTCGGCTTTCAGCACTTCTTCGACCGTTTCGCCGATCCGCAGGTGACCGAGCGCCTGGAAGTTCGGCAGCCCTTCGAGGAAGAGGATGCGTTCCGCGAGGCGGTCGGCGTGCTTCATCTCATCGATCGACTCGTGCCGTTCGAACTCGGCCAGTTTGTAGATGCCCCAATTGTGCAGCATCCGGTAGTGAAGCCAGTACTGGTTCACCGCCGTCAGTTCGTTCTTCAGCGTCTCGTTGAGAAGCGCGATGACCTTTGGGTTGCCCTTCATGCGGACGGTTCCTTTCGATGTGATGTGGGGGTCACATGGCAGGCGCGGACTCATACCGTCAAGTCACGAATATTATTGCGAATTATTCTGAAACGCGATTGCGGCCCCGCGGCCGGTCAGGCGCTTGAAAAGGCTGGCAATCAGCCGGCGCGGGTGCGCTCGGCGCGCACGATGTCGCGCGCGATGGGCAGGCACTGGCCGCATTGCGGGCGGCAACCGAGGGCGGCGTAGGCGCTTTTCGCGCAGCCCGCACCGGACCGTGCGACGGAGCGCACATCCCGTTCCCGGATTGCGTTGCAGCTGCAGACGACCATGGGCGCGACTTTCTCCCTTGCGAACGATTCTTAGATACGCCTTCTGCGAGCGTGTTGCAATAGCAAAAAGAGCGGCCCTGGGCGGCGCTGGTTCGGGCTGCGGCGCTTTGCGGGGTGGCTGCGCGCGCCCGCCGCTCGCAAGGTTCGACCGATGGCAAGGCAAAGGGGAAATTCGGATGGGACACTGGCAATAGCTCCCGAACCGCGCGTAACTGTCTGGTATGATGGGACTTGTCCGCTTTGCGTCCGCGAAATCGCGCTGATGAGAAAACTGGACAGAACTGATTCCATCGTCTTCTCCGACCTCTCATCAACCACTCCGGAGGCCTGCCCCATCGACCGCCGCGCCCTCCTCGAACGCTTCCACGCCAGGGAGGACGGCCGCCTCGTCCAGGGCGCCGAAGCCTTCGCCGCCATGTGGCGCGCGATCCCGCTGCTCAGGCCTTTTGGCCTCCTCGCGAGAAACCCGAGAATCCTGCGCGGCCTGCAATGGCTCTACGGTCGTTTTCTCCGCGTCCGCCCCAGGATGCAGGCGCTCGCTCGCCGCTTCGATTAGCCGGCGAAACGCGCCGCTGTTTGCAGACCCGCCGCGTTCGCCTATCTTGCCCGGTGCAAGGCAGGTGGAGCTCAATATGGATCACGCTGAAGAACGTTCGGCGGACGGCACGGTTTTTTGGCATCCGGACCGGCCGGAGTCGTGCTATCGTCCGCTGAAGGCGTTCGGTCATTTTCGGCAGCTGCTGAAGAACAAGGAAGATACCGCCGAAGTCTTCAAGATTTTTGAATCGCTGCCGCACCTGGAATTCGTGGCGCGCATCCGCGAACTGGTGCTGAGCGAACAGGGCGAGCATCTGCGCAAGACCGAACCGCACCTGCCCGAAATTCTCGACGATCATGAGACGCTGCGGAAACTGCCACGGCGCTCCGTCGCGCACGCCTATTGCGATTTCATGGAGCGCGAGGGCCTGACGGCCGCCGGGCTGGTGGCGGAACAGGAAAGCCTGGGCCGCAAGAAATATGACGACCTGGTGCAGTGGTTCGCCGAGCGGTCGCGCGACACGCATGACCTGTTCCATGTGCTGACCGGCTATGGTCGCGATGCGCTGGGCGAGCAGTGCGTGCTGCTGTTCACGCATGGGCAGAGCCCGAGCCATGGGCATCTCCTCATCGGCTATGCCGGCGGGGTGCACATGAAGCGGGTGATGAAGGGCTCGAAAGCGCCGATCTTCAAGGCGCTGCGTCAGGCGCAGCGGACGGGGCGAGAGGCGGAAACGCTGATCAGCCGCTCGATCCGCGACCTCTTGGCGATGGACCTGTTCGAGGCGCGGCGGGCGCTGAACATTCCCGCGCCGACGGCGTACCAGGAATGCCACCGGGTGTGGCGCGAGGAGGAGGGGGTCGACCCCTATGACCTCCTCGGCGCAGAAGCGGAACTGGCGGCGGCGGTCTAGCGGCTCATCAGGTCCGGCAGCCAGTTTTCGTGGGCGGCGTAGAGGGCGTCTAGGGTCAGCTTGTCCCCGTCGATTAGGAGCGCGGGTTCTGTGGCGGATCCGCCCCCGGTTTTGCCGAGGGGGTGGACCGGGACACCGGCCGCCTTTGCCATGTCCTCGAACTTCGCGCTGTCGCTGTCGGTGACGGTGACGACGTAGCGGGCCTGGTCTTCGCCGAACCAGGCGCTGTGATCGCCAGAGGTAAATTTCTCGTCGGCGAAGGTGGGGCCGTCCAGGGTCGCCCCGATCTTTCCAGCGAGGGCCATTTCGGCGATGCCGACCAAAGCGCCGCCGTCGGAGCAGTCGTGACAGGCGGTTGCTGTGCCCTCGAGAATTACACCGCGGATGAAGTCGCCGGCGCGCTCCTCTGCCGCGAGATCGACGGGGGGCGGGGGGCCGTCCTCGCTGCCGATGATCTGGCGGAGCCAGACCGACTGGCCGAGATGACCGCGGGTTTCGCCGACGAGGTAGATGGCCTGGTTTGCCGCCTTGAATGAGAGGTCGCAGCGGAGGGTGGAATCGGGGATCAGGCCGATGGCGCCGATGGCGGGTGTAGGAAGAATTCCTACACCGTTGGTTTCGTTGTAAAGGGAGACGTTGCCTGAGACGATGGGCATGTCGAGGGCAGAGCACGCCGCCGCCATCCCCTCGATGCACCCAACGAATTGCCCCATGATTTCAGGGCGTTCGGGATTGCCGAAGTTCATGCAGTCGGTCGTCGCGAGCGGCTTCGCGCCGACGGCGGTGAGGTTGCGGTACGCCTCGGCAATGGCCTGCTTGCCGCCCTCCACCGGGTCAGCGAAGCAGTAGCGCGGGTTGCAGTCGGTGGTGACGGCCAGCGCCTTCTTCGTGCCATGCACGCGCACGACGGAGGCGTCGCCGCCGGGGCGGCCGATGGTGTCGGCCATGACCATGTGGTCATACTGCTCCCAGATCCAGCGGCGCGAGGCGAGATCGGGCGACCCCATCAGCGTCAGGAGATTCTGCGCGGGGCTGCCGACCGCGGTGATCGGCCCGAGCGCCGCCCGCTTAGGCGTCGGGACATGCGGACGGTCGTAAAGCGGCGCGTTGTCGCCGAGCGGGCCGAGCGGAATGTCGGCGACCGTCTCGCCCTCGAAGGTCAGCACGAGATGCTGGGTATCGGTCACCTTGCCGATGACCGCGAAATCGAGTTCCCATTTGCGGAAGATGGCCTCGGCCTCGCCCTCGCGGCCCGGCTTCAGGACCATCAGCATGCGCTCCTGCGATTCCGACAGCATCATCTCGTAAGGGGTCATCGCCTCCTCGCGGCAGGGCACCTGCGACAGGTCGAGCTCGATGCCGACGCCGCCCTTGTCCGCCATTTCGACCGACGAGGAGGTGAGGCCCGCCGCGCCCATATCCTGAATGGCGACGATGGCGTCGGATGCCATCAGTTCCAGGCACGCCTCGATCAGCAGCTTTTCGGTGAAGGGGTCGCCGACCTGAACGGTGGGGCGCTTTTCCTCAGAATCCTCAGTGAACTCCGCCGAAGCCATGGTCGCGCCGTGAATGCCGTCGCGGCCGGTCTTCGAGCCGACATAGACCACCGGGTTGCCGATCCCGGCGGCGGCGGAATAGAAGATCTTGTCGGTGCGGGCATGGCCGACCGTCATGGCGTTGACGAGGATGTTGCCGTTGTAGGCGGGGTGGAAATTGGTCTCGCCGCCGATGGTGGGGACGCCCACGCAGTTGCCATAGCCGCCAATGCCCGCGACGACGCCCTTCACCAGATGCCGGGTCTTGGGATGGTCCGGCGCGCCGAAGCGGAGCGCGTTCATGTTGGCGATGGGCCGCGCGCCCATGGTGAACACATCGCGAAGGATGCCGCCGACGCCGGTCGCCGCGCCCTGATAGGGCTCGATGAAGCTGGGGTGATTGTGCGATTCCATCTTGAAGATGGCCGCATCGCCGTCGCCGATATCGACGACGCCCGCATTTTCGCCGGGGCCCTGGATGACCTGAGGCCCGGTGGTGGGCAGTTTTTTGAGGTGCAGGCGGGAGGATTTGTAGGAGCAGTGCTCCGACCACATGACCGAAAAAATGCCGAGTTCGGTCAGGTTCGGCTCGCGGCCCAGGGCGGCCAGAATGACGCCATATTCATCGGGGCTGAGGCCGTGTTCGGCGACGAGGTCCGGGGTGATCGCGGCGGGGGCGGAGGCAGGTGCGGCGGGGGAGGAATCGCTCATGCGCGGCCCCTTACCGCGCGGGGGGTGCGGAGGCTAGCGGGGGTGGGAACCTTGTCCGGAATTTGGCTGGAAGAACTCATGCGAAGCCGGGTCTTCTGACGTCAGCTTTGCGCCCCAATTTCGGCCATTCCGATCATTCCGGCACAATGCCGAAAAGAGCCGTCGCTCAGGTTGTCCTGGAGGCGCCTGAGGCGGAAGGGCCGGACCATTCCATTGCCCAGTAGCGGATCGAGCGAACCGTGTCGGGCTGGGGACTGCGAAGGCGGAAGGGGCGGATCATTGCCTGTTTTCCAGTCTCATCGCTTCCGGCACGTCAAGCCCCGTCCAGCATCCACGGTTGACCCCTTGCCCCAGGATGGCATTCCAATCCTCCAGCTCTTGGTTGAAGGCCGCTTTTTCCGCACGGGTAAAGTCGATGTCACCGTACGTATCTTTCAGCGGATCGAAGTCCAGCCAACGGCGGATGCTTTCGAGTTCAGCAACGTCATTGAGTGCGGCGAGCCGATCAGAATCGCTCAGGCGGCCCGGCTTCATGAGCGCGCGCAATTCCCTGCGAGCTTCAAATGCCTGCTCCATCCTTGCGCGATAATTCGCTGCGCCCTCTGCCTGTTTTGCCATGTCGCGACGCAAGCTCGGATCAAGACGCTGAATTGTCCCTGCATCCACTGCGGCTTGCCAGGCGGTCAGGACAGGAATGCCCGAGTAAAGGGGATAGATATTGAGCTCTAGCGGATCATCGTTGCGCTCGACGGTGAGGGTCTGCCGTTTAATTCCCTGCCAGCCGCCCGTGTTGTTCACAAGCAAGCTCGTCATATGCTCGATCTGTTCGGCATAGCATTGGCTGTGGGCCCGCCAGATCGTGAGGGTGAGCAGGTTCTCAGATATTTCCGATCGCGCAGCTTGCATCATGGCCCGGTCGTTCGCTGCCTCGCGCCGTCCTTCGGCCCATTGCGCGAGAAAGAGCGCGAGAAGCACGCCCACGACGACAACTGCCAGTTCGATCGCCCAATGACCAAGATAGCGGATTTCGCGCGGCTTCAACTTTGGCAGGTGCGGTCTCCGCATGAATGCCCCCAACGAACACGCAAATGCCCCCAACGAACACGCAAACCAACTTGCAACAGGGTGATGCCTTTTGAAAGCAAATTAGTGTTTGGCCGCTTCACAACATCCGATTTGATGGTCGTTAGCCAAACGTCCGCTTCGACGCTTGGTCGGACCGAAAGCGGACAGTCTGCCAACGGCCCCTATGCTGCCAATGGAACGGTTTGTGCCAAATTGATGTGAGGTGTCAGGACGCCATCGATCAGCAGGGAGCAGCGGCGCGTTCTGCTGGTGCCGCCACATTGGATAGGCGCGGGCGCGCTGGACTTGCACCGGGGCGGGCATAAGGTTCGGCGCACATCCATAAGGGGAGAGCATCGGCATGGCCGCAGAGAATCGTCGGATCGAGATTGTCAGCTTGCCGAAGGGCGAGCTGGAGGAAGGGCATTTCGCGCTGCGGACGGGGGCGATGCCGGTGGCGGGGGACGGCGAGGTGCTGGTAAAGACGCTGCTGATGTCGCTGGACGCGGCGAACCGGGCGTGGATGCAGGGCGCGACCTACCGCGACCCCGTGCTGGCGGGCGATGTGATGCCGACCTTTACCGTGGGGCGCGTGGTGGAGTCGAACGATCCGGCGGTGCCGGTGGGCAGCGTCGTGGAGACCGAGGGGGTGTGGGCGGACTATCTGACGGCCCCAGCCAAGGCGGTGAAGGTGGTGCCGGACGTTGAGCCGCTGAGCCACCGGATCTCCGTACAGGGCATTGCGGGGAAGACCGCCTATTTCGGGCTGCTGCACGTGGGACGGCCGGAGGCCGGCGAGACGATCGTCGTGTCGGCGGCGGCGGGGTCCGTGGGCAGCCTCGTCGGGCAGATCGGCAAGATCAGGGGCTGCCGGGTCGTGGGCGTTGCCGGCGGGGCGGAGAAATGCGCGTGGCTGGTGGACGAACTCGGCTTCGACGCCGCGGTCGATTACAAGGCGGGCAACCTCTTCAAGGATTTGAAGGCGGCCTGCCCGGACGGCATCGACGTCTATTTCGACAATGTCGGCGGCAAGATGCTGGAAACCGTGCTGTTCCAGATGAACCTGAAGGGGCGCGTGGTCTGCTGCGGCGCGATCTCGCAATATGATACGGAGAACGCGATGGGGCCGCGCAACCTGCCGGGCCTGGTCGTGGTGAAGCGCCTGCGCATGGAGGGCTTCATCGCGATGGATTTCCCCGAGCATGAGGCGCGGGCGGAGGCCGACCTGACCGCGTGGATGAAGGCGGGGAAGCTCAAGGTGGTGGAGGATATCGTCGAGGGGCTGGAGAATGCGCCGCGCGCGCTCATTGGCCTCCTGAACGGCGAAAATCGCGGCAAGCGGATGGTGCGGGTGGCGTCCGACTAGCGGCGGGGGCGGGACGGGCTGACGAGAGGGGCGGAGAAGAGGGGGCGGAGAAGAGCGGCGCTGAAAAGCGTCGGTGTACTTTACAGTTCGGGCGCGGGGTGGCCGCGTTAACCTTAACAGTGTGTTGACTATGTTAAAAACATCGGTTCTGGCATATTTTTTGCATGGCACGGTGTCAGAGAAGATAATTCGGGGTGATGTCATGAAGTATCTAGTTCCCGCCGCGGCCCTGCTGGCCGCCGGTATCGGTGCCCCGGCGAGCGCGGTTGTCGCCTTTACCGAGTTCGGCCCGCTGCCGCAGGCGACCTTTGGCGGCTCCGGCATCCCGAACGACAATGTGGCGATCACGCGGGCGACCGTCGACGGTGTCGAGGTAACGCTCGGCCTGTCGATCACGCAGCGTTATTCCAATCCCGCGCCGGGCATCATTTCGCCGGGCGTGTACGAGGTGGGGCCGGGAACGAGCATCGAGGGCCCAAACAATCTCGAGGGCACGCTGTGGAACTTCAACTTCTACGCCGATGTCGGGTCTCTGGACATGTCCAGCGGCGCCTATTTGCTGACGCTCAGCTATGATTTCGACCCGGTATCGGACAATCTGGGGTTGATCTTCCTGAACGACTTCGTCGGCCAGGACGGGATCGTGCAGAGCAGCCAGAACCTCTTGTTCGGCTTCCTGGGCGCGGACGCGGACTTCGTCACCGTGATTCCGCCCTTCGCGACCGATCCGGGCGATCCCGACGGCATCCAGGATTTCGATCCGAACGCGCTCGGCAATTACCAGTTCGCGCTGCAGCTCGATGACCTGAGCGGGTCGACCTCGGTCGCCATCGAAGCGGTCGTTGCCCAGGCCGAGGTCGTGCCGGCCCCGGCCGCGCTCGGGCTGCTGGGCCTTGGCGTGCTGGGTGTGGGCGTCATGCGCCGCCGCCGCCGCGGCTGAGCCGGACACTACATACCCACGAGGAAAGGGCGGTTCGGGGGGACCGCCCTTTTTCGTGGGTGCGACCGTTGGCAGCGCGCGCTTGACCGGCCGGACGCCGCGGGGAAGGGTGCTGCGATGACGGGGGATGTGAAGCGGATCGATGCGGGCGCGCTCGCCGCGCGGCGGCTGCGTTATTATGATTTCGCAATGGCGGCGTTCGTCGCGATCCTCCTGCTTTCGAACCTCATTGGCGCGGCGAAGATCGCGGTGCTGGACCTGCCCCTGTTCGGGAGCGTGGTGTTCGGCGCGGGCATCTTGTTCTTTCCGCTCAGCTATGTGCTCGGCGATGTCCTGACCGAGGTGTACGGCTATGCCCGCGCGCGGCGGGTGATCTGGACGGGCTTTGCCGCGCTGGCCTTCATGGCGGCGATGAGCTGGGTGGTGGTCGCGCTGCCCCCCGCCGACGGCTGGGAGGGGCAGGCGGCCTATGAGGCGGTGTTCGGCCTGACCGGGCGCATCGTCGCGGCCTCCATCCTTGCCTTCTGGATGGGCGAGATCGCGAATGCGTTCGTGATGGCGAAGATGAAGCTGCTGACGGGCGGCCGGCATCTGTGGACGCGCACCATCGGCTCGACGGTGGTGGGGCAGGGAATCGACAGCCTGATCTTCTATCCCGTCGCGTTTTACGGGATCTGGTCGAATGACCTGCTGCTGACGGTGATGGTGACGAATTACCTGCTGAAAGTCGCGTGGGAGGCGCTGTTGACGCCCGCGACGTACGTCGTGGTGGGCAAGCTGAAACGGGCGGAAGGCGTCGATGTGTATGACGAGCAGACGGACTTCTCGCCGTTCAGGGCGAAGGTTTAGGGGCTTCTTCTTATATGTCATCCTGACGAAGGTCAGGACCCACGCCCTTGCAGGGACGGGAAACGCCCTTTCTGAAAGCCAGGTCACGGCGTGGGTCCCGGCCTGCGCCGGGATGACAGGAAGGGTTGGGCGCGCTCACCAGTCAGCGGGTGCAGACTGTGCGAGATGTCATAAGGGGGAGGGTTGCGGAAGCTGTGGCATTCAAGACGCGGCCGGGCTCCGGGCCAGAGAGCGGCAACTGTCGGAAAATCTTACGGTAGCCAGCGAAAGCCCGCGGCAGGATCCTCAAGAAGCGCAGTGACCCGCCATTCCTAATATTTGGCATATATCTTGCTTGATGATAAAAAAGTGGAAATTCGGGGGTCTCATGGAAAAGTTTCTGGCGCTTGGCGCTGCGTCCATCGCTTTCGCCATAACAGCACCGGCTAGCGCCGCGTTCCTGCCGTCGGGTGTGCAGACCCATGTTCTGAAGACGACGGTTACGAACGACTGGGGCTGGACCCAGTGTTATCAGGGCGCTTACAGCGCGTCGGTACAGCTGAGCACTCTGTTTGCGAGCTGCAGCGGCGATTACCTTATGCTGGCCGCCTCGCCGAGTGATTCCGACCTCAACTTCTCCGTCCTTGCGGGCGCGGCGACGGTCGATGTCACGATGCCGGTTTTCAATAATAACACGACCAACTCCAACGGTGTCGAGTGGTATTACGGCGGCGATGCGGCGTCCTGGGGGTTTGCGCACGATGGTGCCGCAGTGAACCGAGGGAATTGTGACGTTAATGGGCTGTCTGAGGAGACGCGGCTTTGCTGGCACGTAGGTAGCACTGAGGTTTTCGGGGGCTGGCGCGCCGGTTCATCGTTCGGCCTGAACTTTGACAGCGTTTTTCAGCGCTACGTCTTCACGGCGGACAATCTGAATGCGCCGAGCGAAGTGCCCGCGCCTGCCGGTCTGGCTTTGCTCGGTCTTGGCCTGTTCGCCCTAGGCCGCCGCCGTGCGGCCTGAGCGCCGATTAGGCGGAGACGGTTCGTTGCCGACCTAGCCTGACCTACAGTTTCGCGCGGGTCCGTCCTTTGTGCTATGCTCTCCTTCAAATCTGAGGGAGATTATCGATGGCTACGCAACCTGCACATGATCCGGCACCCGGTGCCGAGGGGCCGCGTGCGGCGTTTCGGTCCATGTTCGAGGGGACCGAGGATGACTGGAAAATCATTGGCGCCGAACATGCCCGGCACCAGCAGGAGCGGCAGCCGGACGTCATCATGGAACAGCTGGCGCGGCTCGGCGACATGCAGGTCGGCTTTCGCGCGGACCAGCTGACCCATTCGCTGATGTGCGGAACGCTGGCGCGGCGCGCAGGCGCGAGCGACCAGGAGGTGGTGGCGGCGCTATGTCATGATCTGGGCAAGGCGATGTCGATCCCCAATCACGGCGCGATCGGAGCGGAAATCCTGAAGCCCTATGTGGACGATTACATCTACCACACGATCAAGTGGCACCAGCATTTCCAGGGCAAATATTACTATGATCACATGGGCTTGCCGACCAACATGCGCGACCAGTTCAAGGACGAGGATTGGTATGATTTCGCGGTGAAGCTGGTCGATGAATGGGATGCGCCCGCGTTCGACGAGGACTTCGACTGCGATGATTTGGAGAGCTTTCGCCCCGAAGTGACACGGGTGTTTTCGAGCCCGAAGAAGATGGTGGGCTGACGGCTGGGCTGGTTTTTGGGGTTTCTGCCCTCGCTTGTCGGTTCAGGCCCCCACCTAACCTCCCCCGCAAGCGGTGGAGGGACGCGTTTCTCCTCCACCGCTTGCG
>JAZBPX010000055.1:0-4201 GCA_036351775.1 Pacificimonas sp. | reverse complement strand
ATGCGCTTCTGCTGGTCGTTGCCGCGAAAGTTGAAGCGGCTGCAGTAAGCGCGCGACTGCACCTGGTTCAACTTCAAGGGCGGCGACCAGCAGAAAAAGGTCGGCGACCTGTCCGGGGGCGAACGGAACCGGGTGCAGCCCGCCAAGATGCTGAAGGAGGGGGCGAACCTGCTCCTGCTCGACGAGCCGACCAACGATCTCGACGTCGATACGCTGCGCGAACTCGAAGCCGCGCTGGACGACTTCCCCGGCTGCGCGGTGATCATCAGCCACGATCGCTGGTTCCTCGACCGCATCGCGACGCACATCCTCGCCTTCGAAGGCGACAGCCATGTGGAATGGTTCGAGGGCAACTTCGAGGATTATATCGAGGACAAGAAACGCCGGCTTGGTCCGGATGCGGACATGCCCAAGCGGATCAAGTACCGGAAGGCGGAGCGGTAGCAAGCGTAGCAAGCGTAGGGCGGATTGGCTCGCCAGAGCCCATCCGCCGCCGATAGTGACCGCCATGCGCGGCGGATAGCTGACGCGATCCGCCCTACATAATGCTTCGGCAATCGGCCCTGCAATTTGTTCTTGTATTGTTCCGATGCAATGGCATGATCGTCACATGCCGAACTATCGCCGCATGTGGGTTCCGGGCGGGACCTTCGCCTTTACGGTCTGTCTCAAGGCGCGAGGCGACCGGACGTTGGTCGAGCATATCGGCGCATTGCGGCATGCGTGGCGCGAGACGGAGCTGGCGCGGCCGTTCGAGACGCTCGCCGTCTGCGTCCTGCCCGATCATCTGCATGCGGTCTGGAAACTCCCCGAAGGCGCCGCCGATTATCCGGGCCGGTGGAGGAGCCTGAAGCGACGCTTCACGAATGCGATTGGCCATGCCGTCTGGCAGAAACGCTATTGGGAACACACTGTTCGTGACCAGAACGAACTGGGCGACTGCATCGACTACGTTCATGGCAATCCGGTGAAGCACGGCCTCGTCGCGGAGCGGGACGGATGGCCCTATTCGTCATGGCACCGATTCCGCCGCGAGAACGGATTGCAAGTGGATGGCGCATCGCGCCCATCCAGCATCTCGGGTTGCCGTCCGCCCTACGCGTTCCGGTCCGCGCGGGTTCACCGCCCGGCACTGTAACCAACCACCCCGCAGGGCCGAACTCCTATGCGTAGCTGACACAGCCAAGGGGTGCCCGGCATGAAAGCGTTGTCTCTTGTCTTCCTCCGGGCCTCGACGGGCCTTCTCCTGGTCGTCTGGGGCAGCATGAAGCTGATGAACCCGGAGGCCGGGCCGTCCCTGTCGGAGCGTTATTATGGCGGGCTCTTGAGCGATGCCGGCATCCAGACGGCGCTCGCCGGGGCCGAGGTGGCGCTTGGCGCGCTCGTCGTTCTCGGGCTGCTGCGGGTCGTCGCCTATCCGGTCCAGGCGCTGGTCCTGGGCTTCGGGGCGCTCGCCATCTGGCGGCACCTGCTCGACCCGCTCGGGCTTTATCTGTGGGCGGAGGGGACGGACCCGAACCTCCTGTTCTTCCCCTCGACGACGGTATTCGCCGCGTCGCTCGTCATCCTCGCCTTCCGCGAGCACGACACGATTACCCTCGACCGCGTGATCGGCAATCGCCGCTAGGGGCGCCGGTCCCGCGTCAGCAATCGCCCTGAAGGATCAGGGCATCGATCGCCGCCCTTTCCCGAAGGATGGCGTTGACGGTCTGATCTGCGGCCGCTTCGGCCTCGCGGCCCAGCTGCGCCTTCCTGATGATTTCGCGCTGACGCTCGGCCGCATTGAGCGCCTCGTCATTCGCCTCTCGTGCCTTGTTCGCGGCCACCGTGGCGAGCACCTGCACCCCACTTGTCGCGCAGGCGCTCAGCCCGGCCAAAGCAGGTAGGGTCGCGGCGCCGAATAGCAGGTGTCGACGGTCGATGGTCATGGCTGGTTCCTCCCTTGGCGTGCTCTCCGCCAATCGAAGCGTGCGCTCCGGCCCGGGGCGTGGCAAGCACAGGCTGCACGTCCGTACCCGTTTCGCAGCGCGGCGCCGGCCGCCACAAACTGCGCCATTCGGGCCTGCTTTCGGGGAAAGGTGCGCGCGAGCGGGCGCCGGTTCACCCGTTTCTGCCGAGATGGCGGCGCGCGCGCCGGCCATCTTGTCGCATCTGCGGGACTCTTTTAACCCGGACGGCAAAACCCCCGGAGGCCGCCATGTCGTCTGCAATCGTCCATCTCGCCATACCGGCGGGAGATCTCGCCAACACCGTCAAGTTCTACACCGACGTGCTCGGCTGTTCGCTCGGCAATGGCGAGGAGGGCCGCTGGGTCGACGTCAATCTGTGGGGCAATGAGCTGACCCTGCATCAGAGCGAGGAACAGCTCCCGTCGGTCCGTCACGATGTCGATATGGGCGCGGTGCTGGTCCCGCATTTCGGGGTGCACCTGACGCAGGAGGATTTCGACGCCCTCAAGCAGCGCATCGCCGATGCGGGCCTCACCTACATCGACGAGCCCTATCGCCGGTTCAAGGGCGACCAGTACGAACAGGAGACCTTCTTCATCAGCGATCCGAACAATAACGTGCTCGAGATCAAGACGATGAAGAACCCCGAAGTGCTGTTTCCCGCCACCGCCTGACACTGGCCGCGCGCAGCCGGCGCGCCATCTCTTTCGGCATGACCGGCAGCGTGCATCTCATCATCTCCGGCAGGGTTCAGGGCGTGGGCTACCGGGCCTGGCTCCGCGACACCGCCACGGCCCATGGGCTTTCGGGCTGGGTCCGGAACCGCGAGGATGGAACGGTGGAGGCGGTCATCGCCGGTTCCCCGGACGACGTCGACGCGGTCATCGCCGCCTGCCACCGGGGCCCGCCTGCGGCGTCCGTCGCCCAGGTGGCGGCGACGCAAGGTGCGGCACCGGACGGCGAGGGCTTCGACATCCGGCGCTAAGGCTCTGCGATCAGTCGTTCAGCGAGATGATCGGGTCGAATCCGCCCCAGAACATGCGGCGGCCGTCGAACGGCATGTCTTCGGGCTTCATGTCCTTGAACTGCGGGTCTTCCATCATCGCCGCCCAGGCCGCGTCGCGGGTCTTCTTGTCGGGCCATCTGGTGTAACTGATGACGACCGTCTCGCCCTTCTCGGCGTTCACGGCGCGATAGAAATCGGTCGTCTCGCCATGCGGGACGTCCTCGGCGATCGCCTCGAAATAGTCGAGCGCACCGGCGGTCCTGAGGAAGTCGCGAAACTTCTCCGCCATGGCGATATAGGCGTCCTTGCGCTCCGGGCTGAGCGGCAGGACGAAGCTGTCGAAATAGGTCATGGATCCCTCCTGTTACGGCACGATCCTGCGCCCTTGCCGAAGACCTGCCTACCGGCCCGCGCAGTCGCCGGCTTCATGTGACAAAGCCGTCGCCGGGCTCTAGGATCGGCCCATCCGAAAATCAGACCGTAGCGGTGCTGCCGCTGCGCCCATCCGGGTTCCCGCTAACCCCGGTCAGGAGTGTCTATGAGCATGCGCCACCGTATCCAGTTTCCGCCCGAGAGCAGCACGCTGCTCTCGCAAAGCGACGCCGCCTTCCTTCTGCACGAGCCTGGGCAGGAGCCGATTCGCATGCGGTTTCACGACTATGACGAGATCTACCGCCGGCCCGGCCTCTACGAGCAGGTGTTCTACGACCGGCTGCAATGCAGCTCGCCGGAAAAGGTCGCGCAGCTTCTGGACGAGGCGGTGCGCGCCAATGGCGAGCGGCTGGCCGGCCTGCGTGTCCTCGATCTCGGTGCGGGTAACGGCATTGTCGGGGAGGCGTTGAAGGCGCGCGGTGTCGCGCGGCTCGTCGGCGCCGACATCATTCCGGAGGCGCGGGAGGCGGCCTATCGCGACCGCCCGCATGTCTATGACGACTATCTCGTTGCGGACATGACGGCGCTGACCGAAGAACAGCGGGCGGAGCTTTCCGAATGGCGGTTCGACGCGCTGACCGTGATCGCGGCACTCGGCTTTGCGGACATCCCGGTGCAGGCCTTCGTCTCCGCCCTCGATTTCGTGCGGCGTGGCGGGTGGATCGCCTTCAACATCAAGGAAAGCTTCCTCTCGGACGAGGACCAGTCGGGCTTTTCGAAATTCATACGCCGTCTGATGATGTCGCCGGCATTGCAGGTCCATCATCTCGAACGCTACCAGCACCGGCTGTCCATGGAGGGCGAGCCCCTCTAT
>JAZBPX010000054.1:0-20861 GCA_036351775.1 Pacificimonas sp. | reverse complement strand
CTGACCCCTACACCACGGCTTTGCCGCGGTCCCCCTCCCCGTGCCGGGGAGGATGCACGTGAGTGATGCGGCGCTGCTGACGCGGCTGGTGGCGGCGGAGGGGGCGGCGGCGCTCGACCTGCTGGACGACGAGGAGCGCGACATTGCCGAGCATATGTGGGCGCTGCGGGCGCGCGGGCGGCAGGTCTGGCCCGAGGGCGATGCGCACATCTGGCTGATGCTGGCGGGGCGCGGGTTCGGGAAGACGCGCGCCGGTGCGGAATGGGTGCGGACCATCGCCGAGACGGTAGTGGATGCGCGCATTGCGCTGGTGGCGGCGACGCTCGATGAGGCGCGGCGCGTGATGGTGGAGGGCGAATCCGGCCTCCTCAACATCGGCGATCCGGAGTTCCGGCCGCGCTATTACCCGGCGCGGCGGCTGCTGAAATGGCCCGCAACGGGGGCCTGCGCGATCCTCTATTCGGCGGAGACCCCTGACGGTCTGCGCGGGCCGGAGCATCATGCGGCGTGGGGCGACGAGCTGGCGAAATGGGGCGAGGGTGAGGCGGCGCTTGCGAACCTGCGCATGGGCCTGCGGCTGGGGACGCGGCCGCGCCTGCTGTTGACGACGACGCCGAAGCCGGTGCCGGTCCTGAAGGCGCTGCTGGGCGACCCGGAGGTGGCGGTGACGCGGGGGTCGACGCGGGAGAATTTGGCGCTGCCGGACAGTTTCCAGCGGCAGATGCAGCGCGCCTATGGCGGCACGCGGCTGGGGCGGCAGGAGCTGGACGGCGAGCTGATCGAGGACCTGCCGGGTGGGCTGTGGACGCGGGCAGGGCTGGAGCGGTGCCGGGTGCGGGCCGCGCCGGAGGACCTGGCCCGGGTTGTCGTCGGCGTCGATCCACCGGCCGGCGGGCCGGACGGCGTGTGCGGGATCGTGGCTGCTGGGCTGGCGGCGGATGGTCGCGCCTATGTGCTGGGCGATCGCAGCGTGGCGGCGACGAGCGACCGCTGGGCGCGCGTGGTGGCGGAAACTGCCGAGGCGTTCGCGGCGGACCGGGTTGTCGCGGAAAAGAACAATGGCGGTGACATGGTGCGGACAGTCTTACGCGCGGGCGGCCTGGGGCTGGAGCCGAAGCTGGTTCACGCCAGCCGGGGGAAGGCGGCGCGCGCCGAGCCGGTGGCGGGCTATTATGACGCCGGGCGCGTTCACCATGTCGGCGCGCTGCCGGACCTAGAGGACCAGCTGTGCGGCCTGATCTGCGGCGGCGGTTATGAGGGGCCGGGCGTGAGTCCGGACCGGGCGGATGCGCTGGTCTGGGCGCTGACGGAACTGCTGATCAAAGAGCACGGCGGGGTGCCGCGGGTGCGGATGGTTTGAGGGGGAGTCGGGACCACCGAGGTTGGTCGGTGGCTTCCCGTAGGCTCGTCATGCTGAACTGGTTTCAGCATCCAGTGGCGAGTGCGGGGTGTGCGGCTGGACCCTGAAACGAGTTCAGGGTGACGTTGAGGGGCAAGATCGGGCGTTGGCGAGAGCTGGGCCTGCGCATTTCATGGAGACACACATGTTCGAATGGCTGGGCCGCAAGGCGGCATCCGGTTCGCCTGCGGCTGCGCGCTTTCCGGCGATGATCCTGGGGATGGACGAGGCCGAGCCGCCGCGCGGGTACCGGGCGCAGGCGAAGGCCGCGCTGGAACGCAATCCGGTGGCGAGCCGGGCGATCCGGCTGTTCGCGACGGCGGTGGGCGAATGCCCGCTGAGGATCGAGGGACCGGACGCGCTGGCGGCGCTGCTGGCGCAGCCGAATGGGCGTGATGACGGGACGGCGTTCTTCGAGCGGCTGGGCGCGCACCTGCTGCTGCACGGCAATGCCTATGTGGAGGCGGCGACGGACGGGGCCGGGCGGCCGGCGGAGCTGCACGTGCTGGCGCCCGACCGGATGCGGATCGAGACGGACCGGGCGGGCTGGCCGAACGGCTATCTGTACCGGGCGGGCGACCGCGAGGTGCGGTTGCCGGTGCCGAGCGCGGAAGCGGCGGGCTTGCTGCATATCCGCGCGCTGTCGCCGCTGGACGATCATTACGGACTGGGGGCGCTGTCGGCCGCGGCGGGCGCGATCGAGGCGCATGAACAGGCGGCGAAGTGGAACCGCGCGCTCCTGAAGAACGCGGCGCGGCCGTCGGGGGCGCTGGTGTTCGGCGCGCGGGACGGCGAGGCGCTGTCGGCGGACCAGTATGAGCGGCTGCGCGGGGAACTGGACGCGGGCTTTTCCGGAGCGAACCGCGCGGGGCGGCCGCTGCTGCTGGAGGGGGGGCTGAGCTGGCAGCCGCTGTCGATGAGTCCGGCGGACCTGGACTTTGCCGAGGGGCAGAAGCTGGCGGCGCGGGAAATCGCGCTGGCGCTGGGCGTGCCGCCGCTGCTGCTGGGGATGCCCGGCGACAACACCTATGCGAATTATGCCGAGGCGAACCGCGCGCTGTGGCGGCAGTCGGTGATCCCGATGGCGGGGCGCATTGGCGGCGCGCTGTCCGGCTGGCTGGCGCACTGGTGGCCGGACGCGCGGATTGCGCCGGATGAGAACCGGGTAGCGGCGCTGGCCCCCGACCGCGCGGCGCTGTGGGCGCAGGTATCGGCGGCGGATTTCCTGAGCCCGGAGGAGAAGCGGGCGCTGCTGGGGCTTGGTGCGGAGGGCGCGGCGGGCGTATCCTGAGGCGCGGGACCGGGTGGGACCGCCAACCCTCCCCCGAGCCCCTCCCTGAGAGGGAGGGGAGTGAAGTGGTGGGGCTGTCGGGCCTTGCCCCTCCTCTCAGAAGAGGCGGGGAGCGTTTGGGGTCAGGCCTTGCGGCGGCGGAGGGTGGTCAGGCCGAGGGCCGCCAGGCCGAGTAAACCGAGCGCGCCGGGGGCAGGAACCGCCTCGCTGGAAAGCGTGAATCGGGCGAAGGTGTTCGGATCAAGCACCTGCGAGCAGCGCAGGCCGCCATCGACGATGATCAGTGGCGCGCCGAAACTGGGGGGCAGGCAGTCACTGCTGGAGGTTGCCAGATCCGTACCGGACTGAACCGGGTTGGAAACAATCTGCGCGAGCGGTCCGGTGAAGTTCGGGGCGGTGTTCCTTACCTCAATCGCGGAGACGAAGGTCTGGGTTTCCAATACAAAGCCGCTGAAGAAGCCGCCGCCGCTGCCTGGGACGAGGACATCATCGTCAAACAGGTGCGCGTAAGGAATGCGGATGGAGCAATATAGCGGCTGTGTGCAACCGTTCGTTGCGGACGGATCGCTGTTGAAGAGCAACTGACTGCCGGGACTGCGCGGATCGGGGATATCGCCGAACACCTGCGTGATAAGGGCAACGGCAGCAGCCTGCGCCTGTGCCTGATCGGTCAGCGCGAAGTCGGAAGCCTGATCGCAGCCGCCGAAGATCGCGGCGCAGGTACCGTCCAGAAAACGAACGTCGTACAGATCGCTGCCGACGAGCACATCGTCTGCGCCGAGAAGCTTGCCGCTGTTCTGATCGACAACAAAGGTAACGGCTGCGTTCGCCGGGGCCGAAAGTGCGGCGCCTGCCGCCACGGCAAGCAAGGTTGTTCTGAATGTCATAATAAACCCCGGATCGAGTCGGCCAATGAAGGGGCCGCACCACGTCGGCGGAAGGATACCCGCCAGCATCGGCAGACATGCAAGAAGCGGGCCATTTTTCTAACATTAAATAATAATACAGATTTAAAAACCGTCGGCTGCGTAGGTGTAAGAATTACCGACACTTGCGCGGTGGGTATGCCTGCGCTCCGCACGTCCTTCACAGCGCGCCCTACAGTTGGGGCCGGAGACCACAAATGACTAATGACATGATCCTCGCCGGGCTCATCGCCCAGGCGAATGCGAAGGGGTGCGACGTGGCCACGCTGCGCGCGCTGGTGGAGGAAGCCAGCGAGGCGGGGGCGGCGCGGGCGCTGGACCGGGTGGGGCTGCACGACCGGCGCGCGGGCGCGGATGTCGAGGAACTGCGCGAGCTGCTGGGGGCCTGGCGCGCGGCGAAGCGTTCGGCGGGCAAGGCGGCGGTGGGCTGGCTGGTGAAGCTGGTGCTGGTCGGGCTGCTGATCGGGATGGTGTGGGCTGTCGGTTTGCGGACGGTGGTGCAGGGGTAGCTGGACCTGTTGGCGGGTGGTTTGGTTGAGTTCTGGCCCCCTCCTAGCCTCCCCCGCAAGCGGTGGAGGGACGCACTTTTCCTCCCGCTTGAGCGGGGGAGGTGGCCGAGCGCAGTGAGAGCCTGCCCCGGCGAAGGCCGGGGTCGGAGGGGGCCTGATCTGGCGGCGGTCGTTTTGGGCCGCGGGCGTTGCTCCCCACCCCTGCCCCTCCCCTGAAGGGGAGGGGAAAAGAGTAAATATCGGAGATGGTTATGGGTGAGGCGGGGGCTGTTCGGCTCGCGGGGTATGCGGCTGTCTTCGACGTGCCGGACCGGGGGCGGGACGTGGTGCGGCGCGGGGCCTTTGGCGGGGTCCAGGACGCCGTGCGGGCGGAGGCCGGGGTGCCGCTGCTGTGGCAGCACGGGGCGGAGCGGCCGGTTGGGCGGATCGTCTCGGCGCGCGAGGACCGGAAGGGGCTGCGGATCGTCGCGGACCTCGCGGCGGGTTCGCGCGGCGGGCGGGAAGCGGCGGCGCTGGTGAAGGCCGGGGCGCTGTCGGGCCTTTCCTTCGGCTACCGGACGAAGCGGGCGCGGCGGGACCGGGTGCGCGGGCTGCGCGAACTGCTGTCGGTGGAGCTGGTGGAGGTGTCGCTGGTGACCTTTCCCATGCAGCCGCTGGCGCGGGTTGTGGGGGTGTTTGGCGGGGCGGGTGGCGGCGATGCGGGTCTGCCGAGCCTCTAGCCGTCATCCCGGCGTATGCCGGGATCCACCTGGTATTGGTTCGGCACATTATTGCTTTCGAGGAGATGGACCCCGGCCTTCGCCGGGATGACGGTCTTTTGCGGGCTGAAAGGTTTCAACAATTTCTAAGAGGAGGAGAAACGGATGACTTACGAGATCAAGGCGGGTGAGGGCGGCGTTGATGATGCGGCTGTCGAGGCGGCGTTTGTCGCGGCGGGCGGTGCGGACGTGGCGTCGGCGGAAGAGCTGGATGCGCTGAAGGCCGAGGTGAAAGCGCTGAACACGCGGATCGTCGCGGGGCAGCGGCCGGCTCTGGTCGGCGGACAGGCCTTGGCGGCTGAGGATGATGAGCGGAAGGCGTTTCGCGACGGCTATCTGCGGAAAGGCCAGGAGAGCGCGCCGGAGGTGAAGGCGCTGGCGACGACGACCGGGCCTGAGGGCGGCTATGCCGTGCCGCAGGAGATCGACGAGATGATCGGCGCGCATGTCCGCGACTTCTCGCCGATCCGGCAGCTGGCGACGGTGGTGGGCGTGGGCAGCGCCAATTACCGCAAGCTGGTCGTGACCGGCGGGATTGCGTCGGGCTGGATCAGCGAAACGGCGCCGCGCCCGGAAACGGCGGCGACCGACTTCGCCGAAATCGCGCCGCCCATGGGTGAGCTCTATGCCAACCCGGCGGCGACGCAGACGATGCTGGACGACGCGGCGTTCGATGTTGAGCGCTGGCTGGCGGGAGAGATCGGCGCGGAGTTCGCGCAGGCGGAGGGCGCGGCGTTCGTGGCGGGCTCTGGCGTGGCGCAGCCAAAAGGGTTCCTGACCTATGCGCATTCCGATGCGGCGGACGGGGTCCGGGCCTTCGGGACGCTGCAGCACGTCGATAGCGGCGTCGATGGCGGCATTGGCGATGCCGATGTGCTGATCGACCTGGTGCACAGCCTGAAGGCGCCGCTGCGCCAGGGGGCGGCGTTTGTGATGAACGCGGGGACGCTGGCGGCGGTGCGGAAGCTGAAGACGACGGACGGCGACTATGTCTGGCGCGCGGGGATCGAGAGCGGCCAGCCGGGGACGCTGCTGGGTCATCCGGTGGTCGAGGCGGCGGCGATGCCGGATGTGGCGAGCGGGGAAACGCCGATTGCGTTCGGCAACTTCAAGGCCGGCTATGTGATTGCCGAGCGGACCGCGACGCGGATCCTGCGCGACCCCTATTCGAACAAGCCCTACGTACACTTTTACGCGACGAAGCGCGTGGGCGGGGCGGTGTCGAATTCGGAGGCGATCAAGCTGCTGCGCTGCAGCGTGTAGCGCGGCGTGGCTCCCCTCCCTGTCAGGGAGGGGCGGGGGGAGGGTCTGGCGGTTCGGGCAGGTTGGTTGCTGGCGGAAGCCGGACCGAGGTTTGACCGCCGACCCTCCCCGAACCCCTCCCTGGGAGGGAGGGGACTGATTGGGGGATACTCATGGCAATGTCATCGACGCATCGGCGGGTTTGCTGGTTCGATCTCGATACGGGATCGCTGGCGGAGTCCGTGCAGGATCTGGTTGTGCCGCTGTCCGGTCAGGCGCTGATTCCGCGGTTGGTTGGCGGGCGCAGCGACGGGGCAGACCTGCGCGTGTCGCGGGATGCGGACGGGGCCGAAGAACTGGCGACGGACCTGCGGTTCCTTGACCGGGGTGCGGGTGAGGGTCTGCTGGACGTGCTGGTGCCGCTGGCTGAACCCGGCGTCCCGCTGCGGCTGCATGTCTGGACCGGCCTGACCGGATCGGAGGTGCGGCCGGCGGTGGGCGCGCCGAACGGGGCGGGTGCGGTGCGGGCGGGGTATCAGATGATTGCCCCGCTTTCGGCCGATCCTGGTGCACCCTTCGAGAACCTGGGAAGCGGCGGCGCGGTGCTGCGCATTGCGGCGAACGGCCCGTCGCGGCCCGCGCCGCTGAACCGGCAGGCCGCGAGCTTTGTCGGCGGAAGCAACGAAGCCTATTACATCGTGACGCTGAACCCCGGGCAGACCGTGACGCTGGAGGCCTGGGCGATGCCCGACAGCCTGGCGACGGGCGGCACGGTGATCGGCATCGGCAACAATGTCGAACATGCGCAGAAAGCCTCCATCCGCCTGGTTCCGGACGGGGCGGGCGGCGCGCGCTGGCACGCGACGGCGCGGGATGCCGCCGAGAACCAGGTCTGGCTGGGCGGGAGCGGCGAGAGCGCTGCGGCCGCAGGTGTCTGGCAGCATCTGATGCTGACGATCGACAATGACGGCGCGCGCTTCTTTGTGAACGGCGCGCTGACAGGGGAGGCGCTGCTGGGGCCGTTCCTGACCTTTACGCTTGGCGCGCTGGTGCGGATCGGACGCCTGTGGGCCGACACCGGGCCGGACAGCTATTTCGAAGGCGGCATTTCGGAGGCGCGGATCTACGAGGGGACGCGCAGCAATGCGTGGGTCGGTGCCTACTATCGAGGGCTGAGCGGCGCGCTGCTCAGCGGGCCCGAGGCGCGGGTTCGGCCTGGGAGGACGCTGAGTGTGCCTGCGCGGCGGAGCGGGATTGCTGTGCGGGCGGGCTGAGGACTTGGCTCCCGAGGCTGCCATCCCGCGCAGGCGGGGATCTCGTCACTGAGGACAGGTGCGCGGGCACGGAGATCCCCGCCTGCGCGGGGATGACAAGATTTTACGGATCGGGCCGCGAGCTTTTTGATTTGCGTCTCCCTACCGGGAGCCGCCCGCACCGGGGCGGTGCGGCAACGGGCAGCGCCGCTGTCCCACCAACTAATGGAGATATTCTATGGGGTTCTTCCTGAAGAGCCCGTAGGCCTCGATCGACTATAGTGTCGACTGGTCGGCGGGGTATCTGGACGGTGAGGCGGTCGCGGCGAGCGGCTGGTCTGTCGAGCCGGACGAGGATGGCGGCCTGGCGGTGACGGCCGAGGTTCACGGGCCGGAGCGCTGTGCGGCGACGTTGGCGGGCGGTTTGCGGGGGCATGTCTACCGCGTGACGAACCGGGTGACCTTTACGGACGGCCGGACGGACGAGCGCAGCCTGTCGATCCGGGTGGACGATCGATGAGCGGGGCGGATGCTGCCACCGCGGCGCTGAGCCTAAGTGAAGTGAAGGCCTTTCTGCGGATCGAACATGGCGAGGAGGATGCGCTGCTGGCCGGGTTCGTGCGGGCGGCGCTGGACATGTTCGAGGGGTTTTCCGGGCAGACGGCGCTGGTCGGGCCGCGCGGGGCGCGGGTGCCGGTCAACGGCGAATGGCACCGGGTCGCGCCGACGCCGGTGCTGCGGCTGCTGAGCGTCGAGGGGCGGACAGGGGCAGGTGCGCCCGTGCCGATCGGTGCGGAGGCCGTGGACCTGCAGATCGATTTCTGCGGCGATGGCTGGGTGCGGATCGTCAGCGAAGGCGCGAACGTCGCGATGCTGAGCGTCGAGGCGGGACTGGCGGCGGACTGGAACGGCCTGCCGGAAGCGGTGCGGCAGGGCGTGCTGCGGCTGACCGCGCACCTTTATGCGCACCGCGACGACCCTGCGGATAGCGGGCCGCCAGCGGCGGTGGCGGCGCTGTGGCGGCCCTGGCGGCGGATGCGCCTGTCATGAGGGAAATCGCGGGCGCGCTGAACGAGCGCGGTGAGCTGCTGGGCGCGGCGGCGCGCGGGGAGGCGGGCGAGGTGGATGCCGTCGATCCTGCGGGCACGCCGGTCTGGATGGCGGTCGAGACGCTGAACGAGCGGATCGGGCCGTGGGCCGACGGCGCGGCGCAGCGGCCGCGCTTTCGGGTGACGATGCGGACGGTGGGCGCGGCGGATGTGGGCGACCGGCTGCGCTGGCGCGGGCGGACGCTGGCGGTGCTGGCGCGGACGGATGATCTTGCGCGCGGGCTGGCGGTGCTGACGGCGGAGGTGCGGCTGTGACGGTGTCGGCGCGGGTTGCGCGGTACGCTAAGCGGCGGACGGCGCGGCGGGTTGCGGAGGCGGCGGGGCGCGGCGGGTTTTCGGCGCGGGTCGAGGGTGACCGGGTGTGGTTGTTTTCGCGAGGCGAGGGACCGGGCGGGGCCGTTTCACCCTCCCCCGGCCCCTCCCTGGGAGGGAGGGGAGCAGGCCGAGTATCTCCCCTCCCTCTCAGGGAGGGGTTGGGGGTGGGTCGGCGGTGGTCGCTTGATGATCCTCGGCTTCGCTGGGCGGGGGTTTGGCTGCGGGAGCTGCTGCGATGAGCTGGGCTTATGACTTTCAGGCGGCTGTGCGGGCGGCGCTGACGGGTGAGGAGGCTCTAGCGGGCTGGCCGGTTGTCGACGGGGGTGTGGCTGGGCTCCGGCCGCCGTTTGTGACGCTGGGGCCAGACCTGATGACGGACGAGTCCGGTGTGGCGGCGCGGCTGGTGCGGCTGCGCTTCGCGGTGACGCTGTGGGCCGGCGGCGAGAGCGTGGCGGGGCTGAAGCCGGCGATGGCAGCGGCCGAGCAGGCGGTGCTGGCGAGCGACCCGGACCTGCCGGGCGCGGCGCTGGTGCGGCTGAGCCCGATCAACGGGAGGACGCGGCGGGATGCGCGGGCAGGGCTGGTGCGCGGCGATCTCGACTTCGAGGCGATGGTTCAAATTGTGGATGAGGAGGACGCGTGATGGCGGCGGAAAAGGGAAGTGCGTTTCTGTTGAAACTGTCGGACGGCGGATCGCCCGCCGCCTTCGATACGGTCGCGGGGCTGAGAACGACGCAGATGTCGATCAACGCCGAGGCGGTGGTGACGACGAACAAGGGCTCGGGCGGCTGGCGCGAAATCCTGTCGGAGGCGGGAACGCGCTCGGTGAGCGTGTCGGGCGCGGGCGTGTTCAACGGGTCGAGCGCCGAGACGCGGCTGAAGGGTCATGCGCTGTCGGGGACGGTGGCGGATTACCGGCTGAGCTTCGAAAGCGGCGATACGATGACGGGACCGTTCCATGTCTCGCGGCTGGACTATGCCGGGGATTTCGGCGGCGAGCGGACTTACACGCTGAGCCTTGAAAGTGCCGGACCGGTCGTTTCCGCGTGAGCCGCCTTCCGGCCGCTGGACGGCGTTGCCGCGCGGCTCACGATGGTTTCGCCATCGCATCGCCGCTTGCGCCTTGCCAGCGACCGGAATCCGGCTCCCGCTGCGTTGGGCATGTTCCTTTCAATCCTAGGGGATTTGTTTGATGGCGAATGCGTTGCGCGGTGAGGCGCGGCTGGATCTGGCGGGCGGGGCGGTCTTGCTGCGCCCGAGTTTTGCGGCGCTGGTGGCGGCCGAGGATGAGCTGGGGCCGCTGTTCGCGCTGGTAGAACGCGCGGCGGCGGGCGATCTCAAGCTGGCCGAGATGGCGGCGCTGTTCTGGCATTGCCGGACGGATTTCGACGGTGATCGGGATGCGTTTTCGGAAAGCGTGGTGGCGGCCGGGCTGGCGGCCTGTTCGCCGGCGCTGAAGGTCTTGCTGACGCAGATTTTGGCGGGGCGGTGACGGACCGTCTTGGCGCCGCGGCGATGCGGGCGGCGGAAGTGGCTTGCGGGCCGCTGGGATGGTCGCCGGATGCGTTCTGGCGGGCGACACCGGCGGAGCTGGGGGCGGCGCTGCGGGGGGTGACGGGCGGCGGCGGGCCGGACCCGGTGACGGGCGCGGACCTGGCCAGACTTCTGGAGACTGACGATGGATGACGAGCTGGAAACGCTGGTCGTGAAGGTGCGCGCCGATACGCGCGACTTTGCGAAGGGCGTCGAGGAGATGCGCGGGCTGGTCGAGGGGCCGCTGACGACCGGCATGGACCGGGCGGCGCGCGGGATGGAGACGGCGCTGGGGCGGTTCATCCGGACGGGGAAGTTCGGCTTCGAGGACCTGAGGCGGACGGCGCTGTCGGTGCTGGCGGATATCGCGCAGGGGCAGCTGAGAGGGGTGCTGCGCGGTGGTAGCGGCGGCGGCTTGCTGGGCGGGCTGATCGGCGGTCTGGTTGGTTTGCCCGGCAGGGCAACGGGCGGGCCGGTGTCGCCGGGGCAGGCCTATATGGTGGGTGAGCGCGGGCCGGAACTGTTCGTGCCGACGGCGAGCGGGCGGGTCGAGATGGGGGCCGGGCTGGCGCAGGCGCGGGGCCCGGTGACGGTGAACATCAACGTCGCATCCTCGGCCGCGAAGCCGGAGATGATGCGGCGGAGCGCGCGGCAGGTGGCGCGGGCGGTGCAGCGGTCGCTTGGGGAGGCGCACTGATGCCCGCCTATCTCGCGGGCCCGGCGGACAGCGTTCGGCAGGACTGGGTGAAGCGGTTCGAGCCGAGCCTGTGGACGGTCAATTTTCCGCGGCCGATGATGGCGGCGCTGACGGTGCCGACCCCGGGATCGCTGCGGCTGGACTTCGTCAGCTACAAGGCGAACGACCTGGCCGGGATCATCTGGGAAAGCGAAGATACGCGCAGCCACCCCTTGCTCGCCTATGAGACGAAGCGGGACTACCGCGACCTGATCCTGCGCTTTCGCATCCGGCTGGAGGGATCGGTGCGGTCGCTGCCCGCGGTGAACGGTCCGGTGCTGACCATCGAGGGGCGGGACGAAAGCGGCGCGGCGCGAGTCTGGTACGTGCGGCTGTGGAATTATGCCGAGGGTATCGCGACCGATGCGGAGGTGACGCTCGATTTCGATGCGCTGGACGGCGGGTTTTCGCTGCCGGGCGACGGGGACCCGGTATGGGCGGGCGACATCGACCGCATGTTCATCTCGGCGGTGTCGAACGGCTACACCGGACAGGATGTCATCAGCGACGTCACCTACGAAGGAACGATCCATCTGGAAGATATTCGGGTCGAAGGGCGCGATGCCGCGATCCGGCGCGGGGATGCCTGCGTGCCGCCGCACGGCCTGCGGATGGCGACGGGCTATGACGACCAGTATAATTTGACACCGACACGGGTGCTGGCGACGATGCGGGCGCTGGGCTACCGCGAGCGGCTGACACTGTATGTGGGCATGAGCCATTTCATGCGGCTGAAAGCGGCGCCGCTTGAACAGCGGCTGGTGGTCGATGAGGCCGACGATCCGCTGTGCGGTCCAGCGCGGGCCTGGTTCACCGATCTGGCGGCGAAGGCGGCGGTGGACGGGATCACCGTCACCTGGTCGCTGAGCTATGAGCTGTTCAACGATTACTGCCCGGGAGCGTGGAAGCAGCGGGCGCATGACGGGTCGCCCGCGCTGACCGGGTGGGTACCGCCCTCTACGCTGCTGTCGCCTGCCAATACGGATGCGATGGACTGGCTGCAGCGGACGGCGGGTGCGCTGGTGAGTATCGGTGCGGCAGTTTCAGGGGATCCGCCTAGCTTTCAGGTGGGCGAGCCCTGGTGGTGGACCGGTTTCGGCGACGGGCGGGTGCCGTGTCTTTACGATGACGAGGCGGTCGCGCTGGCGGATGGCGCGGATATCGGCGCTCAGATGACCGACCTGCCGGGGGCGCTCTCGGCCGAGCAGGAAGGCTACGTCGACCTCCTTGGCGGGGTGCTGGGGCAGTCGGTGCTGGACCTGCGCGATGCGGCGCTGGCGGTGGATGCGGGATGCGAAACGGCGCTGCTATTTTATGCGCCGCAGGTTCTGGATGACGAAGCGCCGTGGCTGACGCGGCTGAACATGCCGGCGGCGTTCGCGGCGCCTGCGTTCGATATGCTGCAGCTGGAAGATTATGACTTCGTGATCGAGGGACGGTGGGGCGATCATCGCCGCGCGGTCGCGGCGGTCGAGGGTGAGCTGGGCTATCCGGCGGGGGCGCAGCATTACTTTTCGGGCTTCGTCCTGAACGCGGCGGACGCGCATATCTGGGTGAACATATCCGAGGCGCTGGACGAGTCGGCGGCGCGCGGTGTGGCGGACCGGACCGTGTGGGCGCTGCCGCAGGTCATGCGCGACGGCTGGACCTATTTCGAACAGGCGGGAGACGAGGCGGTGCAGGCCTTTCATGATGTGAGCTTTCCGCTGGCGCTGAGCCACGGCGCGGGCGGCGGGCCGGAATTCTCGACGGCGGTCGTGGAGACGGTTTCGGGCGCGGAGCGGCGGACGAGCAGCTGGGCGCAGGGGCGGCTGCGCTACGATGCGGGGCTGGGCGTGCGGTCGGAGGGGGACCTTGCCGAGATCGTGCGGTTTTTTCGCGCGCGGAAGGGGCGGGCGCACGGCTTCCGCTTTCGCGATCCGCTGGATCATGCGTCGGGGGCCGGGGGCGAAGTGAGCGCGTTCGACCAGGTGCTGGGCGAGGGTGGCGGGGCACGGACCGATTTCCCGCTGGTGAAGCGCTACGGCGATGGCGACGAGGCGGAGGTGCGGCGAATTACGCGGCCGGAAACGGACAGTGTGACGGTTGCGGTGGACGGTACGGTCGTTGGTGGCTGGTCACTGGTGGTGCCGGGGGTCGTGCGGTTCGATAGCGCGCTGCCCAGCGGACTGGTGACGGCGGGGTTCCGCTTCGACGTGCCGGTGCGCTTTGCCGAGGACGAGCTGCCGGTGTCGCTGAGCGCGTTCCGGGCGGGCGATGTGCCGAGTGTCCCGCTGGTCGAAGTGCGCGAGGATTAAAGCGGTGCCGAGGGATGTGCCCGCCGGACTGGCGGAGGCGCTGGACGCGCCGCTGAACGGAGCGGTGTACCTGTTCCGGCTGGTGCGGGCGGACGGGGCCGCGCTGGGGTTCACCAGTCATGACCGCACGATTGCGCTGGATGGGATGACTTATCTGCCGTCGCCCGGGGTCGCGCCCTTTGCGGTGCGGTGGTCGGCAGGGCTGGATAGTGACGGAACCGAGATTGCCGGGGCGCTGAGCCATGACCTGATTGCCGATGACGACCTGAAAGCCGGACGGTTCGACGGGGCGCGGCTGACGCTGTCGCTGGTGGACTGGTCGGCGCCAGAGGCGGGTACCGTGCTGCTGTTCACCGGAACCATCGGCGACATTGGCGTCGGCGAGCGGTCGTTCGAGGCTGTTGTCGACCCGCCGACGCGGGCGCTGGACCGGGATGTGATCGAACTGACTTCGCCCGAATGCCGCGCAGCGTTTGGCGATCGGCGGTGCCAGATGGATTTGTCGCGCAGGCAGCAAACGGTGGTCATTGCTGGTGCGGAGGGCGGGCGCGTATATGTCGAAGAGGCGCTGGCAGGCGGAGCCTTTGCTTACGGGCGGATGCGGATGGTGTCCGGGCGAATGGCCGGACAGGATGTCGGCGTGCTGCGGTCGGGGGCGGACTGGCTGGAACTGGCAGAGGGCGCGGCGCTGATCGCGGCGGGCGACCGGGGCGTGCTGACCGAGGGCTGCGACAAGCGCTGGGCGACGTGCCGCGACCGCTTCGAGAACCAGGCGAACTTTCGCGGCGAACCCTTCGTGCCGGGCAGCGATTCTGTGCTGCGCTATCCAGGGGTATGAGCGTTGAACTCATCGGCACGTGCGGCGGTGGTCGCGCGGGCGCGGCGCTGCGTGGGTGTGCGGACGCGGCTGCTCGGGCGGTCTGCGGTGCATGGGCTGGACTGCGTGGGGCTGGCGGCGTTTGCCCACGGGCTGGGCCCGGAAATGTTCGAGGCCGCGCCTTATGACCTTCGTAACGACAACCGGGCGCGGCTGCTCGCAGGGCTGGCGCGCGCTGGATTCGCCGAGGTGGCGTACGGCGAGACAGGCGATCTGGTCGCCTATGATTGCGGGCGGGTGAGCGCGCATCTGGCCGTCCTTGCGGGCAATACGATCATTCATGCGGATTTCGGGCTGCGGCGGGTCGTGGAGACGCGGGCGCGGGACGACTGGCGGCCGCTCGGCAGCTTTCGCCGGGTGGGGGAGGATTAGCGATGGCAACGATTGCGCTGAGCGCGGTGGGCGGCCTGGTCGCGGGGCCGCTTGGGGCGCTGGCCGGAACGCTGCTGGGCGGACAGATCGACCGCGCGGTGATTGGCGGCGGCGGGCGGCGCGAGGGACCGCGGCTGAGCGATCTGCGGGTCCAGTCGGCGGACTATGGCGCGCCGATCCCGCGGCATTACGGGACCGTACGCGCGTCAGGGCCGGTCATCTGGTCGAACGGGCTGACCGAGACCGAGCAGGAGGAGGGCGGCGGCAAATCCTCCGGCGGGCGGGCCACGACCTACACATATTCGGCGAGCTTCGCGGTCCTGATCGCGGGCTGCGCTATCGAGGGCGTGGGGCGGATCTGGGCCGATGGAAAGCTGCTGCGCGGAGCGGCGGGCGATTTGCAGACCCCCGCGGGGGCCTTGCGGATCTACAGGGGTACCGAAAAGCAGAAGGCCGATCCGCTGGTCGAAGCGGCGCTGGGGCTGGACGCGGCGCCCGCGCACCGGGGCATCGCCTATGCGGTGTTCGAAGACCTGCAACTGGCGGACTATGCCAACCGTATCCCGCATCTGAGTTTCGAGGTATTCAGCGGCGCGGCGGACGTGCCGGGGATCGTCGATGACCTGCGCGGACTGACGTGTGCGGGTCTTGCGGCGGATGCAATTGCGGCCCCCTGGTCGGGATACAGCCTGAGCCGCCCAGTGACGGGACGGCAGGCGATCGAGGCGCTGGGTGACCTGGTGCCGATGACGGTTGTGGGCAGCGGCGACGCCCTGCTGGTGGCGGAGCGGCGCGGGGGTGCGGCGGCGAGCGTTGCGAAGGACATGCGGCTGGTTGCCGATGCCGATGCGGTGCCCGAACGGCAACAGGCGGCGCGCGAGACGGCGCCGCGCGTGCTGACCCTGGAAGCGGCGGACCCGGCGCGCGACTATCAGCCCAGCCTGCAGCGCGCTTCGCAGCCCGTGGCGGTGGGTGGACGCGAGGAGCGGCTGTCGGTGCCGGCGGTTCTCTCCGCACAGGACGCGAAACTGGTCGCGGAAGAGCGGCTGGCGCGGCGCGCGGCGCGGCGCTGGACGCTGGAGGTGCGGTTGCCGCTGTCGAGCCTGGTGCACCAGCCGGGCGACCTCCTGACCTTTGGCGATGGGTTGCGGTGGTTGGTCGATGAGGCGGAACTGACCGGTCATGCGCAGACCCTGCGCCTGAGCCGCGCAGAGGGCGAAACGCTGTCGCGCCCGGACGCAGATGGCGGCGCGGCGCAGGTTTCCGTCGATATTCCGCAGGGTGAAACAGAGCTGCGCGTCGTGGAACTGCCGCCGCGGGACGAGGGAACGAGCGCGGGCGAAGTTGCCGTTCACCTGGCCGCCGGGGGCGCAAGTGCGGGCTGGCGTTATGTTCAGCTGCTGGCGAGCCATGATGGCGGGGCAAGCTGGCGGGCCATTGGCGCAACCGGCACGAAAGCGCAGATGGGAACGCTGGGTGAGGCCCTGCCCGCGGCCGACTGGAGCCGCTGGGATGAAGAGGGCAGCGTTCTCGTCAATCTTCTGGACGATCGCAGCGTCGCATCGGCGTCGCGGCAGGCTGTCCTGAACGGGGCCAACCGGCTGCTGGTCGGCGGGGAGATCGTCCAGTACCGGAATGCGGAACAGGTAGGCGCGCGAGCCTGGCGGCTGTCCGGCCTGCTGCGCGGGCGGCGGGGCACGGAGCAGGGGAGCGTTTCCGGCCACGCAGCGGGAACGGCGGTGCTGTTCCTGGACCGCGGGCTCGTAAAAACCTCCGTGCCGCTGGACCTGATCGGCCAGCCCGTTTTGTTCAAGGCGGTTGGTCCTGCGGACGCCGCCGGTGCGGTAGACAGCATCACGCATGTCGTAACGGGCCGAAACCTGAAGCCCCTGTCGCCCGTGCATCTTGAAGCGAATGTCGGTCCCGACGGTGCGCTTTTCGTGTCGTGGACGCGGAGAAGCCGGGCGGGCTTTGCGTGGATCGACGCCGTCGATGCGCCGCTCGCCGAAGACGTCGAAGCCTATGATGTCGTCATCGAGCGCGGCGGCGAGAGCGCGACCTGGCGCGTCGGCGAGCCGGCGCTGAACCTTTCCGGGGCCGAACTGACAGCCCGGCTTCCCGGCGACGCGGCGCCGGCAACCATCACAGTCGCGCAGATCAGCCAGCGTGTCGGCAGGGGCGCCGTCGCACACACTGCCTTGACCATCTAGATTCCAGACCGAAGGAGACCGGAGCATGTCGGAAACCAGCGCGCGGCTGTCATTGCCGCTGCTGCAAAGTGCGCAGGCGCAGAAGGAAGTGACGCATAACAGCGCGCTGGCAAGGCTGGAACGCTGGGTCGCACCGGCTGTGAAAAGCCGTTCGCTCTCCAGCCCGCCGACCGGTGCGAACGAGGGGGATCTGTGGCTGCTACCGGCGGCCGCGAGCGGCGCGTGGACCGGGCGCGGCGATCACATTGCCGAATGGACCGGCATCGACTGGCTGTTCGTCGCGCCTTGGGAGGGCCTGAGCGTCTATGTGGAAGATGCCAATCTGCAGGTCGTCTATGATGGCGCGGCATGGTCCGCGCGCCTGCATGGCAGCGGGGTCGTTATCGCTGGCCGCACCATGCTGACCGCGGCACCGCAGACGATCGCTGATCCTGCAGGCGGTACAGTCGTGGATGCAGAATGCAGGGCCGCGCTTGCTGGCCTTCTGGCAGGGCTGCGCGATCAGGGACTGGTGGCAGACTAGCCGCGAGGGGCGCGAAGTGATGCTATTTTGTCACAAATCAGGCACGATCCGCGCTTGCTAAGGAAAAAAACCGGCCCTACACCGTTGCACACGTATTCCTGAGAGGAATGTGTTCAATGATGAAAGGGGAATTTCATGCGTAGTCTGGTCCTAGCGGCTGCCCTTGCGGGTACGGCGCTTGCGAGCCCGGCCATGGCTGTCGATGACGCCTGGTATGTCGAGCTTGATTTCGGCACGGTGCTTCCGGAAGACGGCGTTTACGCCGTTACTGACGAAACGACGGGCGACGTCGGCTCGATCGATTTCAATTTTCGCAACGGCCTCGAGTTCGGCGGTATCGTCGGTTATGACTTCGGTGGCTTCCGCACGGAATTCGAGCTTGGTTACAAGGATACCGAGGTCAAGGACTTCACGTCCGTGACGTCCGGCGCAGCCGATGTGACGACAATCGGTAACCCGCAGGTGGTTTCCATCGATCCCGATATTCAGGCCAGCGTCCTGTCGTTCATGATCAATGGCATGTTCGACGTCGGGCAGGGTCCGATTTCCGGTTTCATCGGCGGCGGTGTGGGCGTGGCCCGCACGGAACTGAGTGAGGGTGTCGTATCGCAGTCTGTGTTCCCGACGGTTTTCGTTGACGACAGCGACACGGGCTTCGCCTGGCAGTTGCTTACCGGTATCCGTACCCGCCTGAGCGACAACCTCGAGACGGTCCTGAAGTACAAGTACTTCAGGCAGGAGAGCCAGGAGTTCGTGGCCGTTAACGCGGATAGCATGGAAGGCGACTTCGCAAGTCACTCCTTCCTGGTGGGCCTGGCTTACAATTTCGGTGCGCCGACGGTTCCGCTGCCACCGCCGCCGCCTCCGCCTCCGCCTCCTCCGCCCCCGCCTCCACCCCCTCCGCCGCCGCCGCCTCCGCCGCCGCCGGCTGTGACGGACTTCATTGTGTTCTTCGACTGGGACCAGTCGGAAATCACGCCTGAGGCCGCCGCGACGCTGGACCGCGCTGCGCAGGTCTACATGGATGGCGGCATGGCCTCGGTAACGCTGGAAGGTCATGCTGACCGTTCCGGTCCGGCAGCCTACAATGTCGGCCTGTCCGAGCGCCGGAACGATGCCGTGCGCGAGTATCTGACGGGCAAGGGTGTGCCCATGGGTCAGATCTCGTCCGAGGCCTTTGGTGAGAGCGATCCGCTGGTCGAAACGGCCGACGGTGTGCGCGAACCGCAGAACCGCCGCGTGGAGATCAATGTCGGCGGTGCCGGCAGCTGATCCTCACGGGGATAGACTATGCCTAAGAAAAGGGCCGCTCCTGACGGGGCGGCCCTTTTTCTTTGTGCTGGCGGTGGACGTAGGTCGGTGCGGTCAGGACTGTCAGTTGGGCGGGCGTTGGATGGGTGCCGCTGGTAGCAAGGGCTGACCGCTATCCTGCAGTGGAGTGTGGGTTGAGTGCCGCCGGACCCTCCCCCGACCCCTCCCTGAGAGGGAGGGGAGAAGGGGCAGGCTTCTCCTTGTCAGGGGGGGAGACGGGCGGCGCGTACAAAAAGGGGCGCCTCACCCGTCGGTGAGACGCCCCTGCTGGAACTCTTGCAGGTCGGGGTTTAGCCGAAGACCTTACCGAGCTGCATGGCGACGGACATGTCGCCCTCAACCTTCAGCTTGCCCTGCATGAACGCCATCTGCGCGTTCATGTCACCGGCGGCGATCTTCTCGAAATCGTCCTTGGCGACCTTGACCGTGCAGTCGGTCGGCTCGTCGGCATTGTCGACGACAGCCGGGGTTGCCGTGTCGTCGATGCGGACCACGCCGTCGTCGCTGAAGTCGAACTTCACGCTCTTGTTCAGGCCGGCATCGGCACCAACGCGGCTGCGCATGTTTTCGGTAATTTCATCGAGAGTCATGTCTTGATCCTTTCCCAGGGTGTTCGTTTGTTAGGACTTACTGTTCGGCTTGCGCGCCCGCTTCTGCGGCGGGCTGATTATTTCCCAGCATATCGATCGCTGCGTCCGCCGTATCCGGGTCCGCGGCCGGCGGAATGCCGCCTGCGACGACATCGACCGACATGGCGTCCATGGTCGAGGAATCGAAGTCGAGCCCCTCTTCCGCCAGTTCGCGGTTCACGCCGCCCGCCGGAACACCCCCCGAACCGGCCTCGTCTCCGTCCCCGCCGCAGGCGGAGAGGCCAAGACTGGCGGCGAAGAGCAGGGCGGTCATGCCGCGGCGTGCCTTCATCATGATATGCGATTCCTCGAAACGGTTGGACGGTCTGGCCATTGGCCTAGCGGCAATGACGGATGCTCTCAATAGACCGGTGCAAAGGGACAGGTTTTTCGCAGGGCCGCGTCGACATCCGCCATGGTAGCCTGAGCGCCGAGCGCCGCAAGACTGGTGACGGGGTAAGGCAGTCCGCACGGGACGATGCCGCCGAAATGATCGAGGTCGGGATCGACGTTGATGGACAGGCCGTGAAGCGTGATCCACCGGCGGATGCGAACGCCGATCGCGGCAATCTTGGCTTCGCCAGCCGGCGTGGCGACCCAAACTCCGATCCGGCCGCAGCGGACTTCTCCAGAGATACCGAATTCGGCAAGCGCGGCGATGATCCATTGTTCGAGAGTCTGCACATAGGCGCGGACGTCGCGGCCGCGCACTCTGAGGTCGACCGCCGGGTAGACAACGCGCTGACCGGGGCCGTGATAGGTATATTCTCCGCCGCGGCCGCTGTTGAAGACCGGGAAGCGCGGATCGAGGAGGTCGTCCGCCTTTGCGCTGGTGCCGGCGGTGTAAAGTGGCGGGTGCTCGACGAGCCAGATGCGCTCCGGTGCGCTGCCGTGGAAAACGGCAGTGGCGCGGTTCTCCATACTGGCGACCGCGTCCGGGTAGGGGGTGAGGTCTTCGGAGACCTGCCACTTTATTGCCGCCACGTCCCCCTTCCCTAACCCTTCCCCTGAAGGGGAAGGGAACGCGCGAACTTGCGCAGGTCGGCGAGGAACAGGTCCGGTTTCTCTAGCGAGGCGAAATGACCGCCCTCTGCCATGTCGGTCCAGTGGACTACGTTGTAGCCGCGCTCGACCATGGCGCGGGGCGGGAAGGCGAGGAGGTCGGCGGGGAAGGCAGCAACGCCGGTTGGCACCTCGACGCGGGTGCCTTCGGGAATCGAAAAGCCGCCCTCCTCGAACATCCCGCGATAGAGCCAAGTCGCGGTGTGGAAGGAGCGGGTCGTCAGGTAGATCATGATGTTCGTCAGCATCTGATCCATCGTGAAGGGCGGGTGCGGGTTCTGCTGCGCGTCGCCGCCGGAGACATCGGACCAGCCGCAGAACTTCTCGGCGAGCCAGGCCGCCACGCCCATGGGCGAATCCATCATGGCGTAGGCGAGGCTTTGCGGCTTCGTGCCCTGAAGCTGGAGATAGGCGGTCTCCTCCGCGCGGATCTTCAGCGCCCATTGCATCCATTCCTTCTCCGCGTCGGTGCGCGGGGTCATGTCGTGGGCGCGGAGGCCGTAGCCGTT
>JAZBPX010000053.1:0-331546 GCA_036351775.1 Pacificimonas sp. | reverse complement strand
GGGTTGTCCTTCGACTGTTCCTTGACCTTGGCGAAGTCGAAGTCGAGCGGCGCGTCCGGGCGGCGGGTCAGCATCATGAAGCGCACGGCGTCCTTGCCGACCTCATCGACCACATCGGCGAGGGTGACGAAATTGCCGGAGCGCTTCGACATCTTCACCGGCTCGCCGGCACGGAACAGGCGGACCATCTGGACGATCAGGATGTCGAAGGGCACCTTGCCGCCGGTCAGCGCCTCGACGGCGGCCTTGATGCGCTTCACCGTACCCGCGTGGTCAGCGCCCCAGATGTCGATCAGAAGGTCGGCGGTTTTGGATTTCTGGAGATGATAGGCCGCATCGGCACCGAAATAGGTCCAGCTGCCGTCCGACTTCTTCAGCGGGCGATCAACGTCGTCGCCGAAGTCGGTTGAGCGGAAGAGAGTCAGTTCGACCGGCTCCCAGTCATCAGGCAGCTCGCCCTTCGGCGGCTTGAGGACGCCCTCATAGACATGGCCGAGATCGCGGAGGGTCTGCTCGGCGCGGTCGACAGCACCCGCCTGCTGAAGGGCCCATTCCGAGGCGAAGAGATCATGGTGGATGCCAAGCTTGGCGAGGTCGGCCTTGATCAGTGCGAGCATGGCCCCAACCGTCCGTTCGCGGAACGGGAGCAGCCATTCGCTCTCGTTGGCCGCGACGTACCGATCGCCATACTCTTCCGCCAGCGCAGCACCGACGGGCTTCAGGTAATCGCCGGGATAAAGGCCTTCCGGTATGTCGCCGATGGTTTCGCCCAGCGCCTCCCGGTAGCGGAGGTGCGCCGAACGGGCGAGGACATCGACCTGACCGCCCGCGTCGTTCACATAATATTCGCGGATCACCTCATGCCCGGTAAACTCGAGGAGGGTCGCCAGCGCATCGCCAACGACCGCGCCGCGGCAGTGGCCCATATGCATGGGGCCCGTCGGGTTGGCCGAGACATATTCGACGTTGGCGCGCAGGCCTTCCCCAAAAGTTGCGCGGCCGTAATTGGCGGCGTGATCGTCGATGCGAGCGAGTTCGCCGAGCCAGACATCGTCGGCAAGGCGAAGGTTCAGGAAGCCGGGCCCCGCGATCTCGACTGCCGTGACGCCGTCCGCTTTCTCAAGCTCCGCTTTCAGGGCTTCGGCAAGCTGACGCGGGTTCGTTTTCGCGGGCTTGGCGAGGACCATCGCGGCGTTCGTCGACAAGTCACCATGCTTTGCGTCCCGCGGCGGCTCGAGCGTGATGGGCGCGCGGTTCGCCTCTGCCGGGACGGACCCAGCGGCGACGAGCGCATCGACCGCGCGGTTCACCTCGGCAGCGTAGATGTCGAAAATGGTGCTCACGGCGGCTTGTCAGTTCATCTGGAGGCGAAGGGAACGCGCCTGATATAGACCGCGCCCCGCGAAGACAAAGCCATTAGGGCGTCAGCTGCAGTTCGCCGAGGAACCGCTGTGCAAAACGATCCGTCATACCGGCGACGAAATCGCCGATGTGCCTTGCGCGGTGCGGACCTGACGGCGGCAAGGTCCGTTCCCAGTCCGGCGGCAGCCGGGCCGGTTTGGCCGCGATCTCCCTGAAGATCGCGCCGACCGTGCTGCGCGCCCCCTCGCGGGCCTCCGCTGCTCCGCCGTGATGATACATGTTTTGGTACAGGAAGGCTTTCAGTTCGCGTTCGGCACTCCCCATCTGGTGCGAGAAGGCGACGACCGGTTCGTCGGCGTTTCTGATATCGTCCGCCGACTGCGGCGAGCGACGCTGCAGACGCGCGCGGGTTTCAGTCAGCACATCCTCAACCATCAGGCCGATCTGGCGGCGTTTCATTTCGGCGATCACCAGCGCCTGCGCCGCATCTGGATAGCGCGCGCGAATGACCGCGTGAGTTTCCGCAATGAACGGAACGGCAAGTGCCGCGTCCAGGCCGAACATCTGAGCGCGCAGCCCGTCCTCAAAATCGTGATTGTCGTAGGCAATGTCGTCCGCGATGGCGGCGATCTGCGCCTCCAGACTGCTGTGCGTCGAGAGGTCGAATTCGAGATCTTCGGCGACCTCGGCGAGCGCCCAGCCGGGATCGGCAACCGGGCCGTTATGCTTTGCAAGTCCCTCCAGAACTTCCCAGGACAGGTTGAGACCGGGATGCGCGGCGTAGGTCGTTTCAAGGACAGTCAGCACGCGCAGCGTGTGGCCGTTATGGTCAAAGCCGCCGGCCTCCTTCATCGCTTCGTTCAGCGCGGCCTCCCCCTCATGTCCGAACGGAGGATGGCCGAGATCATGGGCGAGGCAGATCGCTTCGGTCAGCGCCTCGTTGGCACCCAGTGCTACGGCCAGCACCCGGCCGATCTGCGCGACCTCAAGACTATGGGTCAGGCGTGTGCGGTAATGGTCGCCGTCCGGCATCACGAAAACCTGCGTCTTGTGCTTCAGGCGGCGAAACGCGGCGGAGTGGATGATGCGGTCCCGGTCGCGGGCAAAGGCGTCACGAAGGGCGGATTGGTCGGTGGGGTAGGCGCGGCCGCGGCTGGCGGCGGGATGGCTAGCATAGGGGGCGAGCATGTGCGGACGGGCTTAGTCGGGTTTCGGCGGCGGGGACAGGGGCGGCTATTGCATATCAGGCCCCCACCTAACCTCCCCCGCAAGCGGTGGAGGGACACGTTTTTCCTCCACTGCCTGCGGCGGAGACCCTGCCCCCGCGAGGGCGGGGGTGGCTGAGCGTGCGCAGTCCCCTCCCTCTCAGGGAGGGGTAGGGGAGGGTCTGGCGGTCGCGTCACATGCGACATGAAAGGTTGGTCCTGCGCGTTTGGCGCCGACCCTCCCCCAACCCCTCCCTGAGAGGGAGGGGAGCTTGTGAAGGCAGACGACCATCCATTTGCAGGGTTGCGGGACGGCCTCTAAGCGGCGCAGCACGGACGGTAAAAGGGGAGACAGACGACGTGCAGGCCATTCTCGATCAGCTTGAGGAAAAGCGGGACCGGGCGCGGATGGGCGGCGGACAGCGCCGCATCGACGCGCAGCATGGCAAGGGAAAGCTGACCGCGCGCGAACGTCTGGATGTCCTCCTTGATGCGGGCTCCTTCGAGGAAACCGGCATGTTCGTCGAGCATAACGCGGTCGATTTCGGCATGGACGAACAGCACATTCCGGGCGACGGCGTCGTGACCGGGTCGGGGACGATCAATGGTCGGCTGGTCTACGTCTTCAGCCAGGATTTCACCGTCTTTGGTGGTGCGCTGTCGGAGCGGCATGCGGAAAAAATCTGCAAGACGATGGACACCGCGATGAAGGTCGGCGCGCCCGTGATCGGCCTGAACGATTCCGGCGGCGCGCGCATCCAGGAGGGTGTTGCCTCGCTCGGCGGCTATGCCGAGGTGTTCCAGCGCAACGTGCTGGCGTCCGGCGTCGTACCGCAGATCAGCCTGATCATGGGACCGTGCGCAGGCGGTGCGGTTTATTCCCCGGCGATGACGGACTTCATCTTCATGGTGGAGGATTCCAGCTACATGTTCGTCACCGGGCCGGACGTTGTGAAGACGGTGACGAACGAGGTCGTGACGCAGGAGGAGCTGGGCGGCGCGTCCACCCACACCACGAAATCCGGCGTTGCGGACCTTTCGTGCCAGAACGATGTGGAGGCGCTGCTGCGGACGCGCGATTTCGTCGATTATCTGCCGCTGTCGAACCGCGAAGCGCCGCCGATCATGCCGACCGAAGGCGACCTGTCGGACGACGAGAGCCTCGACACGCTGATTCCGGACAGCGCCAACAAGCCCTATGACATGCACGAGCTGATCCGAAAGGTGTGCGACGAGGGCAGCTTCTTCGAGCTGCAACCCAAGCACGCCGGGAACATCATCACCGGTTTTGGCCGGATCGAGGGGCAGACGGTGGGCTTCGTCGCGAACCAGCCGCTGGTGCAGGCGGGCGTTCTCGACATTAATTCATCGAAGAAGGCGGGGCGGTTCGTACGCTTCTGCGATGCCTTCTCGATCCCTATCGTGACGTTCGTCGACGTACCCGGCTTCCTTCCCGGCGTGGCGCAGGAACATAACGGGATCATCAAGCACGGCGCGAAGCTGCTGTTCGCCTATGCCGAGGCGACCGTGCCAAAGATCACCGTCATCACGCGCAAGGCCTATGGCGGGGCCTATGACGTGATGGCGTCGAAGCACCTGCGCGGCGATCTGAACTATGCCTGGCCGACGGCGGAGATTGCCGTGATGGGCGCGAAGGGGGCGGTGGAGATCATCTTCCGCAACCAGTCCGAGGAACAGATCGCCGAGCGGACGAAGGAATATGAGGACCGCTTCGCGAACCCGTTCGTGGCCGCATCCAAGGGCTTTCTGGACGACGTGATCATGCCGCATTCGACGCGGCGGCGGATCGCTCACGGCCTGAGGAAGCTACGGACCAAGGCGCTGGAGAATCCCTGGAAGAAGCACGATAACATTCCGCTGTGAGGCGCGGGGCTGCCAGGCAACAATCTCGTCATCCTGAACTTGTTTCAGGATCCAGTGGCCCGCACTGGGTCTATGTTTAGATCATGAACCAAGTTCAGGATGATGGCTTCAAGAGCACCAAGAGCAGGATACCCGCGTAACCATGGCGACCGGACTTGTAGCCCTTCTCGACGATGTCGCGGCCATTGCGAAGGTCGCAGCAGCGTCGCTCGATGATGTGGGCGTGGCGGCCAAAGCGGCGGCGGCATCCGTCGACGACGTTGGCGTGGCAGCGGGCCGGGCGGGGGCAAAGACGGCCGGCGTTGTGATCGACGACGCGGCGGTAACGCCGCGCTACCTGACGGGCTTCTCCCCGGCCCGCGAGCTGCCGGTGATCTGGCGCATCGCCAAGGGTTCGATCTTCAACAAGATCGTCATCCTGCTGCCCGCCGCCGTTCTCCTTGGCCAGTTCGCGCCGTTCCTGATCCCCGTCATCCTGATCCTCGGCGGGCTGTTCCTGTCCTATGAAGCCGCAGAGAAAATCCTCGAGCTGTTCCACGTCGACGAGACGAACGCGCATGACGAACCGGTCATCATCGAGGGCCCGGAACAGGAGGAGAAGATGGTCGGCGGCGCGATCCGCACCGACCTGATCTTGTCGGCGGAAATCATGGCGATCGCGCTGTCCGAAGTGGCGGACGAAGTCTGGTGGCAGCAGGCGCTGGTGCTGGCGCTGATCGGCTTGGTGATTACAGTTGTCGTCTACGGGGCCGTCGCGCTGATCGTGAAGATGGATGATGTCGGCCTGCATCTGGCGAAGACCCGGCAGGGCGCGATGGCACGGTTCGGGCGCGGGCTGGTCAATTTCATGCCGACTCTGCTGACCGGCATTTCGATCATCGGCACGCTGGCGATGGCGTGGGTGGGCGGCGGCCTGCTGGTGCACAACGCCTATGAGCTGGGCTGGAAAGCGCCGGAATACGCAATCGAGGCGCTGGCCCATCCCATCGTCGATCTGGTGCCTGCCGCCTTGAGCGGCTTTACGGACTGGCTGACATTCGCCGTGATGTCCGGCCTTCTCGGTGTCGCCGTCGGGACCGTGCTCGCCTTAGCTATTCACAAGCTATTCCCGAATTTCTCTCACTAGAAAAGCGATTTACAGATGAACGTTCAGACCCCGATCCGCGATGCGGTGCGCACCGACTGGACCCGCGACGAGATTGCGGAAATCTACCAGCGGCCGCTGATGGACCTGCTGCTCGACGCGCAGCTGACGCACCGCCGGTTTTTTGCTGCGAACGGGATACAGGCCTGCCAGCTCCTGTCGATCAAGACCGGCGGCTGCCCGGAAGATTGCGGCTACTGCTCCCAGTCCGTTCATGCAGACTCCGGGGTGAAGGCCGAAAAGCTAATGCAGCCCTGGGACGTCGTGGCCGCGGCGCGAAAGGCGAAGGAAGGCGGCGCATCGCGTTTCTGCATGGGCGCGGCGTGGCGCGACCTGAAGGACCGCGACACGGACAAGGTCTGCGAGATGGTTGCGCAGGTGAAGGGCCTCGGCCTGGAAACCTGCATGACGCTGGGAATGCTGTCCGGTGATCAGGCGCGGAAACTGTCGGATGCGGGGCTCGATTATTACAACCACAATCTCGACACTTCGCCCGAGCATTATGGCGAGATCATCACGACGCGTACCTATGCCGACCGGCTGAACACGCTGGCGCATGTGCGGGACGCGGGGATGAACGTCTGCTGCGGCGGGATCGTGGGGATGGGCGAGGGCGAAGACGACCGAGTCGGCCTGATCCACGCGCTCGCCACCCTACCCGCGCATCCGAAATCGGTGCCGGTGAACGCGCTGGTGCCGGTCGAGGGCACCGCGCGGGGTGACGCGATGCTGGCCGGGGACGTCGAGAAGATCGACGGCATCGAGTTTGTCCGCGCGATCGCGACGTGCCGCCTGACCATGCCCGCTTCGGTCGTGCGCCTGTCCGCCGGGCGCGAGAGCATGTCGAAAGAACTGCAGGCGCTATGTTTCTTCGCCGGGGCGAACTCGATCTTCACCGGCGACACGCTGCTGACGGCGCCTAATGCAGGCGAGGATAGCGATGCGGCGCTGCTGGCAGAGCTTGGGCTGACGGCGATGGAGCCGGACGCGCTGGAGAGGGTTTAGAAGGCACCTTTCCAAACGCACTCGTCATTCCGGCGGAAGCCGGAACCCATCTCCGGAAGGTTGAACCTGGTGCGCCAGTAGGAGGTGGATCCCGGCTTTTACCGGGATGACGTGCTTAGGAAGGTGCGCACCTACTTCTTCACCTAAAACAGGCTGCCAGCCCTGCCCAACAGACTAAGGCAGGACTAGCGCCGTCAGCCGACCGCCTTAACCCAAGTTTCACTCGCCAAGGGTGACCGGTCTCCTTAGAGGCGGCCGGCTGTGCTGGAGCCAACAAGTCCTGCTGCCGAGAAGGCCATCAAGGGTCCGCCGACCCTGAACGCGCTGCTGACGCTGGCGTGGCCGGTGGTGCTGTCGCGCCTTGGCATCATGGCAATGGGCATCACCGATGCCGTTGTCGTGGCGCGCTATTCCGCCGAAGAGCTGGCCTATCAGAGCCTTGGCTGGGCCCCGACCATGGTGATCCTGACGGGCGGCATCGGCCTTCTGATCGGCACCCAGGTTGTAACGGCGCAATTCGTTGGCGAAGGCCGACGGGCCGAGGCCGGTGCCGTGCTGCACCGGGGGCTGATGCTGGCGCTGGGCGCAGGTCTGTTCGTGGCGCTACTCGCCTGGTTCGGCGCGGAGCCCATGATGGTCGCGCTGAATTTCGAGGGCAACCTCGGGCCGGAGGCGGCTGCCGTGGTCGAGGTGCTGGCCTATTCCATGCCGCTCTACCTGATCGGCGTGACCTGTGCTTTCTGGCTGGAAGCGCTGGAACGACCCTTGCCCGGCATGTGGATCATGTGGGGCGCGAACATCGTCAACCTGGCGCTGAACCTGTGGCTGGTGCCGGGAACCAGCCCATTCCCCGTCGATGGTGCCGTGGCGAGTTCCTGGACCACGCTGTTTTCGCGCGGGACCTATGCGGTCGCGCTGATCGCCTTCATCCTGATGTGGGGCGAAGGGCGCGGACTGGGCGTTCTGGAGTGGCGCCCGTCCCGGCGGTTCCACACCTATTGGGGCCGCATGCTGCGCGTGGGGTCGGCGACAGCGGTTAGCTACACGGTTGAATCAATAGGGTTTGCCGCGCTGACCATCATGGCCGGCTGGGTCGGGGTGACCGCGGCGGCCGCGTTCGGCGTGGTCTTCAACATTCTCGGCCTCGTGTTCATGCTACCGCTCGGCTTCGCCGCCGCGACTGCTGTTCTGGTGGGCAAGGCCTATGGCGACCGCGACGCGGCGGGCGTAAAAAAGGCGGGATGGCTGGGCCTTGGGTTCACCACGCTGACATTGGTGGGCGTGTCGCTGCTGCTCGTGCCACTAGGGCCGATGATCGCGCTCTTTTACTCCAGCGAGGCGGATATGCTCGCACTGGCGGTACCGGCGCTGCTGCTGGCCTGTATCTTCTTCCCGCTGGACGGGTTTCAGGTCATCGCGGCGCAGGCCCTTCGCGCGGCGGAAGACGCTTGGGTGCCGACCATGACGCACACGGTCAGCTACACCTTCGTGATGCTGCCGCTCGGCTACTGGCTGGGCATCGAGATGGGGGGCGGGATCAACGGGCTGATGTGGGCCGCGATTCTCGCCAGTCTGGCGGCGTGCCTGTTCCTGGGGTTCAGATTTGTGTGGCTTGTCCGGTCAGGCGGTAGGCTGCCAGGGGCTGCGTAAGGCTGTCCGGCAGCGGCGCGCCGCCCGGACCGTCCTCGGCCTTGTTGACCATGACGGTCTCGCCAAGGCCGATGCAGCGGTCCCCCTGGAACAGCGCCTGCGCGACCACGTAGCTGCTGCGCCCGAACTTCGCGATGCCGCAGCGGACCTCGACCGGTTCCGGCCAGCCGCCTTCTCCGAGGAAATCGACGGTCAGGTTGGCAACGATCGGGCGAAAGGCGAGCTTCTGCTTCCCGCCAAGCGCATGGTGCAGGCGCACCCGCCCCTCCTCGAAGAAGCGGGCGAAGGCGACGTTATTGAGGTGCGCGTTCACGTCCATGTCGGCGAACCGGACGTGCATCTCGAAACCGAAAGGGTAGGTTTCGCGCTGGCGGCGCGCGGGGTCCTGGCGCATGGTCATGATCCGGGATCCCCATCCAATATTCTTGTCATCCCCGCGAAAGCGGGGATCTCAGCGACCTTCAGTCTGTAGCAGTAGAGGAGATCCCCGCCTGCGCGGGGATGACAGGATAAAAGGGTCCTCACGACATCTCGTAGCGGATCGGCATGGTCTTTAGGCCCGAGACGAAGTTCGAGCGGGTCCAGGCGACGTCGCCCGCCAGCTCGATGCGTTTCAGGCGGGGCAGCAACTCCTCGTAGAGGATCCGCATTTCCATGCGAGCGAGGTGCAGGCCGAGGCAGATATGGCCACCATGGCCAAAGGCGATCTGAGGGTTCGGCTTGCGCGTCACGTCGAACTTGAAGGGATCGGGGAAAACATCGGCATCGCGGTTGCCGGACCAGTAAAAGAGCGCGCAGGCCTCTCCGGCCTTGATGGTCTGGCCGCCGATCTCCGTATCCTCCGTGCAGGTCCGCATGAAGTGCTTCACCGGTGTTTCCCAGCGGATCGCCTCCTCTACGAGCTGCGGCATCAGATCCGGATCGGCCTGAATCTTCGCGAGCTGGTCGGGATTGCGGATCAGCTGGAGGAGGCCGCCAGATGTTGAACTGGACGTCGTATCATGCCCCGCCGTGGCGACGATGACGAAGTAGGACAGCTGGTGACGCAGCTCGATAGGCTCGCCGTCGATCTGCGCATTGGCGATCACGGTGGCAACGTCATCGCGCGGGTTCGCCTTCCGGTCTTCAACCAGCGCGCCGAAATAGGCGAAGAAGGACTGGGCGAGGGCGAGTAGGTCGACGACCTGTTCGCCGTCCTCACCTGTCGGGGCAGCTGCGCCGCGGTCGGGCTGGGTGATGCGCTGGGAGCGCGCGACGACGTCGGGATCGGCCGCGCCGAAGGTTTCCTGCGTCATCTGGAGCATCATTGCCTCGTCCTCTGACGGGACGCCGAGAATATGCATGATGACGCGCAGAGGATAGAACAGCGCGACCTCGTTCACGAAATCGCATGCGCCGCCCAGCTCGACCATGCGGTCGACATGCTGGCGGGCGATCTCGCGGACCTTGTCCTCGAGCGAGCGGAGGTTCTTCGGCTGGAACCATTCGTTCGTGACCATGCGGATCTTGCGATGCAGCGGGTCGTCGAGGTCGACGAGGGTGCGGAACAGGTGGCTGTCACCCGTCATGTTCAGAATGAATTCCTCATTCTCGATGGGCGCGAGGTAGGTGCGCTCGGAATTGATGAAGCGGTCGTTGGCTTTTGAAATCGTGCGAATGTCGGCATGCTTCGTGACCGACCAGAAGGGGCGGAAGCCGGCCGGCTGGGTCCAGTGCAGGGGGTCTTCGGCGCGCAGGCGCCGGTAGACCTCATGGATCGCCTCGGGATCGGCCATGACGTCCGGATTGACGATTCGGTTGTCGATCCCGTCCGTGGAAAAGCCCGGAAACGGATTGTCGGCCATGGTCATTCCTCCCGCTAAGTTGGCGGCAGGATAGCGGTCACGGCCAAACAGCGCCCCTCCCCTTTTCGGGCAGGCTGGCGGGGGCTAGCTGGCGAACTCGCCGAGCTTGTCGCGGATCTTTGCGAAGAAGTTGGCGCTCTTCGGGGAGGAGGGGCGCTCGTTCTCCAGACCGCGGAACTCCTGCAGCAGCTCCTTCTGCCGCTTCGAGAGGCGGGTCGGCGTTTCGACCTCGACATTGACGATCAGGTCGCCGCGTCCGCCGCCGTTCAGCGCTGGCATCCCGCGCCCGCGCCGCCGGAACTCACCGCCGGTCTGGGTGCCGGACGGAATCTTTACCTTGATCACCTCACCGTCGAGAGATGGCACCTCGATCTCCCCGCCGAGCGCGGCGTCGGTAATGCAAAGCGGCACCGATACGCGGAGGTTCGAGCCCTCCCGTTCGAACATCTCGTGCGGCAGCATGTGGATGAAGATGTAAAGGTCGCCGGCAGGCCCGCCGCGCGCGCCCGCCTCGCCTTCGCCGGACATGCGGATGCGCGTTCCGTGATCGACGCCTGCAGGGATTTTCACCCGCATGTGCTTTTCCTTGTCGACGCGGCCCGCGCCGAGACATTCATGGCAGAGAGCGGAGGTGACGCGGCCCGCGCCGTGGCACTGCGGGCATGCGCGTTCGATCAGGAACATGCCCTGCTGGACGCGGACCTGGCCCATTCCCTGGCAGGTGGGGCAGGTTTCGACAGTCGCGTCGGGCTCGGCACCCGAACCATTGCAGGCATCGCATTTCGCCGCGACGTCAATCTCGATTTCCTTTTCCGCGCCCTTGAACGCTTCTTCGAGCGAGAGTTCGAGGTCGAAACGCAGGTCGCCGCCGCGAACCGCGCGGCTGCGCTGCTGCTGACGCCCGCGCTGGCCCGCGCCGCCCATGAAGTCGGAGAAGATGTTGTCGAAGATGTCGGCGAAATCGCCAAAGCCCTGCTGGCCAGCACCGCCGCCATTGCCGTTCTGAAAGGCTTCCGCCCCGAACCGGTCATAAGCCTGGCGCTTCTGCGGATCCTTCAGGACGCTGTAGGCCTCAGCGAGGTCGCGAAAGCGCTGTTCGGCGGCCGCATCGCCCGGATTGCGGTCGGGGTGATATTTCATCGCCTGCTTGCGGTAGGCGGATTTCAGCGCCGCGGCGTCCGCATCGCGGGAAACGCCTAGCGTCTCGTAAAAGTCGGTAGTGCTCATTTACGCATCGCTTCCGCCGGTCCCCACCCCGTCTTCTGGGCCCTGCAAGGCCAAGGCGTTTCTAGCCTCAACACTGTCATCCCCGCGCAGGCGGGGATCTCTTGCCAAAGCAGGTTCCGGAGAGATCCCCGCCTGCGCGGGGATGACAAAGAAAATGAAGGGCAGCACCACGGTGGGTGCCGCCCCTTCGTTCCTACGCCGCCTTGTTCTCGCCGGCGTTCTCGTCGCTCTTGTCGTCGTCGCCGTCATCCTCGACTTCGGAGAATTCGGCATCGACGACGTCGTCATCGTCTGCGCCGGCCGGTCCGCTTTCGGCGGAACCCGTCTCACCCTCGGCAGCGGCGGAGGCCTGCTCGGCCTCGTAGATCGCCTGGCCCATGGCCATCGCGGCCTGGGCAAGCGCCTCGGACTTCGACTTCAACGCCCCTGCATCCGGATCGTCCTTATCCAGCTCGGCTTTCAGCTCGCCGAGTTTTTCCTCGATGTCGGACTTCACGGACGCATCGACCTTGTCGCCATGCTCCTTAAGCTGGGACTCGGTCGAGTGGACAAGGCTATCAGCCTGGTTCTTGGCCTCGGCGCGCTCCTTGCGCTTCTTGTCCTCGTCAGCGAACTTCTCCGCGTCCTTGACCATCTGGTCGATGTCCGCGTCGGACAGGCCGCCGGAGGACTGGATGCGGATCTGCTGTTCCTTGCCCGTGCCCTTGTCCTTCGCAGAGACATTCACGATGCCGTTCGCGTCGATGTCGAACGTCACCTCGATCTGCGGGACGCCGCGCGGTGCGGGCGGGATTCCGACAAGGTCGAACTGGCCGAGGATCTTGTTGTCCTGCGCCATTTCGCGCTCACCCTGGAAGACCCGGATTGTGACCGCGTTCTGATTGTCGTCGGCCGTTGAATAAACCTGGCTCTTCTTGGTCGGAATCGTCGTGTTGCGGTCGATCATTTTGGTCATGACCCCGCCGAGCGTCTCGATACCCAGAGACAGCGGCGTCACGTCGAGAAGCAGTACGTCCTTCACGTCGCCCTGCAGAACACCCGCCTGAATGGCGGCGCCCATGGCAACAACCTCATCCGGGTTCACGGACGTCGAAGGCTCCTTCCCGAAGAACTTCTCAACCTTCTGGCGGACGAGCGGCATACGGGTCATGCCGCCGACGAGCAGGACTTCGTCCACCTCGCCCTTGTCCATGCCGGCATCCTTCAGCGCCGCCTTGCAGGGCTCGAGCGTGCGGTCGACCAGGTCGCCGATCAGCTTCTCGAGGTCGGCGCGGCTGATGGTCTTAACGAGGTGCTTCGGACCATTCTGGTCGGCGGTGATGAACGGCAGGTTCACCTCCGTCGACTGGGCAGAGGACAGCTCGATCTTCGCCTTCTCGGCCGCTTCCTTCAGACGCTGGAGCGCGAGGCGGTCCTTCGTCAGGTCGATGCCTTCGTCCTTCTTAAAGGCTTCGGCGAGATGCTCGACGAGGCGCGCGTCGAAATCCTCGCCGCCCAGGAAGGTGTCGCCGTTCGTGGACTTCACCTCAAAGACGCCGTCGCCAAGCTCGAGGATCGACACGTCGAAGGTGCCGCCGCCAAGGTCGTAGACCGCGATCGTCTTGTTCTCGTCCTTGTCGAGACCGTAGGCGAGCGCAGCCGCCGTCGGCTCGTTGATGATGCGGAGAACTTCAAGGCCGGCAATCTTGCCCGCGTCCTTCGTCGCCTGGCGCTGCGCGTCGTTGAAATAGGCCGGAACGGTGATGACCGCCTGCTCGACCGTCTCGCCCAGATAGCTTTCGGCGGTTTCCTTCATCTTCTGAAGGATGAAGGCGGATATCTGCGACGGGCTGTATTTCTCGCCCGCGGCCTCGACCCACGCATCGCCGTTCGAACCCGACACGATATTGTAGGGGACAAGATCCTTATCCTTCTTCGTCGTGGGATCGTCGAAGCGACGGCCGATCAGGCGCTTGATCGCAAAAAGGGTATTGTCCGGGTTGGTGACCGCCTGGCGCTTGGCCGGCTGGCCGACAAGCCGCTCACCATCCTTTGTGAAGGCGACCATGGACGGCGTCGTGCGCGCGCCCTCTGAATTCTCGATGACCTTGGGGTCGCTGCCCTCCATGACGGCAACGCAGCTATTCGTGGTGCCAAGATCGATACCAATGACTTTTGCCATGTGTTTCCTCTGTTCTTCCCATCAAGCAAAACAATGACGGCGGTCCGTGCCCGCGCTTCACTAAGCCGCAAGCCGTCCACCCAGTGCGGGCGATGTAAGAAGGCGCTTTTTGGCATACAAGGGCGTAGGGGAGAGGCAGAATCACTCACACGAAACGATCTTCAAAGGACCGAGCCATGATCCGCAGACCTGCTTTTGCCCCTGTTTTCCTTGCCCTGCCCCTTGCTGCGGCGCTTGCCGTGGCGGGCTGCACCGGCGAGCCGGTCGATAACAGCGCCTATGTCGAGGACGAGGACCTGGAGGGGTTCGAGGATGAACTTGCCATGGATGCAGAGCTGACGCTGTCCGGTTTCGAACTGCGCCTTCCGGTCGTGGAGGGGCGTCCGGGCGTCATTTACGGCAACATTCTCGGCGGTTCGTCAGCGGACGAGGTCATCGGCCTATCAGTGGCGGGTGCCCGCGTCGAACTTCACGACACCCTGACCGCTGAAGACGGCACGATGTCGATGGAGCAGCAGGATCGGGTGACGATCGAGCCGAACGGCACGCTGACGCTCGCACGCGGCGGCTATCACGGAATGGTCTACGACATTCCGGAAGAATTCGCCGCGATGGAAATGATCCCGGTTACGGTTTCCTTTGCCAATGCCGGTGATCGCACCGTGGATGCGCGCGTTGATTCGATCGCGGGCGGCGCGGCGATGGACGCCACCGAGGCCATTGAGGCCGAGGGCACGGAGGGCGTCCAGTAAGCCTGATCCTGAAGGAACGGCCTGTCACGGCGGGCGAACGGGCGATGGCATCGGAGATTTTCGGCGACGCCATCGACCTCGCGCCGGTGCGGTTCCGGCTGGGCAAGTGGTTTTTCCTGCAACCGGCGCGCACCATCATGGCACCGGACGGGCATATCTGGCTGCACCCCAATGGCGGGTTCTGGCGGGACGATTATAGCGAGGAGCCGATCTGGCTGCGCGCGCTGATCATGCATGAGTTCACGCATGTCTGGCAGCATCAGCAGTGTGTGTTCCTGCCGCTGAAACGCCACCCCTTCTGCCGGTACGGTTATGAATTCACGCCGGGAAAGCCGTTCGCGAAATACGGACTGGAGCAGCAGGGCGAGCTGGTGCGGCACGCCTATCTGCAGCTGCACGGGAAACGGCTCGCGGGACGGCCGGACCTTGCCGCGTACCGTGAAACGCTGCCCTTTGGTGACGGGGCAGCGCAGGCCTAGCGGCTAGTCAGGGTAGCCCGGCAGGCCGCGGCAGTCATCGTCTAGCTCGCCATCATCGTCATATCCGTCGCAGTCATCGTCCTTGTCGATGAAATAGCCAGCCGCTGCGCCAACAGCAGCGCCGACCCCGGCGGCCGTCGCGGTGTCGGTGTCGACGATACCCACGCCGTCGGCCAGAACACCGGCGGCGGCACCGGCAGCGGCACCCTCCGCGGCATAATTGTCGGCGCAGGCCGTTGTCAGTGTCAGCGCGGCAAGCGGCGCGGCGGCGAGCAAAAGGCGGTTACGCATAGGTTCAGTCTCCAATCAGCCCCTGTGGGCAGACAAAGCTCGACCCTAAGCGCCGGTTCCACCCGCCGCTTCGCACCGTCAGGCGAGCTTCGTCTCGTTAGAGGCTTCGTAGGCGTGAATTTCGGCGCCCTTCACCTTCCCGGCGAGAGCCTTGTTGAAATCGGCCATGTGCGGCGCCGCGCCGTGCGCCTTCAATGCGTCCATGTCGCGCCACTTCTCGGAAATTGACACTTTGCCCTCCGCAGCATCCTCGACGGCGAGGCTGTAGCGTTCGCAGCCATCCTCGGCGCGCGTCTTTTCCATCGTTGTTTTCATGGCGGGCAGCAGGCCGTCCAGCGCTGCCGGGTCCACGTGAAGATATCCCAGTACGGCGATCATGAAGTCTCTCCCAGTTTGTCGCGTGTCTTGGTGTCGAAATCGCTGGCGTCGTGGCGCTCGGGAAGCTGGTTTTCCGGCTTGCCGTAGACGCTGTTCACCATGCGGCCGCGCTTCACGGCCTCCCGCGCGCCGAGCTGGTCGGTCCAGCGGCGAACGTTCTTGTATTCGTGGACCGACAGGAACTCGCCGGCACTGTAAGCGGCGTTGTTCATGACCGCGCCGTACCAGGGCCAGGTGGCCATGTCGGCAATCGTGTAGTCCGCGCCCGCGAGATACTCGTTATCGGCGAGCTGGCGGTCGAGGACGTCGAGCTGGCGCTTCACCTCCATCGCGTAGCGGTTGATGGCATATTCGATCTTGATCGGCGCATAGGCGTAGAAATGGCCGAAGCCGCCGCCGAGGAAGGGCGCGGAACCCTGCACCCAGAACAGCCAGTTGATCGTCTCGGTCCGTGCGCGGCCTTCGCTCGGCAGGAACGCGCCGAACTTCTCCGCGAGGTGCATCAGGATCGAGGCGCTTTCGAACACGCGGGTCGGCGGGTTCGTCGTATGATCCATCAGGGCCGGAATCTTTGAATTCGGATTGGCGGAGACGAAGCCGGAGCCGAACTGGTCCCCCTCCCCGATGTTGATGAGCCACGCGTCATATTCGGCGCCCGCATGACCGGCGGCGAGCAGCTCCTCGAACATCACCGTGACCTTCACACCGTTGGGCGTACCGAGCGAGTAAAGCTGGAACGGGTGCTTGCCGACGGGCAGATCCTTCTCGTGCGTCGGACCGGCGATAGGGCGGTTGATGTTCGCGAAACGCCCGCCCGATTCGCTGTCCCACGTCCACACCTTTGGCGGGACGTAACCCGCCGGCTGGTTCTGTTGCGGGTCCATTTCATCGGACATGGGCAGGCTCCTGATCTTGGCTGCTGTCGGCAAGAGATACGCCGACCCGCCCACTTTCGTTACCGCCCGCTTCCGATAGGCTTTGAGCGTGCCGTAACCCTGAACTCGTTTCAGGATCGAGTGTCGGGTAACTCCTTTCCAGGTGAGGTATCGGGCGCTGGATCCTGAAACGAGTTCAGGATGACGTTATGGTGGGAAGCGCGCTGGGCTTCAGTCGTAGCGGACGCCGGGGAGGCCTTCGCCGCCGGACGCGACAAACGCCTCAATTCGCGTTTCGAGCGCGGGGAGGGGAACGGAACCGAGCGACAAAATCACGTCGTGGAACTTGCGGATATCGAAGTCGGGACCAAGCTTCTCCTCGGCTTCGTTGCGCAGGCGGCGGATGGTCATTTCGCCGAGCTTGTAGGCGGTCGCCTGCCCCGGCCAACTGATGTAGCGGTCGATCTCGGTGCCGACTTCCCGGTCTGACAATGCCGTGCGCTCAGCCAGATAGGCCATCGCCTGTTCGCGGCTCCAGCCATATTGGTGCAGGCCGGTGTCGATCACGAGGCGCACCGCGCGCCACATTTCATAGGATAGCTGGCCGAACCGCTCATAGGGCGTGCGGTAGATACCCATCTCGTTTCCGAGATATTCGACATATAGGCCCCAGCCCTCGCCAAAGCCTGAGAAATAGGTCTGGCGGCGGAACAGCGGCGCATCCTCCTGCTCCAGAGCGACGCCGGCCTGGAAGGAATGGCCCGGCGCGCATTCATGCAAAGTGAGCGCGGGGATGTTGTAAAGCGGACGCGAGGGCAGGTCATAGGTGTTCATCTGGCACGCATCGAGGCCGCCGCGCCCCGCCGTGTAGAAGGGCGCAATCGACGGCTCGACGGGCCGAATGGTAAAGCGGTGCCGCGGCAGGAAGCCGAAATAGTCCGCGAGCTTTCCGTCGACGCGCTTTGCGACGTAGGACGAGAAGCCCATCAGCTGTTCCGGCGTGTCGGCGATGAACTGCGGGTCCGTGCGCAGGGCCTGCGTGAAGTCGCTCAGCGAGCCCTCGAACCCAACCTCGTCCATGATCGCCTGCATCGCTGCCTCGATCCGGGCAACCTCCTGAAGGCCCGTCCGGTGGATCTGCTCGGCAGTCAGGTCGAGGGTCGTATATTGGCGCAGCTGCTGCTGGTAATAGGCGTCGCCGTCGGGAAACTCGCTCGCCCCGAGCGTGGTCCGGGTGTTCGGCAGATAGTCCTCGCGCATGAAGGCAAGGAGGTCGCGGTAGGCCGGAATGACCGCCTCGCGGATAGCAGCGGCACCCTCTGCGCGAAGGCGCGCCTGTTCGGCAGCGGGGATTCTGCCCGGCATGTCGGCAAAGGCAGTCCAGAAGGCGTTGTCCTCTGCGGTATCCGTGATGAAGCTCTCGATCGACACGTCGCGGCCCGCCAGCGTGACGCGCGGAACGCTGAACCCGCGCGCAAGGCCGGTCCGGGCGTTGGCGATGTTTTCAGCGAAATAGCGCGGAACATCGCGCATCCGGCTGATGTAGCGCTCGTAATCCTCGACCTGGGCGAAGCCCCGGCGCGGGTTCAGATAGGTCCAGAAGGACCGGTCGCTGTCGAACGGCATTTCCCATTCGCGGAACCGCGCATCGCCAAGCTGTTCGTTCAGCAGCGTGCGCAGGACGATCGCGTTGTTGCGCTCTACCGGTGAGAGCGCACCCTCATTGATCGCGTTCAGCCGGGCGAGAAAATCGTTTAGCGCGGCGACCCGCTCGGCATGGGCCTGCGGCGTGACGGATGGCAGCGCCGGCCCGGCATCTGTCGATCCATCTGGGTTTGCAATCCGGCCCCAGACCTCAAGCGTCCAGTCGTAATAGTCACCGTAGAGCCGTTGCAACGCGGCGTCGGTGGGGCTGGTCGCGGCCGCCGCGGTGGTTTCGTCGTGGGCGGCGGCCGGCAACGAAACCAATGATAAGGTACCGAAGGTGACCGCTGCCAACGCGACAAAGGCCGCGCTCACGTCGCCCTTACGCCACTTCGTTGCGGGTACGGAATTCGGAGTAGCGGAGCGGCGGCGAGCAAGGTCTGTCATGCGCCGCACCGTCGCCTCTCCCCGCCGGTTAGGCAATCCCCTTAGCAGTCACCGCCTGCCCTTACTTCGCGACGGAGACCATCGCCGGGCGGAGGAGCCGGTCCTTGATCGTGTAACCCGGCTGTAGTTCCTGTACCACGGTCCCGGCGGGATGCTCGTCCGACGCCTCGACCTCCATCATCGCCTGGTGAAGATTGGGATCGAGGCCTGCGCCCACGGCTTCAACCTTCGTGATGCCATTCTTCTCGAAAATGCGCATCAGTTCGCGGTGCGTGGCCTGCACGCCCTCCAGCAGGCCCTTGTTGACGACCTCGTCCTGCGCGGCAGCGTCGAGGGCGCGTGTAAGGTTGTCGGACACGCTGAGAAGGTCGCGGGCGAAGCCGGTGATGGCGTAGGCGGAGCTGTCGGTCTTTTCGCGCTCGAGGCGGCGGCGGACGTTCTCCGTCTCGGCAAGCGCGCGGGCGAGGCGGTCCTTCAGCGCGGCATTCTCCGATTCAAGTTCGGTAAGGCGCTGTTCGTCCGCAGCCTCGGCATAGCCCTCCGCCGTCTCGTCTTCACCCTCGGCCTTTCTGGCCAGTCCGGCGGCTTCTTCGGCTTCCGCCTCGGCCAGTTCGGCTTCGGCATTGGAGAAATCGGGCTGTTCGTCTTCATCGGGTCGCGAATGGTCGGTCATCGTCACTCAATCAGTTTGGAAAGCGTTCTGGCGGTATAGTCCACCATGGGAATGATGCGCGCATAGTTCAAACGCGTCGGCCCTATAACCCCCACGACGCCCAAAACGCTCCCGCCATCCGACGCGTAGGGCGCGGCGATCATGCTGGACCCCGACAGCGAGTAGAGCGGGTTCTCCGAGCCGATGAAGATGCGCATGGCCTTGGCCTGCCGCGCCTTGTCAAGCACATCGAGAAGCGCCTCCTTGTCGTCGATGTCCTCGAGGAGCGCGCGGACACGGTCGAGATCCTCAATATCGCCGCTGTCGAGGAGGTGCGCCTGGCCGCGCACGATCAGGACCGCGCGGTCGGCCTCGTCCCTCGACCAGACGGCAAGACCGTCGGCGACGAGACGCGCGGCCTTCTCCTGCAGCACAGCGCGGCCCGAGGCAATTTCGGCCTGTAGACGATCGACCCCCTCGCGCAGGGTTAAGCCGCAGAGGCGTTCATTGGCGTAGTTCGCGGCTTCGACGAGGGCGGCATCATCGAGCGGCGTTTCGTTTTCGACGATGCGGTTTTCCACGCTGCCATCGCCGCCGATCAGAACCATCAGGGCGCGGCGCTCCGTCAGCCGGGTGAAGGCGATCTGGCGGATGCGGGCATCGCCCTTCGGCATCATCACAAGCGCGGCGCAGGAGGCGAGGTCGGCGAGCGCGCCGGTCGTGCGTTCAAGTGCGCCGGAGACGCCGTCTCCGGTCGGCTGGGTCTGCCGCTTGATGGCAAGACGTTCGGCTTCGTCCGGGCGCTTCCATTCGATCATGCCATCGACGAACAGGCGCAGGCCGCCATCTGTCGGCATGCGGCCCGCCGAGGTATGCGGCGCGGCGAGAAGGCCGGCGGCTTCCAGTTCCTGAAGGACGCTGCGGATGGAGGCTGGCGAGAGGCGCAGACCGTCGGCCCGGGCAGCGAGCGTCTTCGATCCGACGGGCTGGCCGGTCGCGACATATTCCTCGACGACCTGACCGAAGACGGTGCGGGCGCGGTCGGACAGTTCGGAGAGTGTCGGCATACGAGAGAAGGTAGGCGCGGCAGGGGCAGCGCTCAATGGTGACATGTCAACCGCCCCGCACGCTCGCCCTTCGACCCCTGCCTTCGTGGGCGCAGGCAGGCTCAGGGTGAGCGGATTTGTGGTACCGGCTCACTTACTGTCATCCCCGCGCAGACGGGGATCTCTGCTTCGGGGGTGGACCAAGCTGCATCTAGATCCCCGCCTGCGCGGGGATGACAGAAGGGGCGACGCAGCCAACCGTCCCTCGACGGCGCTTGGCATGATGGACTAAGGACCGGGGAACGACCTCGCACTTTCAAAGTAAGGAAAATCCATGCGCCCATCCGGACGCGCGCCCGATCAGATGCGCGCCATTGAGATCATCCCGAATTACACAAGGCACGCGGCGGGATCGGTGCTGATCAAGACCGGCGACACGCATGTCCTCTGCACCGCCAGCATCGAGGACCGGCTGCCGCCCTGGCTGCGTGGCAAAGGCCAGGGCTGGGTTACCGGCGAATATGGCATGCTGCCGGGTTCGACCCATACGCGGGGCAGCCGGGAGGCGGCGCGCGGCAAGCAGTCGGGCCGGACACAGGAAATCCAGCGCCTGATCGGGCGCAGCCTGCGCGCCGTCGTCGACCTCGAAAAGCTCGGCGAGCGGCAGATCACGCTCGACTGCGATGTGCTGCAGGCCGATGGCGGCACCCGCACCGCGTCCATTTCCGGCGCGTGGGTCGCGCTGAGAATGGCGGTCGACAAGATCATGGGCGAGAATGAGGGGATGGACGACCCGATTACCGCGCAGGTCGCGGCGATTTCCTGCGGGGTCTACAAGGGTCAGGCGGTATCGGACCTCGATTATGACGAAGATTCGAACGCCGATACTGATGCGAATTTCGTTATGCTGCCGGGCGGTGGCATCGTCGAGGTGCAGGGCACGGCCGAGCAGGACCCGTTCGACGAGGAAATGCTGCTTCGACTTCTAAGGCTTGCGCGGAACAGCTGCGATGAAATCTTCGCGGCGCAGCGGGCGGCGACGGGGCGCTGAACCAGCCATGACCCATCGGAAACTCGATCCCGGCACGCTGGTGATCGCCAGTCACAATCCCGGCAAAGTGCGCGAGATCGCGGCGCTGCTCGGCCCCTACGGGGTGGAGCCGGTGTCGGCGGGCGATCTGGACCTGCCCGAGCCGGACGAAACCGAAGTCACCTTTCGCGGCAATGCCGAGCTGAAGGCGCTGGCGGCGGCGACGGCGAGCGGGAAACCGGCGCTGGCGGACGACAGCGGCCTGTGCGTCGATGCGCTCGGCGGGGCGCCGGGTATCTACTCGGCGCGCTGGGGCGGCGCGGAAAAGGACTTCGACCTCGCCATGAAGCGGGTGCATGAGGAGATAGTGGAGTCGGCGGGCGGCGATGCGGCGCATTTCACCTGCGCGCTGTCGCTGGCCTGGCCGGACGGGCATGTCGAGACGTTCGAGGGTCATGTGCAAGGGGCTATTGTGTGGCCGCCGCGCGGCGACCGGGGCTTTGGCTATGATCCGATCTTCCAGCGCACGGGCGACGATGTGACCTTCGGAGAAATGGACCCGGACAAGAAGCACGGGATCTCGCACCGGGCCGCCGCCTTCGAGCAGCTGGTACGCGCCTGCCTGGAGCGGTGACCGGCGGCGAGCCCCCTACCCTCGCGCTCTATGTGCACTGGCCCTACTGCGCGAAGAAATGCCCCTATTGCGACTTCAACAGTCATGTTCGGGAGACGCATCCGGAGGGCGAGTGGCTGGCGAAGATTCTCGATGAGCTGGCGTTCGAGCATGAACGCACGAGCGGGCACCGGCTGACGAGCATCTTTTTCGGCGGCGGCACGCCGTCGCTGATGCAGCCCGGCAGCGCGGGCGCGATCATCGAGCGGGCGGCGGCCTTGTGGTCCGCGGACGACCGGATCGAAATCACGCTGGAGGCGAACCCGTCGACGGTCGAGGCGGAGCGGTTTGTCGGCTTTCGCGCAGCGGGCGTGAACCGGACGTCGCTGGGCATTCAGGCGCTTGATGATACGGACCTGCGGCGTCTGGGCCGGACGCACGACCTGGCCGAAGCATTGGCGGCGCTCGACGCGGCGCAGCGCACGTTCGACCGGGTTAGCTTCGACCTGATCTACACGCGGGAGGACCAAAGCGTCGACGGCTGGGCCGCCGAACTGCGGCGCGCGCTTACTTTCGGGACGGAGCACCTGTCGCTCTATCAGCTGACCATCGAGCCCGGGACGCATTTCGCCACCCGTCACAGGCGCGGCGACCTGATCCTGCCTGCGGAGGACCCGGCGGCGGACATGTTCGGGCTGACACGAGCGCTATGCGCCGAGGCGGGGCTGCTCGCCTATGAAACGTCGAACTTTGCACGCGGCGGCGCGGAAAGCCGCCACAATCTTAGCTACTGGCGATATCTCGATTATGTCGGGGTCGGTCCGGGTGCCCATGGACGGCGCGGCGGTGTGGCAACGGTCAGGGCGCGCTTGCCGGAACGGTGGCTGGCGGCGGAGGATGCACTGGCGGAAAGCCCGCTTTCGGCAGAGGAACGCGCTGCGGAGGCGTTAATGATGGGCCTGCGCCTGGCCGAGGGCATCGATGCGGCGCGCTTCCGCCAGCGCACGGGCCGGACGCTTCCGGACAGCATCGACAACGCGGCGGGAGCGCGGATGCGTGATCTCGGCCTGTTGGCATGGTCGGATGAGAGGCTGGCGCTGACACCAGCCGGCGCGCCGCTTCTCGACCGGATCGCGGCCGAGCTGCTGCTGTAAGCCGCTAATTATACTGTACGGTGACGACCGCGCTGCCCGTATAGCTGCCGCCGCTCGGGCTCCCTGAAATGGTAATCGAACCGCCGATCCCGTAGGACACCGTGCCCTCGTTTCCCGGCGTACTGGACAGGTTCGTTGAGAGCGGGGTGTCGGTCGACAGGTTCGCCGTCAGGTTGTCCGTGCCGTTGGTGAGGGCGATGCTGCCCGGAGCGGTGACGGAAATGGCCTGCCCGCCCTCCCCCGTCACCGTGAGGATGCCGCGGCTCCCGGCCTGCCCTGCAAGGCCCGTTACGCCGGTACCGGTAATCGTGCGCACGCCGGACGAGGCGTTGATCGTGACAGTCGCCGAGGACCCGGAATCGACCGTGAAGGCACCGAAATCGAGAACCGCATCCTGAGAGGCGCCGATGGGCCGAAGCACGGTCCCGAGCACGCTGCCGGATGCAGAAACCACATTGCCGGGATCGCTGACGTGATTGGCCTCGATCTCGTAATTGCCGCTGGTCGCGCCGTAAGGCCTGCTATTGGCCGAACCGCGCTCCAGGATGTCGAAGCCGACGAAGAACGTCCGCGACTGACCGTCCGGAACCGGATCGATCTGAAACCTTCGGGGCGCACCGCCAGACTGTCCGCCATCCACCGATGCCGTGCCCATCTGAACGCGAAAGCGCTGCGGATTTCGAAACTTGCCGCTGTTCGAGCGATTGGTGCCGACGCGAAGCTCAATATTATCCGTGTCGCAAAAGGTCGTGCCGTTGCAGGAGATCGTCACGAGAGCGCTGGCGACGGAACCGGTCGAGAGGCGCAGTCCATCACCGGCGGTTTGCGTAACGGCACCGGTCTGCGGCGTGATGCGATAGCGGCTGTTTGCCGAGCCGGTCACGAGTGTGCCTAGATCCGCCGTGGCGCTGGAAACGCTGATGCTGACTTCCTGCGCGCCGACTGCGCCGGGAACCAGGCACAGCGCCATTGCGGCGGCGATCCGCGTGACGAAGGATTGGCAGCGGCTGGTCATAGCCAGCCTAGTTATACTGAACCGTGGCCGTAACGGTACCGGAATAACTACCGCCGCTGATCGGACCCGCGATGTTGACCGACCCGCCGATGCCGTAGGTGACGGATCCTGCATTGCCGAGCGAACCGGAAAGGCTCGTGCTCGTCGGCGTGTCGAGGTTGATATTCGCGGTCAGGTTATCGGTGCCGTTGGTGAGATTGATACTGCTCGATGACAGGGAGAGGGAGATCATCTGGCCGCCCTCCCCCGATACAGTCGCCACGCCGCGCCCGCCGGGTGAACCCGCCAGCCCTGTAACGCCGGGGCCGCTGATCGAGCGGACGCCCGAGGCGGCGTTGATTGTCACTGTTCCCGAGGCACTGGCGCCTACCGCAAGCGTGCCGAAATCAAGGACGCTTCCCTGCGAGATACCGATCGGCCTCAGCACGTCGCCGCGCGCAAAGGTCGATACGGTCAGGGGATTACCGGGATCATCGACATGATAGACGGTAACGCCCCAGTTCATCGTGCTGGCCCCAAAAGGACGTCCGCTGGAAGCCGGCCGGGTGCGGATATCGTGACTGACGAAAAAGCTGGCGCTGCCCCCGTCACCAAGCGTGGCGAACTGGAACAAGCGCGGCTGACCGCCGGACTGGCCGCCGGTGATGCTGCCGGATTGCCGATCGATACGAAAGCGCGCCGCTTGCTGGAACCGTCCGGTGTTGGATCGATCAACGCCGACTTCGACCTGAACATTACTGGTGTCGCAGAAGGTCGTGCCGTTGCAGGTGATCGTCACAAGGGCGCGGTTTACGCCCCCGCTCGACAACCTGACGCCGTCGCCGGATACCAGACTGATACTGCCGCTTGTGCGATCGATGCGGTAGCGCGTGACACCGCTGCCGCCAACGAGTGTACCGATGTCGGAGGACGGGCTGGCAAGCGGCGCCACGGACAGTTCGGACTGGGCGCGCCCAGCCGTGGAAATGAAGAGAGCAAGGAACAGGCTGAGAGAAACGCGCCGAAACATGCCCAGACCATAGCCGGACCGGCCCCCGGAAGCGAGGAGCGCCACTATTCTGCGGCCTCGGCCTGCGCCGTGAAGAGGATGCGGAGGTCAAGCTCGGCCGGCTCCTCCGAGGATACCTCAAGGACCGGTGCGCTCTCAAGGAGAACGCCCAGCCGTTCCTTCTGCGCTGGATCGAGGCTGACCTCATAGCGGCCGGGCGGCAGTTCGGTGAAGACGAGTGAGCCGTCATACTCGGTCAGTCCCTCGAACGGGTCGCCGCCGCCCACGGGCGTCAGGAGCAGGCGAACCGCGGACAAGCCGATTTCGCGGCCCGCCTGGTTCGTGGTGGTGACGCGCAGATAGGCTTCCGAAATCGGCGTCAGCGGATAATCGATCACCGCGACGAGGCCGGGGCGGCCCTCGAAATCGATGTCGGTTGGCGGTGTGGACACGAAAAAGGCGTCGATCTCACTGGTATCGGCGCGCAGGCGGGACGTGCCCTGCGCTGCCAGACCTGTAACGAACGTCGTTCCGTCCGGGCCGGTCGTCAGGGCCTCGCGTCCGCCCTGCAGCCTGATGTCGGGAACGGGCTCCTCGCCCTCGTCCATGATGCCGTTCGCGTTCGTATCGATGAAGCTGCGGAACACGGCGCTGGCACCCTCCGCCGCGCCCGGCGGGGTCATCCGGTAACGCCCCCCCACCGGATCATAGGCAAAGCCGAAGGCGACACGGGCAGCGATCCGCCAGTCATTCTCGCCAAACAGATAATCGCCCGACAGTTGCAGATCGGCGAACGGCAACCGCCAGCTTGCGGTCGCGTCGATCGATGTCGTTCCCGCGTTGAAGGCGCGGCCGATGCTGCCGGTCAGCGCAAGCTGCTCGCTGACGACACGGTCGACGCTTACCGAAAAGGACTCCAGTTCCGTGTCGGGTAGCAGCAGGTAGTTCAAATTGCCGCGAAGCTGCCAGTCCAGATTGAGGAAGCGCTGCGCCGTGACGAACCCGCGCAGGGTTTCCTGACCCGGTGTCAGGATCAATCCCTCGGAACGGTAGTCAAACCCGGCGCTGGTAAATGTGCTGCCGATCGTGGTGGAGGCCCGGGCCAGGCCGAACAGGCTCGTTGTGCCGTCGGAAAAGGCGTCGCGCGCAAAGCGGAGCGATATCGGTACTTGCCGCGTGGCATCCTCTCCGCCGATGGAAAAGCTGAAGGTCGCCTCGCTGCGGCGGCTAAGGACCCGGGCGAGGTTCGTGAACCGCACGGTCTCATCGTAGAAATCGCCGAAATATTCGGTATGCTGGGCCAGGGTCTGCATGCCTGCGATCTCGCCCGCGACCCCGACAAGCGCAGCCGTTCCCTTCCCGGGCTGATGCGCGGCGTCCACCTGCGTTGCCATTCCGAACAGCGATGTTCGCAGCCCGGCGGTGATCGTTTCCCGGCGCTCGCCAACCTGATCTGGCGCGCTGGACGCGCCTGCAACGACGGTCAGCGCTTCGCTGATGCCATATTTGATCTCCGCAACGGCGCGCAGGTCGCCCGAACCCACGCTGCCAAAGGTGCCGACGAAATCCGGGTCCAGCCCGAACAGCGGCGTGTTCTGCTGAACGACGCCAAGGTTGTAGGTGAAATCACCCTCGGCAACCTGACCGCCGCCGACGTTGATCACACGGGTCGTTTCCGACCGCTCTCCGCGCGGGCCGAACACCACAATCCGGATGACGTTCAGACCGCGCTGCAGCGGAATATCGCGAAACTCGTAGCGCCCCTCGTTAGCAATGGCCTGGCTTTGCCGCAGGACATCGTTGACGTAGAGTTCGACGTCGAACCCGATGGGCAGCTCCCCGCGCAGGTTCACGGTCTGGAAGACGCTCGCCTCGGTCAGATCCTCCGACGTGATGGCGATGCCGCGGCCGCCGACGCTGCGCGGACCGAGGGTCAGCGTCGGCGTGAAGACATCGCCGCCGCCGAAATAGGTCGCATCGAGGGGGCCGAGGAGGCCGCCGTCCAGGCTGCGCCGCTCCGCAACGAAGCGCGCATCCTCGAGATTTCCGTTCTCGTCAGACCCCACATAAGCGGAATAGCCAAGGCCAAGGAGATCGCCGGCCGCGCGGAAATCATAGCGCGTCTCTACATTGTCCTGCCGCGAGTCCGGGCCACCCTGAAGGATGACGTCGATGGAGGGCTTCGAGAACAGGCGGTAGGGCGTCGGCGCGCGGAACACGGGCGTGTTCCCCGACCCGAACGCTCCTAGCGATCCGCGCCGCTGCGCGCGCGCGCGCCGCGCCTGCACTGGCAGGACCTCGTCGGACGACAGGTTGATGATCAGGCCGCGCGTGTCGACGTCGAACCGCACACCGGTCAAGGCCGTGAACAGGTCTGTGCGAACGAAAATGTCGCCCGGCGCGATTGCCACCTGCGCAGGATCGATCACCCGGGTCTGGCCGCCGAAACGCGCGATGCCGTTCTTGAGGTCGAGGGCAAAGGAGCGGCGCTCTTCGCCTATGGTGCCGGTCGCAAACCCCGCCCCTGCATCCACGTCCACCAGCAAATCAAGACGGCGCGCCAGATCACCCAGCGGCAGCAGCGGCTGCTCGGGGTTGCCATAGGCCGTCAGGGAATCCGCGACGCGAAAATCCTTCAGCCGCGTATCGAAGAACAGGAGGGTCGCCTCGTCCGGCGCTGGGAAATCCGCTACCGGATCCGGCGTCGCCGCGGCAGCCGTTATCGGCAGGACTCCCGGATCGGCCGCTGCAGGCTCTGCCAGGACCTGCAACAGCGCGAGGCCGGTATGAAGCAGCATTTAGCCAGCCGTATAGACGGCCTCAGCGCGAACGGCCCCAGGCGCTGCATCGTCATCGATGAATTGAATTTGGAACTGCTCGCCCGGCATGGGCGCGCGGTTCAGCGGTACGGCAACGCGGCGCATGGGAATTTCCGGATAGACGCCCAGGCTGCTGATCTCACCGACAAGCTCGTCGTTATTTCCCGTGATGCGCACATCGCCGAACAGCGAATGCGCACCGTCGCGGCGAAGCTCGAAGACCAGCGTCGGCGTGTCGGTCTGCGTGCCGTCGGCGTTGTTGCGGGGACGCATCTCAAGCGTGGGTTCGGCGATCACGGCAGACACATCGATCTCGCCATGCCGCACGATGACCGGAATGGAGATGCCGAACAGCGACTGGATGCTGAACCCCAGCTCCCCCTCACCGGCGCGCGCCGCATCCTCCACGCTGACCCCTTCGTCGCGGGAAGGGACGTTGATGACCGTCAGGTGAGAGCGAAACTCGCCCGGTGTCCCGTCGCCCGGACTGCGAACACGCAGGCGGATGGTCTGGCCGGCACCGGGCTGCAATGTGGTGCGGCGCGGAACGGCGATGATCATGTCACCGGCGGCTGCGAGGTTTTCGAGCGGTCCGGTCCAGTCGCCCGTCTCGTTGTCTTCCGCCGCGCGCTCGACGGGTTCGATCCGGCCGCTCTCGTTCATGACGCGGTCAACCATGCTGACATCGAACGTCGCCGGGCCGGTGCCCTGGTTAAAGATGAAGGCCGTCGCAGACCGCGCCCGGGCATCGAGGACAATCCGGCGCGGAGTGATGTTCAGGTTGGCGTTAAGCGCCTGCGCGTAGACAGGGCTTGCCGGAACCACCAGCGACGACGTCAGGGCAGCAGTTGCCACCATGGACCCAATCAGAAGAGACTTCATCATCGCGCTGACCTTCACCCCGTTTTCCTGAACCCTTTCGGGAAACTGGTTGAACGTCAATTGAACTGCGCGATTATAGTTAACGGCGCGTTACCGAACCCGCCGATACCGCCGCCAGCGAGCGACAGGGACACACCGTCCTCTTCGTCGTCGTTCTTTCGCCTGGTCTTGCCGTCCTCGACAGCATCTTCACCAGTCACGCCGGTTGAAGGGCTGCCGCCGGTATCATCGATATCGCCGCGCTCGATACGCGCCGCCGCAGCCTCGTCAACGAGGGTCCGGTCGAACCCAACCGCGCCGCCTGCTCCGCCAGCGCGCCGAACGAGGTTTGACGCCAGAACAGTCTGGTCGACATTGTCGAGCGTGACGACGACCTGAACGCCAAGATCCTCACCGATGGATTCGGAGATATCGAGGCTTGCCGCGTCCTGGACGATCCGCGCCGATGACGGGACCGACACCGAAGATGCATCGGTCAGGCCAGAGGCCGGCGCACCGAACACCAGCGCGGCGGCAAGACCTGCCGCGGCGCCAATGATCAGTCGATGTCCAGTTTCGGTCATCGGAGAAGCGTCTCCGCTCCGCCCCCCTAGTTGTAGGTGACCGTGGCGGTGAAGGAGCCGGTGTAATCGCCCGCAGACGTCGGGTTGGCCGTGAAGCTGCCGCCGATCTGGAACGCTTCCGAACCGGCTGTCAGCGTCTCGGTGGAGTTGTGCGACAGCGTGACGGCAAGGTTTTCGGAACCGTTGGTAAGCGTCAGCGAACCTAGCGCTAGCGTGTAGGTCGCCGTACCCGTGCCCGTCACCGTTGCCGTCGGAACAGCAGCGGCGGCAACACCGACAGACCCGGTCGGCAGCGTACGCACGCCAGCGGCGGTCAGGCTGACCGTACCCGAGGCGGTCGGCGCGGTGAACGTACCGAAGTCGAGCGTGCCAGCGACCGAGATATCAATCGGCGCAAGGATCGTCGCCGTCGAGTTGATCGTTTCGGAATCCGTGTTGTTCTGCGCCATCGCAGGAGCGGACAGAAAAGCAGCGGCACCCACCGCAGCAGCAAGAATATGCTTCATGATAAACATTCCCCGTAACCTAAACGTCGTTTCGGCCCTGACATAAACATAGATGTAGATTTGGCCTGGAACAACCCACCCGTCCCGGCTTGACGCATAGAACAAGCGCTTTACCGGTAGGTGTGACTTTAAGGTTAAAGTCGTCCTATTCTGAAGCAGTCAGGACGCTTTCGCTGCCATGCCCGCAGGTTGCGTCGCCGTAACCCGGAGCAGGCCATAGCCGACGAGGCCCGCCAGCAGGGAACCACCAAGCACACCGATTTTCACGGCGTTCATCTGCTCGGCGCTGTCGAACGCAAGGCCGCCGATGAACAGGCTCATGGTGAAGCCCACACCGGTGAGGCAGGCGAGACCGTAAAGCTGGCGCCAGTTGACACCCGCGGGCATCGAGGCCGCACCGAGCTTGATCGCGAGCCAGGCAAAGCCGAAGACGCCGATCTGCTTGCCGAAGAACAGGCCCATCGCTATGCCAAGCGGCAGCGGCGCGAGCGCCTCATCCGGCCCGACACCGATCAGGCTGACACCGGCATTGGCGAAGGCGAATACCGGCAGGATCAGGAACGCAACATAAGTGTGCAGCGCATGTTCGGCATGCTTCAGCGGCGACGTCCCGTCCTTTGCATTCAGCGGAATGGCCAGCGCGGCGACCACACCGGCAAGCGTGGCGTGCACACCCGACTTCAGCACGAAGACCCACAGAACAATGCCCACCAGCACATAGACCGGCGTCCTCGACACACCGCTGCGGTTCAGCGCGAACAGCACCGCTACCGCCACCGCCGCGCCGATCAGCGCGGTGGTCGACAGCTCTGCGGTGTAAAACAGCGCGATGATCAGGATCGCGCCAATGTCATCGATGATCGCAACGGCCAGCAGCAGCACCTTCAGCGCCACGGGGGCGCGCGCGCCAAGCAGCGCAAGGATGCCGAGCGCGAAGGCAATGTCCGTTGCCGCCGGGATGGCCCAGCCGTCGAGATTTTCCGGAGTGCCCCAGTTAATCCCGACGAACACCGCTGCGGGAATGGCCATGCCGCCAATCGCGGCAAAGACCGGCAGGCTCGCCTGGTTCCAGGTCGAAAGCTGCCCCTCCATGACCTCGCGTTTCACTTCGAGCCCGACGAGAAAGAAGAAGATCGCCATCAGGCCGTCGTTCACCCAGAGCAGAAGCGGCTTGTCGATGGCGAGCGAGCCGACACTGACGTTGACGGGGGTGGCCCACAGCGAATTGTAAAGGCCCGCCGCGCCCGCATTGACCAGGATCATGGCGAGCGCCGCTGCGCCCATCAGCATGAAGCCGCCCGATGTTTCCTGTTTTAGAAAGTCCTGCAGGGCAGTGCGGATCGAGGATTTGGGCTGGGTCATATCAGGCCTTTTATATCCTTGCGCGAGATAAAAAAGTGCCGGTGCGGCGCGAAGGGCGCGGCACCGGCAAGGCAGTTGGGGGGATGGGGTTGCGCCCGCTGGTTCGGAGCGATTCGTTCCGCTTGTGGACGGCGGCGTTCAGGCCTCCGCGCTCGTCAGTTGCCGGCGCATGCGATGAATTTCGTCCTTCAGATGAAGCCGGGCGCGTTTCAGGCCGGACAGCGTTGCCCCAGCAGCTGAGGGCCTGTTGACCTTTCGGTCGATTTCCTCGTCAAGCTGGCGATGCCTGGCCAAGAGTGCGTCCAGACGAGTCTGCATGGTCGATCTCCTTCTGCGAGTACGATGTTGGAGCGGAGAGTCGATAATACCAATTGAGCTTTCCCTGTCGTTTTCATAGAGGGCGTCTATCGAAGGGAAGAGTCGATGCCGAAGTTACGACAGCTGGAATATCTGATCGCCATTGCCGATTACCATCACTTCGGCCGGGCGGCGCAGGCGTCCGGTGTTTCGCAGCCGACGCTCAGCCAGCAGCTTCGGGCTCTCGAAGAGCGGCTCGGCGTTGCGCTTGTCGAGCGCGGGCCGGGCGGCGCGGAACTAACGCCGGTTGGCCGTGACCTGACGGCCCGCGCGCGGCGCATCGTCGGCGCGGCAGAGGAATTCGAACGGTTTGCCAAGCTGTCCGCCGGCCGCCTCGCCGGGACGGTGCGGCTGGGCATTACCCCGACGCTCGGGCCGTACCTCCTTCCCCGCGTTATCTCGCGCCTGCACGAAAAGGAGCCGAGCCTGCGCTTTCACGTTCGCGAGGGCATCCCCAACGAGCAGCAGCTCGATTTGGCGCGCGGACGGCTCGACGTGGTCATCACGCCCCTGCCCGCCGATGGCCATGCGCTCATGATCGAACCGATCTTTCGGGAACCGCTGATCCTGGTTGCCGCGACCGACCATCCGCTCGCGGCTCTGAACAAGGCGCTGGGGCCGGACGAACTGGACGGGCACCAGCTGCTGAACATCGACAACCGCCATCACCATGCCCGGCAGACTGCCGAATTCGCCAAGCGAACGGGGCTTGAGATCCTCCCGGACTATGAGGGTACCAGTCTCGACAGTTTGCAGCAGATGGCCGCGTCGGGTCTTGGACTGGCGATGCTGCCGGAAATCTACCTGCGCTCCGATGCCGGCGGGATGGCAGGGCTCGTTCGGCTGAAATTGGCCGACGCGCCGCCCTATCGCAGTATCGCCGCGGCGTGGCGGGAGGGCTCGGCCTTTGAGGACGGCTACCACAGGCTGGCGAAGACCATCGGAGAGGTCGCGCGCGAAACCCTGGCCTGATAGCTCTTGGCTATGAAACAGGCGAATTGAAGGCTATCCGTTCAATCGCCTAATGGAGGCTTATGGACACGAGCCGTACCCCCTCCCCTCGCTTGGTGCCGAACAGGTCGTTCGCCAGCGTCGACCAGGGTCCACGTCCGTCTCACGAGTTCCGCTGGGGTGAAGAGATCCTCTTTGTCTTCGCCTGTCTTGGCGCGGCGTCCGTAGGCGGAATCCTCGCTGTTGTCGTCCAGCCCTTTGCCTTCTTCGCTTCGATCGTCGGCTGGCCGGTCCTCGCCGTGATGATCGCTGTTCCCCTGTGGTTCGCACTTCGCGATCCGCGCATATTGGCGCTGGCAAAGGGTCCGTCCATCCTGCTGGCCGCCTTTGCGGTGAAGGGTTTCGCCTTTGGCAAGCTCTTCCTCGCCCTGGCGACGGCGGCCTGATCGGACGGCCCACCGGAAAAAAAGAACAGCATTAAGGATTGATGCCGCCGGGAGACCTCTTCCCCCCATCGCTCCCGGCGGCATCGATACCCTCCTTACTCTGGGGCTCTTCTTCGGAAGGGCCCCTTTTTCTTCAAGCGCAGTTTGCGGCGGACCGCGCGGCACCCTGCCGCACGGATGTCATGAAACTGCCGCTTGTTTGTTCGGTCGAACGAACTAAGACCGCCGCCATGCGTGATCGTCTAATCCAGATTGCAATCGAGAAGTTCGGCCAGCGCGGGTTCGAGGGCGTCGGAACGCGCGAAATCGCCGCCGAGGCCGGTACCGCCATGAGCTCGATCACCTATCATTTCGGCGGCAAGGACGGCCTTTACGAAGCGGCCGCGGACCACATCCTTTCGGTGCTTCAGTCCTCGCTGCAGGCGAACCTCCAGAACCCGCCCGGAGAGGGTGCCGACCGTGAGGTGCGGCTGATGTTCGTCGTTCGAATCCTGCGCGCGGCCGGCCAGATGATGCTACGCGAGGAAACCGGGCGGTTCGCCCTCTTCATCTCCCGCGAACAGCAATCGCCCAGCAGCAGCTTTCGAAAGCGGATGGCCAAGTCGATCCATCCCATTATTTCAGGCCTCGTCGGACAGATCGCCCACTTGCGTACGGGCCTGTCACCGCAGGATATGCGCGCCACGGGCCTGTACCTGTTCGGCATGGCCGTCACGCTCCGCCATTCGCGCGCGACACTGCTTGCCGTGATGGAGACCGACGCGATTACGCCCGAGTTGGAGACGCTGCTTCTCGACCGGATCGAAGACATCGCCCGCGCGGCCTTGCGGGAGCCCGAATCGTGAACCGTACTCTTCGCCTGGCTACGGCCCTGCCCGCGCTGCTCCTCGGTGCGTGTATCAACATGGCCCCGGACGCGGAGGTCCCCGCCCTGGTCGCCGAGCTGCCGACAGCATTTGAAGGGGCCGAAGTCGGCGCGTACCGACCGGCAGCCTGGTGGCAGGGGTTTGACGATCCGGTCTTGAACAGCCTTGTGGCCGACGCGCTCTCGGACAATCTCGACATCGCCGCCGCCGCCGCGCGGATCGAGCGGGCGCGGGCGCAGGCCCGGCTGTCGCGCGCCGCCCTGCTGCCCACGTTAAGCGCATCGGCCGGGGCGAGCTATTCGGATACACCCCTTGCAGGCACCGCCTTCGGCGACTTTGGCGGCGGCACCCTGACCCGGCTTACGAACGAGGCCTACACGCTCGGCCTTACCGCCTCCTACGAGCTCGACATCTTCGGACGTGCCAGCAGCGACCTCAGGGCCGCGCGGGCCGATGCTCTCGCCGCGGCCGCCGACTTTCGCGCCGTTCAGCTCGCCGCCGCAGCCGAGACGATCCAGACCTATTTCGATGTCGTCGACCTTCGGCGGCAGATCGACCTGAACCTCGCCACGGTCGAGACGCTGCGCGACCGCGTGCGGCGAACCGAGGAGCGCTACCAGCGCGGCCTTTCGGAAAGCTTTGAACTCTATCAGGTGCGCCAGGACCTACGCGCAGCAGAGGCCGCCCTGCCCCAGCGGGAAAGTGCGCTTGCGAATGCCGAGGGGCGTCTCGCGCTCCTCACGCGCCGCTATCCCGGCCAGCTTGACGCTGTCCTCGCGGCGCCTCTGCAACCGCAGCTCGTTTTCGAACCGGTTCCGGCCGGCCTTCCCGCCGAACTGCTGTCCCAGCGCCCGGACGTGGCAGCGGGCTGGATCCGGCTGCAGGCGGCGCGCGAGCGGATCGGGGCGCGGCGCGCGGAACGGTTCCCGCGCCTCGCCCTCACCGCCAATCCGGGTACGCAGGGCGGGGATATCAACGGCGCGCTGAACTTCGACGACAACTGGTCGCTCAGCCTCGCCGCCAACCTGACCGCGCCAATTTTCGACGCCGGCCGCATCTCCGCGAACATCGCAGCCGCGCGCGCCGCCTATGACGAGCAGGCGGCGACCTACGCGGCGGCCGTTCTCGGTGCCTTTCGGGAGGTCGATGCCGCCATCGAGGATTATGAGGAGCGCCGCCAGCGCTACCGCTTGATCCTGTCGCAGCTTCGTGAAGCGGAATCGACCGAGACTTTGCAGGGCCGCCGCTTTCAGGCCGGGGTCGGCAATTATGTCGGCTTCCTGGACGCCCGCCGCGCCCGGCTGCAGGTTGAGGCCAGCCTGTCGACCGCCGCGCGCGATGTCGCGGTTGCGCGTCTTGGCGTGCACCGCGCGCTCGGCGGCGACTGGACGGCAGCGGACCAGCTTGCGCCCGCACCGCTCGATATGACTGACATACCCGAAATCCCGACTGACGAAGGAGACGGCGCATGAGCCGCCAGGCCCTGTTGGCGTTCCTCATCCTTGGCGGCGCGGTCCTGATCGCGTTCCTGATGGTTTCGCTGCGCCCTGAACCGGAGGAGGAAGAACGCCTCGCCCTTGCGCCGCTCGTCGAAACGCTGCCGCTGACGGTTCAGTCCGGCGCGCTCGGCATCCTCGCCTCCGGCACGGTCCAGCCGCGGGAGGAAGTCTCTGTCGGCGCGCAGGTCTCCGGCCGGATCATCTACGTGAACCCATCCTTTCAGGAAGGCGCCGTGGTCGCGGACGGCGCGCCGCTGTTCCGCATCGATCCCGCCGACTTCCGCAACCGGGTGCGCAGTGCAGAGGCCGATGTCGCCGCGCAGAATGTCGGCGTGCTTCAGGCAGAGGAAGAAGTCGCCATCGCCGAGGACGAGCTGCGCCAGTTCGAAGCCTTTGCAGGCACCGGGTCGGCCAGCGAAGCCATGATCGACGGGAACGACTATGCCGCGCGCATCCGCCCGCCGGAATCGCTGGCGAACGGTGCCTCCCCGGCGCTCGCGCGCCTGGCGGACACCGCCCCGAACCGCCTCGCGACACGAGAGCCGCAGCTACAGTCGGCGCGCGCCGCGCTCGACCGCGCCGCCGCAAACCTTGCTGATGCCCAACTCGCCCTCAGCCGTACGACGGTTCGCAGCCCGTTCCGCGGTCTTGTTCGCAGCGAAACGGCGGCGCTCGGCACGCTGGTCCAGCCCGGACAGACGCTCGGGACGATCCTGGCAACCGATGCCTACGAAGTGCGGGTGTCGCTGACGGAGAGGGAGGCGGCGCTGATTCCCGGCCTGCTTGGCAGTCGCGGCGCCCGGCCGCCCGCTACGGTCAGCTTCGATTTCGGCGGCCGTACGTGGGAATGGGACGCCTATGTGGACCGCGCCGACAGCGTTCTTGACGCCGAAACGCGGACAATCGACGTCTTCATCCGCGTTCCCGATCCCCTCACCAGCGCAAGGCCGGCATCCGGCAGCGCCGGGGACGCCAGCGCACCGCCGCTGCTCGTGGGCAGCTTCGTCAATGTCACCATGAACGGCCAGAGTCCCGAGCCTTATATTTCCGTTCCCGTGGCTGCGCTTCGACCCGGCAACGAGATCTGGCTGGCGCAGGACGGGCAGCTGCGGATCATCGAGGCGCGGGTAATCCAGCGTACCGACCGGGTCGCCAGGCTTGCCTTGCCCGCCGACGCGGACGGCGCGCGCCTGATCACCAGCGCCCTCCGCGCACCGGTGGACGGCATGGCCGTGCGGCTGGCCTCGGATACCCCGCCCGCCTCGCAAGCCGACCCCGAAAGCGCGGACGAATGAGCGAGGAAACCGCCCCCCTCGACCGTCACGGCAACACTGCCGACCGCGCCCGCGACCGGCGCGGGGCCATCGCCTTCATGGCCCGGAACGGGGTGGCGGCGAACATCCTGATGATCTTCATGCTGGTCGCGGGCTTCGTTTCCTACGGGCAGATCGTGCAGGAGGTGTTTCCGGAAAGCAGTCTCGATGCCATCGCGGTTTCGGTCGTTTATCCGGGCGCCACGCCGGAGGAGGTCGAGGAGTCGATCGTGCAGCGCGTCGAGGAGGCCGTCCAGGCCATCGACGGGGTCAAGGAGATTACCGCAACCGCGTCGGAGGGCGTCGGCACGGTCAATGTCGAGCTTGAACTCGGCACCGACATCGCCCGCGCGCTCGACGATGTGAAGAGCGAAGTCGACCAGATCCAGACCTTCCCCGGCGAGGCTGAGGAGCCCGACGTCCGCGAACTGACCACGCGGCAGAGCGTCATGCGGATCGCCCTGTTCGGCGACGTGCCCGAACGTACCTTGAAGGAAACCGCTTACCAGGTCGAAGACGCCATCGCTGCCCTGCCCGAGGTAAGCTATGTCGAAACGAGCGCCGTTCGCGACTACCAGATTTTCATCGACGTGCCGCAGGACCGGCTGGAAGCCCTCGGCCTGTCGCTGACGGATGTGTCGCGCACGGTCGCGCAGAGCAGCCTCGACAGTCCTGCTGGCGCCATCGAGACGAACAGCGAGGAAGTGCGCGTCCGCACGGTCGGCCAGAATTACGGCCAGCAGCAGTTCGAGGACATCATTCTGATCTCAGGCCGCGACGGCGACCTGCTGCGCGTCGGCGACGTTGCGGAGGTAAGCGACAGTTTCGAGGATTCCGATCTCATCACGCGCTTCAATGGACAGCCGGTAGCCTTTGTCGACGTCTACCGCACCAGCGACGAACGCGTGCTCGATGTCGCGGACGCAGCCAAAACCTACCTCGCCGAAACCTTTGAACAGCAGAAGCCAGACGCGATCAGCTATGCGATCTGGGCGGACAATTCCGTGCTGCTGGAGGATCGCCTGAGCCTCCTGATCCGGAACGCCGTCCTCGGTCTGATCCTCGTTCTCGTCACGCTCACCCTGTTTCTCGACATTCGCCTCGCCGCTTGGACGGCGGTCGGCATCGGCGCAGTGTTCGTCGGCGCGATTTTCCTGCTCGACTGGGCCGGATCGAGCATCAACATGTTCTCCCTGTTCGGCTTCATCCTCGCCATCGGCCTTGTTGTCGATGATGCCGTGGTGGTCGGGGAGAATATCTATGCCGAGCGTGAGCGCGGCCGCACCGGGCTAGGGGCCGCCATTGCCGGGGCGCAGCGCGTACGAACGCCGGTTATTTTTGCCGTCGCGACCACAATCGTCGCCTTCTCCCCGCTACTGGCGGTGGGCGGTGCGATCGGAAAGGTCCTCGCCGACGTTCCTGTGGTCGTCATTGCGGTGCTGTCGCTGTCGCTGATCGAGGCGCTCCTCATCCTGCCTTACCATCTCAGTCATCTGCCCGCGGCGGGCACGGACGGGAAGCACCGCGTCACGCGCTTCTTCGAGCGCATTCAGCGCGCGGTCGACAAGCGGTTCAAGGCGTTTGTCGACGGTCCGCTCGACCGTGCGCTCCGCTTCACCGTCAACATGCCATTCCTGGTCGTCGCGGGCGGGGTCGCGCTGCTGGTCGTCATGATGGCGATGCTGCCCGCGGGGATCATCAAATTCTCCTTCTTCCCGGATATTGAGGCGGATGTCGTATCGGCAACGCTGGAAATGCCGTCCGGAACAACCATTGCCCGAACCGAGGCGATCACGGCCCGGATCGAGGCGGCGGGCCGGCGCGCCGTCAACGGCCTGACCGGGGACGACCTCGACGCCGACCTTGCTGACAATCCGATCATGGAGGGCGCCTATACCAGCGTCGGCCTGGTGCAGGTGAACGCCGGCCCGGACGGGCTGAGCTCTACCCTGCGGCCGAGCGTGGCGAGCATCCAGCTTAGCCTGATCCCCTCTGCGGGACGTGACATTTCAGCCGTTCAGATCGAAGAGGCCTGGCGCGACGAGCTCGGCGCGGTTCCAGAGGCGCAGTCCCTGAGCATTTCCTCCTCGCTGCTCTCTGCCGGCGAGACGGTGAATGTCCAGCTCACCCATCCCGACGAGGCCATTCTCGATGTGGCAGGCGCACGGTTGATGGACGAGCTCGCGCGCCTGGCCGGTGTCTTCGACATCGAAAGCGACCAGGACGCCGGGATGCAGGAAATCGAGCTGCGCCTGAAACCCTCGGCCCGCACTCTTGGCGTGACGCTTCAGGACGTTGCCGCGCAGGTCCGCGCAGCCTTCTTCGGGGCCGAGGCGCTGCGGGTTCAGCGCGGCCGCGAGGATGTGCGGGTCTACGTCCGCCTGCCAGAGGAAGAGCGCAACTCCATCGCCGATATCGAGAATTACCGCGTGCGCGTTCCCGGCGGACAGGTCCCCCTCAGCGCACTCGCCGACATCTCGTTCGCCGAAGCGCCCTCGGTCATCCGGCGTGAGGCAGGGCGGCGCATCACGACCATCACCGCCGATGTGGATGACGACGTCATCACGGGACAGGAGGTCGCCGATCTCCTGACCGCGCGGATCATGCCCGCCATCCAGGCCGACTATCCGGCGCTGCAATATGGTTTTGGCGGGGCACAGGAGCAGCAGGCGGAGAGCTTCGGCGATCTCGGCGTCGCCTTCGTCCTTGCACTCGTCGTGATTTACGCCCTGTTGGCAATCCCGTTCAAAAGCTACATCCAGCCGCTGATCATCATGTCGGCAATCCCGTTCGGCATGATCGGCGCCCTCCTCGGACACCTGATCCTCGGCATTCCGCTGGGGATCTTGTCGATGTTCGGGATTATCGCGCTGTCGGGGGTCATCATCAACGGCGCGCTGGTGCTGATCGACTTCGTGAACGAGAATCTCGACAACGGCATGGAGGACCGCGATGCGATCGTGGCCGCGGCCAAGTCGCGCTTTCGTCCGATCATGCTGACCGCGCTGACAACCTTTCTCGGCGTTGCGCCCATCACCTTCGAAACCAGCCTGCAGGCGCAGTTCCTGATCCCGATGTCGGCAAGCCTTGGCTTCGGCGTCCTGTTCGGGACGGTGCTCCTGCTCCTGATGATCCCGGCGCTGACGGTCATCCAGATGCGCGGCACGGCGCGGATCAAGCGCTGGTTCGGATCGAAGCCGCAAGGTCACGATGCCGGCGAAGCCGAGGCGCGGGTCTAGGGCTGCGACCTGTTCGCAGCGCCACTTCTCCGACACGTCATCCTGAACTCGTATCAGGATCTCATCGCGGGTTCCGACCGCGCGTTGTCCTCGCAGCGAGATCCTGAAACGAGTTCAGGATGACGGTTCTGACTGGCACCAGACCGGCCTGACCTTACCGCTGGGCCCCGCCTATATATAGGCGAGCTGGTCAACCGGGATGCCTTCCCAGTCGCCGGATCCAGCCAGGAACGTGCCGCCCGCTGGATCGATGGCCGTGTCATCGCCAAAGACGCCGGGCGGGACGCTGCCGGTGGTATCGGACAAGATGTCGAACCGCACTTCGCCGGCGCTTGCGTCGAAATAAACCAGCCGGTCCCCGTCGTCGAAGCGGAGCGTGGTGCCCCGCTCGGGCCCCGGTCCGAGGGGGAGTGAAATTACCGTTGCAATGGGGAATTCGGTGATACCTGCGGAGAACGGGAAAAAGATCGTCGATAGAACCGACTCGCCGGTCAGCGTCAGCGTCGAACCGGAGCGCGTGGCCGTGAACTCGGCGAACGCGCCTGGCACAAGGATGACGTCCTGACCCTCGTTGAAGGAGGGGTCGAGACGGATTGTGGTGCCGAGACCAATGCTGGTCGTCTCCCCTTGGTCGCGCGACCCGAACACATTGAACGTGCCAATACCAAAGCTGCTCGAACCGCCCGGTGAGAAAATCGTGCGTGAGGATGCTTCGACGTCGTCCTCGGTGGGTGCGGCCGGCGGTTCCACGGGCGGCGCGATGTCCAATTCGCCGAGGACAGGGTTGAAGGATACCTCCTGAACGCCGTCGGCAAAGGCCAGTGTTATGCCTGCCAGTCCAAGGGGGATGCTGGCGGACGTTCCGTCGCTGGAGTTCACCAGAACCGTCGATCCCAGACGCTCGATGGTGTAGGTCCCGAAATCATTCGGAAAGACTATGACGTCGCCGCCGCTGTTGAAGCTGGCATCGAACTGGGCCTGGGTACCGACCGCCAGGATCACCGTCTCCTTGCTGCCAACCGAACCGGTGACGCGGTAGCTGTCGGCACCAAGGCCAAGGGTCTGGCCCGGACTGGTCGTCACCTGGATGACGCCTTCCAGGTTCGGCGTCTTCGGCCCGTCATTGCCGCCGCCTTCACCGGTAATCGTGATGGGCAGCACCGCGGCGGTAACGCCGCCATTACCGTCGGCGGCCTCGACGGTCACCGAGACCTCGGATTCCGTTTCGAAATCAAAGGTCGCGCCCTCGGCCACCACGATATTCGAACCGCTGAGTACGAAGCGGCCATTCGCATCGCCGGTCAGGACGAAGGAGACGGTGTCGCCCTCGACGTCCACAGCGGACAGCGTGCCGACCGTCGTGCCAGCCTCCGCGTCCTCGGCGAGGTCGTCGTTGGAGATTGTCACGTCTTCAGGCGCATCGTTCACCGGTGTCACCGTGAAGTCCAGCACCTGCTCGGTCGATCCACCATTCCCGTCGGTTGCCGTCGCGGTCACGCTAGCGGAGCCGGAGAAGTTCGCGGCTGGCGTGAAGGTGAAACTGCCGTCCTCGCCGGTAACCGTGCCCCCGGTCGCCTCACTGAAGGCGATGGTGACCGGATCGCCGTCGGGATCGGTGACATCCAGCGAGAAGGCAAGTTCGGTATCTTCGGCAGTCTCAAGGCTCGGCAGCGATCCGAACACCGGGGCCTGATTGTCGCCGCCGCCGACCTCGTTGCCGGTCAGGATGAAGTTGAAGCCTACCGCGGCCTCGGCAGTCGCCTGCGTGAACACGAAATCAGTCTCGCTAACCACATCCTTGATAGTGATCCGGTTCGCGATTCCGCCGTCGGACACGAAAGAAATCGTGATATCCGTGCCAAAAGAGCTGAAGTTAACGCCGTCCGTGCCCTCGTTAAGGACCGTGATGACATCGTCATCCGTAAAGCCGACGATCTCGACGTCGCTGGCCGTTTCGGCACTGTCGCGAAAGTCGAAGGCTCCGTCGCCCGCCTGGAAAACCTGTACCGTAAGGGTGTCATTATCGTCATCGAAATCGAGGTCGACGGCTGTAAAGTTGAGCGGCGGCTGAATGATCATGAAACGAACTCCCCTAAGCGCGGCGCGAACGCCTATGGTATGCAGATCCGCTTCGGACCCTATCCTAATTCAGGATAACATAAAGGGTGCGTCTGGCAGCGCGGCATCGTCTGGAAAGGCCGGCGAAACCGAGCGTGGAAGAAGCGCGCCCATGGGTGTCGCCAGCCCCTCATGCTTGGCGCTAGTCCGCGCTCGCCGGAAGTCTGTGGAGGCCCGAGCCGGAATCGAACCGGCGTGCAAGGATTTGCAGTCCTCTGCGTAACCACTCCGCCATCGGGCCCCATGGTCTGGGTCGGGCGGATGTCGGTCGCGACGATGGACCGCCCGGCGGGAAGCGCGCATCTACACAGCAGCTTTCGAAAGCGCAACGGCTTGGAAGGTCGGACGGGAGCTTCTAATGGCAGGTGCGAAGTGAATTTGAGCGGCACACAGCTGTTGCCCTCTGGTGTATTAGCCGTATATGTCACCCCTAAGACGTTTGAAAGATAGTGCCATGATGTCCACCGCTAGTTCCCGAGCCGAGCCCGTCCCTGTCGACGGGACCGCATTGCAGCCAGTCAAGCAGCAGGGAACGCACGATTTTTCGCAGATGCGGGCGCATATGGTGGACAGCCAGCTTCGTCCCAATTCGGTGACCTCCGACGACATCGTCGCGGCCTTTCGCGAGGTCCCGCGGGAGGCGTTCGTCCCGAAGGACATGCTCGCCTTCGCCTATCTCGACGAGGATATCGAGGTTGCACCCGGCCGCTTCATGATGGAGCCGCTGACGCTCGGCCGCCTGATCGAGTTCGCTGAACCGCGGAACGGCGAGAAGGCGCTCGTGATCGGCGGGACGACCGGCTATTCCGCCGCCGTGCTGGCCATGCTGGCGCTCGACGTGGTGCTGCTGGAAGACGGCATTGAACCGGCGGTTGCGATTTCCCGTGTGCCGAACCTGAAACCGGTCAGCGGGCCGCTGAACGAAGGTTATGGCGAGAACGGACCCTATGACCTGATCCTGATTGAGGGGCGGATCGACTATCTGCCGGACACCATCCTTTCGCAGGTAAAGGAAGGCGGCCGGGTCGCCGCCGTCATCATGGACGAAGGCACCGCGCGCGCAGGGATCGGGCGCGTTTTCGGGGGACATATCGGCTGGACCTTCGTATCGGATGCGGGGGTCGCGCCCCTGCCTGGATTTGCCAAGGAAAAGGGGTTCGCCTTCTGATGATCGGAGCCCGTACTGCCGCGCTGCTGATGGCCGCCGCGGCGTCTGTGATGACAGGGACCACGGCCTCGGCGGAAACGCTGAAGGAGGCGATGGCCGCTGCCTATGCAACGAACCCGCAAATTACCGCCGCGCGCGCCGGACAGCGGGTGAACGACGAGGAGCTCGTCCGCGCGAAGCAAACCGTACTGCCCACGATCGGCGCGAATACCTTCCTCGACCAGGAGACGACCGGCCCGGCCCAGTTTGACGACCTGCAGCGACAGGTGATCGGCGGCGTTGAACTGCGCCAGCCGGTGTTCACCTTTGGCCGCACGAAGAACGGCATTCGCGCCGCGGATCGCGGCGTCCTGGCGGGCCGGCAGCTGCTGCGCGGGACGGAGAACCAGCTGATGCTGGATGTCGTGACCGTTTACATGGATGTCCTGACCGACCAGTCGGAAGTCGAGCTGACCACGAACAACGTGTCCGTTCTCGAGCGCCAGTTGCAGGCGACGACCGACCGGTTCGAGGTCGGCGACGTGACGCGCACCGACGTTGCGCAGTCAGAGGCGCGCCTGGCCCTCGCGCGCAGCCAGAACATCGCCGCACAGGCGAACCTCGAAAGCAGCCGCTATGCCTATGAGCAGGTCGTCGGGCATCCACCGGTCGACCTGCAGCCGCCGCCTGCCCTGCCTGCCCTGCCCGCCGATACGGATGAGGCCGTGGAAATCGCGCTGAACCTGAACCCGTTCGTTCAGTCGGCCCGCCTGCAGGAGGAGGCGCAGGCCTACCGCGTGCGCCAGACCCGCGGTCAGCTCTATCCGACGCTGGAGGCGACCCTGCGGGCGGGCTATGTCGACATTCAGGGTCTGAACCAGCAGTTCAACATCCCGTTCAGCTTCACCGACTGGACGCAGAATATCCGGCTGACCGCAACCATTCCGATCTTTTCGGGCGGACAGATTGGCAGCCAGGTTCGCAGCGCAAAGGCGCTGGCCGTTCAGCGCCGCGAAGAGGCTCTGTCGGCCGAACGTCAGACCATCAGCCAGGTCCGGACGGCGGCCGAGAACCTGCTGGCCGCGCGCGCGACGATCAACGCGTCCGCGCTCGCCGTCGATGCGAACGAGCTTGCCCTGGAGGGCACCCGCGCCGAACTAACCGTCGGAACGCGCAACATCCTCGACGTCTTGAACGCCGAGCAGGAGCTCCTGACGTCCCAGGTCCAGCTGGTGCGCGCCGAACGCAACAGCTACGTCGCGGCCTTCGCGCTGCTCGCCGCGATGGGCAGGGCAGAGGCTGACGATCTGGGCGTGCCGGTCCGGCTGTATGATGCGGAGCGTTACCTCGACCGCGCCGACGATCACTGGTTCGACTGGACCGCGGAGTTCGACCCGCAGCCGGTAACGACCGAGCCGACCGTGCCGGTCCCCGCACCCACGGTTCGTCGCCCCCTTCCCGACCCGACGCCCGAAGCGCCCTCTGCCGACGAGGTTCTGGCGACGGAGGGCGATGCGGGCTAGGCTGGGGCCCATGTCCGATCAGCCCACCAAGCCCGGTTCCCGCGAATCGATGCGGGAGATTCTCTCGTCCATTCGCTCCCTGATCGATGAAGGCGGCGAGGCGGTGCCCGCCGGGCCGCGCCCGGTTTCGGAGCTTCTCGGCAGCGATACGAGCGACGCGGCGCTGACGGCAGTGGACGGCGCTTCGCTTGCCGAACCGACGATCCCGCAGGCCGCCCGCGATCTTGGCGGCAAAACCGTCGAGGAGCTGGCGATGGAGGCGCTTCGCCCGCTCCTGAAACAATGGCTGGACCAGCACCTTCCCGGGATCGTCGAACGCATGGTGGCGGCGGAGGTGAAGCGAGTCACGCGCGGACGCTAACCGCCCCGATCATCTGATGCTCTACGGCATTTGCGCGGCGGACTGCGCTTGCTAGGTCTACCGCCATGACAAGCCATCTTCCGTTCGCAGCGGCCGCGCTGCTCCTCGCCCTTCCGATGCAGACCCTCGCGCAGACCCCGCCGTCCGATCCGCAGGAGGCGGCACCGGAACGCCGCGCCATGACGGCGGATGACCTCGTCGCCATGAACCGGATGGGCAGCGCCGTCCTGTCGCCCGACGGCGAAACGCTGGTCTTTTCCATGCGCGAAACCGATCTCGCTGCCAATCGCGGACGCACCGACCTGTTCACCATTTCCCTGTCCGCAGATGCCCCCACGCCGCAGCGCTGGCACACGGATCCGGAAAGCGATTCGGAACCGGTCTTCGGCGCGGACGGCGCGGTCTACTGGCTGTCCGGCCGTTCCGGCGAACCGCAGGTCTGGCGCTCAACGCTCAGCGGCCTGCCGGAACAGGTCACGCGCGTGGAGGACGGGATCTCCGGCTTCAAGTTCGCCGGTGACCGCATCGTCTTCTGGCGCGACGTGAACCCCGACGCGCCCGAAATTGGCACCGGCGCGGTCTATGACGACCTGTTCGTACGCCAGTGGGACACCTGGACGGATGGCGGCTTCACACGTCTGTTCTCGGTCCCCATCGAGGGCGGCCTGCCGGTCGAGATCGGCGCGGGGCTGCGCGGCAATGTCCCCACGCGCCCCTTTGGCGGCGCGGACGATGTTGCCGTCAGCCCGGACGGCGAGACCGTGTATTTCGTGCTGCGCGAAGCGACGCAGGGCGAGGCTTGGTCCACAAACACGGACATCTATGCCGCGCCCGTCGACGGCAGCGCCGCGCCCGTCAACCTGACACCGGGCCGGCTGGGCTATGACCGCTATCCGGCGATCTCACCCGACGGAACGAAGCTGGCCTGGCTCGCCATGGACACGCCGGGGTCGGAGGCGTCGCAAAGCCGTATCTACGTCCGCGACCTTGCAACCGGCCGTATCGACCGCATCGCCGAGGACTGGGACCGGTCGGCGGACTCGCTGGCCTGGTCGGAGCGCGGCACCTTCCTGCATGTCGCCGCGCATGAGGGCTGGAACACGCGCCTCTATGCGATCAGCCTGGACGGCGATGTCGATGAATATGACCTTTTCGACGGATCGCTCAGTTTCGTCGGCGCGCAGGACGGGGAGGTCTTCTTCACGCATTCCTCCCTGACCGAACCGGGCGATCTTTACGGCTACAAGAATGGCGACCTAAAGCGCCTGACCGGCATCAACGCCGAGCGCCTGTCCGAAATCGAGCTGGGCACGGTTCACCGCTTCGCCTTTCCGGGCGCGGAGGGCGAGCGGGTTTACGGCTATGTGGTCGAACCGGCTGGGCTGGAACGCGGCCAGACCGCACCGACCGTGCTGTGGTCGCATGGCGGGCCGCAGGGGCAGTGGTCGAACGGCTGGTCGTCGCGCTGGAACCCGCAGGCTTGGGCGGGCGCGGGCTATGCCATCGTCGCGATCGATTTCCACGGATCGTCGGGCTACTCGCAGGAATTCACGGATTCCATCAATAATGACTGGGGCGGGAAACCGCTTGTCGACCTTCAGCTCGGGCTGGCGGCGGCGCGCGAACGCTATCCCTTTCTGCACCAGCAGGAAGCGTGCGCAGCGGGCGGCTCCTATGGCGGCTATATGATGAACTGGATCGCCGGACAGTGGCCGGAGGAGTTCGCCTGCCTGATCAATCATGCCGGCCTGTTCGACATGCGCAGCTTCTACTATTCGACCGAGGAGCTGTTCTTCCCGGAATTCGACTTCAGCGGGCCTTATTATGCGCGGGAAGAGGCCTATGAGCGCTGGAACCCCGTGAATTACGTGACGAACTGGCAGAGCCCGATGCTGGTCATTCACGGCCTGAAGGATTTTCGTGTGCCCTACACGCAGGGGCTGATGGCCTTCATGGCGCAGGAGCGGCTGGGGCTCGATGCGCGGCTGCTGATTTTCGAGGATGAGAATCACTGGATCCTGAAACCCGCCAACTCGCTGCAATGGCACAGCGAAATCTTCCGCTGGCTGGACGAGCATATCGGGCCGGACGCCGCCAAGTGAGCGGGCACGACGTCACGAAAGGCGACTGGCAGCGCTTCTCCTTCGCACGGAGCGGACGGCGGCTGGACTGCTTCATCGATACCGGCAAGCCGATGAACCCGGTCGACGAGGTCATGCACGAGGAACTGTCGCGCATCTTCGACGCCCTCCAGCGCGACGAGGGTTCGGACCTGATCGTCCTCTCGGCGAAGGGGAAAGCCTTCTGCGCGGGCGGTGACTTCGACTGGATGGGCGAGATGATCGCCGAGCCGGAGCGCTTCCGCCACATGGCCTGGGACGCCAAGCGGATCGTGGGCTCGCTGCTGGATATGGAAAAGCCGGTCATCTGCCGCCTGAACGGCGCGGCGGCAGGGCTCGGCGCGACCATCGCGCTGCTCTGCGACATCATCATCGCCGACGAGCGCGCGAAGATCGGCGACCCGCATGTGAAGGTGGGCCTCGTTGCAGGCGACGGCGGCGCGCTGATCTGGCCGCAGCTGATCGGCTATGCGAAGGCAAAAGAACTGCTCCTGACCGGTGACATGCTGACGGCGGCGGAGGCAGTGCCGCTCGGCCTCATCAACCACGCGGTGCCGACGGCCGATCTCGACGCGAAGGTCGATGAGATCGCGGGCAAGATCCTCGCCAACCCGAACTGGGCCGTGCGCTGGACCAAGACCGTCACGAACATCCCGCTACGCGCGCTATCGGCGCAAACGATGGACGCGGCGGGCGGCTGGGAAAGCGTCTCCAACGGCCTCGACGAACGCCGCAAGATTATCGAAGCGATGCTGGGCGAAGAGTAAACGTCTTCGGCGATACCGCCCCGCACGCTCGCCCTTCGACCCCCGCCTCCGCGGGGGTCGAAGCGTCACCCACCGGCATCGAAGTGATGCCGATAAGCTCACCTAGAGACTCGAGCCCACCAGATGCGTCCCGTCCTAGGTTTAGTCATCCCTGCGAAGGCAGGGATCCACGCTGTGAGAGCCGTGCCAGGCTCGACCGTTCCAGCATGGATTCCTGCCTCCGCAGGAATGACTAGCAAGTAGGCCAGAGGCGCGAGGTTACGAGATACGTCTCGCCCAGATTTAGTCATACCTGCGCAGGCAGGGATCCATGGACAAACCGGAGCCCCCGAGGTGCAACTCGGGTCCATGGATTCCTGCCTGCGCAGGAATCACTAAGGCGTCGAGGTCAGAGGCTCGGGTTCACCAGGTATTTCTCGCCCGTCGCCTTGCGGTCATAGGCCTTGGCGATTTCGGGATCGATCATGTCGAGAAGGCTGATTTCCTTCGTATAGTCGCTGTTGAAAATGCCGTTCCGCTCCTCGACCGAGAACTGGCGCATTTCCATGGTCCGCTCCATGCCGACCTCTTCCAGATGCGGGGTCAGCAGCCAGCCGCCGACGCCCCAGAACATGCCGTAGCTCGACGTCAGGATCGTCTCGCCCGTGTCGAGGCGGCCATAGATGTAGACCTGTTTGTGCACCGTCGAGCCATAGACGCTGAAGTCCGACCCGCGGCGCGCGGCGGCCTGTTCCATCGCCGCGAGGATGTAGTTCGCCGTCTTGCCGCCTCCGATCGCATCGAAGCCGAGCGTTGCGCCCGTTTCGACCAGCGCGTCGATCAGGTCGCTCATGAAGCTGTCCTTCGACGAGTCGACGATATGCTTCGTGCCGATGTCGGCGAGGATCTTGCGCTGTTCATCGGAGCGCACGATGGCCACCAGCGGCACATCCTCCTTCAGGCACAGCTTCGCCAACATCTGCCCCAGGTTCGACGCCGCCGCCGTGTGGACAATACCGCTGTGGCCCTCGCTGCGCATGGTGTTCAGGAAGCCCTGCACCGTCATCGGATTGACGAAGAGCGAGGCGCCTTCCTTCGCCGCCGCGCCATCGGGCAGCGGCACGCATTCGGCCGCCTTCATGATGCGGTGCGTGCGGTACATCAGGCCGCCGACAATGCTGACCACCTTCCCCATCAGCCCCTGCGCCGTAGCGCCGGAGCCTGCCGCGACGACAATACCCGCACCCTCGTTACCCGCAGGCATCTTCTTACCCTTCCGCGCGGCAAAGATGCGCGACATGGCCGGGTTGATGTCGGCCACCAGGGCGGGATGGCCATCGACCGTTTCCGACCGCGCAGTCGCCGTGTCCGCCGGTGCCAGCAGCAGGCCAAGGTCCGACGGATTGATCGGCACCGCCTGCATTTCGACCAGCACCTCGTCGTCCTTCAGTTCCCGCGGCTCATAAGGCTCGACGGACAGGACGAGCTTGTCATCCTCGGTAACGGTGGTGAACAGCTGCTTGGCATCGGCGGTCATCTCGGGTCTCCCTGTGTTCTGGTTGGCGCTCCTCATAGGATGACAGGCCGCGCGGCGCAGCCTAACCATAATCGCACTTCAGCGAAGGGACGATCATGGCGCGCGACGACAATCTGCCGAACCCCGGTATGGACGAGGACAGCTTTCAGGCGTTTCTGGAACAGCTGGACCGCTGGGTGCGCGAGCGGCTGATCCCGGCGGAGGCGGAGACGATCAGGCTGAACCGCGTGCCGGACGACATCAAACAGGAAATGGTCGAGATGGGCCTGTTCGGCATTACCACGCCGGAGGATTATGGCGGCGCGGGTATGCGGACGTCGCAATATATCGAGACGATGCAGCGGATCAGCTATGCCGCGCCCGCCTATCGCAGCCTCCTCTCCATCAATGTCGGCATGGTGACGACCGCGCTGGTGAAGGCCGGCACGGACGCGCAGAAGGCGCACTGGCTGCCGAAGCTGATCGAGGGTTCGATCGCCGCCTTTGGCCTGACGGAACCGGGATCGGGTTCGGACTCGGCGGGGCTCCAGACGAGCGCTGTCAGGGATGGCGACGAGTATGTCCTGAACGGGACGAAGCGCTACATCACCAACGCGCCCTTCGCCGACATGGTCATCGTTATGGCGCGCACTTCGAAGGAGAACCTGCCGAAGAACGGGCATGTCTCAGCGTTCCTCGTGCCGACGGACGCGCCCGGCCTGACCATCGGCAAGCCCGACGAAAAGATGGGTCAGGCGGGCGCGCAGATCGCCGATGTCATCCTTGAGGATGCGCGCATCCCGGCGGAGAATCTCCTCGGCGGCGTCGAGGGCCGCGGTTTCATGGTCGCCATGCAAAGCCTCGACAACGGGCGGCTGTCTATTGCCGCCTGCTCGACCGCCTACGCCCAGCGCGCGCTCGACAGCGGCCTGAAATACGCTACGGAGCGGAAGGCGTTCGGCGAACCGATCTCGGGCTTCCAGCTGATCCAGGCCATGCTGGCGGACTCAAAGGCGGAAATCTACGCCGCCGACTGCATGCTGAAGGACGCCTGCCGCAAGGCCGACACCGGCGTCCGCGTCTCCATGGAGGCCGCCTGCGCGAAGATGTTCGCCTCCGAAATGTGCGGCCGCGTCGTCGACCGCGTGGTGCAGATCTACGGCGGCGCGGGATACCTGAAAGAATATGACGCCGAACGCTTCTTCCGCGACGCCCGCCTGTACCGCATCTACGAGGGCACGACCCAGATCCAGCAGCTGGTCATCGCGAAACAGATGCTGCGGGAGGTGGGGGCGGTTTAGCGCTGCAAAGCAATCATCATCGGGCCGCGGAACGTGAATATAGCTCAGGCGGCTTCTTGTTCGGCCAGCTTGGCGGATGCTGTCACCGTCAGCCCCAATCCTACAATCGCCAGCACCTTGCTCATCGTCGCGAGCGTCGGATTGCCGCCTGCCCGCAGGGACTTGTACAATGCGTTGCGAGACAGGCCCGTTTCCTGAGCGACCTTTGTCATGCCGATGGAGCGGGCGATGTCACCGAGTGCTTCTGCAATATGATCGGGATGGCCGGTTTCGAGCGCGCTTTCGGCATAAGCGGTGCGTGCGCCGTCGTCGGTCAGCACGACGGCAGCGTCGAAGGGTTTAAGCGCCATCAGACATCTCCACTCGCAATCAGGTCACGCAACAAATGTTTTGCAGCGGCAACGTCCGCGCGCTGACGGCGTTTCGTTCCACCCGCGAGCAGCACGATCAGGTCACCGCCGCGCTCCGCGAAATAAATGCGGTAGCCCGGACCGAATGCGATCCTCAGCTCCCGTACACCATCACCCACCGACTTCGCATCGCCCTCCAGACCGCGCGCAAGCCGCTTCATCCGGTCCGCGATGATAGCGCGGCCCTTTCCATCCTTCAGACCGGCGTGCCAAGCAGCAAACCGGTCATGCTGAAGGATCGATTTCACATGTACACTTTAAGCGACAAACGCAAATCTGTCAACTCTGGGTGACGCCGAGGTAGCGCTCCCTACTCCGCCGCCTGCGCCGCTTCGTAGCCCAGCACCGCCTTCGTCTCCAGGAACTCACCGAACGCGTGGTCGCCCCATTCGCGGCCGTTGCCCGACTGTTTGTAGCCGCCAAAGGGCGCGCCGAAGTCGACGTCGGCGCCGTTGATGTTCACCTGTCCTGCGCGCAGCTGGCTCGCGACTTCGCGGGCCTTGTCGAGGTCCGTGGACTGCACATAGGCGGCGAGGCCGTAGGGTGTGTCGTTGCCCTGTTCGATGGCCTGCTCGACGCTGTCATAGCCTAGGATCGCGACGACCGGCCCGAAGATTTCCTCCCGCGCGATCTTCATGTCGTTGCTGACGTCGGCGAACACCGTGGGCTTCACATAATAGCCGGTATCGAGCCCCTCCGGACGGCCCGTGCCGCCGGTAACGAGCGTCGCGCCCTCGTCGATGCCCTCCTGAATCAGGTTCTGGATCTTGTCGAACTGAACCTCCGATACGACCGGACCCATGCGGGCATTGCCATTGGGGTCGCCGGGCGCCCAGCCCTCCGCCGTTTCCTTCGCGACCGCCTTCGCCTCGTCCATGCGCGCGGACGGTACGAACATGCGCGTCGGCGCATTGCAGGACTGGCCGGAGTTCATCATCACGCCCGAAACGCCGCGCGATACCGCTTCGCCGAACCCATCATCGTCGAGCAGGATATTCGGCGACTTGCCGCCCAGCTCCTGATGCACGCGTTTGACCGTCGGCGCGGCATCGGTCGCGACCGCAACGCCTGCGCGGGTGGAGCCGGTAAAGCTGACCATGTCGACATCGGGGTGCGAACTGATCGCGCTGCCCACCGTCGGCCCGTCGCCATTCACCATGTTGAAGACGCCCTTCGGCACGCCCGCCGCGTGCAGCACCTCGGTCAGCAAGTAGGCGCTGAACGGCGCGACCTCCGAGGGCTTCAGGACGATGGTGCAGCCCGTCGCGAGCGCAGGCGCGACCTTGCAGGCGATCTGGTTGATCGGCCAGTTCCACGGCGTGATGAAGCCGCAGACGCCGATCGGCTCCTTGGCGATCATCGTGGTGCCGCGCTGCTCCTCGAAGCTGTACGTCTTCAGGACTTCCATCGCGGTGTTGAAATGCGCGGCGCCGAGCGCCGCCTGAGCGGAGGAGGCAAGCCACGACGGCGCGCCCATTTCCTCGGTAATCGCCTTCGCGATCTCGTCTTGCCGCTTCACATATTCGCCGAGGATCGAACCGAGGAGGCCGATGCGCTCCTCGCGCGACGTGCGGCTGAACGTCTTGAAGGCGTCCTTCGCGGCGGCGACGGCCTTGTCGACATCGGCCTTGCCGCCAAGCGCGATCTTGCCAGCGCTATCCTCGGTGGCCGGGTTCACGACATCGAGCGCCTGCCCCCCGTCCGCCGGATCCACCCACTCACCGCCAATGTAGAATTTCATATAGTCGCGCATGTCAGCCTCCTAGGGGTTTCAATTGGGAGGCACTGTAAGGCGTCGCCGGGTCCGGAAACACCTGTCAAACGCGGGGGCCGAACACCCACCGATCTGTCATCCTGAACCCGCTGCCCCCCCAAGAAAAAGAATGTCATCCTGAACTTGTTTCAGGACCCACGCCGTTACGGTCCCGCGCGGTAGCGACCTGCACGAATGTAGCGGCGTGGGTCCTGACATTCGTCAGGATGACAGTCTGGGCAGTCGCAGAGGCAGTAATTCGACCGGTCACCCTGAGCCTGTCGAAGGGCGAGCGTGCGGGATCGTCTGCGGGCTCAGGGTTTGCCCGTGATGCTTCGACAGGCTCAGCATGAGCGGACGTTAAAGGAAACAGCCTAACTCAGCATCGCCATGCCGCCGTTCACGTGCAGCGTCTGGCCGGTGACGTAACCGGCCTCGTCGCTGGCGAGGTAGACGCAGGCCGCCGCGACATCCTCGCCCTGGCCCAGCTTGCCCGCTGGGATACGGCCCGTCAGCGCCTCTTTCTGCGCTTCGGGCAGTTCGTCGGTCATGGCGGACTGGATGAAGCCCGGCGCGACGCAGTTCACGGTGACCCCGCGGCTGGCGACTTCCTGCGCCAGCGCCTTGGTCATACCCGTCAGGCCTGCTTTCGACGCGGCATAGTTCGCCTGGCCCGGATTGCCGGTCGCGCCGACGACACTGGTGATCGCGATGATGCGGCCGAAACGGCCCTTCATCATGGGGCGTAGCGCGGCGCGCGACAGGCGGAACGCCGCCTCCAGATTGACGCGCATGACGTCGGACCATTCCTCGTCCTTCATGCGCATGGCGAGGTTGTCGCGCGTGACGCCGGCATTGTTGACGAGAATGTCGAGGCCGCCCATCGCCTCGACCGCGCGGCCCACGAGCCCGTCGACAGCCTCAGCGTCGGACAGGTTGCAGGCAAACTGGTGCGTATCGCCGTCAATCTCACCGGCAACGGCGGCGAGCTTCTCCTCCCGCGTTCCCGATAGCGCAACAACCGCCCCCTGCGCCGCCAGTGCCTTGGCAATCGCTGAACCGATGCCGCCCGATGCGCCGGTCACAAGCGCGCGCTTTCCGTTGAGATCGAACATGATGGGCGGCCTCCCAGCCTGGGCTTTGGTCCTAATTCAGCTTCGGATCGGGTTTGCGGGCGATGAACTGCACAACGGCGCTTTCACCCTGATGATAGCTGCCCTCGTTCACCTCGCGGGTCACTTCTTCGCCGTGCAGGATGCTCCAGCCCTCGAACGCCGCTTCCAGCTCAGCGAGCGTCGGGAGAAGCGCGGCATCGGACGGGCCGCCCTTTCCGGGGGCATCCAGCTGCGCGGGGCGGTACGCCTCCAGCAGGAACACACCGCGCGGACGCAGGCCGGCGTGCAGCTGCTCATACACATGCTGCCGCGCCGCCTTGGGCAGGTGGCAGAAGATCGAGATCGCACCGTCCCAGCAATTGATGCCGTGCGTATATTCGGCGAGGTCGGCAGCGAATGTCTTGATCGCCGCATCCTCCTTCTCTGCAAGCGCGCGCGCCTTGGCGAGCCCGGTTTCGGACTGGTCGACGGCGATGGGCCAATAGCCGTTCTTCGCCAGGTAGACGGCGTTCCGCCCCTCGCCCTCGCCAAGGCACAGCGTCCGCCCCTTCGGCAGCTTGTCCAGATGCTCGGCCAGAAAATCGTTCGGCTCGGTGCCAAAGGCGAAGTCTTCGCCCGCGTAACGCTCGTCCCAGTTCACACTCATTGCTCGGTCACTCACCAGTCCAGATAATAGAAAATACTCGGTTCGAATTCCCTGCCGTGCTTTTCGTAAAGCGCGCGGGCGGGCCGGTTATCCAGTTCGGTGCCGACCCATATCTCTTCAAGGCCCTCTTCGTCGGCCCGGGCGAATAGCGCCTGCATCAGCGCCTCGGCAATGCCCTGCCGCCGCCAGTCGCTGCCCGTGCCGATCTCGTTCAGGAACAGCTCGGCGCCCTTGTCCGGCGTCTGCAATACCGTCGCCATCAGCATGCCGACCACAGCGCCCTCCGCCTGCACAACGGCCAGCCAGTTAAACGGGTTCGCGAGATAGGCGGTCAGGTAGCCCCGCTTGATCGGTTCGTCGAAAACCGCCGGCGCAACGCGGTTCAGGAGGTCGCGGTTATTCTCGGTGATCCAGACCGGCTGCCAGTCCCGCACCCCGTTCACAGTGTTTTCGCGAAGGCTTCGATGTCATCCATCGTCACAAGACTCGCCGTCTCGCGGTCCTTCACGATGCGCTTGACCATCGGCGCGACCACCTTGCCGCCCAGTTCCACAAACTGGTCAGCGCCGCTGTCCGCCATCCCCAGGATGCTTTCCCGCCAGCGCACCATGCCCGTCACCTGCTCGACCAGCAGCGCCTTCAGCCGGGCGGGATTGGTCTCCTCGCCCGCCGTCACGTTGGTCACGATCGGCACGGTCGGCGCATCGAACCCGGTTTCGGCGAGCGCGTCCGCCATGCGCTCGGCAGCGGGCTGCATCAGCGGCGAGTGAAAGGGCGCGGACACCGGCAGCAGCATGCCGCGCTTGGCACCGGCAGCCTTGGCCGCTTCGATCGCGCGCTCGACCGCCGCCTTGTCACCCGAAATGACGACCTGTCCCGGCGCATTGTCATTCGCGCAGACGCAGACGCCGCCATCGGCCGAGCCCGCCTTCGCGGCCGCGTCCGCTGCCTCGAAATCAAGGCCGAGCAGCGCGGCCATCGCACCCTCACCCACCGGAACGGCGGCCTGCATGGCGTCGCCGCGTATGCGCAGCAGCTTCGCCGTCTCGGCCAGCGAAACGACACCGGCGGCGCACAGGGCGCTATATTCGCCAAGGCTGTGGCCGGCCGCAGCGCGGGCAATCCCGGAGAAGCGCACATCGGCGTCCGTTTCTAGCACACGCAGCACGGCGAGCGAATGCGCCATGATCGCAGGCTGGGCGTTGGCGGTCAGAGTCAGCTCGTCGGCAGGCCCCTCGAACATTAGCGCCGACAGCTTCTGCGACAGCGCATCGTCGACTTCCTCGAAGACCGCGCGCGCCGCGGCGCTCGCCTCGGCAAGGGCCTTTCCCATACCCGGTGACTGACTGCCCTGCCCCGGAAACAGGACCGCGCGCGAACTGCTCATGACCGTAATGACCCCTCTTGAAAGCGATGGTATTTGCTGCCCACGCGGCTAGGCCACACCCCGCCCGCTTGCAAGTGAGCGCGGCTTTGCTAGTGTCCCGCGCCAATGCGCGATGGATCATCGGAGGGGCCGACGGCGTTCCATCTCGTAGCTGAACTGCGAAAGAAGAACAGAATCTGCCAGCCGGACCGTGGAGGTCGTTCCCGTCCGGCGGCGCTAAATTTTTGGAGGGTAACCTTTCGATGAAACTGATCCGTACGCTGGCGCTGACCGCAGCGATGTCCATGGCTCTTCCCGCAACCGGCGCGATGGCGCAGGCGCTTGACCGCGATGTCGGCCTGCCGCTGCAGGAGGCGCAGAGCCTTGCCCAGCGCGGCAACACGTCCGCCGCCATGGCCCGTGTTCGCACTGCCCGCTCGGCCGCAGACAGCGCACTGGAACGGCGCCGGGTGACGGAAATGTCCGCTTATGTGAACACCGTGGCGCGCAACTACGCCGCCGCCGCGCGCGACCTCGAAAGCATCGGCGCCCCCGCATCGCGCCTTGCGCCGCTTTACTACCAGGCCGGCAATTACGAGCGCGCCATTGAACTCGGCCAGCGCATGGGCGGTACACAGGGCAACACCATCGTCGCCCAGTCCTATGTCCGCCAGGGCAATTTCCAGGCCGCCGCCGACCTTTACGAGCGCCTGATCGAACAGAACGGGCCGCAGCAGAACCTTCTCGAAAACCTCGCCTCCGCACAGTTCAAGCTGGAGCAGCGCGACGAATATCTGGAGACGATTGAACGGCTGATCCGGCTCGATCCGACGCCGCAGCGGTGGAATCGTCTGCTTAACGACCTGAAGGGCGACCTGACCACGCGCGACGCACAGCTCGCGCTCTACAAGCTGATCGGCGAAACCAACAACCTGAACCGCCCGGAGGATTTCATCGAGTTTGCGAAGTTCGCGACCGTCGCCGAGCAGCCGGGCGTCGCCAACCGCATCGTGACCCAGGGCCTTGAAGCGGGCACCCTGTCCGCGGAGGACCCGCAGGTGCAGAGCATCGTGCGCGCTTCGGAACAGGGCATGGCCAGCGCGGCAGCCGATTTTGCGAGCCTGAAGCCGGGGCCGGAGGGCTATTACCGCATGGCGAACACCTTCTTTGGCGCGGAAAATTACCGCGCCGCAGCGGTCGCCTACTGGCGCTCCTACCAGCAGCAGCGCGACCTGAATTCGCCGCCCTACAAGAACCAGGCGCTGATCGGCCTTGGCGTCAGCGCGCTTCGCGCAGGCGACACCGATCTCGCGCAGAAGGCGTTCCAACTCGTTGACGACGACTCGGCCTTCAACGAGGTCGCCGCGCTCTGGGCGCTCTACGCCGACACCAGCGGGGCGTAGTCTGATTTGCGGCTCCCTATCCGGGAGCCGCCCCGTTCCACCCCGCGCCCCCTGCCCTAACCACCCCACATGGTATCCTCAGGGGTGGTTAGGGCAGGGGGCGCGGGGTGGAACGGACTTCGATCAGGTCACCGGATAGGTGACCGCGAACAAAAGACCTCCGCCGCTTGTCTTTCAGGGCCACTCGCGCTACGTAGCCGCTGTTCGCGGTGGGGACTCCCGTCTCCGCCGCGATCTTTTTTGACAGAAGAGCCGGAGGGGCCAGCGATTGCCGCTGGTCAGCGATCGGCAACAGGAGACACGATAGATGCCGTTTTACGAGCATACCTTCCTGGCGCGCCAGGATCTTTCGACCGCGCAGGTGGACGCGCTGTCGCAGAACTTTACCGAGATCGTCGAGTCCAACGAAGGCAAGGTCGCCAAGACCGAGTATTGGGGCCTCAAGACGCTCGCCTACAAGATCAAGAAGAACCGCAAGGCGCACTTCGTGATGCTGAACATCGACGCGCCGGCCCCCGCCGTGCACGAGATGGAGCGCCAGATCGCCCTGTCGGACGACGTGATCCGCTCCATGACCATCCGCGTCGAGGAGCTTGAGAACGAGCCCAGCGTGCAGATGCGCAAGGAAGAGCGCGGCGGTCGCCGCGGTGGCCGGGATGGCGGCCGGGACGGTGGGCGCGATAATCGCGACAACCGTGACAACCGTGACCGTTCAGACGACTAAGGATATTTGAGATATGGCACGCCCATTTTTCCGCCGGAAGAAGTCCTGCCCGTTCAGCCGGCCGGACGCCCCCGCAATCGATTACAAGGATGTCCGTCTTCTCGGCGGTTTCCTCTCGGAGCGCGGCAAGATCGTTCCGAGCCGCATCACCGCCGTTTCGGCCAAGAAGCAGCGCGAGCTGGCGAAGGCGATCAAACGCGCCCGCCACATCGGCCTTCTGCCGTACATCGTCCGCTAGGAAAGGATAGAACATGGCAAACATGGACATCATCCTTCTCGAGCGTGTCGAGAAGCTGGGTTCGATCGGCGACATCGTTTCGGTGAAGCCGGGATTCGCCCGCAACTTTCTGCTGCCGCAGGGCAAGGCGCTGCGCGCGAACGACCAGAACAAGGCGAAGTTCGACGCCGAGCGCGAGCGCCTTGAGCAGGAAAACGCGACGAAGCGCGAGAGCGCCGAGAAGGACGCCGAGACGCTGGAGGGCACGCAGGTCGTCCTGATCCGCCAGTCCTCCGACAGCGGCCAGCTCTACGGTTCGGTCAGCGCCCGCGATATCGCGGTCGCCCTGTCCGAAAAGTCGGGTCAGAAGGTCGACAAGAACGCCGTCACGCTGGAAGCGCCGATCAAGAATCTCGGCATCCACAGCGTGTCGGTCTCGCTGCACCCGGAGGTTTCCGTTTCGGTCGAGGCGAATGTCGCCCGGTCCGAGGACGAGGCCGAACTGCAGGCACAGGGCATCAGCGTCTTCGGCGAGTCCGATGACGACGACACGCTGACGCAGTCCGAGCGTCTGGCCAAGGAAGCGCTGGAACGCGCCGAGCGCCAGGCCGCTGCCGAGGCGTCCGGTATTGCGGTCGATGCCGACGGCAACCCGATCGACGCCGAGGGCGCCGAGGCTGCTGAAGGTGAAGACGGCGAGACCGCCGCAGAAGACGCCGATGGCCGCGAAGCTGCCGCTGACGCTGACACTGCCGACGCCGAAAGCGCGGAAGCGGAAGCGGAAGCCGATCCGGCCGAAGCGTCGGACGACGGCAAGACTGCTTAGCCGACGAGCCGCCCGGCCGCTGCCTCCAGCGGATCGGAACACATGGCGACGAATTGAAACGGGCCGGGAACCAAGGCGGTTCCCGACCCGTTTTCTTTGATGTGCATTAAGTAAATTAATCAGTCTGAACAGTATAATGAGACCGAAAACGCCCCTGACGACGATCACCCTTTCCTTGTTGGCGCTTGGATGCGCGCCGGACGCCGAGCCCGATATGACGGATGGCGAGATCCAGATTACCGATGAATTCGGCAATGAGCCTGCCGCCAGCAATAGCGATCCGGCGGACGCGAACGGCGCGATGGCCAGCGCAGACCCCGAAAGTGGCAGCGCCGAAGACAGTGACGCCGAAGACAATGGCTCCACCCGCTAGGAACGGCTCCACCCGCTAGGGACGGCGCCGCCCGCTCGGAACGGCGCCGCCGGTCTTCGCATGGCGCTGACCTAGATCTCTTCGATCCGCTTCGCCGTTTCGTCCAGGATATCGGCGATCTTCTTTGCCGTTTCCTGGTCCATCCGCTGCTCCCAGGCCCGGATTTTCAGCGCCGCCGCGAGGTTCACGAGACTGCGTCCAACCGGCGCGAAATCGCCTGCCGACCGGCCGCCGACACCGCCTACGCGTGAGAGCAGCGCGTCGGCCTCATCACGCCGCTCATCCAGATGCGCCTTACCGGCATCGGTGATCTCGTAGAGCTTCCGGCCATCTTCCGGCTTTTCCGCAATCAGCGCCATGTCGGCAAGCAGCGTCAGGGTCGGGTACACGACGCCGGGGCTCGGCTCGTAGACGCCGCCGGTCATCTGCCCGATCTCCTCGATCAGGGCATAGCCGTGACGCGGGCCCTGTTCGATCAGGGCCAGCAGCAACAGCTGCAATTCGCCCGATTTCAGGACGCGCTCACGCTGGCGGCCACCGCCGCGCCGCCCGCGACGTCCGCCATCGGGGGCCCACTCCGCCGCGAACTCCATGCCCATATCTCTGAAAAAGCGGTTCCAGTTGCCCCGCATCCGGCGTGTGCGGCCCGCGCCGCAGTCATATCCTCTACGCATGTTCGTCTCCTGTGCAGTTACCCCGCCGAAGATTCGACTCGTCCCGATATGTTTAGATATATCTAGATGCATCTTTAGGGAAGCGCGAATTTCGCGCGCGCCCGTGCTAACCGCACGCGAATGAGCGATCTGTTCGGCGATACTCCTGCGGACGACAGCGGTTCCGGCGGCGCGGCGCCTGCTTCAACCAACGCTGTCCCGCTCGCCGAACGCCTGCGCCCGGCCGCTCTCGACCAGGTGATCGGGCAGGACCACCTCACCGGGCCGGAGGGGGCGATTGGCCGCATGGTCGCTGCCGGAAAGCTCTCTTCCATGATCCTCTGGGGACCGCCGGGCACGGGAAAGACGACGATCGCCCGCCTGCTCGCCGATGCCGTGGGCCTGCGGTTCACCGCGATCAGCGCCGTCTTTTCCGGGGTCGCCGACCTGAAGAAGGCCTTCGCCGACGCGCGCAAGATGGCGGGCGCGGGCAGGAACACGCTCCTGTTCGTGGACGAAATCCACCGCTTCAACCGCGCGCAGCAGGATGGGTTTCTACCATTTGTCGAGGACGGCACCGTTACACTCGTCGGCGCAACGACGGAGAACCCGTCCTTCGCGCTGAACGCCGCGCTCCTGTCGCGCTGCCAGGTGCTGATCCTGAACCGACTCGATGAAGCCGCGCTGGCCCAGCTCCTGACCCGCGTCGAAGAAGACAGCGGTGCCGCCCTGCCCCTGACCGAAAACGCGCGCACCGGCCTCATCGGCATGGCCGACGGCGACGGCCGGTTTCTCCTCAACCAGGTCGAGACGATCCTCAACATCGGCCCTGCCGAACCGCTCGGGCTGGAACAGCTGCGCGATCTCCTCCGCCGCCGCGTCGCGGTCTATGACAAGGACCGCGACGGCCACTACAACCTCATCTCCGCGCTTCACAAATCCCTGCGGGGATCCGACCCGCAGGCCGCGCTTTACTACCTCGCGCGGATGCTGGTCGCGGGCGAGGAGCCGCTCTACGTCCTCCGCCGGATCGTTCGCTTCGCGTCTGAAGATATCGGCCTCGCCGACCCCAACGCGCTGGTGCAGTGCCTCGCCGCGAAGGACGCCTATGATTTCCTCGGCTCGCCTGAGGGGGAGCTCGCCATCGTGCAGGCTTGCCTCTACTGCGCCGCCGCGCCCAAATCGAACGCCGCCTACCGCGCGCAGAAACAGGCGTGGCGCACGGCGAAGGAGACCGGCTCCCTCATGCCGCCCATGAACATCGTCAACGCCCCCACGCAGCTGATGAAGGATGTCGGCTACGGCAAGGGCTATGAATATGACCATGATGCGGAGGGCGGCGTGTCGGGCGCAAACTATTGGCCCGAAGAGATGCGCCCGCAGGTCTTCTACGAGCCCACGGACCGCGGGCTGGAAAAGCGCATCGCCGACCGGCTGGCGCGCTGGGACGAGCTGCGCCGCGCGCGCCGGAGTACGCGCTAGACTGGCGGGGGCGGGGCGAGAGGCCTCAGCCCGCTCAGCGCAGCATCAGCCCGCCGTCCATCGCCAGGCTCTGACCCGTGACATAGCTTGCCGCCGGAGAGGCAAGAAACGCGATGCACGTCGCGACTTCGCTGGGCTCACCCCAGCGCCGCATCGGGATCGCCTTCAAGAGCTTCTTCTCATAGTCGGGATTGCCGCGCGCATTTTCGGTCATGCGCGTCGCGATGAAGCCCGGCGCGACGAGGTTCACCCGGATCCCGTCCGGCGCCCACTTGTCCGCCAGCGCCCGCGTCAGGCCAAGCAAACCGGCCTTCGACGCCGTGTAGGCCGGCGTTTCCTTCAGCGCGAGGAAGCTCGACAGCGAACCCGTATTCACAATGCTTCCCCCCGCCTTCGCCAGCGCTGGTTTCAGCAGCGTCGAAAGCCGCATGACCGCGTTCAGGTTGACGTCGATGACCGCTTCGCACCCGTCCGGCTCATACTCGTCCGCGCGGCCCATCCCGGCATTGTTCACCAGTACGTCGAGACTGTCGAAGCGGGCGGCCAGCGCTTCGATGTCCGCCACCTCGCCCATCCGGCACTGGACGTAGGTCATGCCGGCAAGGTCCTCGCCCTCATAGTCGGCGGCACTCTCCCGCGTTCCGGTGACCGTCACCTGCGCGCCCTCGTCGCGGAACAGCGCGGCGGTCGCCTGCCCGATCCCCTGCGATCCGCCCGTGACCAGAACCGTCTTGCCCGTCATCCAGCTACTCATCATCTCTCTCCCATCTCGTGCGCATGGCATAGGGCGGTGCGGGAACGGATGCCCCTCTTGAAAAGCAGGTGCATGGGCGCCGTTCGCCGCCTAGCATGCCGCCCATGTTCATCGACTTCTTCAACGAGCTTCGCGACGCGAAAATCCCCGTCACCCTCAAGGAGCACCTCACGCTCCTGGAGGCGCTGGACGCGGGCGTCATCGACCGGCGGGTGGAGGACTTCTACTTCCTGTCCCGCGCCGCCTATGTGAAGGACGAGGCGATGCTCGACCGCTTCGACCAGGTGTTCGGCAAGGTCTTCAAGGGCCTCGAAACCTCCTACGAAGACGAGGAGATGACCGCCGAGATCCCGGAGGAGTGGCTGCGCCAGCTCGCCGAGGCGGTGTTCACCGAAGAGGAGATGAAGGAGATCGAGGAAAAGGGCTTCGACCAGATCATGGACGAGCTCAAGAAGCGCCTCGAGGAGCAGGAGAAGCGCCACGAGGGCGGCAACAAATGGATCGGCACGAAGGGCAAGTCACCCTACGGCAATTCCGGCTTCAACCCCGCCGGTGTCCGCATCGGCGGCAAGGGCGGCCAGAAGAAGGCCATCAAGGTCTGGGAAAAGCGCGAGTTCAAGAATCTCGATAACGAGATCGAGCTCGGTACCCGCAACATCAAGATGGCGCTGAAGCGCCTGCGCCGCTTCGCGCGGGAGGGCGCGCAGGACGAACTTGACCTCCCCGGCACCATCAAGGGCACCGCGAACAAGGGCTATCTCGATATACAGATGCGTCCCGAACGCCGCAACGCGGTGAAGGTGCTGTTGTTCTTTGACATCGGCGGCTCGATGGACGGCCATATTCGTACGTGTGAGGAGCTGTTTTCGGCAGCCTCCTCCGAATTCAAGAACATGGAATATTTCTACTTCCACAACATGCCCTACGAGGCGATGTGGAAGGACAATAAGCGCCGCTGGAACGAGCGCCTGCCCACCTTCGACATCCTCCACAAATATCCGCACGATTACAAACTGATCTTCGTCGGCGACGCCTCGATGAGCCCCTACGAGATCAACTATCCCGGCGGTTCGGTCGAGCATTGGAACGAGGAGGCCGGCGAGGTCTGGCTGCGGCGCATGACCGACGTTTATCCCTCCGCCGTGTGGCTTAATCCCATCCAGGAAAAGCACTGGCAGTACGGCCAGTCGATCCAGATGATCAAGCAGCTGATGGACGGCCGCATGTTCCCCCTGACGATCGGCGGCCTCGACGACGCGATGAAGGAACTGACCCGCCGCGCGCATTGACGGGCGGGGCGGTATCGGCCTTCCCTTCTCCCGCTCCTCGCTACCCCCAAAATGTCATTCCCGCGCACGCGGGAATCCAGTCGAAGGCGATGGCGCAGCCGAGCCTTTCCCCCAACCAGATCGCGGCTGGATTCCCGCATGCGCGGGAATGACGGGCTAAAATAGCGGACGGTGCCAGACAGCCTCTCCCGTCACCCTGAACGCGTTTCAGGGTCCAGCCGCACACGCCGCATCGGCCACTGGATCCCGAAACAAGTTCGGGATGACGCACTCGTCGGCTAATCCCTGCGCATGACCATCCGCCTCGCCCGCGCGAATGAACTGGAAGCCTGCCGCGCTGTCGAGGCGGCATCGGGTGCGGTGTTCAAAGACACGCCCTATCCGCAGGTCGCCGACGCCGAACCGAACGCGATCGAGGTCTACCGCGCCGCCTATGTCGACAAGCTCCTCTGGGTCGCGGAGGATAGGGCGGGCGGCATCGCCGGTCAGCTCACCGCCGCCGAGGGGCCGAAGGGCCTCCTGATCGCGCAAATCGACGTGATGCCGGACGCGCAGGGACAGGGGCTCGGCAAGGCGCTGATCGCGGCATGCGAGGCCGAGGCCCGCGAGCGTAGCCTGCCTTTCCTGTGGCTGCGGACGTTCCGCGACATCCCGTGGAACGCGCCCTTCTATGCCCGCCTTGGCTTCGAAATCACCGAAGGCGGCGTCTGGGGCGATCCCGACACGGACGTACGTGCCCACGAAGTCGCCAGCGGCCTCGACCCCGACGCCCGCGTGACGATGGTGAAGCGGTTGTCCTGACGCGGCCTTAGACCGGCGCGGTCAGCAGCCAGACGTTCGCCACGGTCACAATGGCGACCGCGATCATCAGCAGGCCCTTAATCCGCTCCTTCGCGGGCCGCTTCACGACGATGTATAGCCCGCCGCCCGCCAGGATAATCGCGAACAGAACGGCAAGCGACAGGGCAATCTGAAGGACCATGCTCATCGCGGCGCTCTCCACATGGGCGTCAGGGGCGGCGATACGCCGTTCACGATCAGCGGCTCGCCGTAAAATTCGAAGCCGTGCGCGTGGTAGAAACCGAAATTCGCCGGGTCGGAGCTTTCGAGATAGCAGGGAAGCCCCTCCCGGTCGCAGGCGGCGAGCATCGGCTGCATCAGTTTCTTGCCAAGGCCGTGTCCGCGCGCGCGCAACGCCGTGCCAACGAGGAACAGGTAGAGGTGCCGCTCCTCCGGATGCGCCGCCGCCATCGCCTCGCCGGTTGCCATGCCGCGCCTGATCGCGCCGGGCCGAAAATGCCGCAGCATGGCAAGTGCCCAGCGCAGGGTCGCGCCTCCGCTCATCGGCTGAATGTCGGCGCTGTCGATCCACGCCGCCGCGCCGCCGTCCATGCCCCCATCACCGGCAAGGAAACACTGGCCCCGCCGCACATAGCCGCCGCGCAGGATTGCGCGAAAGCCGCCCTCGATGGCGCCGACGCTGCCCGCCGTCATCCACAGGTTGAACGGATCGTCTGAAAAGGCATCGGCGAAAATCCGCGCCAATGTGTCAAGATCGGCGGAACCGGCATGGCGCACGCCCTCCGGCAGGGGTTCGGGAACGATCACGAAGGCACCCCAGCCTGTGCCTGGGTGATCGCACGTTGCCACGCGGCCCGGCGTTCACCGCGCTGGTCCCTGCTCGTCGTCGGCTCGAACTGGCGCTCGACCCGCCGCATCGCGGTCCCCGCCGCCTCCAGCGAGGAAAACAGCCCCGCGCCCACGCCGGCCAGCATGGCCGCGCCCATCGCGGTCGTCTCGATAATCTCGGGCCGCTCGACCACCACCCCGCAGGCATCGGCAAGGTCCTGGCACAGCCAGTCGTTCGTCACCATGCCTCCGTCGATCTTCAGGAGTGCGGGCGTCACGCCGTCCGCGTGCATGGCCTCCAGCACATCGGCCGTCTGGTTGCCCACCGCCTCCAGGCAGGCGCGCACGATATGCGCCCGGCCGCTCGCGCCCGACAGGCCGGTGATCGCGCCGCGCACCTCCGGCTGCCAATAGGGCGCGCCGAGCCCGGCAAAGGCCGGCACGAACATCGCGCCTTCGCTCGAGGCGACCGACCGTGCCAGCGCCTCGGTTTCCTCCGCCACATCAATGAGGCCCAGCTGGTCGCGCAGCCACTGCACCGCGCTGCCCGCGACGAAGATCGACCCTTCGAGCGCATAGGTAACCCGCTGCGACACCTCCCAGCCAAGCGTGGCCAGCAGGCGGTGCTGCGAAACGGGCGGCGCGGCCCCGGCATTGGCGATCAGAAACGCGCCGGTGCCGTAGGTCGACTTGACCTCGCCCGGCGTGAAGCAGCCTTGCCCTACCGCCGCGGCCTGCTGATCGCCCGCCGCACCGGTGACGGGGATGGTCCGACCGCCGATCAGGGCCGTTTCTCCCAGCGCGCCCGCACACTGGCCGATGAAGGGCAGGACCTGCCGCGGCACGCCGAACAGGTCGCACAGTTCGTCCGCCCAGTGCTGTTCCTTCAGGTCCATCAGCAGCGTCCGCGCCGCATTGGACGCGTCTGTCTCCCATGTCGCGCCGCCAGACAGGCGGTAGCGTAGATAGGCATCGACCGTCCCTGCGCGCAGCGTGCCGGCATCCGCGGCCGCCTTGACGTCCGGCCAGTTCTCCAGCGCCCAGCCGATCTTCGTTGCCGTGAAGTAGGGATCGAGCAGCAGGCCGGTCCGCGCCTGCACCGCCGCCTCATGCCCCGCCGCCTTCAGCGCCGCGCAGCGCTCCGCCGTTCGCCGGTCCTGCCAGACGATCGCGGGCGCAACCGGCTCGCCGCTGTCCCGGTCCCAGAACACGACCGTCTCGCGCTGGTTCGTGATGCCAATGCAGGCGATGCTGTCCGCGCCGACCGTTGCGGCCACCTCCTGACAGCAGTCAAGCGTGCGCTGCCAAATCTCGGCGGCATCATGCTCGACCCAGCCGGACCGGGGATAGTGCTGCGTCAGCGGCGCGCCCGCCTCGGCGGCAATGCGGCCGTCCAGCATAAAGGCGACGGCGCGCGTTGAGGTCGTGCCCTCGTCAATGACCAGGATGTGCTGCGTGGACATGCCGCTTCCCTAGCGCGGGGGCGATGCCTAGGGGAAGTCGCCGCGATCCCCCCCGTCTTGCCAGAGTTGTGCCCCGCTCCCATGCCGCAGCCCTTCGACCTTCTCATCATCGGTGCCGGCATCAACGGCGCGGGTCTGGCACGCGATGCCGCCGGTCGGGGCAAGTCGGTCATTCTCGTCGAGAAAGGCGACCTTGGCGGCGGCACGTCGGCGGCCTCGACAAAGCTGATCCACGGCGGCCTGCGCTACCTCGAATTCTACGAGTTCGGCCTCGTGCGAAAGGCGCTGAAGGAGCGCGAGACGATCCTCTCCATCGCCCCGCACCTCGCCTGGCCAATGCCGTTCCTCCTGCCCCTATCACGGGATACGCGGCCCGGCTGGATGATCCGCGCCGGCCTGTTCGTTTATGATCATCTGGCAAGGCGCCGCAGCTTCCCGAATGCCGAGCGGGTGGACCTCCGCCGCGACCCTGCGGGCGCGCCGCTGAAACCCTCGTTCGAAAACGCCTTCCGCTACTGGGACGGCTGGGTCGATGACAGCCGCCTTGTCGTCGCCAACTGCCGCGATGCCGAGCGTCTCGGCGCGGAGATCGTCGTTCGCAACGGCGCTGCCTCCGCCCGCTTCGACGGCACGCTCTGGCACGTCACGCTCGATGACGGCCGCGAGGTGTCCGCGCGCCAGATCGTCAATTGCGCCGGCCCCTGGGCCGAGGAGGTCGCGCGCGGCGTCCTCGGCCGCAACGATGCCCCGCGTCTCGATCTCGTACAGGGCGCGCACATCATCGTGCCGCGCATCGGCAGCGCGCCCGACGCGTTCATGCTGCAACAGCCCGATGGCCGTATCGTGTTCATGATCCCCTATCAGAACGACTTCACGATGATCGGGACCACGGAGACCCGCATCGAAACGCCCGCCGATGCGGCCATTACGCCAGAAGAGAAAGGCTATCTCCTCGCTGCCGCGAACCGTTTTCTCGACACGCCGCTGACCGAAGACGACATCGTCGCATCCTTCGCCGGTACTCGCCCCCTCGTTCTCGAGGAAGGCAAGGACGCCCGCGAAACGACGCGCGACTGGAAATTGCGCGATCATCAGGGCGTTCCGGCCATGACCGTCATCGGCGGCAAGCTGACCACATACCGCGTGCTGGCCGAGGCGATCATGGACCGCCTCTACCCGAACAGCGCGCACTGGACGGCGACGAAACCGCTCCCCGGCGGCGATATTCCGAACCCCGGGCACCTGCCGCCGCGCAAGGCCTATGAAGACTGGCTATCCGCGCTCCAGGCATGCTTCGCCGACCTGCCTGCATCCCGGATTGCCGACATCGCGGCGCGCTTCGGAACCGAAACGGAGGCAATTCTATCCGGCGAGCGCGGCCGTGACTTTGGCTGCCTGTTCGAAGCCGAGATCGACATGATGAAAACCCGTGAATGGGCGAAGAGCGCCGAAGATATTCTTTGGCGGCGCTCCAAATGCGGCCTGCGCGCCAGCGACGAACTCAGGTCGTTTCTGAACCAGAGCTAGCTGGCGCATACACGCGCTTTTAAGATTCGATTCGTTAGGTCCCCACTACAGGAACAGGGGACCGAGTATGAGCGAGATGAGCCCGATTGCCGTCGAGGGCGCGCTGGCGTGCGATTTCGTCGGCGAGACGACACTCGGCCTGCTCGACGCTCTTCTTGATTCGATGGCGCTTGCGAAGCCCGGCGTGGACGCTGCCATGGTCGCGCGCGAACTCGCCCGCCTTGGCGACGGCGCTGCCTATGTCGCGCAGGAGGTTGAAGGCCTGCTCCACGACCCCGTCACCGCTAGCCCGGCGGGCCCGGTGCCTGCCGAACCCCGGGCCGCCCGCGGCTAGTTCTTCTCGGTAATAACTCCGGCAAACAGCGCCGGATCGACATTGCCGCCGGACAGCGTTGCGACGACCGTCTTTCCCGCAGCGTCCACTTTCTTGCCGAGAAGCGCCGCCAGCGCCGCCGCCCCGCCCGGCTCGACCACCAGCTTCAGGTCCGTATAGGCAAAGCGCATCGCCGCCCGCGCCTCGGTATCGCTGACGGCAACGCCAGTTGCCCCGCGCGCGGCCAAGATACCGAATGTCAGCGGACGAATTTCGAGCGTTTGCAGCGCATCCTGGATCGTCACGCCGGGGCTTCGCACCGGCTCGATGGCGCCCGCCGCCAGCGACCGGCCCGCATCGTCATACCCCTCGGGCTCTGCAATCACGATCTCCGCGCCCGGCAGCGCCGTTGCTATTCCCGACGACAGCCCGCCCCCGCCGCAGCAGATCACGGCAAGGTCCGCCTCTAGTCCCAGCTCGGCAAGCTGATCCGCCGCCTCCAGTCCCGCCGTGCCCTGCCCCGCCACGATATAGGGATCGTCGAAACTCGGAACGACCGTCGCGCCGCGCTCCGCCGCCAGCCGGTCCGCAATCGCCTCCCGCGATTCGGTCAGCCGGTCGTAGAGAATAATGTCCGCCCCGTCCGCCGCGGTCCGCTCGCGCTTCATCGCCGGGGCGTCGTGTGGCATCACGATGGCCGCCTCGATCCCCAGCAGCTTCGCCGCCCGCGCCACGCCCTGCGCATGATTGCCGGAAGAGAAGGCGACCACGCCCCGCGCCCGCTCCTCATCGGTCATCGCGCTCAGCCGGTTATAGGCCCCGCGAAACTTGAAGCTGCCCGTCACCTGAAGGCATTCCGCCTTCAAAAACAGCCGCGCGCCGGTCACCCGGTCGAGGGCATCGGACCGGATCAGCGGCGTTTTTACGGCATACCCCTTGATCCGCGCCGCTGCCGCCTTCACTTCATCTATCGTGACCATGAAAAGACCTCTTCCTGACCAGGGCCCGCGCCTTCGCCCGCCCAGCCGCGTTCCCCTCTGAACGCAGCCGCGCTGAACGCCGCCGCCAGCCCTGCGCGCTTCGCGTCGTTTACAGCGAAACAACCCGCGCCTATATGCGCCGCCGCTGCCCAAGGGACTTCCTCCATCGTGGCAGCATCCGGTGCAACAGTTCTTCAGGAGGTCCCTTGAGTTGCGAAAGTACCATAACGCCCTCGGTGTAGCGGCCGCACTGCGGCCGTCTTCCCCCGTGACGCTCGTCCGCCCGCATGCGGCGGAGCGCGCCGCGCGGTTTTTCACCGAACGCTTCCCCGGGCTCAGCATGTATGCGGTGAAGGCCAACCCGTCGCCGGACCTTCTGCGCACACTGTGGAACGCGGGCATCACCCATTACGACGTCGCCTCGATCACCGAGGTGCGGCTGGTCCGTTCGGTCCTGCCAGAGGCGACGCTATGCTTCATGCACCCTGTGAAGAGCCCCGAGGCGATCGAAGAGGCCTATCACGACCACGGCGTTCGCACCTTCTCGCTCGACACGATCGAGGAACTGGAAAAGATCGTCGCTGCATGTAGCACCGACGGTGAGCCCGCCGAGGACCTGTGGCTCTGCGTCCGCATCCGCGTGCCCTCCGACCATTCGGAGCTCAGCCTCGCCGCCAAGTTCGGCATCCGCGCCGAGGAAGCCGCGCCGCTCCTGATGGCCGCGCGCCAGGCCTCGGACGCGCTCGGCGTCTGCTTCCACGTCGGCAGTCAGGCGATGAGCCCGGTCGCTTTCACGAACGCCATCAGCCTTGTCCGCGCCGCCATCGTCGCGGCGGGCGTTACCGTCGATGTCGTCGATGTCGGCGGCGGCTTTCCCAGCATCTACCCCGGCATGGACCCGGCCCCGCTCGACATCTACTTCCGCGCGATCGACGACGCGTTCGAGGATATGCCGATCAGCTATTCCGCCGAACTCTGGTGCGAGCCCGGCCGCGCCCTCTGCGCCGAATATGCCAGCGTCCTCGCGCGCGTCGAACAGCGCAAGGGGCAGACGCTCTACATCAACGACGGCGCCTACGGCTCCCTGTTCGACGCCGCCCATGTCGACTGGCGCTTCCCGGTAAAGCGCGTCCGGCCTGACGCGACTGCTCATCCTGAGCCTGTCGAAGGCGAGCCCGTCGAAGGGCCCGATGACGACCTCGTCGAATACGACCTCTACGGCCCCACCTGCGACGACCTCGACCACATGGCCGGACCGTTCCTGCTGCCGGCGGACATCAAGGCCGGCGATTTCATCGAGATTGGCATGCTTGGCGCGTACGGCGCGGCGATGCGCACGAGCTTCAACGGCTTCGGCGCTTCCGAAACCGTCGAAGTCGAAGACCAGCCCATGGCCAGCCTCTACACCGGGGAACGCCCGACCGCCGAAGTCATTCCCCTGAGGAAACAGAACTAAACCCTCCCTTCCCTCTTGGGGAGGGGATCGAGGGGAGGGACTTTCTGAGCCAGTGCCCGCCCGCTACACCCTCCCCTACCCCTCCCTGAGAGGGAGGGGAAGAAACTCAAGGAGACCCACTCCATGCCCGACCAGACCCCCGGCCATACCCTCGTCATCGGCGCGGGCGGCGTCTCCTCCGTCGCCGTTCACAAGATGGCGATGAACCCGGACCTCTTCGGGACTATCACGCTCGCCAGCCGCACCGTCTCGAAATGCGACTCCATCGCGAAGTCCGTCCACGAACGCACCGGCCGGACCGTCGCCACCCACCAGATCGACGCCGACGACGTGGAGGCGACCTCCGCGCTCATCGACCGCGTAAAGCCCGACCTCCTCGTCAATCTCGCCCTCCCCTATCAGGACCTCAACCTGATGGAGGCGTGCCTGAACACCGGCACCCATTATCTCGACACCGCCAATTACGAGCCGAAGGACGAGGCGAAGTTCGAATATCACTGGCAATGGGATTATCACGAGCGGTTCCGCGATGCTGGCCTGATGGCCCTACTCGGGTCCGGCTTCGATCCGGGCGTCACCAGTGTCTTCGCGACCTGGCTGAAGAAGCATCATTTCGAGCGCATCCGCACGCTCGACATTCTCGACTGCAATGGCGGCGATCACGGGCAGGCCTTTGCCACCAACTTCAACCCGGAAATCAACATCCGCGAGGTCACCGCTCCTGCTCGCCACTGGGAAGATGGCCTGTGGGTCGAAACCCCCGCCCTCTCGCACAAGCAGACCTTCGACTTCCCGGAGGTCGGCGAGCGGAACATGTACCTGATGTATCATGAGGAACTGGAGAGCCTCGCCAAGCACCTCCCCGAAATTGAGCGCGCCCGCTTCTGGATGACCTTCGGCGATGCCTATCTAACCCACCTAGAAGTGCTCGAGAATGTCGGCATGACCTCGATCGAGCCGATCACCTATCAGGGGCAGGAGATCGTCCCCCTACAGTTCCTGAAGGCCGTCCTCCCCGAACCCGCGGGCCTCGGCGCAACCACAAAGGGCAAGACCTGCATCGGCGACATCGCGACCGGCACCGCGAAAAACGGCGGCGGAGAGATCACCAAATATCTCTACAATGTCTGCGATCACGAGGAGGCCTACCGCGAAACCGGCAACCAGGCGGTCAGCTACACCACCGGCGTTCCCGCGATGATCGGCAGCGCGCTGATGCTGCAGGGGACATGGTCCGGCGCGGGCGTCTTCAACATGGAGCAAATGGATCCCGACCCCTTCATGGCCATGCTGAACGAGCACGGCCTGCCGTGGCAGGTCGTGGACCTTGAGGGGCCGCTGAGTTTCTAACTGCTGGCGCGCAGGCGAAGTCCGGCGTTCACCGCCGCCCACCCCAGGGCGGTCGCCGCCACAGCAATCAGGACAGCTCCCAGGTCGGGGCTGAAAATCAACGTTGTTCTGATATTAACGCCGAACTGGTTTGGCAGCCCCACCAGCATGGCTATGCTCAGCCCCAGCGCAGCGATCAGCGGCAACCAGATCTTGTAGGCGACCAAGCCGCGAGTCAGCGCGCGTCGCCGCCGCCAGGTCCGCCATGCACCGAACAGAAACAGGAATGGCAGAACACAAAGGCCAACGAACGCCGCCGCCAGTCCGCCCCCGGACCCCTCCGGCGGGTCAAGGCTGAGAACCTTTGCCGACGCTCCTCCAAGCAGCGATGCCGGCGAATCAAATGCAAACCCCATCCCTGCATTTGTCAGCATGACAAACCCCCGGCGCTCTGCAGGGACCATCGTAGCCAGCGCTTCGAAACCTGGCATCGACCCGGCATGCCGCACACGGCCCTCTTCCGGATACACCTCCCAGCCCAGCCCGTAAGTTTTCGCTGCGCTACCGACAGGCTGCATCATCAGCGTTTTGCTCTTCGCGCTCACAACATCGTCGCGTCCGTTCATCATGGCCGCAAGATATGTGCCCATGTCCGCCGCCGTCGACACGACGCCGCCCTGCGGGCCGGACCCGCGGCCTGTCATGTTCTTGTCTGTCGCCGTGCGGCCGCCGAACCAGGTCCGATGCCCGCCGCCAACAAACACCCGGCTCGCCCCGTGCACATAGCTATCGTCCATGCCGAGCGGAGCGAGAATCCGCTGCTCTACATATGCGCCGAAATCCCGGCCGCTGACGGCCTCCACAACGCCCCCGGCAAGCGCATAATTGGCGTTTGAATAGCTCCAGACCTCCTCCGCCTCAGTTTCCGGTACGACGGTGCCAATATCGGTCGCCCGCCGTTCAAGAGCGGCATCATCCATGCTGAAATCACCCTGCAACCGATTGCCCTGCAGGGTCGACAAGCCGCTCTGATGGCTGAGCAGCTGGCGCAGCGAACGGGCACCAATTGGCTGCCGGGCCAACGCTGGCAGATAACGCTCGACAGGACTATTGAGATCGATGCGTCCCTCCTCGACAAGCTGCATTATGGAAAGAGCGACAAACGACTTGCTGATTGATCCGATGAAGAACGGCGTTCGGTCGGTCACCTGTTCCGCTTTGCCAAGTCGCTCAACGCCAGAAGCACCCGTGTCGATGCGGTTCCCGTCCACGATCGCCCAAGCGGCTCCCGGCACACTCGCGGCATCCATTTCTGCGGCAATATATTGTTCCAGACGCTCTTGTGCGGCGACGGGAACCGCCCAGAGGACTGCAAGAGTGAACAATGTTCTGAAGATCACGGATTGCACCCCTGCCGTTGCCGGTCGCCTAACCAATCCCTGATCTAATCGCCGCACCGCATGGCAGCGAACCGACCCTCTTGGCAAGAACAGCTACCCCGTTCGGGCGCGCCGTGCGAGGCCGCGCGGGGACAGGAGACGCCCCATGACCGACCATGTGAAAACCAGCCTCGACGGCCATGTCCTCACGCTCACGCTCGACCGGGCGGAGAAGAAGAACGCGCTGACCGAACCGATGTACGGCGCGCTGGCCGACGGCATCGAGCGCGCGGACGCCGACGACAATATCCGCGTGGTCCTGTTCAAGAGCACCAGCGATGCCTTCACGGCCGGCAACGACATCTCGTCTTTCGCCGCGACCGCAGCCGGAGAAGCGCCCAAGGGCCCGCGCCAGGTCGACCGCTTCCTGAAGGCGCTCGCCCGCGCCGAAACCCCGCTCGTCGCCGCCGTCTCCGGCCTCGCCGTGGGTGTCGGCACCACGATGCTCCTCCACTGCGACCTCGTCTACATGGCGAACCACGCCACGCTCTCAACGCCGTTCATCGACCTCGCGCTGGTGCCGGAGGCCGCGTCGAGCATTACGCTGCCCGCCGCCATCGGCCATGTGCGCGCCTTCGAGATGTTCGCGCTCGGCAAGCGCGTGACGGCGGAGGAGGCGCTGTCCTGGGGCCTCGTCAACGGCACCTGCGATCTTGCCGATCTCGACCGGACGGCGACCGAGGCGGCGACCGCCCTGGCTCAGCGCGCGCCCACCGCCGTGAAGCTCTCGAAGCAGCTCATGCGAAACCCGGCTGCCCTCGCCGCGCGCATGGACGAGGAGGGCGTGCACTTCGGCGCGCAGCTGAAGAGCGAGGAGGCGAAGGAACGCTTCGCCGCCTTCGCCGCGCGCAGTCAGAAGCGCGCCTGAACGCCCCCTCCCCGCCCCTACCTGCGCGCAGCATGGCAACTCACCGCCGTCCCGCGTGTTGAGGCGGCATGGCACTTTTCGGTATCGATTTCTCCAAGGCTGAGACGCGCGACGCCGCGCGCCTCGCCATCCAGTCCGCCTTTGCCGCGGCGCTCACCTTCATCGTCATGAAGTCGCTCGGCCTCCCCGAACGCTTTGTGGGCATCCTGTCGGCCGTCATGGTCATCCAGCCCACGGCCGGTGCCGTCATCGGCGAGGCGACGGACCGCTTTCTCGCCACCCTCGTGGGCGCTATCGTGGGCGTCATCTGTCTGATCCTGCTGCCGGACGGGTATGGCACGGCCGCGGCACTTGCCGTCTCGATGCTCGTCATGAACGCCATTGCCGGTTTTAAAAGCGAGTGGCGCTACGGCGTGGTCGCGGCGGTCGCGCTCTCGCTCGGAGCGGAAAGCGATGCAACGCAGGTCGCTCTCGACCGTAGCATTTCCATAGGGCTCGGCGTTGTTATTGGCGCGCTCGTCGCCCTCGTCATCTGGCGCGACAAGGCCGAGGACCGGGCCAGGCGAAACCTGAAACGCGCGACCGAAGCCTGCGCCGAACTGCTCGACGCCGGTATCGAAACCGCGAAAGGCGACAAGGCGGCGAGCGACGACTGCCGCGCCCTCTATCGCCGCAGCATCACCGGCGCGCGGGACGCGATCGACGCGATTCATTTCGGCAAGGGCGAACCCCTGTCGAAGCGTCGGCGCGCCGTTGAGGAACTCTGGAACGCATCGACGTTTCTCGTTCGCATCGGCGAAGACAGCGACCCGGCGAAGGGCGATCTTTCAGACAGGGTCGATGCCGTGCGAGAGGATGCCACCGCCCTCGCCCGCCAACTCGCCAAGGGCGAGGCTGCCGATGAAGACCGCTTGTCCCGCCTCAAACACTCTCTCGAGGATGCGCGCGCCGCCGTGTCGGGCAACGCGGACGGCAACAGGGCGTTCGCCGTGACCGCGGAGGGGGCGCTCGTTTTCACGCTTGGCGAGGTGATCGACAGCCTGGAGACGCTGAACGAGGCAATCCGCGACGCGGCCTAAACCGGCTCTGACACGATCTCTCGGCGCGACCGCCACCACGAAAAGGCGGACAGTGCGATCATCGACAGGCTGAACGTCAGCGCCAGCATGCACGTCCCCGTCCATCCCGCCCAGTCATAGGCGATGGTACCCAGCCAGCTTCCCAGCCCGCCGCCGATGAACATCAGCATGATGTAGACCGTCATCAGCCGCGTGCGGATTTCCGGCGGTTCGCTCAGGAACGTCATCCGGCCGCACACATCGACGAGCGGCCCCACGAGGTTGAAGCTGACGATGGCGATGACGAGGATCGGCAGGCTGGCCCCCGCAAACCACAACAGAATGACGCCCGGGATCTGCGTCAGCGCGGCGAACATCCGCGCCTTCTCAGCGCCCATCCGGTCGGCGACGCGCCCCAGATAGGGCGTCGTGAACAGGTTCAGGATCGTGAACGCCGCCAGGTAGCCGACGACGTCCACACCGTAGCCAATGCTCGGCAGATGCAGCCCGATGCCCAGCCACAGCGCCAGGAACACGCCGAACCCCAGCCCCTGGATGATGCCGGACAGGATGACCGCCGGTTTCGCCCGCGCAATCGGCAGCGTCGAGGCCAGCAGCGCGCGGTAGGTCATTGCGGGCCGTTCCGCGCTTGCCGCCCTATTCGCCGCCCTGTTCCCCTCCATGATCAGCGGCAGGGCAATGGTCACCGCCAGCATCAGCGCCGCTGCCGAACCATAGACCGCGCGCCAGCCATAATACTCGCCGATGACGCCCGCGCCGACCCGCGCGACCAGGATACCCATGATCACGCCCGTCGTCAGCAGCGCCATGGCATGGCCCATCTGTTCCGGGGCGACGCGCTTCGACACATAGGTCGGGATCAGGTAGGGCGCGATGGTTACGAGCCCCAGCAGCGTCGACGCCAGCACGAACAGTTCGAACCGGTCCGCAATCGCCATCCCCGCGACGCAGATGAGCTGCAGCGCTACGAACACCCGCGCCAGCTTCGCATTTCCCATCCGGTCGCCCAGCGGCAGAAACAGGAAAATCCCGATGGCCAGCGCAATCTGGTTCAGCGCCGGCACCGCGCCGATCGCGCCCGCCCCGATGCCGAACTCGGCGGCGACCTGCGAAACGATCGGATGGATGTAATAGGCGTTCGCGACCACGACGCCGCCCGCCACGGCAAACAGGTAAAGCTGCGCGCGGGACAGGCGGTCGGGTGGCTCGGCGGTCATCAGCGCTGCGTTGCCCGCGCAGCCCCCTGAGCGCAACTCACATCGAACGGAGCCTGACCAAGACTTGAAAAACTGTCGCCGGTCGAACAGGCGCGAACGGGCATGACCGATATGATGACCACACAGGCCGGCGATCCGGGCGCGTTCAGGGACTTCGATCTTTCGCGGGTGGGCAGCCCGGCCTTCGTTGTCGACGCCGCCGCGCTGCGCAGGAATCTCGCTATTCTCGCCGACCTGAAGCGCCAGTCCGGAGCGAAAATTCTCCTGGCGCTAAAAGCATTCAGCATGTGGCGAACGGCGGGTCTGACGCAGGAAACCCTCGACGGCACCTGCGCCAGCGGGCTGTGGGAGGCGCGGCTGGCGAAGGCCCATTATCCCGGTCTGATCGAAACCTTCTCCCCTGCCTTCAAGGCCGCCGACCTGCGGGAGATCGCGCGGCTTTCCGACACCATCGTCTTCAACACCCCGCACCAGCTCGCGCGCCACCGCGACCTCTTGGAGCGCACCGGCGAGACCTTCGATCTCGGCCTTCGCATCAATCCGGAAGTTTCGACGGGCGAGGTCCCGAAATACGACCCTGCCGCGCCCGGTTCGCGCCTCGGCTTTCCGGTTTCGCAGCTGCGGGAGGACCATCTCAGCGGCCTGTCCGGCCTGCATTTCCACACGTTATGTGAACAGGACTTCGCGCCGCTCGCGGAAACCTGGGCGGCGCTGGAACCGCAGATCGCGCCGTACCTGCCGCGCCTCGACTGGCTGAACATCGGCGGCGGCCACCACATCACGCGCCGCGACTATGACGTGGCCGCACTCGCCGCCCTGATTCGCGGCATCCGCGAAAAGTACGACATCGACGTCTATCTCGAACCGGGCGAAGCCGTCGCGCTCGACGCTGGCATTCTCGTTGGCGAAGTGCTCGACACGTTCGCGAATGGCGGCTTCCAGGCCATCGTCGATATCTCCGCCACCTGCCACATGCCCGACGTAATCGAAGCCCCCTACCGCCCGGCCCTCCTCGGCGAAGCGGACGATGGCCCCGCCGTCCGCCTTGGCGGCCCGTCCTGCCTCGCGGGCGACGTCATCGGCGACTACCGCTTACCCGGCGGCATCCCGCAGCCCGGCACCCGCTTCGCCTTCCTCGATCAGGCGCATTATTCGATGGTGAAGACCACCACTTTCAACGGCGTCCCCCTGCCCGCCATCTACCTGTGGGATTCCGAAACCGACGCGCTGGAACTGGTCCGCGAGTTCGGCTGGCAAGACTTTGCCGCTCGCCTGTCCTGACCCGCCAGCGCACGGCTTTCGACGAACGGTCAGGGCCACTTGCACGGCGACGCGGCCAGCCGCGCGCCGATCCTGATTCAGGCCAAGCGGGCCGCCCATCCTTCGTCAGGTAACGCGCCGGTCGGCGCTCGCGGTGGCCGCAATCCACAGCCAAGCGATCACGATCAGCGCCAGGCCGCGCTCATAGGCCCCGTCGATGCCGGTATCGACAAAGAAGAATATCGGCGCCGTCACCAGCCACAGGAACGCCAGACCCAGGCTCGCCTTCTCGCGCCAGGGCGCCCCGATGGCTTTCAGCCGGTCCGCTAGCAGCGTCGCCGCCCCAAAGAACGCGCCGCCGAGTATCCAGACCAGTTTCCTGTGGGCGGAAAGCGCAAAGCTTCCTTCCCGCATCGCTCCGCCCGGGGCGTCATAGGCATTCCACAATGCCATCAAGGCCACGACGATCGAACAAAGAAGCAGGAAACCGAGTCCAGTCAGCCACTTGGCCCCGCCGCCCTTCCGCACTGCCAGCAGCACCATGGTCAGGAACAGCGCGAGCGCGAGCGCGAGAATGGCCGGATCCTCGAACCGTGAGCCATCGACAGCAGCGAGTTCGGAAATCGTATCTCGAACCGGACTGTAATTGTCGACGCTAAGTATTGCGGCCACATCGCCAAGAACGGCCAAAATGGTCAGGCCGATGATGAGATAGGATAATGCACGCATGATTAGCGAAGGAACGACCGCTTATCTTTGTTCCGCTATGGCAGAACCTTCGGCCAGCGCCGCTGCGCAGCCATTGGCAAATCTCGTCAGCGCGTCATCGCCGGGCACTTCCGGCGCTTCCAGGATTTCCGCGCCATAGCTGACGGCGAAATCACCGCCCGACAGCGCCGCGACCAGTTCGGCGTCAAGCGGCGCTTCCGCCACCACACCCCTGTCCTCCATATCGGCGATGCCCGCTGCGGGTTCGGCAACCATCACGACCAGCCGGTCGCCGATGCCCAGCGTCAGCCGCTCCTCGCTTTCGATCGGCATCAGGTACGGCGTTTCCACCTGCAGCCGCGCCGGGTCGGGCAGGCACCGGACGTAAAGGCTCACGCCGCCCGTCCCGTCCGCATAGGCCAGCGTTTCCGACTGCGGCCCCAGCCCGCCATAGGTCCACCCCGTGGGGTCGGCAGGCACAACCGGTTCAGGCTGGTTCGTGTTTCCGTACCCGTCCACATCCGCCGTGCTGGACGAAACCTCGCCGCCTCCCGCCGGTTCATCCGCCTCGCCGGAACAGGCGGCAACAGCCAGCAGCGCCGCGGCAACGGAAAGTCTGCTTTTCATCATGTCATCTCCTGGTAACGGCGCGGCGGCTGACCCACCGGTCCAATGTCCTCGGTCAGATCGGCGGGAAAACCGAGCGCCTTCGCGCCCGCCTCATAGGTCGACTGCAGGAAAGCCATCAGCGCCGCGTCCGGATCGTCTGCCCCCGCCACAGCCGCGTAGGGCAGCACGAACTCGCTCAGGTCGCCAAGCCAATAGGCTGCCCCCGGTTCCAAGCTCGCCGCACCGAACGCATCCTTGGCCGGATAGGTGTAAGCATAAAAGGCCGCCTCATCGACCCCGCCCCCGCCGGTCCAGAAGCCCGCGCTGACCACCTCGTGGCTATAGGCTTCGCGCGTGACGGGATCGGGCAGGTTCGGAAAGCCGCCCGGATGCGTCGGTGCCCGCCGCCCGGAAAAGCGCGTCACGGCGAGGTCGAAGCTGCCGAAGAACAGGTGGCTCGGCGAAGACTTGCCGACAAAGCCAGACCGAAACCGGCTGAACACCCGGTCGGCCGACAGGAACGCGCCGTGCATCCGCCCCGCAACCTCCGCATCCCACATCCGTTCGCGGTGATCCTGGTCGAAGGGGATGGCCGGGTCGGGTACCTCGTTCGGACCGCCCTGCAGGGGTGCAGGCGCACCGATCTCCGCCAGCTTCTCCGACAGTTCGGCATGAAAGGCGGCCACGGTCTGCCCGGTCAGCGGCACCGCGACCGAAAACCCCGCCGACGTCGTCAGCAGCACCCGCTCGCCAAGAATGTCGAACAGCAGTTCATAGTCCGCCTCGCCCGTGGGCAGCACATAGGTCCGGAACCCGCGCGGGACGACGCGCATCGCCACGTGCCAGCCATGGTTTACCCACGGCGTCGTCCGCACCGGCAGCTTCCCCACCACCTGCAACCAGGCATGGACCGTCTCATAAACCTCCCGCTCCGCAGGATAATCGAGGGCGGGCCAGCGCATCACCTAGAAGAACGCCTGCAAGCCCGTCTGCGCGCGGCCGAGGATCAGGGCGTGGATGTCGTGCGTGCCCTCATAGGTGTTGACCGCCTCCAGGTTCATCACGTGCCGGATGACGCCGTACTCGTCGGAAACGCCGTTGCCGCCGTGCATGTCGCGCGCTTCCCGCGCGATGGCGAGCGCCTTGCCGCAATTGTTGCGCTTCAGGATGCTGATCGCCTCGGGCGGCAGGCGCCCGGCATCCATCAGCTTGCCGCCGCGCCAGCTCGCCAGCAGGCCGAGCGTGATCTCCGACTGCATGTCGGCCAGCTTCTTCTGGAACAGCTGCGTCTGCGCCAGCGGCCGCCCGAACTGCGTCCGGTCGAGGCCGTATTGCCGCGCGGCGTGCCAGCAGAACTCCGCCGCCCCCATCGCACCCCAGCTGATGCCGTAGCGCGCCTTGTTCAGGCAGCCGAACGGCCCCTTCAGGCCCTTTACATCGGGCAGCAGGCGGTCTGCCGGAATTCGCACATCCTCCATCACGATCTCGCCCGTCACCCAGGCGCGCAACGAGAATTTCCCCTCGATCTTCGGCGTCTTGATCCCGTCATCGCCGCGTTCGAGAACGAAGCCGCGTATATCGCCCTCGTCATCCTTCGCCCAGACGACAAAGACCTGCGCGATCGGCGACTGCGTGATCCACATCTTCGCGCCGTTCAGCACATAGTGATCGCCGTCCTTCCGCGCCCGCGTCTTCATGCTGCCGGGGTCGGAGCCCGCGTCCGGCTCGGTCAGCCCGAACGCGCCGATAAACTCACCGCTCGCCAGTTTCGGGAGGTATTTCCTGCGCTGCTCCTCCGTCCCGTACGCATGGATCGGGTGCATCACGAGCGAGGACTGCACCGACATCGCCGACCGGTAGGCCGAATCGATGCGCTCAACCTCCCGCGCGATCAGGCCGTAGGCGACATAGCTCGCGCCCGCGCAGCCATAGTCTTCCGGCAAGGTCGGGCCAAGCAGCCCCGCCGCGCCGAACGCCTTCATCAGCTCCGGGTCGAAGGTCTCGTTCCGGTTCGCATCGCGCACGATCGGTGCCAGCTCCGCATCGGCAAAGGACCGCGCGGTGTCCTGGATCAGCCGCTCATCTTCATCGAGCAAATCATCGAGCTGCAGCGGGTCCGCCCAGTCGAAGGCGGCGGGCTTGTTGTCGGGGGCTGCACCGGCAGCGCGAATGTCGGAGGGCTGAATGTTCATGCCCGCCATCTACAGGACACCCGGCACAAAAAAAAGCAGCGGCGAGGCGCGTGGCCCTGCCGCTGCGTGATAAGGTTCTCCCAATGCCGGGACAGCGGCTGGATCGCCCACTCGCCCGAGGACCGGATTCAGTCAGGGAAAAGGGCTCCCCTCCCTTGTGACTAACGCGAATCGCCATGCAAAGGCCGTGCCAACCCGGAAGGCCGCAGACTTCCGTTAATCCCTCCAAAACGGTCCTTAATAATTGTACCGCATCGGGACAGTCAGCGCAGCGTGGACAGAAGTGACCAGGTTTGCGGCCTATTCTGAGCCATGCGCGTCTGCGCCTGTCTGGCATCCCCCCAATCATGGAACAGCGCGAAACAGGTGGCTCCGCTTCCCGACATGCGCGGCGGATAGGCCGGATCCAGCGCTGCCAGATCGGCGAGCAGCGCCTCGATTTGCGGCGCGGTGCGCACGGCCGGCGCCTGCAGGTCGTTGCGCCCTTCGGTCAGACATGCGGCTGGCCGTTCGGGCATCGGCCCGCGGTCCACGCCGTCCCAGCCCCCGAAGACCGCCGCCGTCGACACCGCCACGCCGGGGTTGGCCAGAAGGACGGGCAACCCGGCCAGCGCGCCCAGGTCGGCAGGCGTCAGCCGTTCGCCCACACCGGCGGCGCGCATCGCCCGGCTATGCACACAGGCAGGCACATCGGCGCCCAGCGACAGGCCAAGCGCGGCGAGCCGGTCATCTCTCAGGCCTGTCCCCCACAGCCGGTTCAGCCCGCGCAGCGCCGCCGCGGCGTCCGCCGACCCGCCGCCAATCCCGCTCGCCACAGGGAGGGTTTTCGCAAGCGCGATCCGTGCGCCCGCCCGCGTGCCCGTTTCCTCGCGCAGCATCCGCGCAGCGCGCAGCACCAGGTTGTTCTCATCCGCTGCCAGATCACCGCCAAAGGGTCCGTCGATCACCAGCGTCAGATCATCCGCCGCCTCGAACGACAGCGTATCGCCGTCCGCGCAAAAGGCGAACAGCGTCTCCAGCTCGTGATAGCCATCGTCCCGCCGCGCCCGCACATGAAGCGCCAGGTTCAGCTTCGCATAGGCGGTTTCTCGGAAGGGTTGCAGATCAGGCACTAGCTCGCGAATTCATCAGTCGAACCGTCGGAGACGATGTAGATTTCGTTCGTTGGCAAGGCGTTAGGAACGGAGCGATGCCAAAGCATCGTGACTGACGACACAACGCCGTCCAGCGGGCGAAAGGTACATCGTCACGGCTATTGCCGCGCGCCGCGCTCGTCATCCGCCATCATCGCAAGCGCGGTGTCGAGGCCGTAGGACAGCTTCGTCTCGATCTGTTCACGCAGCGCCGCGTCCGGTTCCGCGTCCAGCGCCGCGCGCCAGCGGAACCGCGCCTCAAGCCGCCGCCCGACCTGCCAGTAGGCATCGCCCAGATGATCGTTGATCGTCGGATCGCCCGGCACCGAGGCCACCGCCTCCTCCAGCGTTTCGACCGCCGTCTCGTAATCGCCCTGCTTGTACTGCGCCCAGCCCAGCGAGTCGGTGATGTGACCGTTCTGCGGCTCGGCGGCATGCGCGCGCTCGATCAGGTCGATGGCCTCTGGCACCTTTTCGTTCCGGTCCAGCAGCATGTAGCCAAGATAGTTCAGGACGGTCGGCTGGTCCGGCTCGATGGCGAGCGCGGCGCGCAGCGAGACTTCGGAGGCCGCGAAATCGCCCATCTGTTCCTGCGCAGCGCCCAGGAGGAACAAAGTCTGCCAGCGGAGCTGCTCATCGGAGATGTCACGGGACAGCGCCGCTTCAAACGCCCCTGCCGCCGCCTCGAACCGTTCCGCGCGCTGATACCCTTCGCCCAGTAGCACCAGCGTCCGCGCGTCGGCATCCGCGCTCTGTGCGGCCGCTTCCAGCATCGTCAGCGCCTCGTCGCGCCGCTCCAGCTCTTCCAGGATGGCGGCGGTCTGCGCGCGCGAAATGCTGTCATACATATCATCGTCGGCGATCGCCTGCGCCGCAACGAGCGCTTCCTCATACTGATCGGCCTGCGCCAGCAGCTGCGAGCTGAGCAGCCACGCGCGCGCATTGTCGCCGTCCGCCCAGGTCGCCGCGCGCGCGAAGACCATCGCCAGCGGCACGCGCCGGTTGCTCGACAGGTCCGCCGCCAGCCGCATCAGCAGCTGGCTGACCGCCGCGCGCGGGGATCCCGGCACTTCATCGATCCGCTTGCCGCGTTCGATCCGCTCGCGGGCGCGCAGCACGTCGGGAGCACCCGGTGCCGGCTCCAAAGTCTGGAGCGCGAAGTCATTCTGGCGCAGCCGCTGGTAGGCCTCGGCGAGGAGGATGCGGGACCGCCAGTTGCGCCCGTCCGTATCCGCGCCCAGCAGCGCCAGGTAATGGTCGACCGCCGCCATCCGGTCGCCGTTCTGCAGCGCCAGGTGCCCGCGATGTTCGTCGGCATAGCTGTCCGGCAGGCCGCTCGACCCGCCCTCGTTCAACGCCGCGAACGCCTTTGACGTCTCGCCGTCCGCCTCCAGCGTCCAGGCGCGCAGGATCGGCGCCATGAAGCTTCCGAACCCCGATTCCTCCAGCCGCTGGACCTCAGCTAGCGCATCCTCATAGCGCCGCTTCGTCAGCGCATCGACGAACAGCACCGTGCCCACCGCGCTGTCATATTTCCCCAGCCGCGCAAGCTGCCGCGCCGCGCCGGTGGCGAGGTCCCGGTCCCCGGCAATCATCGCGGTCTCGAAGGTGGATTCGAGGAGGTGCACATCGCCAGGCGACACGCCCAGCGCCTGTTCGAACAAGGTCGCGGCCCGGTCCATGTCACCGGCAGAGGCAGCATGGCGTCCCTGCACATAGGCGGACAGGCCGCGCTCCTCGATCAGGGCGGCGGCTGCGCCGGGTGTGCTGACAGCAGCGCCGGCCACCGCGATCAGGACGGCGCTGTAAAGCGGGCGGGACTGGATAGGCAGGATCATGGGCCTCCGTGGCGGCATTTGCGATTGGCAGGGGCGGCCGCGCAGCCTCTTGGCGGGCTGGCCCCCTGACCTCTTACATGTTCGGGTAGTTCGGTCCCCCGCCGCCCTCCGGCACCACCCAGTTGATGTTCTGCAGCGGATCCTTGATGTCGCAGGTCTTGCAGTGGACGCAGTTCTGCGCGTTGATGACGAAGGTCGGGTTGCCCTCTTCCTCGCCGACCACCTCATAGACACCTGCCGGACAGTAACGCTGCGCGGGTTCGTCATAGAGCGGCAAATTGTGCTCGATGGGGATCGAGGCGTCCTTAAGCTGCAAGTGCGGCGGCTGATCTTCCTCGTGGTTCGTCCCCGACAGGAACACCGACGACAGCCGGTCGAAGGTAATCACCCCGTCCGGCTTCGGATAGACCGGCGGATGGAAATGCTCCTTCCGCCCGATCGATTCGTGATCGGGCTTATGGCCCAGCGTGAACGGCATCTTGATGCGCAGCGCCTCGGCCCACATCGTCATGCCGGACAGGATTGTCCCGACCAGGTTGCCGAACCGCTTCACCAGCGGCACGGTGTTGCGAACCTTCGACAGCTCGTCTTTCACCCAGCTCGTATCATAAGCGGCCCGGTAGGCGGTCAGTTCATCGTTCCGCCGCTGTTCGCCGACCGCCGCAAAGGCCGCGTCGGCCGCCATCATCGCCGACTTCATCGCCGTGTGCGTGCCCTTGATGCGGGGCACGTTCAGGAAACCCGCCGAACAGCCGATCAGCGCGCCGCCGGGAAACGCCAGCTTCGGCACCGACTGCAGCCCGCCGTCATTGATCGCGCGCGCGCCGTAGCTGATGCGCTTCCCGCCCTTCAGCAGCTCCGCAATCTCCGGGTGGGTCTTCCACTTCTGCATTTCCTGGAAGGGACTGATGTGCGGGTTCTTGTAGTTCAGCCACGTCACGAAACCGAGCGCGACCTGTCCGTCAGCCTGGTGATAGATAAAGCCGCCGCCATTGGCGTCCTCCAGCGGCCAGCCCTGCGTATGGATCACGCAGCCTTCTTCATGCTTGTCAGGCTCCACGTCCCACAATTCCTTGACGCCCAGCCCGTAAATCTGCGGCTCGGAGTCCTTGTCCAGCTCGAACAGCCGCTTCAGCTCCTTGGTCAGGTGCCCGCGCACGCCCTCGGCAAAGAAGGTGTATTTCGCGTGCAGTTCCATGCCCAGCTCGAAATTTGGGCCGCGCGTCCCGTCCTTCTGGATACCGGTCGAACCCGTCGCGACGCCCTTGACGCTGCCATCCTCGTTGAACAGCACTTCGGCGGCGGCAAAGCCGGGGAAAATCTCCACGCCCATGCCCTCGGCCACCCCGCCCAGCCAGCGGCAGAAGGCGGCCAGCGACATGGTATAGCAGCCATCATTGTCCATGAACGGCGGCAGCAGGATGTGCGGGAAGCTGATATGCCCGCCCTTTGTCAGGATCCAGTGATTGTCGGATTCCACCGGCACCGTCATCGGGTGGCCGTCCATCGTCCGCCATTCCGGCAGCAGCTCGTCGAGCGCGCGCGGATCGAAGACATTCCCCGACAGGATATGCGCGCCGATTTCCGACCCCTTCTCCAGGATGCAGACCTCGATCTCGCGGCCTTCCTTCTCGGCCAGCTGTTTCAGCCGGATTCCCGCGGACAGTCCCGCCGGTCCGCCGCCTACGATGACGACGTCATATTCCATGGATTCGCGTTCGATATCGCTCACGCCGATCAGTCCCATTCTAAACTTGCCGGATTTCCCTGCGGTCTTAGGCGGAATGACAGGGTTTTGCCAGCGGTGCCCCTGTCGCACATAAGGGGGGCGTGACCGAATCCACTCCGCCCTCTTCCGGTGCCCCCCTTTCCGCCGCGGCAGCCGCCGCCAGCCTGCGCTGGCTCCGGGACAGCGGCCTAGACGTCCTCACCAGCGATGAAGCGGGCAACTGGCTCGAAGATCCAACCTCTTTTTCCCTTCCTTCAAGGGAACAAGCATCCCCCTCTTCTCCCCTCCCCTCGGGTGGAGGGGTAGCCTATTCTTCTCCCCTCCCCTCGAGGGGAGGGGCAGGGGTGGGGTCCGCGAGCGAAAGCGAGCCACCTAAAAACGCGGGCCCAGAGGTCCGCTCACCCACCCCTACCCCTCCCACGAGGGAGGGGAAAACACCCAGCGCACCGCAAACCGCCCCCATCACCATCAAGTCCACCAGTCTCGAAGGCCTGCGCGCAGAGACGCCCACCCTGCCCTTCAGGGCGCGCCGTCCGAACGCGCCCTGCGTCTTCGCCGATGGCAATCCGGACAGCGGCGTGATGATCGTCGGGGAGGCGCCCGGCGCGGAGGAGGAGCGCCAGGAGCGCCCCTTCGTCGGCCCCGCCGGACAGCTGCTCGACCTGATGCTCGCCTCGATCGGCCTCGACCGTACCAGCGTCTACATCACCAATCTCAGCCCGTGGCGGCCCGTCGGCAACCGCGTGCCGAACGTTCAGGAAGCGGCGGAGCTAATCCCGCTCCTCCACCGTCATGTCTCGATCGTCGAACCCCGTTTCATCCTCGCCCTCGGCGGAACCAGCACAAAGGCCCTGCTCGGTACGCAGAGCGGAATCATGCGAATGCGGGGGCGCTGGGAAACCACCGAGCTGGAGGACCACAAAGTCGAGGTTCTCCCCACCTTCCACCCGGCCTATCTCTTGCGCGAACCCGCCCAGAAACGCCTCGCCTGGCGCGATCTCGTGGCGTTTCGCAGCAAATTGGAAGGCGGAACCGCCCCAACCAACAACCGCTGATCCCCGCCCAGCTCCCCCTGTCATCCTGACGAATGTCAGGACCCACGCCGTTACGTCTGCGGCCCGCGCCACCGTGCGGTACCGTCACGGCATGGGTCCTGAAACAAGTTCAGGATGACCGCCGGCAAGAGCGGCCCGCCCCTACTCCCCGCCCAGCCCCAGCTGCTCTTCGAGAAACGCCGCCTCGGTGCGGAAATAGAACAGCTGGTTCGACAGCTTCCGCCAGCCATGTCCCTCGTCGGGGATTCGCACGAAGGGGGCCTCGACACCGTTCGCGCGCAGCACCTTCACCATGATCTCGCTTTCGGCAATGTCGATGCGCGGGTCCATGACGCCGTGCGAATACAGCACCGGCACGCGGATTTGGTCGGCCAGCGCGACCGGCGAATTCTCGGTATAGAAATCCCGCCAGCGCGGCTCTGAAATGTCGCCGAACTCCACCCGGTCCGACGCCTTCAGACCCGGCGAGGCGATTTCCAGCGCCGTCACCCAGTCGCCCACGCCGAACAGCGATGCGCCCGCCCTGAAGCTGCCGGGATAGGACGCCAGCACCGCGTTCACCATATAGCCGCCATAGGATCCGCCGGTGACCGCCGCCCGCTCCGGATCGACAAGGCCCGCATCGCCCAGCGCGGCCAGCAGGTCGACGAGGTCGCGCACGCTGTCCAGCCGCCGCTCCCGGTCATCGAGCGCCGAGTAGGTCCGGCCCAGCCCTGTCGAACCGCGCACGTTCGGCAGGAAGACCGCCATGCCGTTGTTCACATGATATTGCGTGACGGCGTCAAAGCGCGGCACCGACTGGCCCGACGGCCCGCCATGCACGCGGAACAGAACGGGCGGCGGGGCGGACAGGTCGGTCACCCCGGCCTGCCGCCGCATCGCCTCCGTAGGCTGGTAAAGCAGCCCCTGCAACGCCACGCCGTCGCGCGCCGGATAGCGCACCACTTCGGGCCGCACGAGCCTGTCCGGGTCGATCCCGGCCAGCGTCCCGACATAGACTCGCGTCGCCTCACCGCTGCCGATTTCCCAGCTGTAGATATCGCCCGGCGTTCGCCAGCCATTGACCGTGATCGCCATCCGGTTCGAACCGCCCGCGCAGTCGAGCGCGTAAAGCCCCTCCGGCAATGTCGGCGAGTCCACGACGGCCTGCGCCTCCCGGTCCACGACCACCAGCTGCTCGAACCCGTCGCGGCTGATCGTATAGGCAAGATACCGGTCGCCCGCGCCGCACAGCTCAATGTCGGCAATATCGGCGTCCGTTTCCGCGATGACGCGCGTCTCGCCGCTCGCGACATCGAAATAGCTCAGCGCGCCGAACTCGCGTCCGACATTCGATGAATAGTAGAAACCCGCACTGTCCTCGGTCCACGCAAAGCCGCCGAGCGTATGGCTCGCGCGCGGCGAAGGCTCGGACACCAGCGTCAGCGCACCGTCCGCCATGTCGAGAAGGTAGAGATTGTTCGCATCCTCCCCGACCGCCTCACTGACGATCCCCGTCGATCCATCAGGCGACAGCGCGGCCACGCCAAAGAAATACTCGCCCTCCGCGATCAGTTCGGTCTCGCCGTCCAGCGTGGCGCGGTAGATGTCGAAATCCTGCCCGTTCCGCGCGGTCGAGGAATAGACGAAGCTCTGCCCGTCCGCCGCGAAGTCGCCGAACGACCGGAAGTCGCCGCGCGCCGCGGGCAGCACGACCCGTTCCTCGGTGCCGTCGCGGTTGATGAAGAAATAGCTCGGCTGCTCGTCGCCGTCCTTGTCGGCCTGGTAGAGGATGCCCGACCCGTCCGGCACCCAGCGGTAATTGTCGACACCGGTGCGGAAGGTCATCTGCCGCGGCTGGCCGCCATCTGCCGGAATGACCCACAGTTCCGGCTGTCCCGTCACATCCAGCGTCGTCGCGATCAGCGCGCCGTCCGGCGAAATCGCACCAGAGCTGGCGCCGCCCGCCAGCAGGTAGCGCGCAATGTCGTAGGGCACGTCACCCGCCAGCCCGATGTCGACCGGTTCATTGGTCGGCTCCATCGCCTCGATCGACAGGTCCGCGCCCTTCGCGCCGCCGAACGTCTCCTCCTGCGCAGCGGCGGGGGTCACGCCCAGCGCCAGCAAGGCGATTCCCAGAAACACTGATTCGCGCATATCGAAATCTCCCATGGCCCGTGCGCGCAAACCTTTGGATGGTAGGTGCAATGCCGTCAAATCGGCAAGGCGGGGACGGGGCGAGCCAGGCCCATCGACGGGGCGACTTCCCGCGCCGCGCCGCCAATGCGCGCGCTGCGGGATCAAAGAGAATGGACATTTGATCTGCTGATCTGCGCGCGCTTAAGGGCGCTTCCATGACCACTGCGCTCCGCCCCGTCGCCGCGCTTCTGTTTTCCGTTGCGCTTCTTCTCATGGGCAACGGCCTGCAGGGCGCGCTCCTCCCCCTCCGCGCGTCGATTGAGGATTATTCGACCTTCTCGATCGGCTTCCTCGCTTCCAGCTATTTCGCCGGCTTCGTATCGGGATGTATCGTTGCGCCGAGCATTATCGGCCGGGTCGGCCACATCCGCGCCTTCACGGCGGCGGTCTCGCTCGTCTCGGCCACGGCGCTCCTGCACGCGCTCATTATCGACCCCGTTGCGTGGTGGCTGCTTCGGGCCGTGGCGGGCCTCTGCTTCGCGGTCCTGTTCACGGTTATCGAGAGCTGGCTCTCGGAAAAATCGACCAACGAGAATCGGGGCACGGTCTTCTCCGTCTATACGGTCATCAACCTGACGGTCATCACGCTCGGCCAGCTCCTCATGGTTCTCGGCGACCCCGCCGCCTTTCCGCTCTTCGCCGTCGCCTCGGTCCTCCTGTCCGTCGCTGCCATTCCCGTCGCCATGACGTCGTCCGAAGCGCCAGGGCCGGTCACGTCGACCCGCATCCGGCTCGGCCCGCTTTTTGACCGCTCGCCCGCAGCCTTTGTAGGGTCCGTCTCCGTTGGCCTCGCCAATGGCTCTTTCTGGGCGCTTGGCCCAATCCTCGCTGCAGAGCGTAGCGGCACCCTCTCGCCCGCCGATATGGTCGCATGGTTCATGAGCGCCGCGGTCATCGGCGGCGCGCTGGGCCAGTTCCCGCTGGGGCGTCTCTCGGACCGCATGGACCGCAGGCTGGTTCTCGTGGGCGCGGCGCTCGCCGCCGCCGGGGCCGGTCTCGGCCTGGCCCTCGCGGAAGACGCCTTCCCCGGCGCGACCTTCGTGTTCGCGCTTCTGTTCGGAATGTTCTCCTTTCCGATCTACGCGGTCAGCGTGGCGCACATGAACGACAATATCGACGCATCCGCCTATGTCGAGGCGGCCAGCGGCCTTCTCCTCCTCTACGGCCTCGGCGCTGTCGCGGGCCCGATCCTCAGTTCGGTGATCGTTGCGCAGACCAGCATTGATGCGCTGTTCCTGTTCACCGCGGCCGTTCACGCCGCCATGTTCGTCTATCTCTGGTCGCGCATCTTCCGCCGCAGCGCGCCGGCTGCGGACGAGCAGGTCGACTTCGGCGATTCCGTCCTCATGGCGCAGACCATCTCGACTGTCGAAACCGCTACCGAATAGGATCATGCCATGCCGATCGACGAGACCCTTCCCTTCCGCCCGGTCAACATCGCGCTCGCCACCATCAGCGACACGCGCACCGCCGCCGACGACCGCTCGGGCGACACCCTCGCCGCGCGCATCGAGGAGGCGGGGCACAAGGTCGCCGCCCGCACCATCGTCACCGATGACACCGATCTCATCATCGAACAGCTTGCCGAATGGATCGACGATCCCGCCGTCGACTGCGTCATCACCACCGGCGGCACCGGCGTCACCGGCCGCGATGTCACCCCCGAAGCGTTCGAGGCGGTGTGGGAAAAGGACATTCCCGGCTTCGGCGAGCTCTTCCGCATGCTCAGCTACCAGACCATCGGCACCTCGACCGTCCAGTCGCGCGCCTGCGCCGGGACTGCGCGCGGCACCTATCTCTTCGCCCTGCCCGGCTCGACCGGCGCTGTGAAGGACGGCTGGGACGGCATCCTGAAGGACCAGCTCGACAGCCGCCACCGCCCCTGCAATTTCGTCGAACTGATGCCCCGGCTGCGGGAGGGGGGCCGACAGGACTAGCGAGGCCGCCGCCGCAACGACCGCGCCGCGCCGCGCCCGCCCCGGACCCGCCTCGACTTTCGCGGCCAGCCGTGCGACTCTCGCCGCCATGAACGCCGCAAGAGAAGAGCTCCCCGCCAACGCTTTCGAGGCGAATTTCTGGCGTTATTTCCTGATGTTCATCTGGACCGTTCCGATGATCGCCGGCACCATCACGCGCTGGGCGGACATCGCGGCGATGGGCTGGCTGCCCTACACGGCGGCGCCGGACTGGATTAACGCGGTCTGGACGTCGCTCGCCATCCTCAATCCGCTCTCGATCCTCCTTCTCTGGCTGAAGCGCCCCGTCGGCGCCGCCATGATGATCGCCATCGTCGCCGCCAGCGCCGCCCTCAGCATCTACACCATCGAGGAGGTGTTCCGCGTCAGCCTGCGCGAAGTCTGGCTGCTCCTCCAGATCGTCTACCTCGCCGGCATGGTCCTAACCCTCCGCTGGCTCCTCCGCCTGACCTGAGGGGCGGGTACCTCGCTACAAACCGTGTCATCCTGACGAATGTCAGGACCCACGCCGTTACCGTCGCAAAAGTCGCTACCTGGCCGACCCGCCACGGCGTGGGTCCTGAAACAAGTTCAGGACGACAGGAGGGGGCATCGCCACCCTTTCCTCGCCCATCATGTTCATGATACGTTCCGGTCATGACAAACCCACCTCACACCCTGCGCAAGGGCCGCGGCGCGGCGTCGAACCCGCTCAGCCAGCGATTCGACCGCATCGAGCGCGAAGCCGACGGCGACTGGCTCGACACTGCGCGCGCGCCCACGCATGTGCGTGAGAGTGTGACCCTCTGTGACCTACAGGGCGACGAGCCGCGTTCAGAGCCCCCGCCCCTCCGCACCGAAGTCACGGAAGAAACACCGAAAACCGCGATTACGCGCAACCAATCGCCGGATGTGCCCTTCGACCGCTCGATTAACGCCTATCGCGGCTGCGAACATGGCTGCGTCTATTGCTTCGCGCGGCCGACCCATGCGTATCTCGGCCTCTCGCCCGGCCAGGATTTCGAGCGGCTGCTGACCGCCAAGCCCGGCGTCCCCGACCTCCTGCGAACGGAACTGACGAAGCCCGGTTACCGCTGCGCCCCGCTCGCGCTGGGCACCAATACCGATCCCTACCAGCCGATCGAGGCGCGCTACCGCATCACCCGCGCGATCCTCGATATCTTCGACCAGTGCCACCACCCGGTCACCATCACGACGAAGTCCGCGCGCGTTCTCGATGATCTGTCCGTCATCGCGCGCCTCGCCCAGCGCCGTCTTGCGTGCGTGATGATGTCGGTGACCAGCCTCGACCCGAAAACCGCCCGCACCATGGAGCCGCGCGCCTCCTCCCCGCGCCGCCGCATCGACGCGATCCGCCAGCTTTCGGACGCCGGTATCCCTACCCACGTCTCGATCTCGCCCATCGTACCCGCGATCAATGACCACGAGATCGAGGCGATCCTGGAGGCGGCGGCAGAGGCAGGCGCGGTCGGAGCCTTCTCCATCGCCGTCCGCCTGCCGCACGAGGTCGCGCCGCTGTTCCGCGAGTGGCTGAGCGTCCATTATCCGGACCGCGCCGCCCGCGTGATGAACCACATCCAGGCAATGCGCGGCGGCAAGGACAATGAGGGCCGCTTCTTCGAACGCTACCAGCCCAAGGGTGCCTATGCCGCGACGCTAAAGGCCCGATTCGAGAAGAAAAAGCGCGCCCTCAACCTAGACCGCTCAGGCCGCGACCTCAGAACCGACCTGTTCGACCCCTCGGCCCTCACAAACCAGCCGAGGCTGCTGTGACCATGATCTTTTCCCCTCCCTTCCAGGGAGGGGCAGGGGTGGGTGAGCGAGCGCCCCTTGGCGCGCGCATGACACACAGCGCTACCGCCCAGATGTCCGGATTACACCCACCCCTGCCCCTCCCCCCTGGGGAGGGGAAAAGCCGGTCCGTAATCTCACGCCGCCGTCGGCAGCCGATACCCCTTGAACTGCTGCCGCAGCGCCAGCTTCTGGATCTTGCCCGTCGCCGTGTGCGGGATTTCATCCACGAACACGACATCGTCCGGCATCCACCATTTGGCGATGCGCCCATCCAGATGAGCGAGGATCGACTCCTTCGTCGGCTCCGCGCCCTCCTTCTTCACGATGATCAGAAGCGGCCGCTCGTCCCATTTCGGATGCGGCAGGCCGATAACCGCCGCCTCGGCAACGCCGTCCGCACCGACGGCTTCATTCTCCAGCTCGATGGAGGAAATCCATTCGCCGCCGGACTTGATGACGTCCTTCGACCGGTCGGTGATCTGCATATAGCCTTCGCTGTCGATGGTCGCGACGTCGCCGGTGTCGAACCAGCCATCCTCGTCCAGGATCACGCCGCCATCGCCGCCATAATATTCACCGACCACCCAGGGTCCGCGAACCAGCAGGTGCCCGAATGCCTTGCCGTCGCGCGGCAGTTCGTTGCCGTCATCGTCGGTGATCTTCATTTCCACGCCAAAGATCGCCCGGCCTTGCTTCGTCTTGATGTCGAAGCGCGCTTCCTCGTCCAGGTCCGCCGCCGACGCGCTCAGCGTGCCCACGGTACCCAGCGGCGACATTTCGGTCATGCCCCAGGCATGGAACACCTCGACGCCGTACTTCTTGGCAAAATCGACGATCATCGACCGTGGCACCGCCGACCCGCCGATGACGACGTTCTTCAGGACGCCCATATCGCCGCCGGTCTTCTCCAGATATTGCAGCATCCCCAGCCAGACGGTCGGCACCGCTGCGGTCATCGTGACCTTCTCCTGGATCAGCAGCTTGTGCAGCGTCGGCGGATCGAAATGCGGACCGCCCATCACCAGCTTCGCGCCGACCGCTGCCGTCGCATAGGGCACACCCCAGGCATTGGCGTGATACATCGGCACAACCGGCAACACCGTGTCGTTCGAGCCCAGGTTCAGCGCGTCCTTCGAGATACCGCCAAAGGTGTGCAGCACGTTCGACCGGTGCGAATATTGCACGCCCTTCGGATTGCCCGTTGTCCCGCTGGTATAGCAAAGTCCCGCGGGCGAATTTTCATCGATCTCCGCCCAGGTAAAGCCCTCCGGCGCGTCCGCGATGAAGTCTTCGTAGCAGATCAGGTCGAGGCTGCTGCCGCCCGGCATATGCGCCTTGTCGGTCAGCAGCACATAATGCTCGACCGTCGTCAGCTTCGGCGCCAGCTTTTCGACCATCTCGACAAAGGTCAGGTCGAAAAACAGCACCTTATCGCCCGCATGGTTCAGGATGTAGACGATCTGCTCTTCGAACAGGCGCGGGTTCACCGTGTGGGCGACCGCGCCCATGCCCGAAATTCCGTACCAGCACTCGACATGGCGGTGCGTGTTCCACGCCAGCGTTGCGCAGCGGTCGCCCCGTTCCACGCCCAGCTTCGTCAGCGCCGAGGCCACCTGCAGCGAGCGGTCGCGCACCTCGCGCCAGTTGGACCGGTGCTCGGTCCCCTCGCAGGTCAGCGATACGATCTCCCGGTCGCCGTGGTTCAGCGCCGCGTGGTCAATCAGTTTCCAGACCAGCAGCGGCCAGTCCTGCATTCCGCCGAGCATCGGCAATCCTCCCTGTTTCCCTCAATGATTATGGCGAAGGCTATAGGCCGCCGCGCCCGCCGGTCAATTCAGCGAAGGCCTAACCCTCTTGACAGCAGGAGAACAAAGCGCGAACTAACGGCGAGAACAAAGGGGGAACTCAAGAATGACCTATCTGGCCCAGCTCGTCACACTCATCCTGCTCTTCACGGCGTTTGGCTGGACGGCGGCGATACTGGTTGCGGCGCGCGGCCGGTTCGTTCGCGAATTCGAGCTTGAGGATGCGGTCGGGGCGGCTACCGCTACGGCCGCGTCGGTCAGGTCGTCGCTCCGGCTTCGCGCTCCCGCCGCCTGATCTTGCTGTAGCGATAGATGCTGAACGGGATTGTCAGCACGTACAGAACCGACGTCATCGCCAGCGTCATGTACGGCTCGGTAATCAGCGCGGTGAAATAAACCGCAACGAAAACCAGCGCCGCGATTCGCAGGCCGCGTTTTGGGCTCATCAGCTTCCAGCTGAATGTCGGCACGTTCGACACCATCAGGAACGCGCTCAGGCCGGTCACGACCGCGGCAAAGCCCGCGCCCAGCAGCGGCTCGTTGATGTTATAGCTCAGCGGCTCAAGCCAGAAGTAGAGGTACAGCGGTGTCAGCGTCAGGCCTGCACCCACCGGCGCGGGCACGCCGGTCAGGAAGCCGTGCCGCTTGTGCGGCTGGTCCTCCATGTCGAGCTGCGCGTTGAATCGCGCCAGCCGCAGCGCCGCGCACACCGCGAAGGCCAGCGCGATGATCCAGCCGAACCGTGGCAGCTCGTTCAGGATGAAGAAATAGATGATCAGCGCAGGGGCCACCCCGAACGCCGCATTGTCGGACAGGCTATCGAGTTCCGCCCCGAAGCGCGTTGCGCCCTTCATCATCCGCGCCACGCGCCCGTCCATCGCGTCGAGCACACCGGCAAGCACCACCGCGAGGCCCGCCAGCGCGAAATTCCCCTCGATCGCCAGCCGCACCGCGGTCAGCCCCGCGCACAGCGCCGCAACGGTAATCGCATTGGGGATCAGCGCGCGGATCGGCAGCACGCGCTTTACGGGCAGCTCTCCGGCGCGCGGCGCGCTCACGCCGCCTTGCCTGTCAGCGCCGCGCCGCCCTTCGCCGCTAGGATCGTCTCGCCCGCCACCGCGCGCTGGCCGAGGATCACCTGCGGTGTGTAACCGGCGGGCAGGAACACGTCGACGCGGCTGCCGAAACGGATGAGGCCGATGCGCTCGCCGGCCGACACCGCCTGCCCCTCGCCCACGAACTTCATGATCCGCCGCGCCACCAGCCCGGCGATCTGCGTCACGCCGATCATCTCGCCGCCTGGCCGTTCGATCAGGAAATACTGCCGCTCATTGTCCTCGGACGCCTTGTCGAGTTCGGCGTTGACGAAGGTACCCGGAACATAGGCGATCCGCTTCACCACCCCGTCGACCGGGCTGCGGTTGATGTGCACGTCGAACACGCTCATGAACACGGAAATGCGCGTATACCTCGGCGCGTCCAGCATCCCTTCGCCCGCCAGCTGGCGCGGCGCCGGAACGGTCATGATATGGCTGATCAGGCCGTCGGCGGGCGACACGAGGATCCCGTCCCCCTGCGGCGTCACCCGCACCGGATCGCGGAAGAAGGCAAAGATCCATACCGCCAGCCCCGCCGTCAGCCAGCCGGCAATGTCCCAGTCGATGACGAACCAGAAGAACAGCGCCAAGAGGCCGGCAGCGACGACGAACTTCGTCCCCTCCGGATGCATCTTCGGAAACTGGTAGCCGGCCGCCGCCACGTCGCTCGAAGGCGGCATCTCGGCCGCTTTCTCCTGGCCCTCGGTTTCGCTCGGCGCGGGCGGAACCCCGAACCGCTCGATGTCGGCGGGTTCGATCCGCGCCTCGGTCTCGGTCGGCGCGGGCGGCGTTTCCACCGCGGCAGGAGGTTCTTCGGCGCGCGGCTTCGGCGTTGCGGGCGCGGCGGGCTTCGGCGGTTCGGGCTTGTCGCTCATATCGGGTCTCCTAGCCTTCAATGCACAAGTCGCAATATGCGGTCCATCCGGGCCGCCATGCAGTTGATTCGCGCCCGACCGGCGAATAGAGCCGGTGCGAACGATCCCCAACACCCTGCAGTACAGCATTTCGAAAGGGCACGCGCATGCCAAAGATCAAGGTCAAGAATCCCGTTGTCGAACTGGATGGCGACGAGATGACCCGGATCATCTGGGAATGGATTCGCGAGCGGCTGATCCTGCCCTATCTCGACATCGACCTGAAATATTACGACCTTTCCGTTCAGAAGCGTGACGAGACCGACGACCGCATCACCATCGATGCCGCCCGCGCCATCAAACAGCACGGCGTCGGCGTGAAATGCGCCACCATCACCCCGGATGAGGCGCGGGTCGAGGAGTTCGACCTGAAGAAGATGTGGAAATCGCCCAACGGCACCATCCGCAACATTCTTGGCGGCGTTGTTTTCCGTGAGCCTATCGTCATCAAGTCCGTGCCGCGCCTCGTTCCGGGCTGGACCGATCCCATCGTCATCGGCCGCCATGCGTTCGGCGACCAGTACCGCGCCACCGACATGTACATCCCCGGCCCCGGCAAGCTGACCATGAAGTTCGAGGGCGAGGACGGCGAAACCTTCGAGCACGAAATCTTCCAGTTCCCGTCACCCGGCGTGGCGATGGGCATGTACAATCTCGACGATTCGATCCGCGATTTCGCGCGCGCCTGCATGAATTACGGGCTGAAGCGCGAATGGCCGGTCTACCTGTCAACCAAGAACACGATCATGAAAACCTATGACGGGCGCTTCAAGGACCTGTTCCAGGAGGTTTTCGATGCCGAGTTCAAGAAGGACTTCGACAAGGCGGGCATCCACTATGAACACCGCCTGATCGACGACATGGTCGCTGCCGCCATGAAGTGGAGCGGCAAATATGTCTGGGCCTGCAAGAATTATGACGGCGACGTTCAGTCCGACACGGTCGCGCAGGGCTTTGGCTCGCTTGGCCTGATGACGTCCGTCCTCATGACGCCCGACGGCCAGACGGTCGAGGCGGAGGCCGCGCACGGCACGGTGACGCGCCACTACCGCATGCACCAGCAGGGCAAGGCGACATCGACCAACCCCATCGCCTCCATCTTTGCGTGGACCGGCGGTCTGAAGCATCGCGGCAAGATCGACGGCACGCCGGAAGTGACCGAGTTCGCCGAAACGCTCGAGCGCGTCTGCGTCGAGACGGTAGAGAGCGGCGAGATGACCAAGGATCTCGCCATCCTGATCGGCCCGGACCAGGCTTGGCTGACGACCGAACAGTTCTTCGAGGCGATCAACCGCAACCTCAAATCGGCGATGGCCTGAGCGCCGCGCCAACGCACATCTCGCAGGCTGGCGAAAGCCTGAACACGGCGCTTTCACGCCAGCCTGCTTGCGGGTAGCGTCCCCCCATGGCCGGTGAATCGCTCGACAGCCCGGGATTCCGCGATGCTCTGGTGATCCTCGGGTCCGCCGGGCTGGTGATCCCCGCCTTTGCACGGCTCAAGATCAATCCGGTCATCGGGTTCATCTTCGTTGGTATCCTGATCGGGCCGTCCGGCCTTGGCCAGTTCGATCAGACGGTGCCCTGGCTGCGCTACATCTCTATCTCGGACCGGGAGGTGATCGAGCCGTTCGCCGAGTTCGGGATCATCCTCCTGCTGTTCGCCATCGGCCTGGAACTCAGTCTCAGGCGGCTCTGGGATCTCAGAAAACTGGTGTTCGTCATTGGCACGGGCGAGGTCGTCATCGGCGCATCGGTCATCGGCGGCGCGCTGTACCTGCTCGGCTATTCCACCGGGGCCGCGGTCTCGCTGGGCCTGGCCCTCGCGCTCTCATCGACGGCCATCGTCCTGCCCATGACCGGCACGAGAAGCCCGGTCGGCAAGGCCGCCTTCTCGATGCTTCTGTTTGAGGATGTGGCCATCGTCCCGATCATCTTCATTCTCGGCGTGCTCGGCCCCACGGCCAGCGGCGATGTCGGCGACTTCGGGCGCACAATCATTGCCGGTGTCATCACCGTCGCCGTTCTCTGGGTGGCTGGAAAAATCATTTTGCCGCGGGTTTTCCACCAGGCTGCCCTGACAAAGAATACCGAACAGTTTCTCGCTGCCACGCTTGTCATCGTCATGACCGCCAGCCTGGCCACGTCGATCGCCGGGGTGGGACCGATCATCGGCGCGCTCGTCGCCGGTCTCATCATCGCCGAAACCCAGTACCGCGCGCAGGTCGAGGTGCTGATCGAACCGTTCAAGAACCTCGCGCTCGGCATCTTCCTCATCACCGTCGGCATGAGCATCAATCTCCCCCTTGTATTTGAACAATGGTATCTGGTGCTTGCCGCAGTGATTGGCATCCTGGCCCTGAAAACGCTTGTCACAGGCCTTCTGCTACGGGCCAGCGGCGCGCCGCGCGGACTGGCCGCGAATGTCGGCGTCCTCATGTCCTCGCCATCCGAAACATCGCTGATCATTCTTGGCGCCGCCGTTGCCGCCGGCCTCGTCGCGCCCGATACCGCGAGTTTCTGGCAGATGGTGACCGCCATCGGCCTTGCGGCAACGCCGTTCCTCGCCCGCCTTGGCCAGCGCACCGAAAGCCGGTTCGCGCGGCAGGAGAACGTCAATGCGGCGTTCACAGCCGACCCTGACCACCCGCGCACGATCATTGCGGGCTATGGACGGGTCGGCCGCCTGGTCGCGGACATGCTTTCGGAACATGACGAGGAGTTTGCCATCGTCGACGCCGATATCGCTGCCGTGAATGCCGCCCGTATGAAGGGGCACAATACGGTTCTCGGCGATCTGGAGCGTCACGAGATTCTTGAGATGATCGGCCTGAACAGCGCCAAGGCGCTTGTCCTTACCATGGATGACCCCGTGCAGTCCGTTGCAACGACGAAGGCTGTCAGGAGCGAGTTCCCTGACCTCTGTATCGTTGTGCGCGCCCGTGACAGCGATCACGCGGCCGAGCTTTACCGGGCGGGCGCAACCGACGCGGTTCCGGAGACGCTCGAAAGTTCGCTTCAGCTGGCGGAGGCCGTGCTCGTCGACATCGGCAAGCCGATGGGGCCCGTCATCGCGACCATCCACGAGATGCGAGAGGCGCAGCGCCAACAGATCAAGCGCGCGGTTCCAGGCATAGACAAGGAACCGCTGAAGGCGGCCAGCCGCATCGGCACCGTGGGCGGCGCGGGAGGGGACAGTCTGTGACGCTCTGGTCGCTTCGGCCAGACGAACGGGCGAACAACCGGTACCATACAGCTGTCGGGCCGCAGCACTGCGTCGGACCGGATGGCGGCAGGTTTGTCATGGGCGGGATCTCGATGGCACTCGCCGTCGAGGCCGCCCAGACCGCGCTCGACATGTCATTATTGTGGATCGAGGGTCAGTTCCATGCGCCCGCCGCGCCGGGAGCGACCCTGACGGTCGACGTGGAGATCCCTGTGCGCGGCCGGCGCGCTGCGCAGGCCAGCGTGACGGTAAGGGATGGTAACCGGACCATTCTCGCCGCGCTTGCCGGGCTCGGCGTCAAGGGCGAATCGATGACGCAGAGCTTCATTCCGCCCCCCGCTTGCCTGTCGGTTCGGGATGCCGAACCGAGGCCGCCTGAGCCGACGAACGCACCGGGCGGCCTCCTCGATCTTGTCGAACAGCGTCTAGCCCTGATCGACGAGGATCGCGGCCGCAGCCAGGTATGGCGGCGTCTCCCCGACTTCGGCGACGCACCTCCGGCGCTGCTGGCCGTTCTTGCCGATTTCGTTGGCGGCGGGCACAGCCGGACACACCGCTGCCGCAGCCTCGACAACATGCTGCGGATCCATGCGCAGGCGGCGACGGACTGGGTGCTATGCGACACCCAGCTCCTGTCCTTTCGCGAAACCGCGTTTCACGGCCGCATGCACCTGTTTGCAGAAGACGGCACGCTCCTCGCCACCGCCGAACAGACCGCGCTCTTCCCATCCCCAGCGCGCCAGGCACAGCCCTTCACGGCGCGCTAGGCCGCGCGCTCAGGCAGCGGCGCTCGCATGCTCTTCCAGCGCGGCGCGCACCGCATCGACCGCTGCCCCTGCGTTCGCGCCCTCCGGACCGCCGCCCTGTGCGAAGCCGTTCCGCCCGCCACCGCCCTTGCCGCCGACCGCTTTAACGCCCGCCCGCACCAGCGCCGCCGCATCGAAACGCTCCTGCAGATCGGGTGAGACGCCAACGATCACGCTCGCCTTGCCGTCAAAGGCAGTCACGAACGTTACGATCCCGGAACCAGCCTGCTGAACCGCGTCATTCGCCGCCTCGCGCAGCGCCTTTGGCTCCAGTCCGTCGAGCACCTGCCCCACGAACTTGACCCCGTTTACATCTTCTGCGGCCGCCGCCCCGCCGCCGCCGCCCAGCGCCAGCTTCTTCTTCGCTTCCGCCAGGTCCTTCTCCAGCCGTTTCCTATCTTCCAGCAGTTGAGCGACTCGCTCAGGCACATTTGTAGGAGACGTTTTCAGCGCCGCCCCGGCCTCCTTCAGCCTGGTTTCCTGCCGCGTTAAATATTCTCGTGCGACTTCTCCTGTCAGCGCCTCGACCCGCCTTACCCCGGACGCCACCGCCCCTTCGGAAACGATCTTGAACAGCCCGATATCACCCAGCGCCCCCACATGCGTCCCGCCGCAAAGCTCGACCGAATAATCGGCATCCGCATCCCGTCCCATCGACAGCACGCGAACCTCCTCGCCATACTTCTCGCCGAACAGCGCCAGCGCCCCAGCCGCAATGGCGTCGTCAGGAGCCATCAGCCTGGTCGAGACTTCAGCGTTGCCGCGGATCTGCGCGTTCACATCTTTCTCGATCGCCGCGATCTCGTCATCGGTCAGCGCCGCCGGATGGCTGAAGTCGAAACGGAACCGGTGGTCGGCTACCAGCGACCCCTTCTGCGTGACATGATCGCCAAGCTGCCGCCTCAATGCAGCGTGTAGCAAATGCGTCGCCGAGTGGTTCGCACGGATCCGCGCCCGCCGCTCGATATCGACCTGAAAGCGCGCCGTATCACCAACATTCAGCGTGCCCTCCGCGATCCGTGCCCTGTGCACGTGCAGCCGCCCGAGCGGCTTGGCCGTCGTTTCGACCTCTGCCCGGACACCATCGCCGAGGATCAAACCAGCGTCCCCCGTCTGGCCGCCACTCTCTCCATAGAACGGTGTCTGGTTGGCAACGATCTCGACGCTATCACCCGCCGCAGCGCTCGCCGCCTCGTTGCCGTCCTTCACGATGGCAACGATCCGGCCGTCGCTTTCGTCAGCAGTGTAGCCGGTAAACTCGGTCGCGCCTTCGCGTTCTGCGATGTCAAACCACAGCGTGTCCTCTGCCGCGCTGCCTGACCCTGCCCACGCCGCGCGCGCGCGCGCTTTTTGCTCAGCCATCCCGGCTTCGAACCCTTCGCGGTCGACACCGATTCCGCGCGTTCTCAGCGCATCCTCGGTCAGGTCGTAGGGAAAACCGTATGTGTCGTAGAGCTTGAACGCAGTCGCGCCGGACAGGGTATCGCCTTCGCCGAGTTCACCGGCAGCGTCTTCAAGAAGCTTCAGACCGCGGTCCAGCGTCTGACGGAAGCGGCGTTCCTCATGCTTCAGCGTCTCTTCGATCAGCGCCTGCGCCCGCACCAGTTCGGGGAACGCACTCCCCATCTCGCTGACGAGCGTCGGCACAATTCGGTAGAGAATGGCATCACTGGCCCCTGCAATATGGGCATGGCGAATGGCGCGGCGGAGAATTCGGCGAAGGACATAACCGCGGCCCTCATTCGCCGGGAGCACACCGTCGGCAATCAGGAAGCCGGAGGAACGGACGTGGTCGGCGATAACGCGCAGCGACTGCTTGAACGCGCCGTCCCGGTCCGCCTTTGTCAGCTCGGCCGCGTTGTCGATCAGAGCCTGAAACAGGTCGATTTCGAAATTGTCATGCGTCCCTTGCAGGACCGCGGCGACGCGTTCGAGACCCATCCCGGTGTCGATCGAGGGGCGCGGCAGGTCGAGGCGTTCGCCGCCCGCCTGCTGGTCGTATTGCATGAAGACGAGGTTCCAGATTTCGACGAACCGGTCGCCGTCTTCATTCGGGCTACCGGGAGGTCCGCCGGGTATATGGGAACCGTGGTCGAAGAAGAGTTCGCTGCAGGGACCGCAGGGGCCGGTTTCGCCCATGGACCAGAAGTTGTCGGCGCCCGCGATGCGGATGATGCGTTCTTCCGGTAGGCCTGATATTTTACGCCATAAATCAAAGGCTTCGTCGTCGGTGTGGAAGACGGTCGCGGTCAGGCGGTCGGGGCTGATGTCCCATTCGCGCGTGATGAGGGTCCAGGCGAATTCGATCGCATCCGCCTTGAAATAGTCGCCGAAGGAAAAATTTCCCAGCATTTCGAAGAAGGTATGATGACGTGCGGTAAAGCCGACATTCTCAAGATCGTTGTGCTTTCCGCCCGCGCGAACGCACTTTTGCGACGAGGTTGCGCGCGAATAGTCGCGCGTTTCGCGGCCCGTGAACACGTCCTTGAACGGCACCATGCCGGCATTGACGAACATCAGCGTCGGATCGTTTTGCGGCACCAGCGGCGCGGAGGCGACGCGCGCATGGCCCTGCCCCTCAAAATATTCGAGGAAGCTGCGGCGAATATCGTTGGTCGAAGTCATGGCGCTGCATCTAGGTCGTGCCCGCCAGCGAGGGAAGTGCGCGCGTGCCCGCTAGGCTGCGAGGCCGAGCGGCGAGAAAATGACGTAGAGCGCCACCACCCCAGCTGCCAGCAGCAGCGATACCGGCACCAGACCCCTCCACGGCGTCATGTCGACCGGCGCGGGCCGCTCAGCGATGCGGGCCGTTCGCGGCGCGAAACGGGCGGCGGCCAGCATGATCGCCGCCTCCGCCAGGAACAGCAGCGCGTACTGGTGAATGAAATGCAGGGTCACGACGTCGTCGAATACAAAGCGCAGCAAGGCATAAGTTATGACGTGAAAGCCGATCACCAACTTCGCGCCGAGGGCGGGAACCCGCGTTGTGGCCAGGCCGAAGATGACGATGACCACGGTCGGGATGTTGTAGAAGCCGGTGAAGATCCGGATGATCTGCCACAGCCCCTCCTCCGCGAAATGAATGAGCGGCGCAGCGACGAAGGACGCAATCGCGACGAGAATGCCGAACCATTTTGCCACGCAGATGACTTGAGCGTCTGTAGGCGGCGTTCGGCGGGTGGGTGCCCAGAGGTCGAGCGCGAACAAGGTGGCAGCGCTGTTGAGGAGCGAGTTGAACGAACTGAATACCGCGCCCAGCAGCACGGCGAGGAACAGGCCGCCGAGCCAGAACGGCAGCACGTCCTCGACGAGGCGCGGATAGGCGGCGTCGATGCTGGGCAGACCGCTTTCACCGATGGGACCGTAAAGGTGGAAGGCGATGACCCCCGGGATCATCATCAGGAGCGGCACCAGCAGCTTGAAGAAGCCGGTAGCGATGACGCCCTTCTGCCCCTCGGCGAGGCTGCGCGCGCCCAGCGTTCGCTGAATAACATACTGGTTCGTGCACCAGTAGAAGAGGTTCGCGAAGATCATGCCGGTGAAGATCGTTCCGAACGGTGTGGGGTCGTCTGCCGCCCCGATTGCGTTCAGCTTTTCCGGCGCAGCCGTCGTGATGACCTGCCACCCCGCAGCGAAGCTGCCGCCGCCCAGCGCGATCAGACCGAGTGAAGGGACGAGCAGCCCGAAGGCGAGCAGGCCGGCACCGTTGATGGTGTCTGACACCGCGACCGCCCTCAGCCCGCCCAGAACCGCATAGAGGGCGCCGATGACGCCGATGCCGATGATCGTCAGGATGAGCGCGGGCACGTAGTCAAGCCCGGTGATCGCAGGCACATCGACAAACCGCATCACCGCGACGGCGCCGGAGTAGAGGACCGACGGAATCGTCACGAGGCCGTAGCCTGCGAGGAACAGGCCCACCGACAGGCGGCGGACCGCCTCGTCGTAACGCTGGGACAGATATTCCGGCAGCGTCGTGAAGCCGTAGCGCAGGTAGCGCGGCAGGAACCAGGCGGCCATGGCGATGGTCGCGAAGGCGGCCGTCACCTCCCACGCCATCGATGACATGTTGTAGCGGTAGGCGGAACCGTTGAGGCCGACGAGCTGCTCTGCCGACAGGTTCGTCAGCAGAAGCGATCCGGCGATGAACGTTGCGCCCAGCCCGCGCCCGGCAAGAAAATAGCCCCTGCGGTCAGACACTTCTCCGCGTGTTATCCACCAGGACGCAGCCGCAACCGCGGCGAGCGCCGCAGCACAGGTGAGGACCGTCAGAAGCAGAGGCTTATTCCGCCGCTTGCTGCCAGACGCCGATCACATGGCCGTCCGGGTCGGCGAAATGAAAGCGTCGGCCGCCGGGAAGGGCGAAAATGGGTTCGACGATCCTGCCGCCCGCCGCCTCGACCTGCGCCAGCGCCGCCTCCAGGTCGTCGGTTTGAATGTTCGGGAGCGGAGCGGTCAGCTTGCTGCCCGCGTCGAGACCGATGTCGCCGTGGCGGCCTGCCGTACCGGCATAGGTCGGTGCAAAGCGCACGAAGTCCCAGCCCAGCGCCTTTTCATAGAACCTTGCGGCACTTTCGCTGTCGGCAACAGGCAGCTCGACATAGTTCAGTTTCATGTCGGGCATGGCCGAGTTCCCCTTCAGGTTTGTGAGGACCGTTTTTTTTTGATTTTCTTCAGCTGCCGGATCGCTCGCCCTTCGACAAGCTCAGGGTGAGCGGTTCGCTTGATATCGTCACAGACCCCTTCTCTCCGCTCATGCTGAGCCTGTCGAAGCCTCACGGGATGGCAGCAGCGCACTGCCCCGCCTACCAAGCCGTCCAGCCGCCATCGACGCTGATGGCGGCACCGGTGATGCTGCGCGCCGCGGGGGAGGACAGGTAAACGGCCATCGCGCCGAGCTCCTCCGGCTCCACGAAGCGCTTGCTCGGCTGCACCGACAGGATCACGTTGCGGATGACATCTTCCTCGCTCATGCCGTGCGCCTTTGCCTGATCGCCGACCTGCCCCTGCACCAGCGGCGTGTTTACATAGCCCGGGCAAATGCAGTTCGCGGTCACGCCGGTTTCGGCATACTCAAGCGCGACGGACTTGGTAAAACCGATGACGCCATGCTTCGCCGCGTTGTAGGCGGACTTGAACGCGCTCGCGACCTTGCCCTGCGCGCTGGCGATATTGATGATGCGGCCAAAATCCTGTGCCCTCATGTGCGGCAGGGCAGCGGCGCTGGTGTAGAAGGCGCTGGAAAGGCAGATCGCGATCAGCTTTTCCCATTTCTCCGGCGGAAACTCGTGCACCGGCGCGACATGCTGGATACCGGCATTGTTCACGAGAATATCGATGGGCGCGAGGCGGTCGGCGGCCTCGGTTACAAGTGCGGTGGCCTCCGCACCAATGGACAGATCCTTCTCGACGAAGATTGCCTTGACGCCGTGATTGGTTTGAAGGGCCGCCCGCTGGGCCTCGATGGCATCGGCGTCGCCAAAGCCGTTGAGAACGATGTTCGCGCCGTCCGTCGCGAGCGATTCCGCGATGGCGGCCCCGATGCCGCTGGTCGATCCGGTGATCAGCGCCGTGCGCCCCTGAAGATTGCGATCTGCCATGGAGCGTCCTCTCGCTTGCATTCGTTGATGTTGCAGCGCACAACGCCGCACGAAACCCAGGAGCCCCTATGCTGTATACTGCCCACGAGATGCAACGCGCGATGCTGGCGGGTGCCGGCGCGACGGCGCAGATGAGTGCCAACATGCTGACGAACCCCGCCAACCCCTTCGCCTATTCGCCGATGGGTCTGGTGATGGCGTCAGCGCTCGATGTATTCGCGCATGCCGCGGAACCGCGCGGAAAGCCGGAATTCGGGCTGGAAACGGTCGAATGGGACGGCGAGAAGTACAAAGTGGTCGAGGAGGTGGCGCACCGCCTGCCCTTCGGCCAGCTCAAACGGTTCGTGAAGGCGGACGGGTCGAACGAGGGGCAGCCGCGCGTCCTGATCGTCGCGCCGATGTCGGGGCACTTCGCTACGCTGCTACGGGGGACGGTCGAGCGGATGATCCCCGGTCACGACGTCTACATTACCGACTGGCGCGATGCGAAGAACGTGCCGCTGTCCGAGGGCAGCTTCGATCTCGACGATTATATCGATTATACGATCGCGTTTATCGAGACCATCGGCGCGGGCGCGCATGTGATCGCGGTCTGCCAGCCCTCCGTTCCCGTTTATGCCGCGGTCGCGGTCATGAGCCGCGAGCAGCATGAGGCGCTGCCAGCCTCGCTGACGATGATGGGCGGGCCGATCGATACGCGCGAATGTCCGACGTCGGTGAACGGCATGGCGACGAACAAGCCGCATGCCTGGTTCGAGCAGAACGCCATTGCGACCGTCCCGCCCTGGTATCCGGGCGCGATGCGGCGGGTCTATCCCGGTTTCATGCAGCTTGGCGGGTTCATGTCGATGAACCTCGGCGATCACCTGATGAGCCACTGGGAAATGTTCAAGCACATGATCGAGGGCGACGAAGATTCAGCCGAGAAGATCAAGATCTTCTACGATGAGTATCGCTCGGTCGCGGACATGACGGCGGAATTCTATCTGCAGACGGTCGACGTGGTGTTCCAGCGGCACCTGCTGCCAAGGGGCGAGATGATGCATCGGGGCTCGCGGGTGGACCCGGGCGCGATTACCGATGTGGCGCTGCTGGCCGTCGAGGGCGAGCGAGACGATATTTCCGGCATCGGCCAGACGAAGGCGGCGCTGACGCTGGCGACGAACCTCTCGCCGCAGAAGAAGGACTATCTGCTGGCGAAGGGTGCCGGGCATTACGGTATCTTCAACGGCTCCCGCTGGCGGACGAAAATCGCGCCGGTGGTGGAAGCCTTCATCCAGAAGCACGGTGCCTAGGGAGCAGCGTCGGCCCTGAAAGCCCGCGCGACCGGTCGTCGCGCCGGAATCAAAAGGGGCGGTCCTGAACGGGCCGCCCCTCTTCATGTCGGCGTCGGAGAAACGCCGCTGCTATTGCAGGTTGGCGTAGGCCTCGTTGCCGACAAAGCCGATCTTGGTCACACCGCTGCGCGATGCCGACGCCATGATCTCGCTGACGACATCGTAGCGGGCGAGCGCGTCGGGGCGGACATGGATTTCCGGTTCCGGATCCATGTTCGATGCCTGGCGGAAATACGCCTCGAGCTGCGTCGCGGACACCTGCTGGTCGTTCCAGTAGATGTCGTTGAGGAAGTCGATGCTGATCCGGTTGATGACCGGGTCGACGAGCGGCGGCTGTGCGTTCGGATCATCGACCGGCAGATCGAGCTTCACCGCGTGCGTCTGGATCGGGATCGAAATGATGAACATGATCAACAGCACGAGCATCACGTCGATCAGCGGCGTGGTGTTCATTTCCACCATCGGCACATCTTGGCCGGCGCCCCCCATGGACATACCCATTGGTCTGTCTCCCTAACTAGTACTGCGCGCGCTGGACGTTGCCCGGCGGCGGCTCTGAAATGAAGGCGATCTTGATGAAGCCGGCGCGCTGGACCGTGAAGATCACACCGCCGATATTCTGGTATTCGACACCAGCATCGCCGCGAATGTGCACTTCCGGAAGCTCGGTGACATTCTCGACACCACCCTGCTCCTCGATATAATTTTGGAGACGCGCGACGAGCTGCTGACGCAGTTCCTCATAATCGTCCATACGAACCATATCCATGAAGACGTCGCCCTGCGGATTCACCGACAGACTGACATTTTCCGGCTTGGTCGTGGTCGCCGTGGACCGCACGTTCGGAAGCTCGAGCGGCACCGCCTGGATCACGACCGGAACCGTGATGAGGAAGATGATCAGAAGCACCAGCATGACGTCCACGAGCGGAGTCGTGTTGATGACGTTCATCGGTGCGTCGTCTTCGGCTTCTCCGACTGACATACCCATAAGGTCTGTACCCTTATCCTAAACCTGAACCCTCGCAGAAAGCCGACGGAACGGGCCGAAACAGCCCGCGCCGCCGGTTTCAGGGTCTTACTTCTTCGGCGTGACCGGATCCTTCGTCGTCGAACCGACGCTGGCCGTGCCCGAGGGACGGACGCCCGCAGTGGCCGCCGTCGGCACCGCGGTCTCACGCGAGACGCGCGAACCGGAAACGAGGAAGCCGTGCACATCGTCGGCGAAGTTGCCAAGATGCTTCAGCACGTCCTTGTTGCGGCCAAGGAGGTAGTTGTAGGCCAGCACCGCAGGCACGGCCACGAACAGGCCGAGCGCGGTCATGATCAGCGCCTCGCCGACCGGGCCGGCGATCTTGTCGATCGACGCCTGACCCGCGACGCCGATACCAATGAGCGCGCGGTAGATGCCGACAACCGTTCCGAGCAGGCCGATAAACGGCGCCGTCGAACCGACCGAAGCGAGGAAGCTGAGACCGCTGCCGAGCTTGGCCGCGATGGAAGCCTGCGAGCGCTCCAGCGACATCGTCACCCACTCATGCTCGTCGATCTTGTCCGTCAGGCGGCCCTCGTGATGCTCGGACGCGCGAAGACCGTCGTCGACGATCTGGCGGTAAGGCGAGTTCTTCGGGAGCTTGGAGGCCCCCTCGCGAAGGCTCGGCGCCGTCCAGAACTTCTTATCGATGTCCTTTGATTCGTTCATGATACGGCGCTGGTCGACCCACTTCGTGAAGAGGATGTACCAGGTACCGAACGACATGATCAGCAGGACGGCAAAGAGGAACCAGGCGATCGGGCCGCCCTGCTTCAGCGCCGGGATCAGGCCGTACGGGTTTTCGGTTTCGATTTCAGCGGCCCATGCGGGTGCCGACACCATCACGGCACCGGCCGCGATGGTCGCCTTGGCGGCGAGAGACTTAAGATTGATGGTCATCATGTTCCCCTTGAAACAGGTATGTGTACGGAATTCGAAAAACTACTGCGGCAACTGCCAGCGGAACCTCTGCGTGTAGCGCTGCTGCACGGGGTTACCGTTGTTGAGCGCCGGTTCGAACCGGAAGCGGCGCTCCGCGAGGCGGCAGCTCTGCCGGTCCAGGCGGCTGTGTCCACTAGACTGCGTCACCTGGCAGGAATCGCTGACGACCCGGCCACTTGTGTCCACCACCATGGAAATCTCAACCGTACCTTCTTCCTCCGCGCGAATGGACGCATTCGGATAGTCGTTGGCCGTAAACGCGTTGCGCGCGTTGCTCGGCAGCTGAGGCGGACGCGTCGGCCCCGCAGGTGGCGGCGGCGGCGGCGGCGGGGGCGGTGCCGGCACAACCACCCGCGGCGGCGGCGCCGGCGGCGGCGGCGTCCGCACCGTCGTCACCGGAGCCGGCGGCGGCGGCAGGTTCTGGACCACGATATCGGGCGGCGGAACGTAAGGCGGAATATCCTCCAGTTGCTCCGGCGGGGGCGGCGGCTCCTCCTCGACCTCGGGTGGTTCTTCGACCTCGAATGTTTCCAGCGGTCCTGTCACGACCTTGACGGCCTTCAGGGCCAGACCGGAAATAACCGCATATCCGAGGAAAACGTGAATCAGGCCAACAAGTACAAGCGATACTACGCGCTTTGTGCTCATCCCTGCTTCGTCAGCATATGCCATGTCGCTCGCAGGCACTCCCTCAAGAATGGTTTAACAACAGTCCCAACCGGGGAAGGTTGCTCTCACACTTCGCGAACAGAAAGGCACATATGTGCGCTGGCCGACTGGATCGACACGTCTCCCTGTCCCGTGCCAAGCGTCCTAACTTGGCCCCGGAAGGCCCGCAAGCGCGTTTCTGATACAGTTGCCATTCAGAGCCTTAGGCATATGTCCTCAGCATTGCGCGCAAGACAGAAAGTGATTCCCCGGCCGATATGACTACCAAGTCGAACCTCTTCGCACCCCTTGCGGCGCTGCTCGTTTCGCTGGCCCTGCCAACCGGGTCCGCCGCGCAGGCGCGCCAGCCAGAGCCGGGTCTTGCCGACATGGCGGCTCTCAGCCTCTCGGCGGCCACGATCCTGCGCGCGGAGATTACCCGCACCACCGAGGTCCGGCCCGACAGGGCACCCGGGCTGGCCCCAGGCTACCGGCGCCTGTTCGTGCGCGCCGACGTCAGGGGCGTCGTCGCCGCGGCTGGCCCTGTCGAGCGGGAGATCCGCTACCTTGTTGACGTGCCGGAAACGGCGCGCGGCCGGGCACCGCGACTGAAGGGTGCCGATATGCTGCTGTTCCTGGGACCTGAGCAGCGGCCGGGCGAATATGCGCTGGCGCACAAATACGGCCAGCAGGCCTGGAGCGCACAGCGCGAATCGACGGCACGCCGCATAGCTGAGGAGAGCGCCCGAGAAAGCGGCCTGAGCTTTGCCCCGGCCGCCATCGAATCGGCGTTTCACGTAACCGGTACTCTGCCCGGCGAATCGGAAAGCCAGATTTTCGTGCGTACGGCGGCGGACGCGCGGTTGTCGCTCGTTGTTCTGCGGCGCCCGGGAACCGCGCCGCTCGTCAACGTTGCGACCGGGGACTTCATCGATCCCAATGCCCCGCCGCCGCAGCAAGGCACGCTGCCGGTCATCGCGCTGGCCTGCTCGCTCCCGGAACGCCTTCCCGACGACGCCGTGATGGAGCCGCGCGTGGCGACACAGCTGAGAACGGACTATCAGGCGGCACTCGCGGCGCTCGGCGGCTGCGACCGTAACTTCTAGGGAAAACGGGTCTGGCTCGTGCCTAGAGCCGGTCGAAGTCCGTTACGAAATAACGGTGACGCGCGCCGCCATCGACGAACAGCGTCTGACCCGTCACCGACGATGCACGCGCCAGGTAGACGGCGGCCTCCGCCACATCGGTTGGCGTCGGCAGCCGGCCGAGCGGCATCGCCTCGCCAAGCGCTGCCATTGCGGACGGGGTATAGGCATCGGTGGGGATGGTCAGGCCCGGCGCGACGGCGTTGACGCGAATCTTCGGTGCCAGCGAGCGGGAGAGCGTCTCCGTCATTCCGGCAAGGGCGAACTTCGACAGCGTATAGGCGAAATTGTCGGCATTGGGCTGCATCAGGCGCTGATCGAGAATGTTGACGATGGAACCCTCCCCACCGCCGAGATGGGCCGCGAACGCCTTCGACAGCAGTGCCGGAGCGGCGGCGTTGACGAGGAAATGCTGCGTAAGCGCCTCGACATCCGTGGTTTCGAGCCGGTCCGTGCCGAACAGGCTGGCGCTGTTGACGAGGAGCGTCGGCGGGCGGGCGAACGCCTCGCAAACGGCAGCGACGGTGTCGGCGCGGCTGTCCCGGTCGGCGAAATCCGCCTGGAAGATCTCGGCGTGCGCGCCGGACCGTGCGACTGCTTCGGCGAGGTCAGGTTCGAACGCGGCATCGCTGCGATAGTGGAGCGCCAGGTCATATCCTGCGCCCGCAAGAGCGGCGGCGATGGCCGCACCCAGGCGTTTCGTGCCGCCCGTTACCAGCGCCAGCGGGCGATCCTGCGCCATGTCCTAGCGGCTCCGCGTCCGCTCGATGCCGATCGACTCGCCGTTCTGGCTGATTGCGACCTTGACGATGTTCACCGCGGCGCGGCGCACGCGCTCATCCTCGAACAGGCGGTCGATGATCGCGTCGGCGATTGCTTCTACCAGCACGAAATGAACCCCCTTTGGACAGACGGTCAGGATCGCGTCCTTCAGGTCCATGTAGTTCATCGATTCGGTCAGGCGCGTGTCGTGGCTGAAACGATCCGGCGCATCGAGATCGACGAGCACGGACACATTCAGCGGCTGGGGCAGTTTCGTCTCTTCGGAGTAGATGCCGGTCAGCACGACGAGTTCGACGTCGCGCACCTGGAGCTGAAGCGTAGCGGTCATGCCGCGCCCTTATGCGCTGTCGACGCTTGCGGTCCAGAGGCGCGGTGGCCAAATCCATTGGCGTGACCGAGCAGACACCAGACCGCTTTTCCGAGGAGCAGGCGACCTATGCCGTCCGCGGCAAGGATACGCCGGACCTGGATCAGGGCGCGGCGGCGATCCGCAATGTCGTGAAGACGCTGCCCGCCCGCCCCGGCGTCTACCGGATGCAGGACGCGGACGGGACGGTGCTTTACGTGGGCAAGGCCCGGTCGCTGCGCGCGCGGGTCACGAACTACACACAGATCAAGCAGCTTCCGAAGCGCCTGCAGCGGATGGTGTCGCTGACGCGCCAGATGACGGTGGTGACGACGCATACGGAGGCGGAGGCGCTGCTGCTGGAGGCGCAGCTGATCAAACGCTTCCGCCCGGCGTTCAACGTCCTCCTGCGCGACGACAAGAGCTTCCCGTTCATTTTCCTGCGAGAGGATCACGAGTTTCCGCAGATCCGCAAGCATCGCGGCGCCCGGCGCGGTAAGGGCATCTATTTCGGGCCGTTCGCCAGCGCGGGATCGGTCAACCGGACGCTGAACGCATTGCAGAAGGTGTTCCTGCTGCGGTCCTGCTCCGACAGTTACATGAACAACCGGTCGCGGCCCTGCCTGCTGCACCAGATCCGGCGTTGTTCGGCCCCCTGCACCGGCAAGATCGACGAGGCGGGCTATGAGGAACTGGTTCAGGACACGAAGGACTTTCTGGCCGGAAAGTCACAGGCGGTGCAGCGCAAGCTCGGCGACGCGATGCAGGCCGCGGCGGAAAAGCAGGATTACGAACTCGCCGCCGTTTACCGCGACCGCCTCCGCGCGCTGACCTATATTCAGGGTCAGGCCGGGACGGCGGAGGGCGCGCGCGATGCCGATGTGATCGCGCTGGCGGCGAGGGCCAATCAGGTCTGCATTCAGGCGTTTTTCGTGCGCGGGGGGCAGAATTGGGGACACCGCGCCTTCTTCCCGAAGAATGTGTCGGGCGAAGACCTCGACGAGGTTCTGTCGAGTTTCCTGATGCAGTTTTACGAGGACATGCCGGTGCCGCCGGAAATCCTCGTCGACCGCGATCTGGAAGAGGGCGCGCTGATCGCCGAAGCGCTGTGCGAGCGGGCCGAGCGCAGGATCGTGCTGAAACGTCCCCAGCGCGGACCGCTTCGCAAACTGGTCGAGCAGGCGCAGCGCAACGCCGTCGAGGCGCTGGACCGTCGCCTCGCCGAATCGACGACGCAGGCGAAGCTGCTGCGGCAGGTGGCGGAACTGTTCGAACTGGAGGAACCGCCCCGGCGAATCGAAACCTATGACAACAGCCATATCCAGGGCGCGAATGCGGGCGGCGCGATGATCGTCGCGGGGCCGGAGGGGTTCCAGAAGAACGCCTATCGCAAGTTCAACATCAAGGACGACAGCATTGCGCCCGGCGACGATTTCGGGATGATGCGCCATGTCCTCAAACGACGCCTGTCACGCTTGACCAAAGACGATCCGGACAAGAGCAAGGGCCAGTGGCCCGACCTGATCCTGATCGATGGCGGCAAGGGCCAGCTTTCTGCTGCGCAGGACATCTCCGCCGAGTGCGGCACCGACGACATCCCGATGGTCGGCGTGGCGAAAGGCCCGGACCGCAACGCCGGGCGTGAGACCTTCTACATGGACGATGGCCGCGAGCTCACGCTGCCGCCAAACGATCCCGTACTCTTCTACCTGCAGCGACTACGCGACGAGGCGCACCGCTTCGCCATCGGCGCACACCGCGCAAAGCGGTCCAAGGCTATCGGTGTCTCCCCGCTCGACGAGGTGCCGGGAATCGGCCCCGCCCGCAAACGCGCGCTTCTCATGCACTTCGGTACGGCGAAGGCCGTGCGCGCAGCGGGTCTCGCGCAGCTGATGGACGCACCGGGAATCAGCGAAACGGTGGCGCAAAAAATCTACGACCACTTCCACCCGGCTGGCTGAACTAGCGCGCCCTGCCCGCCTCCGCCGCCCGAAGGACGCGCAGGAAATTGCCGCCCCAGATCTTGCCAATATCCGCTTCCGAATAGCCGCGCGCGACCAGTTCCGCCGTGATGGCCGGCGCCTGGTTCGCATCTTCGAAACCGCTGACGCCGCCGCCATGATTGAAGTCGCTGGCGATCGCGACATGGTCGATCCCGATCCGTTCCACGATATAGTCGATGTGATCGACCATCCGGCCGACGCTGCTGCTTCCGATGGTATCAGACATGCCCGTCAGGAAGGTGCGCCGCACGGCTGTGTCATCGAGTTCCCAGTACAGCTCGTACGGGTAAGCGTAGCGGTCGGGCAGCCCGACGCCGCGTCGTCGTTCCAGGATCGCGGCCTTCAGCTCCGGATCAGAATAGTCGACCAGATAGGCGCTGAACGCCGCGACCCCAATGACGCCGCCGGTTTCGCCGATACGGTCGATTTCTTCATCGCTGAGGTTTCGGGTCGCGTCCGACATTGCCTTCGCGTTGGAATGGCTGGCGATGACGGGCGTCCTCGACAGTGCGATCATCTCCAGCGTTGCTGCACGGGACGACTGGGAAACATCGATCAGCGCGCCGAGATCGTTGATTCGCGCGACCGCCGCGCGGCCAAGATCGGACAGGCCGCCATGCTCCTCGGTCGGCTCGAACGCGCCCTTCTCGCTATCGAACAACGGGCGGGAGGAGTCCGAAAACTCGTTATGCGCAATGTGGTTGAAGGCGAACATGCGAACGCCCGACGCATAGAAATCATCGATACGGTCGAGGCTTCCCTCCAGCGCGCGGGCATTCTGGAAGCCGAGGATGATCGCCGTTGTCCCGGCCTCATGCGCGGCGACCAGGTTGTCCGCTGAGCGGGCAAGGGTCAGCGCGGCACCGCTCGCCGCGACCCTGCGGTTCACCTCCGCAACCTTGGCCATCGCCTCGGCATGGGCAGCGGCATCGGCCTCCTCCGTTCGCGGGCCGGGAGGAACCGCTAAGGAAAGGACGACGGCATCGACGCCGCCCGCCGCAAGCTTGTCCGGTGCGACCTGAGAGCGGCCGTCCGCGCCCAGGTAGATCGACGCCGTATCCGGCATCGCAATGTCCGCATGCACATCGAGTACGAACGCGGCCTCGTGAATCGCGGCAACGGATCGTGGCGGCGCGTTCGTGCAGGCGGGCAGCGCCGCCGCACCGAGCAGCGCGCCCGCCGCCGCGATCACGCCCCTCAAAGAATATCGCCGCCGCAGGCTGCCGCCGTCGTACCGTCTTCCTTGAAAGCCGCGATCACGTTCTTGCCAGTTTTCCACTTGTGCACCTCGTCCGGACCATCGACCAGCCGCTGGGACCGGATGCCGACATACCAGTCGGCGAGCGGCGTGTCCTTCGAATAGCCGAGCGCGCCGTGCAGCTGGATCGCGGTATCGACGACCTTGTGCACCATGTTGGCGAGGAACACCTTGGCGATGCCGTTCTCCTGCCGCAGGTCCATGCCCTGCTCCGCCTTGTAGGCGATGTGCATCAGCATCAGGCGCGCGATGTAAAGCTGGCTGGCGCATTCGGCGAGCATGAACTGGACGCCCTGGCGCTTTTCGAGCTTCTGGCCGAAGGTTTCGCGGTTGATGATATGCTCGGTCGCCATGTCGAGCGCGCGCTGCGCCCGCGCGACATTGTGCATGCCGTGGCGAAGACGGCCATAGGCGAGGCGGTGCTGGCCCATGTTGAACCCCTGCCCCTCCCCGCCGAGCAGGTTCTCCGCCGGGACTTCGAGGTTCTCGATCTTGATCTCGGAGTGGGTGTGACCGAGCACGGCGGCGAGTTCGTGATGTCCGCCCATCGTCTCGATGTCGCGAACGATCTGGTAGCCCGGGTTCGGCAGCTCCACGAGGAACGTCGAAAATTGTTGGTGCCGCGGCGCGTCGGGGTCGGTCTTCGCCATGACGAGCGCGATGTCGGCGGCGCTGGCAGCGGATGAGAACCATTTCTCGCCGTTGAGGACATAGCGGTCGTTGCCGACCTTCTCCGCCGTGGTCTGCATACCCGTCGCGTCGGCGCCCGCCGCCTTCTCCGTCATCGAATAGCAGATGCGCTTTTCACCGTTCAGCAGCGGCTTCAGGAACTTCTCCTTCTGATGATCGGTGCCATGTTCCAGCAGCGTCATCATCGTGGCGTCGTCCGGTCCCTGCGTGTTCATGCTGAGCGCGCCGAGGAAGCTCTCGCCGAGCTCCATCTGAACCAGCGCATTCGCCAGCGGGCCGAGGCCCATGCCGCCATGCTCCTTCGGGATGAACGGACACCAAAGGCCGCGCTTCCGCGCTTCGGTGCGCAGTTCGGCGAGAACTTCGCGGTAGCTTTCCTCGTCGACCACGCGCTTCTCGGCGGGTTTCACATGGTCGTTGACCCAGGCGCGCACTTCCTCGCGGATGGCCTTGGCTTCTTCCGGAATTTCGAAATCGATCGACATGGTTCTGATCCTCCCCTGATGGTTTGAAGGAGAGCCTGCGCCGAAACGCGCCGCGCTTCCACCTATCGGCTTTCAGCGCTAGGGGCGCGCGCCAACAACAAAATGGGGAGAACCGGCCGATGAACGAGATTTTCTATCCGCTGACGTCGCTCGGCGTGCTGCTGGTGATCTGCACGAAAATCTACGCCATGATGCTCGTGGGCAAGGCGCGCGGGAAATATGAGGTGCAGGCTCCGGCGACAACCGGGCCCGACGGCTTCGTCCGCGCCTTTCGCGCGCACCAGAACTTCGTCGAGCAGATGGTCATCTTTCTGCCCGTTGTCGCGATCCTTACCGCGCTGTTCGGCGATGTGGTGGGCGGCATATACGCGCTGATCTTCGCGATCGGCCGGTTTTTGTTCGTACGCGGTTACAACGTTGAGGCGTCGAAGCGGCAGACGGGCTTCATGATCGGTTCGCTGGCAACGCTCGCCGCGCTCATTGCCTGCGTCGTCGGGATCGTCATCCAGCTTTTGGTCTAGATTCCGCGAAACTCGGCATATTCCTCAAGCGGGGCGCGGGCGGCGTGGAGCTGGTTCACCGGTGCATCAGGGTCCTTCTTCCCGATGGCCATGCCGGTGAATAGCATATGCTCTTCTGGCGTGCCCAGAAACTCACTGATCGTCTGCGGATAAATCGCCCAGCATTCCTGCGGACAGCTGTCGAGGCCGGCCTCGCGCAGCAGCAGCATGACGCTCTGAAGATACATGCCGAGGTCCGACCATTGCGGCGGGCCCATGTCGCGGTGGACATAGCAGAACAGCGCGAGCGGCGCGTCGAAGAAGCGGAAATTGTTCGCGAACCACTGCAGCCGCGCCATCTTGTCCTCGCGCGGGATCCCGAGCCGGGCATACATATCCTCGCCCACCTGAAAGCGCCGCGCCTTGTAGGGATCGGCAAGTTTTCTGGGATAGATGTCATATTCGGTCGGCTCGCCCTTCGGCGCTTCGCCGACCTTCGCCGCCATGATCTCCTTCAGCCGGTCGAGTTCGGCGCCGCCCACGACATGGATATGCCAGGGCTGCAGGTTGCCGCCCGACGGCGCGCGGGCAGCGGTGGTCAAAATTGTCCGGATCAGCTCGGGATCGACGGGTTCGTCGAGGAAACCGCGCACCGAGCGGCGGCTTTCGATGGCTTCAGTCACGTTCATTCGCCGGGCTCCCTAGCTTGTGGCATGCGCCGCTTCTTCTTAGACGCGAAAGCCTGATGACCAGCCTGCCAAACCTGCTGACACTGTCGCGCATCCTTGCTGTGCCCATCATTGTCATCTGCATGTGGCAGGCGGGTTGGCTCGGTCATCTGATCGCCTTTGTGGTCTTCAGTGTGGCCGGCGCAACCGATTACCTCGATGGCTACCTGGCACGCTCGCAGGGCACGGTGTCGAAGCTGGGCCAGTTCCTCGACCCCATTGCCGACAAGATCATGGTCGCCGCCACGATCATCATGCTGATCGAGAACGACATCGTGAACGGCTTCGCAACGATCGCCGCGCTTATCATTCTCCTTCGGGAAATCATCGTCAGCGGGCTTAGGGAGTTTCTAGGCGGTGTGCAGGTGTCGGTACCGGTTAGTCAGCTCGCCAAGTGGAAAACCACGTTCCAGATGGTGGCACTCGGCGCGCTGATCCTCGTCGGCTTTTCCGAAGTGAAGATGCCGTTTCTGCCCGCGTGGGAAGTCGGCATTACCTGCCTCTGGATCGCCGCCATCATGACTTCGATCACCGGCTACGACTATCTGCGCGCCGGCATGAAACACATGGTCTGAAGGCCGGGCCGTGAAGCTGAACATTCTCTACTTCGCCGCCACCCGCGATACGGTGGGAATGGACGGCGAGACGCGCGACTTTCCGGCAGGCGTGGCGACCGTCGCGGACGTGCTGGCCGCGCTGGAGCGGGAGGGCGAGCAGTACCGTGCCGCCTTCGCCGAGCCGTCCTGCCTGCGCTTCGCCCTCGACCAGGTCTTTGTCGGGATCGATGCGCCTGTCCGTGACGGCGCAGAGCTCGGCATCTTCCCGCCCGTCACCGGCGGATGATCCGGACCAGCGTTCAGGCCGAGGCGTTCGATGCCGCCGCCGAGCTGGCCGCTCTCGGCGGTGACGGCGACGCGGGCGCGCTGGTCAGTTTCACGGGTCTGGTCAGGGGCGAACCCGGCAGCACACTGGAACTGCAGCATTATCCCGGCATGACCGAACGGCAGCTTGACGCGATTGCCGGGGAAGCCGCCGAGCGGTTTGCTGTCCTTCGCGGGCGGGTGATCCACCGCTACGGCCTGCTGCACCCGGGCGATGCCATCGTGTTCGTGGCCGTCGCATCGCCCCACCGAGGGGACGCCTTCGACGCAGCACGTTTCCTGATGGACTGGCTGAAAACGAAGGCCCCGTTCTGGAAACGCGAAACCCGCCCCGACGGCACTGCGCATTGGGTAGAGGCGCAGGCCGCAGACAATGAGGCGGCAGCGCTTTGGGACTGATCCACCGTCAGTTTGGCGCAGGTTCGCGGGCCAACTCCTCATAGGCCTTCAGTGCCTCGCGCCACTGGTCTTCGAAATCGTCAAGCTGGTCGCGGCGTTCCGGTGCCTCGTCCGCGCGCCGGTCGATCTCGCGTTCGATTTCAGCGCTAGCCCCGTCGGCGGTCAGTTCGCCGCGCAGCACCCGTTCCAGGATACGCCGGCCCGCCATCTCGTCGCCGGCAATCAGGTCTTCGATGTCGGCAATCAGATCGCCGCCGCGCTGTCGTTCCGCCTCGGCCGCCGCTTCCGCGCGTTCTCGCTCCTCCGCCGCCGCCGCGATACGCCGCGCCCGCTCCTCAGCCGACCGCGCCTCCGGAGAGGCCGCGAGGACGAACTCGCGCCAGATGTCGGCAGGCACATTCGAACCCGTCACGCCGTTGGTCGGGCTGTTGTCGTCATTGCCCACCCACACACCGACCACCAGTCCGGGCACGAAACCGATGAACAGCGCGTCGCGGTTGTCCTGCGTCGTCCCGGTCTTGCCATAGTCGTTAATGGCAAGGTTGATCCGCCGCGCGGTGCCCCGTTCCATCACGGCATTCAGAAGCTGCAGAAGGTCGCGCTGTTCGCGGAGGGTCCTCTGCTCGCCTCCAAGCGCACGCTCCAGCCGCGCGCCGAGACTGCCGTCCTCCTGCTCCTCGATTCCGTAGGGTTCGATGGGATAACGGCCGGCGGCGACGGCGGCATAAGCCGCGGTCATTTCAAGCAGCGTCGTCGAGGAAGACCCCAGTGCGATGGTCAGGTCATCACCTAGCTCGCTATCGACACCGAGGTCGCGCGCGGCGTCGGTCATCGCCTCCACGCCGACCCGGTCCGCCAGCCGCGCCGCCGCCACATTCGATGAACGGGCAAAGGCGCTTTCCAGCGTGATCGGCCCGGCATAGCTGTCATCGTAATTGCTCGGCTGCCAGTTCCCGAGCGTGACAGGCGCATCCTCGACCATGCTATTGGGGTTCATGCCCGACCGTAACGCGGTGAGGTAGACGAACAGTTTGAACGCGCTGCCGGACTGGCGCTTTGCCTGTACCGCGCGATTGAACGCGCTGGCCCGGTAGTCGGTGCCGCCCACCATCGCGAGAACACGGCCGTCAGGGCGCATCGCGATCAGCGCGCCCTGCGTGGCCGAGGAGCGCGCCAGTCGCCGTTGCAGGATGCGCTGGGCTGTCTGCTGCATATCGAAATCGAGCGTTGTGCGGATACGGGTCTCGCCATAGCCAGCGCGGACCATGTTCTTGGCGACCGGAGAAATCCAGTCGGCGAAATAGGAGCCAACGGGCAGGTTGTCGCGACCCGGGTTCATCTCTGCCTTCCGCGCAGCCGACCATTCGGCGTCGGTAATCAAGCCCTGTTCCTTCATCGCGGCAATGACGAGCTTTCCCCGTTCGCGCGCGCCTGCGTAATTCTGTGTCGGCGCAAGGCGCGACGGAGCCTTCATCAGCCCCGCCAGCATCGCCGATTCGCCCAAAGTCAGTTCGCCAGGCACCTTCGAAAAATAGGTCTGGGATGCCGCGCCGAGGCCCCATGCCCCTTCCCCGAAATAGACGCTGGACAGGTAGCGTTCGAGGATTTCCTCCTTTGTCAGCCACAGCTCCAGCCACAAGGCGATGACCGCCTCCTGTGCCTTGCGCCAGAGCGAGCGCTCGCTGGAGAGAAATGCCGTTTTCGCAAGCTGCTGGGTGATCGTACTGCCGCCCTGCACCACCGCGCCCTCGCGCACGTTCGCCCCCAATGCCCGGCCGATCCCGCGCGGGTCGAGCCCCCAGTGGCTGAAGAAGCGCTGGTCCTCGATAGCAATGAAGGCGTTATAGACGTGCGGCGGCAGGGCATTGATGTCGACGGGCTCCGCCTTGTACTGGCCGCGGCGCGCAATGGGCGTGCCGTTCGCCGCCTCCAGCACGATGGCAGGCTCGTCCAGCGGCTCCAGCGCCTTTCCGAGCGGCGCGGTCCAGGCCAGCACGCCGAACAGAAGGATCATGGCGAGGACAGCCGCGCCCAGCCCGCGCACGAACCAGCGCCTGCGACGGTCGCGCCCCTGCCCGGCGGCCTCTTCAGCCGCGAAGGCGCTGTCCGCATAGTCGGGGATGACGGGCGCGGCCTCCTGCAACGGTGCCTCATTCAGGGGCGTGTCGCTTCCGGAGCGGCGACGAAGAAAATCGAACATAGGTGTTATATATGCCTACGACACCAAGGGGCCGCAAGGCTGGTGGGCCCGGAGGGATTCGAACCCCCAACCAAGCCGTTATGAGCGGCCAGCTCTACCATTGAGCTACAGGCCCCACCCGGCCCCGGCGCGCGACCCTCTAAGCGCCCGGCGATGCGGCTTCAACTGCGCGGGCCGAGCCGAATGTGCGGCAGTGGGCCACGAACTGTTCGACGCCGATCGGTTTGACGCCCAGCTCGCCGAGCCGCCCCAGCACCGCCTCGAACCAGTGAAAGAACGCCTTCAGGTCGCTTTCGTCGCGGACATAGGGCGTGTTTCCCGGTTCCACGGACGGGGAGTGGAAGGATATGGAAATGATCGGCGCGCGTTCCTCTACGAGCTGTTCGACCGCGCGGACGGCGTCGACCTCGGGAATACCCTCGGGCGTCAAGGCGATCCGGCTAAGAAGGCGCCCGCGCGACAGGAGCCCGTTCAGGTGCGGCACCCGGTCGGCAAGGCGAAAGGCCCATTCGCCCATTCCGCGCAGGCCGCCGGTGAAGGTCGAACTGAGCGGCAGTTCAAGAAGACGCCGCTCGTCGCCGGTCCAGTAAGGCGCGGGCGCGATGCGCCGGAAACTCGGGCCGCCCTCCCCCCGGTAATCGAAATAGGGGCGCACCGATACGTCGAGCTGATAGCCCGCCTCGTCGAGCAGCGCTTCGGTGTTCGGGCCGACCCCGTACCGGCCGGCGCGGTAGGCGATGGGCTGCGTGCCGAACTTTTCCGTAATGGCTTCGGTCAGCGAGCGGATCTTGGCGCGCTCGACGCTGCGCGGAAGATTGCCGGGAAAGCTGTTCTTCGCGCTGACCTGCTCAACGAACGGCGGGTTCACCCAGGGATGAAGCTGCGCGCCAATGGCTGCGGACCCCTCGTCCTGAAAGCCTTTGAGAACCGCAACCGCACTGTCGTCCGACGTCACCGGATAGTCGACAAGGTAGACCGGCTGCGCCTTGTGGTCCGTCATCAGCCTGTGGATGTCGGGCAGCGCCTTCACGGCCTCAACGCTTGTGGAATCGCGGCGGCGCGGCTTCGACCAGTCGAACTCTTCCTCGGTATCGACGAAGATCAGGAAGCGCGGCGACCAGTCCTCCGGAAAGGGAATGTAAAGATGGTCGGCAGCCTTCAGCATGCAGCGATCATAACCGCTTCGCGCGCAAGCGAAAGAGACAAGACTGCGTTTAGGCTGGAGAAAACGGTGAGGGGCCCCCGGCAAGGGGAGGGAGGGAGAAGATGCCGGGGGCCGTGTATCGAAATCCGCAAGGGAGGGCGCGGAGGTCGATCACCGTGGCGGGGCCCATGGCCGCTCGCCGATGATTGGGATATGCCTGTTCGCTCCCGGCTTGTGCAGACCCATACCGGTTTGGTCAGCTATGCACTGAAAGCATGGCTTCATCGACATCCAGCGGATCGTCGCGCATTCGCTTCAGCAGGAAGTCGCGCAGCGCGGAGACCCGGATCGAACCGCGCAGCTCCTCCGGATAGACGAAATAGGTGCGGGAGATGGGGCCAAGCTCGTCGGGCAGGATCACCTTCAAACGCCCGCCTGCCGCGCGGATCAGGTAGCTGGGAAGCGCGGCAATCCCGGCCCCCGCCTCGACCGCCTGCGCCAAGCCGAAGATGCTGTTCACGCGGATGCGCGGCTGGCGCGGCGGGCCGGTATTGCCAACCTCCAGCGCCCAGTTCACGCCCTGGATGGGGCCGGGCGCGGGATCGATAAAGGCAACCAGCCTGTGCTCGCTGAGACCGGCGGCCGTTTCCGGCACGCCGTGCCGCTTGATATAATCCGGCGACGCGCACAGGCGGTAGCGGACGGCCTCCATGCGGCGCGAGATCATGTGCTGCTGGGTCGGGGGCGCGAACCGCACCGCGACGTCCGCCTCCCGGCGCGCGAGGTCCAGCTCGTCGTCAGACAGCATCATTGTGACATCGATTTCAGGGTAGGCGCGGACGAAGTCCGAAATTGCGCGCGCCAGCCAGGTCGAGCCGAAGCTGATCGTCGTGGTCAGCCGCAGCTCCCCCGTCGGCTTGCCGAGCGACTGCTCGATCGCCTGCCGGACCGTTTCGACACGCTCGAACGTATCGCTCGCAACGCCCGCAAGCTGTTCGCCCTCATGGGTCAAGGCAAGGCCGCGCGCGTGGCGGTGGAACAGCTTTGCGCCAATGGACTCCTCCAGCGAGGCTATCTGCCGTGACAAGGCGGGCTGCGACGTGCCGAGACGCCGCGCGGCCTCGGTGAAGCTGCCCGCTTCCGCAACCGCATTCAGCAATCTCAGCTTGTCCCAGTCAAAGGCGCTCATGGTGCCCCCCTTCCTCGCCCGCCCGCTATTCGGCTGCCTGCCGCTGCGGTTCGGCGGCTTCATTCGCCGCAAGGAAGCGCTCCGCCTCCAGCGCCGCCATGCAGCCCATGCCCGCCGCCGTCACGGCCTGCCGGTAGACATGGTCCTTCACATCGCCCGCGGCATAGATGCCGGGCTTCGACGTCGCGGTCGAATCGGGCGCGCACAGCAGATAGCCGTCCTCGTCCATATCGAGCTTGCCCCTGAACAGCTGCGTCGCCGGGTCGTGGCCGATCGCGATGAACAGGCCGTGCAGGGACAGTTCGCGGTCCGGACCGCCGTCCGTGGCGACCAGCCGCACGCCGGTCACGGAGAGCGGGTCTTCATCGCCGTGCACTTCGGCGACGGTGGCGTTCCACACCGGCTCCACCTTCTCGTTCGCGAACAGCCGCGCCTGGTTGGTCTTGTCCGCGCGCAGCTCGTCGCGGCGATGGATCAGGTACACCTTCTCGGCAAAGTTGGTCAGGAACAGCGCTTCCTCGACCGCCGTATTGCCGCCGCCGACCACGCCGACCGTCTTCCCGCGGTAGAAGAAACCGTCGCACGTGGCGCAGGCCGATACGCCGAACCCGCGAAACTTCGTCTCGCTTTCGAGGCCGAGCCAGCGCGCCTGCGCGCCCGTCGCGATGATGACCGTTTCGGCGGTGATCGTGTTTCCGGACTCCAGCGACAGGCGATAGGGACGCGCGCTCGTATCCACATCGGTGACGATATCGTCGATCAGCTCGGTACCCAGCGCCTTCGCCTGGTCCTCCATCTTGACCATCAGGTCCGGGCCCATGATCGAGGTTTCGCCCGGCCAGTTCTCGACATCCGTCGTGATGGTCAGCTGTCCCCCCGGCTGCAGCCCGCGGATCATTACCGGGTTCAACGCCGCGCGTGAGGCATAGACCGCGGCTGTATAACCGGCAGGCCCGGAGCCGATAATCGCGACATTTACATGGATATCGGTGGTGCTCATGGCAGGTGGGCGCTCCCAGAATCGTCAAACAAGGTCAGGCTGACGATCTAGGACGACCGTGCAACTATTACGAGGCCAGCCCTTCCTCGGCCCGGTCAAGAAATTCTGCATGGAGGCAAAGCTGCCCGCCCTCCACAAGAATATGCCCGCCCAGCTGGTTCAGGATACGGTCGGCGTGGCGCAGCGCGATCGACAGGCCGAGGATCGGCGCTCCCTCCGTGCGAAGCTTGGCCGGTGGATCGAGCCAAAGCGACTGCAGCGAACGCATACGTAGCGCGGCTGGTAAGTCGAAGTCCGCCCCGCCGTCGCGGGCATGCAGCGTCAGCGTTTCGCCTGCGTCTGCGTGGGCAAGCAGCGTTGCCGCCAGCCTGTCGATGACCTGCTCGATGCGTCGGCGGGGTGCGACGATTGCCGCTGCCGGATTGCCCGACGCCGCGAGCGTAACACCGCGGCGCTGGGCCGGCGCCTCAAGCCTCGACACGGCACGCTCCAGCGCTGGCAGGACGAAGACCAGTTCGCTCGGCCCATCCCCCGCGCCGCCCCGGTCGATGACCGACATGTCGCCAAGCGTTTCGACCGCCTCCAGCAGCGCGGAGGTCTTGCCGATCAGTTCTGCGGTTCCCGCCTTCAGCTGCGGCGAAGCCGGACCCAGGATTTCGTCCTCAATCATCTGAGCATAGCCCATGATCGCGTTGAGCGGTGTCAGCACCTCATGCGCAAGTTCGGCGACGTTCTCACCCAGAAGCGGTGTGGTCGTGGCGTGCGAACGGGCGCTAAGGGTTCCGCGATACCCTTCAAAACGCCCGCTTTCATCCGCAAACACGGGTTCCGCGTTCAGGAAACGGGCATCGCCGTCCACCGTCAGCGCGCAATTACGCAGCGGTTGGCCAAGATCGATTCGCCGCGTCGCGGCGTCCGGATCGACAAAGGCCAGAGCGGTGAGATACACTGGTTTGCTCGCGGCAAAACTTCGGAAGCCCTCGACGATCAGGCCACCGGCATCACTGTGCCAGCGTTGCCCGTCGTCGGCACCGGCACGCCGCCGTTCCCGGAATGCGTCGATCCGCGCGATCAGCTCGCCAAGCCGCTCGGCACTGTCTCGCCGCGACTCCAAAGTTTGGGTCGCCAGCGTTTCGGGATCGGGCCGGTCGAAACTACTCGGCAAACTGACTGGTTCGTCGGCGTCCGGCTGAGCGTCCACACCAAACAGAGCGGCAACGCTGCCGCCGGTCGCGGCCGATCCGTCCGTGAGATCAACACCTCGCGCTTTGGCAAGGCTGGCGACCCGGTTCTGCGCGCCCGCGGACAGCAACCGCCAAAGTGTGCGGACTTGCTCGACTGCCGCAGCGCGCAGATCGTCTGAACCGCGATCGTCGTTCAGGAGCATCAAAAGCTGCCCGATCGCGGCGATACGGGCATCGTCGGTATCGGTGGGCCAGTCGGCGATCGTTGTCAGGCGCTGGTCGCGGTACATGATGTTTCAATACGGTTACGAACCGATTTGTCACTAAGACAGAGAGCTTAAAATTCCCTCTTCGCGGCCATTCGCGTTGAGCGCTTGAAATGATTCGTTAAGTAGGTGCAGGGAAGCTTTCCGAATCGAACATGAAGGACGCCTCTTGGCAGTACCCACGCGCGGTTTTGACGATATTGATATCGAGATCCTCGACCGCCTGCAGCAGGACGGCCGGATGACGAACGTCGATCTGGCGCAGCGCGTCGGCCTCACCGCGCCGCCCTGCCTTCGCCGGGTTCGGGCGCTGGAGGAGGCTGGGGCGATCCGCGGCTATCACGCGGACCTCGACCCGGATCTTCTCGGATACTCGATCATGGTGTTCGCGATGGTCAGCCTGAAAAGCCAGGCCGAGAGCGACCTGAAAGCGTTCGAGGATTATGTTGCTAGTCTGCCGCCCGTTCGCGAATGCCACATGCTGAACGGGGAGATCGATTTCATCCTGAAAATCGTTGCGCGTGACCTGAAGAGTTTTCAGGAGTTCCTGACCGGGGCGCTGACATCGGCGCCGAATGTGGAGCATGTGAAGACGTCTCTGACGATCCGGACGTCCAAACGGCTGCCCGGCGTGCCCGTCGACTGAGCCCTGAAGGGCTTCAGCAGACGAGAACGCCGGGAACAGGGCCGGACCCGCAAACGAGCCCGACCGGTTATCGGTAACGTCAGGCGGCTTCCTTCAGCTGCGCCTTCTCCTTCGGCTTGCGGTCCGCGAAGGTCTCGCCAAGCTCCTCGCGCTTCCCATCGGAAAACTCGTCCTTGGCCGCGGCGAAGGTTTCTTCTTCTTCCTCGTCGATGTGATGCTCGTACCGCTCGCGCAGCTTCTCGAAGGTCGCGATCCAGCCAGAGGAGGCCATATCGGTCTTTTCCAGCTTTTCGATATACTCTTCGATCTCGTGATGTTCGGCAGTCGAGTGGCTGCCCTCGTCCTGCAGCTCCGGATCGGCGAGCATTTCGGCATAGAGCGACTGCTCTTCGGCGTTGGCGTGCGCCTGCACTTCATATTTGAACTGGTTGAACAGCTCGCGGCGCTCCTCACTGTCACCGCTCGTCGCGGAAATCTTCTTCAGAAGCTCGCGGTGCTTGTCGTGATCGGTCTTCAGCAGCTTGAAAATATCGGCCATTGGGGGTCTCTCCTCTTTCATTCGATCTTACTGAAAAGACGAACGAAGCCCGTGAAAAGTTTCAATTGAAACCGATTCGCAGGAGGAGGCGAATGGTGGGCGCTGACAGGCTCGAACTGCCGACCCTCTCGGTGTAAACGAGATGCTCTACCAACTGAGCTAAGCGCCCGCGCTTTCGCGTCGGCGGTCTCATGCCGCGAGCGGATGGCCGATGGCAAGGGCAAAGCGGCATCCGGCTGTCAAAAACCGCCTCTGGACAAGCGCGACCGGCGCGCTAGGCGCACGGCCAAAGATTTCGTTTTCATGACACCGGAGCCTACCCATGGCCGAAGCAAAAAACCTCGTAATGACCCTCGACAGCGGCGACGTGTATATCCGTCTCCGCTCGGACCTTGCCCCCAACCATGTGGAGCGCATCGCGGCGCTCGCCGAGGACGGTTTCTACGACGGCGTACCGTTTCACCGCGTCATTCCCGGCTTCATGGCGCAGGGCGGTGACCCGACGGGCACGGGCATGCACGGCTCCGACAAGCCGGATCTGAAAGCCGAGTTTTCCGATGCGCCGCACAAGCGCGGCACCTGTTCGATGGCCCGTACACAGGACCCGAACTCGGCGAACAGCCAGTTCTTCATCTGCTTCGAGGAAGCCGACTTTCTCGACGGCCAGTATACGGTCTGGGGCGAAGTGACCGAGGGCATGGAGCATGTCGATGCGCTGCCGGTAGGCGAGCCGCCTAAGTCACCCGGCAAGATCAAGTCGGTAACGGTGAACCGCTAGGGACCCTTAGCGAACTGGCACCCGCCCATGCGGGTGATGGTGGGCGCGGCAAGGTTCGAACTTGCGACCCCTGCCGTGTGAAGGCAGTGCTCTACCGCTGAGCTACGCGCCCACGCCGCCAGCGGCGCGGAAGAGCGGCGATATAAGCGCGTGAACCGTGCCCGTCCAGCGGCTCCTGGTTCAGCGGACCGCCAAAAAGAAGGGGCCCGGTGAACCCTCCCAGTCTGCCGCGCCCTTTCACACTTCACAAGTGGATGCATGCGCCTAGTTGACAGCGTCCTTCAGGCCCTTGCCGGCCTTGAACTTCGGCTGGTTGGAGGCCTTGATCTGCATCGGCTCGCCTGTACGCGGGTTGCGGCCTGTCGAAGCCTTGCGATGCGCTGTTGAAAACGTCCCAAAGCCCACGAGGCGAACCTCTTCGCCGTCCTTGAGCGCGCCCTCGATCGTGCCGAATACGGCATCAACGGCCTTGCCGGCGTCCGCCCGGCTGAGGTCGGCATGATCGGCCACGCTGGCGACCAGTTCCTGCTTGTTCACCTAACTCTCCCCGTTTTTATCCTTGCGGCGCAGTGCGCCGTGCCTGCCACCTAAGAACGGGGCAGAAGGAGAGTCAAAAGATTCCGGGTCGTTACTGAACCGGTGCGCGGGCTGCCTCTGCCGCAAGGACATCGCTATCTGGGTCCGTCGATGCGGTTTCCGGTTCCGTCCACTCGATCGGCTCCAGCGCCTTCGACAGGGCCAGGTGCAGCACTTCGTCGACATGGCTGACCGGATGAATATCGAGGCCCTCGGTGATGTTCGCGGGGATCTCGGCCAGGTCCTTTTCATTCTCTTCGGGGATAAGGACGGTCTTGATGCCGCCGCGCAGTGCCGCGAGCAGCTTCTCCTTCAGGCCGCCGATGGGCAGCACGCGGCCGCGCAGCGTCACCTCGCCCGTCATCGCGACCTCGCGGCGAACCGGCGTGTCGCTAAGCGCGGAAATGATGGCCGTGACCATGCCCACACCGGCGGAGGGGCCATCCTTGGGCGTTGCCCCTTCGGGCACATGCACATGGATATCGCGGCGGGCAAAGATTTCCGGGTTGATGCCGTATTCGGGCGCGCGGGCCTTGATGAAGCTGAGCGCGGCCTGGATCGATTCCTTCATGACTTCGCCGAGTTTGCCGGTGGTGCGGATGTTGCCCTTGCCGGGGACCGTGACGGCCTCCAGCGTCAGCAGCTCGCCGCCAACCTCGGTCCAGGCGAGGCCGGTCGCGGCGCCGATCTGGTCCTCTTCCTCCGACACGCCGAAGCGGAACTTCCGTACGCCGGCATAGTCGGCAAGATTGTCGGGCGTGATCTCGATCGACGTTTCGGCCTGCTCGATGATCTTGCGGAGGGACTTCCGCGCCAGCCGGGCAATTTCGCGCTCCAGCGTGCGCACGCCCGCCTCCCGCGTGTAATAGCGAATGAGGTCGCGCAGCGCCTCTTCGGTCACCGCGAACTCGCCCTTTTTCAGGCCGTGCTCCTTGATCTGCTTCGGCAGCAGGTGCGCCTTGGCGATCTCGACCTTCTCGTCTTCGGTGTAGCCGGACAGGCGGATGATCTCCATCCGGTCCAGCAGCGGCTGGGGCATGTTCAGGCTGTTCGCCGTGGTGACAAACATCACACTCGACAGGTCGTAATCGACTTCGAGATAATGATCGTTGAACTTGGAATTCTGTTCCGGATCAAGAACTTCAAGAAGCGCGGACGACGGGTCGCCGCGGAAGTCCTGGCCCAGCTTGTCAATCTCGTCAAAGAGGAACAGCGGGTTCTTCGTCCCGGCCTTTTTCATGTTCGCCAAGACCTTGCCCGGCATCGAGCCGATATAGGTGCGCCGGTGGCCGCGAATCTCGGCCTCGTCCCGCACACCGCCCAGCGACTGGCGGATGAACTTCCGGCCCGTGGCCTTCGCGATGGAACGGCCGAGCGACGTCTTGCCCACACCCGGCGGGCCGACGAGGCACAGGATCGGCCCCTTCAGCTTTTTCGCGCGCGACTGCACCGCCAGATATTCGATGATCCGGTCCTTGACCTTTTCAAGGCCGTAGTGATCCTCGTCGAGGATCTGCTGCGCCGCCTTCAGGTCCTTGCGCGTACGGCTGGACTTGCCCCAGGGCAGGCCGAGCAGCGTGTCGAGATAGTTGCGCACGACCGTCGCCTCGGCGGACTGCGGTGCCATCGCCTTCAGCTTTTTCAGCTCGGCGGTCGCCTTTTCCAGAGCCTCGGGCGACAGGCGTGTCTCCTCGATCTTCTCCTGAAGCTCGGTAAGCTCGTCGGTTTCCTCGTCACCGTCACCCAGCTCGCGCTGGATCGCCTTCATCTGCTCGTTGAGATAATATTCGCGCTGCGTCTTCTCCATCTGGCGCTTGACGCGGCCCTTGATCTTCTTCTCGACCTGCAGGACGCCCATCTCGCCCTCCATCAGGCCGAGGACCATCTCCAGCCGCTTGGCCGGGTTCGGCTCGCTCAGGAGCCGCTGGCGCTGTTCCAGCTTTACGGAGAGATTGGCCGCGATTGCGTCGGCAACGCGCGCCGGGTCATCCATCTGCTGGACCTGCACCACGACTTCGGGCGCAATCTTCTTGTTCAAACGGACGTAATTCTCGAACTGGTCGGTGGCGGAGCGTTGCAGCGCGGCCAGCTCCGTCGCCTCGACCGGCGCATCGTCAAGAACCGTGTAGGCAGCCTCGAAATAGTCGCCGTCCAGGTTGAGCGAATCGATGGCTACGCGCTGCTGGCCCTCGACGAGTACCTTCACCGTCCCGTCAGGCAGCTTCAGGAGCTGCAGGACGGTCGCGATCGCACCGACCTCGTAAAGATCGGCCGCTTCGGGTTCTTCAACGCCCGCATCCCTCTGCGAGATGAGGAGTACATTCTTGCCCGCCTCCATAACCGCCTCGAGCGCGGCGACGGATTTGTCGCGGCCCACGAACAGCGGGACGATCATCTGCGGGAACACCACGATGTCGCGAAGGGGAAGAACGGGGAGCGTTTCGGTGGTCATGCAAATCCTCTGGGGGGTCTTGGCACGCCCCCGGTCAGGATGTTGCGGACGCGCCGTTGCTGTGCGTCAAATGTGGGAAGCGGCGAGGTTTCCTTCAAGCCGGAGCGCGGCGGGTGCGACGCTCCGGCCCGAATGGAGATCTAGGCCGCGTCGTCGCTTGCGGCAGCCTTTGCCTTCTTCGCAAAGACGCGCACCGGGTCCTTGCGACCCTCGACCACGTCCTTGTCGATGTGGATTTCATCGACGCCGTCCATGGAGGGCAGGTCGAACATCGTGTCGAGGAGAATGCCTTCCATGATCGACCGCAGGCCGCGCGCGCCGGTTTTCCGGGCAATCGCCTTCTGCGCAACGGCCTTCAGTGCATCGGCGGAGAAGCTCAGCTTCGTTTCCTCGATGTCGAACAGCTTCTGATACTGTTTCACCAGCGCATTCTTCGGCTCGGTCAGGATCGTCACCAGCGCCTCCTGATCGAGATCCTCCAGCGTCGCCAGAACCGGCAGGCGGCCAACGAATTCCGGGATCAGGCCGTATTTCAGGAGGTCTTCGGGTTCGATCTCGCGCAGGATCTTGCCGACCCGTCGTTCGTCCGGGCTGGCGACATGCGCGCCGAACCCGATGGACTTGCCCTGCAGGCGGTCGGCGATGATGCGGTCGAGCCCGGCAAAGGCACCGCCGCAGATGAACAGGATGTTCGTGGTGTCCACCTGCAGGAATTCCTGCTGCGGATGCTTGCGCCCGCCCTGCGGCGGCACGGAGGCGGTGGTGCCCTCCATGATCTTGAGGAGCGCCTGCTGCACACCCTCGCCCGACACATCGCGTGTGATGGAGGGGTTGTCGGCCTTGCGGCTGACCTTGTCGATCTCGTCGATGTAGACAATGCCGCGCTGGGCGCGTTCGACATTGTAATCCGAGGCCTGCAGCAGTTTCAGGATGATGTTCTCGACATCCTCGCCGACATAGCCGGCCTCGGTCAGGGTTGTCGCGTCGGCCATCGTGAACGGCACGTCGAACGTCTTCGCCAGCGTTTCCGCCAGCAGCGTCTTGCCGCAGCCCGTCGGGCCGATCAGCAGGATGTTCGACTTCGCGAGCTCGATGTCCGCGCCCTTCGCGCCGTGCGCCAGCCGCTTATAGTGGTTGTGCACCGCGACCGAGAGCACGCGCTTCGCGAAGTCCTGCCCGATGACATAATCGTCGAGCGTGTCGCAGATTTCGCGCGGCGTCGGCACGCCGGACTTGTCCTTCACGAGGCTGGTCTTGGTTTCCTCGCGGATGATGTCGTTGCACAGCTCGACGCACTCGTCGCAGATAAAGACCGTGGGACCTGCGATCAGCTTCCTGACCTCGTGCTGCGACTTGCCGCAGAAGGAGCAGTAGAGCGTATTCTTGCCGTCGCCGGAGCTGTCGCCGCCCCCGCTGCCGGAACCGTCGCCGCTCGTTCCGCCCGTCAGCTTACTCATGGAAATCCTTTCAACCGTCCGTACCCAGGCCGTCCCCGGGTCGGACCGAACCATAGTCTAAGCGGGTAACCCGGTATCCGAAAAGGGCGAAGATCACTCCGCCGCATGTGTTCCCGCCCGCATGAACGCACAGGAAGGTGGGCGAATGCGCGCCGCCTTGCAAGGGTCGGCATCGGGCGCGGTTGAGAATCTGTTTGAGCGGACGCCCGCCCCGTCCCTATAGAGACCGGCATCGTGGTATTCGTTCCCTCCCCCCGGCGACGTTCCGCAGCTTTCTTCGGCCAATAGACCGTGGACCCCGCAATATTGTCAGCGGCCATATTGGTCATTGCGCTCGTTCTGTTCGTGTCCGACCGCGTACGCCATGACCTTGTCGCGGTGGTGTCCCTGCTTCTTTGTGTCGCTGCCGGAATCGTCGCGCCGCGCGAAGCGCTCAGCGGATTCGCCGATCCCGCCGTCATCACCGTGGGCGCGGTCCTCGTCATCGGCCGCGCCATCGAGCTGTCGGGCGTCGCGAACGCGCTGACGGCGCGGCTCTCGCGCATGGACGCTCCCTACGAACTTCAGCTTTTTACCGTTCTGGCCATTGGCGCGTTCCTGTCCGCGTTCATGAACAATATCGCGGCGCTGGTCATTACCATCCCCATCGTCTCGAAACTGGCGCAGGATGCCAAGCGCTCGCCCACCTCGGCGCTGATGCCGCTTGCCTTTGCTACCATCCTTGGCGGTATGACCACGCTGATCGGGACGCCGCCCAACCTGATCCTCTCCTCGATCCGCCGCGAGCATCTCGGCGAAGGCTTCGGTTTCTTCCAGATGAGTCCCCTTGGCGTCGTCGTCACCGTCGTCGGCCTGATCGCCATGGCGCTGATCGCCGACAAGGTGCTGCCGGAACGCCGCGCCGCCATGCGCGCTTCCGTCAATCCCTGGCGCGTCTTTGAAATGATCCTGCCCCCTGGCAATCACGACAAGCAGTCCGTGAAGGCAACGCTCAGGGAAGCGGGTGCCCGCCTCCTCAGCATCGCGCCGCCCGGTGTTCGCCGCTGGAGCGGCGGCGACAACCGCGCGGAGGGGCGCCGCGTCCTCATCCTATCGCGCCGCAATCCGTGGAACATGGCGGAGGATACCGGCTACGAGGCGGTGCATACCCGCAACGAAAGCCCCGATGCGGTGACGGTCCGGTGTGTGGTCGCGCACGGGTCGTTCCTGATCGGCCGCAACTATGATGTCGTCGCTGCCCGGACAGAGGGCGAGCTAGTCATCGTTGCGGCGGGGCCCCGCGCTGCCCGTGCGCGGCGCGCGATGAACGAGATGCGAATCCAGGCGGGCGACCAGCTGTTCATCCACGGCTCCGCGCTCTCGATTGCCGAGTTTGTTTCGAACGCGCGCCTTCTGGAAATCGGCCGCCACGATACGCAGGCCATCGACAAGCGCCGCGCCGCCGCCATCCTCGCCATCTTCGGCCTCGCGATCGTCGCCGCGGCAGGGTTCGGCGTTCCACCCTCCATCAGTTTCGTTGCCGCAGCGGCGGCCATTCCCGCCTTCGGCCTGCTGCCCGCGCGCGAAATCTACCAGTCCATCGACTGGCCCGTTCTCGTGCTGCTTGCCGCGATGATTCCGGTTGGGCTCAGTTTCGAAACGAGCGGCGCGGCCGGTACGCTCGCTTACTGGCTGAACGATGCGCTCGCCGCGACGCCGCCCAGCGTGGCCCTGTTCGCGCTGGGCGGCATCACGCTTCTCCTGTCCGCGATCCTCAATAACGTCGCGACGGCCATCATCATGGGGCCGCTGGCGCTGCAGATTGCCGAGATCCGCGATTTCAGTCCGGACGCCGCGCTCCTGATGATCGTCGTCGGGGCCAGCGCCGCGTTCCTGACGCCCATCGCCCACCAGAATAACCTCCTTGTCCTCCGCCCCGGCGGTTACCTGTTCAGCGACTTCGCGCGCCTTGGCATTCCCCTGGCACTGATCGTTCTCATCACAGCCACCGCCTTTCTCTCCGTCTTCCAACTTTAGCTTGGCAAGCCGCAGATAGCGCTGTACGCCGCGATTTGAGTGAAACTCAATGAGGGGTCGCATGACGCAGCCGGGTCCGTTTCTCGCCGCAATGATTATCGCGGCTTCGCTGACGGGCTGCTCTGGCGCGGATGAACCTGCACCCGAAGTTCCGGCAAAGGAAGCGCCCCCGCCGCTTGTGCAGGTCGCCGAGGCGGTCAGCGCTGCTGCCGACACGGGCCAGCAGGCCGTCGGCACTGTACGTCTTGCCAGCGAAGTCGCTCTCGGCTTCACCACCCCCGGACAGATCGCGATGATCGCCGTTCAGGACGGGGACATGGTCCGCCGCGGCCAGCTTCTCGCCGCGCTCGATCGCGACACCGTCCTCGCCGATCTTTCCGTGGCACGCGCGGAGCGGGAGCGTGCGCGCCGGGACCTTGCGCGCAGCCAGGACCTCTTTGCCGATGGCTGGGTAACACAGGCGCGAATCGATACCGTGGAGGCGGCCGCCAGCGCTGCCGACGCCCGTATCGAGGCCGCCCGGTTCGCTGTTCGCACCGCGCAGATCGTCGCACCCAGCGACGGCGTCATTCTCGAGCGCCTGGCCGAACCGGGCCAGGTGGTGCAGCCCGGAACACCGGTCCTCGCACTCGGACGACAGGATGCCGGTTTTGTCGTGACGGTCCCCCTGACCGACCGGCAGGCCGCGAACCTCTCCATCGGCGATACCGCCACCGTTCGCGTCGACGCGCTCAGCGAGGCGCCGGTTGCCGCGAGGCTCGCAGAGCTGGCCGGACGCGCCGATCCGACGACGGGCACCTTCGCCGCCGAGTTCGCTCTGCCCGCGATGCCTGGCCTTCGCAGCGGCCAGATTGGGCGGGTGACGCTGCCCTCCGGCGGTGCGGATAGCGGTGTCACTGTGCCGACCAGCGCTATCATATCCGCCCGTGCGGACGAGGGCGTCGTTTGGGTCCTCGATCCAGGATCGGACACAGTGTCCATGCGAACCGTGTCCCTGGCGGGGCTTGGCGAGGCCGGCGCGCGCATCACGGGCGGCCTTGCCGCCGGGGAGCAGGTCGTCACGGCTAATGTCGTCGCGCTTAGCGAGGGGCAGGAGGTCCGCACCCCGTGAACCTGACGGAAATGGCCGTCCGCAACTGGCAGCTGACGCTGATCGTCGCTGGCCTGCTCGCCGCGCTCGGCCTCAGTGCGTTCCTGTCGATCCCGCGTTCCGTCGATCCGCATTTCCCGATCCCGTTCGTCACCGTCATTGCCGCCCAGCCCGGTGCCGATGCGGCGGACATGGAACAGACGGTCGCCAAGCCTATCGAGGAAACGATCCAGAGCCTCGACGATGTGTCCGCCGTCGATTCCAGTTCCAATGACGGCCTGTCGGTCATCACCGTCGAGTTCGACTGGGGCTCCGACGTCGATGAGAAGTTCAACGATACCGTGCGGGAGGTGAGCGCGGTGCGCGACCGCCTGCCCCCGGGCACCGGTATCGAGTTCCGCCGCGCGCGCACCACGCAGGCCGCCATGGTCCAGTTCGCGCTGATCAGCGAGACCGCATCCTGGCGGCGAATGGAAAAGTTCGCGGTGGACCTGTCGGAGCGGCTGACCCGCGTACCCGGCGTTCGCGAATCCGACATCTTCGGCCTGCCGAACCCAGAGGTCCGCGTTGCCATCGACCCGGCGCGTCTCGCCGAATACCGCCTGCCCGCCAGCACCGTTGCCGCTGCCCTGTCACGCGCAGGCACCGATCTGCCCGCAGGCGTCGTCCATGCCGGCGACGCCCGCCTGAACGTCGATGCAGGGGGCGCGTTTCGAGAGCTTGAGGAGATCCGCGAGACGCCGCTTCGGGGCGATGGCGGGACCGTGCTGTCCGTGGGCGATATCGCCGATGTGGGTTGGGAAACCGACGAGAACCTGCACATCGTCCGCGTCAACGGCGAACGCGCGGTCCTCGTCGCCAGCCAGCAGAAGGACGGTTTGAACGCCCTCGACATTCGCGAGGACATCGCCGCCGAGATGGAGGCGTTCGAGCGCACCCTTCCGCCCGACATTCGCCTCGTGAACGTGTTCGACCAGACCATCGAGATCCGCGACCGCCTGTCAACGCTCGCCCGCGACTTCGCCATCGCGCTCAGCCTCGTGATGATCACGCTGCTGCCGCTCGGTCCGCGTGCCTCGGCGATCGTCATGGTGTCCATCCCGCTCAGCCTCGCCTCCGGCGTTCTTGCCATGCAGCTGACCGGCTTTTCCCTGAACCAGCTTTCCATTGCAGGCTTCATCCTCTCCCTCGGTCTCCTCGTGGACGATTCTATCGTGGTCACGGAGAACATCTCCCGGCACCTGCGCATGGGCGCGTCACGCCTGGAATCCGCCCTGAAGGGCACGGCAGAGATCAAGGCCGCCGTGATCGGCTCGACGGCCGTCCTGATTTTCGCGTTCATCCCGATCGCCTCCCTGCCCGGCGGCGCGGGCGAGTTCACGCGCAGCCTGCCGATGGCGGTCATCTTTACCGTCGGCGCTTCTCTTGTGGTGTCGCTGACGGTCATCCCTTTCCTCGCCAGCCGTATCCTCCGCCGTGATGACGATCCGGAGGGCAACATCTTTCTCCGCACGGTTAATCGCGGCATCCACAAGGTTTACACGCCGCTGCTGCACCGCGCGCTTGCCCGGCCGCGCCGCTGGTTCGTCGGCACGATGGCGCTGTGCCTCTCCGCCCTTGCCCTCGTTCCCACCCTTGGCTTCTCGCTGTTCCCCGGTGCCGATGTTCCCTTCTTCACGGTCGAGGTTCGCACCGCCGAGGGTACCGGCGTCGAGGGGACCGACCGCGTCGTCCGCCGCGTCGCCGACCGCATCGCCGAAGAACCGGGCGTCAACTATGTCGTCGAGCATTCGGGTGCGGGCGGCCCCATGGTCTTCTACAATGTGTTCTCGAATTTCACCCGCACGCGAGAAGGGAACGTCGTCGTCGTTCTCGACGACTGGGACCCGCGCACCAGTCCCGAGATCGTCGATAACCTGCGCGAGACGTTCGAAGAGGACCCGTCCGCCGATATCCTCGTCCGCCGCTTCTCGAACGGCGCGCCGGTGGAGGCCCCCATCGCGCTTCGCATCACCGGTCCCGACCTCGATGAGATCCGCCGCATTTCGGAGAAAGTCGAGACCATCATCCGCGATCATCCCGGAACGCGCGATATCGAGAACCCGCTGGCCGAAACCCGCGTTGATTTGAACCTTGGCTTCGACCGGGAGCGTGCGGCGCTTCTTGGCGTTTCGCCAGACCAGCTTCGTCAGACGGTGCGCCTGTCGCTGCTCGGCCAAAGCGGCGGCATCTTCCGCGACAGCGAGGGCGACAGCTATCCCGTCACCGTCCGCCTTCCCATGGATGAACGGCGAGAGGTCGCTGCGCTTCAGGACATCTACATCCCGACCAGCAACGGTGCCGTCGTTCCGCTTGGCCAAGTCACGGACCCGTTCCTGGAGAGCGTCGCGCCCCGCATCGACCGCTATCAGCTGGAGCGTGTGAACCTGATTACCGCCTTTGTGCGCGACGATTTCCTTTCATCCCGCACACTCGCCGAAATTCAGCCAGAACTCGACGCGCTGGAGCTTCCGCCCGGCTATGCCATCGGGATCGCCGGCGAAGCCGAGGCGGCATCGGAGAGTTTTTCCGGCCTTGGCCTGATCGCGATGTTCGCCATAGCGGGTATCTTCGGCGTGCTGGTCGCCGAGTTCGGGCGGTTCCGCGAAACCATCGTGGTTGCGGGCGTCATTCCGCTCGGCTTCTTCGGCGGCCTGATCGCGCTCTGGATTACCGGCAACTCGATTTCCTATAATGCCGTGATCGGCTTCATCGCCCTCATCGGTATCGAGATCAAAAACTCGATCCTTCTCGTCGATTTCACGACCAAATTAAGAGCGCGTGGCCTCGCCCTTCGGGAGGCGGTCGAGCAAGCTGCCGAAATCCGGTTCCTGCCCGTCCTTCTTACGTCCGTCACCGCCATTGGCGGCCTGATGCCGCTCGCAGTCGAGGGCGCCGCGCTTTACGCCCCGCTCGCCATCGTCATTATCGGCGGCCTCATCTCTTCGACCCTCCTCAGCCGTATTGTAACACCGGTCATGTACCTGTTGATCGCGCGCGGAAATGAGGAGCCGGTTCCGTCCGCTGCCGGAACGAGTTTACCAAGCCCGTCAACCGGGCAGTAACCTTCCCCCGCTATTCCAGCCGCCTACATGAAGATGGCAGATAAACGGTAAGCGTAATGGTCGAAACAGATCGCAGTCAGAGGGCACGCATTCTTCGCGCAGGAAAGATCGTCGTTGCCGGTGTGACCCGGCGCGCCATCATCCGCGACGTCTCGGAGAACGGCGCCCTTATCCAGTGCGACATGGAACTTCACCTCGGCGAGCATGTCGAGCTTCACATCAAGGACGAGCCCTCCATGATCTGCGAGGTGCGCTGGATCGAAGGTGACCGTGTCGGCCTGCAATATGCCCGCCGTATCGGGCGCGGCGAGGCGATGACCGCCGACCGGTCGGAGGCGACACCGCAGTCCTTCGTGGTCGTAAACGGCTAAAAGCCTGGCGGCCTAAGCCTTCGCCAGCCGGGCATCCCGCGCCGCTTTCAAACGTGCGAAATCATCACCGGCATGATAGCTCGAGCGCGTCAGCGGTGAGGACGAAACGAGCAGGAAGCCCTTCGCCCGCGCCATCTCGCCGAAGCTGCCAAACTGCTTGGGCGATACGAAGTCGATGACCTCGGCATGGCGCGGCGTCGGCTGCAGATACTGGCCCAGCGTCAGGAAATCGATATCGGCAGAGCGCATGTCGTCCATCACCTGGTGAACCTCCAGCCGCTCCTCGCCCAGCCCCAGCATCATGCCGGACTTCGTGAAGATCGTCGGATCGAGCTGCTTCACCCGCTCCAGCAGGCGCAGGGAATGGAAGTAGCGCGCGCCGGGGCGAATCGTCGGATAGAGCCGCGGCACCGTTTCCAGATTATGGTTGTAAACGTCGGGCCGCGCCTCGACGATCGCCTGAACCGCCTCGTCCGCCTTGTTGCGAAAATCGGGCGTCAGGATTTCGATGGTCGTCTGCGGCGCATTCTTCCGCAGCGCCTCGATCACCTTCACGAACTGCCCCGCGCCCCCGTCCGGCAGGTCGTCCCGGTCCACCGACGTGATGACGATATGTTCAAGGCCAAGCTCACCCGCCGCGACCGCAACATGCTCGGGCTCCAGCGGATCGACCGGCTGCGGCATCCCGGTCTTCACGTTGCAGAAGGCGCAGGCCCGCGTGCAGGTGTCGCCCAGGATCATTACCGTGGCGTGCTTCTGCGTCCAGCATTCACCGATGTTCGGGCACGCCGCTTCCTCGCAGACCGTGTTCAGGTTCAGCCGCCGCATCAGCTTGCGCGTTTCGGCAAAGCCCTTCGACGTCGGTGCTTTCACGCGCAGCCAGTCAGGCTTGCGTCGGCGTTCGGGGCGGCCCGGGGCGGTCAGCGGCGTCATATCGTTCATACCGGGGCAGTTAATGCCGCGCGCTGCCCAGCGCCACACCCCGTTTTGGGTATCGCAGACCCCGTATGGTCACATCCCAAGCCGGCTCCGTCCTCGTGACCGTCTTCGCGCGTCGGATTGTCACGGCGGGCCGGGCGCTCTAGCAGCCCCCGATGGACGCTGCCCTCTCGACCCTGCTCTCGCCGGTCATCCTGTTTTTCGCGCTTGGTATCCTGGCAGGGTTCGCGCGGTCCGACCTCGCCATCCCCGAAAGCATCGCGAAGGGCATGTCGCTCTACCTGATGGCCGCGATCGGCCTGAAGGGCGGCGTTCAGGTTGCGGAGGCCGGCTTCACTGCGGAGATCGGCCTCGCCCTCCTTGCGGGGCTGTCGCTCAGTGCGCTGCTTCCGCTCATCGCCTTTCCGCTTCTCCGGGGCTTCGGACGCCTCGACGGTATCAATGCCGGAGCGGTGGCTGCGCATTACGGCTCGGTCAGTGTCGTCACCTACGTAACCGGCGTCGAGATCCTGACCGCGATGGACACTGCGCCGGCCGGCTTCATGGTCGCGGTGCTCGCGCTCATGGAGACGCCCGCCATCGTCGTCGGCATCTGGCTCGCCGCGCGCGGCACCGACAAGGGCGCCCCCGGCACGTCGCGCAACCTGTGGCACGAGGTTCTCTTGAACGGCTCGGTCGTTCTCCTTGTCGGCGCGTTCTTCGTCGGTCTCCTGTCCGGACCGAGCGGGTTCGCGCCGGTCGCGCCGCTGTTCGAGGATATCTTCCGCGGCATTCTCTGCCTGTTCCTCCTCGACATGGGCCTGATCGCCTCGCGCCGCCTGTTAGAGGCCAAGGCACTGACGAAACGTCTCGTGACGCTTGCCCTCGTCCTGCCCGTGATCAACGGCGCTATCGGTGCGGCCATCGCAGCGCTGATCGGCCTGGAGGGCGGGACTGCCGCCGCGCTCGCGATCCTCGCCGCGTCCAGCTCCTACATCGCCGTTCCTGCTGCCATGCGCATGGCGCTACCGCAGGCCAATGCCGGACTTTACCTGTCCCTCTCGCTCGGCATCACCTTCCCGTTCAACATCACGCTCGGCATTCCGCTATACAGCTGGATGGCCGCCACTTTTGCCGGACTGCTCTCATGACCGACACGATCCACCGCCGCCGCATCCAGGTTCTCGCCGACAAGCCGCTGATGCGTGAACTCATCGCCAAGGCCGCCGCCGTCGGCATCGAGAACTACACGCTGTTCCAGGCCGCGGGCGGGATGGGCGAGTCTGGCCGCTGGACAGACGACCAGGTGACCGGCGCAACCGCGAAACAGATGTTCCTTGCGATCTGCGACAAGGACCATGAGGCCGCCTTCACCGATGCCGTACAGCCCATCCTCGACAGTCACGGCCTCATGCTGCTGATTTCGGATGTCGAAGTCGTGCGCGGCAAGAAATACTAGGCGGCGAGGATGCCTGAGTTTCAAGCCCTGCTCGACGGCTATCGCCGGTTCCGCAACGGCAACTACCAGGACCAGCGCCGCCGCTATGACCGCCTCGCGGTCAAGGGCCAGCATCCCGGTCTGATGGTCATCGGCTGCTGCGACAGCCGCGTCGATCCCGCGATGATCTTCGACGTGGAGCCGGGGCAGGTCTTCGTCCTTAGGAACGTCGCCAACCTCGTTCCCCCCTATGAGACCGGCGGCGGCCTCCACGGGGTTTCAGCGGCGCTCGAGTTCGCCGTGAAAGGGCTGGAGGTTCACTATATCGTCGTCATGGGCCACGCGCAGTGCGGCGGCATCAAGGCCGCGCTTGCCAATGGCGGGCACGAGGATGACGGCTTCATCGGCGACTGGATGGAAATCTTGCGGGTGGAACGCGACCGCATTGCCGCCCTTGCCGAAAAGCATCCCGATCTCGATGGTCAGAAGGCGCTCGAACAGGCTGCCGTCCGTGTCAGCCTGAACAATCTCCGCAGCTTCCCCTGGGTCCGCGAGCGAGAGGCCGCGGGCACACTCCGTCTGGAGGGCACCTATTTCGGCATCGCCGAAGGGATCCTCTACCGGCTCGACCACGACACCGATCACTTCATTCCCCTCGATCCCGATGAAGAGATCGGTACGTAGCTGGCCCTCCGGCCCTGATCAGGCGCAGCCATCGTCCTTCATCGGGTCGTGGCCCCAGTTTTTCAGGCTGTAGGCCCAGTTCGAACCTTCCGGATCATCCGGCACCTGCGCGCAGTGACGGCTGATGTAATTCACCACCTTGTTCATATGATCCCACTGATCGTCGGTCAGGTCAGCCTTGTTAGTCCGCTTGATCTCGACGATCCGCTTGCCGGACTTGTGTCCGGTACTCTCACCGGAATCGCTGTCGCCGACGGACTTCGACTCCTCGGTTTCCAGCCAGTCCTCCAGCTCCTTCGGCTGCATGTTCACCTTGTCGGTGAACTCGTCGTACAGCTCGTCCCTGTCATCGTCGGCCATATCGGTCTCCTGTCATTCTCCTCCGCCCCCCAGCAGCAGCTGCGCTCCGAACAGTCCGGCGCAGGCGATCATCCCCAGTATCGGTATGATCGCCGGATAGGTGCGGACCCCGGACCCCGCCTCCGTGCCGCGCCGCTTCACCGCCAGCAGCGCCGCGTTCGCCGCGAAGAACACGACCAGAATTATGTAGCTCGTGATACCGGCGAGCTGTTCGGTCGGCAGGAACAGCGCCAGGACGGTTACCACCGCGCCGCTCAGCAGCGTCGCAAGTACGGGCGTATCGGTCTTGTCGTTCACCTCTGACAGCCAGGCGGGCGCGCCGCCGCGCCGGACGCCCAGGTCATGGATGACCCGGCTCGCCATGACGATCTGCGCCAGCGCGCCATTCACGATGATCAGCAGGCTGACAGCGGTCAGGAACAGGCCGCTCCGCCCCTCCTTCTCGACAATGTCCACAAGGGGCGCGGTGCTGTTGTCCAGCGCTTCCATGTCGAGCGTGGAAATGGCCGCTGCCGAAACCACCATGTAAAGCGCCAGCGGGATGAACAGCGCCGCGAAGATCGCCATGGGCAGGGCGCGTTCGACATCCTGCGCTTCCTCACCCAGCGTCACCAAGTCTTCAAAGCCGATAAAGGCATAGAAGCCAAGGAAGGCAGCGAGAACAATGCTGATCGCCACACCCTGGACCGGCGGAGCGTCGCCCATGCCGCGCAGCGCGTCCATGAACATCTGCGGGAAGCCCGCAAGGTTTGGCGCGGTGAACCAGAGCACGTAGACCAGACCGACTACGCCCGCCGCCGTGGTCAGTCCCATAAACCATGCCGACTGGCGAACGCCGATCGCCGCAACGGCGGTCAGCGTGCCGATCAGGGCCGGGACCGCCCACCATTTCGAAATCGTCACCACCTCACCAAGATAACCGACGAACCCGGTGGCGATCGTCGCTGCGGACACCAGCCCGGTCGCAATGACCGCCCAGCCGATCAGGACGGTCAGCAGCGTCCTGTCGAACCCCTGATCGACAAACGCGGCCGATCCACCCGCTTCCGGTATCCGCGCGCCAAGCTCGGCGTAGGAGAACGCCGTGAAACCGGCGGCGATGGCGGCAATCAGGAATGCCAGCGGCGCAAGCGCCCCGGCCTCGCCGATAATCTTTCCGATGACCACGTAGATCCCGGCGCCCAGCACGGTGCCAAGACCGTAAACCGCCAGCATGGGCGGCGAGATCGAGCGGGCCAGCGAACCCTTGCCGTTTTCCGGGCTTTCGGTTTCAGACGCCATGAAGGGCAAACGGGATGTCAGGCGGATGGTTCAATCCGGCGGACGAGAAAGGCGGTCGGTAGGTCACCTCGCAACCTGGCCCCTAATAGTGGATCGCCCGCCCATAGGCATCGAGAACGCTTTCGTGCATCATCTCGGACAGGGTGGGATGCGCGAAGACCGTCTGCATCAGCTGCTCCTCGGTCGTCTCCAGCTGCCGCGCGACCACGAAGCCCTGGATCAGTTCCGTTACTTCCGCACCGATCATATGCGCGCCGAGAAGCTCGCCGCTGTCCGCGTCGAAGATCGTCTTCACCAGCCCGTCCGCCTCACCCAGCGCAATGGCCTTTCCGTTGCCGATGAAGGGGAATTTGCCCACCTTCAGCTTGCGGCCTGCCTCCTTCGCCGCCGCCTCGGTCATGCCGATGCTGGCGATCTGCGGCCGGGAATAGGTGCAACCCGGAATGTTGTCATAGTCCATCGGGTGCGGCGCACGGCCCGAACCCTTGCCCAGCGCCTCGGCAATCGCTTCTGCCGCAACCACCCCCTCATGGCTCGCCTTGTGCGCCAGCCACGGCGCGCGCGCCACGTCGCCAATCGCCCAGACGCCGTCCACATTCGTGCGGCCGTAATCGTCGGTCTTGATGTGCCCGCGGTCGGTTTCAATGCCGAGGTTCTCCAGCCCGATCTCCTCGCTGTTCGGCGCGATGCCGATGGCGAGGATGACGTGGCTGAAGTCGGTTTTCGCGGTTTTCCCCGCCTTGTCCTTGATCGCGGCGGTCACGCCCTTCGCGCCGACCTCGACGCCCTCGACGGCGGCCCCGGTCAGGATGGTCATGCCGTCCGCTTCCAGCCGCTTTCGCATGTGCGCGGAGATGTCGGCGTCCTCGACCGGCACGATCCGGTCCAGCATTTCGACAATAGTCACGTCCGCGCCCATATCGCTGTAGAAGCTCGCAAATTCGACACCGATCGCGCCCGAGCCAATCACCAGCAGCTTCGTCGGCATTTCTTCCGGCGTCATGGCGTGGCGATAGGTCCAGATGCGCTTCCCGTCCGCCTTCAGGTGCGGCAGTTCCCGCGCCCGCGCGCCGGTCGCGACAATGATGTGCTTCGCCTGGTACGTGTCCTTGCCCCCTGCGCCGGACCCCGATCCGGTGACGGTGACCTTGCCATTCCCGGCAAGCGCACCCTCACCTTCGATGACCGTAATCTTGTTCTTCTTCATCAGGTGTTTGACGCCGGAGTTCAGCTGCCCCGCAACGCCGCGCGACCGCTTCACAACGGCGGACAGGTCGGCGGAGACGCCTTCCGCGGACAGGCCGTAATCCTTCGCATGGTCCATCATATGTTTGACTTCGGAGGAGCGCAGCAACGCCTTCGTCGGAATACACCCCCAGTTGAGGCAGATCCCGCCCAGCTTCTCCCGCTCGACAATCGCCGTCTTCAACCCCAGCTGCGCCGCGCGGATTGCCGCAACGTAGCCCCCCGGGCCAGAGCCAAGGACGATGAGATCGTAGGTGTCAGGCATGATCGTGATCCTCCCTCTCCCCTTGCGGGAGAGGATATGAAGGCTTGGCGGCGTGCCGCCTAGCCGCAGTTGGTGAGGGGGCCTCGGCCAGAGCCAGCTCAATCATTCGCAGCACCCCGTCGAGATTGCGATAAACGTCATCGTTCGTAAAGCGCAGCACGCGCCATCCCTGCGCCGCCAGCCAGGCATCGCGACGGCGATCATAGTCATTGCCATCATGATGGTTCCCGTCAGCTTCGATAATTAATCTGGCGGCTGGGCAGGCAAAATCGGCAATGTATCGTTCTATCGGGAATTGTCGGCGAAACTTATGCCCGTTCAAGTGCCCGCCACGAAGCGTAGCCCAAAGCTTTGCTTCGGCTTCGGTCTGATCGCGGCGCAGTCGGCGCGCGCGTTCAGTTAAAGGTGGCATGCGACCCCCTCACCAAGCGCCGCTAGGCCGCAAAGCGGCCAAGCTTTGCTATCCTCTCCCGCAAGGGGAGAGGTGATAAAAAAGCCCCCACTCAAGCCAGCATCCCCATCGGGTTTTCGATCAGCCACTTGATCGCCGCCATCAGCTCCGCGCCGGTCGCGCCGTCGATGGCGCGGTGGTCGAAGCTGCCGGTGACGCTCATGACCGTCGCGAGGGCCAGCGCGCCGTCAACCACATGCGGCCGCTGCTCGCCCGCGCCCACGGCGAGGATCATGCCCTGCGGCGGGTTGATGACCGCCTCGAACTGCTTGATGCCGTACATGCCGAGGTTCGACAGGCTGGCCGTGCCGCCCTGGAACTCTTCGGGCTTCAGCTTGCCCGCCCGCGCACGCTCGGCGAGATCCTTCATCTCCTCGCTGATCGTCGACAGCCGCTTCTCCGCAGCGTTCCGTATGATCGGCGTGATCAGCCCGCCCTCAAGCGCCACCGCGACGGAAATATCCACGCGGTTATACTGGATCAGTTCGTCGCCGGCATATTGCACATTGGCGTTCGGCACCTCCTCCAGCGCGACAGCCAGCGCCTTCACGATCAGGTCATTCACCGACAGCTTCGCGCCCTTCGCCGCCAGCCCGGCATTCAGTTCCTTCCGCAACTTCAGCACCGGATCGAGGTTGCAGTCGATGGTCAGGTAGAAATGCGGCACCGTCTGCTTGGATTCGGTAAGGCGCCTCGCCGTGATCTTGCGAACGTTCGAGAGCTTCATCGTTTCGTGCGGCGCATCGGCGGGCGGATAGGTCGCGGGCGCGGCGGGGGCAGCAGCGGCGGGCGCGGCCTTGGCTGAGGTCGGAGCAGCGGCCTTCGCCTTACCGGGCGCAGCGCCCTCGACATCCGCCTTCACGATCCGCCCCTTCGGCCCGGAGCCCTGCACGGCGGCCAGATCGAGCCCCTTCGCCTCGGCAATCCGGCGCGCGAGCGGCGTCACGCTCAACCGCTCGCCGTCCTTCGTCGGGGCGGGACCTGCAGGCGGCAGGTCGGTGCCCGCGCCAGACCCGGGCCCTTCATCGCGGCCATAACCCTTGTCCGCCGTCTTCGGTGCCGGCGCGGCCTTGGGCGAAGGCGCATCGGCGGTATCGGTCGTCGGCACATCCTCTTCGCGCGGCTTCAGCTCGGGCGCTTCGCTTTTCGTCGCTTCACGCTGCGTCGGGGCCTCGATGCTGCTGGCATCCTCGCCCTCCTCGGCCATGATCGCGATGGCGGTGCCGACCGCCACATCCTCGGTGCCCTCGGCGATCAGGATTTTCGCCACCGTTCCGGGATCGACCGCCTCGAACTCCATCGTCGCCTTGTCGGTCTCGATCTCGGCCAGCAGGTCGCCCGGCTCTACGCTGTCGCCCTCGGCCACCATCCACTTCGACAGCGTCCCGACCTCCATCGTCGGAGACAGCGCAGGCATGGTCAGTTCGATCGCCATCTTGTTCCCTTTAGTTGCGCCAGCCGACGCTTCCCGTGTTCGGCGGGCATGTCTATCGACGCGGCGGGGGCATCACAACGCTGCGGGCACCAGTCCGGCGTCGGCGCTGACCTCCACCCGGCCGCGCCCGCGGGCCTTGGCTAGGAACAGCGCCTCGTCCGCGCGGCGATAGATGCCGGTCCAGAAGGTTTCGGCGCGGGCCTTCCCCTCCGCGACGCCAAAGCTTGCCGACAGGGTTACCGCGTCGCCGTCCGGCAGTTCGAAGCGCGTGGTCCGGATCTCATCGAGGATCCGCAGCGCGTGATCGACCGGGCGCTCATCCGAGAGATCGGGCCGCATGACGATCCCGAACTCCTCGCCGCCGCAGCGCACGATCAGCGTATCCCTGCTCCGCCGCCGCAGCACCTCGCCCAGTCGCGCCAGAACCGCATCGCCCGCCAGGTGACCGAACCGGTCGTTGACCAGCTTGAAATGATCGAGGTCGAACAGGATCAGGGCAATGCGCTCGTCAGCATCATACTCGTCCAGTTTCCGGATCAGGCCGCGGCGGTTGAACAGACCGGTCAGGGGATCGATGTCCGCAGCGCGGCTCAGCTCCTGCTGGCGCTGAATAGCTTCGTCGCGTTGGCGGCGCAGCGCGAGCGCGCGGTAACCGAGTGCGATGGACAGGATCACCACCTCCAGCGCCAGCGTCCCGAAGATCGACAGGTCAAGGAGGTCGGTATGCGGGATCACCTCGAACGCCCGCAATATGCGAGCGGCGATGACAACGGTCGCGGGCAACCAGCTCGCCAGGTACAGCCAGACCAGGCGGCTGCCCCGCCGGACCGCGACAATGCACGCGGCGACCAGCAGCAGCATCGTCGCCAGCGCCGCGCCGTGAAACGCATCGTACATCCACGCCTCGATCCGCAGCGGGAACAGGCCGCAAATCGTCCCGAGGGTCAGGACAGAGCCGGCAAACAGCGGGATCGCGATGCGAAAGCCGCGCGGCAGGGCAAAGCGTTCGATGAACCGGGTGAAGAAGGTCAGGTTGAAGAAAACCGCGGCCCCCAGCGCGATCCAGGTGACGGCGTAGCGCGTCGTGAACGCCATGTCCGGCACCAGCGCGAAGATGCTGTTCGACCAGAAAACGCCGTAGATCAGCACGCACACTCCGCTGGCCGCGTAAACGCGCTGGTAGGGTGCCTGTAGGGCGTGAAACAGCGCCAGGTTCGCGATCAGTGGGGCAATCAGCAGGCCCGCAAGCAGGCCGAACAGAAACAGCGCCTGCGTCCCCTGGTCCCGCAAGTTGGTGGTATTCTGGATCGTGGCCGACTGAAGCAGGTTCGCCTCAAAGGCGCGCCCAATCGTCATTTCGATTTCGCTCGGCAGCATGTCCCGGCGCGGCAGGGGCAGGCCGAACTTGGCGGCGGGCCGCCAGAACTGGCGCGCCGCGTCCTGCGTGTAACGTTCGCTGATTTCCGCGCCGTCCGCATAACGATAGGTCAGCGTCATCTCGTCGAACCGAAACTCGCGCAGCATCAGGAAATGCGACTGCTGCGGATCGAACGCCGCGGCCGCGCCCTCCGGCACCGCCATCGTCAGCGTACCGCCGGTAAACCGGTCATCGATGGGCGAGCATTCGGCGTCCTGGCAGACCGTCAGGTCTATGGTCGCGGCGGCAGCGGGGCCGGCCCCTCCCAGCATGGCAAGCAGAATGGCGCTAAGCCCGTTCAGAAGCCAGCCGGGTACCGAAGCGCGACATAGGTGGCTGAAGACGGTGGCGGCGCGCATGCAGGTTTTCCGGCTTGCCGCCCTTAACGGGCCGGCGCTCCGGCCCCTGCCGAGCTTTCCGTCCACCCTGCGTGGATCACGCCTTGTAGCAGACCCGCTTGGCCGCTGTGACGACATCCGCGACCTTCACGATCGCCGCCTTCTCCAGGTTCTCAGCATAGGGCAGCGGTACGTCCTTGTTGGTCACGCGCAGGACCGGCGCGTCCAAGTGATCGAAGCCATCCTCCATGCAGATCGCCTGAATTTCCGAGGCGATAGAACAGGTCGGCCAGCCCTCCTCGACGACGACAAGCCGGTTTGTCTTTGCCAGTGATTGCAAAACCGCGTCGCGGTCGAGCGGGCGCAGCGTGCGCAGGTCGATGACCTCCGCCTCGATCCCCTCACCCGCCAGCGTTTCCGCCGCGTCCAGCGCCACACCGACACCGATGGAATAACTGACCAGCGTCACGTCGCCGCCGCTCCGCACCGTCTTCGCCTTGCCGATGGGCAGCACCCAGTCCTCGACATCCGGCACATCGAAGCTCTGGCCATACAGCAGCTCGTTTTCCAGAAAGACGACCGGGTCCGGCGACTGGATCGCCGCGCGCAGCAGGCCCTTCGCGCTCGCTGCATCATAGGGGGCGATCACGACGAGACCCGGCACGCTCGCATACCACGGCCCGTAATTCTGGCTGTGCTGCGCTGCCACGCGCGAGGCCGCGCCGTTGGGGCCGCGAAAGACCACCGGACAGCGCATCTGGCCGCCCGACATGTACAGCGTCTTGCCCGCGGAATTCACGATATGGTCGATGGCCTGCATTGCGAAGTTGAAGGTCATGAACTCGCAGATCGGCTTGAGGCCGCCCATCGCCGCGCCCGACGCGACGCCGGCAAAGCCATATTCGGTGATCGGCGTGTCGATGACGCGCTTGTCGCCAAACTCTTCCAGCAGGCCCTGCGTGACTTTGTAAGCGCCCTGATATTCGGCGACTTCCTCGCCCATCACGAAGACGAGGTCGTCGGCGCGCATTTCCTCTGCCATCGCATCGCGCAGCGCCTCGCGCACCGTCATGCGCGTCATCGCCGTACCTTCGGGCACTTCCGGTTCGACGGACAGGCTGGCGGGCGCATCGCGCTCCGACTTCGGCTCGACCGCCTCGACGTCCGGCGAGGAAGACGACTGCTGCGTCTCAGTCGAATTCGGCGGCTCAGGCGGGCTCGGTGCCTCGACAGCGCCCGCATCCTCGCCCTCTTCGGCGATGATCGCGATCAGCGTGCCGACCGCGACGCCCTCGCTACCCTCCTCGACCAGCAGCTTTGCGACCGTGCCGCCCTCATCGGCCTCCAGCTCCATCGTCGCCTTGTCGGTTTCGATCTCGGCCAGCAGGTCGCCGGGGTTCACCGCATCCCCCTCGGCCACCAGCCACTTGGCGAGCGTCCCCTCCTCCATCGTTGGCGACATGGCCGGCAGCTTGATCTCCATGGGCATCAGTAGCTGCCTCCAATTTGCTCGTCATGGAGACCGACGTGTTCACCGTCATCACTCACATTACCGTCACCCTGAACTTGTTTCAGGGTCCAGCCATCGAGGCAGCGTTGCCGTTGGGATCCTGAAACAAGTTCAGGATGACGTGCGCGGTCAGCGACCATCATCAGTAGCTCCCCACCGTCACGTCGGTATAAAGCTCCTCGAGGTCCGGCTCCGGCGTCTGTTCGGCAAAGTCCGCCGCCTCGTTCACCTCGGCGCGGATGTCTTTTTCCAGCGCTTTTAGCTCGTCCTCCTCGACATTCATCTTCAGCAGCTCGGCCTTCGCCGCCTCGATCGGGTCGCGCTTGGTGCGCACATCCTGGACCTCGTCGCGGCTGCGATATTTTGCCGGGTCGGACATGGAATGGCCGCGGTACCGGTAGGTCATATATTCCATCAGCACCGGACCATTACCGCCGCGCACCCACTCGAGCGCCGTTTCGGCCGACCCGCGCACGTCGAGCACGTCCATGCCGTTCACCTGCATCCCCTCAATGCGGAAGCTCTCGCCGCGCCGGAACAGCTGGTCCTCGGCGGACGCGCGGTTGACGCTCGTGCCCATCGCATACTGGTTGTTTTCGATAATGAAGAGCGCGGGCAGCTTCCACAGCTCGGCCATGTTGAAGGCTTCGTAGACCTGGCCCTGGTTTGCCGCGCCGTCGCCGAAATAGATGACCGCGACGCCGCCATCTTCCTTGTACTTATGCGCGAAGGCGAGGCCCGCCCCCAGCGGGACCTGCGCGCCAACAATGCCGTGGCCGCCGTAAAACTTATGCTTGGTCGAGAACATGTGCATCGACCCGCCCTTACCCCGGCTTATTCCCGCCGCGCGGCCGGTAAGCTCCGCCATCACCGCCTTCGCCGGAATTCCGCAGGCCAGCATGTGGCCGTGAACGCGGTAGCCGCCAATGACGCTGTCGGTATCCTTCATGGCGGCTTGAACGCCGGTGACGACCGCTTCCTGGCCGATATACAGGTGACAGAATCCGCCGATCAGGCCCATGCCGTACAGCTGCCCGGCCTTCTCCTCGAAGCGGCGGATCAGCAACATCTCACGGTAATGCGCGGTCAGATCGTCCTTGGAGGCATCATAGCGCTCCGGCATCGGCACTTGGTCCAGCCCTGCCCGCGCCTCGGTAATTCGTACGCGCGGCGCATCGTCCTTATCCGCTTTCGCTTTCTTCGCCGCCATCGGTGCCCCTTCGTGCGCGTACGTCCGTATGCGCCTCGCTTAGGGGCTTCCCCGCAATGGGGAAAGAGGCCGCGGACGGCGCGGGAGGCCGGCCGATCATTTGGGCAGGCGAACGATGATCTCGTCTTCGCGGACCAGCCGCAGGCGCTGGCGGACCAGTTCCTCGGCATAGTCGGGATCGGCCTCTTCGCCCATCAGCATGACGCGGTGCTTCATCCGGGCCCGCTCTGCCGCCATGGCCTGCGCATCGGCGCTCAGGGCGGCGCGCTCTGCCTTCAGGGCGGGCAGGTGGATCAGGCCGTTCGCACCCAGCAGCATCTGGTAAAGGCACAGCGCGGTGATACCGCCGAGCACGGCCATGCCCAGCGCGGTCCCGAACCGCCTTCCGATATCAGTTGAGCTACGCATCGCAACGCCCTTGAATCACGCGATCCGCGCCGCGTCAACGCCGAAGCGGCCCGCCGGACTCCAGCCTGCGATGAACGGAAGGAGTCAGGTGCGCAGCACACTCTTCCCGGCATAGACCGCCATGCCGCCCAGCTCCTCCTCGATCCGAAGGAGCTGGTTGTACTTCGCCAGCCGGTCCGACCGCGCAAGGCTGCCGGTCTTGATCTGTCCGCAGTTCGTAGCGACGGCGAGGTCGGCGATCGTCGCATCTTCCGTCTCGCCCGAGCGGTGTGACATGACGGAGGTGAAGCCCGCCCGGTGCGCCATGTTCACCGCATCCAGCGTTTCGGACAGCGTCCCGATCTGGTTGACCTTGATCAGGATGGAATTGGCCGCATCTGTCTCGATGCCGGTCTTCAAACGCTCCGGGTTGGTGACGAAGAGATCGTCGCCCACCAGCTGGACCTTGTCCCCGATCCGGGCCGTCAGCGCGCGCCAGCCGTCCCAGTCATCCTCGTCCATCCCGTCCTCGATCGACAGAATCGGATAGGCATCGCACAGCTGCGCAAGATAAGACGCCTGCTCGTCGCCGGAGCGCGTAACGCCTTCCCCCGTGTAAACGTATTTGCCGTCCTCGCAAAACTCGGTGGCGGCGCAGTCGAGCGCCAGCATGATGTCCGCGCCCGGCTTGAAACCCGCCTCGGAGATCGCCGCCATCACATAGTCGAGCGCAGCCTCCGCGCTGGCAAGGTTCGGCGCAAAGCCGCCCTCATCGCCGACAGCCGTCGCCAGCCCATCCCTGTGCAGCGCCGCCTTCAGTGTGTGGAACACCTCCGCGCCCCAGCGCAGCCCCTCCGAAAAACTCTCCGCCCCTGTCGGCATGATCATGAATTCCTGGAAATCGATGGGGTTGTCGGCATGCGCGCCGCCGTTGACGATGTTCATCATCGGCACCGGCAGGACATTCGCCGCAGTGCCTCCGACATAACGGTAGAGCGGCAGGCCGCGCGCCGCCGCACCGGCCTTTGCCACAGCCAGGCTGACACCCAGGATCGCGTTCGCCCCCAGCCGCGCTTTGTTCTCCGTGCCGTCGAGATCGCGCATGGCCTGGTCGATTTCCAGCTGGTCCTCGGCCTCCGCGCCGAGAAGCGCGTCGATGATCTCGCCGTTGACGGCATCGACCGCTTTCCCGACGCCCTTCCCAAGATAACGCCCCTTGTCGCCGTCGCGCAGTTCCACCGCTTCATAAGCTCCCGTCGATGCACCCGACGGCACGGCGGCGCGGCCCATGCTGCCATCCTCCAGCAGAACATCGACTTCCACCGTGGGATTGCCCCGGCTGTCGAGGATCTGGCGGGCATGGATATCGACGATGGCGGTCATGTGGCGGCTCCGGAAAATAGGCAGGATTTGCGCGGCTGTTACTGTGCCCGCTCCCGCTCCGCAACGCGCCCGCAGGACGACGGAACCCGCACCGCGCACCATCCGTTGTGCAAACAAGATTGGGAACAAGAAACGAAAGGGTCATTATGCCTACCGAGAATGACAAGGCCACATCGGCCGACGCCGTCGCCAAACCCGGTATCCCCGGCGAGACGGCTCAGACCGGCGCGTCGGTGCCTGCGAAGGCAACCACCGTTCATCCCGTACTCGCCGAGCATCAGGATGATACGACCGGTCAGGGCGGGCAGGGCGGTACGGACGGTCCGGTAACCAGCAGCCGCGTTCCCAAGGCGGTTCGCGAGCAGGCCAACAAGCTGGCCGGCGAGGCTACCGAGAAGGCGCGCAGCGCTGCCGTCGAAGGTAAGGCGAAGGCCTCCGAAACCGTGCACAGCCTCGCAGCCTCCACGCGCGATGCCGCGAAGCAGTTCGAGGGTACGCAGGCCGAACCGCTCAGTGAGTATATCACGAACGCTGCGGACAGCATCGAAAAGATCGCCAATTCGCTCGACGAGAAAAGCGTGGACGACCTGGTCGATGACTTTCGGGAGATGGTGCGCCGTACCCCGGCGATTGCCATCGGTGCCGCTGCCGCTGTCGGCTTCGCGATCTCGCGCTTTGCCAAGGCGACGGAACGGGCAGACGGTATCGATGCCGACCCCCGCACCCCGACCACCGGCACTGACGCCTAAGGGCCATGGCGGAGAACGTATCGCAAGGTCATGGCCACGCCCCGCTGCCGCCGTCGGAAGAGCCCGACATCGCGGCGCTGGTCGCGCGGGCAAAGGACGACCTTCGGATATGGATAGAGGCGCAGAAAACCTATGTGGGCGCGGAGATTTCGGCGCGCGTAGAGCTTGCCATGCAGCCGGCGATTTCCTTCGGGGCTGCGGCACTGATTGCGTTTCTCGCGTCGATCGCGCTCACGATGGCGGTCGGCTTCGGCCTTGGCGAACTGGTCGGTATTCCGCTCGGCTTTCTTGCCGCCGGGGTGCTGTATCTGGGGCTCGCATATCTGCTGTTCCTGTGGGGCAAGAGCCGCATGCGCCGAATGAAGCGCATCCAGGTTTCGCGCCGCGATGCCAGGCCGGACGCGGACTGGGCACCTGAATCATGAAGCCGGATATCCCGCCCCAGATGGTTCGCGCCGAGGCCGCCCGCCACCGCGCCGCGCTTGCAAAGACCGACCTCCTCAACACGGTCGGTGAGTTGAAGGCGCGCATGGCTCCGGCAGCCATCGCAAAGCGCACCGCGGACACCGTCACCGATAAGGCCGTCGGCGGCGCCACGAAGGCCAGGACGGCAGCGCAGAGCCGCCCCCTGATGACCGGCATGATTGCCGCCGGGATCGGCATCGCTGCCGGCCTCGGACTAAGACGCAAACTCAAGAAAGGAACCCACCATGACGGGTAACGAATTCGACCAGACCAACGACGCCGCCAAAGCCTCGGAGAGCGTCACTGCCAAGATCAAGGACACTGCGGAGGGAACCGCCGAAACGGTGCGTGAAAACGCACAGGCCGCGCGCGACTACACCGCCGACCGCTACCGCTCCGCCAAGGATTACACCGCGGACCGTTACGGCCGCGCCCGCTCCTACGGCGAGCACCAGCTTCACGCCGCGCAGAGCAGCTATCGTCAGGGCCGCCAGACCGCGGCCGAGAGCATTCAGTCGAACCCGCTCGCCGCCGCCGGCCTCGGTCTTCTTGCCGGGATGGCCGTCGGTCTCCTTCTGCCGCGCACCCGCCAGGAAAATCGCTTCATCGGCGGTTACCGCGATGAACTGTACGACCAGGCTGCCGAAGCCGCCCGCGCAGCCCGCGAGACCGGCGAGCAGGAGTTTCGCAGTATCGCGGGTGACGCCAAGGCGCAGGCCAAGCAGCTCAGCGAAAAGGCCGCCGAAGCCGCGCGCCATTCCGCCGATGCCGCGCTGAAGAAAACCGACCTGCCGAACTAGCGTTCTGCCGAACCGAAGTTTACCCCCGTGCCCGCCTGAATTCACAGTGGATTCAGGCGGGCTGCGCTATAGGTCGTGCGAGCCTGCCATATAAGCGTTCGGGGGATAAAATGCTGAAAACGATGGCCATCATGGCGGCCGCTGCCGCTGCATTTCTGGCCGGGCACGCGCCCGCATTATCGCAGGACGACATGGCAGAGCTGTTCGCGCGCCAGTGCGCGACGTGTCACGGCGATCCGAATGTCGAGGGCAGTCTTTCGCGCCTCGGCCCGCATCTTGTCGATCTTGAAGGCCGTCTCGCGGGCGATACCGATTATCGCCGCTATTCGCCCGGCCTGAAGAGTTCAGGCGTTGTGTGGAATACCGAGACGCTTGACGCCTATCTCCTGAACCCGCGTGCGACGATCCGCGGAACCATGATGGCCTATCCGGGATTGAGAGACGGCGAGGACCGCGCGCGTCTTGTTGCGTATATCCTCGGCGACACCGAATAATTTTTTGAAGGACCAGTTAGTCATGAGCCCGCGTATCCTGTCCATTCTTCTCGCCTCGATGGCCGCGCCCGCCGCGCTCGTCGCTGCCGCGCCTGCCTATGCACAGGCCGCCAGCGATGCCGACGCCGCGCGCGCCGGCGAGTTCATCGACGGCCTCGCCAACCAGGCCTTCCAGGTGGTCCGCAGCGGCAGCGCGAACAGCGACGCGACGAAGACCGAACTGCGCGCGCTCCTCGCCGAGAATTTCGACGTCAGCTATATCGGCCAGTATCTGATCCGCCGTCACCGGGGCGATGTCGATCAGGGCCAGTTCCGCGCTTACATGCAGGTCTTCCCGTCATGGGTTGTCGAAACCTACACGAACAACCTGTTCGCGTTTAAGGATTCCGATCTCCGCATTATCCGCGCGGTCCCTGCCGGCTCGCGTGGTCAGGTGGAGGTATACAGCCGCGTGACCTCGCCCAGTTCCGCGCCGATCGATGCGGTATGGCTGCTGTCTCCCGATGGCAATGGCTGGAAAATCCGCAACCTCACGGTCAGCGGCGTGAACATGGCGATCACCCAGGAACAGGACTTCAACGCCTACATCAACAAGAACGGCTTCGACGCACTCGTTGACCTCATGAAGCGCCGGGTTTCCTAGGGCTTTTCCCGGCCGCGCCTCTGGCCATCATTCATTGCCGCCGGGGGCGCGGGCGGCTATAGCCCCGCCCCATGAAAAAGCACACTCAGGAAGAACTTCCGAACCCCCGCCTTCACCTCGTGTTCGGCGGCCGGGTGAAGGATCCGCGCGGTCTCGATTTCGAGGACGTCAAGGCGCTCGACGTCGTCGGCATTTTCCCCAGCTACCGGGAAGCCGAGAAGGCCTGGCGCGCCAACGCCCAGCGCACCGTCGACGACGCCGAGATGAAATACCTCGTCGTCCACCTGCACGAACTGCTGGAACCGGAAGACGAGGACAGCGCAGCGGCGTAGCGGTGTGGCAGCGTAGCGGCGCGCCGACGTAGCGCCGCGGCGGCGGCCCAGCGTAGCGGCGTAGCGGCGTAGCGGCGTAGCGTAACGCCAGCACTCGGCTCGACCAACCTTATCAAAGAGCTGTTATCCCCGATCAAAAAGCTGTCATCCCCGCGAAAGCGGGGATCCACTCATGCTCTGCGGTTCAGAATTAACCGAGCGACAGCATTCGTTGACCAATCAGGGCAATGGATCCCCGCCTTCGCGGGGATGACAGTTTGTTGGCGAATCAAGCGATAACTTAGGCCAGCGAGGCGCGACAGCAGCTAGGCCGATAGCCAACCCCGCTTCGCTATTCTGTCATCCTAGAATTGTTTCAGGATGACAGGTGAATGAGCCGTGGCGTCTGCCGGTCTTACAGGCGACCCCACGCCGCCCCCGCAAACCCCTAGCGCAGCCAGGCGTAGCTCTCGAACGTCCCCATCGGCGCGAAGGGCGACAGCACGCTCGGCAGGTCCAGGCTGCTCGTCGGATCGAAGTCCAGGTCATCCTCCGGCATCGCAGACCCCTGCGCGGTCGCCGGTCCGTTCCACAGGTCGAATACGGGCTCCGGCTCGTTCATGTAGCTCGCAATAGTCATCGTCCGGCCAGCGCGGCGCGAGCGCAGCACGTCGAAGCCCGATTCCAGCAGCGCCGCGATATTGTCGTTCCGCGCCCGGCTCGTGTTTGCGCCGAGGACAATCGCGATCAGGCGCGTCCCGTCACGCTGGGCGGAGGCGGCCAAGGTGAAGCCGCTGGCCCGGGTATAGCCGGTCTTGATGCCGTCCAGCCCGACGAACTTGCCAAGCAGGCGGTTGTGGTTCGGGAAATGCTTCGCGCCCATCGTGTAGGACCGCTGCGAGAAGAAGGCGTAATAGTGCGGATAGTCGCGCATCAGCGCCGCCGACATGGTCGCCAGGTCGCGCGCCGACGTCGAGTGCGCCGGGTTCGGCAGGCCGCTGGCGTTGTAGAATGCCGTCGCGTTCATCCCCAGCGAGCGGGCCTTTTCCGTCATGCGCTGCGCGAAGGCGACTTCGCTGCCCTCGATCCGCTCGGCGAGCGCGACAGCCACATCATTGGCGGACTTCGTGGAGAGAAGCCGGATGGCCTGTTCGACCGTGATCCAGCCGCCCTTGCCGATGCCCAGTTTCGACGGCGGCTGCTTGGCGGCGTGGGCGGAGAAATACACCCGGTCATCGAACGTGAGGCGGCCAGCGTCGATTTCCTCGAACGCCAGCATCAGCGTCATGACCTTCGTGATGGAGGCCGGATGCCGCGCCGCGTCGGCGTTCCGCGCATAAAGAACCTCGCGGGTGTCGGCGTCGACGACAATCGCGGCGTAGCGCGGATTGTCGAGCAGGCTCTGGGCCGAGACAGGATTTGCGGACAGCACCAATGCGATCACCGCCAGAAGCGGGATCAGCAAGCGATGAAAAATCGAAACGTCGCTCTGTTCTTTGTGCGCGATACCCTGTCTATCCATGCTGTCTCCCTCGCTCTTCATGACTAGAGATACGAGGATTTTCCTGAACTTGAAGTGACCGGTCGCCGCAGGCGGGACGAACCGACTCAAATGTGCGACGAACCGCCCGTGGTCGCGCCGCATGCCGCGTTTCCAGGCCTTTCGCCGCTCTCTTCGGGGGAGGGGGATGCCCTACGCCGTCCCGAACGCCGCTTCGGGCAGAGCCATCAGGCTGTCCGCGCCGCTCTCCAGCCTGCGGCGCAGCGCGCCCGCATCGGGCAGGTACCGGTCCATATAATAACGCGCGGTGTCGATTTTCGCTTCATAGAAAGCATCGCCCGCCGCGCCGTTCGCCAGCTTCGCCGAGGCCGCGCCCGCCATCTTCAGCCACATCAGGCCGAGCGCGATGATGCCCATCAGGTGCATGTAGGGCACCGCCCCCGCCCCCGCGTGGTTCGGGTTCGCCGTGCCGTTCTGCATCAGCCACATGGTCGCGGCCTGCAGCTCGCCGCCGGCCTTTTCCAGCTGCTCCGCCATCGGCTTCAGCGTCTCGTCCTCCTTCGCCGCGGCAATCTCGCCGTTCACCATCTCGGCAAACTGCATCAGCGCCTTGCCGCCCTTCCGGCCCAGCTTGCGCCCGACAAGGTCCATGGCCTGGATACCGTTGGTGCCCTCATAAATCTGGGCAATGCGGGCGTCGCGCACATATTGCTCCATGCCCCATTCCTGCACATAGCCATGGCCGCCATAGACCTGCTGCGCCTGCACCGCGGTCTCGAAACCCTTGTCGGTGAAGTAGCCCTTGATGACCGGGGTCAGCAGGCCGACGATATCATCCGCGGCCTCCCGCTCCTCCTCGCTCTGCGCGGCATGCGCCAGGTCGATCTGCAGCGCCGCCCACAGGCTCAGCGCGCGGGCGCCCTCGGTGAAGGCCTTGGCGTCCATCAGCATCCGCCGCACGTCGGGATGCACGATGATCGGATCGGCCTTTGCGTCCTCGTCGGCAACGCCCGTCAGCGCGCGGCCCTGCCGCCGGTCGAGCGCATAGTCGACCGCGTTCTGATAGGCGACCTCGCCCTGCGACAAGCCCTGGATACCAACGCCAAGGCGCGCCGCGTTCATCATGATGAACATGGCCTCCAGGCCCCGCTCCGGCTCCCCGACCAGATAGCCGGTCGCGCCGTCATAGTTCATGACGCAGGTCGCGTTCGCATGAATGCCCATCTTTTCCTCGATGGAGCCGCAGCCCAGGCTGTTCTTCGCGCCCGGCTCGCCATTCTCGTCGAGGATGAACTTCGGCACGATGAACAGCGAAATGCCCTTTACATCGTCCGGCGCACCTTCGCGCTTCGCCAGCACCAGGTGGATGATGTTCGACGACAGGTCGTGCTCACCGGCGGAAATGAAGATCTTCGTGCCCGTGATCGCATAGCTGCCGTCGCCATTGTCCGCCGCCTTGGTGCGAATGAGGCCAAGGTCGGTCCCGCAGTGCGGCTCGGTCAGGTTCATTGTACCGGTCCACTCGCCGGAGATCATCTTCGGAAGGTAGGTTTCCTTCTGCTCGTCCGATCCGCGCACGTTGATCGCCGCGACCGCTCCGGCGGTCAGGCCGGGGTACATGCCGAACGCCATGTTTGCGGACGACATGAACTCCTCCATCGCCATCGACAGCGCGTGCGGCAGGCCCTGCCCGCCATAGGCTTTCGGCGCGCCCAGCGTCCCCCAGCCGCCCTCGACGAACTGGTCATAGGCCGCCTTGAAGCCCTTCGGCGTCGTCACCGAGCCATCCTTGTGGCGCGTGCAGCCCTCACGATCGCCCGACTGGTTCAGCGGGAACAGCACCTCGGACACGAACTTGCCGCCCTCTTCCAAGATCGCCGAGACCATATCAGGCGTCGCCTCCTCGAAACCGGGCAGGTTGGCGTAATTCGACAGCTGGACGACCTCGTCCAGGACGAACTGCGTATCGCGAACGGGGGCGGTATAGCGGGGCATGGCTCAGGCGGTCCTTTTCTGCGTTCCGGCATCCGCCGGGTCGGTAGTCAGGGTATCGAGAAAGTCGGTCAGTTCGGTGATCGTGGCGTCGAGGTCGTCGCGCTGGGCGCGCAGGGCATCGACCCGGCCCTCTAGACGTTCGGCAAGCGCGGCCTGCTGCTTCGCCGGGCTGCCCTGTTCATACATGGACAGCAGTTCGGCAATGTCGGCGAGCGAAAAGCCCACGCGCTTCCCGCGCAATATCCAGCCCAGCCGGGCGCGGTCGCCCTTCGAATAGATACGCGCCTGCCCGTCCCGCTTCGGGCTCAGCAGGCCTTCGCTCTCGTAGAAGCGGATGGTGCGCGCCGTGACGCCAAACTCATGGCTCAGATCACCGATCGTAAACGAGTCCTTAGCGGCAGGCGTCACGATCGAAAGGAAGTCGGTTGGCTGCATGACCGATCCTGTAGCTTACCCTTACGTAAACGTCAATCCAACGTGATCATCGCGAAAGGCGCTCGATCTCCGGATTGAAGTGAACGAACCGCCCGGTTTCAGGCCGCCCGGCAAGTGCCGCAATCGCCCTCGACACCTCATCCGCCGCAATGCCTCTGTACCGCGCCGCCTTCCCGCGCAGCAGCGGCGACAGGGCCGGCGACAGCGCCGCCCCGATCCGCTCCGCCAGCCGAAACTCCCGCCGCGCTCCCAAGAGCAAACCGGGCCGCAATATATCCAGCCGCTCGAAGCCCAGCCGCGCCAATCCAGCCTCCGTTTCACCCTTCATCGCCAGATAGCGATTTTTCGCGCCCGCTTGCGCACCCACGGAGGAAACATGGATGAACTGCCGCGCCCCCGCCGCCTTCGCCGCCATGGCAAAGGCCAGCACATACCCGGTATCGATCGCGCGAAACCGTTCCCAGCTTCCCGCTTTCCTGATCGTGCTGCCCAGACAGGAAATCGCGACATCGGCGCGCCGCCCCGCAAGACCGCTCACCAGATCGTCAAAGTCAACGACAAGCATATCGTCACCCGGCACCGCCCGCCGCACCAGCGACGTCAGCGTGACGCCGTCCCGCACCCGCAGCCGCTCGCGAACCCCGCTCCCGGCCAGCCCCGTCCCGCCGATCAGCCAGACGTTCACGGGTCAGCAAAGACCAGCCGGTCACCCTCGACCCGCCGATAAAAACAACTTCGCCGCCCCGTGTGACAGGCCGGCCCCGCAGCCTCGACCTTCAACAGCACCGCATCCTGGTCGCAGTCGACCAGCACCTCCAGCACCGACAGCGTATTCCCGCTCGTCTCGCCTTTGATCCAAAGTGCCCGCCGCGAGCGCGACCAGAAGGTCGCCTTCCCCGTCTCCAGCGTCGCCTGAAACGCCTCCGCATTCATGTGCGCCAGCATCAGGATTTCGCCGGTCGCAGCATCTTGCGCGACAGCCGTCACCAGCCCGTCAGCCCCGAACTTTAAGTCAAGCGTGGTTGTTTCATCGCGGTCCATCACACCGACGCTTACGGCGCGAACCGGCGAATGGAAACGCCCGCGCTCAGTGGTTCCTCAGCGCCTCGATCAGCTCGTCCTTGGTCATGTCGCTACGCCCTTCGATGCCAACCTCCTGCGCCTGGTCATACAGCTCCTCCTTCGTCCGCTCCTCATAGGGGCGGCTGTCCTGGTCCACGTCGCCGGAGGCCTTCGCATTGGCGATCCGCGCCGCTTTCTCCTTCGAATAGCCTTCGTCCTTCAGGTCTTCGGACAGCTTGTCATCCTTGATGCTGCTGCCATGATCCCTTGCCATATCGTCCGGTCTCCTTTCATCCATGTGCCCAACGCATGAGGCGCATGTTTGTGACAAAAGGGCGACAAGCGGCCGCCGCATTCCTATATGGCGCGCGAGCCCCTTTCCCAGCCCACGAGACCCGGACCGCTGCCGATGCTGACGACCGACCCGTTCGATTCGGACAAGCTGCATGAGGAGTGCGGCGTGTTCGGCGTTTACGGCATGGACGGGGCCGCCGCGCTGACCGCACTCGGCCTCCACGCGCTTCAGCACCGCGGGCAGGAGGCGGCGGGAATCACCAGCCTCGACGGCGACCAGTTCTACACGAAGCGCGCGAACGGCCATGTCGCGGAGAATTTCTCCGACGACTCGACCATCCGCCAGCTGCCCGGCTCGGCCTCCATAGGCCACACCCGTTACGCCACCACCGGCGAGACGGCGATGCGGAACGTTCAGCCGCTGTTCGCGGAGCTGACGACCGGCGGCTTTGCCGTGGCGCATAACGGCAACATCTCGAATGCTCTTCACCTTCGCCGCGGCCTTAACAAGCGCGGCAGCATCTTCCAGTCGACGTCCGACACCGAGGTCATCATCCACCTTGTCGCGACGTCCAGCTACCGGCCCCTCCTTGACCGTATCATCGACGCGCTGAAACAGGTGGAGGGTGCCTATTCCCTCGCCTGCCTGACGCCCGAGGGGCTGATCGCCGTCCGCGACCCTCTCGGCATCCGCCCGCTTGTTCTCGGCCGCCTTGACGACGCGCACATCGTCGCCTCCGAAACCGTCGCTCTCGACGTCGTCGGCGCGACCTTCATCCGCCAGCTCGATCCGGGCGAGATGATCGTTATCAACGAAAAGGGCATCCGCTCTATCCGCCCCTTTGCGGAACAGGCCCCTCGCCCCTGCATCTTCGAACATGTCTATTTCTCGCGGCCCGATAGTTTCCTCGACGGCCTCAGCGTCTACCAGGTTCGGAAGAACATCGGCCGCGAGCTGGCCGAGGAGAGCCCGGTGGATGCCGATATCGTCATCCCCGTCCCCGACAGCGGCAACCCCGCCGCGCTCGGCTTCAGCCAGGCATCGGGCATCCCCTTCGAACAGGGCATCGTACGCTCGCACTATGTCGGCCGCACCTTCATCCAGCCGGGACAGGCGATCCGCGACCTCTCGGTAAAGTTGAAACACAACGCCAACCGCGAACTGGTCAAGGGCAAGCGAATCGTCCTCGTCGACGATTCCATCGTCCGCGGCACCACCAGCCTGAAGATCGTCCAGATGATGCGCGATGCCGGCGCGCGCGAGGTGCACATGCGCATCGCCAGCCCGCCCACGCGCAACCCCTGCTTCTACGGTGTCGACACGCCGGAAAAATCAAAGCTGCTCGCCGCGCAGATGCCGGTCACCAGCATGAACGACTTCATCAAGACCGACAGCCTCGCCTTCATCAGTGTCGACGGCCTTTACCGCGCGGTCGAGCTGGACGGCCGCGACGAGGCCCGGCCGCAATATTGCGACGCCTGTTTTACCGGGGCTTACCCGACCAGCCTGACTGACCAGGAGGATGATGTCGGCGGCGACCAGTTCCAGCTCCTGACCGGCGCGGCGGCCTGACCACGATGACCGATATCGACGAAAAGCCCCTCGCCCTCATCACCGGTGCCTCGCGCGGGATCGGCGCGGAAACGGCCAAACTCCTCGCCGCAAAAGGCTACCACGTCCTGCTGACCGCTCGCACGGAGGGCGGCCTTGAGGAGGTCGAGGACACGATCCACGCCGCAGGCGGCACCGCCACCCTTGCCCCCTTCGACCTCGCCGACGCTGAAGCCATCGCACGGCTCGCGCAGGCCGTTCATGGCCGCTGGGCCCGGCTCGACGCACTCATCCTGAACGCCGGCCAGCTTGGCGAGCTCGGCCCGCTCGCCCATGTTTCCGACAAGGACTTCGCGCAGATTTTCACGGTCAACGTCGCTGCGAACTTCCGCCTTCTGAAGGCGTTCGACCCTCTACTCCGTGCCGCCGAAAACGCACCGGAGGTGGTCGGCGTCACCTCCTCCGTCGCGCAGAAGCCGCGCGCCTACTGGGGCCCCTATGCCGCGTCGAAGGCCGCGCTCGAAAACCTACTGAACACTTATGCGGCGGAGCATGACCGCGCGCGCGTCCACATCTTCGATCCCGGCGGAACGGCCACCGACATGCGCGCCAGCGCCTTCCCGGGAGAGGATCCGGACACGCTGCCGAGCGCCGAGGCCACGGCGAAGCGCCTCGTCGACCTCATATCCTGATACAATTTGCGACAACTCTCCACGCGGCTGACAAAGCTCTGCGACAGGGCGGGTTCATAAGGCGAGGCCTGACAGGGAACACCAACGCCAAGCAAAAAGGACCATCCCAAATGAAAACCACTCTTACCCTTCTCTCCGCCGCCGCCGCCCTAACGCTTGCCGCCCCGGGGCTCGCGCAGCAGCGCGGCGCGGTCGACATCAACGAGGATGGCGTCATCTCGCTCGATGAGGTCACTGCCGGTGTCGCCGAAGCCTTCGCGGTGCAGGACACCGACGGCGACGGCGCGATCACGGTGGACGAGTTCGAAACCTTCCTCGCCGACCGTCTCGAGGCCCGCCAGGAGCGCCGCGCCGAACGCGGCAGCGAACGCCCGCGCCGCGAGATCACGCCGGAAATGCGCGCGAAGTTCGCCGAACGCGCCTTTGCCCGCGGCGATGCGAACGGGGACGGTGTCATCACGCTCGCCGAGATGGAGGAGCGGGCGCTGGAACGCTTCGCCCGCGCCGACAGCAACAGCGACGGGGTGATCGACGCCGACGAGCGCGAGGCCGCCAAGGACGCACGCAAGGACCGGCGCAAGGACCGGCGCGAACGGCGCCGCGACCGCCGCGGCAACTAACGCCCTTCAACTTGTCATCCCGGCGAAGGCCGGGATCTCACGCGCAACGTTGATCCTACCTTTGACGACGGCGGGGAAGACCGGGATAACGGCCTTCCCCGTCCGTCATTCCAGCTCCAAGGGACTGCCCCTGTCCAGCCGCCCGCATCTCCTGATCGTCGAGGATGAACGCTCGATCCGCGAGCCCCTCGCCGCCTTTCTGGAAAAGCACGGGTACCGCATCACACAGGCACCCACCGCTGCGGCGGCGCGCGAAACCCTGAAAACAAACGGCATCGACCTCGCCATTCTCGACATCATGATGCCGGGAGAGGACGGCCTCAGCCTCGCGCGCTCCATCCGCGCCGAGGGTAGTCTGCCGATCATCATGCTGACCGCGATGGCGGAGGACACGGACAAGATCGTCGGCCTGGAAATGGGTGCCGACGACTATCTGACGAAGCCGTTCAACCCGCGCGAACTCCTCGCCCGCATCCGCGCCATCCTGCGCCGCGCCGAGCCGCCAGCCGCGCACCTGCCCGAAGACGCTGTCAGCAGGTTCGACGATCTGGCCTTCGTCCTCGACGCCCGTGCCCTCATCGGCCGCGAGGGCGACCCCATCGACCTCACCGCCGGTGACTATGACCTCCTCCGCGCCTTCGTCGAGCGCCCCGGCCGTGTCCTCACCCGCGACCAGCTTCTCGACCTCGTGAAGGGCCGCGACGCCCACAGTTTCGACCGCGCCATCGACAACGCCGTCAGCCGCCTCCGCCGCAAGATCGAGCGCGATCCCACACGCCCCCTCCTCATCAAGACCGTCCACGGCGCAGGCTATGTTTTCACCGTTGAGCCCAGCCTCGCATGACGCTCTTTCGCCGCCTCAGCCTGACCGCGCAGCTCGTCCTCGTCGTCACGCTCGCCCTGTTCACCGCGCAGGCCGTCAGCCTCGCGCTCCTCTATAACGAGCGCCGCGAGACCGCGATCTCGCGCACCGTCGAACCCGCCGTCGCCCGCCTCCTCGCTCATGCCGACAGCGCCGCGCCTGACCGCCCCGAACGCCGCGAGGCCCGCCCCGGCGAACGCGGCAGCTTCCGCGATCGCGTGCGAGAGCGCCTGCGTGACGGCGGCCCGCCTGCCTTCGCCGCTGGTCGCCGCCTTCCCGCCATCGAAGCCGAGATCGGCGCGCGCCTCGCCGAACTCGGGCGTCCGGCCAGCGAGGTCCATGTCTTCCCCTTCCCGGACCGCTTCGGCCTTCAGGAACGCGAGGCGCGGCGTGGGCTCGGCGTGTTCGCCCGGTTCCCGGAGGGTTGGCAGGCAACGCGCACCGTCGCGCCCCCCAGCCGCGCACCGCAGTTTCGCGGTCTCGCGCTCCAGACGCTCCTCATCTTCGCCCTGACCCTGATCCCGCTGATCATCTTCGCCCGCAGCGCCAGCCGCTCTCTCGGCAACCTAGGCACCGCGGCGGAACGCTTCCGCGGCAGCGAGGCCCCCGCCCCCGTCGAGCCCGGCGGCCCCAGGGACGTCCGCGCCCTCATCGCCGCCTTCAACGCCATGCAGACCCGCGTGTCCGGCATGATGAGCGAGAAGGACCAGATGCTCGGCGCCATCGGCCACGACCTCCGCACGCCTCTCGCCGCCCTCCGCATCCGCGTCGAAAGCGTCGACGATCCCGCCGAGCGCGTCGCCATGATCGAATCCATCGAGCATTTGACGCAAAGCCTCGACGACATCCTCTCGCTCGCCCGGCTCAGCAGCGTCAGCAACCCGCCCGAACCCACCGACATCGCCGCGCTTATCGGAAAGGCCGTCGCCAGCCAGCAAGGCGCGGGCGGCACCGTCACCTACGACCAGCCAGCGCCCATCTCCGCAAACGCCTACGCCTCGGCCCTCCGCCGCGCCGCGGAAAACCTCATCGGGAACGCCGTCCGCTACGCAGGCAGCGCCGCCGTCACCGTCCAGCGCACGGAGGGCACCATCGAAATCATCGTTGAAGATAACGGCCCCGGCATCGCGGAGGCCGACATGGCGCGCGCGACCGATCCGTTCGTCAGGCTGGAGAGCTCGCGCAACCGCGAAACCGGCGGCTCGGGCCTGGGCCTGGCCATCGTCAAAGCCGTCGCCGCCCTTCACGGCGGCAAACTCACTCTCGAAAATCGCAGCGAGGGCGGCCTCCGCGCGATGCTAGCGTTTCCAGCCTAGCTCGCCGTCAGGCGGCCATTCGCCGCATCTTCTTCAGCTTCCGCAGGACCATGTCGCGCTTCAGCTTCGACAGATGATCGATGAACAGGATCCCTTCCAGGTGGTCCATCTCGTGCTGCAGAACCGTCGCGAGGAATCCTTCGATTTTCTCCTCATGCGCCACCCCGTCATAATCGAGCCACTTTGCCCGCACCCAGCTTGGCCGTTCGACCTCGGCATATTGCTCCGGCACCGACAGGCACCCCTCATTGTAGGGCGTGGTTTCGTCCGAAACTTCGAGGATTTCCGGATTTACGAAATACATCGGCTCGCGGACGCGCTTCTCCTCATCCTCCTCGCCCTCCGGCAGTTCCTGCAGGTCGATGACCAGCACCCGGTCCGCGCGCCCTACCTGGATCGCGGCGAGGCCGATGCCCGGCGCGGCGTACATCGTTTCCAGCATGTCATCCATGAACGCGCGCAGCTCGTCGGTCACGCCGTCGACGGGTTTCGAGATGGTTTTCAGACGCGGATCGGGCGTCTCGATGATCGGTAAAATGGCCATGGACGGCAATTTAGGGGCAGCAGCGCCGCCTCGCAACGCCTCAAGAGCGGCCGCGCCTCAACCCACCGTCCGCCGCGCCCGCAGCGCCTGCGCGATCGTGCCCTCGTCGAGGTAATCCAGTTCGCCGCCCACCGGCACGCCGTGCGCCAATGTCGACACCGTCACCGGAAACCGCTCCAGCTGCTCGGCCACATAGTGCAGCGTCGTCTGCCCCTCCATCGTCGCGTTCATCGCCAGCACAACCTCGGACACACCGCCCGCCTCGACCCGCCTGACCAGCCCCGCCACATCCAGATCATCCGGCCCCACGCCGTCCAGCGCCGATAGCCGCCCGCCCAGCACATGATAGCGCCCGGCAAACAGCCGCGACCGGTCCATCGCCCACAGGTCGGCCACATCCTCCACCACCGCCAGCAGGCTCTCGTCACGGCGCGTGTCGCGGCAGATGTGGCAGGGATCGCTGGTATCGACATTGCCGCAAGTCGCGCAGGTTACCATCCGCTCGTCCACGGTCTGAAGCGCGGCCACCAGCGGCTGCAGCCCGCTTTCCCTCCGTTTAAGCAGATGCAGCACCGCCCGCCGCGCCGACCGCGGCCCCAGACCGGGCAGCCGCGACAGGGACTGGACGAGCGCTTCGATTTCAGGAGACGACATGACGGCTATGTAGGCTGCTTCCCTGTCCTGCGCGAGAGGCCGCTACGTCGCGCCGCCGCGATACTCCGGAGACCCGGGGACTTGCGGCTCCTGCGCCGCCCCCCTACCCGAACGGCCATGCGTATCGCCTTCATGGGAACCCCGCCCTTTGCCGTGCCGACGCTCCGCGCGCTGGCCGCCGCGGATCACGACATCGCGGCGGTCTATACCCAGCCGCCCCGCGCCGCCCGGCGCGGCAAGAGTGTGCAGCGCTCCGCCGTCCACGACGCCGCCGAAACGCTCGGCCTTCCCGTCCGCCACCCCGCCTCCCTGAAGGACGCGGACGCCCAGGCCGAGTTCGCCGCCCTCGACCTCGACGCCGCCATCGTCGCCGCCTACGGCCTGATCCTGCCGCAGGCGGTTCTCGACGCCCCGCGCCTCGCCTGCCTGAACGTCCACGCCTCGCTCCTCCCCCGCTGGCGCGGCGCAGCCCCCGTCCAGCGTGCCATCCTCGCGGGCGACCGCGTTACCGGCGTCACGATCATGCAGATGGAGGCCGGTCTCGACACCGGCCCCATGCTACTGACCCGGCAGGTCGAGATTGCAGGGAAAACCGCGGGCGTACTTGCCGACGACCTTGCCCTCGTCGGCGCGGAACTAATGGTCGAGGCGCTGACCGAACCCCTCCCCGACCCCGCCCCCCAGGACGACAGCGAGGCCACCTACGCCGCCAAGATCGACAAGGCGGAGGCCGCGCTCGACTTCAGCCGGTCCGCCGAGCAGGTCGACCGTCAGGTCCGCGCCTTCAACCCCGCCCCCGGCGCGTGGTTCGCGGTGGGCGGCGAGCGGCTGAAAGTCCTGGAGGTCGCCGTCGAGCCCGGCGTCACGGCCGCGCCCGGCACGGTTCTCGCGAACGGCACCACCATTGCCTGCGGCACTGGTGCGGTCCGCCTCCGCCTCGTGCAGCGGCCCGGCAAGCGCGCCATGACCATGGCCGATCTCCTCAACGGCTTCGCCATGCCGGAAAGGATCGATCCCTGCCCCGCTTCAAGCTGACCATCGAATATGACGGCCGCCCCTTCATGGGCTGGCAGCGGCAGGCGCACGGCCCCTCGGTGCAGCAGGCGATCGAGGAGGCCGCCGCCGAAATCGTCGGGACCGAGCCGCTGGTTTATGGCTGCGGCCGCACCGATTCCGGCGTCCACGCCGTCGGTCAGGTCGCCCATGTCGATATCGATCGCGACATCGCCCCCTTCCGCCTGATGGAGGCGCTGAACGCCCGCCTCCGCCCCGCACCGGTTGCCATCCTCGCCTGTGAGGAGGTGGCCGACGACTTCCACGCCCGCTTCAGCTGCACCGGCCGCGCGTACCGTTACCGCATCCGCAATCGCCGCGCGCCATTGACGCTGACCGCGGGCCGCGAATGGCAGGTCGCCAAGCCGCTCGATGAGGCCGCGATGCAGGCCGCCGCCGACCACCTTGTCGGCAAGCACGACTTTACCACCTTCCGCAGCGCGCACTGCCAGTCCGCCTCGTCGGTCAAGAGCATCGACCGGCTTTCCGTCGACCGTGAAGGCGACCTCGTCATAATTACCGCCGAAGCGCCGTCCTTCCTCCACCACCAGATCCGCTCCATTACCGGCTGCCTCGTCATGGTCGGCGACGGTCGCTGGACTCCCGCCGATATGAAAGCCGCGCTCGATGCCCGCGACCGCGCCGCCCTCGGTTTCAACGCGCCGCCGGACGGCCTCTACTTCTGGTCCGCCGCATATCCATCGTAACGCCCGCGAAAGAGTCGGGGAATTTTACACCCTTTTGCAGTACATTGATGTCAGTTAAGGTTAAGAAGCCGATTATACAGGGGGTTTCCCGCATGGCCCAATTCTTGCATAGCCTGTTCCAATCGGGTGCGTAACGGGGTCACGGTTTAGGGTCGATCATGGTCATGCAGTCTCCACAGCAGCGATCGAAGCCGCCTTCCAGCGGTATGCTCGTCGCGCTCGTGGGCGGCATCGCGGTGACGGGTGCGGGCTTTTTCTACGCTTACGACACGCTGCGCAGCGACCGGATCACGTTCAGCGCGCCGACATTCGCTGCCGAAGGTGCCGGTCTCGATCTGTCGGACACACCCCGCACCCGGCCGCCCATGTCCGGCGCACTGGCAGAGGAGGCGGCGCAGCTTCGCGAGCTCGGTATAGACCCCGAAACCACGACGCTGTCACCCCAGGCGCAGGCCGCGATCCTTCGCGCGCACCGCGCCGCCCAGGCCGCACCGGCAACAGGCGACACCATGGTCGAGGCGGAGACGGCAGACGGACTGTCAGAGGAACTGCAGGCAAACTAGCCCAGGACTGCGGACCGCCCCGTTGTAACGGTCAGGTCAGCCGCGCCAGCGCCCGGTCCAGCATCAGGCACTGCCAGAGTGTCCGGCTATAATCCCTTGCACCTGACCGGTGAGCGGACGCCATGCGCGCAATCTCGCCGCCGTTCAGCAGTCCCGAACGCATCAGCGGGCTGTCCGCCCCGGTGATCGCGTCGACCTCGCCCGCCAGCGGCCCCTTGAACCATTCCGAAATCGGCACCACGAAGCCCATCTTCGGTCGGTCGATGATCCCGTCCGGCAGCAGCGGCCTGACCGCCTCCTTCAGCAGCCATTTACCTGACATCCCGCGCAGCCGCTGATCGGGTTTCAGCGCCGCGCCCCAAGCCACCAGGTCATGGTCGAGCAGCGGCTCGCGCGCTTCCAGGCTGTTCGCCATGCTCGTCCGGTCGACCTTCGTCAGGATGTCGCCTGGCAGATAATGGCGAATGTCGGTATATTGCGCGCGGCCCAGCGCCGTCTCTGCAGGCGCATTCCGGAACGTCTCCGCATACAGCTCCCGCGCGTCATAGCCAGCCAGGTCCCGCTTCAGATCGTCCGTGAACAGCCGCGCCCGCTCCGTCCCACGCGTTACCGACACGGCATGGAAATACGCCTCGCCCGCGTCCATCCCCAACGCCTCGAGCGTCGATTTCGGCCGCAAAAAACGCGGCAGCCGGTCCAGCTTCGGCATCACCGCGCCCAGCGGCCTGAACACCGCCCGCCTCATGCTGCCGGGGACCAGTCCGCGCACTCGTTCCTCCGCCTTAAACAGCGCATAGCGGCGATAGCCTGCGAACAGCTCGTCCGCCCCGTCGCCAGACAGCGCCACCTTCACATGCTCCCGAGCCAGTTCGCACACCCGGAACGTCGGAATGGCAGAGGCATCGGCAAAGGGCTCGTCGAACGCATCCGCCAGCCGGTCGATCAGCCCGAAATCGTCCGTCGTCACGGTTCGCTCGTGATGGTCCGTCTGATAGCGCGCCGCGACCGCCCGCGCATATTCGGTCTCGTCAAAGCCCTTCGCGTCGAACCCGATGGAGAGCGTCTTGAACCCCTCCAGGTGCCGGCTCATCATCGCCACCACCGCCGAGCTGTCCACCCCGCCCGACAGGAACGCCGCCACCTCCACGTCCGCCACCAGCCGCGAGGCCACGGCCCGGTCCAGCTCTGCGTCCAGCGCCGCGCGCTCGCCCTCGCGATCCTCCGTGAAGGCGAGGTCCCAGTAGCGCACCTGCCGGACCGTCGCGCCGCCCTCCTCGACCAGCGCATAATGCGCGGGCTGCAGCTTCGTCACGCCCGACAGAATCGAGCGCACCTCCGGCACATAGCCATAGGCGAAATAATCCTCGACCGCCTGCGGATCGATCCGGCGCGGCAGGTCCGGATGCGCGGTCAGCGCCTTCAGCTCCGACCCGAACAGCAGCCGCCCGTCGGCGAGGTCCGCCAGGTACATCGGCTTAACCCCGAACCGGTCGCGCGCCAGGAACAGCGTCCGCGCCTTCCGGTCCCAGATGGCGAAGGCGAACATGCCGGTCAGCCGCGGCAGCATCTCGGCACCCCAGACGGCATAGCCCTCCAGCAGAACTTCGGTATCGCTCGCGCGCGCGAACGTCCGCCCCTTCGCGATCAGCTCGGCTTTCAGCGCCGCGAAATTATAAATCTCTCCGTTGAAGACGATCACATAGCGCCCGTCCGCGCTGGCCATGGGCTGCGGCGCACCCTCGATATCGATGATCGACAGCCGCCGGTGCCCCAGTGCGATCCCGGGCTCGTTCAGCACCCCGCGTCCGTCCGGGCCCCGGTGCGCAAGGCTGTCGGTCATCCGGTCGATAATATCCTGATCGGCCAGCCCCTGTTCGCGCCGGTCGAAAATCCCGGCAAGGCCGCACATCAGCCGGGCACGACCGCGCCGCGCAGCGCCTCGTCCACCGGGCCCAGCGCTTCGTCGAACGCGGCCAGCGCCGCGGTCTCCGTCCCGCGAGAGGCCACCCGCTCCACAGAAATCACGACGGTCCCGGCCAGCGTTTCGCCGCCCAGCAGCCGCGCGCGCAGCGTATCGAGCTTCGCGGCATAGTCGCTGCCGCTCTGCCGCCCGGCGACGACGAACCGCTGCCACACATCGCGCGTATAGGGCCGCCGCTGCAGCTCCACCGCCCGCGTGCGCGGCGGGCCGTCGATGTTCCGGCTCCAGCTCCAGTCGCCGTCCAGTTCCAGAAGGCCGTTGCCGAACACCACCAGCTCATGGTCGCGCGTCTGGCGGTCATAGGCGGCCATGAACAGCTCGACCCGGTCGCCCACGTCATTCTCATAGGTCTGCGTCAGGCTGGCCGAGGCATTCGCATATTGCGGCGTCCAGCCGCTGCCCGCGCCGCTGACCTTGCGCCATCCCGGCACGTCGGGCGCGGCAAGTCCCGCCACGTCGAAATCCGCCGCCCGGTCCGCCACGATCCGCCCGTAGGCGGGTCCGACGAGCAGCGCGGCGACGCCGACCACCGCGCTGACGATAAACGCTTTCGGCGCGGCGCGCACCCGGCGCTCGGCGGGCTGCAGCTTGTCGGGGTCGAAGGCCGGGTCGTCCACGGGACGGTCGAAGAAGAACCAGCCCACGCCCAGCACGATCGCCATGATGATCGCGAAGAAGAACCAGCCATAGACAACATGGTCGACGCCGCGCGCGAAGGACGGGTCGACCATCCACGCGATATAGATCGTGCCCCAGGCGCGGATGCCGTTCGCCACGATCGACAGCACGATGGCGCTGATGACGCAGGTCCAGCGCTTCCACGCGCTCTTGAAGCACAGGTGCGCGACCAGCGTCGAAAAGGCGACCATCGCGATCAGGAACTTCACGCCCGAACAGGCCTCGGCTACCTCGAAACTGCCGGTCGGGATCTCGATGAAGACCCCGTCGATATAGGCCGGCACGTTGAAGAGGTTGAGGAGGAGGATGCACATGTCCGCCGTCACCATTTGCAGCCACGGCACCAGCTGGTCGCCAACGGGGATCATGAACAGCGCATAGAATAGCGGGAAGATGAGGCCGCGCGTCACCGTCAGGCCCAGCACCAGCGGCACGCTGACCATCAGCATGCCAACGAGCGCCGCATGCCGCACCAGAGCCACCCCGGCGAGCTCGCCCAGCAGCCAGCCAATCCCGCCGATCACGAGGAGGATCGCGGCGGGCGCGAAGGGCCGGGGGACCAGCGCCGACAGTTCCGCGCGCCGGATCCACACCAGGTAAGCGATGATCGGCGGCACCAGCAGCGCGTGCTGATAGGTCGAATTGTTCCACCAGACGCCCACTAGGTCGGCGGTATCGCGCCAGAACAGGAGCAGGATCGCCAGCGCCACCCCGATCCAGGCGGGCAGCGCCGTGCGCCACGGCGGCGGCAGCTTGCCGAGCATCCCCTTGACCATATTGTCGGTCGCGGGCCGATTGCTGGCGGCGGGCTCGTCGGCGATGGGCTGGGTCGTCGCCATCAGGCGGCCTCCTCCTCACGGTGGCTGTGCTTCGCCATGATCAGGTCGAGGTCGGACAGGCGGGCGGGCCAGCTGTAAACCGATTCCATGCGCGCCCGTCCCGCGCGGCCCAGGGCCTCGGCGCGGTCCGGGTTATCGAACAGCGCCGTTATCGCGCCGGCAAAGGCATCGGTATCGTCTTCAACGATCAGGTCGCGGCCGGGCTGCGCGCGAATGCCGGAAAAGGCCGCCTCCGTCGCGACAACGGGCCGTCCCATCGCCATCGCCTCCAGCACCTTGTTCTGTATGCCGCGCGCGGTCTTGATCGGTGCCACCGCAACTGCGGCATCATGCACATGGGGCCGGACGTCGGGCACCGTTCCCGTCACCGTCACACCCTTCCCCGCCAGCCGCTTGACCTCCGGCGCGGGATTGGACCCGACGATCGTGAACGACGCACCGGGATGCGTCCGCCGAACGATCGGCAGAATGTCCTTCACCATCCAGTCCACGGCTTCCATGTTCGGAAGATAGTCCATGGCCCCGGTAAAAACGAGACTGTGCGGCGCAGGTTTCGCGCCCGACGGCCTGAACATCTCGAGGTCGACGCCGTTTTCCAGAGGATAGACCGTATGGGCATAGGAGCCTGCGTGGCGGCGAAACAGCCGCGCCTCGGCTTCGCTGACGAACAGGCTGGCATCCACGATCCGGGCGACCTGCTTCTCGAACTGCTTCAGCAGGCGGGCTTCGCGTCCGTAAACCGCCTTCTTCGGCCAGGATGCCCGCGCGGCATATTGATCGAACTTGTCGGAATCGACATCGACGAAATCCATGATGATGGTGCGGCGCCGACTGGTATACTTCTGGATATAGGGCGCCATCTGACCGGAAAAGACATAGACATTCTGTACCGATCCGTCCGACAGCACTGCCTTCACATAGTCCTTCATGCGCCGGTCCTGCCACAGCGCCACGCTCAGCGGCGTGTCAGAGAACCAGGCGCGCGGCAGACGCATTTTCTGGTTCATCCTGCCGCCCTCGATAAAGGTGGACGATACGCTCATCGCGCGCAGACGGTCGACATGTTGCAGGTCGCTGGGGTCATCCACGAACGCGCCGATATGGATATCGAAGCTCTTCGCCAGATGCTTCAGGACATTCCACGACCGAATCTTGTCGCCCTTGTTCGGCGGATACGGGATCCGGTGGGCAAGGAACAGGAGGTGCGGGCGCGGCAACAGCTAGGCCAGGTTCCGGGAGATGTACGGACCGACAATATTGGCCGCCGCAAGAGGCAGTTTCGCCCAGACCTTCGTCATCAGCGCGAACTTGGGGTTATTCGGGTTCAGGTCCGGCATGTCTGCGCCATTTAGCAGCTTATACTCATAAGTCAGCGGCTCCGGCTCGAAGCCCCAGTTCTTCTTGTAGGCATAGGGGCCGGTCCCGACCTTCGACCGGCCGAAATCGAACCGCGTGCACCCCCGCTGCCGCGCATGGTCCATCAGCATCCAGTACATATATTCGTTGGCCTTCAGCCTGCGGGCATCGAACGTCCCGCCGCCCCAATAGGGATAAACCGTTCCCGCGTGGTAAACGGACAGCACCGACGTCACCGGCTCGCCGTCCGAATACACGGTCAGGATGTCGGCATCTTCGCCGAACCGGTCCAGAACTTCGGCGAATAGGCTTTTGGGAAATACGGGCGTCCCCAGGTTCCGGACGCTTTCGCTGTACATCCGCCAGTGGCCCCGCCGCGCCTCCGCATCGCTGCCGATCTTCGCGGTCAGGTCGCCCTTGATCGCCTTTCGTACCTCGGCGCGCTGCTTGCGCGGGATCGCCTTCAGATTGTCGTCCTCGGCGGGAAGGATCTCCCGCACGAACCCGGCATAGACCCCGTCCTTCTCGGCGAACCCGTCATGCCGTTCATCGGATGACCGGTATTCGACCACGTCGATCCCGCCGCCCTTCGCCAGGTCCACGGCGGCGGCATCCAGCGCCGCCAGCGCCTCCGCATCGTCCGCCAGCGGGCCGCCGCCCACCGCAAACCCATTGGACACCAGCGACCGCCCGAACAGGCGCGAGCGCACCTCCGTCAGCGGCAAGACCCCCGCAGGCACCCCCGCCCTCAGCGCGGTCAGATGATGCTGGCCGTGTCCTGTCGCCGCCGCAATGGCCTCGCCCCACGCCCGCCGGTGAAAGGGTGTCGCGCCCTCGCTGCGCTCGACATACGCATCATAGGGCGCGCTATCGGTAACAATCTCTAGCATGGTTGCGCCGCCCCGTTCAGGCCGCCTTCTGCAGCGTCTCGCCAAGGAACACCCGGTCCACCCGGTCCCAGCGGAATCGCTGCAGAGCGCGCCGCAGCTTGGCCTCCATCACGTCCAGCTTCGTATAGTGGCGCAGCCGCGATTTCAGCGGCGCGCCCGGTATTCGCGGCTGATCGGGATCGATCTCCCACGGGTGGAAATAGAACATCGCCGGCTGCCCGTCCGTCTCGTTGATCCGCGCGATCGCCCATTCGGAAAAGCGGTAGGGCAGCAGCCGGAAAAACCCGCCGCCCCCGCACGCGAACCGCCGTCCGCCATATTCGACCGTGCTCACCGGGATCTCGATCAGGTCGCTGCCCGCAACCGGCAGGTGCGCAAAGCGCGGCGCCTCCGGCCAGCCATAATGGTCGGACTGAATGGGCGCGACTGAGGAGGAATAGACATACCCCTCCTCCGCGATGATCTCCTGCGCCCAGGCGTTTTTCTTGCCGATGGAAAAGCTCGGCGCGCGGTACCCCCGCACCCGCACCCCGCCCGCATCCTCAAGCAGTGCGCGCGACTTTCGCAAATCCGCGCGAAACGCCTCGGGCGTAAAGTCATGCACCCTGTCATGCGCATAGCCATGGCTCGCCAGCTCATGCCCGCGCGCGACGATCTCCCGGATCAGCGCCGGATGCCGCTCCGCCACCCAGCCAAGCGTGAAGAACGTCGCCGAGACGCCCTCGGATTCGAACAGGTCCAGGCACGCGCGCGTGTTCCGCTCCACGCGCCCCTTGAACTGGCCCCAGTCATCACGCGACACCACGGTCTCGAACGCGCCGACCTGGAAATAGTCCTCGATGTCGACCGTCATCGCATTGGTTATCGGCGCGTTGGTGATGCGTTCACCCATCGGTGCCAGCCTCCCCGGCCCTGCGTTCAGCGCTCTCCTCGACCAGCATCTCGTTCACCAGTCCGATCAGCTGTTTCATCACCCGCCCGTGCCGGTCCAGCCGCTCCTCGATCCGGTCCAGGCGCGCCGTCAGCTCGCCGTCCTGCGCGCCAGCCTGGAACAGCGACGTGGAGGGCCGCGCGGGCAGCGCATTGTCGCTTCTCAGATCGTCGATCACATCCTCGACCAGTTCGGCATCGATATCGTCGCGCTCGTCCAGGGAGGCGAACAGCATCGCCCGGCTCGCCAGCGTATTCACCATGCGCGGCACCCCGCCCGCCCCTTGCGCAATCGCGGCCATCGCGCCGTCCGAAAAGGACGGCCGCCCGGTCCAGCCCACCTTTGTCAGCCGCTCTCGAATATAGGTCGCGACGTCTTCGGGCGGCATCGGCTCGATATGGTGGCTGGCGATGACCCGCTGGCGCAGCTGTTCCAGCTCCGGCGCGTTCGTCACCGTCTGGCGAAACTCCGGCTGGCCCAGCAGCACGATCTGGATCAGCGGCCGGCTGCCATCCTGGAAATTCGACAGCATCCGCAGCTCTTCCAGCGCGCCAAAGCTCAGATTCTGCGCCTCGTCGACGATCAGGATCACCCGTTTGCCGCGCCCCGCCTGCGTCTTCAGGAACGTCTCCACCGCGCGCAAATGGTCGGCCTTGTCCCCGCCACCTTTCGCGCCGCCGCGATCACCACCGCCGTCGATCCCGAGCGCGGCCATCGCCAGCTTCAGCATCGAATCCGCATCGACCTGCGACGTCACGATCGACCCGACAATCGTGTCGCCGGGCAGCTTCGTTGCCACCAGATGCCCGATCAGCGTGGTCTTTCCCGTTCCCACATCGCCCGTGACGACGACAAAGCCTTCATTCTGCGCCAGCCCATAGGTCAGGTAGGCCATCGCCCGCGCATGGGTATCCGTTTCGACGAACAGGCCCGGATCGGGCGTCAGCTGGAACGGTTTCCCGGAAAGGCCGTAATGGGTTTCGTACATGGCCTGTCCCTAGAACCGGTAACCGAGGCCGATGGCAAGGCTGTGGATGCTGTCATCGGCGGTCTGGCCACCTGCAGGCGCCAGGTTCGGCTGTCCCGACAGGTACGCCGCCGAACCCGTCAGGTAGAAATTGCCGGCAAAGCTCCGCCTATAGTTCAGCTGCGCCTGGACACGGGTGCCGCCCTGGCGCCCGGCAAGGTCGTCCACATCCGACAGCTGCACCGATCCCGATATGGTGGACGCGCGCGTCAGCCGGGTGGAGGCGCTGACGCTGCCGCCGACCTCGCGGATGCTGCGGTCGCCGAGGCCGCTGAAATCAGGCGCGCCGGCCTCCTGAAACTGGCGCGGATCCAGGAAATCCTGCCCCTGGTAAAAGGTCGCGAGCCCAACACTCGTCGAGTTCTTCCGCCAGTTGGTGCCGATGGCCACCCGGGTCCGGCGCGACGTCCCGGCCAGCGCCGAAACCGACTGGGTCAACAGGCAGCTGCCGTCCTCGTCGCTCAGCGCGATCGGGCAGCTGACGTCGATATCCAGTTCCTCGCCGTCCGGGCCGGTAATCGTGACCTCGTCGTCAAAGGCAAAGGTCCGCGACCGGTCGCCGAGGCCCGGCGTCTGGATGTCGCGGTTCGCCGACAGGGTCAGGCTGGTGTTCGCGCCGACCCGCCAGGCGACCTGCGCGTCGATGCTGGTGCCGATGTCGCGATAGCCGCCGCGGACCTGCGCGGAAAAGCGGTTGCTGGGGCGATAGGACAGGTTCAGCGTGGCAATCACCGCCTCCCTGCTGAACGCCGTCGAGCGCGCGGTCGGATCGGTCACGATCTCGCCGTCCTCATCCAGCACGGGTCGGCCCGTAATCGGGTTCAGCACGATCACCGCCTGCGAATTGTCGATGCTCTGATAGCCCGCCGTCGCCCCGACGGTCAGATGCCGCGAGGCGCGGTAGTTCGCGGTGGCGGACACGCTGCTCGACACGAACTGCTGGTCGAAATTGCTGACCTCCGTCACCTGGTGGCTGCCCTGCAGGGCTGCGGACAGCCGCGACCCGCGCGGGCGGTAGCCGAGCTGGGCGCCAAAGGAATGGGAAACGCTGTTGCCAAAGGCCTGCGGCTGCGGCGCGGCAATTCCGGGCGACTGCCGCTGCTGTGACGAGGACTGATAGGTCAGGCGGTAATTTCCGACGACGAACATGTCCTCGTTCAGGCGCTGGACGATGCGCGGCGACAGGAACACGGAATAAAGCTGCAGGTCCTGCTGCGCTGTCAGCAGCGATCCCGCACCCAGCGCGCCGCCGCCGGCCTGCTGCCCCTGCCGCGCGCTTCCGCCGGCATCCAGGAACAGCTTGTCCTCCAGCGCCTCCAGCCGGGCGGTTGCCGAGCCCTGCGCGTAGACGCTCGTGGGGACGAAGCCCGACACGACCTCGCGCCGCCCGACCGTCCCGTTCACATTCGCATTCAGCCGGTTGTAGGTCGCCGTCAGGCTGCCGGTCACGCTCGTGTCGATCCAGCTTCGATAGCCGCCGCCAAAGGGGTCGCTCGACGCAACGCCGCGCAGTTGCAGCGCCAGGTCCTGGCTGATCTCAGCCGCAGCCCCGGTCTGCAACGTCAGCGCCAGTCCCCATACGCCCGCCCGGATCAGGCGGCGGTTAGGTGCCGTAGCCATAATAGGTGCCGAACCGGCGGCCAATGCCGGCATAGCGCGCCTTGTTCAGCAGCATCATGACATTGTCGCAAACCGACATCATCTGCAGGCCGTCGCGAACGACCGCCTCGCGTGTATTCTCGGCCTCCACGACGAACAGCACCTGGCCGACATGCAGCGCCAGCACCGATGCGGCGGAGGAGGCGAGGCAGGGCGGCGAATCGAAGATGATGATCCGGTCGGGATAGCGGTCGGCGATCTCCTCGACGATCTGGCCCATGCGTTCGGATGCCAGCAGCTCGGTGGTCAAATTATGCTGACGCCCGGCGGGCAGGACCGAGAAGTTCTCGATGTTGGTTTTGATCAGGCAGTCGCTCAGGTCCAAGTCCGGGTCGGCGACAACGTCGATCAGGCCCTTGCCGCCTTCAAGGCCCAGCGTGGACAGGATCTCCGGCTTCGCGAAATCGGCATCGACCAGCAGGACCGTCACGTCGCGCTCCGACGCGATGGAAAGCGCCAGGTTGGTCGCGCAAAAGGTCTTGCCCTCGTTCGGCTGGCTCGAACAGACGAGGACCAGATTGCCATTCTCGATCCTGTTCCGGCCGCTGCTCATGGCATTCAGCAGCAGCTGCCGTTTAACGATGCGAAATTCCTCCGCCGTCGCCGTTGCCGGACTGTCGGGGACGACATAGCCGAGGTCGCGCAGGGCGGCGAGGTCGATCGTGCCCTGCCGGCTCTGCCGCTTTTTCGGCTGGTTGGGGTCGAGGTCGGAGGCATCCCGCGGAGGCAATCCCGGTACCGCCGTGCCCGTATTGTCGGAATCACCGGACGGCGACGTAGCCACCAGCGGCGACCGGTTTCCTGCTGATTCACCGCTTCCGGTAACGCGGGGCTGGTTTTCCAGCTGCGCGGCGGCGCGCTCCAGCAGCGACCGGCGGCGTTCCTTCTTGTCGTCTTCGGACATCGGCGCCTCTCCTAAACCAGCTCGTAAAGGACGAGCGCGCCCCAGATTGCGATCAGGCCCAGCGACATGACGAGCATGATCGCGAGGCGAATGCGGTTCATCTGCCGGTCGTCCTCGGTCACGATCTCGCTGACCGCGCCCAGGACCGGCACGTCATAGCGCTGTTCCAGCTGGCTCGACGTGATGAACCCGCCGCGCACCTGCGCCATCAGGAAGGCGATGCCCAACCCGCCGCCGGCGCCCATGATCAGGACGACGGTCAGGAACAGCGGCCGGTTCGGTGCCGACGGCTCACGCGGCTGCGACGGCGGATCGACCACGCTGAAGCGCACCTGCTGTGTCTGAGTCTGCACATCGCTCTGCAGGCGGATTTCCTCGCGGCTTCGCAGCAGCGCCTCATACTGGCTTCTAAGGACACCGTAATCGCGGTTCAGCTTCGCCTGCTCCGCCGCGATGCCCGGCTGGTCGCGCCGCGCCTGCTCCAGGTCCTCGATGTCCTGCCGGATACGGTCGCGCCGCGCGCGCAGGGAGGCAACCTGGCTCTGCCCTTCGAACAATCGCGAACGCAGGTTGACGTAAACCGGGTTCGACGTCGGCGCGCGTTCGCCCACCCCCTCGGCGCGAAGCCGCGCCTCTTCCTCGGCGGCCTGTTCCTGCAGCCGCTCAAGCTGGCGCCTTGCCAGCACCACGTCCGGGTGGGTCTCCAGCTTGCCCGCCGCATAGAGGTCGCTCAGAAACTGCTCCATCTGCGCAACGCGCTGCTGCGCCGGGGTTTGGATGGGCATGCTCGATCCGGAGTCCAGCGCTTCCGGGATACTCCCCAGCTGCGACTGCAACGCGTTCAGCGACCGCTCCGCCTGCTCCAGTTCCAGTTCGACCTGGAACAGCTGGTTGCGTCCCGCCCGCGCGCTGCTGATGATGTTCCCATCGCCCGCCAGCCGCCCGAGATACTCTTCCTCGAACTCGGCCCGCCGCTGCTCCGCCGCCTCCAGCTCGCGCTCGCGCTGGGCCAGCTGGTCCTCGAAGAAGCGCACCGCCTCGTTGATGTCGTCGCGGTTGGAGGTGACATTCTCCTCCATGAAAATCTGCAGCAGGTTGTCGACCACGTCGCGCGCCAGATCCGCATTCGCCTGGTCGCTCAGCTCCGGGTTCGACGATTCATAGCCGATGGTGAACAGGTTCCCCGACTGGCTTGCGATCGAAATGCCATCCGACAGGATGCTGATCGCGGCGTCGACTTCGGCGTCGTCGGCAAGGCCCGCGTCCAGCTCCGTTCGCCGCAGCACCTTTTCCAGGTTCAGGCGGCTGGTCAGCGTCTGCCGCACCACCTCCAGCCCGCGCCCGCCGGAGTTCAGGCCCATCTCGCTCTGCAGCAGCGAACCCGTCTCCACCAGGATCCGCGCCGAGGAGCGAAAGCTGTTCGGGATCGTCGCCACGAACGCCCAGCCAAGCAGGCACACGATCCACGCCGCCAGCACCGCGTACCAGCGTTTCCGCCAGACGCTGTAGAGCGTGGTCATGATCTGTTCTTGGATGGTGGTCATGGACTTGGGTCTGAATACGTCTTTCTTGGCGCGAAGCCCTCAATGCGCAAGCGCGGCTACGGCCCTAAAGGAAGCTTTCCGGAATGATGATGACATCGCCCGGCTCGATGGCAACATTGGCGGACACATCGCCGTCCTGCAGCAGGCTTTCGATCCGCAGCGCATATTCCCGTTGCACGCCCGTTTCGGGATCGGTCCGCACCAGCCGCGCGCGGTCGCCCGCCGCAATCGGCGACAGGCCGCCGACCGCGACCATCAGGTCGAGCAGCGTCATCTTGTTGCGATAGGGGATCGCCGCGGGCTGCGTCGCCGCGCCCACGATCCGTACCTGCCGTGACAGCGGCCCGTTAAAGCCGGAAACGATCACCTGCACGATCGGGTCGGCGATATAGACTGCCAGCTCTTCCTCGATCATGTCGGACAGTTCCGCAGGGGTCTTCCCCGTTACCTCCAGATCGTCGATGAGCGGAACGGTGATCCGCCCGTCGGGCCGCACGACCACGCCCGTCGTCAGTTCCGGGTTGCGCCATACAAAGATCTGCAGCGCGTCCAGCGGACCGATGCGATATTCGTCCTCCAGCGCGCTCTCGTCATTGGCGATGGTATTGGCGGGCGGCAGTTCGGGCAGGCCGCCGGTACCCCCGGCACAGCCAGCGAGCGCCGCGCCCAGCAGCAACAGACTCAGGTTTTTCAGCACGGCGAACTCTCCCTACCGAACGGCGCCCCGTTCACATCCGGCGCGTAACGATCATGGGCGGCAATCGATGCCGACCCTGCAAACGCCTTGGGCCAGATAGCGTAAACATCTCCTGAACCCTAGTAATTTTCCCGTACCCGTCGCGGACGCGAAGGCACCGGGGCCCAGCGGCTATACCACCGCTTCGGCCGCTGCCGGGTGCCCCAGAAAGGCTTCCGGGCTGGCCGTCCGGCCGTAGGCCCCGGCCATGTACACCACGATCACATCGCCCTCCTCCGCCCGGGGCAGCTTCACCTTGTCGCCCAGCTTGTCGAGCGGCGTACACAGCCGTCCCACCACGTTCACCGTCTCCGCCGCTTCCCCGTCAAAGGCTTTCGCCGCCGCCACCGGATAGTTTCGCCGGATCACGGTGCCGAAGTTCCCGCTCGCCGCCAGCTGGTGGTGCAGCCCGCCGTCGCAGATCAGGAAGGTCTGCCCTTCGGACACCTTCCGGTCGATCACGCGCGTCAGGTAAACGCCGCATTCCGCCGCGATGAACCGGCCCAGCTCTAGGATGAAGCGCGTATCCGACAGCGCGGCAGGCAACTCGGCCATGCGCGCCGCCAGCGCGTCGCCGATAGGCTCCAGGTCCAGTGCCTCATCGCCCGGGAAATAGGGCACCCCGAACCCGCCGCCGATATTCGCGCTCGGCGGCACCACGCCTGTTTCTGCTGTCAGCCGCGCGATCAGCGCAAGGCTCGCCGCCTGCGCCTCGATCAGCGCGTCCGCATCAAGGTTCTGCGACCCGGCAAACACGTGATAGCCGCGAAAGTCCGCGCCCGCCTCGACCAGCGCCGCCACCATCGCGGGCACCCGCTCCACATCGACGCCGAAGGGCTTTGCCCCGCCGCCCATCTTCATGCCGGAGCCCTTGAGGTCGAAGGGCGGATTGACCCGAACCGCGGCCCGCAGCGCCTTGCCCTGCCCGGCGGCGATTGCGAGCGCTCGCCGCATCTCGCCCTCGCTCTCCAGGTTCAGCGTCACGCCCGCGTCAATCGCCGCGGCCAACTCATCATCGCCCTTCCCCGGCCCGGCAAAGCTGATCCGGTCCGCAGCCATCCCCGACTCCAGCGCCATCGTCAGCTCGCCCGCCGATGCGATGTCCAGCCCGTCCACCTGCCCCGCGATGTGCGCCAGCAGCGGCGCGTAGGGGTTCGCCTTCACCGCATAATGCAGGTGCAACCGCTCCGGCATCGCCGCGCGCAGCTCCGCGATCTTCGCGTCCACGATCGCCCGGTCGTAAACGAAACAGGGCGTCCCCAGCCGGTCCGCCAGCACGTCCGCCCGCTCGCCGCCGATCAGCAGCGCGCCGCTGTCATCGGCGGCAAACAGTCCGGACAGGCGCGGATCAATCGGCATCGGCAAATCTCGTTTTCAGCGCGGCGCGGTCGATCTTCCCGTTGGGAGAGCGCGGCAGCGTGGGCAGGAACTCGATGAACTTCGGCACCATGTAACCCGGAACCGCCGTGCTGATCGACCGGCGAAGCGCATCGTCATCGCCGTCGCCCATTGCCGGGACAGCGACCAGCCGGACCGCCTGCCCGGTGCGTTCGTCCGCAACGCCGAACGCCACGCTTTCGACAACAAGGCCCGTCGCATAGGCCGCATCCTCGATCTCCGTCGGGCTCACCCGTGTGCCGCTGACCTTGATCAGGTCGTCCGCGCGCGCCTCGAAATAAAGGAGGCCATCCGCGCCGCGCCGCATCCGGTCCCCCGACCAGACCGCCCTCCCGCCATATTTCGAGAAGGCGGGCGCGGGCCGGAACTTCTCCGCCGTCCGCTCCTCGTCCTGCCAGTAACCGTGCGCCACCAGCGGCCCGCAATGCACCAGCTCGCCCGCCTCGTCCGGACCCGCCTCCGACCCATCAGGGTGCAGCACGAACAGCTCGGCATGCGGGATAGCCGTCCCCACGGACGCGGGCTTCTCCAGCGCCAGAGCTGGATCGAGATAGGCCGACCGGAACGCCTCAGTCAGGCCGTACATCAGGAAGATCCGCGCCTTGGGAAACAGGTCGGCAAATGCCTGCGTCAAATGCGCGGGCATGTGGCCGCCCGTATTCGTCAGCACGCGAACCGAGCGCCGCGCCGCTTCCGGCCATTCCAGCGCCGACAGCTGCGTCCACAGCGGCGGCACGCCCGGCAGCTGCGTGATCCCGTGTTGTTCAACCGCCTTCACGACATCGCGCGGCAGCAGGTAATCCAGCAGCACCGCACACGCGCCCATCCGCAGCGCTGAGGCGATCTGGTTGAAGCCGTAATCGAACGACAGCGGCAGCGGCACCAGGATGCGGTCATCCTCGCCCGTGCCCAGATAACTGGTCACCGCTTCTGCCCCCAGCGTCACGTTCCGGTGGCTCAGCATCACGCCCTTCGGCAGGCCCGTGCTGCCCGAAGTATAGAGGATCATCGCAAGCGTATCGGGATCGCGGTCCTCGCTCGCCTTGGCGTCGCTACCCGCATCGCCCGCCGCTACACCGCCCAGTTCGACCGTCGGCACGTCTGTTTCGAACCCGTTCAGCCGCGCTTTGTCCGCCACGAGCAGCGCCGCGCCGCTATCGGCCAGAATATGCGCCACCTGCGCGGCCTTCAGCACCGGATTCACCGGCACCGCGACATGCCCCGCCCGAATCGCGCCAAGGATCGCGGCGACCGTTTCCAGCCGCTTTGGCGCCCACACCGCGATCCGCGACCCGGCCGCGAACCCGCGCGCCGCCAGTTCGCCGGCAAACCCGGCAACCGCCGCTTCCAGTTCGCCATAGGTCCACGCCGCCTTGCCCGCGATCAGGGCACGGCGGTCGGGGTCATGGCTCAGATGCAGGCAGTCGATAAGGGCGCTCATAAGGTTCCGGTGTCGATGATCGGACGGGCGCTCGTTGTAAACCGCCGGTCGCCCGCAGACGCGATCTGCGCCGCGCCCAGCCCCGCGACCGTAACGGTCCCCAGCCGCTCCGCCTGCATCGCCTCGTGAGAGGACAGCGACGCCGCATTGTAATCCGCGATCCGGCTCGCGCTTCCGCTCAGCCCCCGCGCCCGCAGCCAGTCCGCCGTCCCGGCCCACAGCGCGGCAAAGGCTCTCGTCATCCGCCGCTCCGGCGCGATCCACAGCCCGGTATCCCATGCATACCCCTCCGGCGGGACCCAGCGCACCCGCACCTCATCCTCATCGAACGGCGCTGCGGTTACCCAGTTCACACCCACCATCTCATCGCCTTTGTGGGCCGCCAGCGCGGTCAGCCCCGCCGCAAAGCGCGCCGCAATGACGTCTTCAGGTGCATCGATCCGCCCCGCCAGCACCTCCGCATCCGCCGCCTGCACCCCATAGCCGCGCGGCATCGCGGGCATCCCCTCGACCGGCACGCGCACCACCGCATACCGGTGCAGGAAAAGCCCCGGCGTCACCGCCGCAGCGCGTTGCAGCGCGTAGGACAGGCCGCTCTTCATCTTGCCACGTTCCGCTGTCCTGTCATTGCCACCCCCGGCCTCCACAGTATAAGCGCGCTCTTGTCAAAAACGCCGGGGCCTTCCGAAGCTTCGGTGAAGCAGCCAACGGAATGCCATGAGTTCTGCCGCGCAAGCCCACCCACCTCTCGACGTCGAGGAGACCGTCCGTGCCTGCCTCGCCGACGTCCTGTCGCTCGGCGCTGTCCGGGTCGCCGCGATGGACCGCGACACGCCCCTGTTCGGCGCGCTCCCTGAACTCGACAGCATGGCCGTCGCCGGTCTCCTGACCGAGCTTGAGGACCGCCTCGACATCATCATCGACGATGACGAGGTCGACGGTGACATCTTTGCCGATCTCGGCGCGCTCATCGACTTCGCCGCGCTGAAGGCAGGCGGCTGACTCAGGGCCGCGCCCCGGTCGTCTGCCGATGATGGCGGCACCCGAACTTACGCTCGAACAGGCCGGGGGCTTTACGCTGCCGACCCTCTGGCTCCGCGCCAAACCGGGCGGCCCGCTCGTTCTGATCGCGCAGCCGCTGTTCGAGGAACAGAATCGCTGCCGCCGCTTTCTGGCCCAGCTCGGCCGCGCGCTGTCGGAACGCGGCATAGCAACAGCCATGCCGGACCTTCCCGCGGCCGGCGATCACCCTGACCTTGGTCCCTTTTCGTTTGCGCAGGCCCAGTCCGCCCTCGCCGCCTTCAGCGCTGCCACCGCCCCGGCCCTGACCGTGTCGCTGAGAGCTGGCGCGCTCCTCGTTGAAACCACAGCACCCCACACCGCCATCGCTCCCATCGAAAGGGGTGAACGCATCCTGTCGGGCCTCCTCCGCACGCACGCCGTCATGGAGAAGGAGCGCACCGGAAAACCCTTTACGCGGAAGGCCGCGGAGGCCGCCTGGTCAAGGAACGAAACCCTCACCCTCGCCGGCTACCCCATCACGGCCGAAACCGCTGCCGCACTCACCAGGGCGCAATCAACCGCAGGCACCAGTCTGGGCGCCGCATCGCTGTCGCTCCCGCCCCTCTGGAACCAGGCGGAGCCCGTCGATGCCGCCGCGGCTGCCAGCGCCGCAGCGGATGCCATCGCGGAAACCCTGTCTTGACGCCCCTGTCCTTCTCCGTCGGCGGCGACACCTGCCTTGGCTGGACCACGAAGGGCACCAGCGAGGCGGGCCTGCTGCTGGTCCCCGGCGGCCGCCAGACCCGCGTCGGCCCGCACCGTCTCTTTGTCCGCCTCGCACAGGCCGCAGCGCGCGCTGGTCATTCCACCTGCCGCTTCGACCGGCGCGGCCTCGGCGACAGCGACGGGGCGCCGCGAGACTTCACCGAAACCACCGCCGATATCGCCGCCGCGAGCGCCGCCTTCCGCGCCGCCTGTCCGGCCATGAAGACTGTCTTCGCGCTCGGCCTGTGCGACGGCGCGGCAGCTCTCCTTCTCGCCGAGGCTCGCATCGACCGGCTGATCCTCCTGAACCCGTGGATCATCGAGGAGGGCGCCGCCTTTTCCGGCGCGGCCGCTTCAGCCCATTATAAACGCCGCCTGTTTCAGGCCGAAAGCTGGAAGCGGCTGGCAACGGGCCGCCTGAACCCGTTCCCGGCGGTCGGCAATCTCTTCCGCATCCCCCGCTCCCGTCCGGAGCCCCTGTCCGCGCTCTCATCGCTCGTCGGCCGCATCGCCGCCGCCTATGCCGCTGCGGAGGGGCAACCGCTGACAATCCTCTCAGACCGAGACCGAACGGCGGACGAGTTTCGCGCCGCCATGCCCCGGAGCGTCGCCAGCGAAACCCTCCCCGGCGACCACGGCTTCTCCCGTCCGGAAGACTATGCCCGGCTCGAACAGCGCGTGCTCGAGGCGCTGTCGGGTGCACCGCGGTCCCGCGGCTGATCATGGTTAACGAGGCACCGCACGCAGCGGTCCGTTCGTCCGACCCGCCCTTGCCGAATCGTCCGCCGCTATAGATCTCCTTGTTTTCTGGCGCGCAGAGTTGGGCTGCGCCGCTTTGGGGGACCATCGACATCATGCCGCGCGCGATTACCGCCGCCTTTTTCTCCGGACTGCTCATGGTGGCAGCGCCGGGCCAGACGGCAACCCTGTCTGTCGGTAGCGGCCAGACTTACGCCACGATACAGGGCGCCGCGAACGCCGCGAACCCCGGCGACGTCATCGAGCTGGCCGCAGGTATCTATACGCAGGGCGCGGTCTTCCAGGACGACAACCTCATCATCCGCCGCGCCGCGGATGCTCCCGAGGGCAGCGTTGTCATCAGCGGCGGCACGGTCAGCGGCAAGGCGCTCTTCGTCACGAACGGCGATAACATCACCGTTGACGGCCTCCGCTTTCAGGATGCGGCCGTCCCCGACCGCAACGGCGCGGGTATCCGCTCACAGGGGCGCAACCTCACCGTCCTGAACTCGGTTTTCGCCAACAACGAGAACGGCATCCTTGCCGCGGGCACGAACGACGGCAACACGCTGACGATCCGCGGCAGCCGGTTCGAGGATACACGAAGCCCTGTCGGCACCAACGTCCTGACGCACGCCGTCTATGTCGGCCAGTCGATCGACCGCGTGATTATCGAGGACAGCCACTTCACCCGCACCACCAACGGCCACCACATCAAGTCGCGCGCGGAAAGCAACATCATTCGCGGCAACACTCTCGATGACGGGGCAGGCACCACCAGCTATCTGATCGACATTGCCGAGGGCGGCGAGTTCGTTGCGGAGGGCAACACCCTCATCCAGGGGCCGAACGCCCGGAACGGCATCGCCATCGCCTACGGCTTTGAAACCTTCAAGGGTGGCTCCTTCGTGAACCCGCACGGCATGGTGATGATCGCCGACAACCATTTCACGAACAATCGCGGCGGCAACAACTGGTTCTTCGTGAACCGCACCGACAACGTCGCGGAGCTACACGAAAACACGATGGTCGCGGCAGCGGGGACCATCAAGCCGCCGCAGGGCGAAATCGTCATGACGACGGACGCCGACATGCCGAACCCGATAGAGGACGACAGCGGCTACCAGGAACCGCAAAGTCCGGGCTCGCCGGGCTCGTCGTTCGGCGGTTCGGAGGGCATTCCCGGCGGCGGCCCCCGCTTCGCTCCGGGAACGGTACCGGCACCCCCCGCCGCGATGCTGGCGTTCCTCGCCTTTCTTGGCCTCTACAGGCTACGGCGGCGCGCTGCGCGGTAGGCAGGGACCGGGGCGGTCAGAGCCGAATTGCCGTGCGAAACGGTCAGCGCAGCCGTAACGATTAACACTGGTTAATTATCTGTTTTATTGAAACAATGTCTTCCAATGATCGTTGTCCCTGTATTGCTACGCCCCCCCGTAGCGACAACCTGACAATGGGAGATACAGATGCGAATCGAAACCGACGAGAGCCATGATCTCATTTCGGCCGAAAAGGTCGACGGCACGGCCGTTTACAGCCGCGACGGCGACAAGATGGGCAGCGTGAAGAGCGTCATGATCGGCAAGCGTTCCGGCAAGGTCGAACATGCCGTTCTGTCCGTGGGCGAGTTCCTCGGCATGGGCGGCGAATATCACAGCCTGCCATGGGACAAGCTGGACTATGACACCGACCTCGGCGGCTACCGGCTGAACGCAACGGAAGAGCAGCTGAAATCCGGGCCGACCTTCCGCGACAACGATACGCGCCAGGCGACGAACCGCGATTACGAATCGCGCGTCTACAACCACTATGGGTCGACGCCCTACTACGCCTGACAGGCCAATCTTCTGCGAATGACGAAAGAGGAGAGCGCCCCGCTCTCCTCTTTTTTGCGCTAAGGCCGGACATTCATGCCGGAGTAAATAACGGGCGGCTATCCTAATAACTACCGGAGAGAAGCGCGCCCGCAGACGGTACGCGCGCCTCGAGGTCCAAGGCTTTTAACATCTGGTGGGTTGTGCACACCGACGCTGATACAACCGGAATACCGAGCTCGTCCTCGACTTTCTGTATCGACGGCAAGGATGGCATTTGCACACATGCTGAAAGAACCAGCGCATCGATCCCTGATGTATCGAGCTTCTTATAATGCTCAAGCAACTGGGCTGGATCTTGTGCCCCGACCTCAAGATTATCGGGTATCTCCAGGGCGAGCCAGTCCAATACGCCGATCCCCTCGTTCTCAATGTAATCGACCACCATTTCGGTGAGCGGTCTCATGTAGGGGGCGACAATCGAAACCCTTTTCGCATCCAAAGCCTTCAGCCCGGCAACTAGCGCACCTGCGCTCGTAACGACGGGTGCGGCATGACCATTGGATAGGGTCCTCTCGTGCAGACGAGTCTCGGACTCCCGGTGATAGCCGTGTCCCATACTCATGATGGCCACCAGGCAGGCGTATCCGAGCACATCGACATTTGCATCCGATAGCTCGAGCGCGCAGCGGTCCGAATCCTTGTCCATCGCCGCCAGTTCTTCAGCACTGACAGTTTTCATTCGCATTCGAGAAGAATGAAAGGTGAAGCGTTCCGGAAGGATCTGTTCCCTAGTTCTCAACATCGCAGGAATTTCAGTTTCCATGGTAATGTTCGAACTGGGAACAATCTGACCTATACGATATGAACGGTTCATCAGCTGTTCCTTACGCGGCCACGATGGGGTTGCGCAGTCGGCCGATCGGTTCGATTACGGATTCGACAACATCGCCCGGCCACATGAACTCTTGCGGGTCCCTTCCCGCCCCAACACCGGCCGGTGTTCCCGTCGCAATGATATCGCCCGGTTCCAGCGTCATGACCTGCGAAATATCGGCGATCAGTGCATTGATGTTGAACAACATATACTTGGTGTTGCTGTTCTGCTTTTCGACGCCGTTAACAAAAGTGGAAAGCGCCAGATCATGCGGATCGGAAATTTCGTCTGCGGTTACGATCAGCGGGCCCATCGGGGCAAAACTGTCCTGTCCTTTTGAAACGATCCACTGGCCTTCTCGTCGGCAATCACGAGCACTGATATCGTTGATGATAGTATAGCCGAAAACATAGCTAAGCGCTTCGGCCTCGGCGGCATTGCGTGCTGTTCGACCCATAATCACACCCAACTCGGTTTCCCAATCGAGCTGCTGAGTGAGCTCGCTGTTGTGGTAGACCGGAGCGTCCCAGCCTGTAACGGCGGTGGGGGGCTTGGAGAATATGATCGGCTTTTCCGGTAGCTTTCCACTTGTATCCAGAGAGCGCGCGCTTTCCGCCACATGCTCTGTATAGTTCAGGCCGATTCCAATTATGTTCTTTCTCGGCCTCGGAATAGGCGCAAGAAATCGCACATTGCAGGCAGGGGTTGAGCATTGCGATAGCATGACCGCGTCTGCATCTTCGATCAGTTGACTCAGCGCGGCCAGCGCAACGGGTCCGCAATCGATCAGCTCCAACATGCTCAATGGCATCTTGTTCCCGCAGACGACCCCTAAACGTTCAACATCGATAATCAGGTCATCTTTGAGGACTCCCAATCGCGCACCCTCATTGCGCCACTCGTAGGTAGCGAGCTTCATGACTTCACCTCTTTACATCAGCCTTGGGCGCGTTGACCTCTTGGAAAGAATCAACGGTCTCCCTGTTTTCCTCCATACGTATTCCAAGTGAATCCATCACAGGAAAATCATTGAACGAGAATAGATAGCCAGGTTCATCCGCATCGAGATTGACATGCTTGTGCCATATCCAGGACGGGACGCAGAAGATGTCATGCTCGGACCAGTCAATCCGGTCGCCCCCGATGATGGAGTAACCATTCCCCTTGGCTACGTTGTAGACGATGTTGCCCGTGTGCCGATGAGACCTTCCAACAAAGCCGGCAGGCAAGCGCTGCATGTTCGCGCCCATCGTCTTCATTGCCCACCCCCCGGTCACGGGGTTGGCGTAACGGATCATATGTCCATCGAACGGATCGCAATCTTGAACGCTTGCCAGATTAACCAGCGCTTTCTCGACCTCCGCCCAGCGATAGACCATCGTTGGGGAATATGGCTTGTCCCACTTCGCCAAACGTTCGGGCAAAACGCTCGCACTGCCGTAGGAGAGCTGTAGATCGTTCGTGGGGCCACGTGCATCCTGCGCCGGGCTATTGTAAACTGCGTAAAAGTTCGTTTCCAGCATGTTCATCAACGGGATATCGAGCCCGTCCTGCCAGATTGAAACCTGCCCCTCCTCGGATACGCCGTGATCATGCCAGCATCCGCTGGGGGTCAGAACATAGTCCAGCGCGCCAAGCGTGATGCGATGGCCATCGACCACGGTATAAGCCCCGTCACCCTCCATTATGAAGCGATGCGCCGATGCGGTATGCTTATGAGCGGGTGTGATTTCTCCGGGCTTCATGGCCTGTACGCCGCTGAACAACCAGCCAACGGCGGCGACGTAGGAACGACCGAAGTCGGAATCGTTCAATAGCGTGACCACGCGCCTCCCCGCTTCCTGAGGCGATACCAAGTCGATAGCCCTCAAGCAGGCTGGTCTGATCTTCGACCAGGGCCAGATTGTGGGGCGATAGCGGGATTCCGGTTCCCAGGGTTCGATTTCGTTCGCCCGCCGCCAGAAGGCGCCGCAATTCTGATCCGCTAGGTCTGAATAGAAGGCCTTAAGCGCTGGCGTGTCCGTTACGTGGGACCGTCCGAGCTGTGCGTCACTGCGACTGGCGTTCGTGGATGCTCTACTCATCTTCTGGCTCCCTGTCGTCGCCCTGCTGCCCCGCACCCGCAGGCAGCAAATCCGTGAACAGGGCGGCGGGTTGCGGCTTTCGATTCACGGTCAGTTCGAAGATATCGAAACGGTTATAACCACCGGTAATATCGTGCATCTGCTTGAGCTCGATCTGCGCCGACAGGTCGATATCGCCATAGACGATGCCCTCTTCATCGATCAGCGGTTCACCGATTAGATTGCCGTGCGGGTCGATAATGCCGGAAAAGGAACTGCGCTTTCGCGCGAGCAGATCCGCACTACCTGGCCTTGCCTTTTCCATGGCATCGATAATGGCGTCGTCCACGAGCGAACAGGCGACAACGGTGTGCAGCTTGCCTTCAAAGGAATGCGCAGTGGCCCTGATCCGGATCGCTTCGGCCATGTCGTAATTTGTCGGTGCAACCGGCAGCGCAATGTAATTGGCAACATGTATGTTTTCGCCCTGAGCGAGCAGCGCGAAACGAGCGAGCGTATTAGTATTCTCACCGCACGCCAGCGTCCCCAACTGGCCAACCGGTGTCTTGTAAGTGCGCAGCGAGCTGCCGTCGCCCCCACTCCAGGTAAGCTTCTCTGCCCATGTCGGGACCAGTTTTCGGTGCCGCCCCAGCACATCCCCGGTTGGCCCGATGACAAGGTTTGCATTGTAAATAGTTCCCGGACTATTCGCACATGTCTCGTTCATGCCGATCACAACTGTGCAACCGCATTCTGCAACTACGCCGCGGAGCTTGACAACCTCCTCGGAGTCAATGGTGACTGCGCTTTCGTAAAGGCGCTTGAACCATTCGCTTCCCTCGATCGGGTTGAGCAACCAGTTCCAATAGGGATAAGCTGAGATGAACACCTCGGGAAAGGCCACCAGTTGGGCCCCGTTTCCTGCTGCTTCCCGAATCAGTCTGCACGCCTTCTCGACGGTCGCGGGGGTATCCAGAAACACGGGGGCTGTCTGAACGGCAGCGACCTTGCGCAGCGGGCTAGTCAGAACATCCTTGTTCGTCACGTTACTGACGCCATGGTTCTATACTCGGCTTTGTCCCAAATTCGGTCTTCGCAGACCTTTTCCAGCCTATGGACGAACTCAACAATATCTTGATAACGTTGATAAAGGGGCGTCAGGCCAAGTCGCATGATATCGGGAGCGCGAAAATCACCGATCACATCCAGTTCTTTCAGTGCCTGTATAATTGCGTAAGCCTCCGGGTGCGCATATGAGACCTGACTACCGCGATCCGCGCTATCCGCTGGACTTGCCAGTTCGAATCCGAACCGATCTGCCAGCGGTTTCATGCGCTCGATCAGGATTTCGCCGAGCCGCCGAGACTTGTGCCGGACCTGACGCATGTCGGCTTCGAGGATAAGGTCCACGCCGGCTTCAAGGCCCGCAAGTCCCAGGATCTGCGGCGTTCCGCATTGGAACCGGTCAATCTCGGGCGACGCTTCATAATCCTCTTCAAAGGCAAATGGCCGCGCGTGGCCGAACCATCCCGACAGGATTGGCGCCGCGCCCTGGTTGCGTTTCGCCGCGTAGAAATAGGCCGGAGCGCCCGGCCCGCCGTTCAGGAACTTGTAGCCGCATCCGACCGCGAAATCAGCGTTGGCCGCGTTCAGGTCGACCTCGATCGCCCCGGTCGAATGGCTGAGGTCCCAGATCGCCAGAGCGCCCTTTTCCTGAATGCTTCGGGTCGCCGCGATCATGTCCCGAACAAGTCCTGTCTTATAATGGACCTGTGTCAGGAGTACGGCGGCTGTGTTCTCGTTTACGCGGGATAGCACCTGATTGGGGTGAACAGTAACAGCGCTCAATCGCCCGGCCGAAACTGTTTCGAGACCTTGCATCATATAGACATCGGTCGGAAAGTTCGTGGATTCGGACAGGATTTCGCACCGCTCGGGGCGTAACGATGCCGCCGCACCCAGCGCTTTGAAAAGATTTACCGAGGTTGAATCGGCCGCAATGACCTCACCGGCTTCGGCGCCAACAAGCTTTGCCAGTTTGTCGCCAATTCGCCGGGGGGCGGCCTGCCAGCCTGCACTTAACCAAGAGGTAATCAGACCTTCCGACCATTCCTCGTCCAGCGTCTGAATGACCCTGTCTCTTGCTGCATGGGGCATGACGCCGAGCGAGTTGCCATCGAAGTAAAGCAATCCCGGACGAAGCCGAAATCTGTCCCGGAAAGAAGCCAGCGGGTCGTCGCGATCGAGTTGTTCGGTATCGGCAGCGCTCAGGATCACCGGGCCACCTCCCTCAGGACGGCTCTAACCGGAGTCGCATCCGCACCTTCGAGCTTCAGCGGAAGAGCAACGAGGTCATAGGTTCCCGCAGGCACCCCTTCAAGCACCAGCCCTTCCAATATGCGCAGATCGGCCTTCGCGACCTCTTGGTGAGCGTCCATCGTCTTCGAGTCCTGTGGATCGAGCGACGGCGCATCAGTCCCGATGAGCACGACCCCCATGCGCCCCAGCTTCGCTACGACAGAAGGTGAAACGGCCTTGAATCCCGCATCCCACCGATCATGCGGAAATTCGTCGTAGGTTCTAATGAGTACGCGTTTAGCGCTGCTCAGCTCCTTCCAGTCCAGATCTTCAATCTCGACCGTCTCAGACACATGAGAGGCGTCCACTAATGTGCACGACCCCATATATGCAGAAAGGTCACTTTCGGCGGCATCTTCTCCGTCCGCGACATAGTGCAACGGCGCGTCTGCATGCGTTCCGGCGTGGAGTGGCAGGCTGACTTTGCCGACATTCACAGGGCACTCCGGCCCGATTTCCGCCAGGCGTTCAAGAACGACCGGCGGTTCACCAGGCCAGACCGGCATCTCGGGCCGCATCGTCTGGGAAATGTCGATTATGCGGGACATTGATCGCCTGTATTCCCGGGAGCGTAGTCGCCACCCACCTTGTCGGCGTCCAGCTTGGTTCTCATGGTCCAGAGTTCGGGAAAAAATGTAAGCTTCAGGGATTTGACCAGATAATCGACACCGGATGACCCCCCTGTTCCCGGTCGGTGCCCAATGACGCGCGACACTGTCTTCATGTGCTTGAACCGCCACTCATGAAAATAATATTCGATTTCCGCTACTTTCTCGGCAAGCATGTAAAGTTGCCAGTGCGCTTCGGGTTTCTCGTAGATCGAGCGCCAGATGTCTTCCACGACATCGTCCGGCTCATAAGTCGCAGTGATGTCGCGGTTCAGGACCGCCTCGGGCACATCAAACCCCTCGCGCGCCAGCATGTGCAGAATTTCGTCATACAAGGTCGGATTCTGCAAGGCCTCTTGTAGCGCATTCAACGCACTCGGATCGTCCTTGTGGACGAGCATCATGTCGGGGCGCTTCACACCCAGCATGAATTCGAGAACCCGAAACTGATGCGACTGGAAGCCAGAGGCGCGGCGCAGGTATCCCCTGAAGGTCAGGAAATCATGCGGGGTCAGCGTGGCCAACACTTCCCACGAATGCGTCATATGGCGAATGACGGTGTTCATGCGGTCGATCGTCTTGATGGCCTTGCCGATGTGGGAACGCCGGATTTGGGACGTGAGTTCACAAGTTTCGTGCAGCAGCAGCTTCAGCCAGAGCTCCATGGTCTGGTGCATGATGATGAAGAGCATTTCATCGGGCTTGCTCGATACCGGCACCTGCGAGCTGAGGAGGGCTTTGGTCTGGATGTGCCGGGCATAGGTCAGCCCATCGTCCCAATGTATCGTCTCACCATCGATGTTCGCGAAGTTGACGACCAGGCCTCTCTCTTTCTTGCTTCCAACCTTCATGCCTGCTTTCCTGCCGAACTGCTCTGGTTCTCGATCGCCCACCGGGCTAGATGGCCGCTCCTTTTGATGGTCTTGAGGCACACGGTGGAGGCAAGACGCTGGACCCCTGGAAGCTTTGAGAGATCCTGCCGCAAGAGATCATCAAGGTGGGAAATGGAAACCGCCATTACCCGCAGCAGGTAGTCGGTCTCGCCCGCGGTGGTAAAGCATTCGACAATTGCCGGGTGGTCGAGAGCAGCCTTCTCGAAGTCCGTATGACAATCCATGAGAATCTGGACATTTACGAAACTTTCGACGGTAAGGCCGAGTTTTTCCGGATCGAGCTGCGCGCGGTACCCCTCGATAAACCCGTTCTTTTCCAGCTGCTGCACCCGCATCCAGCATGGGGACTTTGACAGGCCCACGCGCGAACCGAGGGCGGCGTATGACACGCGTCCATCCCGCTCGAGTTCTTCAATCAACCGCCAGTCCAGACTGTCCACGCAGGCATCCTTTAGAACCTTCGAATCATCCGTTCCCATCCTAGCATAGAACTCTTCCACAGCACGAATTTCGCCATCCCTGCCGAGTGAAAGGACATCATTCTTCAGATCGACTGGCGCGGATAGCTCTTCAGGACAATGTCCCGGCCATCGAATGCTAGCCTGTGGTCCAACTATACGGATGTGTAGGGAACTGTCGTGTCAGAGCATATTTTCGCAGACCCGCCCGACTATTGCCAAAGCGACTGGACGATGGCGCAGAACTGGGGCGCTTTCAAAGCCGAAGACCATCACCGCTGGCAAAACCTGCTCGCGAGACAGTCTCGCCTGGTTAAAGCCTACGCGCCGGCGATCTTCCTCGAGGGGATGAACCTTCTTCCGGATGCGCGTGATGGCATACCGCACTTTGATGAGCTCAATCATGTTTTGATGAAAGAGACGGGCTGGCAAGTCGTCGCGGTTCCGGGCTGGATCCCGAACAAGCCCTTTTTTGAGCACATCGCGAACAGGCGCTTCCCGGTCGCCAACTTCCTGCGGACCGCGGAAAGCGGTGCCTATAATGACGAACCGGACATGTTCCACGATCTCTTCGGCCACATTCCGATGCTCGCGGACCCTCGGTTTCGTGACTTTCTCGTCGCTTACGGAAACGCGGGCTTGCGCGCAGAACGACTGGATGCGGCCGACTATTTGGGGCGGCTCTGGCTGTACACGGTCGAGTTCGGACTCATTCTCGAAAACGGCCGCGTCAAAGCATTTGGCGGCGGCTTGCTATCGAGCCATGCGGAAGCCGTCCACGCAACCTCCGCCGACGATGCGCGCAGGCTGCGCTTCGATATCCCGCGGATCATGCGGACGGATTATCATTTCGACCGGTTTCAGGAGGTCTACTTCCTGGTCAGCTCCATGGACGAGCTGCTGGGGAAGACGGAGAATACCCATTTCGCCGACGTCTACCGTGAACTTGACGGTCTGTCCGTTCTCGCCCCAGGCGACCAACTCCCGAGCGATCAGGACTATGCAATCACAACCGCTGGGTGAACCGGCGGCGACAGCCTAAGGCTATACCAAACGAGAGTGATATCCAGGGGCGTGTGCAAGTCTGTATAACCCGCCAAACTTGTTTTGGAATTGTCCGCGATCCGGCCTTGGGAAGGCCCGGCACGTCCTATAACTGTGCAAGCAACCTGACTTCACGTCGGCGGCTAGATGGACGTTGAGTTCCATGCAGAGGTCAGCTCCTGACCCGACCATCGAAACCAATCAACAGGCCGTTGGAGTCTCAACGAACATGGCTCGGCTGATTGTATACCATTCCAGCCCATAGGATCACCGAGGGGGGGGGGCGAAGGCTGCTCGGCACGGCTAAAACATCCGCCACATTAATCCCTTGCGCTCAGTTCAATTTGGGCATGGCTTTGCCGCTCACCACGGGTATACCAAGCTAAGAGCCGCCTAACGCCAAGGCTCATCGCCTCGGAGAAACGTAAGCGTGGGGAGAGCGGGTTGAAAATCGATATCGTAAAGGTGATCGCCGACGCGAGGTTATCTGCCCGGCATTATCAGATCGTCGCAATCGGGTTCGGCGTGATGATTGTGGATGGCTATGACCTCGCAGCCATGGCGATGGCCATCCCGCGCCTTTCGCGAGACTGGGGTGTTCAACCCTCCGAACTCTCGCTTGCTCTCTCGGCAGTTTTCGTCGGCGTCTTTTTCGGATCAGGCACCGCGGGCTGGCTGGGCGATCGGATCGGCAGACGGACGACCTTGGTAGGAACTCTGGCTGTCGCAGGGCTCGGTATGAGCCTGACTCCTCTTGTACAGAATCCGGACCAGTTGGCTGTCGCACGCTTCATCACCGGAGCCGGAGCAGGCGGCGGTATCCCGGTCATACTGGCCTATACCCAAGAACATATGCCGGACTCGTCACGTAATCTGTTCACGGCGCTGATGTATACCGGAGCAGGAATGGGCTCGGTCCTCGGCGGTCTTGCGGGGCCGTCTCTTCTCGCAATCGGCGATTGGCAGGCAATCTTCGTCACTGGCGGCGTGGCAGCGTTCGCGATGATACCAGTCATTCTCATATTCTTGCCGGAATCGGTTCGTTTCCTTGTTGGCAAAGGGGCGCCTTCGCAGCGGGTTGGACCGATGCTTGCGAAACTCAATCGCGAGTTTGATCCACCTGAGGTGGCCACTTACGAACTCGTCGAACCGAACAAACCGGAGAGTTCGGGTGCCTTTGCGGCACTCTTCAAGCGCGACCTGGTTTACGTCACCGCCTTTGTCTGGCTTGTGTTCGTATCGAACCAGTTCCTGGTATTCTACGTCGCATCCTGGATGCCGACCTTGCTTGTCGGCGAGGACGTCGCGATGGACAACGCGCTTTACATACTCGCCCTTTTCAATCTGGGCGGGGTGGTCGGCGGCGTGTTGTTCGGTCTGTTTGGCGACCGCCTGTCGCCCGTGCGCGTGCTACTGGCAACATACTCTTCGGCGATCGTCCTCCTGCTGATGTTCGCGGTAGCCGGGACATCACTCTGGCTGCTCAGCATCAGCGCAACCCTTGCCGGGGCAGCGATTGTCGGCTCGTCCTTTCTTCTGGGAGCGTTTACGCCGTCGCTCTACCCGACAAAGGCGCGTTCGACAGGCATCGGTTCCGCTCTCGCGGTTGGCCGGTTTGGCTCGATCGCCGCGCCCCTTTTGGGCGGCTACTTCCTCGCCCAGGGGCTCGGTATGCGAGACATGATGATCGCTGCAACCATTCCCGCGCTCCTCTGCACGTTGGCCATTGTCGGGATCAAACGACAGACCGCTGCCCGCATCACCCGCTGAACGGGCAGCCCTTTTCCACGTTTACACATGGATCAGCACATGAAACTGACGCTTTACGACTTTCCGAAATCCTCAGCGTCCTTTCGGACCCGGATCGCTTGCGGCTTGAAAGGGATCGACCCGACCGAGATCCTCGTCAATTTCCGGACGTCGGAGCAATCGTCACCAGCCTACAAGGAACGGGTCCCATCGGGTCTCGTGCCCGCCCTCGTTCTGGATGACGATACAGCCCTTTCACAATCAATTGCGATCATTCGCTATCTCGACCACATCGCGCCCGAGCTCCGTCTGATTCCGAAGGGGTTCAAGGATGAGGCGCGCGTTCTTGAATTCGCCCTTACGATCGCTTGCGATATTCACCCCCTTAACAATCTACGGATCCTGAAATATCTTCGCAGCGAGCTCGGTCAGCCGGAAGCTGCCGTCAATGCTTGGTATCGCCACTGGGTCGAGACAGGCTTTTCAACCGTGGAAGAACTTCTCAGCCGCTACGCTGGCAGATTCGCAGTTGGCGATGATCTCAGTCTGGCGGATATCTGCTTGGTACCGCAGGTCTTCAATGCGCGCCGTTACGATGTCGATCTAACCCCATTCCCGCGAATTACGGCGCTCGACGAGCAACTCCAATCCATTCCGGAATTCGCGGCCGCCAAACCCTCCCTCGATTAGGAATCGTGGACAACAGGGTGCTGGAGATCGGCCTTCGTAAACCCGGCGATCTTCTTATATTGTTGAGATATTGCACTCAGTTCGTCCTGCGTGACGAAATCGTCAAGGTCTTCAAAGGGTTTGTCCTGAGTAACCTCTTCGACTTTCTCGATGATTACATCTGGCGGATTGCTTCGATTGGCGAGCACCACTGCGGACGTTTTTGGCCTGCGATCGGCTTCGTACGCATCAAAAGCTGCAATCGGATCGCTGGCGCTGGCCAGATGCTCCGCCAGGACGCGGGCGTCGATGAACCCCTGGGCACTTCCATTTGACCCCCTCGGATACATCGGATGCGCCGCATCGCCCAGCAAGGTAACGCGACCTTCTCGCCAAGTTTCCAGCGGATCCTTGTCGACCATCGGATATTCGATTACGGATTCAGCTTCAGCAATAAGTTCTGCGACGTCAAGCCAGTCGAAGCGATAGGCCTTGAAGATTGGAAGAACGTCACTGGTATCGCCAGCGATATTCCACTCATTCGCCTGCCAGTCGTCACGGCGTAGTTCAGCGACCCAGTTGATGAGCTGGGTCCCGTCAGGATAATCAATGATCGGGTAGATGACCATCTTTCCAGTCCTCAGGGTCCCGATTCTGGCATAGGTTCGTCCGTCAAGAAATGGTTTGCGCCGCGTCACACCGCGCCAAGTATTGATGCCAGCGAACGCGACCGCGTCGTTGGGGTGCATGGTTTTGCGAACTGCCGAGTTTACGCCGTCACATCCGACCACATATTCTGCCCGAACATCAGGCAGCGCTTCGCCATTACTGGTACGCACGAAAGATAGCGTCACGCCGTCATCGTCTTGCGTAAAACTGCTCAAGCGATGATCCGTTTTCAGCGCATCCACGGGCAAACGTTCCCGTACCGCCTCGAGGAGAGTTGCGTGCAATTTTCCGCGATGAATTCCGATTTCGTTGACATTGTATCCAGCAAGAAGACCTCTCGGCTCTTCGAACACCTTCTGACCGAAGCGATTAAAGAACGCACTATACTTGTTCGGTACCCCAATCGCTTCGATCTTTTCGCGCAAACCAAGCTTGGCAATTTCCTGCATTGCGTGGGGGAGCAAAGTGATACCAACACCCAGCTCACGTATCTCAGGAGCCGCCTCGTAGATCGTGACGTCCTTGCCGTGCTGCTTCAGCCACAAGGCCAGTGCGAGGCCGGCGATGCCCCCGCCGATAATTGTGACGCTCATATCAGCCTATCTCCACGACGAGGGGCGAAAGACCCTCGATGGTTACCTCCAACCGGTCGCCTGATTTTATGGCACCGACCCCTTCGGGCGTTCCGGTGTAGATCAGGTCGCCGGGCATCAGACGCACATAGCCGGAAAGATCGCTGACAATTTCCGGAACGCTCCAGATCAGTTTCTGGAGGTCGCTAGACTGCTTGATGTCTCCGTTGACCTTGAGTTCAATCTTGCCGCTGCTCAGCGCCCCGGTCTCGGCTCTGGGATGTATCGTCCCGATCGGCGCGGACTGGTCGGCCCCCTTTCCCATATCCCACGGACGACCGCTGTCGCGCGCAGCGAGCTGAAGGTCGCGCCTGGTCATGTCGAGGCCGGCGGCATAACCGAACACATGGTTCTCGGCTTCGTCTACGGGAATATCGGCGCCTTCCGTGCCGATTGCGACAACGAGTTCCGTTTCAAAATGGTAATTTTCAGTGCGAGGCGGATACGAGATGGTTGCGCCGCTGGGAACGAGGCTATCGGATGGTTTCATGAAGAAGAACGGAGGATCACGGTCCGGGTCCTTGCCCATCTCGACCGCATGAGCGCGGTAATTGCGGCCAACACAGTAAATCCGGCGAACAGGGAAACTAGGTCCCGCGGATACGGCTACTTTCGGAACGTTCACTACATGCATTATCAGATTCCTTTATTTTTCACCGCGTTCTTCAAGCCATAAGCCAAGAACTTCATGGACGGGACGGTCGGAGAAACTGAATAGTACAGCATCGCGATCCGCACGGTGCTCGACGTTTTTCCAGCTCGGTACAACGAACACATCTTTTTCCTGCCAACGCAGGGTTGTGTCGCCAACACGGCTCTCGCCGGTGCCCTCGACAACCGAGAAAACGGTAGCGTCGGTTGAGCGGTAGCTTCGTGTTTCGAAGCCTGCCGGTAACTGTTGAAGAAATGCTCCAATCGTGGGCGTTATGGCGCCCCCGGTGGCCGGATTGATGTAACGCATTTTGTGGCCGTGACACGCATCGATCTGCGAATTGGCAGCGACCGTCATCAGCGCATCTCGGCTCTTTTCGTAGGTATAGTTGAAGATCGGACTGCTTGGGCGATCGGGCTGCCAGTCAACGGGTGCCATGTTGCTGGCGAACCGCGCTTCGCTGTCACCCGCAGGACGGCTTTCGCTCTGAGTCTGTTCTTCTCCCGCTTCGGCAAACCCTGCATCGAGCGCTCTAACCAGCGGGATATCGAGACCATCCAGCCAGATAATCGGCTCGTCGCTATCATTGCCGTGGTCGTGCCACGTTCCTCCCGGTGTGGTCACGAGGTCCCCGGGGGTCATGAAGGTCTTCTCACCATCGACCGCCGTGTAAGCCCCGCCACCCTCAAGAACGAACCGGATGGCGGTTTGCGAATGTCGATGGGTCGGCGCGACCTCTCCGGGCAGAACCATTTGAAGCCCGGCATACAGCGTGTTCGTGATCGATGCCTGTCCGACCAGTCCCGGGTTTTCGAGGATCAGGACCCGGCGCTCGGCTTCTTCTGCGGAAATGAGCTCGCCCGCTTCCAGCAGATATGGCCGCATGACTTCACGATAATTGAACAGAACAGGCACCGCGAGCGTAGTCGGCGTCTTCGGCACCAGCGAATGAAGGCTTTCCCACAGGGGAGACAGCGAGTGGCGCCCTATCTTCTCGTAATATTGGCGTCGGACATCGGGCTCGCTTCTGGCGGAATGAATATTCATCTGGCCGCCTCCTTAAGTTCGCTGCGTCCACCATAGAGCGAGGACGTGAACGCCCCTCCATAGATATGCCACTGGATAATCTCGTTGGGATCGCGGACATCTATTCGCGCAACATGTTTGGCGGGATCGCCCCCGGAATACTCGTCAAGCCGACCATATGTTGCCAAATCTTCTGTGAAGCGCTTGGTTCTGTCTCCTTCGTCGAAGAAACTTAGTTCGGGCAGAAGCGGAGGGCAAAAGGCGCGGTACAGTAGATAATTACCAGTCTGCGGCAACCGTTCTGCTTCACCCATTGCCCAGTGATGGCAACTATCGGGCGTTTGCTCACGTTCTGAAGTCCAGACTTCCGCGAATGTCATGTTCTCTTCGTCGATCTCGAGAGCAACACCGCGGCTGAATCCCTCATGGAACGGCTGTACTCTACGACCGTCGAAGGGAAAGGCCTGAAACTGCCCGTTGTCGTAATAAACAATTCGGCCATCCTCGTAGACGTGTGGATGATGGGGGCTAAAGGGATAGCGGACGAAATCACCTTTAGGCTGCAGGACCTTGTCTGCCCATTCACCGCGCCAGCCCAGGGGATCGCCGAGAATCCACTTCACGGCCCCACTGGGATAATCGATGCCGACCAGAGCATCGAGATGCTTAAAAGACAAAATGATGGTATTATCGTCTTCGTCAAAGGTCATTCCATTGGCGTGCGTCCAGTCGAGATGCCCTGGGAATCCACGCACCTGCCAATAAGGCTGCATCAAATGATAATGTACGCGAAACGGATCGAGATGGTCGAAGCTGTTCCATTCCCAGATGATTTCACCGTTATCATTATACTCTAATACTGTATCGCCCATCACCATTTGGGTCTTGCGCGGCGCATCAGGGTCGATGACGCTAGTATAATAATTCTCGATTGACCGGGCATTTGCAGAAAATGTGAGCATCGTCCCGCGCCGAGTGCGATAAGGCTCGTGGTGAATAGTTTGCACGCCTTTGATTGCAATCGCGTTTTCGCTAAGTTCTGCGCCTTCGGGCCGCAGTTCCGCGACATATTCTGCGAGCACGTTTCCCAATTGGTCGATAATGCGTGTGCGCTGATCCTGCAGCGTCATCATGATCCCGCCGTCATCAAGCACTTGCACACCCGCTATGCGTGCCGGTGACTTGTAGAACCAAACGGTTTCGCCAAGTTCATTGACGCCTAGCAGCACCCCCCAGCGCCGCGAGAACTGGTTCTGCGCAGGCGTTTGAAACGATTGGCGTCCCGGAACACGGCGGCGCAAGCTGATGATGCGAACACCCGGCTCGGTGGCCTCGGCTCTATGAAGCGTGGTCTCGACCAGAGGCCAGTCCAGACCCGGCGCGGGCACGGACGGTGCCTTGTAAGTGTGGGATGCCACGGAGATTACTTCACCATCGTCCCCGCGCAACTCGACATCAATCGCCGATTGGCCGCCCGGCCTGAACCCTACAAGCGGCAAGACTCCGTCCTGATAATCGGCGTGGTGAAGGGCAAGAGTCCACTGCCGCGTACGTTCTCCGTCAAGAGTTTCGGTCACTTCCACGCGCGCCGAAGTCCATTCCCCGTCAACGGAAAGCACAGCTGCAAGCGGGACACGTTCGTTGGGGTTCTGCGCTACACTGGTGACAGGCACATGCGCCCAAACTGCCGCCGGGCTGGCTGCGATTGCCGAGGCAAGGATAGCCAAAGCCAGACCGTACCGTTGTGAACGGCTGTGGGGACGGGTGAAAATGGCGAGCATGTTTGTCATGATCCAATAACCTCCAGAGAGAACCCGTCGCCGTGCCGAAGATAGGTTCCGTGTTTTCCTTCGTTCGGGCCCGCTGCGATAAGGTAGGGCGGCGCGACCGCTTCAAATCCATGTGCGCCGGCTGCGGTCACGGTCGCATCAAACGACTCGCATTCGACCAGAAGGTGAAAATACCCCGGATCGGTTGGCGACCTTTCGCGATGCTGGACAACATTTGCGAATTCCAAAAGCTCCACCGCCCAGTCCTTCTTGTGCAGATAGGCGATTTCGCGAATATCGGCATCGCTGACGCCAAGAATTCCGGCGACCGCTCCGGGATCGTGAGGCGCCAGCCGACGCTCCAGGCCGAACCCAAGAAAATCGACGAAGAACGCGACCATGCGATCAAGATCGCTTACCGCCAATCCAAAATGGACGAGCTGGCGCTGTTCAAGGTAACTATGTTCGCCGTTGTCAGGCACTTTCCACCACGCAAACGCCTTCGCCTACATCGGCCTCCTCGTCTTCATCCACTAGGACTTCCAGAAGACGGCCGGCACCAGGCGCCTCGACGACCTGGGTCACCTTTTCCGTCTCAATTTCGTAAAGGGGGTCGCCTTCCTGGAAACTCTCGCCTGGCGCTTTGAGCCACTTCACGATGGTGGCGCTTTCCATGTTCATACCCACACGGGCTAACTTCAACGTGATCTTCACAGGGACTGATCCTTCTTGGCAAATTCGGTTGGGCAGATTGCGTGTGCCGCTGCGACGATATCGTCCGCGTCGGGAAAAACGCTTTGCTCAAGATTGGGCGCGTAGGGCAGCGCGACGTTGGGCACGGTTACTCTTTTGACAGGCGCTTGGAGCGCATCGAAAGCCTGATCGGCGACGACGGCGGCAATATGGCTCGCCGCGCTGCACATATCGCGAGCCTCGTCCACGACGATCAGCCTGCCAGTCTTCCTAACCGAGCGAATGACACCCGCCTCATCGAGCGGAACCAGGGTGAGCGGATCGATCACCTCCGCCTCAACTCCCTGTTTTGCAAGCTGCTTCGCGGCCTTCAGAGCAGGCTTGACCATGGCGCCAATGGCAACGATCGTCAGATCCGTGCCTTCGCGAAATGTTCTGGCCTGGCCCATTGGGACGAGATGGTCGCCATCCGGGATTTCCCCCATGGCGCCCCCCCGTCCCCCCGGTTCCAGAAAGATCGTCGGGTTGTTTCCGCGGATCGACGTCTTGAGCAGGCCCTTGGCATCGGCAGGGCTTGAGGGAACGACGACCTGCAGGCCGCCGAGGTTCATGAACAACGGATAGGGTGCATCCGAATGCTGTGCGGCGATCGAACGACCACCGCCGAAACCCGCCATGATGGTAACGGGAAAGGCCATCTGGCCACCGGTCATCAGCCGCAACTTGGCGAGCTGGTTCGCGATTGCATCGAAGCCGGTGTACATGAAATTGCCAAACATCATGTGCAAGATCACGCGATAACCGCGAGAGGCCGCGCCAACGGCCATACCGGTCAGAATAGCTTCCGAGATCGGCGTGTTGCGAACGCGGTCCGGGCCAAACCGCTCCCGTAACCCCTTGGTGTCGCCGAACATCGAGATTTCGACATCCTCACCAAGGAGAACGACCTTGTCGTCGCGCTCCATCTCTTCGAACAGCGCATCGTTGATAGCGGGAATGAGGCGTCTCTTGACCATTTCTCGGCTCAACAATTCTCTTGGTGAAACATGTGCCGCGCGACATCGCCTGGATCGGCGGCGTCACCGGTGGCCGCGGCTTCGGCGTCCCGCGTTACCTGCTCGGCAACCCGGTCCTCCGCCGCGGCGATGGTGTCATCGGTGACGCCGGCATCCCGCAATTGCTGACGCGCGAAATCGAGAGGGTCGCGCTTAGACCATTTTGCGATCTCCGCTTCGGTCCGATAATCTTCGCTAAGGAAATGTACCTCGGCTTCGGTATGACCACGCAGACGGTATGTCCTTGTTTCGATGAAGCTTGGCCCATCGCCGGAGCGCGCCCGGGAAATTGCGGTCCCCGCCGCGCGCCAGACGGCGACAACATCGTTGCCGTCCACATCGTACACCGGGATCTTGAAGGCGCGCGCGCGGTCGCCCAGCTCGCCGGCTGTCACAGTTTCCGTAGCCGAATATTCCGACCAGCCATTATTCTCGCAGACAATGACCAACGGCAGTTTCCATAACGTGGCAATGTTCAGGGCTTCCATGAAAGTGCCCTGGTTGGCGGCGCCATCGCCAATAAAGCAAACCGCCACCGCGCCCTCATTATCCAGTCGCGCTGCCCATGCGGCGCCGGCTGCGATGCCAAAGCCTCCACCGACAATGCCGTTCGCGCCCAGAATCCCCTTGGAAACGTCCGCGACGTGCATCGAGCCGCCCATGCCGCCGCATACGCCGTCCGCCTTGCCGTAAATCTCGGCGATCATCGCACGCAGTTCACCACCTTTTGCGAGGTAATGGCCATGTCCACGGTGCGTGCTCGTGATGGCGTCGCTGTCGTTCAGATGCGTGCAGACACCCACCCCGCTGGCTTCCTGCCCGATATAGAGATGCACACCGCCCGGCAGCTCGCCGGCCGCAAACAGCTCTCCCAGCTTTTCCTCGCTTTTACGAATGAGCAGCATCCGCTCATACATCTGCATCAGCGTGGTGGGATCGGGCACCGCTTGCTCGTTTACCAAAGACATAGTCACACCCTGATCGTGGCGGTTGTTACCGAAGAGAAGAAATCGAGGCTTTCGAGGCCGCCCTGGACGCCCACCCCCGACTTTCCGTAGCCTTGCAGGGGCGTCGACAGGTCGCGCGCCTGCCAGCAATTGACCCAGTTCACGCCTGTGCGGATGTCCCTGACGCAGCGGTGAGCGCGCGCAAGATCGCGCGTCCACGTCATGGAAGCGAGGCCGAATTCGGTGTCATTCGCCAGCGCAATCGCTTCATCGTCGCTGTCGAACGGCATCACGTGCACGACCGGTCCGAACACTTCCTCGCGCAAGAACGAGGACGAGTGGTCAAGGCCGGTAAGGACCGCCGGGTTCAGATACGCCCCTTCATCGCGCGCGTCGCCGAAGCGCGGAATGTCGCCGCCCTCCACCCGAGTTGCGCCTTCGGCAAGGGCAGCGTCGATTGTCTGCTTCACGCGATCCCGCGTTGCGGTTGAAATCAGCGGCCCGAGTGTCGTTGCCGCATCTTCAGGTTCGCCCAGAACCTGATCGCGCGCGCTGCGGGCAAGCCCGTTCACGACATCATCGAACACGGGCCGTTCAACATAAAGGCGCTCTACGCTTAAACAGATCTGACCGCAGTTGGAGAACGCCGCACGGCTTGCCGCCGCTATCGCGGCGTCGAGATCGCAATCCGCGAAGATCAGGCCAGGGTTCTTTCCGCCGAGCTCGAACAAACAGTCCGCCAGCGACTTCGCGCTGGCGGCCATGATGCGCGACCCGGTTCCGCCTTCGCCAGTAAAGCCAATGGCTGAGATGTCCGGATGCGAAACCAGGAATTCGCCTGCCGCTCCCGCTCCGCCTCCGTTCACGATGTTAAAGAGACCTGCGGGCAGCCCGGCCTCTTGCATAAGCTCTGCAAGGATAACTGCACTTCCCGGCGTCTCTTCGGACGGCTTGGCGACGACGGCATTGCCCATGGCGAGCGCGGGCGCTGCGTTCAGCGCCAACAGAAGCAGCGGCACATTCCAGGGAGCGACAAGCGCCACAACCCCTCGCGGACGGCGCAGGGTGAACGCAATCGTGCCGCCCTCTAACTGCTGGCCGGGCGGCATCGCGGTATTGAGGCGCGCGCGTTCGTCACGGGTTTCCAGCAAATTGGCATACATCCGGAAAATGTCAGCGGTACGGCCGACATGTCCGGCTTTGACCTCCGCAATTGGGCGCCCCACTTCCTGGGCTTCGACTTCAGACAACAGGTCAGCATTCGCCTCGATCGCATCGGCGATCTGCAATAGCCAGCGCGTCCGCTCAGCCGAAGAGGCCGAACGATGCTGTTCGAAGGCCTCGGATGCGTCGGCAACGGCACGGTTCACAATATCGCGGTCCGCCTCGTGCACACGCGCAAGCACTGACCCGTTTACAGGGCTGAGCTTGTCGAACGTGCCCGCCCCTCGAACGGGATGACCCGATATCCAGTTGAAGACTTCCCTCATACCGGACCGGCCTTTGCGAGCCTCTCCGCGCCGCGTGCGCGCTCGGCCGCGAGCGCATCGGCATGGTCGGCCTCATCGCGAAGCCCCAGTAGAATGCCCCGCTCGATCTGGGTATCGGTTCGGCGTTCGATGGCCGCGCTACTTTCCGTAACGCGCCGCGGCCTGAGAGACCAATCAAGGATCTGGCCCGTCAAGAGCTCGCGGACATGCGCATGGTCCGGGTCGTCACCAAGATCGCGCAGTTCTTCAGGGTCGTCATGCAGATCGAACAACATGGGGCTCATGCCCGGGAAATGTATCAGCTTGTAGCGCTCGGTGACCGCTGTGACGAAGTTGGCCCGATCGATGGGCTGGCCGACTTCGTCACGGACACGAAGCACCGAATAGTCATACTCGCTGAATGCGGTTTCGCGCCATTCCTCGACATCGTAACCGAGCAGCATCGGCGTAAGGCTGCGCCCTTCGAGGCGGGGATGCTCTGCGTCACCGCCTGCGAAGTCAACGAATGTCGGAACGCAATCGATGGCCTCGACAAGGGCATCGGATACATGGCCTTCAGCCAGGCCCGGCCCCCGGATAATAAGCGGAATGCGGATCGATGGTTCGTGCGGGAAGTCCTTTTCCCCCAGCCAGTGATCGCCCAGATAATCGCCATGATCGGAGGTGAAGACGATGATCGTATCATCGAGGAGGTTCCGCACCTCCAGTGCCGCTAGCAACTTTCCGATATGATCATCCAGCTCGGAAACCAGGCCCATATAGGCCGGAATTACGGCTTCACGCACAGCATCGTCGGAGAAAGCCTGTGAGACCCTCAGATTCTGAAACGCAGCGTAGACGGGATGCGGCGAAGTGCGCTCACGTTCATGGCGCTGCGGCTTCTGGATCGCATCCGCATCATACATCGCGTGATACGGCGCGGGCGCAATGTAGGGCCAGTGCGGCTTGATGTATGACAAATGGATACACCAGGGATCTGCGCTCCCGAGCCTATCGATGCATGCGATCGCTTCCTCGGTAAGGTAAGCGGTTTCGCTGTGCTCGGCCGCCACGTTGGCGGGATGCGGCGAGGCGTCCAGATACCAGCCCGAAGTTCGCTTGCCGTCGATGGTGACGGAATTCGCAGCCGTGTGCCAGGGGTTGTCACCCTCATAGCCATGCTCTTTAAGCCACTGGTTATAAGGGGCATTGGCGTGCCGCGACTGGTCGCCGACGATGTTGTAGATACCCTCCTCGCGAAGCTCCGGCTCAAAGCCGCATTCCGCGATACGCTGACCGGTGGTCGAGCCTTGCTGGATCCCCAGCCTCGCCATTCCCGCCTCGTCGGCGCGCATATGCGTCTTGCCAACGAGAACCGTCCGGTAACCGGTGGCCGCCAGATGATCACCGAGGGTCATCTCGCCCACCGCAAGCGGAGTGTCATTCCAGGTCGCACCGTGCGACCCGACATAGCGGCCCGTGTAGAAACTCATCCGCGAAGGACCGCATACGGTCGATTGGCAATAGGCGCGCGAAAAGCGGACACCTGATCGCGCCAGCCGATCCAGATTGGGCGTGCGAATGGTTTCGTGCCCATAACAGCCTAGGTAATCGGCCCGCAACTGGTCGGCCATGATGAACAGGATGTTCGGGCGCTTGCTCACACTGCGCCGCCTGTGACGCCAGACTCGGAAAACCCCGATTCGAGGAAGATATGTTTGGTTTCCAGGAAAGAATCGAGCCCTTGGACGCCGTGCAAACGGCCGATGCCGCTCAGCTTGTAGCCTCCTGTTTCGGCCTCGGCGAACAGGCGGTTATGGGCGTTCAGCCACACGGTGCCGGCCTTGATGGACCGCGCCATTCGAAAGGCCTTGTTCACGTCAGCGCTCCAGACACTGGCGGCCAGTCCCCACTGGGTCGCGTTCGCCATGGCCAGGGCCTCGCTCTCGCTGCCGAAACGCTCCAGCGTCACGATTGGACCGAACAGTTCGTCCTGCACGAGCTTGCCGTCCAGATCGTCGGTTTCGATCAGGGTCGGGCTTAGATAATGGCCCGATTCCGGTAAGCCTTCGGGTATGACGCCCTTGACGATCGCCCCGGCGCAGTGCGTCTCGATCACATCAAGTAGGCGGGCCTGACTGGCACGGTCGATGAGCGGCCCCATCTCGCTATCGGATTGCCCGGCAGGCCCTACGCGCAGGGCGCGAAACCGCGCCGCCAGCAGTTCGGAGACCTGCTGATGCACATCGTCATGCACCACCACGCGGGCCACCGCGGTACACATTTGTCCGGCCGCGGCAAAGGCACCGCGCATGACGCCGGCGACCGCGCCTTCCAGATCGGCATCGCTGCAAATGATGGCAGGTGCCTTGCCGCCGAGTTCGAGGTTTAGGCGCTTCAGAGAATGGGCCGTGGCCTCGACAATATTCGCGGCGGCCCGATGTGACCCGGTAAAGGAAATGGCGTCCACCTGACCATGTTCAACCAGCGCCTTCCCGGTCGCGATGCCGCGATCATTGACAGCATTGATGACACCTGAAGGAAGGTCTTCCACCTTCGCGAAGGCGCGCATGATCAGGTCGTTCGTCAGCGTGGTTTGCGCCGCAGGCTTGATAACCGCGGTGCATCCTGCGGCCAGGACCGGGGCCAGGCTGCGAACAAGCAGGGTAATCGGCGCATTCCACGGCACAATGACCGCGACCACGCCGATCGGTTCGCGGGTAAACAGGGAAAGCGTACCTTCCCCAACCTCTTGCGTGCGGCCGAGAATGGTCCGCGCAAGGCCCGCATAATAGCGCAGCTCTGTCACGCCAGCGTCAAACTCGTGCGAGATCTCGACAGTTCGTTTGCCAGACTCGCGCACGGCCATCGCAACGATCGGCTCCTTCTGCGCCGCAAGCGCATCGGCCATCGCCAGCAAGGCTGCAGCGCGTTTGCGTGGATTGTTGTGCCATCCGCCGCGCTCGAACGCATCGCGGGCAGCGATGACCGCCGCATTCACATCGGCCTGGCTGGCGGACGCATATTCACCCACGGCCTCGCCGTTCGACGGGTCGCTCGTGTTGCAATCGGGGGTGCCGGAAAACTCGCCAGCAATATAATTGAGTGCTGGACTGCCAGATGATCTGGTCACATGTGCCTCCATCCACCGTCGGCGCCGACAGCTTCGCCGGTCAGATATGATGCTTCGTCAGACAGCAACCACACCACCAGCCGGGCAATTTCCTCCGGGGTGCCAAAGCGTTGCATGGGAATAAAGGGAGGCGGGAACGTCGGCAGCCCCTCTTGGCGCACTTCGCTGTTCGAAAAGCCGGTTTCGACAATTCCCGGGCAGACCGCGTTGATCCGTATGCCGCGATCCGCATATTGCATCGCAGCCGAGCGCGTCAGCCCGACCACAGCATGCTTCGTCGCGCCGTAAACCGGGTTCCGCGGCGCGGCGATCAAGCCGGCCACGGACGCGGCATTGACGATCGCTCCGCCACCGGCGTTCAGCATTGCTGGCACTTGATACTTCAGACAGTAAAAGACGCTGCTAAGATTGATCGACAGAGTCCTGTCCCAGTCCGCCTCGTCCACCTTGTCGAGCGGGGTGCCCATCGGGCCAAGTATCCCCGCATTATTGAAGGCGAGGTCGAGCTTTCCAAAAGTCTCGCCAGCCGCATCGACCAATTTCGAGACATCCGCGGACTTGCCGACATCGCAGGCGACAGCAGCAGCCTCGCCGCCCCCGTCGCGAACCCCGGCCGCAGCAGCCTCGGCTGAGCCGATATCGATATCGGCACAAAGAACCTTTACTTGTCGCTCGCCCAGAAGGCGCACGACCTCGAGGCCGATCCCCCGACCGGCCCCGGTCACGATCGCAACCTTCCCGTTCAGTGAGTTAGAACGGCTCATAGATTAACCGACCCACCATCGACTGCCAGTGTCTGGCCGGAAACGAAATCACTTTGCGAACTGCAGAGAAAGAGAAGGGCACCAATGAGATCTTCGGGATAGCCGTCACGCGCAAGCGCACGGCTTTGCAGGACTCGCTCGCGATTGGTTTCAAGGTGTTCGGTATTCTCCGCGATACTCTCGCTCATGATCAGGCCGGGCGAGAGCGTGTTGACGCAGATATTGTCCTTGCCCAGCTCGCGCGAAAGCGTTCGCGTCAAACCCAGAATTCCCGCCTTGCTCGTCACGTAATGAGCCATGAACGGCATGCCCTTGCTGGCAGAACCGGACCCGATATTGACGATCTTGCCCCCGCCCCGCGCGCGCATCGGATCGACGCAGTGTTTTGCCATCAGGAAGGGACCGCGCAGGTTCACTGCCATGACCTTGTCCCAGAGGTCAGCGTCTAGCGTTGCGATCGGGTCGTTGTGCAGGCTGGCAAAGAGCGCTGCATTGTTGACCAGTATGTCGACACCGCCTGCCCACTCGACCACGTTTGCAACACCCCGCTCGACCTGGCGCTCGTCCGAGACATCAATCGGTTGATAGTGCGACAGGCTGCCAGCCGCATCGTCGTCCGAGGGGGCCGCAATGTCGAAAATAGCGACCTTGGCGCCAGCATTGCGAAGCGCAGCAGCGTAGGTGCGGCCGATTCCGACAGCGCCGCCCGTGACGATTGCGACTTTGCCTTCAAGATCGTGCACGACACCCCCCATAAGCTGAGGGTATACCCTACGGACTACGCAGGCTGACGGCAAGCCAGATTATGGCGATATCAGGTGTCTATGGCTTGGGTTCGGCGGGATGGCCGAAATTTGGTATACCAAGTGCTAAGGCAGATCGGTGCTTATGAGTGACAGCACGTGCGCGGACATCTGCGTGCGCGCACGGTGTTCGTCCCGCGCCTTGAACGCCGCGACAATCTCGCGATGATACCAGCACGCACGCTGCATCGTGGCGGTCAAATTCTCCGAGTAGCGGCCCAGCGTGTTGAACGGCAGGCTCAACGACGTGTCAAGCAGCCCCATCATCCGAGGGCGATCGGCAGCTGCCCAGATCATTGAATGGAAATCGCGATTGAACTCCTGAAAAACGGAGCGCGCGTCATCTCCCTTGTCGGCAATCGCCTTCTCGGTCTTCGCACAAACTTCTCGCAGGTGGGCGATCTGTTCGTCGGTGAGCCGTTGTGAGGCGAGCGCCGCCGCATGTCCCTCGAGCATGGCGCGAATTTCAAAAATTTCTACCCGGTCGCTCTCCTCGAACTCGGCGACGTAATGCTTGCGGTACCGCTGCATTACGATCAGCCCTTCCGCCTGCAACCGGCTCATGGCTTCACGAACAGGGGTGCGGCTTACGCCGATCCTTTCGGCGATCTCTTTTTCTTGAAGGACGGTTTTCGGCTTCAACTCGCCAAGCAGGATTTCGCGGCGCAGTTGGTTGTAAGCCTGTTCAGACGCTCGCGGCAGGGCGGTCTGAACCTCGCTGGTGCCGTTGGCCTGCTGAGCGTCTCGAGCAGGGGACGTGTAGAGTGGATCTTCTTCTAAACCGTTCATGGATTTCTCCGACTGTACCGCCGCGATTGGCCTGTACCGTTCGGCGTCATAGCCGATATGGTCAAGTCGCCATCGCGTGGTCAGCCCAGACCGTCGATCCGCGCGATTAGATCCGCGGCCCGCTCACTGCTTTCGCTGCCCGGAGCGCTTTTGATCCATTCGGCGAGCATCTCCAGCCGCTGGGCGATGAACGCGACTTCCTGGACCCCGTCGTTCCCGTCATCTTTTGACCGTTCTTGGACATATCGGATCAGCAGTCCGGTCGTTTCGTGCAAGGCAGCCTGATCCTGCGCAAAATGTGCCGCGGCCGCTCTCAGAAGATAGAGTTCGGGGTTCGTGAACGTCGAAAGTAGCGAATCCACGATGACGAGGCCCTCTTTGGCAAGCTCACGGTCATTGGTTGCAGCCGCTATCGCCACGCGCCAATCAGCCCTGAGTTTTACAGCCGCGGGGTAGCCAAGACTAGTCAGGGGAACATTTCTCAGTTCATCATCAAGCGCGCGTAGCCTTTCGAAATCACCCATCGCTCCGAATATCCAGCCCTCGAAAATGCTGCGCTGGGGACCGCGCTGCCGGTTTGCGAGTGCAGCGATTTCCGGTGTCAGCTGACGCGTGGCAAAGGCTGGCAGGTGCGATAGCAGAAGCGCGAGCTGCGCAGGCTCGCTTTGCGGTTCGTTGCGAAGGAGGTCGAACAGCGCCGCTTGCGCCCTGGCCATTTGCCCTGTCTCTTCAAGGCACATGGCGGCAAGCGTCATCCTGATGTCGGAGCTCTCCACCGTGTTACCCAGATTACAGGCACGCTCGATGTAAGCTGCCTGAAACAGTTGCTGCGCCACATAGGGTAAGCGATCATCGCCAAGCCAGGTCCGCAGCTTGCTTTCAGGGTTCAGCAACGGATCGTCCGGCGACAACAGTTCCCGTATCGCGTCGAGCGACAATCCGTCTCCGCGCCAACTGGAATGGAAGGCAAGCCTGTTGAGCTGATCGGTATTGGGCTCGTGATCGCCGGCGAGCGCCTCCACTCCATCCGTATCAAGCAGCATCATTGCGGCGATGTCTTCGGCCGTTCGCATTCCAACGGCGCGGTAATGCGCGCCCTGGTTCGCCAATGCGCGCTCTACCCCGCCGCCTGCGCCGAGAAGGTCGATCGGAGCTTCTGATGCCACAAACAGGAGAACCCTCGGCTCGGGTTGATACAGTTCGACATGGTCGAATTCCGCAAGGATGGTCGCCGCAAATGACCGCAACAGGTCCTCGTCGACGAACTCTGCATTGATCCACTGAAGAAGTGTGCCGCCCTCGTTCAGCTTCGCTTTCGCGATCGCAAGGAACTCTCGCGTGTAAAGGTGCGAGGCCGCTCCGGTCCAAGGGTGCGACGGCTGCGATATGACAACGTCGTAGCGGTTGTCCGTGAGAACCATCGCATTGCGCGCATCGTTTCGGACAACGTGCACGCGATCATCGGACAAGGGATCGTAGGCACGTTGGTCCGCAAACGCAGCGTTGGCCGCGATGATCTCTTTCTCAAGCTCGATCACGTCGATCGTTCTTACCGAGGGCGGGACCCCTTCGATAACACTGCCGCCGCCGAAGCCGACGATCAGAACCTCCTCCGCTTCCGGTCTAGCTAGAAGCGGCAGCGCGCCCAGCCAGGTTTGAGACGATCGGATCGGCGGGGAACCGCGACGCGGAATAACGGCCTCGGCGAGCCCATCTGTCGATAGAAAGGCGAACCCGTTCTCCTCTCTCAGCAGCACGGTCGATGTTGTTCCGACACCGAAGTAGCGCTCCTGACCCGCTGCAGCCGTTGTGCCCACATGACTATAGAGGATTCGATCGGGGCGTTGCGGAACAAGTAAGACAACGACCGCAAGCACCGCCAACGTGCCGAAAGCCGGAACACGCGGCATCGGTCGCGGCGGGAGAAATAGGCTTGCCACCGCAATGGCGCCCGAGATCAGGACCAGCAGTTGCAGGAACGATACGAACCCCAGCGCCGGCAGCAATATGAAACCCGCAAGCAACGCGCCGGCGATGGCGCCAACTGTATTAAAGGCATACACCCGCCCAACGGCGTTCGCTGTCGCTTCCAGCTTGGGTGAAACGATCCGCACCGCAAGCGGGAAGGTCGCCCCGATGAACAGCGTGCTCGGGACCATCATGCAAAAGGCATAAATCGACAGCAGAAGAAGCGATGGAGTGTCGGGAACATACAAGCCCAGCACTATGAAACCGGCCAGGGACGTGGCGGCGATGCCGAACTGGGCCAATGTGAAATAACGCAATGCGCGCGCCCTGTCGCTGGCGAAGCGCCCCGCGATCAGGCTGCCCAGCGCGATGCCGACCAGAAATGCGGATAACATGATCGAGAAGGCATAGATCGTCCCGCCAAAGATATGCGTGAGTAGCCGGGTCCACAGCACTTCCAGACCGAAGGATACGACGCCCGATACGAACATCAGGATCATGATCGGATCGAACTTGTCGGTCGCCGGTTTCCCCTGGTCCTTTTCCGCCATCTTTGCTGCAGGAACAGAACGCAATGGATCGAGACGCTGCCGCAGCAAGGCAACGACGATCACGAATACGGCCACGTTAAGCACGGCCCCCACCAGCAGAACCATCAGCAACTCAATGTTGGGCAGCAGCAGGAAGCCCCCGATCAAGGCACCGGCCACCGCTCCCAACGTATTCAGGCCATAGAGTAATCCTACCCGCGGACCCAGCTCACGACTGGCATTCACGACTTCCTTGGCCAGAAGGGGCAAGGTCGCTCCCATCGCGGTCGTGGGAATGCCCAGGATCACGAAGGACGCAATTAGGTAGAACAGGATTTGTCTAGGGCCGCTGGCATCCGGCGGCGCTGGCTGGTGTCCGACGCTCGCGACCAGTAAGTCCTGCGCCATACCCAGTGAGAAGGGAACCAGCACCGCCGTCGCGGCGATGATCAGCTCGAGCAGGCCATAGACCAGCAGCGGCCTTTTGATCCTGCTTCCGTACCGCGCCGCGAGCCATGCCCCCGCGGCGAGCCCGCCCATGTAAGCGGCGAGCACGGTCGCGACAGACAGATGTGACGTTCCGAATACAAGGTTCAGCGACCGCAACCACGCGATCTGGTAGATCAGGGCGGCAACGCCGGAGAGGAAAAAACAGACCGCGACGAGGTAGAGCGCAAGCAAACTGCCCGGCGGCCCACCAGCGGCTGAAGCCGCCGCGGCGCGTGAGAAAGCGGCCTCTGGTTTCTCCGGGGCCGCTTTCCGCTTCGTTGTCTGCTTGCGCCTGCGCCGCGTCACTGACTGATCTCTCACAAGCGAATTGCCAGGGGAATCGATTCACACGAGGCTACACGCAGGCTCCGATCCATTCCATCCACGATACCGATTGCGTATCGCGAACGCTTAGAACTCCGCCGAGAAGGTCACTCCGTAAGTCGCGGGGTCTCCGAGGATCGCGAACCCTTCCGTGTTGTCGATGAAGACCAGTTCGTCGAAGATATTCTTGCCCCATATCGCAAAGGTGTACTCGCGGTCGTCCCCGAAGGCGTAGGATGCACGCGTATTCACCACCGTGTACGGCTCGCCACTTGGCCTTGTATTTGCGAGATTGAACTGCCGTTCACCCAGATACCGCGCGTCCGCTCCCAGGCTTAGTCTCGATCCGTCGTCGAAATCCCATTCATGGCGAACAGCGAGCGTTCCACTCAGCTCAGGTGCAAGTGGCAACTGATCGCCAATATCCGGATTATTGTTTGGATTGAATACCTTGGTATCGAGCACACCGACGCTTGCATCGACGAACAATCCCTCGACCGGAAGGAGGTTTAGTTCCGCCTCACCGCCGAAAATTTCGGAGTCCACATTCGTTACTGTGAACACGCCGTTCAGGAATTGGTTGATCTGCTGATTCTTGTAATCGTTGTAGAAAGCAGCGAGGTTCAGCCGCGCGCGGCCGTCCCAGAATTCTGATTTCACACCCACCTCGAAGGAACTCAAAGTTTCGGGTTCGACCACGACGTCCCCAAGTCCTGTGGCAATCGACATGGGAGCGGGGTTGAACCTGCCCGCCTTGAAGCCGCGACTCCACTTGCCGTAGATCAGGAAATCGTTGGAAGGTGCGTAATCCAGACCGGCAGTTGCACCCCAATTTTCGAAATCCGTGCCGTTGATCGGTGAATTCGGGTCGGCGCTTCCGCCGACGATGATCAGTCGGTTCGGACCCCCACCGGCGTTGCCACCATCAAAGACAGGAATACCGTTCGCCCTGGCAACACTTTCCAGCTGGGAGAACTCAGGGATGAACGCCCCGTCGTTCAACGACGACTGAAGGTCGACGCCTGGCAGGAAACTGTCAAAGGCGAGGAGCGCGCGCGTGTCACCCTCGATCTCGTCGAGGCTGTAGCGGCCGCCTGCGCGAACCGTAACCTGGTCCGATACATTAAACTCGACTTCGCCGTAAGCCGAATAACTGCGATTCTCCAGGTCCGCGAAGCTCTGCACCACCATCGTGCCCATAGGGGTTCCGATGAGCGGACCCGTTGATCCTTCGAGGTTCTCGGAGAAATAGAACGCGCCCACGATCCAGCGGATCGTATTCGCAGAGTCTGACGTTGCCCGAAGCTCTTGCGTGAACTGGTTCTGCTCGTTGTTCAGGAAGAAGTGGAAATCGGGAAAAGCCGTGCCATCCGCGTCGAACGACATGTTCTGGCTGTTTTCCTCATAAGCCGAAATCGAGGTGATTGTGAAGTTATCGAAGTCGAGATCGACCCGCCCCGATACACCGCCGGCATCGACAAAGTTTCGCGAGTTGCGCATGTCCGCAACGCCTTCGAGAAGGTCGTCCGTGCCCATCGTACCGTCAGGCAGCGCGCACACACCAAGTTCGAACGGCGTGCTACATGGCTGGGACAGGTCATTGGGATCCTGCGCCCCGACGATCTTGCCAATAAGGTTTCCGTTGCGGATCCGCTCCAGGTGACCTTTTACATTGAAGGTAAGTCGATCGGTCGGTTCCCAGGCAAACTGGCCTCGCACCGCGAATGTATCCCGCTCCTCGTCACGCAAACCGGTTGTAAGGTTGCGTCGAATGCCATCGCGATACTGGGACTGGAAGGCCAAACGCAGTGCGGCGTTGTCGCCAACAGGAACGCCGAGTGCCCCCGTCAGGTCGACTTGATCGAACCGTCCATAGGTGAAGGCTGCCCGGGCATTCAACGGTCCACCAATGTCGGGTTTGCGCGAGACGAAGTTAATCGCACCCCCGGTCGTATTGCGCCCATAAAGTGTGTTCTGCGGGCCGCGGAGCACCTCGACCCGCTCAAGATCGTAAAGCTGCGCCACGTTGACCACCGGCGAGTTCAGTACGACCTCATCGGAGTAGATCCCCACGCCGCTCTGCAGGTTGAACGAGATGCCGGTTGATCCAACGCCGCGCAGGAAGATGTTCGCATTGGTCGAACCCGCCGCCGGCGTAATGGCCAGATTGGCTACGCTTTCGAGCAGCTCCGTCGAATTGGCGGAGTTCGCCCGCTCAAGAGTCGCCTCGTCGAAAACCGCGACCGAAACCGGAACGTCCTGAAGCGATTCCTGCCTTCGGGTTGCCGTGACCACGATAACGTCGAGGCCGTCACTATCGACCTCCTGCTGATCCTGACCGCCGCCATCTTGCGCGACCGCGCTCGACGCCAGCATCGCAGTGCCTGCCACAACAAGCGCTTTGAAGAATGCCTGCATATGTCCCCCCTCTGGGATTCCGCCCGTTCCGGTGCTTATTCGCCCATCCTTAGCCCGAGAAAACTGCCTCGACAACCTTTTGGTATACCGTAATCGACCTTCGGCTAAGGCGCTTTTTAGCGGGTGTCGTTTTTATCACATCTAATTAGTGTGTTATGAGTTATCTTTTTTTGCAGACTTATCGATCAATCGCTCGCCGCTGCCTCGTTGACAAGGCTAGTATACTCGAAAGCCTGCGTGAATGGTCAGCAGAGGGAACCAGCAGCGGCTAAACGGCCGGTCGGGTGCTCGTTTGGCGCACCAGCACCGCCATCACCGGCAATGAACGCAGCTTCGCGCGAACCGACTGGATGCAGGAATCGGCGGCCATGAGCGCTCTAACAAACATCTCTGTATCTTATGTTTTTTGGAGTTGGGCGTGGGCGCTGTTCACACGGCGTTGCATACAATCCTCTGAAATGGAGACCGAAACCTTCTTATATTCCTAATTGTAAAAGCATTCTGTCTAGTTTCAGGCTGTGACAACCAAGTGCTGACGGCAGCCAACAACGCTCCTGCATTCCTTGACAATATACCCCTGTGTGGGAAGGCATCCATATCGAGATGGCGGTGGGAGTATCGCAAACATGGACGTCACACGCAGGACTTTCGTTTCGGTCTCGGCGGCGGCCGCAGCGTTGGGTACAAGTTTCAGCCCGGCATGGTCTGCTGCATCGCATGCGCTTCCCCCAGCTTCGCGCGGTATAAGGGTTATCGAAAACCAGTGGATCGCGATGCCGGATGGGAAACGGCTTGCTGCGCGCATTTTCCTTCCTGAAGATGCCGTGTCGGATCCTGTGGGGGCGGTGCTTGAATATATTCCGTACAAGAAGCGGACGGCTTACCGGTTATTCGACGATGCGACCGCCGCGTGGCTGGTACCGCGCGGCTTTGCCTATATCCGCGTTGATGTGCGCGGGACAGGCGAATCCGATGGTCTTATCCAGAACGAGTATGCCCTGCCGGAACAGCGCGATGCAGAGCCGCTGATCGAATCGATCGCCAAGCAGCCCTGGTGCAATGGCAATGTCGGTATGCGGGGTATTTCCTACGGTTCGATCACGTCGATCCAGGCCGCTAGCAAGGGCATCGAACCGCTAAAAGCAATCATCCCGTGCGTGGGCACGGACAACGGCTATACGGACGACGTTCACACCATTGACGGCTGCGTCATCAATGAGAAGGTGATCTGGGGATCGATGTGGAAAGCCACGATGATCGATCCGCCGGACCCAGCACTGGTGGGCGGCGACTGGAAGTCGATCTGGCTCAACCGTCTAGAGGCACAAATTCCGCTTGTCACAGAATGGATGCGACACCAGCTCGTGGACCAGTACTGGACTGATCGCATTGTCACCGACTTCAGTAGTATTAAATGCGGCGTCTATGTTCTGGGCGGCCTGATGGATTCTTACATCGATACCGTGCCCAGACTGCTCGAGAACTTGAACTGTCCGCGCAAGGGTATTGTCGGCCCGTGGGGACATGACTTTCCGCATGAGGGAATACCGGGGCCGCAACTCGACTGGATCGGTGAAGAGGTTCGCTGGTGGGATTACTGGCTGAATGACAATGACAACGGCATCATGGACGAACCCATGTTGCACAGTTTTATCGCCGATGAGCATCCGACGCGACACTTCCCGGAAAACCCGTCCGGGCGCTGGGTTTCAGAGCCGAGCTGGCCGTCCCCCAATGTGGCCGAAACGACCCTGTTCGCCAGCTCCCAGTCACGCCTCAGTACAGCAACCGGCGATAGCGGTGCGGTGGGTGTTCCCGCTGACGTGACAATTGGAACCTGTATTCCCAGTCTTTCACCGTACGATATGTACGATCATGCACCAGTCGAGCAAACTCCAGACGACAACCGTTCGCTTGTTTTCGAAACCGAGCCGTTAATCGATGATCTGGAACTCCTTGGTCAGGCCAATCTGGAGTTCTCTTTTACAAGCAACCGCCCTGTTGCCAAACTGGCTGCGCGGCTGAACGAGGTGACGGCAGACGGCCAGTCGTGGCTTGTAAGCTACGGCGCCTCCAATCTCAGTCACGAGAAAAACCATACGGAAATCAGGGTACTCGAACAGGGTGGCCAGTATAAAGGGAAGCTGCAGTTTCACTTCAGCGCGCGAAGATTCCGCAAGGGCTCGCGTTTCCGGATTTCGCTGTCCCAGGCGCAGTGGCCCATCCTCTGGCCCACGCCCGAGCTGGTTGACCTGAACCTGCTTCGATAGAGCATGAAGCTGCATCTGCCGCTGCGTTCGCGGCCCTGTCCGGAACTTCCCATGAACATCAGGGTGCTGGATGCGGCTCCGACCTCCGCCGAGAAGCGCGAGCCAGAGCCGATCGTTTCGGTCGGCGAGACGAATGGAAGGCTTTCAGGAACGGTTATCGGATCCGAGCCCTATTCAGAACGCTATCTGGAGGAGATCGGCATGACCGTGGGCTCGGAATGGCAGCTGCATGGGACAATCGCAGAGGGAGAGCCGAATTCGAACCTAATGAGCATGCGGACGCGAAGGACATCCCGCCGCGACGACTGGAACGTGGAGTGGCGGACCGATGTGACCATGACATCGACACCATCGCATTTCGTCATCGAGGAGGGTATCGAGGCACTGGCAGACGGTGTGCGCATTTTCGCCAAACGCTGGAACGAAAAGGTCGAGAGAAGAGGTAATTAGCTTTCGGCGATATCAGGAATAGATCGCCAGAAAATCCGATCGCCGCATCGTCGTTAGCGTTACGTCTTCAACCGGCGCGCGTGCCAGTGAACATGGTCCGCCATGAACGTCGAAATGAAGAAGTAAGAATGGTCATGCCCCTCCTGCATCCGGATCGACGCTTCGATCCCGGCCTTGTCACACGCTTCTGACAGACGATGCGTCTGCAATTGGGACTCCAGAAAATCGTCGGCAGTTCCTTGATCCACCAGCAAGGCAGGCGGGCGCGCGCCATCCTCGATCATCGCGACGGCATCATATTTGCGCCAGTCCGCACGGTCCTCGCCCAGGTATCGCCCCAGCGCCTTCTGCCCCCATGGCACCTGAGAGGGGGCCACGATGGGCGAGAACGCACTGACCGAACGGAACGTTTCGGGGTTGGCCAGCCCAATCGTGAGAGCGCCATGGCCGCCCATGGAGTGCCCCGTTATCCCTTGCCGCGCCGGATCGCCGGGAAAGTTTCCGAAGAATAACTCAGGCAGCTCGTTCTCGATGTAGCTGCGCATCCTGTAGTGTTTTGCCCAGGGTTCACGGGTGGAATCGACATAAAAGCCTGCGCCTTGCCCAAAATCATACTCGTCTTTCGCATCGGGAACCCCCTCGCCGCGCGGCGAGGTATCGGGCGCAACAAAGATTATGCCCTGTTCTGTGCAGGCGGCCCGATATTCGCCCTTCTCCATTACATTCGCATGCGTGCAGGTTAGTCCGGACAGATACCACAGCACCGGCAGCTTCGCTCCCCGCTCGTGATCCGGCACAAACACCGCGAACGTCATGTCTGTGCCCGTCGCCTCGGACGGGTGCGTATAGACCCCCTGGATTCCGCAGTGCGAACGGACCTGAGAGACAGTTTCCATCAGTATACCACCACGCTGCGAATGCTTTTGCCCTCATGCATCAGGTCAAAGCCCTTATTGATCTCGTCCAGTGTGAGCCGGTGCGTGATCATCGAATCGATCTCGATCTTACCGTCCATGTACCAATCGACGATCTCGGGCACGTCTGTCCGGCCCTTTGCCCCGCCAAAGGCCGTGCCGCGCCAGTTTCGTCCGGTGACAAGCTGAAACGGGCGGGTGGAGATTTCCTTGCCCGCTTCGGCCACGCCGATGATAATCGAGGTGCCCCAGCCCTTGTGACAGCACTCCAGCGCATCGCGCATGACGTCCGTATTGCCCGTGCAGTCGAAGGAATAGTCCGCCCCGCCGTCGAGCATCGCGACGAGTTCAGCAACGATATCGCTGCTGTCACGGGGATTGACGAAGTCCGTCATCCCGTACTTCTCGCCCCACTCCTTTTTCGCGTCGTTGATGTCGACGCCAACGATGCGCTTCGCGCCGGCCATTCGGGCACCCTGAATGACATTGAGGCCGATGCCTCCCAGACCGAAGACAACCACATTGTCACCCGGCTCGACTTTCGCCGTTTTGGTGACCGCCCCCACGCCGGTTGTGACGCCGCAGCCCACGTAACAGGTGGTATCGAAGGGCGCATCCGGGCGAATTTTCGCCACGGCGATCTCTGGCAGAACGATAAAGTTCGAGAAGGTTGAGCAGCCCATATAGTGATAGATGGGCTGACCCTTGTAGCTCATGCGTGATGTGCCATCCGGCATCAGCCCCTGCCCCTGGGTTTCCCGGATCGCCTGGCACAGATTGGTTTTTCCCGACCGGCAGAACTTACACTCCCCGCATTCGGGCGTGTAAAGCGGGATGACGTGGTCATCCGGCGCGACAGAGGTAACCCCGGCTCCAACCTCACGAACAACACCGGCACCCTCATGTCCCAGAACGCTCGGGAAGATGCCCTCGCTGTCCAGGCCGTCGAGTGTGTAGGCATCAGTATGGCAGATGCCCGTGGCCATAAGCTCGACCAGGACTTCGCCTTCGCGAGGGCCTTCCAGATCGAGCTCGACGATTTCGAGCGGCTGCTTGGCCTCGAACGCTACGGCGGCTCGCGTCTTCATAAATCAATCCTTCCTACGATCCAGGTTCGGTTCTCATAACCGGCGGCAAGTTCCGAAGCCATACATTTGTGTATGGATTTGCCTTCCTTGAACAACGCTATAACGAAGGGTACAAGGTAGACACTGGTGTATGTCAATGCAGGTCGTGACAGTCTGACTTCAATTTGGCGGCAGGAGCAACATGATGATTTCCAGACGAACGCTACTCGGCAACTGTTTGACAGCGGCCGGAACAGCCATGGTCCTGTCGTCCTGTGCCCGCGCGCTGGCAAGTGGCCAGGCTAGCCTGGTTCCTGCGCCAGCGCAGCTGCGAAGCGTGTCGGCGGCCGGTATTGCGGTCGCGCCCGGGCCCTGGACGTCGCTTCCGGTGCCGGATGCGGGGATCTACCTCGAAAATGTGCTCCTTACCATGAAAGACGGCGTTCGCCTGAACGCGTTCATCTATTTGCCGAATCACATGGACTTTCGTGCGCCGATTGGCGCGGTTCTTAACACCACCCCCTATCGCAACATGCCCCAGGGCACCGAGCACAATGTAAAAGCCGGACTCGCCTCGGTTTTTCTCGATGTGCGCGGAACAGGCGGATCGGACGGCGAACCGCTCGATGAATATACCCGCCAGGAGCATCTCGATACCGCGGCAGTGATCGCGTGGATGGCCGCGCAGCCCTGGTGCAACGGCAATGTCGGCATGTACGGCGTTTCCTATTCGGCCTTCAATTCCCTGCAGGTGGCCTATGAACTGAAGCCGCCTGCGCTCAAGACCATCGTTGCCATGGCGGGCACAGACAAGCGCTACACCGACGATATTCACTACCCGGGCGGTTGTATGCTCATGGTGGATAATAGCTGGTCCCTGGGCATGTTGGTGATGAATACGATGCCGGGCGCGCCTGAGTATCTGCTCGATGACCAGGCCGCGCGGGACCGCTGGGAAACAGCGCCCTGGCTATTCAACTTCCTGCGCAATCAGAGAGACGGCGAGTATTGGGACTATGGTTCCCTTTACACCGACTACAGCCGACTGGAAATTCCGACCTATCTGGTCGGCGGCTATCTGGATATCTACCAGAACCAGGTCATGCGCATCATGCGCAACTCGACAAAGGCCATGACAATGGGACTGCTTGGTCCATGGCACCACTGGCTCGATACCCCTGGCCCTGTCGTGGACCTTCAGGGAATCCAGAACCGATGGTTTGACCATTGGCTCAACGGCAACGACACAGGGATGCTCGAAGAGCCGCGGGCAACCTTTTACATGCCGCGCTGGCGTCGACAGTCCTTTCGCTTCACGGACCCGGTGCCGGGAGAGTGGCGCTATCTTGACGATTGGCCGGACAGCGCGTTCGCCCCGCCCGATACGCGCTACCTCGTGTCGGCATCGGCGAGCGCGCCAGCCGCGCCAGACGCCAACGCCGCCGCGAACCTGCCCTCGGGACAGAATGGATCGCTGTCTTCCCGGCCCGGCGCAGGCACCGTGCAGACGCTGGAGTATCGCCCGGGAACGGGCGGTCACGACCAGTCATTCGGCCCGACCGGGGCGGAAGGCTATTATGGCATTGACCGGCGGGATCAGGATGTCTGGGGCCTGTCATTCGACAGTGACGTCCTCTCGGAACCGTTGGAAATACTCGGGTTCGCGCGCGCCAAACTGTTCGTCAGCGTCAGCGCGCCCATTGCCAACTTTATCGTCCGCATTTGCGATCTTGCACCAGACGGAACGTCCTACCTCATCACCCGCGCATATTTGAACGGTACGCACCGCAACAGCAGCCGGGCACCCGAACCGATGCAGCCCGGGACAATCTACGAGCTTGATCTTGAAGCCATGTGCACCGCCTATCGGTTCGAACCGGGCCACCGCATTCGTATCAATATCAGCAATGCCGACTTCCCGGTTCTCTGGCCCTCCCCCGAACCCTTCACGATGCAGCTTCACACCGGCGGCGCATATCCATCCTTTGTCGCGCTCCCCACGCTCGGCGATGTCGACTACTGCGACGGCAATGTCCCCATGGGAGAGCCGCTCCCCGACAGCTCCGAACAGGTCGACGAGGACACCAGCTGGTATGAGCTTCGAAAGGATCTGGAGCGGGGGCGTACGACCGCGCTTTTCAACCTTCCCCTGGGGGGCAAACTAACCTGTCAGGTCGATGACAACCAGCCCGGTCAGGCCTCGATGCAAATCGATACCCGGCGCATCGAAGAGGGGCATGGACGAACGATCGAGACACACTCGCTCGGCTCTCTGACCTCCACGGCGACCGACTTCATCGTCGATATCACGATCACGCTGAAAGAGGGCGATCGGCCTGTGCGCACACAGCGTTGGCGCGAAACGATTCCGCGCGACCACGTCTAAGGCGGCTGGGTCTCGGGCGGCCGGCCTGGCTCAGGCTGGCACCCGGTGCACGGCCACTGCCGGGCGGTCAGCGCGCACGAACATCCATGTGATCGCGCCGAGCACGGCGAAAATCGCGCCCGTACATATGGCGAGGGTCCAGCCGAGTTGCGCTGCGAGGAAGGGGACCATTACGCCGCCGAACAGTCCCACGAGATTGCCGCCGGTGTTCATGATTCCTGTTCCCTCGGCCGCTCTGTCGCCGGACACGGCGATGGCCGCCGACCAGTAGCTGGCTTCCGTGATCTGGTTGAAGCCGAAACAGATGCAGAGCAGCACAACCGCGAGGTAAGCGTCTTCGCTTATCGCCCCTGCGACCAGAAAGGCACCGCATGCGATCAGTCCGACGATGGCCACGCTGGCCGGTCCCCAGCGCAAACCCAGCCGCTTGATCATCATATCGCACAAGAGCCCGCCAAGCGTCGCGCCGACTGCGCCAATGATCCAGAGCGCAGCCACAAGCCCGCCAGCCTCTTCATTGCCAAATCCACGAACCTCGACAAGGAAGTAAAAGAACCAGTTGAAGAACAAATAGAACACGTAGTTCATGCAGAAATAGCTCAGGGCCAGAAGAAGCAGGTCCTTGTTTTTCAGCAGTTCTTTCCACTCGCCGGGCGCGCTTTTGGCCCGTTCAGGGGGCTTGTTCGCCTCTATCAGGGCCTGTTCGGCAGGGGTGACCGACGGATGCTGCGCGGGCTTGTCCCGCGCCACGATCCACCACAGCAGCGCCACCACCAGGCCCAGGGGGGCGGTGAAGAACAGCGCGTTTCGCCAGCCATATGTCACCATCAGGTAAACCATTAGGGGCGCAGAAAGCGCGGCGCCCAATGTGACCCCTGTGCTGATCAGCCCGTTGGGCAGGCCCCATTTCCCGACCGGGAACCAGAGGGCGATCACACGGCCGCTCGCTATCGGGAAGATCGGCGCATGTGTGACGCCGACGAGAAACCGCGTCACGACCAGCATCGTGACAATGGCACCCACGGACCATGTCGCAGGTCCCGGCACGAGGCCGCTGGCGAAGGTCAGAACGGCCCAGCCGATCGCGATAATCGCCAGGGCATGCCGCGACCCAAAACGATCGCCGAAGAGGCCGCCGGGAAACTGGAACAAGGCATAGCCTGCCGCAAAGGCTGAGAAGATCAGTCCAAGCTGCACTTCGCTCAGAGCCAGGTCCGTGCTCATGCTCTCCGACAGAACCGAGACATTGGTCCGCAGCATGTATGAGATCGCGCTTGCCAGCAGCACCAGGGCCAGGATGACCCATCGCATACCTTGAATTTTCATGAGGCCCCTCTTCCCTGCCCGCCTGTGCGGCACAGGAACATGGGTTCCATACACTATTGTCTAAGTCAATTCGTTGGACAGAGTCCGTTTCTTCTGAAAGCCCGCGTTCGAAATCGCGGCCTCGACGTACAAATGTGTGTGGTGTAACCGTGTGAACGGACCGGGGCTTGAGGGAGAAAAAACATCATGCGATTGCTCGCCCTTGGAAGTGCGCTGGCGCTCGCTGGATGCGTGAGCAGTACCGATGCCCCGCAGGAGCCCGCGACTGCGCAGACGGCCCCCGATCGCACCGCGGACCAAGGTGCAGCGGCCCCTGCTGCCGATGAACCGGTCGCCTTGCGAGTTCCGCTGCGCGACGGCGTGGAGCTGGCAGCCGACCTCTGGCTTCCGGCCGACCAGCCCGGCCCCTTTCCGTCCATTCTTGTCAGAACGCCCTACGGAAAATCGCACGGTTTTCTCGCGCGCAGTGAGCTTGGCAAATACTATTCCGAACGCGGCTACGCCGTGGTGCTTCAGGATGTCAGGGGCAAGGGCGAAAGCGGCGGCACATTCAACGATTTCTCGCAAGAGGGCGCTGACGGTTTCGATACCATTGAGTGGATTGCTGACCAGCCCTGGTCGAACGCGCGCGTCTGCATGATGGGGCTCTCCTATCTCGGTACGGTTCAGTGGCTTGCCGCCGCCGAGGGGTCGGAGTACCTAAAATGTATCGTTCCGAGCGCGGCACCCGGACATCCGTTCGTCGAAGCCCCTTATCGCGGAGGGGCATTTGTCGGAGGGTTGCTGACCTGGGCCTACGGCAATGAGGGTGACGGACCGCCCGAAGATGCCGAGGCTCCGGACTGGGACACCATACTCAAGACGCAGCCGCTCACTTCGCAAGTGGCAATGACCGGCCGCGATCTGCCCAGGTTCCAGAGATGGATCGAGAACAATACGTTCAATGAGTATTGGAAAGCGCAGACTGTCCACGGTGCCGATTTCGAACGAATTGCCATTCCGGCGCTGCACGTCACCGGATGGTTCGACGATTCACTCGTGGGTACGATGTACTACTGGGATGGTATGAAGCGGTCGCCCGCGGCCAACCAGCAATACCTGATGATCGGCCCCTGGACCCACATGGGCACATTCATGGGCGGCGAATTGACCGCGCATGGTCTCTCGTTTGGCGAGAATTCCCTTCTCGATATGCGCGAAGTGACCCTCCCGTTCTTTGAGCGTTATCTCAAACAGGACGCGACTGTGCCTGCCCCGCCCCAGGCGCGGCTTTACATTACAGGTCAGAATGAATGGGCCGAATTTGGCTCCTACCCGAGCGCACAAACAGAGACCAGAAAGCTGTATTTGCATCACACGTCCGGTGGCAATGACACGATGCGAAACCGCCTGAGCTGGACTAATCAGGGCACGCCTTCGGACGTTGAGTTCGTTTACGACCCACGGGATCCCGCTCCTGCGTTTCACACCGATGTCGCGGCCTTCACAGGAGAAGATGCGGACCCGTTGGCCCTGCACCGGCGAAGCGATGTGGTCCGCTTTACATCAGCGCCGCTTCAGGATGCCATCACCATAGCCGGGCCGTTGACTGTCCGGCTGTACGCAGCGACCGAGGGGCGTGATACCGACTTTGTCGTCAGACTGATCGATGTAGCGCCCGACGGCACAGAGACAAAGCCCTACATCAATGACGGCGTGATAAGAGCGCGTTACCGCAACAGTTTTGAGGAGACCAAGCTCGTCACGCCGGGCGAAGTGGTAGGATATGATATCGACCTGTTCGATATCGCCCACCAGTTCGCGCCGGGGCATCGCCTGCGGCTGGAAATCACGAGCAGCCTGTTCCCGGCCATCTATCCCAATTCAAATACTGGCAATCCCATCGCCACCGACACGCAGGCCCTTGCCGTCACCCAGACCATCATGGTCGGCGGCGAGCACCCATCGCACATCGAGCTCGAGGTTCTGCCCGACTGAGGGCGCGCCTCTCCCCCGCTCCTAGTGGAGGTCTGCCGCGGCCACGCCGTGCTGGATCAAGGCATTCTTCAGGGGAGCGAGCTGGTTCTCATAGTTGCGCCATTGATCGCGGGATGAGGTGTAGATCGGTTGCCTGACCTGAGAGGCACTTTGCGTCGTGCTCGGTGCCGCGTTGCGATGGAAATCGATGCAGGCCTCGTCCCACGTGAAATCGATCTGCCGCAGAAGGTCTCTGCTGGTCACCTCCTGCGCGCTTACTAGGTCCTCGTAGCGAACCTGGACGATCCGCTCTCCCAGCAAGTCCCGCCAGTGCGCCATCAGGCGGTCATAGGCGGCATAGTACGCCGCTAGATCGGTCAGGGCATAGGAGAAGGGATAACCCGCCTTGAACAGCGTTTTGAACATCGCATAGCAGTTTGCCATGGGATGCCGGCGGACTTCGACAATCCGTGCATTTGGCAATGCTGCTGCGATCAGTCCGAGATAGAGGTAATTCATGGGCAGCTTATCGACGAACCGGTGTTCCGTTGACCGCCATGGCTGCGTAAGACGCAGATATTCCCGCCCTAATTCAGCCGGATCGATCTCTAGGCTTGCGTCGACCATGGCGTTTTTCCCGCCCCTGCCCGCGCCCATACGCTGAGAGGCCAGTGTGATCAGGGCCTTGGGAAAGCTGTCCAGTTCACCCAGCGCCTCCGCCTCGCCATGACTGCCGATGATGCGTTCCGTCAGTGTCGTGCCCGATCGCGGCAGGCCGAGTACAAAGACCGGTAAGGCGCTCGCATCGCCCTCATCTGCGTTCTGGAAAAAGGCGCCATCGAAACGCGTAATGATATGATCGATCGTCGCGACATCATCCTGCACGTCATAACGCAAGTGGCGGCGACGCAGCTCGTTGGCTGCCGACAACATATCGAAGGCCCCGGAATACTCTCCCAGGTCCTCCAGTTCCTTGGCGAGCGCGAACTTGACCTGCACCTTGTTCGCCCAAGGCAGCGATTGCCGTTCCAGTTTTCTCAGCGCATCGATGTGGTTGTCTGACGCGGTCTGCCGCCGCAGCCCGGACCGCGCCAGCTGTGCTTCGGAGTCTCCGGGAGCCAGATCCAGCGCACGGTCGAGGTCGCGTTCCGCGCCGACGATATCTCCAAGGAAGCGGCGCACCATCGCGCGGTTGTGATAGGCGCCTTGCAGATCGGGATTGTCTTCGATCATTCGCGAGTAGAGCTTCAGCGCCTCCGCATGTTCGCCAACGCGGGTCAAAATGGCAGCTGCGCGGTCCAGTTGCGCAAATGGCGGCTGCGATTGCACCGCACGGCGTGCCAGGACTCTCGCCCTTCCGATATCGCCTCCCAGGTGCGATAGCTCGGCCATGTCGAGCGCCCCCTCGACATGCTCCGGGTCGAGGTCCAGCACCCGCTCCGCCTGCGCCTTGGCAAAAGCGAGTGAACCCGTTGCTCGTCCGAGCGCGCTGCCCAAGAGGTACACGGACGCTTCGTGCGGAAACTCCTTCTGGGTTTTCACAAGCAGCCGTTTCGCATCCTCGAAGGCGCGTTTCCCGATCATTTCGCGCAACGACGTCAACGCGGCCCGTAACTGATGGTTATGCGCCTGCTTGTTTGCGGACCTATATTTGTTCATGACAGCGTACAGGCTCCTGTTCGACAGCTTTCCCGGACCGCGTGGATCGCATTTTCCTGACCATACAGACCTGCATCGGCCAAGCATCCGCCGATACCATCTTGCGGAGGCAACCGCACCGGACACAAGTTAAGAACGGGCCATACAGTACTAGTCTGCATGGCCGCAAGCCAGCGTCGTTATTTCACTGGACCATCGGGTTGCGAATTGCCTATGGGCCACCGGATAGCCCCATGTGGGCCGCGGTGAAGAAGCGGCGCCCCCGCAAGACAGGCGGTCGTTTATGCGGCCACGATCGGAGAGCGATGCCAAAGACCCCATCCGAAGAACGATCGAACCCGGACACTAAGAAGGGCCAGCTATCGCGCAAGGACTGGCTCCTTGCCGCGAGGGACCAGCTGACGAAGGAAGGCATTGAGGGCCTCAAGATCGACAAACTTGCCAAGAAGATGGAAGTTACCCGGGGCAGCTTCTACTGGCATTTCGAAAGCCGGGATGAACTCCTGAGAGCCCTCATCCAGCATTGGGAAGACGTCAACAACATACCCCTGCTCGCCGCGATCGAAGCCGCCGCGGCAAATGGCGAACGCGCTGACTTTGGCCGGATCATCGGCGATCTCTGGCTTGACGAGACGCGCTATTCGTCAGCCTTCGATTCCGCAATCCGAAGCTGGGCCAAGCGCGACAAGCAGGTCGCGCGCGTGGTCCACCGGGTCGATGATACTCGCATCGATGCCTTCCGCAAAATGTTCGAAGCCTATGGTTATGATGGTGATCGCGCACTCATCCGGGCGCGCATCGTTTATTTCCACCAGGTCGGCTACTATGCGCTGCAGATGCGCGAGAGTGTCGAAGAGCGGCGCCGGCTCGGCCCGCTATATGACGAGATTCTTCTCGATTAATTTTCCATACAGTATTGTTTGGAAGCGGCCTCGGTGATAGCGCGCAGGGATGGAACCAGCTCAGGTGCCCACCCATCCGAAGCGATCTTATTCCGCATGGTCTCTTGCGCGAAATGCCATGTTTGGCACGCCTTGGGGCCGTGCCTGGCGCAAGGCTGAGCCGAAATCGCATTATGATGTGGTGATCATCGGCGGCGGCGGGCATGGACTAGCGACCGCATTTCATCTTGCGCGCGACCATGGCGTACGAAACATCGCCGTGATCGAAAAGGGATGGCTGGGCGGTGGCAATACGGGCCGCAACACGACCGTCGTGCGGTCGGACTATTATTACACTACCAGTTCGCGCTTTTTTGATCGTTCGGTGAAACTGTACGAGACGCTCAGCAAGACGCTCAACTTCAATATTATGTTCAGCCAGCGCGGCATTCTGAACGTCTTTCATCACCGCGATGACCGGGCGGGCTGGTTGCGGCTTGTGAACGCGATGCAGCTGAACGGCGTGAACGCCGAACTGCTCGACCGTGAACAGACGCTGGCCTACTGCCCCATCCTCAACGCCGATCCCAATGCGCGGTTTCCGATACAGGGTGCCTTCCTGCAGGAAGAGGGCGGGACGGTTCGGCACGATGCCGTCGCTTGGGGCTATGCCCGCGCCGCGGACGCAATGGGCGTCGATATTATCGAAGAATGCGAAGTCAGGGCGATCAGTCGCAGCGCGAACGGAAACATTTCAGGTCTCACAACCACCCGCGGCGACATCTCGACCGGAAAGGTGGCGGTAATGGCTGCGAGCGGTTCGGACCGGCTTTGCGAAATGGCTGGGTTCCGCTTGCCGGTGAGCCATCTCACCCTGCAGGCCTTCGTCTCCGAGCCCCTCAAGCCAGTCCTGGATTGTGTCGTGGCCTCGTCGGGAACAGGCGTTTACCTGTCGCAGTCGGACAAGGGCGGCATTGTTGCCGGCGGCAGCACTGATGTGTTTACCAGTTTCGCGAGGCGCGGAAACTTCGGCACGATGGAATCGGTGCTTTCGGGAATTGTCGACTTCATTCCCCAGTTCAGCCGTTTGAAGTTGCTGCGGCAATGGTCCGGAACAGTTGATTACACCTATGACAGTTCGCCGATCATGGGGCTCAGCCCTGTGCCGGGATTGTATCTCAACTGCTGCTGGGGCGGTGGCGGCTTCAAGGCGATACCCGCTGGCGGCGAAACCATGGCCGCAACGATCGCAAACGACGCCCCCCATTCCCTGATCGAAGCCTTTTCGATCGATCGGTTCCGCACAGGCGCGCTGGTGGACGAGGCCGCAGCCGCTGGAATTGAGCACTGAAGCCATGATGCAGCTACGTTGCCCTTATTGCGGAGAACGCGACGAGACCGAATTCCGGTTCGGCGGTCCCGCCGCGATCATTCGCCCCGGTCCGCCGGAACAGGTGAGCGATGAGGCGTGGGCAGACTTTCTTTATCAAATGAACAACGAGGCGGGTTGGCAGGCCGAGCGCTGGTGCCATGTCGGCGGCTGCGGCTCATGGTTCCATATCTGGCGCCATACCCTTACCCATGACGTGTCGCAGCCAACTCTGGTCGGCCGACCGATGGCGGAAAGACCCGTCGAATGAGCGCGTTCCGGTTACCAGCGGGCGGCTCGTCGATTGATCGGTCGCGCAAGCTCGGCTTCACCTTCGCGGGTCGAAGCTATAGCGGGTTTGACGGGGATACGCTGGCCTCGGCTCTCGCTGCAAATGGCGTTTCCGTCCTCGGGCGCAGCTTCAAATATCATCGTCCGCGCGGCCAGGTCGCCACCGGGCACGCGGAAACAAATGCACTCGTACAACTGGAGCAGGACGGCTTCTCCACGGCCAATGTTCCGGCGACGACGATCCGTCTCTACGACGGCCTGGTTGCAGATCCGGTTAACTGTAGCCCCTCGCCGCGATTCGATGTTCTCGCCATAAACCAATTGGCTGCACCGCTGCTCAGCGCGGGCTTCTACTACAAGACGTTCATGCAACCCTCATGGCATTTCTTTGAGGGGTTTATTCGCAGGGCCGCAGGCTTGGGCAGATCGGCCGCGATACCCGATCCCCAGCGATACGGGGTCCGCCATGCGCGGGTGAAGACCCTTTTGGTTGCCAATGCGCCGGTCGATGCGGCCGAGCTCGATCGCCATATTGACGGACGCGATGACCTTCTCGCATTGGTCGATGGCGCGGTTTCCGACTTTCAGGCAATGGCGGGGGTCCAGACCCTTCCCAACACACGGGCCGTGGCGTTGCTTGATCATGGCCTGGTGCTGGCAGTCGAGACCGTTTGCGCCGAGCCTGTCGAGGGCACACTGCGCGAGAAATTGCATTTGATCCGGGCGGAGAAAATCCTTCTGGCGCCGGCGCTGCAGGACCAGCCGCTCGTGTTCGCGAACAATGATCGGCCCGGCATCCTCCTGCTTTCCGCTGCGCGCGACATGCTCGAAACCCATGGCATTGCGCCGGGACGCCATGTGGTCGTGGCCGGCCCGGAGGCAGAAACCCACGCTTTTGCCGATCGCCTTCGCAGCGCCGGTACGGAGGTTGCCGCGACGATTGCCACGGACAGGGGCGAGTGCCTTATCGAAGCGCGCGGAAGAAGCGGTGTAAACCGCGTGCGCGTTTCCCGTCCGGATGGTCAGGCACAATGGGTATCGTGCGACAGCATCGTCATGCAGGGCGGTATGACGCCAGCCATCCAGCTGTTCCTGCAGGATGGCGGACGGTTTGTGCGAAACGCCGAGGACGGTTCCCTGACGGCGAGCTCGGCGTCTGACAGGGTGACGCTGCTCGGCAAGACTCAGGGAACGCCGGCGGCCCCTGTTGCTGCGGAGATTTTGCAGCGCGCGAAGCTCGCGAAAAAGAGCTTCGTCGACTTTCAGACTGATGTGACCGTGGCCGATATTCAGCAGGCGGTTGCTGAAGGGTACGAAACACCCGACCACCTGAAGCGCTACACCGTGCTGGGAATGGGGACTGACCAAGGGCGACTTTCGGCGATGAACGGCGCGCGCATTCTGGCGGAGGAGGCTGCCAGACCGCTTGCGCATACGCTGCCGACAAAGGCGCGGCCGCCCGCGATCCCCACCAGCTTTGCAGCGCTTGGTGCTCGGCGACCCACCGGGGAACTGATCCGTCCCCGCAGGTTGATGCCGGCCGATGCTTTTCACCGCGAGCTCGGTGCCGTCATGGACGATTATGGGTGGGAGCGGCCATCGCATTACACCACGCGCGGCGAAACCATCCACGACGCGGCCCAGCGGGAAGCGCGGGCCGTCCGCGAGACAGCCGGCCTTTTCGACGGCTCCCCCTTGGGCAAGATCGAGGTGAAGGGACCGCAGGCCGGCGCGTTCCTGGACCACATCTATGTCGGCCGCATGTCTACGCTGAAGCAGGGCAAGGTTCGCTACGGATTGATGCTGAACGAAAATGGTTCGGTATTCGACGATGGCGTGGTCATGAGGCTTGGGGAGAACCACTATCTCCTGAACTGCACCAGCGGTCATGCCGACCGGGTGTTCGCATGGGTCGATGAATACCGGCAGTGCATCTGGCCCTATGATGTGCTGGTGCAGAACGTGACCAGCCACTGGGCGACGTTCGGCATTGCCGGTCCGCGTGCCCGGGACATCCTGACCGCCTGCGATCTGGACTTTGATCTTGAGCGCGACCGGTTTCCCCACATGGCGGTGCGGGAGGGGTCTTTTGCCGATCAACATGCCCGGATCGCCCGGGTCAGCTTTTCCGGCGAGCTGAGCTACGAACTCTCGGTCCCCGTCACTGCGGCCATGGACGCACTCGGGCATTTGTGGCGCGTGGCAGAACCGTTGGGCATTGTCCCCTACGGCATTGAAGCGCTGGAAATCCTTCGGGTCGAGAAGGGGTATCTGCACGTCGGCGCGGACACCGACAGTGAAACGCAGCCCGGGGATATTGGCTTTGGTGCCTTCTGGCCGAAGAAGCCTGCAGATTTCATCGGCAGGCGGTCATTACTCAGGGCGCCCGCTCAGCGTGCGGATCGCAAACAACTCGTCGGACTGCGCGCCGATGATGACAGGACGGTCCTGCCGATGGGCGGCCATATCATCGATGACGACGGCGGCAGCATCGGTTGGATCGGCAGCAGCTACTACAGCCCGAACCTGCGCAGGGGCGTTACGCTCGCCATGCTGGAAGCAGGGCAGGGCCGGCACGGCGAACGGGTCACGGTCTTCTCCCTTGGTGACCGTTGGCAGGCAACGGTGTCCCCTCCCACGGCCTTCGATAGTGAGAATATTCGTGTCAACGCATGATACCGGCCAACACGCGGACGCGGTCAGGCTGACAATGGCGCCCGACGCGCTTACCGATGATGAGGCGGAGCGGCTTCTCGGCGCCGGCATCCCCGGTGTCTGCATGGTGTCATCGGGCACCAGCCATATCGCCTGGCTTGGCCCCAACGACTTTCTCGTACTCGCTAGCGATGCTTCGGCGATCGCTGAGAAGCTGCGCGCCCGCGACGACATGATCGCAACGCTCACCCGGTTCTCGCGGTTCGACATTACGCGTGAACAGCTGGCAACGGGTTCGTCGCTATGTCCTGAGGATGGCAGTGCCATGTCCGGTTTGTTTGGACAGGTCCAGGTCGTGCTGATCGCCGGGGATGGCCGGATCGCGCTTTATGCCGCGCCGCAATACAGCCAGTATATTTCGCAATTCCTTGAGCATTTCGCGCCCTGAGCGCGCGTCCAGCCGTGCACCGCATGTGCACCCGTAAGGCACTTTGCCAGCTTTGCCTCCAAAGGAGAACGATATGCGTCTGATCGACCAGGATATGATCGCCAGAACCCTCGATTATCCCAAGCTGATTGATCAGTTGGCGAAGCAGATCCCGCAAGGGTTCACGGCCCCTCCCCGTCATTTCCATCATATGGAAAACAACGCCGACTTCCTGCTGCTGATGCCGGCATGGAATGAGCGCTGGATCGGCGTGAAGATGAGCGGCGTTTTCCCTGACAATCCCGCGCGCGGGGCGGAAGTCGTGGCCGAAACATACCTCTTGATGGATCGTTCGACCGGGCGAACCGAGGCCGTCTTTGATGCACTTGAGCTTACCAACAGGCGCACGGCGGCCGCCAGCGCTTTGGCAGCCAGGGCGCTCGCCCGGCCGAATGCCAGCACCTTGCTCGTCATGGGGACCGGTTCCCTTGCCCCTTGCATGGCCGAAGCACATGCCAGTGTGCGAAGCTATTCTCGCATTCTGATCTGGGGACGCGACGAGGCAAAGGCGGATGCTGTGGCGGAAACACTTCGCGCGAGGGGATTGCCAGCCGAAGCGGCAGCGAAGGCCGAGGCGGCGGTGCGCGAAGCCGATGTCGTAACGACGGTCACCTCTTCGTCGGAGCCGATCATACACGGCGCATGGCTGTCACCGGGCCAGCATATCGATCTGGTCGGCGCACATTCTCCAAACAGCCGCGAGGCTGACACTGAGGCGATGACAAAGTCTCTGGTTTTTGCGGACGTCACCGCCAATGTGCTGCGCGAGGCGGGCGAAATCCTGATCCCGCTAGGCAGGAACGAGATCAAGGAAGATGTTATAAGGGGCGATCTGCTTGATCTGATCGACACCCAGCCAGCCGATCATCGTTCCGAAGACGATATTACGCTGTTCAAATCTGTCGGCTTTGCCGCTGAAGATCTGATCGCCGCCATGGCTGCGCTGGACGGATAGTTGCACCGCACACAAGACGATACGCACGACGTGATCGTCCTGGGCGCGGGCATGGTGGGCACCTGCGCCGCCCTCGCGCTGGTCAGGGACGGTTTCCGCGTGGCGCTGGTCGACAGGCAGGACCCGGGAAACGGAACCTCCTTTGGCAATGCCGGACTTGTCGAATCGGTCCCCGATCCCGTTTTCGCCTTTCCCCGCTCGCTACCGACGCTCCTTGCGGCATCGGTTGGACGGCTGCATGGGTTTCGTCTGGATTATCGCGCGCTCCCGGGTCTTGCGGGATGGCTCGCCAGATACTGGACAAGCTCGTCGCCTGACCGTTTGCGGCTGGCCAATGATGCGCTGCGCTCGCTGACAAAGCCTGCCCCGCAGATGCACCGCGAACTGGCCGCATCTGCCGGATATGACGGCTATCGCGCCGACGGGACGATCGAATACGGCAGCAGCGACTCAGATGTCGCCGCGGCGAAAATGCGCGCACGGGACACGGGGATCGAGGTCGAAGATCTCTCCCTAGATCGCCTCCTCGAAATCGAACCGGCGTTGAACTGGAAACGCTCCGGGATCATGTGGACTGACAGCGGCTGGTACCCCAAGCCCGCCGCGGCGGTCGCCGCCTATTGCGCCGCTTTCGAGGCGGAGGGAGGAACCCTGTTTCGCGGCGATGCCGAACGCATCGATATCGGCGCATCAGATCGCATCACGCTCCCCGTGCATGGCGGCGAATTGCGCGCAGCGAGAGCGGTAGTCGCCCTTGGGCCTTGGTCGCCTTTGCTATTCAAGCGGCTGGGCTACAGCCCGCCTTTTGCCCTCAAGCGCGGCTATTCGCGTTCATACGCGTTCGATGCTGGCACGGCACTGCCGGACAGGCCCGTCGTGTTCGCTTCGGACGGGATCGTGATGACGCGAATGGGTGACAGCCTGCGCCTCGTTACCGGGGTTGAGTTCGCGCCAGCGTCTTCGGGTGCTTCCCGGGCACCAATACGCGCCGCTGAAGCGGTAGCGCGCAGATACTTGCCCGGCTTCGGACAGGCAAAACCCCGAACCCTATGGATGGGACATCGCCCCTGTATGCCCGACATGCTTCCCCTGATCGGCGCGGTCCCGGGCCGCCCGAACATCTATCTGTCGACGGCGCACAACCACTGGGGAATCTGCTCCGCGCCCGCCAGCGCTGCCATTGTGACAGACATGCTGGCAGGCCGCGAGCCGCAGATCGACCCGCGCCCCTTCTCGCCCGCCCGCTTCGCCTGATACGGCGATCGCCTCGGCGACCGTGCTCAGCGGGCCGCGATCGCGATCAGTTCCGATGCGAGTTTTGCCGCGACGCTGCAGGTCATCTCGTGCGTATCCCGGTCCGGATTATACTCCACGACATCCGCCCCGACGACCGGCCCCTTGATCCGGTCCAGCAGGTCAAGCGCCTCGCGCACACTCAGGCCGCCGGGTTCATGGTGCGATACACCGGGCGCGTAAGCCGGGTCGAGGCCATCCAGGTCGAACGAGACGTAGACCGGGCCGTCCGGCAGGGGCACGTCCTCAACGGCAAAGCCGCGCATCGGAATGATCTCAACACCGAAACGCGCCGCTTGCTCGCGCTGGTGCGGCGTCAATGTTCGTATCCCGACCTGGACAAGGCGCGATGCGAGTTTGTCCTCCATAATCCGGGCGAAGGGAGAGGCGTGCGAACGCCGATTGCCGAGCAGCTCGTCATAAAGATCGGGATGGGCATCGAAATGCAGGATTGAGACCGGTCCATGCTTCTCCGCGATGGCCTGCATGATCGGGTATGTGACCGCATGATCGCCGCCGATCAGGATGGGAATGTCATCGTCGGCCAGGATCGCGGCGACCGCGTCCCTTATGCGCTGATCATCCTCCGGCGTCCCGTCGAGCGTCAGATCGCCATCGTCGACGACATCGATCTCTTCGCCGAACGTGCCGCCCAGTTCGGTCGACAGGTTCCCCTTGTCGGACATCATCATGTCACGCACCAGCGGCGGCGCCTTGGCCGGCCCCTTGAGAAAACTGCTATTGGCGTCGGTCGGCAGACCAAGCACGCGAATCTGTGTCATGTTCATCATCTCCAGCGTTTGAGCGCGGCGAGCGCTGCATTTCTTCCCGGCGCACCGGTCACCCCGCCCCCCGGATGAGCCCCGGCCCCGCACAGCGACAAGCCTTTGATCGGCGAATTATACTGCGAATATTCGGGGACGGGCCGCATCATGAACAGCTGTCCAAGGTTCAGGTCGCCATGGAAGATGTTGCCCTCGGTCAGCCCGTAAGTCTCTTCCAGATCAAGCGGTGTAATCACTTTCCTGGCCAGTATGGATTCGCGCAGGCCGGGTACGAACTGCTCGATCTGGCGGCACACCCGGTCGCCCAGCTCCTCGCGTTTGTCGTTCCAGCTTGTGCCGTCCTTCAGCTTGTAGGGAACATACTGGACAAAACAGGTCATCATATATGTGCCTTCGGGGCACAAAGTGGGATCGACCTGGCTGGGCACGACACAATCGATCCACAGTTCCTCGCCCAGTTCTCCGAAGCGTGAGCCGTCATAGAGCCGCTGCACGTCCTCGAAACTCGGCAGGATGCTCAGCACGGCTTTCTCGGCCGGCGTGGCATCGGCTGCCATTCCGGCAATGAGCGGCTCCTTTGCCAGCCACATATTCACCTTGGCGGCGGGCCCGGCCATGCGGATCGCATTGATGTCTTCACGAAAATCATCATCGAGATTCGTGCGGTCGACGAGCTTCAGGAATGTGCGCTTCGGGTCGGCGTTCGAAAGCACTCGCGGCGCGGAAAACGTGCGCCCGTCAGTCAGCGCGATACCTTCCACGCGGCCCGAAGTAACGCGGATCTCGGCAACCTCGGCATCGGTCAATATCGTCGCGCCGAAATCGGCCGCCGCCTTTGCAAGCGCTTCACTGATCGCACCAGTGCCGCCGATGACATGGCCCGAATACCCCTGATCGCCGCTTTCGCCGCCCGAGAGCAGGTGGAACAGCAGGCCAAGCGTTGACCCGCTTTCGTAGGGTCCGCCATGCTTCCCATAGACATTGTTGGCCAGCATCAGGCGCCTGGCTTCATCGGATTCGAAATGCCGGTCCACGAACTCCGCTAGCGACCCGGTCAGAAACCTAATCATCGCCGCGACGTCCTCTCCGCCAAGCCCGTAGGCCCGCCGGCCCGCTCGCAGAACCTCGGCGAACCCCGACAGGCCCTTCGCTTCGAGATTGGGTGGCGGCTCGAGGAAGAACGGTTGCAGCACCCGCGCCAGTCGCCGCAGCATGCGATCGACGTCGATATAAGCGGCGGCGTCCCGCGCAGAATAGCGCGCGATCTCCCCGGCGGTCTTCTCGGCTGACCCCCACAGCCTCAGCAAGCGCCCGTCCGATGTAGGGAGGTTAAGCGCCGGATCGCACGCCACCATCTCCAGCCCGTACCGCGCCAGCGCCAGGTCGCGGATGACACCCGGCGTCAACATCGATGCGATGTAGGAGCATGAGGAAACCCTCGCGCCGGGGGCGACCTCTTCGGTGACGGCGGCACCGCCGACCACGGCGCGTCTTTCCGCCACCAGGACGCGTTTACCCGCCTTGGCGAGATAGGCTGCGGCGGTCAGACCGTTGTGTCCGCCGCCCACGATTATCGCGTCATATGTCGATCCAGACGGCAACTTACTCTCTTCCAGACACAACTGTATGGAAACCGTCTTGTGGCCGTGCTAAAGGCATCCGTCAAGAATGGAACCCTGACGCACAAGCGAGGCGACGATGACAGGAACTCTCGAAGCATCCCTTCCCAACTCTTCCTATGTTGATCCGGCAAACTTCGAGCAGGAAAAGGAAAAACTGTTCTCAGGGGAATGGTTCTGCGCCGCGCGGGAGGAGGACCTGCCCGAACCGCAGACCGCCAGGGTCATCGAGCTGTTTGGCGAGAGCATCATTCTATGCCGTCTGAAAAATGGCGAGCTGCGCGCGCATTATAATGTCTGCAGCCACCGGGGAACGCGGTTGTGCGCAACTGACGACAAATGGGGTGTGAAGCTCAACGGCGGCATTGATCGCGGCATCATTCGCTGTCCCTATCACCAGTGGGCCTACGCGTTTGACGGGCAGCTGCTCTCGGCGCCCCATCTCGGAGAGGCACCGGGCTTCGACAAGGCGGACTATTCTCTTCGGCCCGTGGGCGTGGGAATTTGGGGCGGCTTCGTCTTTCTGAAACTCTCGCCGGAGCGCGAGGATATCAACGCCGGCGACATTGGCGAACAGCTTGGCAAGGCGCCCGTCAGGCTTGGCAACTATCCGCTCGAACAGCTTAAGACCGCCGACGTGCGGACCTACGAGGTGGCGGCAAACTGGAAGATCGTCGCTGAAAACTACAACGAATGCTACCATTGCGGCGGCGTGCACCCCGAACTTTGCAGCGTCGTTCCGGCGCTGCGTGTGCAGGGGGGAGCGCAGCTGGACTGGGAAAATGGCATCCCCCACCGCGAAGGCGCATGGACATATACCATGACCGGGACCACCAACCGCGAACCGTTCGACACGCTCGATGAACATGAGCGCGTGCGCCATAAGGGCGAACTGATCTATCCCAACATGATGCTTTCGATGAGCGCCGAGCACGGTGCGGCATTCTTCCTGTGGCCAGTCGCCGAGGATCGTACCCGTGTCGAATGCCGCTTCCTGTTTCACCCGGACGAAATGGAAAAAGACGATTTCGATCCCAGCGATGCAGTAGATTTCTGGGACATTACCAACCGCCAGGACTGGGCCGTTTGCGAGCGTGTGCAGCAGGGGTTGAATTCTCGCTCCTTCGACCGGGGCTATTATGCTCCCATGGAGGATGAGAGCCTTGATATCAGGCGGTATATTGGCCGTTTTTTCGACTAGCCCCGGAACAATCTGACTGGTGCCAGACTAGGCGGGCTTCTCGGAGCCTGTCGGGGGCGCATCGAGCTTTTCAACGATATACGGGATGATTTTGATGGTTCGCACTTACATTCTGCGCGCGGCCGCGCCCGATGGTGTCGGTATCCTCGCCAATGTCGCCGCGTGCGTCGCCGGCCACGAACTGAACATCACGAAGAGCCATGACTTCGCCGATCTCGACACGGGCCGTTTCTTCATCTGGTTGACGTTCAACACCGACACCGCCTTTGACCGCGAAGCCTTTGAAACCGACCTCGCCAAGCTCGCCGGGCAGCATCAGATCACCTGGTCACTTCGTGCCGCTGACGACAAGCCCCGAACGATCGTCATGGTTTCGAAGGCCGACCACTGCCTGATGGAGCTGCTGTACAAGGCGCGGCGCGATAAGCTGGGCACCGACATCGTGGCTGTTGTGTCCAACCATGAAACGGCGAGCTGGCACACCGACCGCTACCAAATACCGTTTCACCACATTCCCGTGACGCCGGAAACCAAACCGAACGCCGAACGCAAGCTCCTCGACCTGTTCGAGAGCTATGATGCCGACCTGCTCGTTCTGGCGCGCTACATGCAGGTGCTTTCAACAGAAGCGGCGCAGGCGCTCGACGGGAAATGCATCAACATCCACCATTCCGCCCTGCCCAGTTTCAAGGGAGCGCGGCCCTATGACCGTGCGCATGCGCACGGGGTCAAGCTGATCGGAGCCACCGCTCACTATGTGACTGCGGATCTCGATGAAGGGCCGATTATCGCCCAGGAAACCGAGCAGGTCGATCATCAGTATTCCGCGCGGGACCTTGCGGAGAAGGGCCGCGATGTCGAGGCCCGCGTCCTGGCGCGCGCCGTCACAGCCCATGCCGAGGGGCGCGTCTTTCTGAACGGGGTACGCACCGTCGTCTTCTAGAGCACGATAACCGGCGACGCCGTTGACCAGTCTAAGCCTATGCGCGCTCGGTCGTGGCCTGATCTTAATGAGCCACGGGAAGAAACCTGCGCCCAAACCACATGACCAGCGCTGAGCCCAACAGGCCGACATAGATCTCCTGACCCAGCCCGAACACGCCGTTAATTCCGGCGGAAAACGTAAGAACTCCGCCGATCGCAATACTGGCCGCCATGGCCCGGCTGTCTATGCTCTTGCCAAAGATCGTCATCATCATGGGCACCGCGAACGCGCCGAGCAGGATCGAGGCGGACTGGATCACGATGGCGCCGATGATATCGAAGTTGACGAGGAGCAGCGCCGCGACCAGGCCCAGTCCGGTTGCTCCACGGCAGATATAAGTAACCAGCTTCTGTTTGCTCGCGGCCATGCCGTTGAACTGGTCTGGCAGAATATCGCGCGCCGCCGCATTGGCGATGACCAGAAGCTGCGCCTCTGCGGTCGACATTGAGGCCGCTACGACGCCGGCAATGAATAGCCCAAGTGCCAACGGCGGCATGACCGAACCGGCAAAGAGAAAGCCGACATTGTCCGGGTTGGTGTCGCTGGCCATTAGGGCAGCAAGCGCGACGCCTGTCAGTGTCATCAGGAACCACAGGGATTGCATGAACCCCATATAGACCCACCGGATCCGCGGTATCTCGTCGGCGTTACCCACGGTAATCCGCACCAGGACATTGGGGTTGCAACTTGCGAACAGCGATCCCTGAACGACGAAAGTAAAAAGGAACGCCGCGAATGTGAGCGGTATGAAATCGCGAAACAGGTCAGCCTGATCTGCCGTTTGAACGAAATTGGCGAGGTCGACGCTATCGGTTACGATCTTCAGCGCGACAAAAGCTGCGAGAACAAATGCCGCTAGGTACATCAGCACGGCCTGATAGACGTTGACGATCATGGAAGAAGCGAGCCCGCCCCGCAAAACGGTCACCGTCGCCACGGCCACCACGAGGGGCACGATGATCGCGTAGTCGAGCTGAAATAGCTCTGACAGCAAAAGCGAAACGGCTCTGAACTGCGCCGCACAGAACAGCCCGACGGCAACGATAATGACAATGGCCCCGACCCTCAGCGGCAACTTCGGCGAGCCTGACGAATGAGCGGACAGCAATTCGCTCATGGTCTCCGTGCCCGACCCCTGCGCGCGGCGTAACAGCCGCGGTGCGATCAGGTACCAGAACAGGATATCCCCAAGCCAGAAGCCTATCGCGATCCACACAGCGCTGATGCCCATGACGAAACCGAGACCGACGGCACCGACCAGCAGGAACGCGCTGTTCCCCGACGCCGCTGCACTTAGCCCGGTTACGATCGTGCCGAACCGCAGTTCGCGGTCTTTTCTGTCGCTTGCGCGAATGCGCGTGGTCAGGTTCCCGATAACGGACCCAAGCAGGACAAGGACCATCGCAACCGCGGCTGCCAGCAGACTATTGTCCGATATCGGCATCCTGTACGCTCCCCCAAAGTCACCAGCTCGGCCGAGATTTTTGCAAAAATCGATCCGGGAACGGCGACGAGCAAGCGTTGTGCACCCGCTCGTCCATGGCCACGCTAACCCCTGCCCCGTACCTCCGCTTTGGCGAACTGGGGCAATACTTTGGATCGACAAAAACATATCAAGGTTCTGCTATTTGCCGGGTGCGCCGGTGATACGCCTTTTCGTCTTCGTTCGGCGTTCATGACACCTATGACGGCAATTTAGTGGGCGCCCCGCGCCGGTTTTGGCAGAGGAATTTCGGCATCATGCAACAGGCGCGCGTGGTTGTCATCGGCGGCGGGATTGTCGGGTGTAACATCCTCTATCATCTAGCGAAGGCCGGATGGACCGATATCGTCTTGCTCGAACGCAAACGACTGACGGCAGGGTCGACATGGCATGCCGCAGCCGGTTTTCACGCGCTGAACCCAGACCCCAATGTCTGCCGGCTTCAGGCCTATACCGCTGAACTCTACGACGAACTGGAGCATGAAACCGATCAGCATATCGGCCTGCACCGGGTCGGGGGCGTCCTCACCACATCCGATGCCGAACGCTGGCGGGTCATCAAGGCGGAGCAGGCGCGGCTTGAAGTCCTTGGCATCGACGCGCGGCTCGTGACGCCCGACGAGGTGAAGGCGCTCTGCCCGATCATGGAAACGGGCGATCTCAGGGGCGGCCTGTATGATCCGAGGGAAGGCCATCTCGATCCCTATGGCGCGACCATCGCACTCGCCAAAGCTGCAAAAGCGATGGGCGCGCGGATCGTCGAGGGGTGCAAGGTCGAAAGCCTTTCCCAGCAGCGCGACGACAGCTGGACAATCGAAACCGACGGCGAGTCATGGCGCGCCGAACATGTGGTGAATGCCGCTGGATTATGGGCGCGCGAAGTGGGGGCGATGGCCGGAATATCACTGCCCCTCGTGGCATTTGAACATCACTATCTGATCTCTGAACGCATCGAGACCGTCGCCAATCTGAAAGAGGAGATCTGCGTCGTCGCCGATCCCGATGCTGGCATTTACATGCGGCAGGAGGGCGACGGTGCCCTGTTTGGCGTCTATGAGAAAAATCCGCACGAATGGGCCAGGAACGGCACGCCGTGGGATTATGCCGAAACGGATCTTCTGCCCAATCGCCTCGACCACCTGGAAAGTGGTTTGATCGGCGGGTTCGAACGGTTTCCGAGCGTGGCTGAGGCCGGCATCAAGCGTATCGTGAACGGTCCTTTCACCTTCACGCCGGATGGCAACCCCCTGGTCGGGCCGGTGAAGGGCGCTGCGAATTACTGGGTGGCCTGCGGCTGCATGGCAGGCTTCAGTCAGGGCGGCGGGATGGGCCGGACCCTGGCGGAATGGATGGTCGAGGGCGAAACGAGCCTTGATGTGCGCGCGATGGACGTGGCGCGGTTCGGTGATTTCGCCAACCAGAGTTACGTGTCACGCAGGGCCAGGGAGTTTTACGAGCAGCGTTTTGGCTTTGGCGCGCCGAACGATCCACCCGTTTCGGCAAGGCCGCTAAAGACGACACCGCTTTATTCGCAGCACCAACAGGCCGGGGCCATCTTTGCCGGCGTCCATGCTGTGGAAACGCCGATGGTCTTTGCATCCCGGGACTTTGAGGAGAAGCCAGCTTTCGGCCGGTCGAATGCCTTCGACCATATCCGAAAGGAGTGCCTGGCCACGCGCGATTCCGCAGGCGTTCTGGATATTTCCGGCTATGCGAAGTATCTGGTTTCCGGGCCTGATGCCGAGGCTTTTCTCGACCGCGTGCTCGCCTGTAGATTGCCGAAGCCGGGACGCACACGGCTTGCGCCGATTCTGTCAGCCAGCGGACGTCTGCTTGGCGACCTGCTGGTCGCGCAGTTTGAGCCGGGCCAGTTCATGCTTACCGGCTCGGGCAGTATGCAGGACATTCACATGCGCTGGTTCGAAGCCCAGCGCGGCAACTTCGAAATCTCGCTGGAGAATGCGACCGACACGCTCGCCGGGATAGCGATCTCTGGGCCTGACGCAACGTCAATGCTCCAGGGGATCGCGGATTGCGATGTCGGTGCGATCCCGTTCATGGGGTGCACACCATGCGTCGCGGCGATGGCGCCCGCCAGAATCCTGCGCGTTTCCCTCACGGGCGAGCGCGGATACGAAGTTTATTGCCCGCCGCATTACATGAACTCGCTCTACGCCGCCTTGTTGAGCCAAACATGCGCTGCAAACGCGCGGCCGATCGGCATCTACGCCCTGCTGTCGCTGCGCATCGAGAAGGGCCACGGGATCTGGACGCGCGAGTTTGCGCAGGATTACACACCGGAAATGGCCCAGCTCATGCCCTTTGTGGACTTGCAGAAAGAGGGCTTCATCGGTCATGCGGCGATCACCGGTCGTCGAGACAGCACGGCACCCAGAACGCTATCGCAATTCATCGTTCAGACGGACGATGTCGATGCACTGGGCCATGAACCCATTCGCCTGAACGGCCGGCTCGTCGGCTTTACGACCTCCGGTGCCTACGGGCACCGTATCGAAGCGAGCGTTGCCATGGGTTATCTCGACAGCGAGATTGAAGAGACTGAGGGATTCACGATCGACATCCTTGGCACCGGATACGCAGCGCGCCGGTCGACGGAACCCGCATATGATCCCGCGGGTGCGCGTTTGCGGATCGAATAGGTACGGGAATCTCCATGCGCTCGGTAAGGCCCGAGCCGCTCGCCGGTGATCGTGGGCAGACAGGCAGTGCGCGCGACCCGCGGGGCGTCCCGCTCACACCAGCTTGCGGTCGATCACCTCGTTCCATTCGCGTTCAAAGACCACCTCGCCAGAGTTCACCGCCTCTAGTTTGCCAGTAAGCAGAAACGCGGTCGGCGTCAGTTCGAGGGCGAGCGTGCTCGTCTGCTCGGTATCCCATGCCCCCCTGCGGAACATGGTTGAACGCCAGATCTCCACCTTTGCCGAGGTCGGATCATCATCGCGTATCTCGCTGCGTTCACCCCAGGTGCTGCCGATCTCGCTGCCCGTCGCTTCGATCCTGGTAATATCGGTTGACCCTTCGCTCTCGATCGTCAGGAGTTGTTCCCCGACGTTCCAGCGCATCGTCTTGGCGCCGCCATATTTGTCCAGCCCGCCGCGCTTTTCGACGATGGTCACGTCGCCCGTTTCCGGCACGAAGGGCTCCCCAAGATCGCGTAGCCTTTCGTCTTGCGGTTGTGCTGCGCGAAGCGGCAGCGTCATGCGGCATCCCGCAGGCAGCAGGGTCAGCTTCACGGGCTCGGGTGCCGGCCAGACCATCGGCCAGGATGTCGTTGAAACAGCGACGCGAATCTTGTTGCCTTTTGAAAAGCGGTGCGCGCAGTCATGCAAGGGAACCGCGACGTCGTAAACCTTGCCGGGTTCGAGCGCGCTGGGCGCCTCGTGGCTATCCCGGTGGGTCAGGTTGCGAACATGGTACGTCACGCGGTTGGAGTAACCGTCCGGCTCCACTTCATTCAGCCGCAGAACCACGAACGCCACCGGCTTGTCCACTTTCAGCCGCAACGTCACAACAGGCGCGCCGAAAATGTCGAAATCCTGTTCGAGCGGCACACTGTCGAAGGTGATGGACCGTCCGTCGTCCACACGCTGGTCATCGGGCAGCTCCGACAACAGATCGAACGGCAGCCAGTTCGGCGATGCGGTCCCGAGGGTCTGCGGCGAGACACTGCTTCGAGGTCTCGCCGAACCCACGGGCTCAGACATCAACCCATCATCCCCGAAATGCAGGGTCTGCACCTGCGCCTGCGCAGGCGGCCATTGCTCCTCCGCCACCCAATGGCCGGGAACTTTGGTTTCGCCGATCTTGAGCACCTCGTGCTGCAGGTAGGCCCGGTACATCGGATCATCCATGATGCCGGTGTCGATGTCCTTGAGCCAGTAATCCCACCAGCGCAGCGCTTCGGTTAGCCAGTCGATGGCCGGTTCGGGCCTGCCGATGTGCGGATAGTCATGGGTCCAGGGGCCAACCAGGCCCTTTCGCGGACAGTCGAGGTTGGCAAGCATCCGCGGCACGGCGCTGGAATAGGAATCGACCCACCCGCCTACCGCGTAAACCGCGCACTGAACCGAGGCATAATCCTCGTTGATCGACCCGGATTTCCAGAAATCGTTTCGGTGCTGGTTGCTCACCCACTCCCCAACGAAGAAGTCCAGGTGGTTCAGCCGCTCCGTCCACATGTCCAGCCAGCGCTCGCCCACAATATCGGGGTCAGGTGGGCTCAGGCCTTGAGTGGTGAACGATATGCCCCAGTTCATCATGTCGCTAATAACGGTGCCGCCCATATAGTGCGCATCGTCGGTGTAACGATCGTCGGTCGAACAGTGGGTTATGATGGCCTTCAGCGCCGGCGGCGCCTTCGCTGCGATCTGCAGGGCGGTGAAGCCCCCCCAGGATATGCCGAACGCCCCGACGCGGCCGCTGCTCCACGGCTGGCGCGACAGCCATTCGACGACGGCAACCCCATCCTCCTGCTCCTGCTCCGAATACTCGTTCTGCGGCAAGCCTTCGGAATCGCCATAGCCTCGGATGTCCACCCGGAAACACGCATAGCCCCGTGCGGCGAGATAGGGATGCGTGAGTTCGTCGAAGCTGCGCGTCAGATCGCGCTTTCGATAAGGAATATACTCGAAAATAGCGGGAAACACCTCGTCTGGCTGGCCCACCGGAATCCATGCGCGCGCAGCCAGGCGAACACCATCGGGCAGCGTGATCCAGATGTTCTCGATTTCCTGAACGTCATATTGCCCTTGGGGCGATGCCGCCTTGGCCTCAATCGTGCGCACCAGTGTTCCCATGGCCAGAACCGCCGCTGCCGCCGTCGCGGACCCTCGCAGGAAAGAGCGTCTGTCGCAGTGCGGATTGGCAGCAGCGGCGGGTGCGGCGTCAGGCTTCACGTCTGATGGCAACAGAACTCTCCCCTCATCCATGGCCGCACAGTCATGCACGGGTCGCTCTTGATAGCAGCTGAACGCCCCTGCGGCCTTCGGCTGGAACGGGGAAATGTTAGGGTGGACGTTCAGCGGTGCCAAACTGCCACCCCTCAGGCTTTCAAAGCGGGCATGATGATCCGATCTCACCCCTTCGGCGCCCAAGCCTGATGCGTTCAGACCGAAACCTGTCTCTCACTCCCCGAAAGACGCTCAGACTGCGCCATGGTAAGGGGCCAGAGCGAATACTGTTATAAGATCGGGAGTATGCACATTTCCTCGGTAGCGCACTCAACTGTGTCTGATGACGTCACCACGTTGTACCGGGCGGTGGCGGATGGACGAAGCCGCCTGCCCGGCCCGGTGTTCACGTCGGAAGAGATTTTCGAGCTGGAGAGAAGCGCACTTCTCAAAAGGGAATGGATGTGCATCGGCACGCCGCACCACGACCTCGCCGCCGGGTCAGCCAGACCCGTCAGCTTCCTCGGTCAGAACCTGATCCTTGCCCGCACCAAGGAGGGTGCGCTGCGCATGTATCACAATTTCTGTCGCCACCGCGGCGCGGAATTGCTGGCCGGTGAGCACAGGGGCAACATCATGGTTTGCCCCTACCACAACTGGTCTTTCGACTTGCACGGACGGTGCCGCCAGACACCGCATGTCGGTGGTCACGGCATCCACTCTGCGCCGGAGGTCAACAAGGATGAGCTTTCGCTCTACGGGGTTCGGGTCGAGGAATGGGCGGGCCTGCTCTTCCTCACTTTCAACGAAGACGCCGGGTCACTCGAGGATTATCTTGCGCCGCTAACCAGCCGCTGGGGCGCAGCCAATCTTGGCGCGATGACGATCGACCATAGCCTGACCACGACAGCGCAGCCCAGGTCGAACTGGAAGCTGGTCGCTGAGAACTTCGTCGAAAGCTACCACGTCCCCTCGATCCACCGCGACCTGCAAAAGGTCAATCCGATGGCCGATCACGGCCAGCTTCTGGGCGGCGATCTGTATATCGGCCAGCGCGGCGATAACTATTCGGCGAGGTATCTTGAAATGGGTTGGCAGGGTGAGCCGATCCCCGGGATCACCCTGGGCAGTGATGAGTATGAAGCGATTTATCTCTTCCCGAACACGATCATCACGCTGATGCAGGACCACGCCTTCAGCATCGTCATTGAACCTGCCGGCCCAGCCATGACGCGCGAAACGATCAATTGGCATTTTCACGGCGACGCGATGCTCGGCGAAAGCGCGGAGCCTGCACGCAAGGAGTTTCAGCGCTTCCTGCGCCAGGTGAACGATGAGGACATTGGCATCGTCGAAAGCATGCAGCGGGCCCGCGGCTCAGCTGCCTTCGATGGCGGCGTATTCACAGAGGCGCATGAACAGGCCTCAGCGCATTTGCAGAAACTCTATGCCTTGAGAATGTTGCAGCATATTGAAGGCGCAGAGGCCCCCGGGGTCGATCTGCCGATCAGGGATATCGCCTCGGCCAGCGCCTGATTGCCCGGCGAGCGCACATCGCCTGGCGAAGACGCGATCTGCGTGTGACAGCTTACGCGTCCGACCTTTGAATCTCTTGCTGGCTGCTGCGTATGAACTTGCTGGGCGACTCCCCGAAATATTCAGTGAATGCAACGGTAAACGTGCTGTGGTGCGAATAGCCCACAGAATAGGCCACGCATCCGATCGGTGCGCTTTTGTCGAGCAGTAACTGCCGCGCATGCTCCATCCGCAATTGCCGGACTGTTTCCCTGATCGTCGCGCCATAGGCCTCGCGGAACCCCGACATCAGTTTCGAGACATTGATGCCGACGGTACGGGCCAATTCCTGATTTGATGGCGGTGACACGAAATTGGCTTCCAGGATAGCGCGAGCCTTCGCGATGCGGGCCAGGTCAGCGGGAAACAGCGTGGAACGGCGGCTCTCGTCGTTCAAACTGAGAAACGTTTGCAGGGCGCTTGCCAGCAAGTCGAAACTGCGCGCTTTCCACACCAGATAGTCGATCACGTCCGGTGTGCGCGTTCCGGCAAGGTCATTGAGCGCCGGGATCGCCCCGGGCGGTAAAGGAAGCTTGCAGTATTTCGGCGTGCGCCCCTCTGGCTGAACCATGGCGTCCCACACCGTGCTCAGCGCGACGTCCTGCATCAGCCCCTGCCGATCGAGCCATGTCTCGCTGCAATAGATTGAGGCACCGCAATAGCCTGTCGCCCCTGCCGTCACCAATTCAAAAGAAGCCGGCGCCGATTTCGGATGATACCATAACAGCAGGGCCGGACCATCGATCTGCGTCTCGCCCCAATCGCCGATGATGCGCAAATTGCCCTTCTGGCAGAAATGCATCTCCAACAGGCCCTCGCCCACCAGGTCGTTATAGCGATCGGCGTGCGCGGGAAGGTCGACGAGCAACGTATAAAGCCCGTCATCGAGCGTGGCGTGGCGAATCTGCGGCGACCCCAGGTCGCGGGGGGGATTTCGGCAGGGCCCATTGGATCCCTCCGGACCGCATTGAAGTCCACGAATGCCGCGTCTGAACAGTGACAGTACACGACTGTCCGTTTGCACGCTCTCTGCATCGGCCCTGTATGGTCGCTCGTTTCGCTTGACCATGGACGTTACTCCCTCGGCAATGCACAAGGCCCCTCAGCTGCGGACTTGTCAAGCTGCCCATCGGCGTTTGCAGGCGTAGGCAAGGGACGCTGCTTTGCCCCGGCGCGTCGACGCCTGAGAGAAAGACGTAGCTGCTAACACCTCTGTATGGTAAGGCCGCTATATGGTTGATCCTGCGCCAATCCCCCCGCCCGCAATCGAGGCGATGGAGCCCTATGTGTCCGCGCGGATGCTGACGGCTTTCAGCAAGGATGCCACCTTCCTCGACGCCAATGAGAACCCGTTCGATCCCGATCTTGGTGTTTTTGAAACTGACGGGTTGCAGCACTATGCCGATGAGGCGCGGGAGCAGCTCGAACATGCCTATGCGCGATTTGCCGGCGTTGATGCGGAGTGCGTGTTCGCAGCGCGCGGCATCGACGAGGTCATCGATCTCGTCGTGAAGGCTTTTTGCGAGCCGCATATCGACCGGGTCGCAGCCTTCACGCCCACTTATGGCCAGTACCGCGTAACGTCGGATATTCAGCGCTGTGCGTTCACGTCGCTGCCCTATGACGATTCGCTCTCATTGCAGGATGGGTTGGCGAAGATCGCCGCCGGTGACTTTCGCGTGGTGTTCCTGTGCCGTCCCAACAATCCCACGGGGCACCTTGCCCCTGGGGATGAAGTGGACCTGCTTCTCAAGACAGCCCCGCGCGGAACGATCATTGCTGTCGATGAGGCCTATATCGAGTTCTGCCATGCAGAAACATGCGTTGATCGACTGAAGCAATTTCCCAACCTGGTGGTGATGCGCACGCTGTCCAAGGCATTCGGGCTCGCGGGCATCCACACCGGCTTTTGCCTTGCCGACAAGCGCGTGCTCACCACGCTGGCGAAGGTGGCAAACCCCTATCCGCTGCCCGGGCCTTGCAGCCAGATCGCATTGCGTGCCTTGGAAGATGACAATGTTGCGCAAATGCAGAACCGGGTCCGGTACCTCTGTGAGGTCCGGGACTCGTTCGCGGGCGAGCTGCGCAGCTTGGTTGGCATGACGCGCCTTGTGGCCAGCGAAACGAACTTCGTCGCGGCCTGCTTTGCTGACGGGCCGTCGCTTTACGCAGAACTGCGCAACCGGGGCATTCATATTCGCGAACTGCCCCCCATGCTTGGGCAAAGCGGCTGGCTGCGGTTCTCGATCGGAACGCGGGAGCAGATGGAAGACGTGCTCGGCACACTGGTCGACGCAGATACCGCCACGTCGCTTCGGGCGGCCCGGTCATAGCAACTTCAGGATAGCGGGCAATGTCATGACTTCCAGCATCAATACCTTGGCTGACGTTCCGGAATTCGCGGCAGCCGCGTTTTCGACAAGTGCCGCGATCACCGATGGCCGTGTCGATCACACGTTCGCTGATATCGCGGCGATGTGCGACCTGGTGAGCGACAGCCTGGTCACGATGGGCGTGGGTAAGGGCGACCGCGTCGTCCTGTACGGCGAAAACCACGCGCACTGGATTTGCTGCTATTACGGTATCCTGCAACTCGGCGCGGTCGTCGTTCCCGTGAACAAGCTTCTTCGCGGGCATGAAGTGGCCTTCATCGCGGATGACTGTGGCGCGGCGGCCGTGATCGCTTCGCCCGCCATGATGCCCGAGCTGGCCAATGCCTTTCCGGAACCGGTGTCGCTGCTGCCATGGAGCGCATTCTTCGATCGCGAAGCCGGCTCGGCCGGGCGGGTGGAACGTCCCGAACTGGCCCCTGATGATATCGCGTCTGTCTGCTATACATCGGGCACGACCGGCACGCCCAAGGGCGCCACGCTGACCCACCGCAACATTCTGACCAATGCGCTGATGACCGCTTCCATGCACGGCAAGCTGGCGTCTGACGTCATCTACAGCGCGCTGCCCTGCCCGCATGTCTACGGCAATGTCGTGTTCCAGTCGGCATTTCTCACCGGCTGCAAGCTCTACCTCAACGCCGCATTCGATGCAGGCGAGGCGCTTGCGGCCATCAGGACTCACGGCGTGACCGTCTTCGAGGGTGTGCCGACGATGTACTTCTACCTGTTGAACGAGGATTTCGCTGCGGCGGATTGCAAGACACTGCGCATGTTGACCGTTGGCGGGCAGACCATGCCGGTCGCCAAGATGGAGGAGGTGCAACGGCGTTTCGACGCGCCGCTCGTCGAGCTTTGGGGCATGACAGAGCTGGCAGGGCTCGGGACGACGCACTGCGCTCTGGCCGGCCAGGTCGGGAACCTGCCACTGGGCAGCATCGGCACCGCGCTGCCCGGCGTGGAGGCGCGCGTTGTCTCCCTCGATGATCCCGGGAAAGAGGCTCCGAGCGGGGAAAAGGGCGAACTCCAGGTCCGCGGCCCTATTGTGATGCAGGGCTACTGGAACAACGCGGCCGCCACACGGCAAACGATCGACGACCTCGGATGGCTCGCCACCGGCGACATCGCGACCAAGGACGCGTCTGGCCATGTGAGGATCGTGGATCGCAAGAAGGACATGATCCTGACGGCGGGCTACAACATCTATCCCGCCGAACTTGAAGCGCGGTTATCGGAGCACCCCGATGTCGCCATGGTGGCGGTTGCCAGCGAAGCCGATGATGAAAAAGGCGAAATCCCGGTCGCCCATGTCGTGCTGCGGCCGAAGTCAGACCTCGGCGAAGAGGCGTTGCGTGAACACTGCCGCGCCCGTCTCGCCGCTTACAAGGTTCCGCGAAAATTCGTTTTTGCAGACGACCTTCCCAAGACGAGCTCGGGGAAAATCATGCGCCGCGCTTTGCGGAAATAGTCAGAATAATCAAGGGAGAGACGATCATGACCGATGCTTTTAAAGGCGAGTTCCGCATGCTGATCGATGGCGAGCTGCGTGGTTCTGACAGCACCTTCGAGGCGATCAACCCGGCGACAGAAGAGACGATCGCCAATGTGCCAGACGCATCGCGTGAGCAATTTGAAGACGCGGTCAGGGCGGCCAAGGCGGCCTTCCCGGCCTGGCGCGATACGCCGGTTGCAGAACGGCAGAAGGTTGTCGCCGCGATCGGTCAGGCGATCGCTGACAACGCTGATGATCTCAAACGCCTGCTGACCCGCGAACAGGGCAAGGCCAAAGCGGGAGCAGACTGGGAAATTGACGGTTCGGCATTCTGGTGCGCCGAAATCGCGACGCAGTCTCTGGGGGTCGAAGTTGTCGAGGAAACCGAAGACCGCAAGGTCGAGACACGGCGCACACCGATCGGTGTGATCGGCGCCATCACGCCCTGGAATTTCCCCGTTCTGCTGGCCGTCTGGAAACTCGCGCCGGCTCTGGTGGCTGGCAACACGGTCGTACTCAAGCCTTCGCCATACACGCCGCTTTGCACCCTGAAGCTTGGCGAACTGATCAAGGACATCGTTCCCCCGGGCGTCATCAACATCATTTCCGGCGGCAACGAGCTTGGTGCCTGGATCACTTCGCATCCCGATATCGGCAAGATTTCGTTCACGGGCTCAACGGCAACCGGCCGCAAGATTATGGAAAGCGCGAGCGGAAACCTCAAGCGGATCACGCTGGAACTGGGCGGGAACGATCCGGCGATCGTGCTTCCCGATGTGGATCCGAAGACTGTTGCGCAGGAACTGTTCTGGGCCTCTTTCCAGAACTCGGCACAATTCTGCGTGGCGGCAAAGCGTATCTACATTCATGAAGATATCTACGATGCCGTTCGCGATGAACTGGTCGCGTTTGCCAGGACCGTGAAAGTCGGCGATGGATCGCGCCAGGGAACCGATCTTGGCCCGATCCAGAACAAGATGCAGTTCGAAAAGGTGAAAGACCTGCTCGCCGACATCAGGCAGAGCGGCGTGAACGTCCCACTTGGCGGAGAGGCTTCGGAAGGGCCGGGCTACTTCGTTCCGGTCACCATCGTGGACAATCCGTCCGACGACTCCCGGGTCGTCAAGGAAGAGGCTTTCGGGCCCGTCCTGCCCCTGCTCAAGTTCACCGATGAGGACGATGCCATACTCCGCGCGAACGATACCGAATATGGCCTGGCCGCGTCCGTCTGGTCGAATGACACGAAGCGGGCGCATGAGATCGCCGAGCGCATCGAAGCGGGCACGGTCTGGATCAACGAAGTCCATATTTTCGGGCCGAATATCGCATTTGGCGGCCACAAGCAGTCCGGAGTCGGGGTCGAAAATGCGCTTGAGGGCCTCGCGGAGTATACCAATTCACAGACCATTACGGTGAACAACCGCACGATCTGACCGGGGTAGAGCCACCTTGGCAGCACCAGCGCGGCGCCTGCGAATGAGGCTCGCTCTGTCGAGGGGCCCTACCTCGCCTGGCGTCGTACTGGATACGCACATCCTGCATCCGTCGATGACGGTCATGTATGGCGGGCGGCCTTCGGGTGCGCGCAGGCGGCGGCTTTTTTTCAAGGCATTCGGGCGCGGAGTATACCGCAACCACTCTGCCGCTTGCGCCCATACAGAAATGTATGTTAGGCCGGAATCCTGTGGTTGGGGTCCCATGTGGAGGGGATTTGTAATGAACAATCGGCTGTCCTTGTTGGCGGGTGCCAGCACCTTGTCATTGGTGTTTGCGGCGCCCGCGGCTTTCGCTCAGGTCGGTGATCAGGAGGTTGCTGACGAGCTTGCCGACAATATCATCATCGTCACGGGCACCCGGCGCAGCGAAGACCTCTTCGATGTGCCCTACAATGTCAGCGCGGTCGGCGGAGATGACCTTGAGCAGCGGTTCATAACCAGTCTCACCGATGTCACCGCTGCCGTACCGGGGCTTCAGGCACCGACAAGTGGTCTGCGCAACGATGGCACGAACAACACCTTCATCATCCGCGGCGTGAATGCCACGACCCCCTTCACATCCTCATTCCAGCAGCTCGCAAACGCGTCCGTCTCGACTTACATTGACGAGGTTCCGATTTTCGCGAACCTGCAGCTGAACGATGTCGAACGGATCGAAGTTCTTCGCGGCCCGCAGGGAACGCTTTACGGTGCGAGTTCGGTTGGCGGGACCATCCGGATCATTCACAACGAACCTGAAATCGGCGTTTATGATTATCGCGTGAATGCCAGTATTGCGACCGTCAAGGAATCCGACGAACTCGATTGGGGTCTCGACGGTGTGGTGAACGTCCCGCTGGGCGACCGTGTGGCCGTTCGTGTGTCTGGCGGTTACAACCGGTTCGCCGGCTTCATCGACGCCACACAGGCCGTCGTCGTGGACGAGAACTACCTTGCCGTTCTGGCGGATCCCAGCGATCCGGTGAACAGCGGTTTCCTGACCGAGGTCCGCGAAGACATCGACAGCGCCGAGGTCTGGTATGTTCGCACCTCGGCCAATATCGAGCTTAGCGACAATTTCGATCTTCAGCTGGTCCACCACCATCAGGACCAGCATGTCGATGGCTATTCGAACCGTTCCGTTGGCGCCGGCCCTTACGAGCAGCGTCGCAGGGTGGTTGATGAACCTTCCGACCGTGTGCTCAACTTGTTTTCCGCAACGGCAACCGTCGATCTCGGCTTTGCGACCGTCACGAGCGCGACCGCCTATTCCGATCAGGATGAGGACGCGATTGGTGACTACACGCAGGTCCCGCTCGCCTTCCCCGACTATTACGGCAACTACCCAAGGTCTGTCCTGGTTGGGTTCCAGGAGGGTGAAGTCGAGAACTTCGTCCATGAAACGCGGTTCGTGTCACCCGGCGATCAACGACTGCGCTGGATCGCGGGCGTTTATTATCAGGAACGGAACGCTTCGGCGAAGGACGAGGAGCTGCTTCGCGGTTATGCCGACTGGTCGGAGCTGCCGGGGACAGGATTTGGTCCGTTTGCCAACTGGGGCGACGTGGTCGAAAACTACTTCGGCGGTGTGCGTCCGAGCAGCACATCCCCGCAGGATCTGACCTACCGGTTTGATCGGGACACCCGGTTTCAGGACTTCGCGCTGTTCGGCGAAGTTACGTTCGATATCACTGATCGGTGGCAGGTTACCGGCGGCGCCCGCGTATTCTGGCAGGAATTCGAGCAGACTGTGATCACCGAGATCCCCGGTTTCGGGCCTCTTGCTTCACCGACGGGGGATCCGTCCAGCCGGGTGGAGAGCAGCAGCGACGATTCTTTCCAGGACCAGATTTTCAAGGTGAACACGTCCTACGACGTCACCGATAATCTCTTGGCCTACGCGACCTGGTCACAGGGCTTCCGGCCCGGCGGCGGTAACGCTTACGCGATCGGCACCTGCGTTTTCTGTGATCCGCCCGATTTTGTCGACTTTCGGCCGGACACCGCAGACAATTACGAGATCGGCATCAAGGGCCAGCTGATCCCGGAAATCCGGTTCTCGGCTGCGTTGTTCCGCATCGATTGGCAGGACATCCAGCTCGAGGCGGGCAGCGCCGCCGGCAACCCGCTGATCATCAACGGTAATGCTGCTCGCAGTGAAGGCGTTGAACTGGAAGCCTTCATCTCACCGGCGAGAGGTTTCTCGATATCGGGCGGCTACGCCTATACCAATCCGCGGCTTACCGAGGATTTCGCGTTCGGTAACATCGGGGGTGAGGCTGGCTTCACGCTGCCCGGCGTATCGAAGCACACGCTCAGCGGTGCCGTCGATTACACCCTTCCCCTGTCGGAAACCTCGAACCTGTTGTTCCATGTGGACGGCTTTTATCGCAGCGGCGCCGGCGATCGTCTGAACGAGGCCTTGCCTGCCTTCAGCAATCTGGAAGGCTATGCCATGTTCAACGCCTCGGTTGGCGTCGAATTGAACGACAGATTTAGCGTTCAGGCCTTCATGACGAATATTACCAATGAAGCGGGCGTAAATGCGCGGTCGCAGGCATTTGGCGGCCTGGCTCCGATCGAGTATGCGCAGGAGACCGTACAACGTCCGCGTACCATAGGGTTGCGCCTGACCCTGCAAAGATAGTTTGGCAGGCAGCGTAGCAATTTCTGGCTACCGCATTTGATGATGGGGCGGATCGGAACCTCGATCCGCCCCATCATGTGTTTCTCGGCAAGTTCCTTCTGACAAAGAAGAGCCCCCATATGCCTGTGAGCCCCGACGCCGCCAACGATCGGCACGCCGAGCCCGCGAAGCTCGACCTGAGTCTGCTCGGCGTGCTGAGTGTCATGGCCCTCGCGGTGATCGCAGAAGCGAGCGTTTACGCCATGCCCCTTCTTGTGGGCGAAGTGATCGCGATCTACCGGTTGCAGGAGGGCACGGTGGGTTTGCTCATCTCGCTTCAGATTGCGCTCGTATCAATTACGGCCATCGCCGTCTCCGCGCGCATTCACCGGCTGAACGTGCGAACGGTTGCCTTGGCGGCCATAGTGATGCTTGCGGCGAGCCATGTCCTGGCAGCCTCGGGGTTTGGCGTAGCGGTATTCGCAGCGTCGCGGGTTCTGTGCGGAATTGCCGAAGGCGTTTGCATGGCGGTTGCCGCTGCCGTGGCAGGACAGAGCCGCAATCCAGACCGCATCTTTGCCAATATCTGGATTGCGCTGGGATTGATGGCGGCGGTTCTTTATCTCGCGATTCCGCGCCTGTCCGAGATTTATGGCCCGCAATCCGCATTTCTCCTCCTCGCTGCCCTGACCCTGTTGTCGCTGGCCGCCGTCATCCGGCTGCCCAGTCGGCGCGCACCGCCTTCGGATGCAGCCGCCCCCATGTTGCAAGACGTCAAGTTCCTTCTGGCGCGAAGGTCGCTCTATCTCATGATTGCCGTCGCGCTGATCGCGATTTGCAACAATGGCTTTTTCTTCTTCTCGGTCAGTATTGCGGCGGACCACGGGATATCGGTGGTACGTATGGGTGAAATCATGGTCGTCATGGCCTTTGCCGCCGCGCTGGGACCGGCCCTGGCGCGGTTTGCCGCCACCCGCACACGTCGCCGCGTTCCCGTCATTGTCACCGGCACGATGGTCAGCGGGGTAAGCGCCTATCTGGTGACCAACTCGGACGGCGAGATTGTCTTTCTCATTGCCATGGCGCTTGCTGTCATCAGCTACGGCTTCGTGCTCCCCTTCGTGATGGGGTTGGCCAGTGCACTGGTGTCCGGAGGACGGCTGGCCAGTGCCGGGAGAGGGGCGCAGAATCTTGGCTCGGCGATTACGCCGGGCATATCCGGGGTCATACTGCTGTCCGGACTCGGCTATTCTGCCATCGGCTTTGTCGCGATCGCCTGCGCGCTCGTCGCCTCGCTTCTTATCTTCCTGATCCGCGACAACGGACCTGATCTGCCCGCCCCCTGACGCCAGCGGCCGGGCAACGGAACCGGCCCCGGAATCGTCGGACTTCTCAATACAGATATGTATGGTTTTTGCCGTAGTGTGATACAGCTCGCCATAGGGCGCAGAGTGCCGGGCGATGACTTCGGCGTGGCAGGAGAGGCATGATGAGCGGCAAGAAGATTGCAATTATCGGATCGGGTATTGCGGGCCTGACGGCGGGCTACAGGCTGCAACAGCAGGGCCACGAGGTTAAGATCATCGACCGGGCGTCCTTTGCGGGCGGGCGCATGGCGGATCTCAACTACAAGGGCCTGAACGTCCATTCGGGCGCGACGATCGCCTGGACGCTTTACGCCGATATGATGGACCTGATCGACGAGTTCGGCATGAGGGACGAAATCGCCTATTTCGAGGAGGGTAGCGAGGGCTACAACATCGTCGACAATGGCTCGATGACCTATCCCCTGATGTGGGGTTTCAGCCCGGGATTCTTTCTGAAGCATCCCGCCTTCTCTCTGGCGACCAAGGCAAAGCTGGCAAAGCTTATTCCGGACCTTGTCAGCTCGGCGGCATCGACCGACCCCAATCTGATGCACACCGCGACAGCCTATGACGACAAATCAATCGCCGACTATTTCCTTGAAAAGGGAATGGATGACTTCCTGCATAACTACATCGATCCCATGTTCAGGGGTCCGTGGAACTGGAAGGTCGCGGACATATCGCGCGCATATCTCATTTCGCTCATGGGGCACCTTCCCGGCTCGAAAGTGTTCTCGTTCAAGAACGGGATTGGGACGCTGACCCGCGCGCTTGCCGGGAAGCTCGACATTCAGCTGAACACCGAAGTCACGCAGATCTCCGAGGAAAAGGCGGGCAAACGCGAGATCCGGATGACGGGTCCGAACGGTCCTGAAACGCTTGAAGTCGATCTCGTGATATGCGCGATCCAGGGCAACAAGGTCGCGACGATCGTCTCGGACTTGTCAGCCCGCGAAAAGCAGTTCTTTGACCAGGTGCGCTACACCGACTGCGGCATCGTCTATTACATTCTCGACCGCAAGCCGGAACGGATGAACCGGTGGTATCCGTCAAGCCATCCCAACACATTCGCGCTGTACGAGCAGTATGACGAGGACAGCATCGTCCCCGAAAACCATACGCAGCCACCCCATCTGTATTGCGAGATTTCTCCTGAAGCCAAGGAGAAGATCAAGGCTGAGAACGGCCAGCACAATCTCGACAAATACGCCCGGCCGCAGGCCCTGGAGCTTTATCCCAATCTCGAGAACGAGCTTGTCGATGTTGTCGAGCAGTGGATCGATGAAATGCTGCCGGAATGGTATGTCGGCTACGCGACAAAGATGCGCGAGTTCCTGCTCGATCACGAGGCTCAGAAACGGTCGCTATACTTCTGCGGCGACTATCTTTCCAATTCACATACGGGCGGTGCCTGCGCCAGCGGTGCGCGGGTCGCGGCGACCGTGGAGAAGCACCTCGCCGGCAGTTAGGCCACGGCCTGGGCCAGCGGCTGCATCATTCGCCGGGCCTGTAGATGACCGCGATCTTGCGGATCGGCCCGTCCTGCTCCCAGGTCCCGTTGAAACCCTGTCGCATGAGGAAGGAATCGCCGGGGCCGAAGCGCGTGCTCGTCCCGTCTTCGTCCGTGACCGTGACTTCGCCTTCCAGCATCACCATCACTTCGTCCACCGGCCAGTCCCTGATCGTCGCCGAGAAGGTATCATAGTCAGAAACATCGACGACGAACCGTCCGTCTGCTGATGCGTAGACATCCGTAAACGACAGCGCGCCGCCCTCGCCCAGCGTGACGATCATGTTTGCGTCGCTGGCGATCGGGAAGTGCTCGGCATTCTCTCCCGCTATCGCCCCAAGGTCGATGATGGCATTCGCCCGGTCCCCGACGTCCCCGACCTCGCTGACAGCATCGTCCGGGCTTGCCTGCGCATTGTGAGCCTGGGCATTGTCAGCCTGGGCCTCACCCGTGCAGGCTTGCAGGCCGAGCGCTGCTGCGCCGATCAGGATTGCCCGGATGCTCGTTATCTGTGCGGCGTTCATTGCGGCCCTCTCAAGATGGTCGTCATCAAATCCAGTGCTTCACGATCGTGCGCGCGGCGCGGCGACCGCTGGCGCAGGCCGCGCCCGTGTGGCAGCCGGCGAGATATTCGCCTGCAAAATACAGGCTTCGGCGCCCTGCTTCCTGTGCGTCCAGGATGCGCGCTGCTTGCGTGAGGTAGCCGACCGGCATGTTGACGAGGTCGTCACACCCGACGACGACCTGGTCGGCGATGTCATCGCGCCGGGCCGCCGGATAGAAATGGGAAAGCAGGTCGAAGCAGTAGTCCTGCTGCGTCTGTCCACTTTGCTGCCAATTGTTGAAATCGGTTCGGTTCAGATAAATTGACGCTGTTGCCGGCACGTCGGCGGCCGGATCGCCGGGACTGACCGACCAGGCGCCGACCTTGCGTTTGATCGCGTCGGGAAAGGTCGGGATGTAGCCGCCACCGTCAGATGTTTCCGGCTCCCGGCCCTCCTTGAACACGAACGTCGCGCCGGCCGCTTTCGTGAACTTGATGTCGGAGAAGAACGCCGCCTCGTGCGCCGGCAGATCCTGCACCAGCGATGCCACATATTTCCCCTCGGTCGCCAGAACCACGACATCAGGGGTGATGCTCATCCTCTCATGCTCCTCATTGAGATAGTGGATGGTGCGGCGTCCATCGGGCGCGGGCGGCGTGATGTAACGCACCGTCGTGCGCGTCTGCACGTCGAGCATGTCGCCCAGGGTGCTCGTCAGGATCCCGATACCGCCTGCGGGAACGCGAAACTCTGCGCCCTGCTGCGCGAACAGGGCCAGCATCGTTGTCGCCGAGACCTCTTCGGCAGACATGCCGAAGGCGAGGAGCACCGGGTCGATCCAGTTGTCGACGATTTCCTGGCCGGCCTGCGGCCCCAGCGCCCGCCGATAATAATCGGCAAGGCTTTCTGTGTCCCATGCCGTTCCGGTGGTCCACATGCAGGGATCGACCGTGGCCGCGATCTCTTCGAGATCGCCGCGCAGCCTGGGCAGGGCGCGGCGCGTCTCGCTGCTGAGGCCGGGAATAGCCGCGACTTCGTCGACATTGAAGCGCAGCCCGCTGTCATAAGTGCCGGCGGTATTGGTGATCCGAAAGGCATCGCTGACACCCACACCCTTCATCTGCTCCGCAATGCCGACCTCTTCGGCAAGCGCGAACATATCGGCATTGGCGTCGAACACACCGATGGCATGGGTGGGTCCGTAAAGCGGGCCTCGCCAGGTTTCGCGCATCCGCCCGCCAACGAAATCCCACTTTTCGAAGATGGAAACGGCAAAGCCGGCCTGGGTAAGGTCGTGGGCGGCACTCAGGCCGGCAATCCCGGCCCCGATTACAACCGCGGTGCGCTGCTGCGCCTGCGCCTCTGCGTTACAGGCAAGGAGCGGTCCGGCGAGCGCACCGGCCGCAAGTCCGCCGAGAACCCGCCGCCGGTTCATCGGGAAGCCATTGTCAGTCATGCGTTGAAGAGCCTCCGAACTCGATCTGCCACCATTCGACGATGGTCTTGCACGGTTCAACCGCCAGCGATGCGCAGCGCTGTCCGCCGACATGGGTCGCGCGCTCCGGGTCATCGTCCCTGAGGTCGGCCAGTTTCACGAGCATCATGCTGTTTTCGGGCGAATCGCCCATCGCCAGATAGGGCAGCGCCTCTTCATAGAAGATGATCATAGGGCGAACATGGCCGGTCGCATGGCAATCGACGCAGCCATCGTTCACGAAGGCCGGGACGACGCTGGCATAGAAGAAATCTTCGCCCGGCGACGTGTCGGGCGTCTGGGCGGACAGCCGGAGCGAGGCCAGCGCGGACACGGCAATGACGAGCGCGAAAAGCCCGACAGCCATCCAGCCTGACCGCATGAAAATCTGTCCTCTGCCACGCTGCATCTCACCCTGCGCCCCCACCTCGTTGCTACGCGATCAATAGATCAAGGCGGACGTGTTAACAATACACAACTGTTTGGTGGGGCGGCGGTCGGCCGTCCTTACAGTGTGGTCATCGCGCGCTGGTCGTCGCGTCCCATGGCCAGGAGGAACGGATCGCGCTTCTGCTGCGCCATGAAATCATCGCGGCTCGTCATGCCGTGCCAGCGATGGGCGATCAGAACCTGCGCGATAGGCGCACCGAGTGAATAGCCCGGGCCCAGCAGGATCAGCCGGTCGGGGGCGAACTCCTTGATCGCGACTTCGACGGACTTAGCGAAATCATAGGTGCGGGTGATCTGCGCGCCGAGCGTATAGCTGTAGAGCGCGTCCACATCGGCCGCATACGGCGAATGGACCCCGCCGCGCCCGTCGATCAGGGGCGTGGCCGGCGCACCGAACAGGTCCGCCGCAAGCAGGCCGCGCGCCGTCTCGGCAATATCGGACAGAAGCGGCGTGTGAAACGCCGCGTGCTTCGGCAGCCGCACGGGCGCATCGCCGCCCGCGGCCTCCAGGTCGCGTTTCAGCCGCGCCAGCGCCGCATCGTCGCCGGCCAGAACAAGGGTGGCGCCAAGATCGATCGACAGATACGCCCCGTCAATCTTCTCCAGCAGGGACAGGACCATGCCCCGGCGTTCGTGATCGATGGTCCAATCGTCATGGGCAACGGACAGGAGAAGCTGGCCGCCCACACCCTCACGCTCCATCAGGTCGCCCATCGTATCGACGAGCAGCGCGCCGTCTTCCAGCGACAGCGTGCCCGCGCAGGCCAGCGACAGGTACCACCCCAGCGAGTTCCCGCAGACCGCCACGATATCAAAGCGTTCCTGGTCGATCGCGGCGAAATCCATCACGGCCGAGGTATAAATGAGGTTGGAGGCGTTCCGCCCCGGCAGGTGCTTGGCCGGCGAGAATCTGGACAGCGCATCGAGGCTGGCAACCGCCGCCGCGCCGCGCGGCTCTCGCTGTTCATCCAGATCGGCGATCCGCGCCGCGCGCTGTTCATGGTGCCGCGCCAGGTAGCCCAGTTCCTGTGCGGAATAGGATCCGCGGCCCGGGCAGATGACGACCGCGCGCTCCCTGTTCATGACCGCTTTCCAGGCGCTGACGTGCCGGTCATGGACAGCGCCGCCTCAGTGATATCATCCTGCTGCAGCAGCACCTCGTCCGCCGCCGGACCGAGCGGGATGAACGAGTCCCGGCCGCTCAGCCGTCTGATCTCGCCGCCATGCCCCGCCTCGATGAGCCGCGTGAAAAGCTCTTCTCCCAGCGACCCGCTTTCCCGGCACTCATCGACGATCAGCACCGGGCTCGCCGCATCAAGGTGGCGCAGCAGGCTTTCCATCGGCAGCGGCACGAGCCAGCGCAGGTCGATGACCTTCGCCCGCACGCCGCGGCTGGCCAGCTCCTTCGCGCTGCGACGGGCGAACACTGCGCCATTGCCATAGGTCACGATGGCAAGATCGGGCGCTTCGCTGTCCCCATATGCCGCCACCTCGCCAAAGGCGGCGACAGCCTGCGCGCCCGCTGCCGGAGCGTGGCTGAGGAGCAATCCATCGCCGCTGTCATGGAGGTCCTTGGTCCCGTAAAGCGCGATCGGTTCGAGGAAGACGACCACCCGTTTCTCTTCACGGGCAAGCCGAATGGCTTCGCGAAGCATCATCACCGCATCTGACGCGCTGGACGGACAGGCAAGGACAAGTCCGGGAATATCGCGGAAAACGGCGATCGAATTGTCATTGTGGAAGTGTCCGCCGAACCCCTTCTGGTAAGCCAGGCCGGCAATGCGCACGACCATCGGATTGGCGAACTGGCCGTTCGAAAAGAACGACAGCGTCGCCGCTTCGCCGCGCAGCTGGTCCTCGGCATTGTGGGTATAGGCGAGGAACTGGATCTCCGCGATTGGCAGCTGGCCGTTATGGGCGCTTCCGATGGCGAGACCCAGGATCGTCTGCTCATCGAGCAGCGTGTCGAACACGCGCCCGGCACCAAGCTGTTTCTGCAGGCCCACGGTCGCTCCGTAGACGCCGCCCTTGCGCCCCACATCCTCGCCAAAGCAGATGATGTTCTCGTCCTTTTGCATTTCCTGCGCCAGGGTCGCCGAAATGGCCCGCGACATGTGGACGGGCTTGGGGGTTGGCCATGGCTTCGGCGCCGCCGCGGACAGACCTTCGCGGGCGGGCGCAATCGACACCATGACCTGCTGCGCCGATGCCAGGCGCGGCCGCGTGGTCGCCTGGTCCATCACACACGCAATCTGTCCCGACAGCCTTTCATACAGTGCCGCGATGTCGGCGGCAGACAGGCCGTCGGCCTCCATCACCCTCCGCGCGCTGTGCAGAAGCGGGTCGTCATCGGCGTCACGCTCAATCTCCTGGCGAGAGCGATACTGCGTTTCCATGTCAGAACCGGCATGGCCCATCAGGCGCACCGTGCGCAGATGCAGGAAGACGGGTTTTCGCCGCTTGCGCGCAATGGCCTCGGCCTCGCGCGCGGCGCGGACCGCGCTGACGATATCCCGCCCGTCGCCGGCGATATAGGTCAGACCGGGGCGCTGTGAGAAATTGGCTTCGACCCAGGATCGGGGCGTCGGCACCGAGATGCCGATCCCGTTGTCTTCACATATGAAGACGAGCGGCATCGGTACAGCGCGATAGGCTCCCCAGGCGGCAGCATTGACCGCGCCCTGCGCCGTGGAATGGTTGCTCGAGGCATCGCCAAAGCTGCACAGGGCGACACTGTCGCGCGCCAGAACCGCGTCTTCGCGCGGGTTCATTCGCGATGCGCCGATCGAATAGGCAGCGCCGACCGCCTTGGGCAGGTGCGAGGCGATCGTGCTGGTCTGCGGCGGAATGAAAAGGTCCGCAGACCCGATCACCTTGTGCCGCCCGCCCGAAACCGGGTCGTCGCTGGACGCGACAAACGACAGCGCCATGTCCCACAATATCGGGGTGCCCGGCCGCTTTGCGGCGCGCTGGATCAGGAAGGCCCCGCTGCGGTAGTGCAGAAACGCGATATCATCGACGCGAAAGACATCCGCCACACCGGCATTGCCCTCATGGCCAGAGCTGCCGATCGAATAAAAGCTTTTGCCCTGACCGGCGAGCCGCCGGCTTTCCAGGTCAAGACGGCGGCTTTTGATCTGGCTTTCGAACAGTTCGATCAGTTTGATGCGCGACAGCCCGGCATCGTCTAGGGAGGCGCGCACTAACGGCGCGGGTATCCGTCCGGCGGCGAGCCGTTCTGCAAATCCGTCGGTGCTTGCCTTGATCGGTCCAGCCATGGCTGCGGGGTCAGGCGAAAGCGGCTGGGCCGGTCGTGGCCCGGCCTGCGATAAGTGTACGGATGTCTTGGGTTCCTTCGTCAGTCGTTACCGTTTCGACGTTCGCCGCATGACGCATGGCAGAATGGGCCTCCGCGGTCCCGCTACCGCCCCGAATATCCCTGCTCATTCTGGCAAGACCCCGCACCGCTGCACAAGTGCTGCGTTTCATACACATTGACGCCCTCCGACAAGGGCAGTGCCGGGCTCGGATCGGGCGGACGCCGGGAACTGGACCTGCACGGTATCGCCGCTTCGCACTCCCAGCCGCTCCGCAGCAGCGGCTGGCACCACGATCCCATCCTCATGCGCGGCAATCACCGAGCGGATGCAGCGAAAGGCGCTGGTGCCGCCTGCCGCGATCACCGCGGGCTGACCGGCACCGCGCGCCGATGCGCTCGACACCGTCATCGCGTGTGTGCGCGACAACAGTCCGATCCGGCCGGTTTCGCATATCACCAGCGGGCCGCCATCGAGCAGGTCGACCACGCCCTCTTGCCTGAAATTGTCCGCCAGCAACATGGCGAGGGCGCGCGTTCCGTCGCGGTGGCACTGCCCCACCAGCCGCCGCTCCGCCAGGCTATGCGCCGTCAGGTCGATGCCGCCTTCGGGCAGCCTCGACAGCACCTCATCCTCGCGCCCCGCCGCCCATAGCCGGTCCGCCTCCAGGAATGAGTGTCCGACATGCGGCCGCACGATCGCGTCATAGAAATCGCAGCCGCCGCCCGCTTTGATATCGCCGCGCAGTTCGGCAAAGACGTGGCTTCCGAAACTCTCCGGCGCACTGGCGATCAGGAGGTAGCGCGAGCGGGCCAGCCAGCCGCCGACACCCTTGTCGCGGTAGGGCGGCCGCACGAACAGCGCCCCCACTTCGGTATGCTCGGCATAGGCGCTCGTCACACCCAGGTGTGCAGCTTCACCGCTCTCATCCCGCACCACGCGAAAATTGGCGAAGGACGCGCGCGGGCTTCCGCCGCGCTTGACCGACGCGCACCCCGCGACCGTCTCGGCCTCATTGTCCCACAGGATCATCAGGATCGCGCCCTGCCCGCCATCGGCGGCATGGCGGGAGCCATCGACGATCCGTTCCAGGCGCGCAGGGTCGCGCGGCAGGCTGGTAAAGCCCGGTCCCGCCTCCTCGGAACAGCGCAGCAGATCGGGCAGGTCCCGCGCCCCTGCCAGCCTGATATGGAAACGCGTTTCGGAGGCCATGCTGCTACGCCGCTTGCAATCCGCTCAGGACGCCGCGGCCGCGATGGCCCGGTCGAGGATGGCGACAGCGGTATCGGCCTGCGCCTCCGACACGATCAGGGGCGGCGCCAGACGCACCACATTGCCGCCCGCCACCCCCACGATCAGCCCGTTGTCGCGGGCAAAATCGCGCACGGCGATATTGGGAATCGTCATCTCCAGGCCCAGCAGCAGTCCCTTGCCGCGCACGTCCCTGACGGCATAGCCATGCTTGGCGTGCAGACCGTTGAGGCCCTTGCGCAGGTGCGCCGCCACCGCGTTCACATGGTCTAGGAAGCCGGGGCGCTGCATCTCGTCCATCACGGCAAGACCGACCGCCATGGCGAGGGCATTGCCGCCATAGGTCGTGCCGTGCGTGCCCACCACCATGTGCTGCGCAACATCTTTGGTGGCGGCGCACAGGCCAAGCGGAAAGCCGCCGCCCACACCCTTGGCCAGTGCCATGATATCGGGCGCGACCCCGGACCATTCATAGGCGAACAGCTTGCCCGTCCTGCCCGCACCGCTCTGCACTTCATCGAAGATCAGAAGGGCCCCGGCATCATCGCAGATCCGGCGAACCGCGCGCAGCTGGTCATCGGTAAAGGGGCGCACACCGCCCTCCCCCTGCACCGGCTCCAGGATGACGGCGGCCGTGGCATCGTCCACCGCACCGCGCAGCGCATCGAGATCCGCGAAGGGGACCTGTCCGTATCCGGGCAATGCCGGACCGAAACCCTTCAGGTAATTCGGGTTTCCAGCGGCATTGATGCTGGCATAGGTGCGGCCGTGAAACGCCCCTTCGAAGCCGATCACCTTGATCCGGTCTTCAGCGCCGTTGGCATGATGAAACCGCCGCGCTGCCTTCAGCGCGCATTCGACCGATTCCGCGCCCGAATTGGTAAAGAAAACGGCATCGGCGAAGGAGGCATCGCAATAGCGGGCGGCCAGCTCACGCTGGCCCGACACATCGAACATGTTCGACAGGTGCCACAGCTTTTCGGACTGGCGCTGCAGGGCTCCGACCAGGGCGGGATGGCAGTGCCCCAGGCTGTTGACGGCGATCCCGGCGATGAAATCCAGATACTCCCGGCCGTCGCTGGCGGTCACTGTAACACCGCTGCCTGACACGATGTCGAGCGCAGGCGGTTTGTAGGTCGGAAAGATCGTCCTTCTGTCGAGCATCGGTCGCACATCCTCCTTCAGATGCGGAGCAGACTAGATCGTTTACATGCCAGTTCGCAGTCCTATAACGCGACAAACAGACGTGTATTGTTGGCACTTTGACAGGTTCGAATTTCGATATGAAAGTTTCCGCCAAGGACGAGCTTCTGCTCAATCTGCTGCGAGACAACGCACGGCAAAGCATCGCCAGCCTAGCCCGCGCGCTTGGCGTTTCGCGTACGACAGTGGGCAATCGTATCGATCGGCTGATCGACCGCGGTGTGATCGAGCGGTTCACGATCAAGACGGGCCATGATTACGACAGCCACAGGATCGAGGCGCTGGTGAATGTCAGCGTCATCCAGCGGGAAACCGCGTCCGTGGTGGCGCAGCTCAAGCAACTGCCCGCGCTGAAGAAGCTGATCGCCGTCAGTGGGCAATATGACCTGTTTGCGGAGATCAGCGCCGGGTCGACCGCCGAAATCGACCAGATACTCGACACGATCAGCGCGATGACGGGCGTCGAGAGGACGTCGTCCGCCATCGTCCTGTCCGTCAAGCTACAACGCTAGCCGCCCCGGCCAGCGCCAGCTCCTGCCAGCATCATATGCAGGATGAACCCGCCGATACGGGTGAATGACATTGGCCAGAAAAGTCGCTGGTAGCGGAGGAGGGATTTGAACCCCCGACACATGGATTATGATTCCACTGCTCTAACCAACTGAGCTACTCCGCCGTGCGTCCTCGGCAATATCGGGACGGTCGCGGGCTCCAGCGAGGAGCGGCGATATAGGCGCGCGCCCGGATGGGGTCAACAAGACCCGCCCCGGATGGGATCGACAAGGTGCGGCCGCCGCGTACCGCGCGATTGCGCTGGGCGGCCGCCGACCCTATTCGCCAGCGAGACACTTGGCGTGGGAGGGCCGATAATGACCATTGTGAACAGCCTGATGAAACCGCTTGTCGCGCTCGCCCTTCTGGGCGGCGGCGCGCACATGGCCGCTGCCAACGATCACGGAGACGATATGAGCGAGACCGCCCCCTTCAGCGACTGGACCCTCGTCATTCATGGCGGCGCGGGCGTCCTCGAACGCAGCCGCATGACACCCGAAGTCGATGCCGAGCAGCGCGCGGCCCTGACCGCGGCGCTTGAGGCCGGAAAGGCGATCCTCTCGTCGGGCGGCAAGGCCGTCGATGCCGTACAGGCCGCCGTCGTCGTCATGGAGGATCATCCGGGTTTCAATGCCGGCAAGGGGGCCGTCTTCAACGCAGCGGGCGGGATCGAGCTGGACTCCGCGATCATGGACGGTGCCAGCCTCGACGCCGGGGCCGCGTCCGGCATCATGCACACGAAGAACCCCATCCTCCTCGCCCGCGCGATCATGGAGAAAAGCCCGCATGTCATGCTGCAGGGCCCGGGCGCGGACACGTTCAGCCGGGAAGCGGACCTTGAACAGGCCGAACAGAGCTATTTCGAAACGGAAGAGCGCCGCCGACAGCTCGAGCGGATGCGCGAACGCGATGCCGCCAGCGTCTTCGATGTCGATGTGAAGTACGGCACGGTGGGGGCCGCAGCGCGCGACACGCACGGCAACCTTGCCGCCGCCACGTCCACCGGCGGGCTGACCGGCAAGCGCTATGGCCGCGTCGGTGACAGCCCGATCCTCGGCGCGGGCACCTTCGCCGACAATCGCGGCTGCGCGGTGTCCGCGACTGGCTCCGGCGAGTTCTACATCCGCGCCAACGTCGCCGCCGCCATCTGCGCGCGCGTCCGCTTTGCCGGCGAAAGCGTTCAGGACGCCGCCGACGCTGTCCAGCAGGAGGTGTTCGACCTTGGCGGACGCGGCGGTGTGATCGTCGTCGGACCGGACGGCACCCCGGCCTTCAGCTTCAACACGGCGGGCATGTACCGCGGTGTCGCGCTGGCAGATGGGACAGTTGAGACCGGCATCTATGGCGGCGAAGAGGCCGGGCTACTCAATCAAGGAGCCGTCACCGAATGAGCCTTCCCCCTATCCTGCGCGACCGCCTGAAGATCCCGGTTATCGCGTCGCCGCTCTTCATCATCTCGAACCCCGAACTGGTCATCGCCCAGTGCAAGGCGGGGGTCACGGGCAGCTTCCCTTCCCTGAACGCCCGGCCCCTCGAACAGTTCGAGGAATGGCTCCAGCGCCTCAATGCGGAGATTACCGAGGACGATGCGCCCTATGCGGTGAATTTGATCGTCCACAAATCGAACGACCGGCTTGAGGCGGACCTCGAACTTTGCGTGAAATACAAGGTGCCGGTCATCATCACCTCGCTCGGCGCGCGGGAGGATGTGAACAACGCGATCCATTCCTATGGCGGCATCGTCCTTCACGACATCATCAACAACCGCTTCGCGAAGAAGGCCATCGAGAAGGGCGCCGACGGCCTGATCGCAGTCGCGGCGGGCGCGGGCGGCCATGCCGGCACGCTCTCGCCCTTCGCGCTGATCCAGGAAATCCGCCAGAGGTTCGACGGCCCGCTCGCCCTGTCCGGCTCCATCGCAACGGGCGACGCCGTCCTCGCCGCCGAGGCCATGGGCGCCGACCTTGGCTATATCGGCTCGGCCTATATCGCCACGGACGAGGCGCGCGCCGACGAGCGCTACAAGCAGATGATCGTCGATTCCAGCGCCGACGATATCCTCTACTCGAACCTCTTCACCGGCGTGCACGGCAATTATCTCGCGCCCTCCGTCGAGAAGGCCGGGCTCGATCCGAAGAACCTCCCGGAATCCGACCCCTCCGCCATGAACTTCGGCTCCGGCGGCAATCAGGAGGCGAAGGCCTGGAAGGATATCTGGGGCTGCGGCCAGGGCATCGGCGCGGTGGACGGCATCGTCTCCGCCACCGCCATGACCGAGCGCCTGATCGCCGAGTACCACGCCGCAAGGCAGCGCATCGCGGCCCAAGGAACCGGCTCTATCGGGGCGGCGTTGCCGGAGGGAAAGCCCCTTCCTTCCCGCGCTTGAAAGGCCGCCCCATGGAACTCACCACCTCGCTCGGCGAGATCTGCCGCATCGTCGTCCGCGCCCGCGAATTTGACGCGCAGGTCCCCGCCGTCGACCCCGACGACAGCTCCAACATGGCCGACGATGACGCGGTCGGCGTGCTGGAGGACGAGACCAACACCTCCGTCGAACAGGAACTCCGGTCCGCCATCGACGACCTCAACCTCGACGAGCAGCAGGAAATCTTCGCCCTCGTCCTCGTCGGGCGCGGTGCCTATGACGCGGGTGAGTGGGAAGACGCGCTCCAGTCCGCCAGGGACGACGTCACCGACTATACCGAGGAGCTGATGGGCACACCCCTGCTCCCCTCGCTCCTGGAGGCCGGCCTCGCCGCCTTCGACCTCAGCTGCGACGGTGTCGGTTCGGTTACGTAAGCGCCGCGCTTAGCGCCGGAATCGCACGTCCCGCAGCCGCTCCCACGGCCCGCCCCGGTACCACCACAGCGTCACGCCCTCGATGCCGATCTCTCGCGGCGCAAAGCCCGCGCCCAGCTCGGCATGCAGCGCCTTCGCCGCGTCCGGCTTCACCTTGTTCTGCACGGTGATATGCGGCCGCCAGCCCGCCCGGTCCTGCGGCACCAGGTCCGCCGCCCAGCGCGCCGCCAGCCGCGCCCGCAGGTCCCGCAGCCCCTCGGACTCTACCACGTAACTCACGCCTCGCCCCATCATGTGCACCTTCACCGTGCGCGCCGTGATCGGCCCGTGATGGCGCAGCTCGTCCTTCACATCCGCGACCAGGTCATCCGCCCGCGTTCCCGGCAGGTGGTGAAACATCGTGATATGCGCCGCCAGATAGTTTCGCTCCGGCGGAAAATGGCGCGTCCGCAAAGCCGTGAAATGCGCCTGCGAACCCTTGTCCATCAGCGCGGCCAGAATGATCGGTGCCGCCTCGTTCATCCCCGCCACACCGCCACGTCTACAGGCCCCAGAACCGCCCCGCCAATCACAAGCTCGGCATCCCCGACGAGCGCGGAAACATCCCGCTCCTCCGGTGCCACATTGCTCGCAAAGACATACCCACCATGCCGCCGCACCCGCACGCCCTCCGGCACCGCCAGCGTCTCCACGCCCGCCTCCGCCGCCATCGCGGCAAACACCCGATCAAGGATCGCATCCGTTGGCCACCCCGCCAGATAGCGCACCGCCCCCGCCCGCCAGACCGCCCCCTCCTGCAGAACCCTCTCATCCAGCGCCTCGACATCCTCCGCCCAGCGCACGACCACATCGCCGTCCAGCGTCCGCGTCGTCCCCGGCCGCAGGCTCTCTACCTTGTTCACCCGGATTGGGATGCGCTCCCGGAACCGCCCCGGCGGCAAACCGTCCGCCACGGAAAACACAGGGCCCTTGCTGCCCGTCCGCGGTCCCAACAGAAGCGGCCCGTCAAAAGCCAACACTGGATGCTCGCCCACCGGATCCCGCGGCAGGCTCGGCACCGCCACCATCCGGTACCCGTCCAGCGGCGCGTGCTCGCTGACAATATCGACATTCAGCCCCAGCCGCCGCAGCGCCCCGTACATCGCATAGGCCAGCTCGAGATACGAAAAGCTCGTCCCCTGCCGCTGAATATCGAGCATCCACGCCGCCTGATAGGAAAACACCAGCGCAGCGGGTGCCTCTACCGCCTCGGCCTCACCCAGCGCGTCCAGCTCCGCCGCCACCTGCTGCACCTCGGCATAGGCATCGGCTTCGCTGTCATCGGGTCGCCGCAGCCCGGCATGCATCTGCTCCTGCGCGAACGGGGCCTGCCGCCAGCGGAAATAGGACACGAGGTCCGCCCCGTGCGCCCACGCCTCCAGCGTCCATTTCCGCACCATACCGGGCAGCGGCGCGGGGTTGTAGCGCGCCCAGTTCACCGGCCCCGGCTGCTGCTCCAGGACGGCCCATTTGGGCGCGCATCCCCGGTAGAGGTCGTGGTGGAACGCGGCGATGTCCGGCTCCCCCGTCTGCGCAAAGCGCGACTTGGTGTCTTCGTCGAACCAGAACTGCTCCAGGAACCCCAGCGGATAGCTGTCCCACCCCGCCACATCCAGCGCCCGCCCCACCTCGTGATGGTCGAACTCTGTGAAGAACCCCATGAAATTATGCATGATCTCACGGCCCGGCGACAGCGCGCGTAAAATGTCCGTCTGCTCCCGGTCGAACGCCGCCACCTGATCCGAACCGAAATGCCGATAGTCCAGCACATGCGCCGGGTTCGCCTCGGTCACGGTCAGGTTCGGCGGATCGATTTCACCAAAGGACCGGTATTCCATGCTCCAGAACACGTTGCCCCAGGCCCGGTTCAGCGCGTCCACATCCTCGTACCGCCCCGCCAGCCACGCCCGGAACCCGTCCGCCGCGGCATCTGAATAGCTCAGCACCGTATCGTGGCAGCCATATTCATTGTCGGTCTGCCAGGCGACGACCGCCGGATGCTTCCCGTAGCGTCCCGCGACGGCCCGCGTAATGCGCTGGCTCTCCGCCCGGTACCCTTTGTGCGAAAAGCAGTAATGCCGCCGCGATCCAAACTTTCGCGGCCGCCCGTGCCGGTCCACCGCCACCATGTCCGGCATCCTGTCGACCAGCCATTTCGGCGGTGTCGCGGTCGGCGTGCACATGATGATCTTCAGGCCCTCGGCAGCCAGCACCTCGACCGCCCGGTCCAGCCAGTCCCAGTCGAACCGCCCCTCTTCCGGCTCGATCCGGCTCCACGCAAATTCCGCGATCCGCACGTGCGACAGGCCGAGTTCGCGCATCCGCCGCGCATCGTTCGCCCACATCGCCTCGGGCCAGTGTTCCGGATAGTAGCAGACACCCAGGTTCATCCGACGCGCTCCAGTGCGATCAGCCACGCGGTTTCGGGATGGGTCAGCGGCAGCGCCAGCCCGCTCGTCATCATCGCCTGTCCCGGCAGCACGATCCCTTCTCGCCACTTCGTCGCGTTTGACAGGTAGCGCCGCGCCTTGTCCGGCCACGGTTCCAGCAGGCGCACGCGGTAACCTGCGTCCGCTGCCAGTCCCGGCAGGCGCACTGGCTCCCCCTCATGCTTCGCTGCAAAGTCCGTCCGCGCCGCCAGCGCCAGCCCCCGCGCGCCCTCTTCCGCCAGACAGAGAAAGCCAGTCTGCCCCGCATCGGCAAAGCGCAAATGATACAGATCGCCGCCATGGATCACACCGCGCCACGCCTTGTACAGCGCGATATGCGCCGCCAGCACGTCCCGCTCGTCCGCGGTCATCGCGCCGGGGTCGGCCTCAACGCCCATATGGCCGAACATCGCGACCTTCGCGCGGAAATCCATGTCCAGCCGCCGCCCCGTTACCGGGTTCGGACTCGGCCCCACATGATTGCCCAGCACATCCAGCGGAATGAAGCGCGACCATTCCCGGATGATCCGCAGCCGCTCGACGGCGTCATTATTGTCGCTCGGCCACACCCGGCGGCAATGACGCAGCATCTCATAATCGATCCGCCCGCCGCCGCTCGCGCAGGCTTCGATCTCCAGCCCCGGATGGGCGCGGCGCAGGTCGCGCATCATCTGCGCGCCGACCTGTGACAGCGCAGCCTCGTCAGCCTCCGAAGCCGAAAGCAGCGGCCGGTTATGATCCCACTTCAGATAGGCGATGTCATTCTCACGCAGCAGCCGGTCGATGCTCTCGAACACAAAGGCCCGCGCATCGTCCCGCGTCAGGTCCAGCATCAACTGGTTGCGCTGCGTCGGCGCATCCGGTCCGCCGATGATCCACTCCGGATGCGCACGCGCCAGCTCACTGTCCGGGCTCACCATTTCCGGCTCGACCCACAGCCCGAAATCGAGGCCCTTCGCGCGGCAGCGCTCGATCAGCGGCGTCAGCCCATTTGGAAACCGATCCGCATCCACCGTCCAGTCACCCAGGCTCGTCCGGTCGTCCCGCCGCCCCCTGAACCACCCGTCGTCAAGCACGAACCGCTCCGCGCCGATGGCCGCCGCATCATCGACCAGCCGCAGGCACGACGCCTCATCCATGTCGAACCCCAGCGCCTCCCAGGTGTTCAGATGCACCTTGCGCGGCCCGCGACTGTCCCGCTGCGCCGGCAACTCCGTCCGCACCAGCCCATGCGCCGCCCGCATCAGCCCGTTCTCACCGTCGGCACTAAACAGCAGATACCCCGCTAAATCAGCCGCCCCGTTCGACATGGTGACAAGCCCCCGCCCATCGGCATCGCCGTCCACCCGCACATCGTGAAACACGCCGGACTCCAGGAAAACCGCCAGACACAGCCCCCGTTCCGCCCCGCAATCCCCAGCCTCCAGAACCAGCCAGTGCCCCCCGCCATGGCCCGCCCGGCCCTCGCTATCTGTCGCGTGGTACCGCGCCTCGGCAAGCGGCCTCACCGCAGACCGCATCTCCCCCGCCCATCGCCCCGAAAAGGTCCGAAACCGCGTCGCCCAACCTGGCACCGGAAGCCTCATAACCCCCTGCGATTCAATCCGAAACGCCCCCGGCCGCACCCCCACCTTCTCCCACCGAAGGGAGTATGCCCGCCCCATCCTCTCATCAACAACCCGCGCGCTAAGCGACTCCCCACCCGTTTCCGAAAACGCCGAAACCACCCTCCTCTGCGACTTCTCATCACCACCCGAAAACAGCCCCGGAACAGCAGGCTCCTCAGCCTGATTCTCATGCCGCCCCCGCACCCCCGCCGTTGCCACCGCACCAAGATCAGCATCGTCCGGCAATCGCGGCCCCAGATAGGTCAGCAGGACATTCCCCGCCTCTGCCGTCCAGACGACCGTCACCGCCTCGTCATCCAGCCGCAGATGCTCGCACTGCTCGTTCACCCGCTTGCACCTCCCCGCGCCCTCATGCATGTCCCGCTCTGACGCGCCGGGGGGCGGAGGGGAAGCACCGAGTGTTTGAGACTGCAGCGACCATCGACAGCGCCCTCCAGATCGGCGTCTGCATTGTCATCACCGCCATCATCGGCATCGCCACCTGGCTGAAGGTCCGGCAGGCCAAGCGTCACGATGGATCGAAGAAAGATGTCTTCCTCGCCGGCGGCGGCCTCAGCTGGGTCTTCGTCGCCGGCTCCATCACGTTGACGAACCTTTCCACCGACCAGCTCGTCGGCATGAACGGCAACCAGATGCTGCTCCTCGCCTGGTGGGAGATTGCGGGCTTTTTCGGCCTGATGATCCTCGCCTACGTCTTCGTACCCATTTACTACCGCAACAACTGCACCACGGTGACCGAGCTCCTCGAGCGCCGCTATGGCGGCCGCTCGATCCGCACCCTCATCTCGGCGCTGTTCCTCGTCGGCAACATCCTCATCTACCTGCCCGCCGCGCTTTATTCGGGCAGCCTGTTCATGCAGTCGCTGTTCGGCGGCACCGTCCCCTTGATGACCTTCGCGATCATCCTTGCGGTCATCAGCGCAGCCTACACGATCTTCGGCGGGCTGAGGGCGGTCGCCGTCATGGACACCTATTCCGGCATCGGCATCCTCGGCCTCGCCGTCCTCATCGTGATCCTCGCCCTGGCCGCCGTCGATTTCGACATCGTCAGCGGCGTCCCGGCAGAGCGCCTCAGCATGGTCGGCGGTCCGGACAGCCCCATCCCCTTCCATACCCTTTTCACCGGCATGATCTTCATCCAGATCTTCTACTGGTCCACCAACCAGAACATCACCCAGCGCGCCATGGCCGCCCCCACCGTGGCGGAGGCGCAGAAGGGCGTTATCGCCGCCGCGCTGATCCGTATCCTCGTCGTCCCCGCCATCGTCGTCATCCCGGGCGTCGTCGCGTACAAGCTGTTCGGCGATATCGGCGACGCCGCCTATGGCCGCCTCGTTTCCGAAGTTCTGCCCGGCTGGCTCTCCGGCGCGTTCGCCGCAATGGTCGCCGCTGCCGTCATCACGACGTTCAGCGCGGTCCTCAATTCCACCGTCGCGCTCTACTCGGTCGACTTCCACGAACAGTTCATCGGCCCGGTCGCGAACCACTGGAAGCTCGGCGCGCTCATGTCCATTATCGCGACGATCATCGCGCTTCTGATGGTTCCGCTGTTCCTGAACGCCGAGAGCATCATCAACCTTTTGCAGGAACTCAACGGCCTCCTCTCCATGCCCATCCTCAGCGCCTTCGTGGCCGGTCTCCTGTTTCGGGGCGTGGGCGCAACCGCCGCCATTGCCGGCGTTCTTTGGGGTGTAGCGCTTTACGGCACCTTCACCTTCGTCCTGTCGCCAGCGGGGATCATCACCATGCACTATATCGACTTCATGGTCGTCGTTCTTGTGACGTCAGTTCTAGCCGCTCTCATCTTCAACCGTATCGCGCTCGGCGGCCGGGCCATTCTCTCACTGCCCTCACTCCGCGCCGCATGATGGTGGAGACCGGCCCGCACCGCCGCTACAACCCGCTCACCGACGAGTGGCTGCTCGTCTCACCCCAACGGGCCCAGCGGCCCTGGCAAGGCGCGGAGGCAAAGCCCGACGAACAGCCCCGCCCGGCCTATGACGAAGGCTGCTACCTCTGCCCCGGCAACCTGCGCGCAGGCGGCGTCCAGAACCCAGACTACACAGGCGTATTCGTTTTCGAGAACGACTTCTCGGCCCTCTCCAGCGGCGGCAATCACGCACCACTCTCCTCCTCCCCCCTGTTCCAGAACGTCCCAGCACGCGGCACCTGCCGCGTCATCTGCTTCTCACCTGACCACAGCCGCACTCTCCCCGAACTCTCCGCGCCCCAGCGCCGCGCCGTCGTCGATACCTGGGCCGACCAGACCCTCGACCTCGGCCAGCGCCACGCCTGGGTACAGCTGTTCGAGAACAAGGGCGAGATGATGGGCTGCTCGAACCCGCATCCGCACGGGCAGGTCTGGGCGACCGATTATTTACCCAACGAGGCGGTGCGCGAGGATCGAACGCAGGCCGCCTACCTCGCCCAGCACGGTACCAATATGCTCCTCGATGTTGCTGCGGCCGAGGCCGCGTCGGGCGAACGGGTCGTCGCTAGCACAGCGGACTGGCTCGCCGTTGTGCCCTATTGGGCAGCCTGGCCGTTCGAGACGCTGCTTCTCCCCCGCTTCGCGCTCCAGCGCCTGCCCGACATGACCCCCGGCCAGCGCGATGGCCTTGCCGCTATCCTCGGCGAACTCACCGCCCGCTACGACAATCTGTTCGGCACGCGCTTTCCCTATTCCATGGGCTGGCACCAGGCACCGTTCGGCGATCGCGAGACACAGCACTGGCAGGTCCACGCGCATTTCTACCCGCCCCTCCTGCGCTCGGCGACCGTGCGCAAGTTCATGGTCGGCTATGAGATGCTCGCCGAACCCCAACGCGACCTGACGCCCGAACAGGCTGCCGAGCGCCTGCGCGCTGTACCGGGGGCGCTGTCGTCATGACCGTCGACCCAGCCCTCATCGACCGCGCCGTTACCGCGTACGAAGTAGGGTTCGGCGCGGCCCCCGACCGGCTCGTCTACGCGCCGGGCCGGGTCAATCTGATCGGCGAGCATACCGACTATAACGACGGTTTCTGCCTCCCCGTGGCCATCGGCTACGGCACGCTCATCGCATCCGGGGCCGGACATAACGGCACCGTCGATGTCGTTGCGGCAGACTATGGCGATCAGCGCGACCGGTTTTCCCTCGACCAGCCCATAGCGCAACGGGAAGACGCCTCGTGGACCGGCTATGTCCGCGGCATTGCGCAGGTCATGCAGTGCGGCCCCGGTTCGATCAAACCCTGCCGCCTCGCCATTGCCGGCAACGTGCCTCAGGGCGCGGGCCTTTCGTCATCGGCATCTCTCGGGGTCGCGCTCGCCAGAACCTTCGCGCCGGCCGAACCCGACGGGGCGGTCCTCGCCCGGATCGCACAGCGCGCCGAGAATGAGTTCGTCGGTGTAAACTGCGGCATCATGGACCAGCTTGTATCGGCCAAGGCGCAGGCGGACCACGCCCTGCTTCTCGATTGTCGCTCCTTTCAAACGCGGCTCATCACGATCCCCGCCTCGCTCGGCATCCTTGTTATCCATTCCGGCATACGGCGCGGCTTGACGGGCAGCGCGTACAACGAACGCCGCGCCCAGTGCGAGGCGGCGGCGCGGCACTATGGCGTAGCGGCACTCCGCGATCTGTCGTTCGAAACGCTCGAGAATGCGCGGGGCGCTCTGCCGGACAAACCCTTCCGCCGGGCGCGCCATGTGGTCAGCGAGAACGCGCGGGTTCTGTCGGCTGCCGAGGCGCTGCAAAACGGAGACCTCGCAGCAATCCGCGACCTCTTCGCGGCATCCCACCAGTCCATGAGAAATGATTTCGAGATCACGGTTCCTGGCATCGACACGCTCGTGAAAATCATCGCGCGGGCCGTTGGCAGCGAAGGCGGCGCACGCATGACGGGCGGCGGGTTTGGCGGCTGCGTTGTCTGCGTTGCGTCTCATGACGGCATTGCCGCAGCCATCCGCGCTACCCGGCGGGATTACCGCACACCAGCGGGCGATGCGCCGTTGATGTTTGAGGTCGCCGCTGCAGCCGGGGTTCGGGAACTCGCCATATGAGCGGAACCGCGGTGGATGCCGTCCAACTGACTGCGGAGCCTTCCCAGCTCATAGTCGACCCTCGGGGCGCCGTCGTCCGGCAGTGGTCGGTCGCGGGAGAGCGCATTCTTCGCCCCATGCCGGACGGATCGTCCGATCCGCTTCAGTCCGCCTGCTACCCGCTCGTGCCTTTCTCCAGCCGGATCAGCGAGGGCCGCTTCGCGTGGCAGGGCCAGGACGTTCAGCTGCCTCCCATGCCGCCCGCTGCCCCGCACGCGCTTCACGGTTTTGGATGGCGCGCCCTATGGACGGTTGAGGAGCGCAGCGAGACGCGAACCACATTCGCTTGGCTTCATAAGGGCGGCGACTGGCCTTGGTCATTCGAGGCCCGGCAGACCTTTGCGCTCACGCCGCGCGCGTTTGTCATGACACTGTCCGTCAACAATCTGGACAAAACGCCCATGCCGCTCGGCCTCGGCCTGCATCCCCATTTTCCCGGCACGCCGACATTGGAGATATCGGCCGAAGGTCTCTGGACTGCGGATTATGACGACCCGATACCGCAGCGTCTTGTGCCGTTCGACGGTACGCTTCCCGATCCCGTTGATCATTGTCTGACCGGATGGTCCGGAGAGGCAGTGCTGCGCTGGCCGGACCGGATCGTGAGGCTTACCGCCACGCCGCCGCTCGGTCATCTTCACATCTACGCGCCGCGCGGCCGCGCCTTTCTCTGCGCGGAGCCCGTCAGTCATGCGCCCGACGCCCTTAACCGCGCCCCGGCGGAAATGATCGCGCTGGCGCCCGGCGAAACAGTCTCGGCCTCCGCCCGGATCGAGGTCTTGCCGCCACGCTAGTTTAGACCAGACGCCAGCAAGATGCAGGCCGCGGGAAAGATCGAGCCGAAGCGGCAATCGGACCTAGTGAAAATCCCGGGATTTCGGGATCACGCTAACGTTGCGCGGATGCCGTCCGCTGTTCGACGGCAGCGGGCTGACCACATGGTCGGCGCGCGCGTAATCGGCGGGCAGCAGATCCTCCGACAGGCTGTTCAGGCGCGCCGTGTCATCCTCCAGATGATGCGCGATGACATGGATCACATCCTCGTCCATCTGTACGACGCCTTTCACGCTCATCAGCCGCGCGCCCATGACCGTTTTGCGGTATTGTTCCAGCTTATCGGGCCAGACAATCAGGTTCACGACGCCCGTTTCGTCCTCGATCGTGATGAAAACCGTGCCCTTCGCCGTTCCCGGCCGCTGGCGGATCAGGACGATACCCGACACCGAAACCCGCTGATCGAACGCGCACCCCCGCAAATCCGCCGCCTTCGTGAACCCCTCTTTCCTATACCCCTCCCGTAGGAATTCCATTGGGTGCGCCTTCAAAGAAAACCGTGTGGTTTGATAGTCCGCTACGACTTCTTCTGAGAGCGGCATTTTCGGCAGAGCATGCTCTGTATCCACCCCCTCATCCGCGGCCCTCGCATAAGTGAAGAGCGGCAGGTCCGGCGCGTTCTTGAGCGCCCGTGCATCCCACAGCGCCTGTCGCCGGTTTTTTCCCACGGAGTTGAACGCATCCGCTGCCGCCAGACGTTCGATAACCGGGACCCCAAGCCCGGCCTTGTCTCGCAGCGCCGCAACGCTGTCATATCGATTGCCGCGCTTCAACAGAAGCGCCGCTGCATCTGTCTCCTTAAGGCCTTCAATCTGCCGAAGCCCCAGACGAAGAGCGGGCTGCACGCGCTTCCCATCAACCGCGACCGCCAGCGACGGTGTCTCCAGCGTCGAATTCCATTCGGACAAGTTCACATCGGCGCTGAGCACCTCCACATTGTGATCCTGTACATCGCGAATGATCTGCGCTGGTGCGTAAAACCCCATAGGCTGTGAATTAAGCAGGGCAGCGGCAAAGGCTGCCGGATAGTGGCATTTCAGGTACGAAGACACGTAAACAAGCTTTGCAAAACTTGCCGCGTGGCTTTCCGGAAAGCCATATTCGCCAAAGCCTTCAATCTGCGAGAAGCAGCGCTCGGCAAACTTTGGGTCGTAGCCGCGCTTGATCATCCGGCCGAGCATTTTTTCCTTATGATCCGATACCTTACCCTTGGCGCGAAACGTTGCCATCGCCTTTCTAAGCTGGTTTGCTTCCCGTGAAGAGAATTCCGCAGCAACCATGGCAATCTTCATGGCCTGTTCCTGGAATATGGGCACACCAAGGGTTCGCTCAAGAATATCCTTGAGTTCGTTTTGCGGACCTTCTTCCGGTGCAGGGCTGGGATATTCCACCGTCTCATTACCGCGCCGCCGCTTCAAGTAAGGATGAACCATGTCTCCTTGAATTGGACCGGGACGTACAATCGCCACTTCGATAACGAGATCATAGAATGTTCTTGGCCTTAACCGCGGCAGCATGTTCATCTGCGCGCGGCTTTCCACCTGAAATACCCCTAGGGAATCCCCTTTGCACAACATGTCGAAGGTTTCTGGGTCGTGCTTGGGAATTGTTGCCAGTGTGTAGCGCGTCCCGTGATGCTGTGCGATTAGATCGAAACACTTTCGAATGCAGGTCAGCATTCCCAGCGCCAGCACATCCATTTTAAAAATACCTAGCGCGTCGATATCGTCCTTGTCCCATTCGATGAAACTGCGGTCAGGCATGGCACCATTGCCGATCGGGACGGTTTCGGTCAGCGGTCGCTCGGTAAGGATAAATCCGCCAACATGTTGAGACAGGTGACGCGGCATTCCGATCAGCTGGTCGGCTAGCTGGATACTGCGGGCTAGTAACGGGTCGCTAAGATCCAGGCCTGCTTCGACAAGTTTGTCCTCATCGACTTTCAAGCCCCAACTCCCCCAAACCGTCTTGGCTAGGGCCGAGGTTACATCTTCAGAAAGGCCCATCACCTTACCGATTTCCCGAATCGCCATTCGCGGGCGATAGTGAATGACCGTCGCGCAGAGTCCTGCACGGTCACGCCCATACCGAGCATAGATGTCCTGGATGACTTCTTCGCGGCGTTCATGTTCGAAATCGACATCGATATCGGGTGGTTCATTCCGGTCTTCGGATATAAAGCGTTCGAACAAAACATCCGTTTCAGCTGGATCAACTGATGTGATTCCAAGACAGTAACACACAGCGCTATTGGCTGCGGAGCCACGACCTTGACAAAGAATATTCTTGTACCGCGCACGGTCTACAATGTCATGAATAGTTAAAAAATATTTAGCAATATTCTTTTGTTTAATCAGCACCAGCTCGCGGGAAATTGCACTCTGTACGTCATTAGGTATCTTCCCATCATAACGCCACTGGGCTCCCTGCCAAACGAGTTCACTCAGATACTCTTGAGGATCCAGCCCTTCAGGTACTGGATCATTTGGATATTCATATTTCAACTGGCCAAGGTCAAACTGGATCTCCGCTACAATTGAACGCGTTTCCTGTATTGCCAAGGGCCACTCTCTAAACAACAAAGCCATCTCGGTAGGAGATTTCATATAACGTTCTGCGTTCTGGTTCAGAAGCGATCCCGCTTCATGAATGCAGAATCCTTCGCGAATGCACGTCATTGCATCAACTAACTGACGTCGATCTGATTCGTGGTAGTGAACGTCGTTCGTGGCTACGACCTTTAGACCGCAATCATTTGCAAGTGAATGTATTTTATTTATACGTTCACGGTCACCACACTGGTATTGCAGCGTTGCCGCTAAGTGCGATAAGCAGGGCAAAGTCTTACAGAGCAGGGGAAGCGCCCTAGAAAAATCGTCTAGTTCACGCGAGGGTAAAGCAATAAGAATCATTTCATTGCTATCGTTGCCAACATAATGAGCAATCATCTGAAGAGTCAGATCACAAACATCTTTCTCCTGCCATGCGCCGTTCAGGGTACGCATTTTTGCCGCCGATAACATTGAAGTCAGACAGCCATAAGCTTTTCGTGTTTTGGGATAGGCAAGAAACTCGTAAGAAAACCCCGAATCATCAGGCATAGATACTAAACGGCAACCAGTTAATGGTCTCTGTCTTGTATTGCGTACTTCAGTCCAATGTCGAACGACGCCCGCCATACTGTTACGATCGGCAATACCGATAGCATCATAGCCCAATCTGTAAGCAGTTTTGGCCAAGTCTACCGCATCGGAGCCCCCCCGTAGAAACGAGAAACACGAGGTAACACCTAGTTCGACATATGGCGCTTCGCTGTTAGGTTCAAAATTGTCGTCAGACGCAATCGTTCGCCTGTCGGGAATAAGGGGCGGTTCGGGCACAAATCATCCGTCAATGCCGTGAACGTACCACCCAAACGCACATGGATGGTCGGACACTGACCGTTGGGCGCTGTAGAGCCAGATTCGATGGTTGGTATCCTTCTCCGCGCGGAAATAGTCACGCAACAAGGCTCGGCCTTTATGTCTCCACCATTCGGGAGCTATGCGTTCTGGACCTTCGCCGCGAAAAATGCGGCCGGAACGTCCACGCCAGCACATACGGTCTGGTCGACCTTCAAACACAGCATGAACAACTTTTGCACGTTCAGGACGCCTAAAAAGTCGTATTGGGAGATAGTCGCGTCGAACTGGGTGACTTGCTGTTCCAGGCCGGTCATTCGTAAAAAAGGTCAGCCTATGACTGCGCTCCGGCATATGGCTGCCTGCATTGCGCAAAATGGCAATCCCCCAGCGCCCGAAACGCTGGATCAAACGATCGACCAAGCGAGCAATATCCAGCCGGAATTCCACACTGTTCGCAAGATCGCTCTGTATCCCGCTTAAGTAGTCTATGTGTACGGCATCGAGTGTGGCCGCATCAACGCCGAAACCAGGGTCGAGGATATCAAGTTTGCCAGAAAAAAGCCGTACAATGTGGTTGGCATCGCGCGTGGCCAAGCCGCTGTTGATGTCTACCGAAAGTGCTTCGCCATCGACACGGTATGCCGTATAGCGAAGCGTGCGGACCCCGCGGTTTTCCCGGCGAAGGCTTGCGGCGAGATCGCGAATAAGACCGACCAGGCTTTGTTCGAGACCGGCGAGATCGCCGAGCGGTTCGGGAAAGCGCTGCACAGCGCGAAGGGGAACGGCTTCGGTCTGCGCCTCCAAAGGTTCGGAAAGGCGGCCGAACATATGGTCCAGTCGGATAAGCGGGTTCGTTGACGGTTCACCCTTGCGGAAACGGCGCATCAGGGAATTGCGCGGGACGGCGGCGAGGTCGCCGACAGTCTTGAGGCCGAGACGCTTCAGAAGAAGGATGGTGTCGGGTTCCAGGCGGAGAGCGACGACTGGCAGCGTTTCAAGAGCCCTGGGATTGCTAGTTATCGGGCTGTCAGTTCCGAAGCGCGCAAGGCCCCAGGCAGCGCCGATGGTGTCCGCTACGGCGAGGCGGTTTTCGAGGCCGAGATCCTGGAAGGCGGCGGTCATCTGGGCGAGGAGTTCGGGTTCGCCGCCGAAAAGATGGGCGCAGCCGGTGATGTTGAGGAGAAGTCCCTCGAGACGGTCGGAACGCACTGTGGGACACCAACGGCGGGACCAGGAAGCCAGTTTTTTCAAGTCGTTACCGTCTTCTGTAGGATCGGCGGGTTCGACGTGGATACGGCCGGCGATCGCGCGGGCGTCGGTAAGGCGCTGACCCACGCGCAAACCCGCAGCGATGGCGCGGCTGTCGAGATCGTGGATGACGAAGCCGTGCGCAGCCTGGCGCGCCATGACGATGGGGATATCGAGTTCCCGAAGCGCGGGCTTTGCGCGCAGCCGGCGGTCCATCGCGAAGTGCGGCATCCAAACGGAAACGATGCGGCGCGGCTGGCTCATGAGCGCATCCCCGATGCCGCAGGACGTTCAGTGAGTCGCTGAGCCAGTTTCGCAATGGCTGGAACCCTATTTATATCATGATTACAATGGGAAAGACACATGGTATGATAGCAGGCCCTACAGGATTTCGGTGTTTGTTCCTGTTATGTTCTTTAGCCCTGCCTCGTTCAGGCGTCCAGACTGGATTCAGCCGGAACGGTGCGCCGCATAGGCCGCCGCAGCGCCGAACAGGCCTGGTTCCTGCATAGTGATGAGCCTGACCGGCAGACCCTGCATCAATGCCCGGTAGCGGCCCTTGTCCACGAAGCGCTGCGCGAAGCCGGACGCCGGCAGATGCGCGGCCAAACGGCGCCCGAGACCGCCGGCAATGACGACGCCGCCCGCACCGTGCACAAGCGCGATGTCGCCAGCCACGGAGCCAAGGCATTGGCAGAAACGCTCAAGAGCAGCCCGCGCGGCAGGGCTCTCCCCGGCCAGAGCGGCCTGCCAAAGCGCCACATCGTCGCCATTCGGCACGGTTTCGCCCCTGATTTTGGCCAGAATGTGCCAGATTGCGCGCAGTCCGGCCCCGGAAACGACGCGTTCTACCGACACCCGGCCATGGTCACCGCGCAATTGTTCGAGCAAGCGGTCCTCAAGCGCGTCAACGGGCGCAAAGCCAATGTGGCCGCCCTCTGTCGGCAGAACTGAGGCAGCGCCTGCGGAAGCCCTGTTCAGTGCAGCGACGCCCAGACCGGTACCGGGGCCGACAATGCTGACAACGCCGGATGACGGAAGCGGCAGATCCGGCCCTGCGATGTGGAGAAAGTCCCCCTCCTCCGCCTGATCGACGGCATGGGCGACCGCCTGAAAATCATTGAGCAGCAGATGGCCCCTGAGGCCCAGCATCGCGCCGAGGTTCTCAGGCGCAAAGCTCCAGCGTCCGTTCGGCATGTTGACGGTCTGGCCGCCGACTGCCGCAGCGATGGCGAAGGCAGCATGATCCGGCAGCGGGCCGTCCAGATGCGCGCCGAACGCCAGCCACGCAGCGGACAGGTCTTCATGGTCAGCGGTTTTCAGAATGACGGGATCGCCGATCAGGCGGGCTGTCCCCCCGCTTATGCTGGCGAGCGAGAAACGGGCATGGGTGCCGCCGATGTCGGCCACGGCGATCTGGGTCGAGGCGGTCATAACCACGGGATAGGTTGGCGGCGGGGGCGGCACAATCCTTGCGGGGGTGTGGCGGCGGATGAGGGGTCAGGCGGGGCGGGGCTGGGCGGGGCTGGGTTGGGCTGCGGCGGAAGGCGTGGTCGACTGGCATGGTTTCGGTCTGCTGCAGGAAGCCCCTCCCCTAGCCCCTCCCCAAGAGGGAGGGGAATACTGGAGGGTTTTTGCCGGGAGGAGGGGAACCGGTGTGAGCCTTAGCCGGAAAGAGCGCAAAAAAAGGCCCGCCCTGGCATGGGGGTGCCAGAGCGGGCCGGAGGAGGACCGGGATGCGGGGATCCGAGACCCCGGCCGTATTTCGGGGGTCCTTGTCAGATCAGCGGTGCGGTCTCTACGAAGGCGAGCGGTTCGAATGCCGCCGGGATTGTGCCTGTCGCCTCGCCGGTCAGGACGGTGGAGTCGCGGAACGCCTCGTTCTGGATGCGCGTGTCATCCTCGATCGGCGTGTCCGCCTCCGCAAAGGCCGTGTCCACCGTGCCGAACAGGTCGCCGAGATATTCCGCCAGCGCCGCCTGTTCGCCGAGGATCGTGTCCGGCACGCCGACCAGATCGCCATTCTCGTCATAAGTCAGCGCGACCAGACCATCGTCGGTGATGGCGGATACGCTTTCGGCAATGTCCTGGAACGGATAACCGTCGCCGCCCTCGGCGATAAAGCCGAGCGTAACGATGGTGATGTCGAGCGCGTCCGCGCCCGCAACCAGCACACCGTCATCGAACAGCGGCACCAGGCTGCCGTCTTCCGCAACGAGCGCGATGTCGTTGACCCGCTCACCGACCTCTTCGGACTGGTCGAAGCTGAAGCGAACACCGCCGACCTGCGGGAAGCGGCCCTCCGTGGCGCCCGGCGTACCGGAGACGCCGCGTTCAAGAATTGCCTTCAGGCCCGCCGCGTCGGTTTCCACGGCAACAAGCGAGTTGTCGAAGCGCAGCGTTGCCCCGACATCGAGCTGGCTGACCGCGCCGTCCGGCTGCGGCGGCAGAGCCGTCACTTCGCCGTTCGGGCCCGGTGAGGAGAAGGTGCCGATGGGCGCACGGATACCGCCGCCATTCTTCACCGAAACGACGAAGCTGTCATCGTCGCCGTCGCGCTGCTCATAGACATAGGCATTGGCATCGGCGGTCAGGTTGCCGAGGTTCGTTTCCTCGGTCCGGACCGCGCTGCGCGCACCCTCAAGATAGACGCTCGTGAAGCCGAAGACATTGTCGCCAAGCTCCGAGATCGTGTCGCCGATCGGGGTGACGAGATCGAGGACTGCGCCGGCGCGCGTGCCATCGGCGAAGATCGAATCGGGCAGACCGGCGGGCAGCGAGGTGTCGCGGCCGGTTTCAGCGCCGCCGATGAAGGTGTCGGTATCGCTGACGAGTTGATCGCCGAGACGGACGTTCGTACCGTCGAAGCGCGCAACGAGCGTCTGATCGTCGAACTGCAGTACCGTGCCCGCCATGCCGATGGGGAGGGAAACAACCGTGCCGTCGCCGCCGCGGATGATCATGACCGAACCGCTAAGCGAAACGCTGAAGTCGTCCGAGGAACCGTCGAACACCAGGCGGTCCCCGCCATTGTTGAAGGACGGATCGAGCTCGAGAACGCCGCCGGCGAAGACCGTGATTTCTTCGCCGCCAGCAACCTTGCCGAACACGTTGAACTTGCCCGCGCCGAGGCCGACATTCTGCCCCTCGCTAAGGACCACGCGGGCCGCGTTGCCGCCGACGCCGCGAAGCTCGGCAAGCGTTTCGGGTGCCGCGGCATAGGCACCGGCGATGTCGGCATTCTGGGCGATGCTGTCGGTGATGACGTTGCCGTTGGCATCGAAGTCCACGATCAGGCGGCCAAGATAGGTCAGCTCATTGTCCGTGTTCACGATCAGCGTCGGGTTGCCGGAGGCATCCGTCGTTTCGATCGGATAGTCGCCCTGGAAGGTCGCGGCGTGACCCGGGAAGGCCACCGCCTCGTCATTGTCATCGCCGAGGCGGGTGTTGGAGCCGCCCGCGATGATGATGTCGACGCCGTCGAGAAGCGGGGCCAGCGCCTGCTCCAGCTGGATCTGCTGAAGGTGCGAGACGAGGATGATCTTGTTGACGCCCTGCGCCGTCAGATCGTCGATGACCGGCTGAAGGATGGCCGCGAGGGCGGGCATGTCATCCTCGTTCGGGCCGATGACCTCGACGCCGCCATTTGACGTGATGGTCTCGAGAATCTGCGTGGTCGCGCCGACGATGCCGAAGATCGCGCCGTTCTGCTCGATGACTGCGGAAGGAGCGATCCGGCCTGCGAGCGAGGATGCGCTTTCGAGGCCCGCGCCCGCCGTGGTGTCGACGAACAGGTCCGCCGTCGAACCGTCGCCGGAGAAATCGAGGTTCGCGGAGATGTGCGGGAAGTTCGACGCCTCGACTGCGTCGGCGAACAGGCCGGAGCCGAGGTCGAACTCGTGGTTGCCGATGGCCGTCGCCTGCACGCCGAGGGCGTTCAGGACCTGGATCTCGGTGAAGCCCTCCCGGACGATGCCCGATGCCGTGCGGAACGGACCCGGGATGATATTGTCGCCGGAGGAGAGGATCAGGGTGTTCGAGAAGTCCGGCGCGAACTCGTCGATCAGCGCGCCGATATAGGGCGCGGTCTCGACGGACAGCCGGCTGAACTCCGGATCGCCGAAGTGGAGAAGCTGGAGCGTGACGCCGTCCTCCACCGGGTCGACGATGGGGGCGACGCCCTCGGCGAGGATGTCATAGACGGCGGTGGTGCCGGACACCTCGAAGCTGACGGCGATCTGCGCGTTGCCGGTGCCGCTGTCGGTGGCCGGGATGAACTGGATCACCTCCGGCGAGATGTTCCCGTCGGCGCGGGCGTCGATATAGTCGACGAAGAGCGAGAGGGAGGGCTCGGTCACGTCATAGACGAAGATGCCGCTGTCGCGCTCCATGCCGATGAAGGCGAGAACGCGGTCGCCGACCTGGCCGACGGCGATGGCTTCGGGCTCGGGGCCCTTGGCGTCGGAGCGGTTGTCGTCGACGACGGCCGGATCGCCCGCGCCGGGAACGAAATCGTCGTTGTTGAAGGCGTTCGGGACGCGGGCGGCGGCGGTGATCTGCTCGAAATCGTCACCGGAATCGAAGACGACGTCGCCGTCCGAATCGAGGATGGTGAAAGACCGGCCGCCGAACGCCCAGATCTGGTCGATGTCGCCGTCACCGTCCGCGTCGCCGGAGAGGTTGTCCGCCTGCAGACGGCCGAGAACCTCGTCGGCCTGGAGCGCGGCGGCGTTTGGATAGGCGGCAGGATCGAGGTTGAGGTCGGCGACGCGCGTCTCGTCAAAGTCGCGGCTGTCGCCCTCGTTCGCGGTGAAGACGTAGGTCTCGCCGCCGATGGTGAAGGTCGCGATACCGTCCGGCTGGTTCCAGCCCTTCACGTCGTAATTCTGGATGGCGATGGCGCCGTCGCGGTCGGAGGGGTCGAAGGCGTTCCCCGGCAGGCTGTAGTCCTTGATGCCGGCAGAGAAGATGTCGACGAAGGTCTCGGTCGCCGGGTCGAATACCGCAATGGCGTTGTTTTCCTGGATCGCCACATAGAGACGGCCATCGTCACCCTCGACGATATATTCCGGCTCGAAGTCCTGCGAGGGGGCGGAGTTCGGGAAGGTGCGGATGCCCTCGGCGCGAAGGGCGGCGAGGTCGGCAGCGTCGAAGGCGCCGCTATTGTCGAAATCGTCGAACTGGGTGAAGCCGAAGGTCGAGACGGCGGTCTGCGCGTCGGTCGTCAGGTCGATGATCGAGATGGAACCCGGCGCGGGGTCGTTCGCGGGATCGGGCTCCTCGCCGCGCTCGCCCTCGTTGGCGACGAAGAGGCGCGTGCCGTCCTTCGAGAAGCTGATCTGGTCGGGAAGGTTGCCGACAACATAGGTTTCGATGGCGGCGCCAGTGTCGGCGCTGAAGGTCTGGACGATGCCGTCCTCCCCGTCACGCGAAATGGCGACGGCCACGACGCCGTCACGGATCGCAACCGACTGAATGCCGTCATAATTTGCGACCGGAATCGTGGTGGAGTCGGCGGGGGCATCATCGGGAAGGGCGTCTGCGAAGAAGACAGCGCGGATCAGGTCGCCGCCTGCACCATCGAACAGGTCGATGCGGTCCTGCTCGCCATTTGTGACGGCAAAGATGCCGCCGTCGAAGGATACGACTTCAGAGCCGCCCTCGCCAATGCCGCTGTCGAATGTCTGAACGAGCGAAAATTCGAAACCCATGACCCGAAACCCCTATTCCAAAAAGACAAGAACTTGGCGGAGCAGCACACTCCGTTCTGGTCGGGCTAGGGTTCGAATGTGACAGATCGCTGACGGATTCCTTTAAGTTTCCGCGTCAGTTTTTTTGCGGATTGGCGGCAGAAATGCTTCATTTCAGAGACTCAAGAGCGCCGGGCCGCGCTACTGACCGAGGCAGCTTCGTTCGGTGCGGCGAGATTCTCCGTGCCGCCCGCGCCTTGAGGCGCTAGCGACAGCGGCGATGTCGACGAATCCGCTGCCACCACCTCCGCCGCTTGACCTGCAAGAGACGGCTCTGTTCCTGGATTTCGATGGCACGCTGGTGGAGATTGCCGCCAAACCCGATGCGATCCGGGTGACGGACGGACTGGCGACGCGGCTGGAAAACCTTTCGGCGGCAGTGGGCGGGCGGCTGGCGCTAATATCCGGGCGGTTCCTGTCTGACATCGAGCGGCATCTGGGACCGGTGCAGGTCGCAAGGGCCGGATCGCACGGCGCAGACCTGCGCGATGCGAAGGGCGAGCCTGTTGGGAGCGCCCCGGAACCGATGCCCGCATCGCTTCTTGAGACAATCAAGGCCTTTGCGGCGCATGAGGAGGGTGTTCTGGTCGAGGACAAACCGCACGGTACGGGCCTGCACTACCGCGCGCGGCCGGAAATGAAGGCGCAGGTCGAGGCTTTCGCGGACACGCTGGCAGCACAGCATGATCTTGGCATCAAGCGCGGGAAGATGGTCGTTGAGCTGATGGCCCGGCGAGCAAATAAGGCCGAGGCCGTGCGCACGTTCATGACGCGCGAACCCTTCACCGGTCATACGCCGGTGTTCGTGGGTGACGATGTGACGGACGAAGACGGCTTTCGCGCTGCGAAGGCATTGGGCGGTTTCGGCATTCTGGTCGGCGCGCCGCGCGAAACCGAGGCGGCCTATCGCCTGCCCACAGTCGATGAGGTGCATGGATGGCTGACCCCGTAAGTTCGCTGGAACTGTGGCCGGTCGGGAACTGCCAGGTTTCCGGACTGATCGACGAGCGGGGCGGCCTTGTCTGGGGCTGCGTTCCGCGTGTCGACGGCGACCCGGTCTTCTGCGCCCTGCTGAACGGGGAGCGGCAGGATGTCGGCGTCTGGCGTTTCGAGCTGGTAGGCCAGGTCAGCGCCAGCCAGGACTATCTGCGCAATACCGCGATCCTGCGAACGCGGCTGGAAGCCGAGGATGGCAGCGCCGTCGAGATCCTCGATTTCTGTCCCCGCTTTCGCCGTTCCGGGCGGATGTACCGGCCCGTTGCCTTCGTACGGATCGTGCGCCCCCTGTCGGGCAGCCCGCGCCTGACCGTCAACCTGTCGCCGATGAAGGGCTACGGCGAAGAGGTTGCCGAGCGCACTAACGGCACCAATCATATCCGTTATCTTGTCGGCGCGCAGGCCATCCGCCTGTCGACCGACGCGCCCATTGGCTATGTAATGGAGGCGCGGACGTTCCGTGTGGAAACCGACCTTCACTTCTTCCTGGGCCCCGATGAACCGTTCAGCGGTAATGTGGGCCAAGAGGTCGAGGCCATGTTCGAGGCGACCGACCATTACTGGCGGCACTGGTCACGTGGGCTCGCGACGCCGATGGAGTGGCAGGCGGCGGTCATCCGCGCGGCGATCACGCTGAAGCTGTGCCAGCATGAGGAAACCGGTGCGATCGTCGCGGCGTTGACGACCTCAATCCCAGAAGCGCCGGGCAGCGAGCGGAACTGGGACTACCGCTACTGCTGGATCCGCGATTCCTATTACACGGTGCAGGCGCTGAACGGCCTTGGCGCGCTCGATGTACTGGAGAAGTATCTCGGCTACCTTCGTAATATCGTCGACAATGCCGGCGGCGGGCAGGTGCAGCCGCTATATTCGGTCATGGGCGAGCCGGAGCTGACCGAAAGCATCGCCGAGGACCTGGCGGGCTATCGCGGCATGGGGCCCGTTCGGAAGGGCAACGCCGCCTTCAGCCAGATCCAGCACGACGCCTATGGACAGATCGTCCTGCCGACCGTGCAGGGGTTCTTCGACCAGCGGCTCTACCGGATGGCGAGCGAGGCCGACTTCCGGAGCCTGGAACAGGTCGGCGAGATGGCGTGGCAGCATCATGACCAGCCCGACGCGGGCCTGTGGGAGTTCCGTACCAGGCAGGAGGTGCACACCTATTCCGCCCTTATGAACTGGGCCGCGTGCGACCGTCTGGCGAACGTTGCCGGACGGCTGAAGCTGGTGGAGCGGGCGGACTTCTGGTCGGATCGCGCGCGGAAAATCCGCAACTTGATTGAGGATAAGGCCTGGAACGAGGACGGCGGCTACTACGCGTCCGCAATGGACGGACATCATCTAGACGCAAGCCTCCTCCAGATGATCGACCTGCGTTTCCTGAAGCCGGGCGATGACCGGTTCCAGCAGACCTTCGCGGCCATCGAGAAGGCGCTGCGTCGCGGCGAGCACATGCTGCGCTATGACAGCGAGGATGACTTCGGAAAGCCGGAAACCGCGTTCAACATCTGCACCTTCTGGCTGATCGAGGCGCTGCACCTGGCGGGCCGGACGGACGAGGCGCGGACGCTGTTCGAGACCATGCTGTCGCACCGCACGGCGTCCGGGCTGCTGTCCGAAGACCTCGATTTCAACAGCGGCGAGCTGTGGGGGAATTTTCCGCAGACCTACTCGCTGGTCGGAATCATCAACTGCGCCGGCCTGTTGTCGAGACCCTGGAGCCTGATCCGATGAGCCGCCTGATCGTCGTATCGAACCGCGTGTCGGTGCCAAAGGCGCGCGGCGCGGCGGGCGCGCAGGGCGGGCTTGCCGTGGCGCTCGGCTCTGCGCTGAGGGAACGGCGGGGCATCTGGTTCGGCTGGTCCGGCGAGGAGACCCCGGAGTTCACCGGTCATCTGAACATGCAGAAGATCGAGGGCGTGACCACGGCGACCATCGACCTCGAACCGCAGGACGTCGAGGAATATTATAACGGCTACGCCAACCGCAGCCTGTGGCCGCTGTTTCACTACCGCGTCGATCTTGCCGAATATGAGCAGGATTTCGGCAAAGGGTATGAGCGGGTCAATGACCGCTTTGCGGACAGCATGGGGCCGCTGCTGGAGAAGGACGACCTGATCTGGGTGCACGACTATCACCTGTTGCCGCTGGGTGAGCGGCTGCGGGCGCGGGGGGCCAAGAACAGGATCGGCTTCTTCCTGCATATCCCGTGGCCGCCGCGGAACCTCCTCGTCGCCCTGCCCTTTCACGAGCGGCTGGTGCTGACGATGCTGGACTATGACCTGATCGGGTTCCAGGATTCAGAATCGGTGGACAGCTTCCTCGGCTATTGCCGCCGGGAGCTTCAGGCGGAGGTCAGCGCGGACGGCACGGTCAAGTTCGGCGAGCGCACGGTGCGGGTGAAGCACTTCCCGATCGGCCTCGATTATGAGGACTTCGTCAAAGGCGGGCAGACCGACCTCGCGAAGGCGGGCGAGGAGCGTATCCGAAGCAGTTGCCGCGGGCGGAAGGTCATTATCGGCGTCGACCGCCTGGACTATTCGAAGGGCCTGCCGGAACGGTTCGATTCCATCGGCCGCTTCTTCGATACCTGGCCGGAACTGGTGAACAAGACGATCTATGTGCAGGTCGCGCCGCCGTCGCGGCAGGATGTGAACTCCTACCAGCTTATTCGCACCGCGCTGGAGCAGAAGGCCGGCCAGATCAACGGCGCCCGGTCCGAGGTCGACCTGGTGCCCATCCGCTACGTCAATCGCGGCTATCCGAGGGCCGAACTGTTCGGGTTTTACCGGGCGGCGGACGTGGGCCTGGTGACGCCGCTTCGCGACGGCATGAACCTCGTTGCGAAGGAATATGTCGCGGCGCAGGACCCGGACGATCCCGGTGTCCTGATCCTGTCGCAGTTCGCCGGTGCGGCGGAGCAGCTGACCGAAGCGCTGATCGTCAATCCGCACAGCGCGGACGATGTCAGCCGTTCGCTGAAGACCGCACTCGACATGCCGCTGGACGAGCGCAAGGCGCGCTGGTCGCAGATGGAAGAGAATATCCGCGTCGAGAATGTGGAGCGCTGGCGGGAGAATTTCGTGTCCGCGCTGGCCGAATGAGAGCGGCGACGACCACGTTCGAGAGGTTTCTGGACGTTGACATCCGCTGCGGAACCGTGGTGCGCGCCGAACCCTTTCCAGAGGCGCGGAAGCCGGCGATCAAGCTGTGGATCGATTTCGGACCGGAGATCGGCGAGCGGAAAAGCTCTGCGCAAATCACCGACCTTTATGAGCCTGAGGCGCTGACCGGGCGGCAGGTCATGGCGGTGGTGAACTTCCCGCCGCGGCAGATCGGCCCGTTCATGTCTGAGGTGCTGGTGCTGGGGTTCACCGATGAAGACGGCGCGGTCGTGCTGGCGGGGCCGGACCAGGGCGTCCCGAACGGTGCACGCATGTGCTGACGGCCTAGCTGGCGAGCGCGGCCTTCAGCTCGCCGAGCCAGGGTTCATAAGGTTTCCAGGCCCCCTGCCCCTTGCGGTTCAGAGGCTGGCGAACCTGTTCGCTGCTGGCCGTGCGGACGGCGCGGTCGGTCTTGTGGAAATCAAGGCAGGCGTGCTCGAACGGCAGGCCGACATAGTCGAGCATGCGGCGGGTCTGCCCCTCAAGATCGCCCAGCACATCCTCATGCTGAACCCGCAGGATGCGGCCGGCCAACACGTGGTCCCAATGGTCCATCAAGCGGACATAATCAGCACAGTACCGGCCGATTTCGGTGCCGATCTTCGCGAGAAGGCGCATGCCCTTCCACCGACTTCGGATGGCGCCGGAGAAAGTGGCGGCAGATCTGATCGGCGTCGGCGAGCCGCCCCTCGTGCAGGTGATTGGTGACGGCAACGAGTTCGCGCGGAAGGCTCGCGAGGCGCTGCTGCTGGGCACGGCGGGACCGTCCATGTTAGGGCGTGTCCTCGTTTGCGCTAACCTTGGCGACTGACCGCAGTCAGGCCGCCCTGCGACACTCCATTGGAAACTCAGGGTTTCGCGGGGATGGAGGACCCAAACCCGTTGCCGACCGCCAAGCCGTTCGGAACATCCTGCGCGTTCCGACGCTCGGTAGGGAAACCCCTGCCGGAGCTGCCCCATGCAAACCAGACTGACCGTTAATGGAGAGGAAGCGGCGCTCGACCTCGATCCGCGCACCACGCTTCTCGACGCCCTCCGCCATCACCTGAAGCTGACCGGGACCAAGAAGGGCTGCGATCACGGCCAGTGCGGTGCCTGTACGGTCATCGTCAACGGGCGGCGGATCAACAGCTGCCTGACGCTCGCCTGCATGCACGACGGCGACGCGGTCACCACGATCGAGGGGCTGGGAACGCCGGGCGATCTGTCGGCGCTGCAACAGGCCTTTGTCGATCATGACGGCTACCAGTGCGGATATTGCACGCCGGGCCAGATCTGCTCCGCGACCGCCATGCTGGCGGAGGCCAGGGACGGCTGGCCGAGCGTCGTTACTGACGATCTGACCGGCGCTCCTGCCCTCAGCCGAGAGGAAATCAGCGAGCGCATGTCCGGCAACCTTTGCCGCTGCGCCGCCTATTCCAACATCGTGGACGCGATCTCGGAGGTGGCGGAATGAGGCCCTTCGACTACACGCGCGCCGAGAGCGTCTCCGCCGCCGCGGGCCAGGCGGCGGACGGCGCAACCATCATCGCCGGGGGCACCAACCTTCTCGACTTGATGAAGCTGCAGGTCGAAACGCCGGGACAGCTGGTCGACATCAACCGCCTGCCGCTGGCAGAAATCGAAGAGACGGATGATGGCGGCCTGCGGATCGGGGCGCTGGTGACGAACAGTGACCTGGCGGCGCATCCGCGCATCCGGTCTGATTATCCTGTTCTCAGCCGGGCGCTTCTCGCCGGGGCCAGCGGCCAGTTGCGCAACAAGGCAACGACCGGCGGCAATCTGTGCCAGCGCACGCGCTGCGGCTATTTCTACGACACCGCCATGCCGTGCAACAAGCGCGAGCCCGGGTCCGGCTGTTACGCCATTGACGGCTTCAACCGCATCCACGCCATATTGGGCGCTTCGGAGCATTGCATCGCGACGCACCCCAGCGACATGGCCGTCGCCATGCGCGCGCTGGACGCCGAGGTCGAGATCGAACGCGCGGGCGGCGACACGCTGACCGTACCGGCGAAATATTTCCACCGCCTGCCCCACGACACGCCGCAGCAGGACACGGTCCTTGAACCGGGCGATGTCATCACCGCCGTGACACTGCCGCGCCCGCCCTCCGGTGAGCAGCGCTACCGAAAGGTGCGCGACCGGGCTTCCTATGCGTTTGCGCTGGTCAGCGTCGCGGCGGTGGTCGATGTCCGGGATGGAAAGATCGCGTCAGCCGCGCTCGCCTTTGGCGGGCTGGCCCATGCGCCCTGGCGCGACGAACGGGTCGAAGAGGCGCTGGTCGGGGAAGCGCCGTCCGCAGCGCTGTTCGACAAGGCCGCGGACGTCCTCCTGAAAGATGCGCGCGGATACGGCCACAATGACTTCAAGATCCCGCTGGCCCGACGCGCACTGGCGGCCACGCTGATCGATATCTGCAGCATGGGAGACGAGGCATGACCCGCAGCTTCACGATGGACAAGCCCGACGAACGCCGCCGCCTCGATGCCATGGCGCAGGGCGTGATCGGCAAGCCGCTGAGCCGTCCGGACGGCCCGCTGAAAGTCAGCGGCACGGCCACCTATGCCGCCGAGTATGACATCGAAGGGGCGGCGCACGGCGTTCTGGTGCGCGCGCCGCGGTTCGGCACACTGACGGCGTTGGGCCGGGAAGCGGCCGAAGTCATGCCCGGCGTGCTTGGCGTATTCTCTTCGGACGAATTCCTGCGAAATCCCGCGCAGGGAACGGCCGACGAAGCGCCGGTGCAGGGCACGCGCGACATCGCCTATGTCGGCCAGCAGGTGGCGCTGGTGGTCGCCGAAACGTTCGAACAGGCCCGCGACGCTGCCTATCGCATGGAGCTGGAGATCGAAGGAACGGGCGGCGCTGTCGATCCGGAGGCCGTCGAACCCGAAAGACAGGATGACGAGACCGTCGATCAAGGCGACCTTGACGCCGCGATGCGCGCGGCTGCGCACAGCGTCGACCAGGTTTACCGGACGGCCGGCCATGCCGCCGCCGCGATGGAGCCGCACGCCGCGATCGCCTCATGGGACGGCGGGAAGCTGACCCTTTACGGCAGCTATCAGATGCTGAACTTCAACAAGAACGAGCTGGCGGACTCGCTCGGCATCGATGTCGAGGATGTCCACATCCTCTCGCCCTTTGTCGGCGGCGGGTTCGGTTCGAAGCTCGGCATCAGCCAGGAGGCGATCGCCGCCGCCGTCGCGGCGCGCGGCCTCGGCCGTCCCGTATCCGTCGTCATGACCCGCCAGCAGGTCTTCGAGGGCATTATGCGCCGCTCAGAAACGCGCCAGCATGTCCGCCTCGCCTGCGACGAGAACGGCGTACTGACCGGCCTTGGTCATGAAAGCCTCGTCTCGAACCTTCCGGACGAACCGTTCGCCGAGCCCGTGCCGCAGTCGACGCACTTTCTCTACGGCGGCGAGAACCGCAAAATCTCGCTCGACGTGGCGCGCATTCACCGGCCCGCCGCGGGCTCTGTCCGCGCCCCGGGGGAAGCGGTCGGCATGCCGGTCCTTGAAAACGCGATGGACGAACTGGCGGAGGCCGCAGGGATCGACCCCGTGGAGCTTCGCAAGCGCAACCTGCCCGATTGCCACCCGGAAGAGGACATTCCCTATTCCAGTCGCAAATATGCCGAATGCCTTGAGGAAGGCGCGAAGCGGTTTGGCTGGGCGGACCGGAACCGGACGCCCGGCGGGCTGCGCGAGGGCGAATGGCTGATCGGGCACGGCATGGCGGGTGCCAGCCGCGTGAACCAGACCGGCGAGGCCGCCGCGCGCGTGACGCTGCACAGGGACGGCTCGGCGACCGTCGCCACGAACATGACCGACATCGGCACCGGCACCTATACGGTGCTGGGCCAGATCGCCGCCGAAATGCTCGGCCTGCCCTTCGACAAGGTCAGGGTGGAGCTGGGCGACAGCAAGGATCCCGACGGACCGGGTTCGGGCGGAAGCTGGGGCGCGTCATCGTCCGGCTCGTCCGTGTTCATCGCCTGCGAAGGGGTGCGCGAGAAAATCTGCGAGGCCCTTGGCTGCGACGAGGGCGACCTGACCCTGAAGGACGGCGACGCGATCCATGGCAATACCCGCACGCCGCTCAGCGACCTCCTGGATGCCGACATCGAGGTCGAGGGCAAGTACGAACCGGGTGACACGGCGGAGGCGTATGTGCAGGCCGGCTACGGCGCTTACTTCTGTGAGGTCGCGGTGAACCGCTTCACCGGGGAAACCCGCGTGCGCCGGATGCTGGGGGTCTACGCGGCAGGCCGCATCCTCAACGAGAAGACGGCCCGCTCGCAGTGTATCGGCGGAATGACCTGGGGCATCGGCACGGCGCTGACCGAGGAGCTCGCGCATGATCCGCGCGACGGCCACATCGTGAACCACGATCTCGCCGAATATCACGTCCCCGTGAACCTCGACGTCCCCGCGCTTGACGTGGTCTTTATCAAGGAACGCGACGACGCCGCCTGCCCGCTTCAGTCGAAGGGCATCGGCGAACTCGGCTTTTGCGGTGCGGCCGGAGCGGTCGTGAACGCGATCTACAACGCCACCGGCGTGCGTGTCCGCAGCTATCCGGCGACCCTCGACAAGGTGATCGCAGGCGCGGCCTAGACTGCTTGACCAGCGCGCTAGCGAGCGTCCGGAAACCAGTCCGTCTCGATCTCGCCGAAACGGTCGATAAAGTGGGATTCGGAACGAAGGCGCGCTTCATCCAGAACCTTGATGACCGATCCCTGACGCTCGATCAAACCATCGGCAGCAAGCTGCTTCAGACAGCGGTTCACGTGGATGTTCGTCAGGCCGACCGCATCGCCCATGTCCGCTTGCGTCATGTGCATGTCGAACCGGTTGGTCATGTCCCTGTTCGTGATCCGCAGACGGCAGAGCGATTCCAGGATCAGGGCACCAACGCGCGCCGTGCCCTCCGTGCGTCCGACGGACTTCAGGCGGTCCTGCATCGAAACGTTCTCCAGCATTGCAACGGCGTAGAACAGCGCGGCGATCCGCGGATGGTCCTCGAAAATCGGGCGCAGACCCTTGCGGGGGAAACGGCAAAGTTTCGATGGCACGGCAACTACCGCCGTCGATACCGCATCCCTGAACGGAATGCTGTTCGTGCCGAGGAAATCTCCGGGGAACGAAATCCGCAAGATCGCCCGCGTGCCATCGGCCAATAAGGTCGACGTATGAACGCGCCCCTCTTGCACCACATAGAGATGGTCGGCGCTGTCCCGCTCTTCCTCGAAAATGACGCTACCGGGCTCATACGGCTTCGGGTCTTCTTCGAGCTTGCCGAGCGCTTGCTTCTCCACCGGCGTCAGCGGGAGATAGTGTTGCAGTTTGTCGATGAAGCAACTGTTGTTCACGATAACTCCCGCAGCAACGCGCCGGAATGGCATCGTAGCCTATGGCTTAACCGGCGACGCCGCATATTGTCCCATGTTAACGCTGTCCCGCGGTACCCCACCTATGCGCCGCAGGGATGAAACCCTTCGCCTATTTCGCCCACCACCAAGGGCGCGGTCATGCGCACCGTGCACAGGCCATCATCGCCGAACTGCCCGCGAACCGGCCGGTGACCGTGCTGACGGCCGACCCGAGCCTCTTCGCCGGGTGGGAGCAGCGCGTGGATATCGTCCCCCTGCCGAACATGATCGGCGCGCCATCGCGCACACCGGCCCTGTTCGCAGAGCCAACGCCGGAGGTGATGCACTGCGTACCGCTCGGCGTCGCAGAGCAGAGAGCGCATATGGCGGCCATCGCGCAGGCGCTCGACACGCTCGATCCAGCGCTCTTCGTCGTCGACGTCAGTGCGGAAATCACGCTTCTGTCCCGCATTCTCAGCGTCCCGGCGGTCAAGATCCGGATGCATGGCGACCGTCTCGATCCCGGACACCTGGCAGCCTATGAATGCGCGGCAGGCCTTCTTGCGCCGTTTGCCGAGGCCATCGAGCAGGAGGACTATCCGGACTGGGCGCGGGCGAAGACCATGTACACCGGCGGCCTTTGTACCGCCGATACGCATGTGCCGAAGAAGGCGGAGGCGCGCGAAGCGCTAGGCCTTGAACCGGACCGGCGGATTGTAGTGGTCCTGACCGGCGGCGGCGGGTCCGGTACGCCCTATGCGCCGCTGACCATGGCGGCGCGGGCCGCGCCCGGGACCCGCTTCGTGACCCTCGGACCGGTACACCGGGAGGGGCACGAGACCGACTTCGCCAACCTGGAGGAGCGGGGCTGGGTCGATGATGTCGGAACGTGGCTGTCCGCAGCGGACATCGTCATCGCGTCGGCCGGCGATAATACGGTGCACGAGGTGGCGAAGATCGGCCGGCCCTTTATCGTTGCGCCGGAATGGCGCTATTTCGACGAGCAGCTTCGCAAGGCCGAGCAACTGGAACGGGTCGGCGCGGCGGTTCTGATGCGCAGCTGGCCGGGGTCCCTGTCTGCCTGGCGGCAGGTTCTTGCCGAGGCCGAAGCGATCGACCTGTCGCGGCAGGCCGACCTTTATGATGCTGGTGCAGCGAAGCGCGCCGCGGACCGGCTGGAGGATCTGGCGGCGCGCCTGTGGTCAGCTGAATAATACGGTATCGGGCGCGCGCGAGGCGGCGATCTCCGCCGTTGTCGGTTCCCGGATAACCTCGATACCGCCGTTCATGCGGATCAGGCCCATGTCGCTGAACTGCCCGAGCCAGTAGGTCATGGGGTACGAACCCCAGCGCTCCCGAAACCGCTCGGCGTTCCTGATGATCGCCTGAAAATGGTGGAGCGGCGGGATGTGCACCGTGTGATGCTGGTGATAAGCGCGCGCCCCGGCGATCCAGTATGCCGGTACGTTGGCCGCGCGCAGTTTCTGCGCCAGGTCGGTTTCCTCTCCGCCATAGCCGGTATAGCCATCGTCCATTCCGCCGACGCCTTCCCAGGTCGATCGGCGGAGGCCAAAGCACAGGCCCCACAGCTCGCCGTGATCCGGTTCTGCGCGCCATCCGGTGTCGGGGACCGCCGGTTTCGAGGGATGGGGCGACCCCAGTTCATCAAGGCGGTCGTAGTCCGGCGCAGGCAGCTCATGGTCGACTGCGCCGCCGGGCAGGTAAAAGACTTCCGACAGGTAGACCGCCTCCTGCTGCGTCAGCGCGCGGTCATAGCTTTCCACGAGCGTCGCCGCGGGAATGCAGTCCACGTCGAGAAAAATCAGATGGTCGCCGGACGCCGCTGCAGCCGCCGCATTGCGAGCCGCCGCGAGCGGCAGCGCTTCGCCCGCGACATGAACGCTCCGCAAGGGACATCGCGGGTCCGGCAGATCGTCATGCACCTCCGGCTGCATGTAGGCGATGACCAGTTCCGACGGGCGCTGGGTCTGCTGTGCCAGCCCCTTCATAAGGGCGGCCAGATGATCGCGCCGCCCGCGCACCAGCGTCAGGATGCTGACCGTCACGCAGCACTGCGCGATCGACGAAGATGATAGTCGACACCCTCCAATACGCCCGCCGCGTGTGATGCCCGGGCGACATAGGCGTGGCTGAGGTCGTCGCGATCCGCGAGACCGTCGCAGTAATTGGCAACGATGATCGGGCGAGCGGCCGTGCGCAGCATTTCGACATCGTTGGCGGAATCGCCCGCTGCGATGACGTCGGCCTTTGCGATCCCCAGCCCCTTGCGGACATGTTCCACAGCCTCTCCCTTCGAGGCGCGGACGGGCAGGATATCGAGATAGCGGTCATGGCTGCGAATGACGGTTGCTGACAGACCGGCATCAGCCAAGAGGGCACGCACCTGCGCGGCAGCGTCGGCAACGCCCTGTGCAAAATAGCTGATCTTGAACGGCAATTGTTCGAGATCGTCCTGCCGCGTGAACAGCGCGCTCTGATCGATGACCCTGCAGACCGCGTCGCGGTCCCAGTCATGCGCGATCCAGTCCGACCAGGCAGCGTCGCGCCTGTAGGTTACGCCGTTCGCCTCCCGGTGATAGATTTCCGTGCCGACCGCGCCGATGACGAAAGCGGGCGGTTCGACCTTCAGCTGCGACAGGATCGACAGAGCGCTGTGAAAGGTCCGCCCGGTCGCGATACCGAACGACACGTCCTTGTTGCCAGCCTGCCACCGGCAAAAGGTCTGAAGGGCGGCGTTGTCACCGACAAGCGTGTTGTCGATGTCGCTGACCAGAAGATGCCGATGGCCAGACTCAGCGGCCGGCTGCTGCGCCGAAACCAGTCCATCGATCATGGCGTGATACTGGCGGCAATAGGACCGCCAGTCGTAGATTTCGAGCGCGCGGGCACCGTTCTCCGAACATTCGCGCCAGAAGCTCGGCACACCGAGGAGTTCGCAGCAGGCATCGGCGATCTGCTGAGGCTTTTGCGGTGCGATCAGGATGCCGTTCTTGCAGGTTTCGACGATGTCGTTCGGGCCGCCGCTGTCCGTGGCAACGACCGGCAAGCCTGCCGCGGCTGCCTCCAGCAGGGTCAGCCCGAACGGCTCGTTGAGTGCAGGATTGATGAAGATACCGCCCGTATCGCGGGCGAAGGCGTAATATTCCGGTATCTCCGCATCGCAGTGCTGTTTTGGGTAAGCGACCTTTCCGTAAAGGTCATACTCGTCGATCAGGGCGAAGAGTTCCGAAAGATTGCCTGCGCACTCCGTCTCCAGCCGGTCCAGCCGCGTACGCGTTCCGGCGACCAGCACGAGGTTCGCTGCCTCCTGCAGCGCGGGGGACTGACCATAAGCGTGGACCAGGGCGGCGAGGTTCTTCTTGGTAACCGGGCGGGCGATGGCCAGAAGTGCAGGCTTGTCGGGATCGTTGAGGAAGCGGCGCAGTTCCCGCCGGACACCGGATGAACAGTGGGCATTCCGGAACCGCTCGAAATCCCCGCCCGGGGCGATGATCCTCGTGCAGCCCGGCCTGTAGGCGTCATAGGCGGCGAGCTGCTTTTCCGCCTCATCGCGGGAACTGGCGATTACGGCATCTGCGCCCGCAAGCGCCGCCTCCTCAACGGCGATACGCCGGTCAAGATCGGGGGTGTGACCCTGCGCCTCGGCTTTCACACGGCCAAGCGAGTGCGCGGTAAAGATGTAGGGCGTGCCGAACCGCGCCTTCGCCGCTGCTGCCAGCACGGCCGCATCCGCATAATGCGCATGAATAAGATCAGGAAGGCCGTTCGCTTCGAGAAGGTCCAGAAACCGCTCGATAAGCTGTTCATGATCCTGCCAAAGCTCTTCTTTCGGCAGGTAAGCTTCATTGTCCGTCAGCAAACGAAGGATGCGCCGCTTGCTATCGATGACCTCGACCGGCTGCGCATAGCCAGCGCCTAGCTGCTCGTCGACAAAGCCCCGCGTAACGATGTCGACCCGCTCGATTTTCTCATCGCTTGCCGAACAGTCGGCCAGCTCGAGAAGATAGCGGATATGTCCGCCCGTGTCGGCTGTAATTCCATATTCGACATTCTTCCCGCGAAGACATCCCTGCAACGCAGTGTGAAGAATATACATATGTTAAATACCTGAATTCGTTACACTTTGGGGAACCCGTATGAGTATGGTTGGTTCCCGGTGCATGAATGAAACGACAGCGTTGCGGATCGCCCAGGTGGCGCCGATGGTGTTTCCGGTGCCGCCGGAAACGCATGGCGGTACCGAGAGAGTTATCCATGATTTGAGCGAGGCGCTGGTTGCGCTTGGGCATGAGGTGACGCTGTTCGCAGCGGCAGAAAGTCGCACGTCGGCGAACTTGATCGCGAGCGGACCGTCACTGGCTTCGATAACCGGCGAAACAGAGATTCCGGGAACGCTCGGTGTGCTGGAGGCGGCCAACCTCGCCGCCGCCGCTGAACGCGCAGACGAGTTCGACGTCATCCACTGCCATACCGATGCGGGCCATGCGGCAGCGCTTCGTTCAGTGCTAGAGCGCACCCTGACGACCATCCACTGGCGCACCGACCAGCAGGATCGGCAATTGCTGTTCAAGCTGTTCCCGGCCCTGCCGGTCAGCGCCATCTCGCGTGCGCAGGCCAGCTCAATTCCTGACGCGAACTGCCGCGGCGTCGTCCACCATGGCATACCCGCCGATCGCTACGCCGCCGGACCTGGCGGCACCGGGGTCGCCTTCGTCGGCCGCATGACGGATCAGAAGCAGCCGGACGCCGCCATCCGCATTGCCCGCGCTGCGGGCCGCCCGATCAGGCTGGCGGGGACGGTCGATGTCGGAAATCCCGGCTATTTCGACGACCGTGTAAAGCCGCTTCTTGGCGCGGACGCCGCGTATCTGGGGCCGCTTCGCGATCCGGCTAAGGCGGCGCTTCTCGGCACCTCCTGCGCCCTCCTGTTCCCGATCGCCTGGCCCGAACCCTTCGGCCTCGTGATGATCGAGGCGTTTGCCTGCGGGACGCCGGTCATCGCGTTTCGCCGGGGCAGCGTTCCCGAGATCGTCGAGGACGGCGTCACGGGCTTTATCGTGGAGACCGAAGCGGAGGCCGCCGAAGCGCTTGGCCGGATCGATACTCTGGACCGCACCCTGATCCGGCGACGGTTCGAGGAGCGCTTCTCGGCGCGCCGGATGGCCGAAGACTATATCGCGCTCTACCGGCGGCTCGCCGCATGACCGGCAGCTTGTCCATCGGCCTTCTCAGCTGGGCCTACCCGCCTGAAAAAAGCGGCCTGTCGCGCGCCGCCCGGGAAATCGCCGAAAGCCTTGCCGCGCGCGGGCATGGCGTTCGCGTCTTCACAATGGACCGGGATGTACGCGAAGACGGCGCGGTTTCGGTAATCGGCTGCGCGCTGCAGGAGGGTTCGGCCCTTGCCCGGGTCCGGTCGCTCGGCGCTGCCGGTCATCTCGCCGCGCCGTTCGCCCTTTGGCGGGCCGTACTGGCCGAGCATAAGCGGAAACCGTTCGATATCTTGGAGGCGACGAACTGGTATGCGCCGGGGCTGTTTATCGCAGCGGACCCCCGCTTGCGCCTGGTCACCCGGAACTCGACACCGGCGGCCACGTCGATCGAGACCGCGAGTACGCTGCGGGCGCGCATCGACAAGGCGTCTGCCTGTATGATCGAGAAGATCAGTGCACGCCTCAGCAGCCGGTTAATCTCGAACACGCCCGATCACGGAGAGAAGATGGCCGCGCTTTACGGCGTGCCGCCGCCCGGACCCGGCCATGACGTGATCGGCCTGAGCTTGCCCGCGTCGCTGCTTGAGCGGGCGGAGGCGGCGAGCTACCCGCATGAGACAGCGCCCGTACGCCTGCTGTTCATTGGCCGGAATGAAGCGCGCAAGGGCGCGGACGTACTGTTCCCGGCGCTGGAGCGGCTCGCCGCGAGCGCGGCGCTTCCCGCTTTCTCTATTGATATTGTCGGGATCGCCGAAGACGAGATCGCGCCCCTCTCCGCAAATCTGAGGCCGCGCGTGACCTTCCATCACCGGCTCGATGACCACGCGCTCCATGATGCCATGGCGGACGCGCACATCATCGCCGCGCCGTCACGCTATGAGAGTTTCGGCCTTGTCTATCAGGAGGCGCTTGCCTTTGGCCGACCTGTCGTGGCCTGCGCTGAGGACCCGTCGGCCCGCCGCTTCATCGGCGCAACGGGTGCCGGATCGCTGGCGGCGTGCAGCGAACCCGGCGCGCTTGCCAAAGCCCTCTCGGCAATGATCGCCGAGCCCGAACGCCGCCGCGCCTGCCGGAAAGCGGCGCTGTCGGCGGCGGGCCGCTTCACGCGCGAAACCCTCGGGCTGGAAACCGAGCGCGCTTACCGCAGCGTTCTCACAGCGCCGCGAACGGACGCAGGAGCGCCCGCTCGTCCCCCGGCCGTGCGGCGTCTGCGCGCATAGCGCCGTACTGAGTGGTTCGCTGCCGCGCCCGCTCGGCGGTCAGGTCATGCCTGATGTCGCCTGTCAGCATCAGCGAGCCGCTCGGCCAGCCCCGGGGCAGGTGCGGCCGTTCATGGACGCTGCCCGTGTAGGCAATTTCGCGCCGGTTCAGCCTGTACTGAACGTCCGGGTAGTGATCGCTGAGCCGGCCATCGACATGGTTGGCGCGCGAAAAGCCCAGGCTGACCAGCCCCTGCGCATCCGCCTGCCGGGTTATCCAGCCAAGGCTGGTCAGAAGCGCCCGATCCGGCATCTCGTCATCGTCGATCTGCAGCATCCACGGCGCACGGGAGGCGCGTTGCAGGGCCGTTCGCTGCGCGCCGAAGTTGCCGGCGAGGTCCCGTTTGACAGCGCGGACCCCTTCGGGAAGCGGTGGTGCGGGCCCATCGATGACGAGAATGATTTCGGTGAAGAAGGCGCGTATGGGAAGGACGCGCGCCGCTGCCGCCCGCGCCTGCTCAGACCTCACGATCATCCCGAGGGCAACGGCGCCGCGCCGGGTTTCCGAAACATGCAGGTGCCCTGCCGCTGGATGGTTGCTATGTCCGCCTGCCATGCAGGCGCGCTCTTCATCGGCGGGCTCGTAGCGCAGCCCGGCGCGCGACGCTGCAATTCGCGCCGTGAACGCATCGACGAAGATGCCGGTCTTCTTTAGCTCTTTGCTTGGAAAGGCACCCGGCCGCAGGTGGTTCGCCAGATCGGCCACCTGCACTGGCAGCGTTTTCACCAGCCCGCAATTTGCGCACTGGATGCCGTAGCCGATGCGCGAAACGGTCCACTCCCGCGCTCTACAGAGCGGGCAGCGAGCGGTTTCCTGATGGGGTTCAAAAGCCTGCATCGGCCGCGTCTGGCCGCCTTGAGGCGGTGCTGCGCTACTCTATCTTTCGCTAGCGGCAACTCATGTTAATGGACATGCCGGTGCCGCACCCTAGGTCGCAGGCCATGATGGCCACCCCCCCACCCTCCGAAGCCCTGGCCGACTTCATTCGCGGTCCGACGTTCCCCTGTGTCGGCGCGCGCAGTGCGCAGCAGCGCGGCGGTATCACGGTGCTGACCGCGCGCAGCCTGTTCTCCGCCTGGAACGACCTCGAGATCATCGAGGCGCTGCACCGCTTCGTTGCCGACTATGACGAGAAGCAGGACCTGTTCCGCAGCCTGGTCGTCATTTTCAAGGACGAGACGACCTTCTCCGAACTGACCTTCGAGCGCGGGATCTGGGAGCGCATCCAGTCGCTGCACGACAAGGATCACTGGCTGGGGAATGAACGGGAGGATGATACCGCCGACGACCCGGCCGACGACCAGTTCAGCCTGAGCATCGCGGGGCGCGCCTTCTTCGTCGTCGGCCTGCATCCGGGTGCCAGTCGTCCCGGTCGCCGCTTTCGCTGGCCGACGATGGTGTTCAACCTGCATGACCAGTTCGAGCGGCTGCGCGCCGATGGCCGGTATCAGAAGCTGCGCGATACGATCATGGACCGCGACAAACGGCTGAATGGCTCGACCAACCCCATGCTCGCCGACTTCGGCAGCGTGTCGGAGGCGCGGCAATATTCCGGCCGCGCGGTAGGAAAGGACTGGGTATGCCCATTCAAACCGAAGCCGCGCTGACCGCCGAGCGGGACCAGCGCTACCGCATCCCGCCGCGGTCCGGCACCGGGTTTCGGGTGGCGCGGGGAGAGGTGCTGACGATCTTCGATCCGGAGGGGGAACAGGTCGCGGACCTAGCCGCCTTTTCCGCCGCCGACCCGCGCGAGGCGATCTCGAACGGCCGGACGATCGATTACGCCTCGAAGATCCTCTTCACGACCGGCGATGACATCTATTCGAACCGCAGCCAGGTGATGTTCGAGATCGTGCTCGACACGGTGGGCCGGCATGACTTCCTGCTGACGCCCTGCTCGGCCGAAATGTTTGCCAAGCTGTACGGCGAAACGGACCCGCACCGGGGCTGCTTCGGCAATCTGGCCGCCGCTCTTGAGCCCTTCGGAATCCCCGCCGACGATATTCCGGTTGCCTTCAACGTTTTCATGAACGTGCCGGTGGACGGCGAGACCGGCGCGCTGCGGGTGGACCCGCCGCTGTCGAAACCCGGAGACCGGTTTGCAATCCGTGCGCGCATGGACCTGATCATCGGGTTGACCGCCTGTTCTGCCGGCCAGAGCAACAACTTCACGTACAAGCCCATCGACTTCCAGATCGGTGCGGAACCGGCCGCGGTTTGAATAGGCCGCTCTGTCTGCCGACCATCCCCCAACGGGTACCCTGAAGTCAGCCAGCGCGCGTTGCGGCCCAGGTCGGTAGCCCCGAGGGGTGGCGCCGCAACGGACAGCGCCGCCCCTACCCGGCCTCAGTTCCCGCTTGTGTCGCCCGCCGGCTCACGCAGGCGCGAAGCCAGCGGAGGAAGGTCGAGCGTGGTCATGGTTTCGATGACCGTGCGCGCTTCGGCGACCGCGTCTTCGACCGTCTCTGTCCCCTCCTCGACCGCCGTGCCGAGACCGAGGAGCGACATGTAGAGACCCTCAGCCTCGCCTTTTTCGGTCAGCGCGAGGCGCGGAGCAGCGGCGATCCGCTCGTCCCAGATGGCGCGCACGCCCGCCCAGTAATCCTTCGTGGCGTTCCAGTAATCGTCGCCGACGCTGGTCTCGAACCCGTCATAGCGCTGGTAGGTATTCACGCCGATTTCGCGGGTCAGGACATGCGGCGTGCCATCCAGGACCACCTTTGCATTGTCCTGCTCATGCACCCAGCCGGTGGGCGTCAGAGCGTGGCGGTTGACGGCGTCCATCGCGTGATAGTCATCGCGCGTGGTCATGTCGCGGCGCGGCAGCGGACGCCATTCGGCGGGCGGCTGCCATTCGGACAGGCCGTTGTCGTGGCTCCACGCACCAACCGCGCCGTAGCGGGGCGCGTCATCCACCTGGTAGACCGTCTGCGACCAGCGGCCATGGCGCTCCTCTTCTGATACGGCGCGCCGCTCCCAGGCATTGCCGCCGATAAAGACGAGAACCTCCTCGGGTTCGTAGCGCCAGTCCTGACGCCAGTGCTTGATCGGGAACTTCTGATCGCCGCCGACGACAAGGATATGCTGCAGGCTGATGAAGTCGCCGCGATCCTCGATCACGCGTACGATCTCATGACCGCCGGACCGGTAGGGATCCTTCAGCTCATAGCCTTCGGTAAAGGCCGCCGTTTCGCGAAAGTCGAAGGTGACGCGGTAGTTTCCGGCCATTGCCAGAATCGCTTCGCGGTCACGCTCGAAGGCGGACTTGCCGACCATGTCGGACTGTGCCGACGCCGCCACCGCGCCGAACAAAAGGGTGAAGGCCGCCGTGAACAGGAACAGCCGAACGGAAAGGGTCATCATCTTTTCAGTCCTCATGGTTGCTAGAAGCGGGCCGTCAGCGACAGGCTAATATTACGGCCGGGTCTGGTGAAGGCGTCAAGCTCCGGGTTGGGCACGGTCTGGGTGATCGGCCCCATAGGACCAAAGCCGATGGTTTCCGTGATGTCCGACGGCACGCCCGCAACGTCAGACCAGAACGCGTATGTCTCATCGAACAGGTTGAAGACGCCGGCGCGCACCGTGAAGGTCTCGTTCAGCCGCGCGAACGCCGTCAGGTCGACCACGCTCGTGCCGTCGGGCCGGAAGCAGGGGCCCGTGCAGAGCGCGGGATCGATGTCGTCAAGGCTCTTCCGTGCCGTGAAGGTCCCGATCAGGTTCACGCCGAATGCGCCTGCCGGATCGCGGTACCCAAGACCGGAGACCAGCGTGAAGGGCTCAACCTGGGTCAGCGGGACATCGACGTCGCCGGTTACAACGTCGCCATCTGCATAGGCCATCGACAGATCGCCGGTAAAACCGCTGTCGAGGCGCAGCGATATGCGCGCCTCAAGACCCGAAATGTCAACTTCATCGAGATTGACGAACTGGAACACGCCCGGGTCTCCTGGCCTGAACGTGCCGCCCACCAGTTCCTGGCTGATGAAGTCGTCGTAGTTTGCGCTGAACGCCGTCAGCGCGGCCGTCAGGATCGACGACTGGTAGCGCACGCCGCCCTCGAAACTCTCGCTTGTTTCCGGACCGAGGTCGGGGTTCGGCAGAGACGTATAGCCGAACACCAGATTTTCGAAGAACTGGTTGATCTGGGTTGGCTGCGGCGCGCGGAAGCCCTGCGCGTAATTGCCGTAGAGACTGAACCCGCTGCCAAGCTCCGCAAGCGCGCCCAGCTTGGGCGACAGCCGCGAGCCATCCTGCGCGACGCCGACAAAGGTCGGCAGTAGCGGATCGTTATCCGGATCGAGGTCATAATGATCCCAGCGCAGCGCCGGGAACAGGGTCAGCGCACCGTCCAGAAAGGTGAGCTCGTTCGCAATGAACAAGCCGCCCAGAACGAAGTCCGTTTCCGGAAACGCAGCGAAAGGGAATATTTCGCCAACCGGCGGCACGGTACCGTCGCGAAGGCCGCTCTGCACGGTCTTGCTGATGTCGCCGCCCACGACAACGCGGTGGATCACCGGTCCGGTTTCAAAGCGCGCGCGCAGTTCGCCCGACCCGCCCATCACGTCAATCTCGAACGTGTTCAGCCGCTCGCGGTCGGGTAGCGGCGTCCGCGCCTCAAAGGCGAACTGGCGGTTTTCGCTGCTTTGCCAGAAGGCGCGCAGCGTCAGGTCGTCCAGCGTCTCACCCTCAAACTGGTGCCGCCAGTCAAGGCTGACGCGCACACGCTCGGTGCTGTCATCGGCGACCAGCTCGTCGGTGGTCGCGCCGGTAAAGGGGTTCGGCACAGTCGAGACTTCGCTGAGGAGGTCGGTCTCGACCCGGCTGTCCTGCCAGTCGCCGGTCAGCCGGATGCGGTTCCGGTCGTCAGGGTTCCAGACCAGACGGCCGAGCAGCGCGTTCGATTCGGTGTCCTGCGGGTTGGCGATCGTGCGCGTCTGCCCGGTCCCGCCCACGTCGCCCTGCGTTTCAAGCTCCGACCCGTCGCGGCGCGTATAGGCGATAATCGCGCCGAAATCGCCGCTCTCGCCTGCCGCGAGGATGCTCTCCGAAAACTCATTGTCCCCGCTGCTGTAGGTCCCGCGCAGGCGAACGGCGTAGGGTTCGCCATCCTCGATTAGGTCGCTGGGGTCGGCCAGCTGGAAGCTGACGGCGCCTGCCAGGCCGTCGCTGCCGTAAAGGGCTGACGTTGGCCCGCGCAGGATCTCCACGGACTTCACAAGGCCAAGGTCGACATAGTCGCCGCGCCCCGCATCCTGCGCGCCGAAGCTGAACCCGTCGGGGACGCGGATGTCGTCAACCTGGATAAGGACACGGTTGCCGCCGATGCCGCGAATGTTGAAGTCGGCGGCCCCTGCCCGCCCCGTCGTGCCAAGCGCTGCACCGAACCGCGCCGGGGCCTGACGAACGAAGACGCCGGGCTCGAAGCGGACAAGCTCGCGAATGTCCGTCGCCAGGATGTCCGCAATCTCCTCATCGTCGATAACCGTAACCGTGGTGGGCACATCGAGCGCGTTCCGAGGCTGCCGCGTTGCCGTGATGGTGATGTCATCGTCGGCGATACCGACAGGCTGATCGACAGCATCGCCCGTTGGCGCGCCCTGGGCGAAGGCCGGAATGGCTATGGACAGCGCAGCGGCAGAGGCCAGCGCCAGCGATCTAAAGGTCACGATTATTCCCGAAACTGCTAATGACAACGATTCGCATTAGCTTTATTCAAAGAAGCATGATGCGAAGTCAACCCGGTTCGCTCGTATGGTTTTGAGGCGCTCAAAGCAGGTTTGCGGAGCGCCGGTGCGCTCGCGGGTCTTACCGAGGAACCCTGCTGCACCGCCGCTGTCTTGTGTAAGGAAACTTGGCAATGACCGAGGGATCAGCAGAGAAGGCGCAGCGCTGGCTGTTCCTCGATGAACCGACGTCCGCCCTCGACCTGAAGCATCAGATTGCCCTGATCGCGCTGCTGAGGTGCCTCGCCAGCGAGGGTTGGGGTGTTGTGGCCGTGCTGCACGATCTTCATCTCGTGCATGACCACGCCGATGATGTCGTCCTGTTCCGCGACGGCCGCGTCGCAGAGGCCGGGTCCGCCAAGGCTGTGCTGACGCCGAAAACGGTGCAGGTCATTTTCGGTCTGAACGCGCCCTACCCGCTCGTCGGGTAAGCGGCCCTATGCCTTGGAATCGAGGACGACGGTAAAGCCTTCAAACTCGGGATGGCCGAGATAGAGGCCGCGATTGTCGCCGGCATCCTTGTGCGCGGCGCGAAAGGCATCCGATTTCGTCCAGTTCACGAAATCCGCCTCGCTTTCCCAGACGGTGTGCGAGGCATAGAGGATGTGATCGTCGCGGACCGGCCCGCGCACGAGCTGAAATTCCAGATAGCCCGGCACGCCGTCCAGATGGGTGTCCCGTTCCCGCCAGACGGTTTCAAACGCGTCCTCCTTGCCGGGGGTAATCTGGAAGCGGTTCATGGCGATATACATACGCGGTGGTCCTTTTCAGCGGGGCGGCAAGGCCGTGCAGATGCGGCGAGACTAAGCCAGGGGTCCGTTTTAGATCAACGATACCAATTGTTCCCGACCCGATTTCTGGCTTTGCCAATGATGCAGTAAACTGTGCTTCCTGCGTAACTGACCCCTTGAATCAGCCTGAAGATCACATAGGATCATCTTGGGGGCGGGCATGCCATCGCATTCAGGCCGGACATCTTTACGACCGGGTAAGGTACTCGAGGTTTCGCTTTTTGGCGACTTTACGCTGAACGCCCCTGACGGTACTTCCATCACCCTGTCCAACCGCAAGGCGCGGGCGTTGCTGGCGATGCTGTGCCTGGCTCCGGGTGAGGCCATCGAGCGCGACAGGATCAGTGCCCTGCTGTGGCCCGGCCGGTTCCAGGCGCAGGCGCGCGCCAGCCTGCGGCAATGCCTGCTCAGCCTGGGCAAGATTCTGGCACCGCACGGCACCGATCTGCTCGACATCTCTCGCAGCAGGATCGCGGTCGATCCCTCGGCCGTGCGTAGCGACCTCGGCAAACTCGAAACCGCCCTCACCGAACGCCGCGCAGACCGCGCCCATCACATGCTGGCCGCCATCGGCAACAAGCCCCTCCTCGACCAGATGGACTTCGGCGATCCCTTCCGGGAATGGCTGACCTTCCAGCGGCAGCAGGCCGAGAACCGCCTGCAGGTCGCCGCGGATCGCGCGCTTACCATGCTCAAGGCCGAGGGCGATGCCGAGGGTTACAGGCTTTTGTCCAAAGCATGGCGCGCACGCGTCCGGTCGGCCGCGCCGCGCGCCGAGAACAAGCAGCGCATCGCCGTCCTTCCGTTCCAGCAGCATGACGAGATCGGCGGCGAGTTCTTCCTTGCCGAAGGCGTCGTGGAGGAGCTCTCGTCGGGGCTTGGCAGAATATCCAACATGGCCGTCGCGGGGCGTACTTCCGTCGCGGCCATCGCCGCCAGCGGCAGCACACTTCCAGAGATCGCCGCGGCGCTCGGCGTCTCGCACCTGATCGAGGGTTCGGTCCACCGCTCTGCAACGGATATCCGCATCAACCTCCGGCTGATAGACGGACAAACCGGCGCTGAGATCTGGTCCGATCAAGTCGGTGGAACGATCGAAGAAATCATGGGATCGCGGCAAGTCATCGGCGGCAACGTCATCAGCGGTCTTTGCAAGGCGCTCGGTATAAATCCGACCCCCCTCCCCAGACGCAGGATGACGACCAGCCGAGAGGCCTACGCGCTCTACCTTCAGGGCCGCGCGCTTACCTACCGGGCGATAGGCGACGGGGTTTTGGAAAAGGCTGTCCAACTGCTTGAGGACGCACTGGAACTGGATCCGGACTTCGCCGAATGCTGGACTGCGCTTGCCGAAGCGCATGTTTTCACGGCCGTTTACACGCCCTGCCTGGAACGGGTGATGGAATCGCAGCGTATGGTCGAATGCGCCAAAAAGGCAATCGCGCTCAACCCGGCACAGGGCCATGCCCATGCGATGCTAGGCATTCACGAATGGACCCGGCAAAACCCCGTGAAGGCGCTGGACTTCGCCTTCGAGGCCTACCGGCTGGAGCCGAACAATGCCGATGCGACCATTCGGCTCGGCTCGTTCCTCCTATATGTAGGGCGCACCCGCGAAGCCCTTCCCTATATCGAGGCGGCGATCGCCCAGGACCCGATATTCGGCCGAAACTACGCCATGCTTTGCGCCGCGCATTTCAATCTTGGTAATGTCGAGGAAGCGATCGCCGCAGGGCAGCGCATGGTCGATCTGGGCATGCCGGGCATGTGGCTCGCAACCGCCACCGCCCTTTCTGGCGATCATGAAGCCGGAACCGAGATCTACTACCGATCCCGGCTGCTCATGAACACGGTTATCCTGCCGCCCGCTGGCACTCAGCCCATGGCGGACGATGCGCGTGACGCCTATTGGCTTATGGCGGCAAACGGCTGTTGCAGCGGCAAGCCCGAGGACCGCGCGCTCTACTGCCAGATGCTCGACGGACTGCACGCGACCATGCCCGATCCGTACGATCCGTCGATTGCGTCTCCGGCGATCTGGATGGGTCATGCCGACCTCGTGATGAAAATCTACAGCGAGCAGATCCACCCCGCCAACATGTTCGGCCTGATGAGCCTGTGGGCCGATGTCGAACCGATACGGCAGATCCGGACGCATCCCGATTTTCTGGGCTTCGCGGACCGAATCGGCCTGGTCGCAGCATGGCAGAAATACGGCTGGCCGGACCTGATCCCGGACGACCCGCGCACGAATTGACGCTTTTTTGACGCTTCGGCGCATTGACGGTGCGACCGGACGAGGCGCATCAATAAGCGCAGGGACACAGTAGGTTAAGGCTCGGCGACAGCTGGAAGTAAGCGCTTTCGGCCACGGGAAAGCTGTGCCCTGCTGAGCGGGGAGAAGCGCGGTGACATCCAGCATTTTGAGAGTGCCTGCACTCACAGCCTTGTCAGCGGCGTCGTGAAATGAGCGCTGCCCCGCCCTCCTTCGATCTCGTCGGCCAGGTCGCGGTGGTTACCGGCGGCAATCGTGGGATCGGACGGGCCATCGCGCTGGGTCTCGCCCATGCCGGAGCCTCCGTGGCGATCCTTGCGCGCGACGGCGACCGCAACGCTGTGGTCGAAAGCGAGATCGAGGCCATCGGTGTCCCGGCCTACGCCGATACGCTCGACGTGACCGACCGGGCCTCCCTCGCACCTGCAATGAAGCACGTCGAACGAGCGCTCGGACCGGTCGACATCCTCGTCAACAATGCCGGAAACACCGACATCAGCGGCGGCGTCCTGGGCCAGTCGGAGGAAGGCTGGGACAATGCCATCGCCACCCATCTCGACGCGGCCATGCTGCTTTCGAAGATCGCCGCCACATCGATGCAGGCGCGCGGGCGCGGCAAGATCATCAACCTTGCCAGCATGTATGCAATTTTCGGCGCGGCAGCCTTGCCATCTTACGCCGCCGTCAAGGGCGCGATCGTCCAGCTGACGAAATCGATGGCGATCGAGCTCGCCCCGCACGGCATCCAGGTCAACGCCATCGCGCCCGGCTGGATCGCGACCGAGATGACGCAGGTCGCCCGCGACGATCCGGGCTGGGCCGACTTCCAGGCCTTGCTGCTGGCGCGCACGCCCGCCGGTCGATGGGGCGAACCCGGTGAGTGCGCTGGTGCCGCGGTGTTCCTGGCCAGCGATGCGGCGCGCTTCGTCACCGGCGTCACCCTGCCGGTCGACGGCGGATATTCGGTTTTCTGAGGGGAACGGATCGCGATGCCTATTCCTGCACCCAAGCCCGTCCATGTGGTTTACCGGACACGGCGCCCGGCCGCGATGCTGAAATGGTACCAGACCGTCTTCGGCGCGAAGATCGTCTATCGCAACGAAGCGCTCGCCTTTGCCACCTTCGACGAAGAGCATCATCGCTTCGCCTTTGCGGACCTGAATGTAATCGCGCCGGATGGTGGGAATACCGACGATATCGGCACGGTCGGGGTGGATCACGTCGCTTACGATCTGCCCTCGCTGCGCGGCCTGCTCGAGGCCTATGCCGAACTGAAGCAAGCCGGGATCGAACCCTATTGGTGCGTCAACCACGGCATGAGCGCGTCGCTTTACTATGCCGACCCCGACGGCAACCAGATGGAATTCGCAGTCGATTGCTTCGCCAGCAAGGCGGAATGCAGCGCCTATTGGAGCGGCCCCGAGATCGGCCAGAACCCCGTTGGCGTGGAATTCGATCCCGACGACTGGCTGGAGCGACTGCGGGTCGGCGAGGCCGAAGCCGATTTGCTGAAGATCGATGTGAACGAGGACGCCTCCCCAATCCGCGGCGCGCTTGAACGGATCGTTGGCTGATGCCCACCCGGCCCAGCCCCGAAGAGCAGATCCTGGGAATCGTCACCAATCACTGGCAGGCGCACGGCGTGGGGCTTGCGGCGAAGCTCGAGCTGGCCGATCATCTGGCAGACGGGCCGCTGACGGCCGGGGACCTTGCCGCGCGCACCGGCACGCACGCGCCCAGCCTGTACCGCTTGCTGCGCGCACTCGAGAGTACCGGGATCTTCGCCCAGACGAAGACCGGCGCGTATGAGAACACGCCCGCGAGCGACTGCCTGCGCCGCCACAAGTCCGGATCGAACTGGGCCTGGGTGCGCTTCACCCTGTGCCCCGGCGCGCCCGTTTACGAAGGCTGGCGCGGCCTGCCGCTCGCCGTCGAAAAAGGCGAGCCCGGTTTCGACCTGCTGCACGGCGAGAGCAACTGGCAGCACATGCAGGCCAATCCGGAAGCCTATTCGATCTTCAACCTCGCCATGCGCGATCTCGCGGCCACGATCGGCCCGGCCGTCGCCGAGGCGATCGACTGGAACCGCTACGCCGTGATCGCTGACATCGGCGGCGGCATCGGCTCGCAACTGTCCGAGATTCTCGCGGTTCATCCCGGCCCTCGCGGCATTCTGTTCGACCTGCCGGATGTGGTGGCCGAAGCACCGAACAGCGACCGGATCGAGCCGATGGGCGGCGACTTTTTCGAGGACATTCCTGTCGCGGCTGACGTCTATGTGCTGCGCTGGGTGCTGCACGACTGGTCGGATGAAGAGTGCCTCCGCCTTCTCGGCAACCTCCGGAAGACCATGAAGCCCAATACGCGGCTGATGATCGTGGAATCGGTCCTCCCTGAAGGCCCCGAATTCGACATGGGCAAGTGGATGGACCTCAACATGATGGTGATGGCCACCGGCCGCGAACGCACGGCGGCGGAATTCGAGGCGCTGCTCGAACCGTCCGGCTTCGCGCTCCAGACCATCGAACCGACCGCTTCGCCGCTGTCGATCCTCGTTTGCAGACCGGAATGATGATGGCCGACCCCCGTTTCGATCCGAACAAGACGGAGACGTTGAATGGCTGAAATTCTCAAACCCGTAATCACTCTACTCGCAGCTGCGGCTTTCGCGAGCGCTTGCCCGGCATACGCCGAGAGCGAACCTGCCCAACAGCACGCGCTGAAACTGGACAAGGCGCAAGTCCACGTTTGGCAGGGCGAGGTCGATTACTGGGACCGCGTCAATGCGCGCGACCTCGAAGGGTATCTCGACCTCTGGCACACCGACTTCACCGGCTGGCCTTGCGGCGCGGCTGGCCCGGCTGACCTTTCGGGGCTTGCCGAGTTTGCTGAGGGTTGGTTCGCGGGGATGGCCGCGCGCGGGCAGCGAACCGTGCCGACCGCAGAAGCGGTGATCGTCAAGGACGGATTCGCGCTCACCTATCTGTCGGCGGACACCGAATGGCGCGAGGCTGATGGCGGGATAGCCAACAAGCGCGAGAAGTTCGTCCATAGCTGGCTGGCGACGCCCGATGGCTGGAAGATCATCGGCGGCATGTGTGCGCCGCTGGCCAGCTACGACGCTGCCGAAACAAGCGATCCAGTTGCGATCGGAGCCATCGAAACCGCCGAGGAGCGAGCGGCGCTGCAGGCTGCAAACCGCTTTCTGGCGACGCTGAGCAGTAAGAATAAGGAGGATTACGCCGCTTCCACCGTACCCGAGGGCCGCGGGACCGGAACGGAAATCACAGCGGATGGTCGCCACACGGTCTTTTCCTACACGTTCGAGGAATTGGTCGGGTTTTTGCCTACCGCCGTACCGGACCAGGCGGTGGAACGGCTCGTCGACCCAATGGTTCGGGTCGACGGCGATATCGCAATGGTCTGGGGCGATTATGTCTTCACGGTCGATGGAGAATTGTCGCACTGCGGCACAGATCACTTCGATCTGTTGCGCCAGGATGGCGAGTGGCGCGTATTTAACCTGACCTGGACCACGCGCCATCATGACTGCATGGCCTTGATGGCAAAGCCGGCGGCGGCGAGCGTGCCCTCCTATTCTTTGTTCCCGGCCGACCGCGCGTTGACCCATGCCGAAGATGGCGTGGTGCTGCCAGACGGGCGCTTGCTGGTGGGTGATTGGGACCATGGGCTCGTTACGCTCGATGCGAACGGCGTGAAGGAGCCGTTCGGCGATTTCGCCGCCGCCGGCTTCAAGAACAAGCCCGATCCCGAATGGAACAGCCCCAACGGCGTTTCCTTCGAGCCCGATGGCCGCCATGTCCTCGTCGCCGATATTACTGGCGGACATATCTACCGTGTCGATACGCAAACCGAGGCGGTGACGCTCATCTACGACCATCCTTATGGCGTGAACGCGGTCGTCCGCGATCCTTCCGGAGCGATCTGGTTCACCCAGTCGACCGAGAATGAGGCCGGTGAAGGCTCCGAAGCGCGCATGTTCGCGGCGGCGGACAAACCGCTGGGCGATGGCGCGGTATGGCGCTTATCCCCCGACCAGATCGGCAAACCCGACGAGGTTGCGACCAAGGTCATCGAGGGGCTCGACTTCGCCAACGGCATTGCCTTCGATGCAGCGCGCGGGAAGCTGTACATCGCCGAAATCCTGCGCAGCCGGATCTGGAGCTTCGCTGTCGACCCCGTGAGCGGCGCGCTGAGTGAGCGCCGTATCCTCGCGACTCTGCCGACGCCCGACAATATCGAACTGGACGATAGGGGCATGCTGTGGGTGGCCAGCCCCTTCGCCAACGCCGTCTATGTGGTCGATCCCGATACGGGCGACCGCCGCACCGTCTTCGCTCCCACTCCAAACGATAGCGCGCGGATCGTCGCCGAAACCGCGCGGCGGCTGGAAACCGGCGAACCGATCCTCCCGCTGCTGACACCCGCAATGTGGGGACCGATGCCCGGCCTGCTGACCGGCGTAATCCTGGCCCCGGATGGGACAGCCTACGTCTCGAACCTTGGCGATGCGCTGGTCAAACTGGACATGACCGAGGAACGCGAACCCGCACAGCATGATGCCCTGACCGACTTCGCCCGGCGTTATGCCGAGGCATGGTCAAGCCAGAACGCCCAAGACGTCGCCAGCTTCTATGCGAATGACGGCCGACTTGTCGTCAACGGGGGCGATCCAGCCGTTGGCCACGCTGAAATCGCAGCGGTGGCGCGCGGGTTCATGGACGCCTTTCCCGATATGGTTGTCACCTTCGATCGCCTTGGCAGGAACGGACCAAGGTATGTTTTCCAGTGGACGCTGACTGGTACGAACAGCGGACCGGAGGGGACCGGAAACCCGGTCACGATCAGCGGAACCGAGGAATGGTTGCTGGGGCCAGACGGCCTCATCGCCGATTCCGTCGGAACGTTCGACGCGGCGGAGTATGAACGGCAAATTCTTGGTCAATTTTCGCACGAAATCGACTGGCCAGATGTAAGGTCGCTCAAACCTGTCCTCGCGCGCCGAACCATGACGCTTTACGACGGGGTGGCCGACAGCGACGTCGCTCACGTCCCCGCTCTCGACATTGCCGACGCGCTCCATTCGCCCGAACACGGCAGCCTGCCGCAGTTCGCACGGATACCCCCGGAATGAGTTCCGCTGCACCCATCACCGCCAGGGCCCGCGTCGGCGAGCTGGATGTCCTGCGCGGCTTTGCCCTGCTCGGCGTAATGATGATCAATTTGTGGGAACTGGGCGGCGAAAGCATCACGATTACCGCCGATCAACTCGCCGCGCTGCCCAATGCCGCGCTCAACAGCACGATCGAATTCTGGGTGCGGCTATTGGTGTCCGACAAGGCCAATACTCTGTTCGCATGCCTCTTTGGCATGGGCTTCTGGATCCAGATGGAACGGCTGGAGGCACGCGGCGCGCCCTTCCGCGCGATCTATTTCCGCCGGGCGAGCATCCTGCTCATATTCGGCTGGCTGCATCTGTACCTGCTTTTCAGCTGGGACATCCTGCACGTCTACGGGATCGCAGCGTTCATCCTGCTGTTCAGCCGCAATCTGTCCGCGCGCACCATGCTGATTGCGGGAGGGGCGCTGCTCCTGTTCGGCAAGCCGCTCATTACCGCACTGTTTGCATGGTCGGGCATTTCGGGGCCCCTCGACGCAGCCACCTCTGCCGACACCGAAGTCCTTGCCCGTCAAACCGCTGCTCAGACGGGCGATTTTCCGGCTTTCATGGCCTTGATGGCGGAGAACATCTGGCTCGCCTGGATCCTGAACGGCGGGCTTCTGGCCTGGATCGCCTACGCGACCGGGCGGTTTTATATCGGAGCGTGGATCGCCCGGAAGGGGTGGGTCCAGAACGCACCGGATAATCTCGCGTTCTTCCGCCGGTTGCTCTGGCCCTTGCTGCTGGGCGGCTGGGCGCTGGAAGCGGTACACCTTCTGACGGGGGACGCGGAGGCGGGCACGGTCTACGCGCTGATCGGAGCGACGGGCAGCGTCCTCCACGCCCTCGCTACACCGATGATTGCGGCCGGTTATGCCTGCGCGCTCATCCTGCTTTTCAATGGGCGCTCGGCCAGGTGGCTTGTCGCCCCGTTTGGCGCGGTCGGGCGGATGGCGCTCACCAATTATGTCCTGCAGAGCGTTGCCATCGTGCTGATCCTCACCGGTGTCGGTCCGGGGCTCGCGCTAGCTGGCCGCGCCAGCATCTCCACCTTCCTGCCGCTGGTTCTCGCCTTCTACGGCGCGCAGGTCGTTCTTAGCCATTTCTGGCTGAAGCATTTCGCCTACGGCCCGCTGGAATGGTGCTGGCGCGCGCTCACCTATGGCGAGCGTCCGGGGATGCGCCGTGCCGTTCGCGCGAACGCCGCGCCATGACGGACCGCACTGTCTTCGGCCATCCGCGGGGCCTCGCCTATCTCGCCTTCACGGAGATGTGGGAGCGGTTTTCCTATTACGGGATGATCTCGCTCCTGCTGCTCTACATGGTGCAGGAGCTTCTGTTGCCCGGTCATATCGAAAATGTTGCCGGTATGGACGGCCTTAAAGCCGTTCTCGAAAGCATTTTCGGCCCGCTGACCGCACAGCAGTTGGGCAGCCAGATTTTCGGTTTTTATGGAGGGTTGGTTTACCTGACCCCGATTGTCGGCGGCTGGTTGGCGGATCGATTCTTCGGAACGACGCGCCTCGTTGTGGTGGGCGTCCTGCTGATGACGGCGGGTCACCTGCTAATAACCTTCGAAGTCAGTTTTCTCATCGCCCTGCTTCTTTTGATCCTCGGCTCCGGGGCACTTAAAGGCAATATCGCTTCGCAGGTCGGCCAGCTCTATCCGCGCGATGAGGAAGCCCGGCGATCGCGCGGCTACCTTATCTTTAGCACCGGCATCAATGTGGGCGCGCTGCTCGGTTCGCTCCTTTGCGGTGTCGTGGCACAGGTCTATGGCTGGCATTACGGGTTCGGCCTTGCCGGTCTGATGATGCTCGCAGCGCTCGGCGTGTACCTGGCGGGGCGAGCTCATCTTCCCGCACCTCCACCGCCTCGAACTGCCGTTTCGGCGGCCCGGCTCGATAGCCAGGATAAGCTGACACTATCCCTCATCCTTGTGGTTCTGATCATCGCGGCATTCGGCTTCACGGGCTGGGCGCTGGCCTTCAATGCAGGCTTTATCTGGACGGAAGCTCATGTCGATCTGACCACAGGATTTGGATCGATCCCCATGGCGTGGTTCGTTTCGCTCGACGCGGCGATGAGCATTGCCGCTCCGATCAGCCTGCTCCTCGTATGGCGCGCGCTGGCACGGCGCGGAAAGGAACCCGGCGACCTCGCGAAAATCGCCATCGGGTTTGCGGTGCTCGGCCTTTGCATGCTGACATTCGCGCTTGGCGCGGCTTCTGCTGGCGAGGGCCGAACCGGCATCGTCTTCCCGATCCTGGCCTTTTCGCTCACCGGCGCCGGGTTCATGTGCGCTTGGCCGACCATCCTGGCGTTTGTCTCGCGCCGCGCGCCGCCTCAAGTAAAGGCGATGATGATGGGGGTCGCCTATCTTGTTGCATTCTTTAGCAGTACGTTCGCTGGCGTTCTATCAGGCTTCTACGAAGGTGAGTCGTCTGCATATTACTTCGTGCTGATGGCGCTGATCCCCTCGACTGCCGCGCTCGCCATTTTCTGCATCCGAGGCCGGATCGCGCGCGCACTCGATGCCGCGGCTGAACATCGCCTCACCCGGCCTTCCGCACCTTCAAAGGAATTCGCGACATGACCGACTTATGGGCATGGGACGCCGTCGATCTGGCGCGCGGAATTGCAAGCGGCACCTTTTCGGCAAGGGAGGTCGTCGAGGCGCATCTCGGCCGCATTTCCCGGTTTAATCCCAGCCTGAATGCGATTGTCGCCACGCTGGGTGAACCGGCGTTGGATGGGGCTGACGCTGTCGACCGTGCGATAGCCAATGGCGCGCAGCTCGGCCCGCTCGCCGGTGTGCCGATCACCATCAAGGAGAATATCGACTACGCGGGGACCGCCACAACGCAAGGCGTGCCGGCGCTCGCGGACGCCGTTCCTGCTCAGAACGCGCCCATCGTGGACCGGATGCTCGCTGCCGGTGCCATCCCCATTGGCCGGACGAACCTGCCGGACATGGCGCTGCGCCTCCACACCGACAGCAGCCTGCACGGCCCCACGCTCAATCCCTGGAACGCTGATCACACACCGGGGGGTTCGTCGGGGGGAGAGGCCACGGCGCTGGCGACGGGAATGTCGGCGATGGGTCTCGGCAATGATCTCGGCGGCTCGCTGCGCAATCCAGCGAGTTGCTGCGGGATCGCTACGATCAAGCCGACTCAGGGCGTCGTTCCCTTTGTCGCCACGGTCCCGTCCGACCAGATGCCGATCAGCTTTCAGCTGATGGCCAGCGATGGTCCGATGGCACGCAATGTCGCCGATGTACGGCTGGGGCTCAAGGTATTGGCGGGCCACCACCCGCGCGATCCCAACAGCGTCAATGCACAGTTCACCACCGTTGATCGACCGCTGAAAATTGCCGTCATGGCCGAACCGCCGGGTGGCACGGTCGATCCTCGGATCGCCGACCTTACACGGGACGCAGGCCGCGCTTTGGAAGCGGCGGGCTGCACGGTTGAGGAGGCTTCGCCGCCGGACATGGAGGATCTCGTGGAACTCTGGTTCCGCCTGATCGCCAACGACCTCTCGCTTGCCTTCGCAGACCTGCAGCAGGTGATGTCGGAGGATGCGGCAAGGGGCGTGGAGGATATCCTGCGCGACCGGGCGGCCGCCGACGCCGCGTCCTATGCCGAAGCGCTGATGCTTCGCCATTCGGCCGCGCGCGCGTGGGCCGCCTTTTTCAGCGACTACGACCTCCTGCTTTCCCCCACATGGACAGCGCTTCCATTCCGGACCGGCTGGGATCTGGAAACGAGCGGCCGCATGACGGAAACGCTTCGGCAGGCACGTTGCGTGATGCCGGGCAATGTCCTGGGATTGCCGTCTGCCAGCGTGCCAGCCGGCCTCGTCAATGGCCTTCCCGTGGGCGTGCTGCTGACCGGAAGCCGCTTCAGCGACCATCTCTGCCTCGACGCCGCCGAAATGGTGGAACGCGCCTTGGGCGTCGCCACGCCGATCGATCCCCGGTGATGCACCGCTCAGCCGCCAACTTCGGAGGAATAACATGACCGACGCTGCGCTTGCCGCCACGGGCGCGCACCGCGCCTGGCCATCATTGGTGGAGAACAAGCCGCTGCGCTTTGCGGCGGTGATGGTCCTCTATTTCATGCAAGGCGTGCCACTCGGCCTTTCGCTTGTCGCCCTGCCCGCGTGGTTCGTTGCAGCGGGCGCAAGCGCGGTCGAGGTCGGGGCGTTTGTCGGGTTCGCGGCCCTGCCATGGTCCCTGAAACCCTTTACCGGCTTGCTGATGGACCGTTTCGCGTACCGGCCAATGGGTCGGCGGCGGGCCTGGATCCTCATCGCGCAGGGCTGCATGGTCGCGGCCTTGCTGGCCCTTGCCATCGCCGCGCCAGATGCCAGCCAGATCGCCCTGATCGGCGGTTTCTGTTTCGCGCTGAACCTGTGCGCGACCTTCAACGACGTCGCGGTGGACGGAATGACCATCGACCTCGTTCCCATGGAGGAGCGCGGCGCGATCAACGGGTGCATGTACGGGTCGCAGTGGGTCGGCGTTGCGGTCACGAGCTTTGCGGCCGGGCAGCTTCTGGTGGGCGGGGGCACGGCGACAACAGCGCTGCTGCTCGCCTGTGTCGTCGCGGTGCCATCGTTGATCGTTGCGTTTCTGCGGGAGCGGCCCGGCGAGCGTCTGATGCCATGGACCAGCGGCAAGCCGTCCGCCGAGTGCGAAGCGTTGCAGCACGACGCCTGGTGGCCGGTCATCAGGGGCGTTCTGACTTCGCTCGCTGACCGCTACATCATCGTCTACCTCTTGGCCTTCACGATGGCCGTGTCGACCTTCGCGCTGACCGATACGGCCGGCCCGATCGCGGGCGTCCAGCAGCTCGGCTGGGGCAGCGATGAATACAGCACCTTTTCAAGCATCATCAACCTGACGGCAGGCCTGACAGCGATGGCGCTCTCCGGCCTGCTGATCAAATGGATCGGCTTGAGCCGGATGGTGGTGCTCGTCGGGCTGTTTCTCGTTGTCATCTCCGTGATCGGGGGTCTCACGCAGGAAAGCTGGGCCGAGAACGGTCTTTTTCCGGTGATCCTTGCCGCTCAG
>JAZBPX010000052.1:0-21909 GCA_036351775.1 Pacificimonas sp. | reverse complement strand
GCCGGGGCTTATTCTCCAGGTACTGTCATTATCATCCCTGGTAAAAGAGCTTTACAACCCTAAGGCCTTCTTCACTCACGCGGCATTGCTGGATCACGGTTTCCCGCATTGTCCAATATTCCCTACTGCTGCCTCCCGTAGGAGTCTGGGCCGTGTCTCAGTCCCAGTGTGGCTGATCATCCTCTCAGACCAGCTACGGATCGTCGCCTTGGTAGGCCATTACCCCACCAACAAGCTAATCCGGCGCGGGCTCATCCAAGGGCAATAAATTTTTGGACCGAAGTCATTATACGGTATTAGCTCAAATTTCTCTGAGTTATTCCGTACCCCTGGGCAGATTCCCACGTGTTACGCACCCGTGCGCCACTAGACCCGAAGGTCTCGTTCGACTTGCATGTATTAGGCATGCCGCCAGCGTTCGTTCTGAGCCAGGATCAAACTCTCAAGTTCATGACCGAATGAATGGCCCGCTACCCTAGAGCAACGAACCGGACATCCGTTCAAGGAGCCGTTCAATTCCTGCACATTACAAATGGTGTGTAAAAGAACAGGTGAACGACTTAAGTTTACCACGGTATCCAAGCCCTTGAGTGCTTGGACCGCGGGCCGCCGCCCACATGTCCCTTCTTCATCATACGACAATGAGAAAGAGCGAAATCACTCCCGAAAGAGCGAAAACTACCCCATCCGAACCTTGCGGCCGGATTTCCGGTCGATCGACTGGTGGGGTCCGGCGAAGCGCGTTCGCTCCGTCGGTGAGAGGGCTTATATGGGACGATGTCGAAAACCGTCAACCGCTTTTTGAACAAAAATGTCGTAAAGCGCGTAGGTCACTGTTTTCCATACGATCTTTCGATGACGTTTTTACGACTATGGTAGCCATGGATTCGGCGAAATCAGTACCAGGCCGTCGTTTGGCGTGAATTTGCGATCGGGAGTTGCCGAATCAGGTCTGCCCAGCTTTCGCGTTCGTCAGCATCCGGGTCGGGTCAGGCATGACCGTGACCAGCGCGGGAAAGGTGGCTAGTGTGAGGGCCCTGGACAAGGAGACGAGGACGTGAGGCCCGCAGATGACAGAGCGTAGCGCTGGCCGCCGCATTCTCTTCGTCACCAATACCATTCCCGGGGAAGAGATTGGGGCCACGAAACGGGCAGCGGCCCACCTTCAGGCGCTTTGCAGCCTTGGCGACGTCGATCTCGTTCTGATTGGCGGACATGACGAGGCGAGCCTGCCCGGCGACCTGCGCCGACAGTTCGGGACCGTTGTCGTCGAGCCCGTCCGGGAAGAGGCGGCACGGTGGAAAGCCTACGGCGCGATGTCCGGTCGACTTGCCAAGACCAAGGCCCTGTTGTTCGACCTGTTTCCGCCGGAACTGCATTCACTGTCAGACCCCGAGGCCGAAGCGAGCGCGGCGCGCCTGCCCGCCTGCCGGTACGATGTTGTCTTCGCCTTCAAGATCCAGGCGATCAGCTGGGTTCACCAGGTTCTCGCGTCAAAGGCCGCGCCGACGATTCCGGTCAGGATTGGCGATTTCGACGATCTGACTTCGGATTATCGGGCAAAGCTTGGCGCGCAGGCCGGGCACGGGTCGCTCATGCGGCTGATCGACCAGGTGCACGTGGCCCGGATCCGCCGTGTCGAGCGGCAAGTGCTGAAGAGCTGGGATCTGACGATCGTCTGTTCGGAAACGGACAGCGACCGGGCGATGGCGCTGGGGGTTGCACACCGCGAGCCCCTCGTGGTTCCGAACGGGGTCACGATGGCGCCGCCCTGCGAGCCTACGGGCGTGTGGCCCGCGGACCGTCCGATACGCCTGCTGTTTATCGGCCTTCTGAACTACAAGCCGAACGTCGATGCATTACATTGGCTGGCAAACGACATCTTGCCGGCGTTGGACGAACAGATGCCGCGCCCGTTCGTGGTCGATGTTGTCGGTCGCCGCGATACGGGTGAGGTGGAGGGCCTCTGCCGCCAGCATCCTGCGCTCAACTTCCTTGGCGAAGCGGATTCGCTGCAGCCTGTTTATGAAAGCGCGGCGGCAGCGATCGTGCCGCTCAGACTGGGTTCGGGTACGCGGTTGAAAATCCTCGAAGCCTTCCAGTTCGGCCGGGCTGTCATATCCACCCACAAGGGAGCGGAGGGTCTCTCCGTTACCGACGGTGAGCATATTCTCCTGGCCGATACAGCGGGCAAATTTGCAGCCGCGGTCCGGCGGATCGCGGAGGATGACGCCCTTCGCGCCGCTTTGGAGACGGCCGGGCGGGAACGCCTTCTCGCACTTTATACGCGGGAGGCGATCGTTGCAGAGCAGGTAAAGGCCCTAGGCTCGCTAATGCAGAAGGCGAACGCGATTTAGCGGGAGCGGTCTAGCAGGACGGACGCGTAGATCCGCATAACCTCGTCAAGGCGCAGGTGCCGAGCGAGAAACGGCAGCAGCCGCCAGATCGGACGCCCCTGTCGGCGCTCATTCAGCAAGAGCTCCTGGGCCGAGCGGTATCTTAACGTGCGAAGTCCGCCGACCAGGTCGGGAGCGAGATCGGCGTTCAGGAGACGAGACGGAACCCTGACATTGTCTTTCCAAATCACCGCACGGTCCTCCTCGCGCGACAGGCTGTTTTCGCTTTCGAAAATCACGGCATCGACCTCATCGATGAAGCGTACCCGTTCGGTCCGCGCGAGGGCCGACCAGAAGAAAAAGTAATCCTCGCTGGTCCGCACGTCTTCGGCGAAGCGGGCACCGGTGCGTGCCAGGAGAGACCGCGAAACGGCGACCGTCGAGGTTTTCAGCGGATGACAGCTGAACAGGAACGGCCGGCTGTTCAGCTGCTCAACAGAATAGGCGGCGTACCTGTCGTCGCCGCCTTGCGGATCGCGGTAGACCCGGTTGCTGTGCACGAACTCTGGTTCCGGCTCTTCCGTGATAGCAGCGCGGAGGTTCGCCAGTTTCGCGGGCAGCCAGATGTCGTCGGAATCGAGAAACGCCATCCAGTCGCCCTGCGCCGTGGCAAGTCCGCGGTTTCTCGCGGCACCGGCACCGCTGTTGGACTGTGAAAGAATGGTCAGTTCCGGCCAGCGGCTAGCCATGTCTTCGGCGACCGCTGCCGATGCATCGGTGGACCCGTCGTCGATCACGATGACCTCGTTCGCAGGCGACGACTGCGCCCGGACCGACTCTAACGCGCGCGGCAACAGCGCCTCCCGGTTGTAGACGGGAATGATCACGGAAACGGAGGGGTTCATCGCCAATATGCGCCTGCAAGAACGAGCCCTTGTCGGTGCCAGCGCTTAACTGGTGCCGGCTCATCACCAGGAGTTTAGCCGTGCTGGATATAGTCCTTCAGCGATTCGGCCTCGCGTTCGGCCTCCTCGATGCGCGCCTTGACCAGGTCTCCGATGGAGACGATCCCTACGAGCTTCTCTCCGTCAAGGACCGGCAGGTGCCGGATCCGGCGCCTCGTCATATGCCCCATGGCGTCGTGAACCGTTTCGGACGGCGCGCTGGTTTCAAGATCTCTGGTCATCTGGTCGCCGGCTGTTCGGGTCAGCGCTTCGGCGCCGCATTCCGCCATGCAACGGACGATGTCGCGTTCCGAGAGGATTCCGGCAATCCGGTCGCCGTCCTTGACCAGAACCGCGCCGATTCGCTTCTCCACGAGAACCTTTGCCGCATCGCCGAGCGGCATGCCCGGTTCGATACTGATGACGTCGCTGCGTCCGCGAATTAGCCTGCCTACCGTCATGTGCCGTCTCCCCATCCGGATCGCCGCCGGAAGCGGTTGGCAGGGGCTGCCGAGTCGCCGCCGGGCAATGAGTCACGGTTGAGCTTCGCGCATTTCACGCGCAAGGGCAAAATATGAGTTCGAACGCCAACCCTGTCGCCCGCCGCTTCAAGCTGTTCTTCGGGATTGCCGCCGCGGTGAGTGTGCCGATCATCGGCGCGGCGCTCGCCTGGCTCTCGGCCAGCGGCGCTACGCTCGGTATCCACCTCGTGATCTCCGTGGCGCTGGCGGTGTTCTTTTCAATGATGCTCGCGGCGGGCCTGATGGGCCTCGTGTTCCTGTCGAGCGAATCCGGCCACGACCAGCGCGCTGCCGACGAAGCGGCGAAATACGAACCGGACGACTGGTTGCAGGACTGAGGGGCTAGGCCAGCAAGGTGAAGGTAGACCTGCAAAGGTCCACCGAACGCTAACCCATCGCGCTAACCCCTGTTCGTCAGCCTAGTCGGCCTCGACCTTTCGGCGAGTGCGGCGGCGAGGCTGGCGGTCGTCGTCGCCATCGTCAGAACCATGGTCATCATTGTCGGCGCGCGGCTGACGCTGGCGAGGGCGACCGCGACGCGGCGCATTCTGCCGGCGATCGTCATCCGAATCGTCCGACCGCTGATCCTCGTTACCCTCATCATCCTCGTCGTCATCGTCGTCATCGTCGTCATCATCGTCGTCGTCATCGTCGTCCGAGTCGCGATCGTTCGCATCCCGGTCGTTCGGGCGGCCCCGGCGGCTCTGCTGGTTCTTGCGGCCGCCGCGACGGTTCGAGGGACCATCATCCTCCTCGTCTTCGTCATCGTCGCCTTCGTCATTCTGGCCGCGCTGGCGCCGCTTGGCGTTCTGCTGCTCGTCCTTCTTCGCCTGCATTTCCGCAACGACGCGGAAGTAGTGATCGGCGAACTGCAGATAATATTCCGCCTGTACGCGCTCTCCGGCCTGGGCCGCGTCACGAGCAAGATTCTTGTATTTTTCCAGAAGCTGGTTGGCGTTGCCGCGCTGGCGATTCTGGTTCTGGGGCATACCGCCCGAATTCTGACGGCCGCGATTACGGCGGCGTCCCGACTGCTGATTTCTCATGAGTCCGGTTTCGATCCTTAATTGCCGCCCGTTCGTCTGCTGGGCTGGCCGTCTGCATCCGCGTTGGGATGCGGGAAGTTGTGAGCTGGACTCGCCAGACCTCACTTATCGAAGATTGCTGAAGACGACGGGGATCCCTGTCCCGAATTCCCTGCGTCCACGATGGGACACATAGCATAGACGGCGCGCTTGCCAAGGGGCCTTTGTCAAGAGGGTGCGTCTGCGCGGCGAAACCCGAGGGCGCGGACATGCCCGCCAAGGTCGCGCCGGACCGGACCGGCGGCGAGGCCGGCACGGTTGGCGATGACGCTCACGTCCGCCTGCTGCCCGCTCCCGATCTCGATCACGGCCAGGCCGCCGGGTGCAAGGAGACGGGATACGCGGGGCAGCATGGCGCGGTAGGCATCGAGACCGTCATTGCCTGCAAACAGCGCGGTATGTGGTTCATGGTCGGCAACGCCGGGACCGAGCGAGTCGCCGAGCGCGATGTAGGGCGGGTTGCTGAGGATCAGGTCGAACGGCCCGCGCTCCACGCTGGTCCAGCCGCCGATCAGGAAGCTGGCCCGGTCGGCGAGGTCATTCAGCCGCGCGTTGCGGCAGGCAAGCTCGATGGCGTCCGCACTGATATCGACGCCAAGGCCGACCGCGCCACGATATTCCGACAGCGCAGCGAGCAGTAGCGCGCCCGTTCCCGTACCGAGGTCGAGAATGGTCCGGACGCTTGTCCGCTCCGCCAGCGCCAGCTCGATAAGGCTTTCCGAATCGCCGCGCGGGATCAGCGCGGCGGGGCTCGCCAGCATTGGCAGCGACCAGAATTCCGTACGGCCGGTCAGGTAGGCGAGCGGCTCCCCGCCCGCGCGCCGCCGGATGAGCGCGCAAAACGCCGTCTCGTCCAGCGCCTCAGTCTTGCCAAGAAGGATGTCCTCCCTCGAAACACCGGCGACATGCGCGGCAAGAAGCTCCGCATCCAGCCGTGCCGTTGCGGGGTCCGCACCCTCGGAAAGCCGCGCCGTGCCCTCGCGGATCAGCTCTGGGACCGTCAGGAAACACCCTCGTCGCCGAGACCGGAAAGCCGCTCCGCCTCGTCCTCCGCGATCAGCGCGCCAATCAAATCGACGAGGTCGCCCTCGATGATCTGCGGCAGCTTGTGGAGTGTCAGGTTGATCCGGTGGTCGGTCACGCGCCCCTGCGGAAAGTTGTAGGTGCGGATGCGTTCCGACCGGTCGCCGGAGCCCACCATGGATTTGCGCGCGCCCGCGCGTTCGTTCGCCAGCTTCTCGCGCTCCAGCTCGAACAGCCGCGCGCGCAGAACCTTCATGGCCTTGGCGCGGTTCTTGTGCTGCGACTTCTCGTCCTGCTGGCTGACGACGAGCCCCGACGGGATGTGCGTGATCCGGACCGCGCTGTCGGTGGTATTCACGGACTGACCGCCGGGACCCGACGCCCGGAACACGTCAATGCGAAGGTCGGAATCCTGGATGTTCACGTCGACATCCTCCGCCTCCGGCAGCACCGCCACCGTCGCTGCGGATGTGTGGATTCGCCCGGAGGCCTCGGTGGCGGGGACGCGCTGCACGCGGTGGACGCCGCTTTCGAACTTCAGCTTGGCGAACACGCCGGAGCCGGAGACGTTGGCGATAACTTCCTTCAGGCCCCCTGCATCCGCGCCCGACAGCTCCATCGTCTCGACCTTCCAGCCCTGCGTTTCGGCGAAGCGCTGGTACATGCGGTAAAGGTCCGCCGCGAACAGCGCCGCCTCCTCGCCGCCGGTTCCCGCGCGGATCTCGAGTATTGCGGAGCGTTCGTCGGCCACGTCGCGCGGCAGCAGCAGAACCGCCAGCGCGCGTTCCGCCTTCGGCAGCCCCTCGCGCACGCCGTCCAGTTCGGCCTCTGCGAGTTCGCGCATTTCCGCGTCGCTACTCTCGTCCGCGGCCATGGCCTCCAGCTCGGCGAGTTCCGCGCGCAGGGCCTGCACCTCTTTCGCCGTCTTCGCTACGGGTTCCAGCTCGGCATATTCCTTCGACAGCGCGACGAATTCGTCCGGCGCCAGGTCGCCCGACGCCATCTGCGCCTCGACGTCGCCGTGCCGGGCAATGATCGCCTCGATTCGCTCTTCGGGGACGGTCGGGGCACTCATGATCCGCGCACCTTGTTCGCCGCGAACCAGGCGGAGAAGGGCGCCATCTGGTCCGCCTCACCCTCCATCACCCTAAGGCGCCGTTCCGCCAGCCAGCCGCCCAGAAAGCCGATATCGCCGAAGCCGACGGCGGTCTGGTCGCCCTCCGCCATATCTTTGATGGTAAGCGTCTTGGCCGCCATCTCGCTCTCGCCGATCACCATCGCGAGCGCTGCACCGCTCGCATCGGCGCGCTGCATCCGCTTCTTCATATTGCCGGTCGCGAACGTCTCACCGGAAACGCCGCCGCCAGCGCGCAGGGCATTGAGCAGCGCCATTCCGACATAGCCAGCCGCCTCGGTCATCGGGATCAGCGCCACATCCACCGCCTCCTCGCCCACGCCGTCCACAAGCATGGCCAGTCGCTCAATGCCCGCCGCCCACCCGATCGCCGGAGTTTTCGGGCCGCCCATCGCCTCGACGAGACCGTCATAGCGCCCGCCTGCCAGCACCGTCCCCTGCGCGCCGAGCGCGTCGGTGACAAACTCGAACGCCGTATGCCGGTAATAATCGAGACCGCGAACGAGCCGCTGGTTTCGCTCGAAATCGATCCGCGCCGCCGAGAGGCCGGTCTGCACCTTATCGAACCAGGCTTTCGCATCGTCCGACAGAAAATCGTCGATCACCGGCGCATCGGCGACGATCGCCCGGTCGCCCGCATCCTTCGAATCGAGGATGCGCAGCGGGTTCCGGTCCAGCCGCTCCCGGCTGTCCGCGCTCAGGTTATCCTTGTGATCCGCGAAATAGGCCAGAAGCGCGTCCTGCCACGCCGACCGGCTGTCCGGATCGCCGAGGGTATTGAGCTCGAGCGTGACATTTCCCGCCACGCCCAGCTCCGTCAGCAGCGCCTGGCCGAAGGCCAGCAGCTCCACATCGTGCATGGGCTCGGGCGCATTCAGCATCTCGGCATCGAGCTGGTGGAACTGGCGGAACCGCCCCTTTTGCGGCCGTTCATAGCGAAAGCATGGCCCCCAGGCCGACAGCTTCATCAGGCCGTGCTGCTGCCAGCCATTAGAGATATACGCGCGCGCGATCCCCGCCGTAAATTCGGGGCGCAGGGTCACGCTGTCGCCGGACCGGTCCTCGAAGCTGTACATTTCCTTCGAGACGACATCGGTCGTCTCGCCGAGCGAGCGGGCGAAGACGCCGGTATGCTCGAACACGGGAATGTGAACGGGCCGGAAGTTGAACTGGCGCGCCACACGGCGGAAGGTGTCGACCACATGGTCGAACCGCGCGGCCTCGTCCTTCACGAAATCGTTGGTGCCGCGGATCGCGGCGGGCTTGTTGCTCATGATCGTCGGGGCTCTTAGGGCTTGGGCGGCGCGGGGGCTACCATCTCCTGGTTAGAGGGAGCGCCTGCGCCTCCCTCTGCTGTCATCCCGGCGAAGGCCGGGACCCACGGACCGACCGGATCCCGCGCGATCGGGGTTGGCCGCCACCGCAACGGCGTGGGTCCCCGCCTTCGCGGGGATGACAGTTGGAGAAGGGCCACCCTGCGCCTTGACTTTCCCCGCCCGCTCGTCCATCTGCCCGCCGGACTGAGCGGCTGTCGCGACTGCGCGCGCCGCCTTTTTTCGTTCTGAACTTCGGACTGAGAGTAGCCCCATGGCGAAGCCTGCAACCGTCAAGATCAAGCTCGTTTCCACTGCCGATACGGGCTTTTTCTATGTGACGAAGAAGAACCCGCGCAACATCACCGAGAAGATGGTGTTCCGGAAGTACGATCCCGTCGTGCGCAAGCATGTCGAGTTCAAGGAAGCCAAGATCAAGTAGCCCTGCGCGCCGGGTCTCACACCCGTGCTCTCATCCTGAACTTGTTTCAGGAACCACGCCATTCGGTTGGCGTAGGGCGGCGCGCTGCAAATGTCATGGCGTGGGTCATGACCACCCGCCTTCGCGGGCGCGGGCTTCGTCAGGATGACATGTTTTCTTGGCTTACTCCCGCTTACTCAGGCGAACTGCTTCACGACGTCGACGAACCGTGCGACCGAGATCGGCTTGGCGATGTAGGCATCGCAGCCGCCTGCCTTGATCCGGTTTTCATCGCCCTGCATGGCAAAGGCCGTGACCGCGATGACCGGGATCGATTTCAGATCCTCGTCCGCCTTCAGCCACTGCGTAACCTCCAGCCCGGATACGTCCGGCAACTGGATATCCATCAGGATCACGTCCGGCCGCCGGTCGCGCACCATGTCCAGCACGCGCCGCCCATCGCGCGTCTGCATGGTGTCGTAGCCATGCGCCTCCAGCAGGTCGCAGAAGAGCTTCATGTTAAGGTCGTTGTCTTCAACGACGAGGACAGTCTTGCCCTTGTGCGGTTCGAAGGCGTCGTTCATGCGCTAAGAAACCCTTCGATCCGGCATCTGGTTCATTTCGGAAGAGAACCTTCGCTATCGCCCAAGACCCCTCGCCTTCGCAAGCCCGCGCGGTCGCCGCGCAAGATCAAAGCCGCGCGGTCGCCGCGTTACAGGCGCTCGCCTTCATCCTATCGGACGAGCGCCGCGCCGGACGGTTTCTCGACCTGACGGGTTTGACCGTGGCGGAACTGCGCGCAGCCGCCGATACGGAACCCGTGCGGGCCGCGGTCTTCAGTTTCCTGTCCGGATACGAGCCCGACCTTCTTGCCTGCGCAGAGGCGATCGGCATGCCGCCCGACCAGCTTGCCGCCTTGGCGGCCGCCGACACTCGCACGGAAGATATGACATGAAGCCTCTCCTGATCTGCGACTGCGACGAAGTTCTGATGAGCTTTGCCGCGCCCTTCGCCGCTCATCTCGACGAGGTGCACGACATCGACCTGACCCTGAACAGCTTTGCGCTTACCGGGAATATCAGGCGCCAGTCCGACGGCAGCGCCGTTCCGCCCCGCGAGCTGAAGGGCCTGCTAACCGATTTTTTCACAGGTGGCATGCACCGGCAGCTCCCAACGCCGGGCGTGGTCGATGCGCTGGCGACGCTGCAAGGTTCCTACGACATCGTCATTTTGACCAATATCGAAGACCAGTTCCGGCAGGCGCGGCGGAACCAGCTGCGCGGGGCGGGCATGGACTATGAGGTGTTCTGCAATGAGGGACCGAAAGGGCCGGCGCTGTCCCGGCTCCTTGCGGACCATGGCCGCCCGCCGGCTGTCTTCATCGATGACCTGCCCCCACACCATACGTCGGTAAAGGACATCGAGCCTCAGGTGCACCGGATCCACATGGTCGCGGACCTGAACTTGCGGACCCTGATTCCGAAGGCACCGGATGCCCATGCCCGGATCGACGAGTGGGTTGATGCTGCTGGCTATCTTCAGGAGCTCGTTGCAAAAGAAGCTCTTGCGGAACCTGGGCGCGGCAGTTGAGAGAGCGGTCATGAGCGTTGAAACCAGACTTGGCGAAATGGGCTTCACCCTACCCGCCGCGCCGGCCCCCGCTGCCAATTACGTGCCCTATGTCCGCGACGGCGACCTTCTCTACACTGCCGGGCAGATCCCGTTCGATGCGGACGGGAACCTCATTACCGGTTTGCTCGGCGACGATATGGAGGTCGAAGACGGGCAGGCGGCCGCGGAGCGATGCGCGCTCGCTATCCTGGCGCAGGTCAAGGCAGCGGCGGGATCGCTCGACCGGATCGCTCAGATCATCAAGTTGAACGTGTTTGTCGCCTCGACGCCTGACTTTACGAAGCAGCCGCTCGTCGCGAACGGAGCCAGTGACCTGCTGGGCGAGCTGCTTGGTGAAGCGGGCCGGCACGCCCGCAGCGCGGTTGGTGTTGCGGCATTGCCGCTGGGGGTCGCGGTTGAGATCGACGCTGTCATTCGCCTGACCAGCGCCTAGGTACCGGTGGCGATGATCGGGATCGGGGCCAAGGCACGGGAGAAGCAGGAGCGGCAGCTCGCTGCCCTGACGGCGCTGCCCGTCGCGCACCGCGGCCTTCACAGCCCGGGCGGCCCACTTGAAAATACGATCCCCGCCTTTGATGCCGCCATTGAGGCCGGGCTTGCCATCGAGCTCGATGTCCAGCTGACCGCGGAGGCCAGCGCGGTCGTATTTCACGACGCTACTCTCGACCGGCTTACCGATGGTACAGGGCCTGTTGTCGCCTATCCCATCGCCGAACTCGGCAAGATCAAGCTGAAGGGCAGCGATCAGAACATCTGTCCGCTGCAGGACGTCCTGCATCACATTAGCGGGCGCGTCCCGCTGCTGATCGAGGCGAAGGCGGGTGAGAACTCGCCGGTCGCGCTGGCCCTTGCCATACGCCGCGCGCTTGAAGGCTATACCGGTCCGGTCGGCGTGATGTCGTTCAATCCGGATGTCAGCCGGTGGTTTCATGACCATTTTCCGGCCTTCCTGAACGGCCTCGTCGTCAGCGAGGAGCCGGACTCGCTCGACAAGAGCTGGAAGGGTTCGGGGCTGTCGCGGTGGATGACACTCAAGCAGGCGAAGCCGAAGTTCCTCGCCTATGACGTGCGGTCGCTCCCCTCCAGGATCGCGGCGAGTTACCGGAAACCGGGCAAGCGCGTCCTGTCATGGACTGTGCGCACCGAGGATGACCTGAAGAAAACCCGCGATACGGTCGACCAGGTTATCGTAGAGGGAGCCGCAGCCGAGCTAATGAAGCGTAGCGCCGGAACCGATGCGCCAGAGGCAGGCCTTGCCGAGAAGGGCACCGCCAATTCAGCTTGAGCTCGTCACCTCGGTTACCGCAATCGATGCCGCCGAATGGAATGCCTGTGCGGGCGACAACAACCCCTTTCTAAGGCATGAGTTTTTCAGGGCCTGCGAGGAGTCCGGGAGTGCGGTTGCGGAAACCGGCTGGCAGCCAGCCCATCTTTGCCTGCGCGAAGAGGCCGGGGCTCCCCTGCGGGGCGTGCTGCCCGGCTATGTCAAATCGCACAGTCAGGGCGAATATGTGTTCGACCATAGCTGGGCGGACGCTCTGCACCGCGCGGGCGGCGACTATTATCCCAAGCTGCAGCACAGCGTTCCGTTCACGCCCGCAACGGGCCCGCGCATTCTCGCCGGCAATCTCGAGGACGCGAGTGCACTCTTGTCGGGAGCGGAAGCCGTCTGCCAGCAACATGGCCTCAGCTCGGCACACGCCACCTTTTTCCCGGAGGATGAGCGTCCCTATTACGAGACGAAGGACTGGCTGATCCGGACGGGTGAGCAGTTTCACTGGTTCAACCGCGACTATGACAGCTTCGAGGGCTTTCTCGGTGCTCTTTCCTCGCGGAAGCGGAAAACCATCCGCCGGGAGCGCCGCGGGGCCGCGGACCATGGTCTGCAGATCGTCCGCCTCGAAGGCGCGGAAATTACGGAAGAGGACTGGGATGCCTTCTGGGTCTTCTACCAGGACACCGGCGCGCGAAAGTGGGGAACCCCCTATCTGACGCGGGCCGCGTTTACGCTGTTCTCCGAGCTAATGCCCGAACGGCTGCTCTTGATCCTGGCGAAGGACGGCGACCGGCCCGTCGCGGGTGCCTTGAACTTCATTGGCGGCGACTGTCTGTATGGCCGTTACTGGGGCGCTGTCGCCGACATCCCCTTCATGCATTTCGAGCTTTGTTATTACCAGGCGCAGGATATCGCGATCGAGCGCGGTCTGGCGCGGGTCGAAGCCGGGGCGCAAGGGGCGCACAAGTTGGCGCGGGGATATGAACCGGTGGAAACTTTGTCGGCGCATTGGATCGGCAATCCTTCGCTGCGAAACGCCATCGACGAGTTTCTGGTCCGTGAACGCCGCGCCGTCGCCAGCGAAGTCGATCACCTGCAACGGTTCACGCCCTTCAAGAAGGGCTGAATTGATAACCAGCGGTCAGGCGACAGCTGACAGGAAACTGCGCGCCTCGCGCTGTGCGGCGGCAATCTCGTCCTTGGTCATGTCGGCGGAGACCTCGCGGCGATCCTCGACCGCGCGGTCGTCGCCTTTGAGGGCGGCGAGGTTGAACCACTTGTGCGCCTCGATCAAGTCGATACCCACGCCGTCGCAGCCTGCGGAATAGGCCACACCCAGTTCGTAAAGCGCGTCCGCATCTCCGCCCATCGCCCGTGAAAGCCGTTGCTGCAGGAACCTTGCATCGCCGCTGTCGATCTCTGAACTCATATCCCTCAATCCCCTTGTCACCTCTTCAGGCAGGGGAGGGTTTGGCGGCCATGGTTTTTAGAAATGGTTAATTTGGCAGCCGCACTATCGCGAACGGCCTCGCAAACCAGCTAGTGAAGGGTCAGCGGGAGTGCGCCCTGCGCGTGGTTGCCACGACGCACCAGGAGACTGGCGGGCAGCATGAGCGCGGCGCAGGTCCCCTTGCCCCGGCTCGTGCGGATCTCGAGGCGGCCGCCGTGCAGGGCGGCGACTTTGTGACAGAGCGGCAGCCCCAACCCCGTGCCGCAGGGTGACGTTCCCCCGAACGAGGCGCCGCCCCGCGACGCTGCGGCCTTGCGCCCTGACATGCCGACGCCGCGATCCATGACAGCGATTTCGAGGTCACCGTCCGGCTGACGCTTCAACGACAGGGACACGTCCTCTGCGCCGGAGTGCCGAATGGCATTGAAGACAAGGTTGCAGAGGGCCTGTCGCAGCAGCCTGGCATCGCCGCGCAGCGTGGGTAGGCTCATATCGGCAGAGACCCTCAGGGTTACAGATCGTGTCACGGCTTCCCGGCTACAGAGAGCGCTTGCCGCCTGGAGCAGTTCCACGGGATCGACCCGGTCCCGCCTCGCCTTCAGTGTCCCTTGGGTAATTCGCGCCATGTCGAGCATGGCCTCCAGCGTGTCTTCAAGCGCGTCGGTCGCCTGGCGAAGCCGGGCTGCAAACACGCTGAGGTCGGCGTCCTTTGCGGTTGCTGGCAAATGATCGAGCCTGTCCGCGACCAGCTCGCCATAGCCCTTCACGGCGTTGACGGGTGTGCGGAGTTCATGCGCGATGGCTGCGAGTTCCAGGGCCCTCGCGTTTGTCCGGCCCTCACATATTGTTGCCATTCCGCAATGCCCCCTGTCGGCCCGGCCGTAAGGTTTAGGTAAGAATGGTTAACAAGCACCTAACGTTCGGAGCGCCTGAACTAGGCCGCGCTGACTGGCAGGTTATCGATCAGTCTAGTCATGCCGATTTTGGTAGCGACGAACAGGCGTGCGCCCTCTTCGGGTTGGGCGAGGGTCTCCAACGTCTCCTCGTGGCGAAGCTCTAGATACTGCACAGTGAAGCCTGCTTCGGTCAGGCTGCCACGCGCCGCCGCCAAGGCATCCGCAACCGCTTTGCCATCAGCGATATCAGCCGCAGCCTTTTGCAGCGCTCGAGGAAGTGTAGAGGCCGCCGCCCGCTCCGCCGCGCTAAGGTACCGGTTGCGTGAAGACATGGCGAGACCGTCATCCTCACGCACGGTTGGCACCCCGATGATCTCGGTATTCTGGTCGAGGTCGGCGGCAACGCGGCGGATGATCGCAAGCTGCTGCCAGTCCTTCTCGCCAAAGAAAGCGAAGTTCGGGCGCACCTGGTTGAACAGCTTCGTGACAACGGTCGCGACGCCGTCGAAGTGCCCGGGCCGGCTTGCGCCGCAGAGGACGCCGTCAAGCCCAGCCACCGTTACGTTTGCGGCGAAACCGCCCGGGTACATTTCCGATCGCGAGGGGGCGAACAGAACGTCCGATCCGGCAGCCCGCAGCTTTGCCGCGTCTTCGGCCTCACCCCGTGGGTAGGCCTCGAAATCTTCGCCCGGGCCGAACTGGGCGGGATTGACGAAGATGGACGTGATTACCCTGTCGGATTTCTGCCGCGCAGCCTTCACAAGCTGCATGTGCCCGGCATGAAGCGCGCCCATGGTCGGGACAAGCCCGATGGTGCGGCCGTAGATGCGCTCCCCCTGAATCCAGTCGCGCAGGTCGGCAACCGTTCTGATTGTATCCACTGACCGTCAATCCTCTCGCGGAAGCCGCGTTGACTTGCCCCCTGCCCTGTCGGAAACAAAAGGGGTACTCGTCAAGCGGCGTGCTATGCCGCGACGGCACGCGCTGAACAGGACAAGCAGGGACAGCTACCCGCCCATGGGACATATCATCAGCTTCGCGAACGAGAAGGGCGGAACGGGAAAGTCCACGACGGCTGTCCATGTGGCGGTCGCGCTGGCGGCAGACGGAGCGTCTGTAGCGATGATCGACCTGGATGCCCGGCAAAGAACCGCCGCCCGCTATCTGGAAAACCGGGCCAGCTACTACCGAGCGCATGATCTCGGCCTGCCGATCCCGGACGTTACCGTGATCGATGATCAGGAAGCGGGCGCGGAAAAGGCTCTGGAGACAGCCCTCCACAGCAACCTCGACTATGTGGTGATCGACACGCCGGGGCGCGATAGCGCACTGGCGAAGACCGCGCTGGGCGCCGCGGACACCGTCGTCACGCCCATGAACGACAGCTTTGTGGACTTCGATCTGATCGGCCAGGTCGATCCGGAAACCTTCGCCGTCAAACGACCGTCCTTCTACGCCGAGATCATCTGGCAGGCGCGAAAGGCGCGGGCGCGGCATGATCGCGGCACGCTGGACTGGGTGGTCGTTCGCAACCGCATGTCGCAGCTTGCGTCGCACAATATGCAGCGGGTGGGCGCGGCGCTGGACCAGCTCGGCCCTCGTGTCGGCTTTCGCACCGTACCCGGCCTGTCGGAGCGGGTCATTTACCGCGAACTGTTTCCGCAAGGCCTGACGCTCCTCGATATCGATGCGATCCCGAACGCGCGGCTGAGCCACGTCGCCGCGCGCGCGGAACTTCGCGACCTGGTGGACGGCCTTGATCTCGGCGGCACCCGCAGCGAGCAGAGAAAGGTCGCCTGATGGGCCCGCTCCTGATCATTCTCCTTGGCGCGCTTGCCGTGTTCTGGTGGCTCGGACTTCTAACCCCGGAACGCGGCCGCCTGATCCTGGGGCTGGGCGCAGCGGCGCTCGGGCTATTCCTGGCGGTGAAGAACCCGGTCCTCGGCGCGCCGGTAATGGCGCTGGGCGGCTACCTGCTCTGGTCCGGCACGCGGCCAAAGATCGAGGACGGACAGATGACGCTGGCAGAAGCGCGCGCGCTTCTGGGCGTCAGCGACAGCGCGCCGGAAAAGGATATTCGCGCGGCGCACCGGCTGGCGGTCAGCGCGTCCCATCCCGACCGGGGCGGGTCCGGCGAGGAAACCGCGCGGCTGAACGAGGCGCGCGACCTGCTACTGAAACAAAAGCCGCGCAAATAGCGCGCCAGCACGATCCGGCGGCGCGGCCGTCACCACTTTCGAAAGGCCGATATGTCCACTGCCACCACGCATGAATTTCATCCGACCCTGCTTCGCGAATATGATGCGCGGGGGATTGTCGGCGAGACGCTGACCGAGGACGATGCCTACTGGCTGGGCCGGACCTTCGGGTCGCGCGTTCGGAAAGAGGGCGGGCGGATGGTGGCGACGGGCTATGATGGACGGCACTCGTCCCCCGCGATGGAGGAGGCGGTGTCCCGCGGCCTTTCGGACGCCGGCCTGCATGTTCAGCGGATCGGCCTGGGGCCGACACCGATGCTGTATTACGCGGTCAATGTCCTCAATGCCGATGGCGGCGTTCAGATTACGGGCAGCCACAACCCGCCGGATTATAATGGTTTCAAGTTCATGCTGGGGACCGGACCCTTTTACGGCGACGATATCTACGCCCTCGGCAAGGCGGCGAAGGCAGGAACGGTCGAGAGCGGCAGCGGCACGCGTGAACAGATCGACATCGAGGACGACTATGTCGAGCGGCTGCTGAAAGATGCGCCGGACGCGGAGTTCCGCATTGCCTGGGACTGCGGCAACGGCGCGGCGGGCCGCGTGACCGAAAAGCTGACGGCGAAGCTGCCTGGACGGCACGAACTGTTGTTCACCGATATCGACGGCGACTTTCCCAACCACCATCCGGATCCGACGGAGGAAAAGAACCTCGCGGATCTGCGCCGGGTGGTGGCGGAAAAGAATCTCGACTTCGGAATCGCGTTCGACGGTGACGGTGACCGTATTGGGGCGATCGATGGGGAAGGCCGGATCGTCTGGGGCGACCAGCTTCTGATGATCCTGGCGGAGGATGTCCTGTTCGAGGTGCCGGGCGGCACGATCATTGCGGACGTAAAAGCCAGCCAGGCGCTGTTCGACCATATTGCCCAACGCGGCGGGAAACCGCTGATGTGGAAGACCGGACATAGCCTGGTGAAGGCGAAGATGAAGGAAGTGGACTCGCCGCTGGCAGGGGAAATGTCCGGGCACATCTTCTTCAAGCACCGCTATTATGGGTTCGACGATGCGCTTTACGCAGCGGTGCGCCTGCTGCGCGCGCTGAAGCGGTCTGGCCAGTCGCTGACCGACCTTCGCAGCGCCATGCCAGCGATGATCAACACGCCGGAACTGCGCTTTGAGGTGGAAGAGAGCCGTAAGTTCGCCATCATCGAGGAAGTGCGCGCGCGGCTGAAAGCCGATGGCGCGGACATGAGCGAGATCGACGGCGTGCGGGTGAATAGCGATGGCGGCTGGTGGCTCCTGCGCGCGTCCAATACGCAGAACGTCCTGGTCGCGCGGGCGGAGGCGCAAAGCGACGATGCACTTGCAGCATTGAAAGCCGCCATCAACGAGCAGCTCCGCCAGTCCGGCGTCAACGGATTGCCTGAATAGTCTCTTTGCAACAAGTCACTAGTAATCTTGTGCAGCGCACAATAAATCCTTGACGATCGGCGGTTCGATCCTTATGTTGCATTGCAGCATAGAGGAATGGAGTGACGATCGTTATGGCGACCAAAACGCCGAAGACGGATGACAAGGCCACGCCGGCACCGAAGCGCGCCGCGGCCAGCACGGCAGCGAAGCCCGAGGGGGTGAAAGCCGAGAATAAGGCTGACACGGCCGTTGCCGCGGTCAGCACGGCGAAGGTTGCCGAACCGAAGACCGTCGCCGAAACCGCTGCGGCCAAGGCTGTAGAGACGTCGGCCGTTGAGAAAAACGCACAGAAAACCGGCCGGAAAACCGCTCGGAAAAGCTCTGGCAAAGCGGCCCCCGCGAAGCCAGCCTCGAAATCGAACGTGACGGCGAAGCCAGCAAAGCCGGCCCGCCGCGCTCCGGTAAAGACGGCACCGAAACTGAACACCGATACCAGGGCCCCGGCGAAAACGCCGGTGGCCGCGACACCGGCTGAGCCGGAAACCCAACCGAACATGACCAAGGAGACCAAGACAATGGCTGAGAAGAAGAACCCGACCGAGACGATGCAGGCCCAGGCCGAAACCGCGATGAACCAGTCCAAGGCCGCCATGGAAGACATGGCCGCCAAGACCAAGGACTATATGGAGAAGCAGGTCATCTCGATGGAAGAGATGGGCGACCTGGCCCGCGGCAACGTGGAAGCCATGGTCGAAGCCGGCAAGATCTTTGCCGAGGGCTCGCAGTCGATCGCCCGCGAGACGTCCGACTTCGTCAAGGCGCAGGCCGAGGACGCCGCCGCCACGATGAAGGCGATGTCCGGCGTGAAGAACCCGAACGAGGTCGTCGAGCTGCAGGGCAAGTTCGTCCGCGGCCAGTTCGACGCGATGGTTGCCCAGACCTCCACCGTCACGGAGCACATGCTGAAGCTGACGACGGACGTGATGGCACCGTTCCAGAACCGCATGGCGACGGCCATGAGCAAGGTTTCGAAGGCCGCGTAAGCCCCGCGTCCTTTTGACACCGGCCGAAGGGGCCGCGTTTTCCATTGCGGATAGCGCGGCCCCTTCTCTTTGCGCTGCGTTCGGCCCCGCGTCCGGACCGGAAAGATCACGCGCCGCCCTTGTTTCCGGGAACGGCTTGCCTAGACTGACTGCGATGACCGGTGCGATTCAGGACATGACGATCCGCATGGCGGACGAGAATGACAATCAGGGGCCGCCGGACGGTGAGACCGGCGTCGCGACCCGCACGCGCCCGCAGACCAAGAAGCCGTCGCTGTACAAGGTTCTGATGATGAACGACGATTACACGCCGATGGAATTCGTCGTGATCGTCCTGCAGCGCTTTTTCCGGATGAACTCGGAGGAGGCGACGCAGGTGATGCTGCACGTGCATCAGAAGGGCGTGGGCCTCTGCGGCGTTTTCACCTACGAGGTCGCCGAAACCAAGGTGACGCAGGTCATGGACTTCGCCCGCAAGCACCAGCACCCGCTGCAACTGACCCTCGAAAAGGCCTGACCTCGCGGCATTAAAGTCGCGCCGAGGCTCGTCTTGCGGTCATTGCTGCGCCCACCAATCACTCAAATCGAAAATGTCACAGGAACGGCGGGCCTGAGGCTTCGTTCTTTCCCTGAACAACCAAGCGAACCGCGAAGCCCGATCGGCAGCGGCTCGGCAGAAGCAGGAAGGGACTGAAACTCATGGCAACGCAGCTGAAAGAAGACACGCCGCAGATTGGTATCGATGCGGAGGGCCGGCAGGAAGTTGGCAAGGAACTGGGCAAGGTGCTGGCGGACAGCTACACGCTTTACCTGAAGACTCACAATTTTCACTGGAACGTACGCGGGCCGCACTTCCACGCGCTCCATAACCTGTTCGAGGAGCAGTATACCGAGCTGGCGATGGCGGTCGACGAGATCGCCGAACGCATCCGCGCGCTCGGCGTCGACGCCCCCGGCAGTTACCGCGAGTTCAGCGCGCTGAACTCCATCGACGAGGCCCCCGAAAAACGCCCCGCGGCGCTCGATATGGCGAGTATTCTTGCCCAAGATCACGAGGCGGTTGCGAAAACCGCGCGCGCCGCGCTCAATGTTGCCGAAGAGGCAGCGGACGAGGTTTCCGTCGACATGATGGTGGAGCGCATGACGGTCCACGACAAGGCGGCCTGGATGCTTCGCGCCATCTCGGCGGAGTAGCGCCGCCGGTGAGCACAGCCATCGTCATCGGCGCGTCCGGCGGGATCGGCGGCGCGCTGGTTGAACAGATTGAGGGCGATGACCGGTACAGCCGCGTCGTCGCCCTTTCGCGTGCAGACGGCTTAGACATCACGGATGAAGCGAGCGTGGCCGAGGCGGCCCGCGCCTGCCTCCACCGCCCTGCGGGGGAGGAAGTATCGCTTGTCATCTGCGCGACGGGGCTGTTGCATGACGGGGAGTATGGGCCGGAAAAGTCCTACCGCGCGCTGAGTAGCGATGACCTGGCCCGCGCCTTTGCCGTCAATGCCATCGGCCCGGCGCTGGTCGCCAAGCACTTCTTGCCGCTGCTGCCGCGAAAGGAGCGCGGCGTGTTTGCCGCCCTGTCCGCACGGGTAGGCAGCATTTCCGACAATCGGCTTGGCGGCTGGTATGGCTACCGCGCGTCGAAGGCGGCGCTGAACCAGCTAATCCGCACGCTCGCCATCGAGCACGCCCGCAAGGCCCCGGAATCGGTTGTCGTCGCGCTGCATCCGGGTACTGTCGGCACGCGGCTATCCGTCCCGTTCCAGTCGAATGTGCCAGACGACAAGCTCTTCTCGCCGGATTACGCAGCCCGGCAACTGCTGAGCGTCCTCGATGGACTGGACGCAGGCAAGACCGGGCGGATATTCGCGTGGGACGGCGAAGAGATTGCGCCCTGACGGTTCCAACACCGCGCCGGGCAAACGAGAGGAGACGATCATGGACCTGAAATTCACCCCCGAAGAGGAAGCTTTCCGCGACGAGGTTCGCAGCTTCATCGACGAACATTACCCCGCCAAGCTGAAAGAGGCTGGCGGCCGCGAGGATCTCAGCCGGGACGACATGCTCGCCTGGCACCAGATCCTCGGCGAAAAGGGCTGGTCCGTTCCGTCCTGGCCGCAGGAGGTTGGCGGCACCGACTGGACCGCGACGCAGAAATATATCTGGAACGAGGAAAATGCGCGCGCGAACACGATCCCGCCGCTGCCCTTCGGCGTGTCGATGGTCGGGCCGGTGATCTACACCTTCGGAACGCCGGAACAGAAGGAACGCTTCCTGCCCGGTATCGTCGCGGGCACGACCTGGTGGTGCCAGGGCTATTCGGAGCCGGGCGCGGGTTCGGACCTCGCCAGCCTCAAGACAAAGGCCGAGCGCATTACGGGTGACGACGGCAAGGAATATTACCTCGTCAACGGCCAGAAGACCTGGACCACGCTGGCGCAGCATGCCGACTGGGGCTTTTTCCTCGTGCGCACCGACCCCGACGCTGCCAAGCCGCAGGAGGGGATCAGCTTCCTCCTGATCGACATGAAATCGCCCGGCATCACCGTGCGCCCGATCATCACGCTGGGCGGCGAGCATGAGGTGAACGAGGTATGGCTCGACAATGTGAAGGTGCCGGTCGACCAGCGCATCTACGAGGAGAACAAGGGCTGGACCTGCGCCAAGTTCCTGCTGGCGCACGAACGTTCCGGCATTGCGGGCGTGGCGCGCTCCAAGGTCGGAATTGACCGCATCAAGGAGATCGCCTCGACGGAGCTCGACGAAGGTCAGCCGCTGATCGAGAACCCCTTCTTCAAGCGCAAGGTGGCGGAGCTGGAGGTCGACCTGACTGCTCTCGAGTTCACCGAACTGCGCACGCTCGCCGGTGAAGCGGCGGGCAAGGGTCCGGGGCCGGAAAGCTCCGTCCTCAAGATCAAGGGCACGGAAATCCAGCAGCGCATCCAGGAACTTGTGCTGGAGGCGGTGGGCCATTACGGCGCGCCCTATTTCCGCGGTTACGGCGAGGGCGACAACGAATTCGCCATCGGCCCGGACTACGCCCAGCGCGCCGCGCCCACGCTGTTCAACGGCCGCAAGACCTCGATCTACGGCGGGTCCAACGAGATCCAGCGCGGCATCATCGCGAAGATGGTGCTGGGGTTATAGGTTGAGAACCGGGTCTGCCTGACCGGCAGACCCCCTTGTCCGCCCCGCTCCCCCGGCCCGGCCACCCGCTAGT
>JAZBPX010000051.1:0-3160 GCA_036351775.1 Pacificimonas sp. | reverse complement strand
CTTGGTGGTGTGCACCACCGCCCCGCCGAGGTCTTCCTGCGTCACTTCCTCATTGGTGACGGTCTTCACCACGTCCGGCCCGGTCACGAACATGTAGGACGAGTCCTTCACCATGAAGATAAAGTCGGTCATCGCCGGCGAATAGACCGCCCCGCCCGCGCATGGTCCCATGATGAGGCTGATCTGGGGGATGACGCCGCTGGCGAGCACGTTGCGCTGGAACACCTCGGCATAGCCGCCCAATGAGGCGACGCCTTCCTGAATGCGCGCGCCGCCCGAGTCGTTCAACCCGATGACGGGCGCGCCAACCTTCATCGCCATGTCCATCACCTTGCAGATCTTCTCCGCGTGGCGCTTGGAAAGGGAGCCGCCGAACACGGTGAAATCCTGGCTGAAGACGAACACCAGCCGGCCGTTGATCGTGCCGCTGCCGGTGACGACGCCGTCGCCGGTTATTTTCTGGTCAGCCATGCCGAAATCGGTGCAGTCATGCTCGACATAGGTATCGAGTTCCTCGAAGCTGCCCTCATCCAGCAACACCTCGAGCCGCTCGCGTGCGGTCAGCTTGCCCTTAGCGTGCTGAGCGGCGATGCGCTTTTCCCCGCCACCCATCCGGGCGGCCTCGCGGCGGCGTTCCATCTCGGCGATATTTGCGGACATTGAGCCCCCTTTTTCCTCGGCGTCGGCAAGCCCCCGCCCCCCGGTTTTTCGGCTCGAGGGGTATGGGGCGGCGCGCGGGATAGCAAGCCGCGAGCTATTGCGGCCCGGCGTGTCCCGTCAGCCGGTCTCGACGAGTTCGAGGAGTTCCCCGGCCGGTCCCACCACCGTCCCGGCGCGCCGACCTTCAGACAACCGGGACTGTGCCAATTTTGGACCCGCCGCCCGCAAGCTTACGCGGCCAGCTCCACACTTCCTGATCCGTGCATTCGAACGCCGCCCAGCCATAGCTCGTCGTCGGCCGGAAAGCGGGATGGGCCAGCTGCTCGACCAGCCGCAGCCAGCACGGCGCACCGCTCTTCAGTCGCAGCGCGGCGTAGCGCGAGCCCTCGTTTCCTAAGCAACCTCAGGCGCGTACCAACCTGCCGGAAACCCGTGCCTCCTCGACAAGCTCCAGCCCAAGCGTGCCGCGATAGGCGCCGATCGCGGCATCAAGATTTGGCGCGAAGGAAAGCCCGCCAGCGATGGTGCCGTGTCCAGACGCGGACCCCAGCCCGGTCATGCGCCGAACCGGGGCGGACGCTTGGCGATAAAGGCGGCTGTCCCTTCCGCGAAATCGGGAGCGGTGAAGGCTTCGGCGAATGTGCGAAGCGTGTCCTCGTCATCCTCCGCCTGTCCGTCCAGCACGCGGCGCACGAAGCGCTTCATGGCGGCGGTCGAATGGGGCGAGGCCGCAAGGATCGGTTCCGCGAACAGGGCGGAATCATCGCCGATCGCCTCGACCAGGCCGATCCGTAGCGCCTCCTCCGCACCGATCAGTTCCCCGGTGAAGAGAAGCCGTTTCGCCTGCCCGGGCCCGATGAGATCGGTCAGCAGCTTGACGTCGTGTAGCGGATAGACGAGCCCCAGCTTTGCGGGGGTGATGGCAAACCGCGCCGCCGGGGCGGCCAGGCGCAGGTCGCAGGCAAGGGCGATCCCGCAACCTCCCCCGACGCAGTCACCCTCGATGAAGGCGAGGGTTGGCCGCGCAAATCGCGTGAGCTCGTACTGGGCGCGGTTGATGGCGGCCTGATTGGCGCTCCGCCAACCGGCATCGTCCTTGTTGGCAAGCAGTTCCTTGATGTCGGCCCCGGCGCTGAACGCGCTGCCCGGCTCGCTCGACCGCAGGACAAGCAGCCGAAGCCGGTCGTTCGCCCCCGCCTGGCGCAGCAGCTCGACAAGCTGGAGCCACATCGCCTGATTGAACGCGTTCTTCGCATTCGGACGGTCGATGGAGATGGTGGCGAGCGGGCCGTCCGTGTCGAGGCGAACGCTCATGCCTGGAACTTCGCCATGAAACGGTCCGCGATGGCCTTGCGTGTCGTCACCCAGACGTCGTCATGGCGGCGGATGTGGCGGAAGAACTCCTCCAGCGCCCAGATCCGGGTCTTGAGGACATCGGCGCCGAGCTGCGCGAGATGCATCGTGCCGCAGGGACCGGCGCCATACTGCTCCGCGCTGAGGACGCGGAAGCCGGAAAGGGGGAGCGCAAGGCTGCTCATTTGCCGAAACTTTCCCCGGCCCCTTCATGATGCTCTCTCAGCGTCTCGACCTCCATCTTCTCACCAGTCGCCTGCTCCAGCAGATCGGCGATCTCTGCCCAGCTTCTGCCTGCGCTGCGAAGACCGTCGATCTCGTCGCCGATCATGCCGATGAACTTCGCCGTGCCGAACCGTTCCGGCGCCTTGCCCAGGGCGGCGCGGGCCTGCGTGTTCACCGCGACGAGGTCGGCAAGGGAGAAGCGGCCGTCATCGCCGCTCACAATGCGTTCTCCCTGAAGTGCTGCTTTGCGATGATGATGCGCTGCATCTCGTTCGTCCCCTCGCCGATGCACATGAGCATGGAGTCGCGATAATAGCGCTCGATATCGTACTCCTTGGAATAGGAGTAGCCGCCGAAGACGCGCATTGCCTCCTGGCTGTTCTCGACCGCGGCCTCGGAGGCGAAATACTTGGCCATGCCCGCCTCCTTGTCGCACCGTTCGCCCTTGTCGTAGGCCTCGGCCGCATCCATCGTCAGCAGGCGAGCCGCCCGCGCGCGCGTCGCCATGTCGCCGATCTTGAGCTGGATCGCCTGGTGCTGCGCGATCGGCTTGCCCATCGTCTCGCGCATCTGGGCGTATTCCGTGGCAAGCCGAAGCGCACCCTCGGCCAGCCCGACGCCCCTTGCCGCCACGTTGATCCGGCCAAGCTCCAGCCCGCCGGTCGCCTGGAAGAAGCCCTGCCCCTCGACCCCGCCGATCAGCTGGTCGGCCGGGACGCGGTAGTCCTCCATGATGAGTTCGGCGGAATCGATGGATTTGTAGCCGAGCTTCTCGAACTTCTTGCCGGTGGTGAAGCCATCCCTCTTGTCGGCGATGAACAGGCTCATCCCCTTGTAGCGGGGGCTGGCGTCGGGGTCGGTCTTGGCAAGCAGCGCGAAACAGTCGCCATGAAGCGCGTTGGAGATCCAGGTCTTGGTGCCG
>JAZBPX010000050.1:0-2390 GCA_036351775.1 Pacificimonas sp. | reverse complement strand
TCGGGCTACATTCTGTCGGCATCGGGGGCTTCCGGTCGTTCGGCGCAAGTGTCTGGTTGCGCTTACACTTTACCGTTCAGCCGCCCCGATGCGCCACACCTTCGTGAGATATGCGGGTTAACGGGAAGGAACCAGAAGATGCGGATCGAGATGGGCACAGCTGTGCCGAAGATGGGCACATTTGCGCACCTGATCGACCAGCCGATTGACTATCGGACAGCCATGGCGATGGCGTTGCAAGAGGAACTCGGCTCGACCTGTCGCACGATCAGGATGGCGATGCGGCGGACGGATGCCAGCGAGCGTACCGTGAAAGACTGGCTCGCGGGCGAACGGGGACCCAGCGGCGATCATCTTATCGCGCTGGTGCGGCACTCCGATGCCGTGCTGTTCATGCTTCTCGAGCTCGCGGGTGCCCATGTGCTGGAGGGCGAAGGCGATTGAAGGCCAGAAACTGGAAGCGACAGCGCAGCGCACGGCCTAATCTGTCTTCTTTTATGTTTGTCTTGAAGACAACGGACCCGAGAGGAGGTGCGTGTCATGTCCCGCACAACGACCATGACCGTCCGCGTCAGCGGCGCCCTCAGCGAGTTCGTGGCGACGAATGTTGGAGAGGGCGGCGCTTACGAGAACGTCAGCGAATATAACCGCGATCTCATCCGCCGCGACAAGGAACGCGCCGAGCGCGAAGCCTTCGATCGTCTGAAGGCCGAATTGAACCATGCCTTCGCGGCGACGGAGGAACGCTACAAGCCCCTGACCGCCGCCGAGGTGATCTCCCGGAACCGGGCCTGAGCCCATTGCGATCCCGGTCCAGGAGGCGGCCTCAGTCCGCCTCGATGAGATCTCCCGCTACACCCGCGACCGGTGGGGCGAGGCGCAGGAAGAAACCAACGTCACCGGCCTTTTCGCTGCGTTCGAGCGGATTGAAAGACGCGGCGTGATGTCGAGGCCCGTGCCGGCCGAGTTCGGGGCGGAAGGGTACTTCTTCCGCTACGAGCGCCATTTCGTGTACAGGAAACGCCTTGCCAATGGCGACATCGGGATCGTCACCATCCTGCACGAGCGGATGCATCAAATCGAGCGATTCAGGGACGGAGTCAATTAAATAGTTGATTTAAAACGATAATGACAGGTTTCTCCTCATCCTGCTATGAGTTTCCCGGGGCGGAGAAGGTTGTCTTTCAGGCCCGTCCCCTCCGCCACCAACATCGCATGGTCAGACCGGTCCGTGCGTCCTGCGCAGGTGGCGCGACGCCCACGCAAAGGGCCGCCGCGCCTTGCGGCGCGACGACCCCGAGAATGCGGTGGCGATGGGCGATCAGGCCGCGTCGCGGTTCTCGATCGCCTTCTGCCCGCCGTTGATGGCGATGCGCCGCGGCTTCAGCGCCTCAGGCACCTCGCGCACCAGCTCCACGTGCAGCATTCCGTTCTCGACCACGGCGCCCACCGGCTTGACGTGGTCCGCCAGCTGGAAACGGCGCTCGAAGGCGCGCTCAGCGATGCCGCGGTGCAGGAACGTGCGTCCCTCGCCGTCCTGGGCGTCAGCCTTGCGGCCCGTCACGAGCAACTGGCCATCGCGGCTTTCCACCGACAGCTCGGACTCCGCGAAGCCGGCGACCGCCAGCGTGATGCGATAAGCGTCCTCGCCGGTCTTTTCGATGTTGTAGGGGGGGTAGCCCGCCGCGCCGGCGTCATGGGCGGTGACGGCGTCCAGCATGGCGGCCAGACGATCGAAGCCGACGGTGGTGCGGTAAAGGGGTGTCAGATCGATGGTGCGCATGGCGCGTATCCTCCGTTGAGCGATACAGGATCCAGACGCCTTCCGAAGCGACTCCATGGGCGGACGTCGCGGCCGGATCGGCGCCGCCGGCGCCCGTTCGGGCCGCCGACCGCATGGATGTGGGAAGGTCCGGGCTCGGGTTCAAGACCTTCGGCCGGGCGGACGCGCAGGCGGATTTTGTCAGTGCGAATCCGCTGGCGCTCAAGGCGCCCGAGGCGAACGTCCGGCGCGGCCGCGCGGCCAGGATGGCGCCGGTCCCGGCGCGTTCGCTTCGAACGGGTCGCGCTGGGCCCGCCCATCTCCGAAGTCCCGAACTCCTTGGAAGACATCGCCCGTACAGGACCGCCGCGCGACGCCCTCCGCCCGTCACTTCACCGCGCCCGCGGCCATGCCCTTGATGATGTAGCGCTCCAGCAGCACCCCCACGACCACCAGCGGCAGGATCGCCGCCGTCGAGAGCGCCGCCATGGACCACCAATTGATCCCCTGGCTGCCGGTCTGGCTGGCGACCATCACCGGAAGGGTCACCGCGTCGGTGGAGGTCAGCAGCGCGGCGAAGAAGTATTCGTTCCAGGTCAGCACCAGGCACAGGATGAAGGCCGCGACC
>JAZBPX010000049.1:0-50769 GCA_036351775.1 Pacificimonas sp. | reverse complement strand
GGCAGCCCCCCGCACTGCCCCGCTCCCCCTGCCCAACCACCCACAGGGTATTCTCATTGGGTGGTTGGGCAGGGGGAGCGGGGCGGTGCGGCCTCAGGTCACCGGAAGGTGACCGCAAACAAAAGCCTCGGGCCTCAAGCGGTCTCTGCTAGAAGCACCTCATGCTGATCTTCGCTGGCCTCGGAAATCCGGGTGGGAAATATGCCCTGCACCGGCACAATGTCGGCTTCATGGCACTCGATGCGATCCATGATGTGCACGGCTTCGCGCCCTGGTCGCGCAAGTTTCAGGGCGAGCTGTCGGCGGGCAATCTTGGCGGCCAGCGCGTCGTCCTTCTGAAACCGCAGACGTTCATGAACGAAAGCGGGCGCTCGATCGGCGAGGCCATGCGCTTCTACCGCAGCGAACCGGCGGAGGTCGTGGTGTTCTACGACGAACTCGACCTTGCCCCGTTCAAGGTGAAGGCGAAGCTGGGCGGCGGCGCGGCGGGGCATAACGGCATCCGCTCCACCATCGCGCATATCGGCCCGGACTTTCACCGCGTCCGCCTCGGCATCGGCCATCCCGGCCACAAGGACCGCGTGACCGGCCACGTCCTCGGCAACTTCGCAAAAGCGGAGATGGACGAACTGGCTGACATGCTCGGCGCGGTCGCGGCGGAGGCGCACTGGCTGGCGGAGGGCGACGCCGCGCGTTTCATGAGCGACGTGGCACTGAGGATGCAGGGATAGGCGCGGCTTTCCGATGCCCCTACTGTCATCCCCGCGAAGGCGGGGATCCATTGTCCTCAAAGTTGGCCCTCATGGCGCGGCATCCCGAGTAGGTTAATCGCAAGGTCTTCCCACTCCGGATTATGTTTCTCAATTAGCTTAATCTTCCAGTCGCGGTTCCATTTCTTGATCCGCTTCTCACGCAGTATCGCGGTTTCGATGTCCTGATAGTGTTCGGTGAACACAAGTCGGCATACACCGTGTCGACGCGCGAAGCCCGGGACCGAGCCGTTCCGGTGTTCGGAAACGCGTCGTTCCAGATCGTTCGTCACGCCGACGTAGAGCGTGCCATGCCGACCGCTTGCGAGGATGTAGACGTAGTAGTCGCGGGTGCGCATAGGGGCGCTCTAAATTCTGTGTGGTCATACACAATGGATCCCCGCCTTCGCGGGGATGACAGTTCAGTTGGGGTAAAACAAAATGGGTTTCAAATGCGGGATCGTGGGCCTCCCGAACGTCGGCAAGTCCACGCTGTTCAACGCGCTGACGGAGACGGCGGCGGCGCAGGCGGCGAATTTTCCCTTCTGCACGATCGAGCCCAATGTCGGGAACGTCGCCGTGCCCGATCCGCGCCTCGACAAGATCGCGGCCATCGCGAAGTCGGCGAAGGTCATCCCGACGCAGCTCGCGTTCGTCGACATCGCCGGCCTCGTCGAAGGCGCGTCGAAGGGCGAGGGGCTTGGCAACCAGTTTCTCGGCAACATCCGCGAGGTGGACGCCATCGTCCACGTCCTGCGCTGTTTCGAGGATGACGACATCACCCACGTCTCTGGCCGGGTCGATCCGGTCGCCGATGCGGAGGTCGTCGAAACCGAGCTGATGCTGTCCGACGTCGAATCGCTGGAGCGGCGCGTGCCGACGGCGGAAAAGCGTGCGGCGCAGGGCGACAAGGAGGCGAAGATCGCCGCGTCGGTCCTCGGCCAGGCGCTGACGCTGCTGCTCGACGGCAAGCCGGCGCGCCTGACGCAGCCGAAGGATGCCGAGGAAGCGCGTGTCCTGAAGAACGCGCAGCTGCTGACCGCGAAACCCGTTCTCTATGTCGCCAATGTCGGTGAGGAGGATGCCGCGACCGGCAATGCCTATTCCGAGGCTGTCCGCAAAAAGGCCGAAGCCGAGGGCGCGGAGATGGTCGTCATTTCCGCCGCCATTGAAGCCGAGATCGTGCAGATGGAACCCGAGGACCGGCCCGAGTTCCTCGCCGAGCTGGGACTTGAGGAAACCGGCCTCGCGCGGATCATCCATGCGGGCTACCAGCTCCTGGACCTCGTTACCTTCTTCACCGCCGGGCCGAAGGAATCGCGCGCCTGGACGACGAAGCGCAACGCCACCGCGCCGAACGCCGCGGGCGAAATCCACACCGACTTCGAAAAGGGCTTCATCCGCGCCGAAACCATCGCCTTTGACGATTATGTCGGGCTGGGCGGCGAACAGGCTGCGAAGGATGCGGGCAAGCTGCGCTTGGAGGGCAAGGAGTATCTCGTGAAGGACGGCGACATCTTCCACTTCCGCTTCAACGTCTGAAGCGTGCGTCTAGGCCGGCCTGTTATCCTGACGAAGGTCAGGACCCACGCCGTGATGTCTCAGGATTGCACCGCTTATGGCCAAGGTCGCGGCGTGGGTCCTGAAACAAGTTCAGGATGACAGCTTCAGGGCATGCACCCACCGTCCTCCACTCTCCACGAGTGCGGCTCGGTGGGTAATTCTCGCTAGTGCGCCGCCCGCCCCCTCTAAGCTGCGCTAGGCGGCGGGGGCCGCCAAGCTTCGCTATTCTCCCCCGCCAGGCGGTGGAGAACAGAACAGACATGAAGTATCTCGAAGACATGGTCGTCGGCACGACCGCGACGTTCGGCAGCAAGCTTGTGACGCGCGAGGAGGTGATCGACTTCGCCTCCAAATATGATCCGCAGGCCTTCCACCTCGACGACGAGGCGGCCGCGCAGACCCATTTCGGACGCATCTCCGCCAGCGGCTGGCACACCTGCGCCATGACCATGCGCATGATGGTCGACAATCTGAAGGAGCAGGACCATGCGGGCCTCGGCTCGCCCGGGCTCGACGAACTGCGCTGGAAAAAGCCGGTTTATCCCGGCGACACGCTGCGGGTTCAGACGGAGTTAAAGGAAGTGCGTGCATCGCGCTCCCGTCCGGAAATGGGCTCGATCCATTCCGACATAACGGTGTTCAACCAGCACGACGAGCCCGTCATGACAATGAAATCGATCGGCCTCATGCAAACGCGGCCAGTCGATACGGCCAGGTAAGAGATCCTTATGAAAGGCAGACTAGTCAGCGTTGCCAAGGGCCGCGATGCGCGGCAGACACCGGACAGTTTTTGAAGAGAGATTAAGGGGCTTTCACATGTGCTTTCGTTGCAAACAGGGGATCGATGACCTGGCGGGCCGCACTTATGTCAGCGATGACCCATCGCGCGTGGGCGATGTGGGGCCGGTCGCCAACGGCACGCAGGTCGATGACATTCGCGCGCTTGAGGACGTGTCGGTCATCACGCTGAACAACGCCGCTGACCGCGCGGCCATTGCCGGTAACCCGGTCGTCCTGACCTTCTCCTTCGAAACGCAGGTAACGGTAGGTTCGGGCCTCTCCCGCTACAACGCGGTTAGCGGCTTTACCGTCCCCTTCATCAACAGCTTCACCGCGCTGACGGACGCGCAAGAAGAAACAGTGCGCGGCGCGCTGCAGCAATGGGACGATGCCAGCGGCGTGACATTCCTCGAGGTGCCCGCGGGCATGGGCGACGTGCAGTTCGGCAACTTCGACTTCAGTCTCGAGGTGCTGGAGGCGGACACGATCGGTCTGGAGCTCGACGGCGCGATCTTCTTCAACGTCAATGAAGAGCTGACGACCTATCTGGCCCTGCACGAAATCGGCCACTCGCTTGGTTTCAAGCATCCGTTCGAGGGTGATTTCAGACTGCCGGCCGAGCTCGACAATTATTCGACGACGGTGATGAGCTATACGCCCGCAGGCTCCGACGGGGATACGCTCGGTACGCTGGACCGAGAGGCGATCCTTGCCCTCTATGGTCCCGATTCGGGTGACCTGATCGACCAGTCGAACGTCTCCTACAACGCGCAGACCTTCACGCTGACGCAGAACGGCGCAAACACCGGCAACGTGTTCTGGGCGACGGGCGCGAACAACGAGATTACCGGCGGCGCCGGCGTCGATTTTCTGACGGTGTCCAATGGTACGGGCACGACCAACGCATCGCTCGGCGCAGGCAATGACGAGGTACTGGTCCTGTCGGCAAACGGCACCCAGACGCTCGACCTCGGTGAGGGGAACGACACCGTCACCACATTCGCAACCGGCGACATCACACTGCTTCTGGGTGCCGGTAACGACACCGTCTTCCTGACCATCGACGGCATCCAGACGTTCAACATCGATGCCGGTGCGGGGACGGGCGACCTCGTTGCCTTCCAGAATGACCAGAAGTCGGGCTTCAGCTTCAACCTGAGAGAGGCTCTGGCCGCCGGTAACACGGTTACGAACGCGGAAACGGTCCAGCTGACGGGCACGGGTTTCGACGACGCCCTGTTCGCCAGCGATGACGGCGTCGTTTTGACGGGTCTCGGCGGTAACGACATCCTGGTTGCAGGCGGCGGTACCGACACGATCTTTACCGGCGACGGCAACGACATCGTTGTCATCCCGGAATCGACGGTCCTGCCGAATGACAATTTCGGCACCGTGTTCGTGCAGGATTTCTCGGTCACGGAGGACGCATTCTACCTTGGCGGGCTGGCCTTCTCCGCCATCGATGTCGAGGCAACGCGTACCCTGCTGAGCGTCGGCGACCTGACCGGATTCCTTGTTGTCGATCAGATCACGGACCTGACGCTGGCCGAATGGAACAACCTCCTCGTCGGTGATCCCATCGCGCCGCCGCCCCCGCCTCCGCCGCCTCCGCCTCCGCCTCCTCCCCCGCCGCCGCCACCGCCCCCGCCGCCATCCACGGAGCCGGACTCGTCCTTCATCCTGACCGCGGCGAGCGGCTTTTCGGGTGCGGTCGGCGGCAATGGCACCGTCGTCGGCAACAGCGGCGAGCAGGATGTGCGCATCGCCAGCTTTGACGGCGCGGTGACGCTCGACGGCTCCTTCAACGCGGGCGGCGATACCGTGCGCTTCGACAATGAGGCGTCAGCCTATACGATCGTGCGGTCCGGCTCTTCGGCGGTCATTACCGGCGGCGATACGTCGGTGACGATCCCGGTCGGCATCGTCGGCATTGAGCTGGTCTTTACCGACGGCGCACGCACGCTGCTCTTCGACACCAGTGTCGGCGGATTCCGCCTCAGCGACCAGGATGTCGGCTTCGACGTCGCGGCCATTACCGGCGCGAGCGAAGGGGCCGGATCTGCGATCGAGCCGGGTGCGGGTACCCAGTCCACCGCGATTATCGCCGCCAATGGCCGCGCGCTGATCGGCGGCGACGTTCTTGTCGTCGGCACCAATACCGGCGCGGAGCTGATTACCGTCACGGGCGGCGGTTCGGTCGTCTTCAACCCGTCGTTCAACCAGGGCGGTGACGTCCTGACGTTTGAGGATGATCTTGCGAACTTCACCGCCGTCCGCACCGGCAGTGCCGTGAGCCTGACGGACGGCGACGGCAACACGACCAGCGTTCCGGTCGGCGTCGCGGGTACCGAGCTCGCCTTTGCCGACGGGTCGGAGACGCTGCGCTTCGATACGTCAATCGGTGCGGTCGTCCTCGGCGACACGGTCATCAACTTTGCCAGCGGAGATACAGCACCGGCCGTCCTGTGACGCGCTGGCCCATGGGCTTTGCGGGCGGTATCGCCTAGCGGGGCCTGTATGACCACGGGTTTCACAGGATGAGCGACGACCGGCGAGAGCGGGCCGTCCCGCGCGGGCGCATCTCTCGCCTGTCGCGCTTTGGCCGCATGGCGGGCGGCGTGGCGGGCGGCATGCTGTCGGAGGGCGCGCGCCGACTGGCGGCTGGTGAGCGGCCGAAACTGTCCGACCTCGCCCTGACGCCCGGCAACATGACCCGCGTCGCCGATCAGCTGTCGCAGCTGCGCGGCGCGGCGATGAAGCTCGGCCAGATGATCTCGATGGACACCGGCGACATGTTGCCGCCCGAGCTGACGGAGATCCTCGGCCGGGTGCGCGACCGCGCCTATCACATGCCGCCAAAGCAGCTGAAGCATGTGCTGGCCGCCGAATGGGGAGAGAACTGGCGGGGGCGCTTCGCACTGTTCCAGCCGTCGCCCATCGCCGCTGCCTCAATCGGTCAGGTGCACCGCGCGCGCCTGCCGGACGGTCGGGAGCTGGCGATCAAGGTCCAGTATCCGGGCGTTGCCGAAAGTATCGATGCGGACGTCGACAATGTCGCCACGCTGCTGCGCGTGTCGGGCGTCCTGCCAAAAACGCTGAATATTACTCCGATGCTGACGGAGGCGAAGCGCCAGCTGCACCAGGAGGCCGACTATATCCGCGAGGGTGCGCAGATGGAGCGGTTCCGCGCGGCGCTGGCGGATGACGAGCGCTTCGTCGTGCCCGCACTGGAGCCCGACCTGACGACGCCCCGCGTCCTCGCCATGACGTTCGAGGAGGGGCGGCCCATCGAATCGCTGGTGGATGCGCCGCAGGACGAGCGAGACCGGGTCACGAAGACGATTATCGACCTCGTGCTGCTCGAGCTGTTCATCTTCGGGTTCATGCAGACCGACCCGAACTTCGCCAATTACCGCTACCAGCCGGAGAGCGGACGAATCGTCCTCCTCGATTTCGGCGCGGCGGGCGATGTGTCCGCGGATACCGCAGCACGCTATGCGAACATGCTGCGCGCAGGGCTTGGCGGCGAGCGGGAGGAGCTGAAGGCGGCGGCGCTGGCAGCGGGGTTCTTCAGCGAAACCATTGTCCAGCGGCACGGCGACTTCCTGAACCGCGCGCTCGACCTCATCATTGCCGAACTGAACAGGCCCGGGCCGTTCGACTTCGGCGACCGTGCCTTTGTCAAGGTCCTGAGGCAGGAGGGTATGGAGGTCGCCGCCGACCGGCAGGCCTGGCACCTGCCGCCGGTCGACACCGTCTTCGTTCAGCGCAAGATTTCCGGCACGGCGCTCCTCGGCGCGCGCCTGAAGGCGAAAGTCGACGTGCGCTCGATGGTGGCCGACACGCTCGGTTCGGCGGACTAGCGGACGCTACTCGCCCTCGAACTGGATCAGCGCCTGCACGTCGAGGCCCGAATCGCGCAGCCGCTGCGCGCCGCCGAGGTCGGGCAGGTCAATGAGGAACACCGCCCCCGCCACATCGGCACCGGCGTCGTCGAGCAGCTGGCAGGCCGTCAGCGCCGTGCCGCCCGTCGCGATCAGGTCGTCGACGAGGAGGACGCGCGCACCCTCCGCGATCTGCCCCTCGTGCACCTCCAGCCGGTCCTCGCCATATTCCAGCGCATAATCGCGGCCCTGCGCGGGGCCGGGCAGCTTGCCGCCCTTGCGCACCATCAGGACGCCCGCGCCCAGCTTGCCCGCAATCGCGCCCGCGAACAGGAAGCCGCGCGCCTCGATCCCGGCGACGAGGTCGATATCCTGCGGGGCCACAGACGCCATCCGCTCGGCGGCCTCGGCGAACCCCTCCGCGTCGATCAGCAGCGAGGAAATGTCGCGAAAGCGAATACCTGCCTTCGGCCAGTCCGGGATCGTGCGGATCAACGACTTCAAATGTTCGACGCTCATGACAGCACCCGGCCCGCGATCGGCATCAGCCGGTCGACGGTCATCTGCGGGCGCAGGTCGGGCGGTGTGATGATCGCGTGGTCGAGCGCGGTGCGGCAGCCTTCTTCGCAGGGCGGCGGTTCGGGCATGGTCAGCAGCGCTGTGACAATCGCCCGCGCCCTGCCGACATTGGAGTGCATGACAGCCAGGATATCCGCCGTCTCAGCGCCGCGCTCCTCGTCGCGCCAGCTGTCCCAGTCCGTCACCATGGCCAGCGTGGCGTAACAAAGCTCCGCTTCGCGCGCGAGCGCCGCCTCCGGCATCGCCGTCATGCCGATCACGTCGAGCCCGGCCCCGCGGTACAGCCGCGACTCTGCGCGGGTGGAGAATTGCGGACCCTCCATGGCAAGATACGTGCCGCCATTCCGGACGGGCACATCTGCGCTGGCCGCCGCGTCCGCCACGAGCTGCCGCAACGAGCCGCAGCTCGGATCGGCGAGCGAGATATGGGCCGCGATCCCCTCGCCGAAAAAGGTGCGGATACGGCTGCGGGTGCGGTCGATATATTGATCGACGAGCAGGAAATCGCCGGGCGCGAGCTCTTCCCGAAACGAGCCGCAGGCCGATACGGAGAGGACTTCGGTGCAGCCGGCGATCTTCAGCGCGGCGATGTTGGCGCGGTAGTTGATCTCATGCGGCAGGATCCGGTGCCCGCGCGCGTGGCGGGGCAAGAACACCACGTCGCGGCCATCCAGCGAAGCGAACAACAGATCGTCCGACGGATCACCGAACGGAGTCGTCACCGGCCGCCACTCTGGCCGGTCAAGCCCCTCGAGGTCGTAAAGACCACTGCCGCCGAGAATGCCGAGCGTCACGGCGAACCCGGCAGGTTCGGCTGCCGGCGATCAGTCGCGGTGATCGCCTTCGCCGGGCTTGCTGGCAGAAACGCCCTTGTCGTTGATGTCACCGCGGGTGCCCGGACCGCCAACCTTGGACGGCTTGATGTCCGCCCAGACGCGCTTGTACGCGAGGTAGGACAGGCTGGTGAAGATCAGGAGGAAGACCAGCACACCGACCCCGGCCTGCTTGCGGTCTTCCATTTTGGGTTCCGCCGCCCAGTACAGGAACGCGGTGATGTCCTGTGCCATCTGCTCGACCGTCGCCTCTGTCCCGTCGTCATATTCCACGAGACCGTCGGACAGCTGCGGGGGCATGTTGATCCACAGCGAATGGAAGTACGGATTATAGTGCAGACCCTCCTGCACATAGTCCGCCGGGAACGCGGCCGGGACCGGCTCGTAACCGGAAATCAGTGAATAGAGATAGTTCGCGCCGTCCGGACGCGCCTTCACCATCAGCGAGAGGTCGGGCGGATAGGCGTTGTTGTTTGCCGCCCGGCCCGCAACCTCGTTCGGATAGACCTTCGGGAAACGGTCGGCGGGCAGCGCCTGGCGCGAATCGGCCTCACCGGTGTCCGGGTTGATGGAGGGAACGGGGATCTGCCACTCCTCGGCGATCACCTTCACCTCGGCCTCGTTGAAGCCGATGTCGGTCAGGCTGCGAAACGCGACGTAGTTCAGGGAATGGCAGGAGGAGCAGACCTCCTTGTAGACCTTGAACCCGCGCTGCAGCTGCGTGCGGTCGAACGTGCCGAACACGCCCATGCCCATCGGGCCGTCCCACGACCAGCCACCCTCTGGCGGCTCGGCATATTCGTGGAAGGCATAGGTTGGATCTTCCGGTACCTCTTCCCGGGTCGCGATCGCGCCGAGGAACAGGACGAACAGGAAGACGATCCCGGTCAGGATTCCGATGATGCGGATCATGGGTATTCGTCCCTTATTCTGCGGGCTGCGGCGCGGCGGCCGGCCCGGTATCCTTGAGGCCGGCGGGTGCGCCCGTGGAGGCCTTGCCCTTCAGCACCGCGTCGGAAATCGAGTTGGGCAGCGGCAGCGGTGTCTCGTTCGCACTGACGATCGGCAGGATGATCAGGAAGTGCGCGAAATAGTACATCGTCGCGATCTGGCTGATGATGACGAACGGCTCCTCTGCCGGCGCGCCGCCGCAGATCGACAGCACAACGATGTCGGCGAGGAGGACATAGGTCCACAGCTTCATCTGCGGCCGGTAACGCATCGACTTCACCGGCGACTTGTCGAGCCAGGGCAGGAAGAACAGCAGCAGGATGGAGGCGAACATGGCCACGACGCCCCACAGCTTCGCGGAGATGATGAAATCGACCGTGAAGGCGCGGAGGATCGCGTAATAGGGCCAGAAATACCATTCCGGCACGATGTGCGCAGGCGTCGAGAGCGCATTCGCCTCGATATAGTTGTCCGGGTGGCCGAGGAAGTTCGGCAGGAAGAACACGAAGATCGCAAAGGCGATCAGGCAGACGCCGAGACCGAACGCATCCTTTGCCGTGAAATAGGGGTGGAACGGGATCGTGTCCGCGGGCCCCTTCACCTCGACACCGGTGGGGTTGTTCGAACCCGGAATGTGCAGCGCCCAGATCTTCAGGATCACCGCACCCGCAATTACGAAGGGCAAGAGGAAGTGCAGCGAGAAGAACCGGTTCAGCGTCGCGTTATCGACCGCAAATCCGCCGAGGAGGAACGTCACGATGCTGTCCCCGATCAGCGGGATCGCAGAGAACAGGTTGGTGATGACCGTCGCGCCCCAGAAGCTCATCTGGCCCCAGGGAAGGACGTATCCCATGAAGGCGGTCGCCATCATCAGGAGGAAGATGACGAGGCCCAGCATCCAGACCAGCTCTCGCGGCGCCTTGTACGACCCGAAATACAGGCCGCGCCAGATATGGATATAGACGACGATGAAGAAGAAGCTGGCGCCGTTCGCGTGCATGTAGCGGAGAAGCCAGCCGAAATTGACGTTCCGCATGATGTGCTCGACGCTCTCGAACGCAACCAGCGTATTGGCCGCATAATGCATGGCCAAGACGACGCCGGTGGCAATCTGGATCACGAGGAACACACCGGCAAGGACACCGAAGTTCCAGAAATAGTTAATGTTCTTCGGAACCTCGTAACCGCCGCCAAGGCTGTTCCAGACAAGGCGCGGAACGGGCAGGCGCTCGTCCCACCACTTGGCTGTGTCGGACTTCGGTTCGTAGGGTTTTGCCCAGCTGAAAGACATTAGCCAATCCTCACGCGCGTATCGGACAGGAATTCATATTCCGGGATTTCGAGGTTTGTCGGGGCCGGGCCCTTCCGGATGCGACCGGCGCTGTCATAGTGTGAACCGTGACACGGGCAGAAATAGCCGTCGAAATCGCCCTTCACTTCTCCAACCGCGACGCCCGAGGGGATGCAGCCGAGGTGGGTGCAGACGCCGACCTGGATCAGGTACTGGCGGTGGCCGTCCAGCGTCCGTTCGTCAAAGGTCTGCGGATCGCGCAGGCCGTCGAGGTTGGCGGACCGCGCTTCCTCGATCTCCGCTGCCGTCATGTGGCGGATGAAGACGGGCTTGCCGCGCCAGTTGACCTTGATGCCCTGTCCCTCGGCAATTGGCGCGAGGTCGACCTCTACCGAGGCGAGGGCCAGCACGTCCGCGGACGGGTTCATCTGGTCGATGAAGGGCCAGATCGCCGCGGCGGCGCCAATGCCGCCGAAGGCCAGCGTGGCGATATAGATAAAGTCCCGGCGGCGAACGCCGTCTTCGGGTTCGGCATCCGTGACCGCCTGTTTCATGGCGTCGTCGGCAGTGGCCATTGGGGGTGTCCTGCTTGCTTCTTGGACCAGCGCGGCGAGCGAGGTGACGCGCACACGCGTCAGATCACCCGAACCCCGGTCCCACGGTTCGTCGTTGCCGCGCCTGATAGCGGGTGGGGGCCTTGTCTTTCAATGGTCAATATTGGCGCGCGCGGCGGCCTGCCGCGCCGGAAAGCGGGTTGCAGGCAGGAAATGCCCCGCTCTAGAGGCGCTGCATGGCTGATATGACCGAACGGAAAGACCGGGCCGAAGCGTGGTTTCGCACCCTGCGCGGCCGCATCTGCGCTGCCTTCGAGGCACTGGAGGACGAGGCGGCGGGCTATCCCGGCGAACCGGGCCGCTTCCGCTACACCGACTGGCAGCGCGACGATCCAAGCGGCGAGCCGGGCGGCGGCGGTACGCGCGGCGAGATGACGGGGCGGTTCTTTGAAAAGGTCGGCGTCAACATTTCGCGGGTAGAAGGAACCTTCTCGCCCGAATTCGCGGCGCAAATCCCGGGCGCGGCGGAGGACCCGCGCTTCTTTGCGGCGGGGATCAGCCTCGTCGCGCACATGGCCAGCCCGCACGTCCCCGCCGTGCATATGAACACGCGCTATCTGGTGACGACGCAGGACTGGTTCGGCGGCGGGGCCGACCTCAATCCGCCCTTTCCAGTCGCTGCGGACACCGAGGATTGGCTCGCGGCCTTCATGGCCTGCTGCGACCGGCATGAGGTCGCGGACGGCCCGCGCTACAAGGCATGGTGCGACGAGTATTTCTACATACCGCACCGGAACCGCGCGCGCGGCGTAGGCGGCATTTTCTACGACCGGCTGAACTCCGGCGATTGGGAGGCCGACTTCGCGTTCACGCAGGATGTCGGCGAGACGTTCCTGGCGACCTATCCAAAGATTGCGCGCCGCCACATGGAGACGGGCTGGACCGAGGACGAACGGCTAGAGCAGCTTCGCTACCGCGGCCTCTATGCGGAGTTCAACCTGATCTACGACCGCGGCACGACCTTCGGCCTGAAGACCGGCGGTAATGTCGACGCGATCCTGATGAGCCTGCCGCCGCTCGCCCGCTGGGACTAGGCTGGCGGTCTACGGTCTGTAGTCAGCTGCCGGAACGCCTCGGCCTGCAGCACGGCGTAGTAGGTGCCGACCGCCGATGAGATCAGGCCCGTCCCGATCGCGCCGAGAAGGCCCAGCGTCTGCCGCTCGACCGTCGCGAAACCGACCATCATGTCGACGGCGCTGAGGACAGCGACCGGGATGCTGAGCAGGATGGCGGCGGCCACGACAACAACGATCAGGAAGACCGCGCGAAGAACGGACCCCTTCGTCACGGTCCAGCTATCGCGGAGCGGCTCGATAAAGCCTTCGCTCGATCCCGACACGAGCGCTGGCAGGGCGAGCCACAGGCGGCCGAAGACGAACAGGCCGGGCAGGATGAAGGCCAGAAAGCCGATGCCGATGGCGACGGCGCTGAGCAGGCCCACGACAATAGCGGGCACAAGCAGGCTGCCGGTTCGCCGGATGGCCGCAGCGACCGACAGGGAGGGAAACAGCGCCATGGTGATGATCGCGATGGTCGCCAGCAGGCCGACGAACCCCGCAAGGCCATTCCAAAGGAAGTAAGTCGGCTCGGCTTCGGCAACGCTCTCTGGCTGCGCGACAAACAGCGCCAGCGCGACGTTCGGCAGGAAGATGAACGCTGCGGCGGGCAGCACAAAGTCGGCGCCCCGTGCCTTCATCGTGGCCTGCGTATCGCGCCATAGCTGGTCGAGGGAAAGGGTCATGCCGCAGACGCCTAGCCCAGCTTCCTGCACGGCGAAACCGCCGAGACGCGACTTTTCCGTGGGAATCGCTGCCGCTCGGATTGACTCGCGCCGCCCCGATACCCGATAGCGGCAGCGTCGACGGCGCCTCGTTCGCGGGGGGGCCGGCATCCGGTACGGGAGATGCGGGGACTAACCCGCCGCCGAAGGAGCAAGCCCTTCCCCGGAATCTCTCAGGCGCAAAGGGACCGCGCCGGATGCATCAGCGGCGATCTGGAAAGCGGCGCGCGCCCGGCAAGAGGCGTTCGCCCACCGAAGGGGTAAGTGCCGCCCGCGCGGCATCAAACTCTCAGGTCCGATGACAGAGGGGGAGCGTTCGTCCAATAGGGCCGCAGCCATGCGCTGAGCCCTGGCACGAATCGCTGCCTGATCTGTTTGAAGGACCGGAATGAAACTCACCGACGCTGAAAAGCTGCCCCTCGACAAGCTGCACCGTTCGCTCGGCGCGAAGATGGTGCCGTTCGCGGGCTATGCCATGCCGCTGCAATATGAGGGGATCGTCGCCGAACACCTCTGGGTGCGCGAACATGCCGGCCTGTTCGATGTCAGCCATATGGGCCAGCTGGAAGTCAGCGGCGCGAATGTTGCGAAGGCGCTGGAGGCGCTGATGCCCGGCGACTTCATCGGCCTGAAGGAAGGCCGGCTGCGCTACACCCTTCTCCTCGACGACAATGGCGGCGTTCTCGACGACCTGATCGTCACCCGCCGCGCGGACCATTTCTACATGGTCGTCAACGGCGCGACGAAGAAGGCCGATATGGCGCACCTGACCCGTCGGCTGCCTGCCGGGGTAACGGTTGAGGAGCGCGCCGACCTCGCTCTCCTCGCCCTGCAGGGCCCCGAAGCGGAGGACGTGATGGCGCGCCTTGGCGGAGAGCTATCAACCATGACGTTCATGCGCGGCAGTGAAATCCGCATCAAGGGCAGCGAGATCTGGATGAGCCGGTCAGGTTATACCGGAGAGGACGGCTTTGAAATTTCCCTGCCCGCGAAGAAGGCGGAGAAGCTCGCCAAGCTTCTTCTTGCCGACCCCTCGGTGAAGCCCATCGGCCTCGGCGCGCGCGATTCGCTCCGGCTGGAGGCGGGCCTGCCGCTCTACGGCCATGACCTGTCGCCGGTATCGACGCCGGTCGAGGCGGGCATCACCTTCGCCATTTCCAAGCGGCGGAAGATGGAGGGCGGCTATCCGGGCGACGAGCGCATCAAGGCGCAGATCGAAAACGGGCCGAAGGTCCGCCGCGTCGGCCTGCTCCTTCCCGGCAAACGCCCTGTTCGCGAAGGCGCGCCCGTCTTTGCCGGTGACCGCAAGACCGGCGTCGTCACCTCTGGGGGCTTCGCCCCCTCCGTCGGCGCCCCCATCGCCATGGCCTATGTCGCGGCGGAGGATGCCGCCGACGATACCGCGCTTGAGGTGGAGGTTCGCGGCAAGCGCCTCGCCGCCCGGGTCGTCCCCATGCCCTTCGTTCCCCACCGCTACGTGCGCTAAGCCTAAAGGAGATCCGTACCGATGAGCCTTCACTTCACCGAGAGCCATGAATGGATCCGCGTAGACGGCGACAGCGCGACGGTCGGCATCACCGACTATGCTCAGGACCAGCTTGGCGACGTCGTGTTCGTGGAACTGCCCGACACCGGCAAAACGGTCGCGAAGGGCGGTGAAATCGCCGTCGTTGAATCGGTAAAGGCGGCGAGCGAGGTCTATGCCCCCGTTTCCGGCACGGTAACGGACGCGAACACCGCGCTCGACGACGATCCCGCGCTGGTGAACTCCGCCCCCGAATCGGACGGCTGGTTCGTGAAGATGACCCTGTCCGACAAGGGCGAACTCAGCGCCCTGATGGACGAGGCGGCCTACAGGGACTTCGTGAAGGACCTGTGAGCGCGCCTGCCACCTTTCCCCCGGTCATCATCCCGAGCGAAGTCGAGGGACCGCCCCGCACGCTCGCCCTTCGACAGGCTCAGGGTGAGCGGGCGTTATTAGACCGTCACACAACCCCCCTTCCGTTCACCCTGAGCCTGTCAAAGGGTCACAAACCAACCGCGGCCCAGACCCAATGACCGCCCAGGCCCACAGCTGGGACGCCAGCGCCTACGCGAAGAACGCCGCCTTTGTCCCCGCGCTAGGCCAGCCCGTCCTCGACCTCCTCGCCCCCCGGCCCGGCGAGCGCATCCTCGACCTCGGCTGCGGCGATGGCGTCCTCACCCAGCGCCTGGTGGACGCCGGTGCCGACGTTCTCGGCGTCGATACAAGCGCCCCCATGCTCGCCGCCGCCCGCCAACGCGGCCTGATCGTTCAGGAGATGGACGGCCAGGCGCTCACTTTCGACGGCGAGTTCGACGCCATTCTGTCGAACGCCGCACTCCACTGGATGCCCGACCAGCGCGCGGTCTATCGGGGCGTCTTCCGCGCGCTGAAGCCCGGCGGGCGCTTCGTTGCCGAATGCGGCGGGCAGGGGAATATCGCCGCCATGCGCACCGCCCTTCGCGCCGTCATGGAACAGCGCGGTTTATCCGTGCCCGAAACGCAGACCTATCCCTCTGCCGATGCGGCAACGCGTCAACTGGAAGCGGCGGGCTTCGCTGTGGAAAGCGCACAGCTCATTCCCCGCCCCACGCCGCTGCCCGGCGGCATGGCCCACTGGTTCCGCACCTTCCGCCACGGGTTCATCCCGGAGGGCCATCAGGAGAGCATCATCGCCGCCGCCGTCGCCCTCCTCCGCCCCGCCCTTTGCGACGACGAAGGCCGCTGGACCGCCGACTATGTCCGCCTTCGTTTCAAGGCTCTGAAACCAAAGGACTGACTGCCTTGCGCTACCTCCCCCTCACCGACACCGACCGCCAGGCCATGCTCGGCACTATCGGCGTTCAGGATATCGACGACCTGTTCCAGGATGTGCCGCAGGCCGCGCGGCTGGATGGCCCCATCGAGGGGCTGCCGATGCACGCCAGCGAGATGGCGGTCGAACGGCATTTCAGCGCCCTTGCGCGCAAGAACAAGGCGGCGGCGCACTCGCCCTTCTTCCTTGGCTGCGGCGCCTACAAGCACCACGTCCCGGCGAGCGTCGACTACATCATCCAGCGCGGCGAGTTCCTGACCAGCTACACGCCCTACCAGCCCGAAATCGCGCAGGGCACGCTGCAATATCTGTTCGAGTTCCAGACGCAGGTCGCGCGCCTGACTGGCATGGATGTCGCCAACGCCTCCATGTACGATGGCTCGACGGCGTGCGTTGAGGCGATCTTCATGGCGCGGCGTGTGACGCGGCGGAAGAAGGCGGTCATCTCCGGCGGCGTTCACCCGCACTATGTGTCGGTCGCGAGGACCCTGACCCACTTCACCGACGACGAGATCGATGCGCACCCGGCCACGGTGCAGCAGGGCGCCCCCGGCGACGATATCGAGGCGCTGGTGGCGGCGGTCGATGAGCATACCAGCTGCGTCGTGGTCCAGAACCCCAACCTGTTCGGACACATCGCCGACCTGTCGGGTCTCGCCGCGCGTTGCCATGAGAAGGGCGCGCTCCTGATCGCGGTCGTCACCGAAGTCGTCTCGCTCGGTGCCATCAAATCGCCCGGCGAAATGGGCGCGGACATCGTGGTGGGGGAGGGGCAGTCCATCGGCGGGGGCCTCAATTTCGGCGGGCCCTATCTCGGCCTCTTTGCCTGCAACCAGAAACATGTCCGCCAGATGCCGGGCCGCTTGTGCGGCGAGACTGTCGATGCGACCGGCAAGCGCGGCTTCGTCCTGACCCTGTCGACGCGCGAGCAGCATATCCGCCGCGAGAAGGCGACCTCGAACATCTGCACGAACAGCGGCCTGATGGCGCTGGCCTTCACCGTCCACATGACGCTGCTGGGCGAGGAGGGGATGCGCCGCCTCGCCGCCATCAACCACAACCGCGCGGTGGAGGTCGCAGAGCGCCTGGCCGCCATTTCGGGCATCACGGTCCTCAACGACAGCTTCTTCAACGAGTTCACGATCAGGCTAGAAACCGACACCCGTGCGCTTGTCCGCAAGATGGCCAGGACCAAGCTGTTGGGCGGCGTATCGCTCGGCCGTCTCTATCCCGATGACGGCGACATCGAACGCTGCATCACCCTGGCGGTCACGGAGACCGTAACCGACGACGACATCGACGCACTGATCAGCGCGTACAAGGGAGCCGTGGCATGACGAGCATGAACGCCAAGGGCCGCGACACGAGCGGCAAAGCGCTGGCGGATGCGCCGCAGACGTTCAGCGGCAACCGCGCGCTGATCCTGGACGAACCGTTGATCTTCGAGATCGGTGACCGCTCCCGCACGGGCGTCGATCTGTCCGACGAAGCGCTGAGCGAGGATCGTCTGGGCGGCCTCGCCCGAAATCGCTCCATCGACATTCCGGGCCTCTCCGAACCCGAAACCATGCGCCACTTCACGCGCCTCTCGCGCATGAACTACGCCATCGACATGGGGCTGTTCCCGCTCGGCAGCTGCACGATGAAGCACAATCCGCGCCTCAACGAAAAGGTCGCGCGGATGAAGGGCTTTGCCGACATTCACCCGATGCAGCCGCAGTCCACGGTGCAGGGCGCGCTCGAACTGATGGACGAGCTGGCCTACTGGCTGAAGACGCTGACCGGGATGCCGGAGGTGGCGCTGAGCCCCAAGGCCGGCGCACACGGCGAACTGTGCGGTATGCTCGCGATCCGCGCCGCGCATGAGGCGAACGGCAACCCGCGCAGCACCGTGCTCGTCCCCGAATCGGCGCACGGCACCAATCCTGCCACCGCCGCCTTCTGCGGCTACGGCGTCGATTCGATCCTCGCCACGAAGGAGGGCAAGGTGGACGTTGCCGCGCTGAAGGCAAAGCTCGGCCCGGAAATCGCCGGCATCATGATCACCAATCCGAACACCTGCGGTCTGTTCGAGAAGGACCTCATCGAGATTTGCGACGCGGTCCACGAGGCGGGCGGCTATGTCTATTGCGACGGCGCGAACTTCAACGCGATCGTTGGCAAGGTACGCCCCGGCGACCTCGGCATCGACGCCATGCACATCAATTTGCACAAGACCTTCTCCACCCCGCATGGCGGCGGCGGTCCCGGCTCGGGGCCCGTGGTGTTCTCGAAGCGTCTCGCGCCCTATGCGCCGCTGCCATTCGTGCGAAAGAACGATGAGGGTCAGTTCGAGCTGGTCGAGGAAGAAAACCTCGCCGCGGGCGACCATCCCGACAGCTTCGGACGCATGGTCGCCTTCCACGGCCAGATGGGCATGTATGTCCGTGCGCTGGCCTACATGATGTCGCACGGCGCAGACGGCCTCAGGCAGGTCGCTGAGGACGCCGTCCTCAACGCGAATTACGTGCTCAGGCGCCTTGAGGGCGAGATGTCCGCACCCTTCGCGGACGGCGGCCCGTGCATGCACGAGGCGCTGTTTTCAGACGAATGGATGAAGGGTTCGGGCCTCTCCACGCTCGACGTCGCGAAGGCGATGATCGACGAAGGCTATCACCCGATGACCATGTATTTCCCGCTGGTCGTCGACGGCGCCATGCTGATCGAACCGACCGAAACGGAATCGAAGGCCGACCTTGACCGCTTCATCGACGTGATGATCGCGCTCGCCCGCGCGGTGAAGGCGGGGGAGACGGACCGCTTCAAGGGCGCGCCCTATTACGCCCCCCTGCGCCGACTCGATGAAACGCAGGCGGCGCGGAAACCAAAGCTGACCTGGTCGGAGCCGGACGTGGCCGAAGCGGCGGAGTGAGCCGCTAGAGGTCTGCCTCCGCCAGCTTAACCTTGCGCGCGTTCATTAGTGTTTCGCGGTTCCAGATGGGCTGCGGCACGAAACCCTGGTCGACCAGAACGCCCTGATCGCCCGAAATTTCCTCGGCAAGGAAGGTATCGACGAAAACGGGCAGCGAGGGCTTCTCGGCGTAGCGGTCCGCGTTGACGTAGAGATACAGCCTGCGGGAGGCGGGATAGCCCCCGCCCATGATCGTCGCTTCCTCGGGCAGGAAATTGTCGATCTTGATCGGCTGGACCGCCTCCGGGTTCTGAACCAAATAGCTGTAACCGACGATCCCGATCGTATCCTGGTCCGCCGAAGCCTGTTCGATGACGGCCGAATCGTCCTCACCGCCGATAATGACCGCGCCGTCACTGCGAACCGCGGTACAGCGCGCCTCCTCAGCCTCCGCGAGCGCCGGGATCGCGCGGCAGCCGCGCAGCATCACAAGCTCCTCGAACTGCTGCCGCGTCCCGCTCGTTTCGGGCGGGACGATCACGCGGATCGGCCGGTCTGGCAGCCGGTCGGAGACCGCACTCCAGTTCATTACCCGGTTCGGCTCGCCGTCCGGTGCCGTTGCCGCAAGCGCCTCGAAGATTTGCGCAAGCGACAGGTTCAGCGGCTCGGCGCTTTCCTGGTCGTCGCTGTCACCCGCGGCCATCCCGGCGGCCTCTACCAGCGCTATGCCGTCAAAGCCGATGACGAGTTCGCGAATATTGTCGACGCCGTTTTCGGCGCAGGTACGGAACTCCTCTGCCGTCATCCGGCGCGACGCATCGGCAATATCGGGCGCGGAGGGTCCGCCCGCGCAGAAGGCCGCGATCCCGGCAGCCGTTCCGGTGCTGCGCACCTCGGGCTTTTCCGCCTCGGGATAGGCCCCAGCAAAGTAATCGGCCACGGCGCTCGTGAACGGAAAAACCGTCGAACTGCCTGCAACCTCAACGGCCGGCCCGGAAACGTCGGCGTTCGGATCGCCCACGATTGGCGGTCTGGCATCCGCGCCTTCATCCGCACCGTTGCCGCAAGCCGCCAGCGCAAGGCCGGCAGCGGCGATCAGGACTGTCGCTCTGGTCATGCTCATCCCGTCCCCATTCTTTCTGATGGGGATGGTCTAGCGGCGTCCTGTTACAGCTTCGGGTAAGCAGGCTAGTCGACTTCATCCTCATCCAGCGCATATTCGCCGAGCTTGCGGTAGAGGGTCGACCTGCCGATGCCGAGGCGGCGGGCGACTTCGCTCATCCGGCCGCGATAATGGGTCAGGGCATAGCGGATATGCTCCTTCTCCAGTTCCGCGAGTTCGCGCAAATGGCCGTCCGGGCCGAGCGCGGCATGGGCCGACAGGGGGTCCCGGTCTGACCCCTCGGTAGCGGCTGCGGGGCCGCCGGCACCCGCCACCGACGCGCTTGCTGCCGCCGGCGATGCCTGCGCTGGGGCCGCTCCGCTATCTTCGGCGCGCTTGACGATTTCCGGGAAGTCCTCGCGCGTCAGCACCTCGCCCTCGCACAGCACACCGGCGCGGAAGATCGCGTTTTGGAGCTGGCGGACATTGCCCGGCCAGTCATAGGCAGCCAGCACCTCGATTGCGCCGTCGTCCAGCGTGCTTGCGGGGATGTCGCCTTCTTCGTGCAGCTGCTCCACGAAATGCTCCGCCAGCGGCGCAATATCCGCGCGGCGGTCGCGAAGCGGCGGGATCAGGATCGGTACCACGCCGAGCCGGTAGTAAAGGTCTTCGCGGAAGCGTCCGGCGGCCACCTCTTCCTTCAGGTTGCGGTTGGTGGCGGCAACGATCCGGACATCGACCGTGCGGTGCCCGCGTGCACCCACCGGTTCGATCTGGCCGGTTTGCAGCGCGCGGAGCAGCTTCACCTGCGCCTCCAGCGGCAGTTCGCCGATCTCGTCGAGAAACAGCGTGCTGCCATCGGCCTCCTCGAACCGGCCGATATGCTTCGCCGTCGCGCCGGTGAAGGAACCCTTCTCATGGCCGAACAGCACTGACTCGACGAGGTTTGCCGGAATGGCGCCGCAGTTGACGATGACCAGCGGTTTGCCGGCCCGGGGGGAAGCGGCGTGGATGGCCCCTGCAATCACTTCCTTGCCGGTGCCGCTTTCGCCCTCGACCAGCACGGGCACGTTCCGCTTCGCCGCCTTGGATGCGATGCTCAGCGCCGACTGGAACGCCGGTGCCGATCCGACGATATTCTCGAACGCGACGTCGAGCGGCAGCTTCTCGGTCAGCGGGCGTAGCTCGCCGCCGCCGCCGCCCTTCATGGCCGCATCCAGCGCCGCGACGATCTTGTCGGGCTTTGCCGGTTTGATCAGGAAGTCGGTCGCGCCCGCCTGCATTGCCTCGACGGCAATCTTCACGCTGGAATGGGCGGTCAACATGATGACCGGCAGGTCCGAATGGTCGCTGCGGATTTCCGCCAGCGTTTCGAGGCCGCTCATGTCCGGCATGGAATGATCCAGGATCACCGCGCCGATCTCGTCGCGACCCTGCTGGATCATCTCCAGCGCATCTTCGCCGCTTTCCGCCTCCAGCACGGGGTGTCCGGCGCGCTCGGCAATAATGCGGACCAGGCGCCGCTGGCTCGGCTCGTCATCAACGATCAGGACGTGGCTTTTCATGAGTTCTCCCGGCGAAGGCCTGCGCGGCTTGCAGAACGGCTCACCCCTGTAATCGGTGAGGATAATTAAGACTTCCGCTTCACAGGCTGCGACAAAACGGTATTAGGGACGCGACTGCCTTGCGCAAGGCATTTTGTTTCAAAAAGGGACAACCGGGATGAGCGCCGAAAAACCGTACACCGACAAGGCCATGAAGGATCATGCCACCACCTATTTCGGCTTCAAGTCGCTGCTGAAATATTCGATCGCGCTGGTCGTGGTCGTTCTTCTCGGCCTCGCGCTGTTCGTCGCCTGACCGGACGCCGCTTATGAAGATCGCGCTCCTCTCCGAAACACTAGCGGGAGAGCAGCGCGTTGCCGCCTCGCCGGAAACGGTGAAGAAATTCACGGGCTGGGGCGCGGAGGTTGCCGTTGAAACCGGCGCGGGCAGCGGCGCGGCGGTCACCGATGCCGATTACGAGGCGGCGGGGGCAACCATTGCGCCCGACCGGGCCAGTGCCGTTTCCGGCGCGGACGTGATCCTCGGCGTGCGCGCGCCCGACCTGCTGTCGCTGGCAGGTGCAAAGGACGGTGCGGTCCTTGCCGCCATCCTCAACCCCTTCCAGTCCGCTGACACCCTCGCTGCCTATGCGAAGGCTGGCATTACGGCGATGGCGATGGACTTCCTGCCGCGCATCACCCGCGCGCAGTCGATGGACGTCCTCTCTAGCCAGGCGAACCTCGCCGGTTACAAGGCCGTTCTCGATGCGGCTTCCGCCTATGGCCGCGCCTTTCCGATGATGATGACCGCTGCCGGCACTGTCTCCGCAGCCAGGGTCTTCGTAATGGGCGTCGGCGTTGGGGGCCTTCAGGCGATTGCCACCGCCCGCCGCCTCGGCGCGCAGGTGTCCGCCACCGATGTGCGCGCTGCGACGAAGGAACAGATTGAGAGCCTCGGTGCAAAGGCGATCTTCGTTGAGGACGTTGCCGGGATCGAGGGCGAGGGCACTGGCGGCTATGCCAGCGAAATGTCCGAGGAGTACCAGGCGGCGCAGGCCAAGCTCGTCTCCGACCATATCGCCAGGCAGGACATCGTCATCACCACCGCGCTCATCCCGGGCCGCCCGGCCCCGCGCCTCGTATCGGACGCACAGATCGCCAGCATGAAGCCGGGCAGCATCATCGTCGACCTCGCCGCCCCGCAGGGCGGGAATGTGGAGGGCATGGTCGCCGATCAGGACACGATCATCCACGGCGTCACCGTGATCGCGCCGACGAACATCAACTCTTCACTCGCGGAGGTGTCGAGCCAGCTCTACGCCCGCAACATGTGGAACTTCCTCAGCGCCTTCTGGGACGAGGACACCAAGGCGCTCGTCTGGCCCGAAGACGACGAAATCGTCACCGGCGCCCGCGTCACCCATGCCGGCACGGTCGCGAACCCGCGCCTCGATGCCTGAGGGGCCCGGCACTTCATCCTCCCCCACCGGGGGAGGTGTCCGCAAAGCGGACGGAGGGGGCTCTCGCGCCACCGAAGCCGATGCAGCCCTCGGCATGCCGTCTGGACCGCCGCGCACCGTCCGGTTCGCCAAGAAACTTCGCCGAAAGATGACGCCGCCGGAAGTGCACCTCTGGCAGCATCTCCGCCTTCGTCCCTACGGCTTGAAGTTTCGCCGCCAGCACCCAATCGGACGGTATGTCGCTGACTTCTACTGTCATCCGCTGAAACTGGCGGTCGAGGTCGACGGGGAAACGCACGCTCACGGGACGCAGCCCGAGCGCGACATGAATCGTGACCGTTTCTTCGCCGAAACGGGCGTCGCAACGGTGCGGATTTCCGCGCGGGATGTTCTGGCCGATCCCGCCGCTGCGATTGACGCCATCCTGTCGGACGAAAACGCCCCCTCCGCCGCTTCGCGGCACCTCCCCCACGGGGGAGGATATGCGGCGGTGAAACGAGGATAACGAATTCATGGACTTCATCTCGATTCTGTCGATTTTCGTGCTGGCCTGTTTTGTCGGCTATTATGTCGTCTGGTCGGTCACCCCGGCACTGCACACGCCGCTGATGGCCGTCACCAACGCCATCTCCTCCGTCATTATCGTCGGCGCGCTGATTGCGGCGGCCGCCGCTTCTGTGCCCGCCGCAAAGTGGATCGGCCTTGTCGCCGTCGCACTCGCCAGTGTGAACATCTTCGGCGGCTTCGCCGTCACCGCCCGCATGCTCGCCATGTACAAGAAAAAAGAGAAGAAGGGCTGAGCCGGTGGAACATAGCGCAGCAACGCCCGCCTGGGCCGCCATCGCCTACCTGATCGCCGGGGTGTGTTTCATCCTGGCGCTTCGCGGCCTGTCGTCGCCGGAATCGAGCCGCGCGGGCAACCGTTACGGCATGATCGGCATGCTGGTCGCGGTGGTGACGACGCTCGTCACCCATCCGCCGGTCAGCCTGGTCGAGAGCGCGACCGGAACGATAAGCCAGGTCTTCAACACCACCGATGCGCTTCTGATCGTCGCCGCCATCGTCATCGGCGCAGTCGTCGGCCTGACCATCGCGCGGCGCATCGCCATGACGCAGATGCCCCAGCTCGTGGCAGCCTTTCACAGCCTTGTCGGCATGGCGGCGGTCCTCGTTGCGCTGGCGGCGTGGCTCAATCCGGGCGGCTTCGGCCTCCTCGACGCAACTGGCCAGATCTTCCTCGTCAGCCGCATTGAGATGGCACTCGGCGCGGCGATCGGCGCGATCACCTTTTCCGGCTCGGTCATCGCCTTTGCGAAGCTGAACGGCAACATGTCGGGTGCGCCGATCCTGCTGCCCGCGCGCCACGTCATCAATTTCGGCATCCTCGGCGCGATCCTCGTCCTCATTGCCGCCTATGTGCTGTCCGGCGCGGGCGGGCCGGGGGAGGGGACGCTGATTCCGATCATCGTCGTCCTGTCCTTCATCATCGGCTTCCTCCTCATCATCCCCATCGGCGGCGCGGACATGCCGGTCGTCGTTTCCATGCTGAACAGCTATTCCGGCTGGGCGGCGGCGGCGATGGGCTTCACCCTGTCGAATAGCGCCATGATCATTACCGGCGCGCTCGTCGGCTCCTCCGGCGCGATCCTCAGCTACATCATGTGCGCCGCCATGAACCGCAGCTTCATCAGCGTTATCGCGGGCGGCTTCGGCCAGGATGCCTCTGCCGCTGCGGGCGGCCCGGCCATCGACCGCCCCTACAAGGCGGGCAGCGCCGACGATGCCGCCTTCCTCCTGAAAAACGCGGAGAAGGTCATCATCGTCCCCGGCTACGGCATGGCCGTGGCGCAGGCGCAGCATGTCCTTCGCGAGATGGGCGACCTACTTGAGGAGCAGGGCGTCGACGTGCGCTACGCCATCCACCCCGTCGCGGGCCGGATGCCGGGCCATATGAACGTCCTCCTCGCCGAGGCGAACGTCTCCTACGACAAGGTATTCGAGCTGGAGGACATCAACAGCGACTTCGGGCAGGCCGACGTCGCCTTCGTCATCGGCGCGAACGACGTGACCAACCCGGCCGCGAAGACCGACAAGACCTCCGCCATCTACGGCATGCCCATCCTCGACGTCGAGAACGCCAAGACCACGCTCTTCATTAAGCGCTCCATGGGCGGTGCGGGCTATGCGGGGGTCGAGAACGAACTCTTCTTCCGCGACAACACGATGATGCTCTTGTCCGACGCGAAGAAGATGGTCGAGGAAATCGTCAAGGCGCTGTGACGCCGCCATTCTGTGACCCGTGCCGCTGAACCTTTGTCCCCGTGCACGCGTTCAAGAGCGCAAATGGGAGACGGACTATGAAAAGCGCAGCTATCCTTCTGGCGGCAGGCACCCTTCTGGCCATGGGCGCAGGCCTGACCTCCTGCGCCTCCCCCGGCGTTTCCAGCGACGACCTCGCCGCCGCGACCGACGCGCCGACGGCGATGGGTGTCGTTGAGAGCCGCGCCTATGCGAACGCCACAGCGCCGGGCGGCGAAACGCTCGCGCGCGCAATCCTGGCGTGGGACGGTGACCAGATCGAGGTGACAGCGCAGCTTGAGGGGCTGCCAGTCGGCACCTACGCGGTCCACATCCACGAAACCGGCGATTGCTCGGCACCGGATTACACCTCTGCGGGCGGCCACTGGAACCCGACGAACGAGGGGCACGGCTTTTCCGACATCGAGGACGGGTTTCACAAGGGCGACCTCAGAAATGTCGAAATCGGCCTGGAGGGCAGCGGCACCTCGACGACCATCATCTCGGGCGTCGCCTGGTCAGGTGCGCCCGGCGCGCTGTTCGATGCCGACGGTGCAGCCCTCATCGTCCACCAGCGCGCCGACGACTACCGCACCGATCCGGCGGGCGATGCCGGACCGCGCCTTGCCTGCGGGATCATAAGGCGTGGCTGACCCCCGCGCCGGTCCTGGCCCCGATCCGGGTGCCGATTTCGCGGCTGGTCATCAAGCCGATCCGGGCGCACGCCCCGGTGCCGGTGGCGGCCGCTTTCGTGGGGCGGAGATCGATACCGAGGCGCTTGAGGCCGCCTTTGCGAAGGCCCAGGCCAAGGCATCGACGCCGATGGCCGTGCGCCAGCGGGTCGAAGTGCTGGAGGCGATCCTCGAACGCTCGATCCGCCTGCCCTTCCATGTGCCGATGCTCGGCAACCGCATCGGCCTCGATGCCATCATGGGCCTGATCCCCGTTGTCGGCGACATCCTGAGCGGCCTGATGGGCACATACCTGATCTGGGAAGGCCGCAACCTCGGCATGTCCAAGTTCAAGCTGGCTCGCATGACCGCGAATGTCGGCTTCGACACGGTCATTGGCGCGGTGCCGCTCGTCGGCGACGCGATCGATGTGGTGTTCCGTTCGAACACCCGGAACCTCCGCATCATCAAGAAGCACCTCGACAAGCATTACCCGGAAACCGGCATAATCGAGGGCGACCTGGTCAAGGGCGAACGGCTCTAGCGGCCGATCCGCGCCCGCCGGATCAGCCCGTCCTGCCCCCGCGCCAGACGCTGACTTCGGTCCCGTCATCCGCGCCATATTCGCGGGCTGCGCAGGGCCGCGGCGCGAACTCGAGGTCCATGCAGACAAAAACCTCCTCCAACCAGCCGCGATTGTTCGTCTGGATACCGACGGCAGACGGGGGCAGGTCGGGGTTCGCCACCACGAACGCTGCGCGGATGTTTGCCGCCGTCAGATCCTCTCGGCGGCTCAGCGCAAACAGGTCCGGCCGGACGAGATCGTCCCAAAGCCGCTTCGACGCCGCGAAATAGGCGTCCGGGCTGCCCCATCCACAGGTGCCGTGCGATGCCCACTGATGCTGCTGCAGCCATGCCGAGGGCATCATGCAGAAATGCTCGCGTGCGACCGCCTCGTTCACCGGCTCGGCCAGCCGGCAGGATCGGGGATGCGGCCCGGCCCCCGCCTGCGGCCACAGCCCATGCAGGATGAAGCCGAACCGGTTGTCCCGGCACTGGCCGGCATGGCGATCCACATCCGCGCGAAAGCGGCAGAATTCCGGCGACCAGCTCAGCGCCAGCACATGCCCCGTCGCGGGTGCGTCCGGAATGCGGTCCGGCGGCGTCGGTTCGGTGGCCAGATCAAGCTCGACAGGAACGGTGCAGGACTCGGCAGGCAAGACTGCATAGCCCTCGTCAATGTCATCACAGGCGGCGAGGGCAAGGGTGGTGACCGCCAGGATCAGGTTTCCGCGATGACCCATCCGCCTCTCCTTCCATAGTCATCCCTGCGAAGGCAGGGATCCACGGACCAGTCCGTCGCCCCAAACCGCGCCGGTACACCTTGGATTCCTGCCTTCGCAGGAATGACTAAAGTTTGGCGGGAGCAGGGAAACGCCGTCAAGCCATCACTGCCTTCACCCAAATAGTCATCCCAGCGAAGGCTGGGATCCACGCTGTAAACGCCAACCCGGTCCCACCTATCCAGCATGGGTCCCAGCCTTCGCTGGGACGACCAAGATGCTGGCCTCGTCGCGCCGATTCACCCCGCCTGGAAATCCAGTCCCACGTCCGCGGCGGGCGCGCTCTGGATGATCCGTCCGACCGAGACGAAGTCCACGCCCGTTTCCGCGATCGCGCGGATGGTGTCGAGGTTCACGCCGCCCGACGCCTCCGTCGGCACGCGGCCCCTCACGACCGCCAGTGCCTCGCGCAGCACGGGCGGCGGCATGTTGTCTAGGAGCAGGCGGTCGGCCCCGGCGGCGAGCGCCGGTTCGATCTGGTCCACCCGGTCCACTTCGACGACGATATCGGTCAGCCCGGCATCCTTCGCGCGCCGCACCGCTTCGCCAACCGTGCCAGCAACCGCCACATGGTTGTCCTTGATCATCGGCTGCACGCCGAGCGTCATCCTGTGGTTCGTCGCGCCGCCGGTTCGCACAGCATATTTTTGCAGCAGCCGCAGCCCGGGATGGGTCTTGCGCGTATCCAAGACCACCGCACCCGTGCCCGCCACCGCATCGACATAGCGGCTCGCCATCGTCGCGATCCCGCTCAGATGCTGCACGGTGTTGAGGGCAGGGCGCTCCGCCGTCAGCAGCGCGAGCGCATTCCCCGCGATCCGCATAAGGTCCGTGCCCTTCGCGACCCGCGCACCGTCTTCCGCAAGACGCTCGATCTCCACATTCGGGTCGAGCGCACGAAAGAACGCTTCCGCCAGCGGCAGGCCGCACACGGTGATTTCATCGCGGCTGTCCATCACGCCGGCAAAGCGCGCATCAGCCGGGATGACCGCCTGCGAGGTAATGTCCCCGCGCGCACCGGCGTCCTCCGCCAGCGTTGCCGCGACAAAGGCATCGACATCGAAGCCGGGGATCTCCGCCAGTTCGGCCACTGCCGCGCCCCGTGCCTATTTCAGCGCTTCGTTGGCATAGGCCATCATCAGCGCAGCGCGGTAGGCTTCGTCCTCCGCATTCGCTGCGCCCGCATGACCGCCCGCCAGGTTCTCATAGTAGAACAGCGGCTGGCCATATTCGGTGATCCGCGCCGCCATCTTGCGCGCATGGGCCGGGTGCACCCGGTCGTCCTTCGTCGAGGTATAGATCATCATCGGCGGATAGTCGGCGTCCGGCGACAGGTTCTGGTAGGGCGAATAGGAACCCAGATACGCCCACTCCGCCGGCACGTCCGGGTCGCCATATTCACCGGTCCACGATGCGCCCGCCAGCAGCTTGTCATAGCGCCACATGTCAGAGAGCGGCACGCCCATGATGATGCCGTCGAACAGGTCCGGGCGCTGGTGATAGGCCGTGCCGACGAGCAGCCCGCCATTGGAGCGTCCCGACGCCGCGATGGTGGAGGTCAGGCCAGACGCCTTCAGATCCTCGGCCACTGCATAGAGATCTTCAAAGGCCAGCTGGCGGTTCTCCTTCAGCACGCTCTCATGCCATTCGGGGCCATATTCACCGCCGCCGCGGATGTTCGCGAGCACATAGCTGCCGCCCTCCTGCACCCAGAACAGGCCCATCGGCCCGATGCGCGAGGGGTGCCGTGTCAGGTAATAAGGCAGACTCGCCGCGCGGAAGCCGCCATAGGCGTGCATCACGGTCGGCAGCGCGCCGGTCGTCCCGGCGGGTCGCACCACGAAATAGGGCACCCGCGTGCCGTCTGACGACGTCGCGAAGCGCTGCTCGACCGAAATGCTGTCCGGATCGAAGGCCGCGCTCGCGCTCTCGATCAGCGAGGCTTCCGCGGCCGACTGGGTCGCGAACAGCTGCGGCGGATTGGCGAAGCTCTCGGCGGTGAAGAAGGCGATATCACGCTTGCCGCCCGCCGCCTCGATGCTGACGACGCCGTTCGGCGGCAACGGCACTTCGCTGACGTTCCAGTTCGAATCGAGCGCCAGCAGCTTGCCGGACACATCGTCGAGCAGGCTCAGGTACAGGCGGTCCGCGCCCGCCTCGACATCCTCGATGGCCTGGCTGGCGCTCGGCGTGAACACGGGCTCAATGCCGAACGTGCCATCGTTGGCGAACCGCGCCGCGTCATAGGCGACGAGCGAGCCCGCTGGATAATCGCCCCAGTCCTCGTGCAGTGTCAGGACCGCCTTCGATCCGAACATTTCACTGAACGACGCGGAGTGCGGGATCGGCACTTCGCGCACGCTGCCGTCCGGCTGCACATGAAAATAGCTTTGCGTCCAGAAGGTGCGGCTGCGCTGGATCACCGGGAACAGGCGGCCGTCATTGGACGCGGTAAACAGCTGCACGCCGACCTCGTCCGCCGGGATTTCCAGCACCGTCGGCGCATCGGCGAGCGCGACGCCGCGCTTCCACATCTTGACGATCCGGCCGTAACCCGACTGCGTCAGCGAGCCCGGCCCGAAATCCGTCGAGACAAGCAGCGTGTCCGCGTCTATCCACGTCACATCATGTTTCGCCTCGGGCAGCTGGAAGCCGCCATCGACGAAGGCCCGCGCGCTCATGTCGAACTCGCGCACAACGCCTGCATCGCTGCCGCCATCGGAAATTCGCACCAGGCAGCGGTCATAATCGGGGGCGAGGCAGGTCGCGCCCTGCCACACCCAGTCCTTGCCCTCCGCTTCCGCCAGGGCATCGAGGTCCAGCACCGTCTCCCACATCGGCGTTCCGGCCAGCACGTCGTCGATCATCGCGGTGCGCCAGATGCCGTGCGTGCGCTCCGCATCGGTCCAGAAGTTCATCACCCGGTCGCCGTGGATCGTGTCCGGCGGCGACAGGCGCTCCGGGTTCGACAGGATCTCGAAGGCCCGCCGCTGATAGTCGGCAAAGCGCGGATCGGCGGTCAGCGTCGCCGCCGTCTCCGCGTTCCACGCCTTCACCTGATCGAGCGCGCGCTCGCCCTCGACCTCCTCCAGCCACAGATAGGGGTCGTCCAGCTCCGCGACGCGCGCGCCCTCATCCATCGTTGCGGCGCATCCGGACAGCGCCGCGCAGGCGGCAGCGGCAAGTGCGGGTCGAAACAGTTTCATCGGTCATCAGGCCCCTGATTGTTCATGGATATTCGATGCAAGCGCGTGCGGTTCAGTCGCCGTCGATTTCGCCCAGGTCGCCCTTGCCGACCGTGGCCGATGCCATTTCCAGCATACGGTCCAGTGATTTCTTCGCGCCGATCCGAACGTCCTCTGGAATGACGATCTGCGGTTCCAGGTCGCGCAGGCAGATGTACAGCTTTTCCAGCGTATTCATCGCCATGAACGGGCACATGTTGCAGTTGCAGTTCCCGTCCGCGCCCGGCGCGCCGATGAACGTCTTGTGCGGTGCCTGCTTCTCCATCTGGTGGATGATGTTCGCCTCGGTCGCGACGATCACCTTCTCCGACGGGCTGTCGAGCACATAGCGCAGGATCGAGCTGGTGGAACCGACATGATCGGCATGGTCGAGGATATGCGGCGGGCATTCGGGGTGCGCGGCGACCGGCGCATCCGGATGCTCGGCCTTCAGCTTCAGGAGTTCCTTTTCGCTGAACGCCTCGTGCACGATGCACGCGCCCGGCCACAGCAGCATGTCGCGGCCCGTGGTGCGGTTGAAATAGCCGCCGAGGTGCCGGTCGGGCGCGAAGATAATCTTCTGGTCCTTGGGCAGCTGCGACAGGATCGTCTCGACCGACGAGCTGGTGACGATGATGTCGCTGAGTGCCTTCACCTCCGCCGAACAGTTGATGTAGGTCAGCGCAATATGGTCGGGATGCTCCTCCCGGAACCGGCGAAAGGCCTCCGGCGGACAGCTGTCCTCCAGCGAACAGCCGGCATCCATGTCGGGCAGGACGACGGTCTTCTCCGGCGACAGGATCTTCGCCGTTTCCGCCATGAACCGCACGCCGCAAAAGGCGATGACGTCCGCGTCCGTTTCCGCCGCCTTCTTCGACAGGTCCAGGCTGTCGCCAACGAAATCGGCAAGGTCCTGGATCTGCGGATCCTGGTAATAATGCCCCAGGATGATCGCATTCCGCTCCTTGCGAAGCCGGTTGATCTCCTCGACCAGGTCCAGACCGGACAGGTCTTCTCGGATCGGCGCATTCATTGATGGTTCCCCTGGCTCTTCGGGATGAAAACTCTCACATGGTGCTCCCGGTTTCGTCCGGAAACCTGACGCTTACCGCAGCCGGGATACCCGCGGCCTCCAGCGGCAGGCGAAAGCTGTGGGCCGCCGCCGTCCGCGCCGCCTCCCGCGCCATGTCCTGCATCAGCGGCGCGCGCGCTTCCTTCATCACCGCGGCGCGCACCTTCGCCCGGTTCGCGCGGTCGAGCGCCGCCTCCGCGCCGCCCACGGTCAGGAGGACCGCGCCCTCGCCGTAATCCCGTACCGCCGACAGGTCGATTTCGGGCTCCGACAGTTCGATGGGCGGCAGGTTCACCAGCATCTCGTTCGTCTCGGCGTTCCAGATGATGTCTTCCGGCCCCAGCGCCGCGAAGTCGATCTCATACTTCACCGTCGCGGGCACGATCATCGTCTTTTCCGCCGCGAAGCCGAGCCGCTCCGCCCGGCTTGTGACCGCGACCGTGAACCGGCCGGCAAAGACCGACAGCCGGTTCTGCGCCCGCACCGAATCGAGGCTGGCCGCCGCGATCGTATCGACATCCGGCGCAAACAGGTCCTGATCGGGCCGCAGGACCAGGAACAAAGCGCCCGCACCCAGCAGGATACCGGCGATCAGGGCGAGGGCGGTTCTCATCAGGTCGCCTTGCGCCAGCGATCATCCGTTTCGGCCTCGACGACCCCGCGCCGCTTCAGGTCTATCAGGTGCGCCAGGACGGATCGCCCCGCCGCCGGGTGCAGCGCCTTGTTCACCATGGCGTACATGGTCTTCACCATTGCCTCGATGCTCTTCGGCCCATCGTCCAGCAGCGTCAGGATCTGGTTCTCCCGCTGCTTGCGGTGTACCAGATAGCCGCGGACCAGCTTCTTCGGCTCGGTCACCGGATCGCCGTGCGTCGGATAATAGACCGTCTCGTCCCGGTCCTGCAGCTTTCGCAGCGAATCAAGATAGGCGGTCATGTCCCCGTCCGGCGGCGAGACCACGGTTGTCGACCAGCCCATGATGTGATCGCCGGAAAACAGCGCGCCCTCTTCCTTCAGGGCAAAGCACAGGTGGTTCGACGTGTGCCCGGGCGTGTGGACAGCCTCGATGGTCCAGTCCGGCCCGCTGACCGTATCGCCATCGTCCAGCACCCGGTCGGGCGCATAGGTCGCATCGAAACCGGCGTCGGAGCGCGGTCCGTCATCCGCCAGCACCAGCTCCGCGCAGCCAACAACCTCCGCGCCCGTCGCCGCCTTCAGCCTGACGGCGAGCGGCGAGTGATCCTTGTGCGTGTGGGTAATGAGGATGTGGCTGACCGTCTCGCCCTCGGTCGCAGACAGGATCGCGTCCAGATGCGCGTCATTGTCGGGGCCGGGGTCGATGACGGCAACCGTGCCGGTCCCGACGATGTAGGTGCCGGTGCCCAGATAGGTGAAGGCGCTGGGGTTCTTCGCCAGCACACGCCGCACCAGCGGCGAAACTGGCTCGGCCGAACCATAGGGAGCGGCGGCAATGGCATCTTTGATGGACATGTAGCCGGTTCTGGCAGGCGCGCGCCCGGGCAGCAAGAAAGGAGAATTTCGGGCTCTGAAAGGAGTAAGCCGGGTGCACCAGAACGAAACTCCGTTCGGCGGACCCGGCTTTGTCACTCTGACGCCGCCAATACGCTACGCGGCGACTGCTCCCTGAACCGTCCAGAGTGGAGCTTGTTCCGGGGTCGTAACATATGTTTAAAAGTTTTTGCCTACAGCGGCTTGATGTCCTTGAACGGCGTGTCCTTCGGCGGCCGCAGATCGCCGGGCAGGCCGAGGACTCGCTCGGCGATGATGTTCCGCAGGATCTCGTCCGTGCCGCCCGCGATCCGCAGGCCGGCCGCGCCGAAATAGCTCGACTGCAACTTGTCCAGTTCGGACCCTTCCGGCGCGCGGACGAAGCCCTGGCTTTCCGAAAGATCCAGCGCCAGGCGCGACAGTTCCTGCATCTGCTTGGCGACGACGACCTTCGAGATCGACTGTTCCGGCCCCGGCGTCTTCCCCTGCGACAGGGCGGACAGCGCCCGCTGCTGGGTCAGCTTCACGCCCCGGTCGTTGATGTAGGCCTTGGCGATCTCCTCGCGCACGTCGGCCTGCTCGCTGGCGGGGCCGAGGGCGGTTTCGATCTCCTTCGCCACGTCCATCAGCATCTTCCAGTCGGGCGAACCGCCCGGCTTGCCGCCAACGGCCAGCCGCTCGTTCATCAGCGTGGTCAGCGCGACCTTCCAGCCGTCGCCCTCGTCGCCGACGCGCCAGCTATCGGGCACCCGCACATCGTCGAAGAACACCTCATTGAAGCTCGCGCCGCCGGACATCTGCTTCAGCGGGCGCGCCTCGACGCCCTTCTGGTGCATGTCGACGATGAACATCGTCAGGCCCTTGTGCTTGGGCGCGGACGGGTCGGTGCGCGTCACGATGATGCCGTAATCGCAAAGGTGCGCGTTCGTGGTCCAGACCTTCTGGCCGTTGATGACCCACTCATCGCCGTCCTTCTCCGCCTTGGTGCGGATACCGGCGAGGTCGGAGCCCGCGGCCGGTTCGGAGAAGAGCTGGCACCAGATCTCCTCGCCCTCCAGCGCCACCGGCACGAAGCGGTCGATCACGTCCTGGTTGCCGTGCGTGAAGACGGTCGGAATGCACATACCAAGGCCGATGGCGTAAAGCCCGGTCGGTGCGGCGGACTTGCCCTCTTCCTGGCTGAAGATGATCGATTCCATCGGCCCGCGGCCCTGACCGCCGAACTTCTTCGGCCACGTGATACCGGCATAGCCCGCGTCGTATTTCTTCTTCTGCCAGCTCTTCTGCCGGGCAACGAAGTCCTCGTTCGTCCGCGGCGGGGCCAGCCCCTCATACTCCCTGGTGTTCTCGGCAATCCAGGCGCGCACCTTCTCGCGGTAGGCGGCTTCTTCCGGGGTGTCGTTGAAATCCATGGTGAAACTCCCTTTGATTTGCGGACCTCATCCGGGGCCCTGAGCTGTGCCGTCCCGCTCCCCGCCGGGAGCCGCAAAACCAGCTACGCTGCCGCCGCATTCCTTTGCTCAAGGCTGCGCACCAGTCGATCGGACCAAAAGCCGCGGCTGCCGAGCGCCGCCGACAGCGCGCGGGCACGCCGGTAATAGAACTGGCAGTTCGATTCCCATGTGAACCCGATGCCGCCGTGCAGCTGCACATTCTCCTCGGCCGTGAAAGTCAGCGCATCGAGGCTGGCCGTCCGCGCCGCCGCTGCCGCCTGCCGTAGCTCCGGGGAATTGGCGGAGAACGCCCACGCCCCGTGCATGGCGTGCGCGCGGGCCAGTTCGCCCTTGATATACATGTCGGCGGCCTTGTGCTTCACGCCCTGATAGCGGCCAATCCGCTGGCCGAACGCCACGCGGTCGCGGGCATAATCAACCGCCATGCGCATCGCCGCCTCCTGCGTGCCCAAGGCCTCGAACGACAGGAGCACCGCCGCCCGGTCGAGGAAATCCTGGTACGCGCCTGACGTGCCCATCGGCTCGACCTTGGCGTTCTTCAGCTCGATGCTGCCATAGGGCCGGACGAGGTCCAGCGTCTCCACGACCGAAACCGCCGCATCGTCCTGCGACAGGTCGACGAGCGCCAGCGACGGCCCATCGCTGCCCGCATAGGTCACCGCCGCGACATTCGCGATCGGCGCATCGGCAACTGGACTCTTCGTGCCCGACAGGCCGTCCTTCGTCATGCGGGTATCCGGCGTCGATCCAGGAAGCTGCGTTCCGCCCTCGCCCCAGCCCACGCAGCCGATGACCGACCCGTCGGCAATGCCCGGCAGCCATTTCGCCTGCTGCTTCTCGGAGCCCGCAATCAGCAGCGCCTCTGTGAAAAGCAGGGACGACATCAGCGGTGCCGGAACCAGCCCGCGGCCGATTTCCTCGGCAATCAGGCAGACTTCTTCGGCGCCCAGCCCCATGCCGCCATGCGCTTCGGGAATGCGAACGGCGGTCAGGCCCAGTTCGACGGCCTGCTTCCAGATCGCCTCGTCATAATGAAGGCTGTCGTCGTTCATGACCTTCCGCGCGGCATCCGGCCCGGCGGTCTCGTCGAACACGCGCCGCGCGGCGTCCTGCAGCGTGCGGGCGTCTTCGGAAAAATCGAAATTCATACGGGTACTCTCCCCAGAGATTTAGGGGAGGGGTTATGCGCGCGCCGCGCCTCCGCGCCGACCCTTACTTTGGATGGGCCTCAGCTTTTGAACAGCGCGTCGGCACCGGCGCGGAAGGATTTCGCGCCGTCCAGCTTGGCTTTCGTGCGCAATACTTCCGCTTCCAGCATCCGCACCCGCGCCTCCAGTTCATGCACGGAGAAGGGGTCGAGGTCGGTCTTCATCGCGGCCTCCAGCGGGTCGCCGGGGCGCGGCAGGTCTTCATCGTCCATGGGCCGACCTAACCTCTAGCCCTCGCCCTGGTCCAGCGGGGCGGTCACCTTCACGATTGTCCGGATAACCGTGTAGAGCGTCAGCACCGTCGCGGCGAGCAGAGCGCAGGCGAGCACGACGATGGCGTACAGCACGTTGTAGACGATCGCGAACCAGCTCGTCGGCACGCCGTCCAGGTCGCTCATGGGCAGGGTCAGCGCCAGGAGCAGCACCAGCGCACCTAGCAGGCTTGCCGTACTCAGTTTCGCGACCCGGAAAATCTTCTGGTACAGGCTTTCGCCGAACTCATCGTCACGGTCCTCGGCCAGCCCCAGCACCGTCAGCATCAGCGCCAGCATCGTCGCCGACGCGGTCGCGACCGCCGATCCCAGATACAGGCCCGAATCGGCCAGCGTGCCGATCAGGTCGATGGCGTTGCCGCTGCCATAGACGCTTCCGATGGCGAGCCGCGCGCCCGCGCCCACGGCCAGAATGAAAAACGCGGCAGTCCAGGCCAGCTTGTTGCCCCCCTGCGGTTCAGTGTCGGCGCTCATCTTTCGTCTCCGTTCCGTGGCATCAGAGGGAAACGGCCAGACCAGATGCGCTGTTCCGCCGCACCGCCGCCATTGCTATGGCAGCCGCAAAAGAACGATAGGGCGCGCCCATGACAACGATCCCCGCCAATATGAATGCCATCGACCCCGCAGAAACCGGCGGACCGGAAGTGCTGACCCTGACCGAGCGCCCCGTGCCCTCGCCCGGCCCGAACGAGATCCTGATCAGGGTCGCGGCGGCGGGCGTGAACCGTCCCGACGTGATCCAGCGCGTCGGCGCATACCCCCCGCCGCCCGGCGCGCCGTCCATTCCGGGCCTCGAAGTCTCCGGCACCGTCGCGGCGCTCGGCAGCGATGTGAGCGGCCTTGCCGTTGGCGATGAACTCTGCGCGCTCGTTCCCGGCGGCGGCTACGCCGAATATGTCTGCGCCGATGCCGGATCCTGCCTGCCCGTTCCGGCGGGCGTCTCGCTTGTTGACGCGGCGGGGCTTCCCGAAACCTATTTCACCGTCTGGTCGAACCTCTTTGAGCGCGGCGCGGTGAAGGACGGCGAGGTCGCCCTTATCCACGGCGGCACCAGCGGCATTGGCACCACCGCAACGCAGCTCTGCCGCGCCTTCGGCATCACCAGCATCACGACGAATGGCAGCGATGAAAAATGCGCCGCTTCGCTCGCGGCGGGGGCGGACCACGCCATCAACTACAAGACCGAAGACTTCGCCGAACGCGCCAGGGAGATCGCACCGGACGGCATCGACGTCGTTCTCGACATGGTAGGCGGCGACTACCTGGCGAAGAATGTCGGCCTGCTGCGCGTCAACGGCCGCCATGTCTCCATCGCCGTTCAGGGCGGCCCGACGGGTGAACTCCCCATCTGGATGGTCATGCAGAAACGCCTGACCCTGACCGGTTCCACGCTCCGCCCGCGCGACGCCCGGTTCAAGGGACTGATCGCGGATGCGCTGCACGAAAATGTGTGGCCGCTGTTCGAAAGCGGCGAGCTCAAACCGATGACCGACCGCACGCTTCCCCTGTCGGACGCGGCAGAGGCACACCGTGTCATGGAAGCCGGAGCGCATGTCGGAAAGATCATCCTGACGGTTTGAACCGCCGATTTTGAAACAATCGGTCCGGCGCCGGACTATGCTCCGCAACATGCAACGCAGCCGTTGAATCAATGAGTCGCGCAAATGTTCGTTTGGAACAGCGGTGCTATATGTAAGTCGAATGAAGTAATTTTGAATCTTTGATTACATCGCCGATTTGACTCCAAAGCGTAACATGCCTCCGCTCTAGCGGCCCAAACGAGCAGCGGGGGTTTGGCGATGTTGGGCTGGAAGGCGAAATCGGACGAACAGACCAGGGGGGTCGTTCGCGATATCATCTCGGGCGGCGATGCCCGACTGTCGGTTCCGGAAAAAACGGACGGCAAGCGCAAACGCTACCGCACCATCTGGATCAGCGACGTTCACCTTGGCACCCGCGGCTGCAACGCCGACTATCTGATCGATTTCCTCGACAGCGTGGACAGCGACCGGCTGTATCTGGTCGGCGACATCATCGACGGCTGGCGCCTCCGCAAGAACTGGTACTGGCCGGACAAGCACAACGACATCGTCTGGCGCCTCCTGAAACGCGCGCGCCGGGGCACCGAAGTCATCTACATCCCCGGTAATCATGACGAGGCCTTTCGCCAGTTTGTTGGCCTGAACTTTGGCGGTGTCGAGATTCGCCGCACCGCCATTCACGAAACCGCCGACGGCCGACGCCTCCTCGTCTGTCACGGTGATGAGTTCGATGCCGTCGTCCTCTACGCCCGCTGGCTCGCGGTGCTCGGCGACATGGCCTATGTCGCGATGATGGGCATCAACCGCTGGGTGAACGCCGCCCGCGCCCGGTTCGGCATGCCCTACTGGTCGCTGTCGAAGCACGCCAAGCACAAGGTGAAGAACGCCGTCGAGTTCATCGGCCGGTTCGAGGAGGCGGTCGCGAAGGCCGCGCGCTCCCGGGGCCTCGACGGCGTTGTCTGCGGCCACATCCACACCGCCGAAACCCGCGTGATCGACGGCGTTGAATATTATAATGACGGCGACTGGGTGGAGGGCTGCAACGCGCTCGTCGAGCATGAGGACGGCACCATGGAAATCCTCAACTGGACCGACGTGATGGCCCAGCGCGACCGCCCGATCCCGCTTCCCACCGCCGCCTGATTTGCGGAAAGTCCCATGCGCATCACCATCGTCACCGACGCCTGGAGCCCGCAGGTCAACGGCGTTGTCCGCACGCTCCAGACGGTGAAGTCGGAACTCGAGGCTCGGGGCGACGAGGTGGATGTGATCTCGCCCGACCTGTTTCCCTCTTTCCCCTGTCCGTCCTACCCGGAAATCCGCCTGTCGCTCGCCTGGTCCGGCCAGCTTGGGAAGCGCTTTCGCCGCTTTCGCCCCGACGCCATACATATCGCGACCGAGGGGCCGCTCGGCATGGCCGCGCGCCGCTGGTGCACGCGAAAGGCGCTGCCCTTCACCACCGCCTACCACACCCAGTTTCCCGACTATGTCAGCGCCCGCACCGGCCTTCCGGCAAGCCTCCTCTGGCGCTTCGAACGCTGGTTCCACGGCCCGGCCAAGGCCACCCTCGCCGCGACCCCTAGCCTGCGCGCCCAACTCTCGGCAGAGGGCATCGGCCCGCTCCTCCCCTTCGGCCGCGGCGTCGATTTCTCCGCCTTCCCGGCCACCCCGCCGCCCGCACCCGCCGCCTATGCGGGCCTTGCAGGGCCGATCCAGCTCTATGTCGGCCGCGTTGCCGTCGAAAAGAACATCGAGGCGTTTCTCGAAACCGCCCAGCCCGGCACCAAAGTCATCGTCGGCGACGGCCCCGCCCGCGCTGGCCTCCAGACGAAATACCCGGACGCCGTCTTCCTCGGCGCATTGCACGGCGCGGACCTCGCCGCTGCCTACGCCCATGCCGACGTGTTCGTCTTCCCCAGCCGCACCGACACCTTCGGCCTCGTCATCATCGAGGCGCTGGCCAGCGGCACCCCCGTCGCCGCCTATCCCGTCCAGGGTCCGATCGACCTGGTGACGCCGGACGTGGGCGCGCTGTCCGAGGACCTCGACACCGCCATCGCCGAGGCCCTCACCCGCGACCGCGCCGTCTGCAAGGCCTATGGCCGCCGCTTCACCTGGTCTGCTGCCGCCGATGAGTTTCGCAGCGCCCTCGCCCGCTTCTCGACCACCGAACGGCATCAGGCGTTCGTGCAGGCATCCACCTTCGCTTGATCGCGTCCGCCCCCGCGCCTATACTCTGACCCACGCCGCAGGCCGTCCCGACAAGGGGCGGCCCGTTTTTTATCCAGCCTCCGTCTTTGACTTCAGGAGATCGATCATGGCGCAGGAGCATCCGCTCATGCCGCACGCCACCGCCGAATGGCTGGTGGACAACACGACGCTCAGCTTCGAACAGATCGCCGATTATTGCGGCCTTCACATTCTCGAGGTGCAGTCGATCGCCGACGAGACCGCGCAGCACAAGCATCTGCCGCGCAACCCCATCGGCGCGGGCGAGCTGGTGCGTGAGGAAATCGAGAAGGCGCAGGCCGACGCCGATTACCGCATGAAGATGTCGCAGGGCCCCGACCAGCAGCGCCGCACGAAGGGCCCGCGCTATACGCCGGTTTCGAAGCGCCAGGACAAGCCGGAGGGGATCGCTTGGCTGGTCCAGAACCACCCGGACATTCCCGATCCCAAGATCTCCAAGCTGATCGGCACGACCAAGAACACGATCCAGGCGATCCGCACGAAAACGCACTGGAACATGGAGAACATCGTTCCGAAGGATCCCGTCGCCCTCGGCCTCTGCTCGCAGCGCGATCTCGACAAGCTGGTCGAGGAAGTCGCCAAGAAGCAGGGCATCGAAATCTCCGATCCCAAGTTCGAAAGCGACCGCGCCGAAATGCTCGCCCAGCTGAAGCGCGAACGCGCTGCCGCCGAGGAAGAGGCCCGCCGCGTCGCCGAAGCCGAAGCCCTCGGCCTCGACCCCTATGCAGAGGCCGAAGCCCCCGTCCAGACCCAGGTCGATCCCTTCGCGAAGGGCTGACCGCGCGGGGGGGGCGGGGTGCAGCCTACGCCGACCCTTGTCATCCCCCCCTCCCTGTCATCCCCGCGAAGGCGGGGACCCATTCCTTCAAAGCGTCGGATAGGCTCGCACGGCTCCCGCAAGCGCTCCGGTCAATAGATCCCCGCCTCCGCGGGGATGACCATAAGAGGATACGCCGCCCAGTCGCCCCCTCTGGAGCGCAAAAAACAGATAGTCGCCGCCGCCCCCGCCGTTCCGCTACCCCGACGCGATGACTGACGTTTCCCTGGCCGGCCGCGCGCCTGGCGACGACACCGCCGCCGGCCCCGCCCCTCCCGGCCCGCCCGTAGAGGGCGAAACCCGCCGCGGCCTGTTCTATCCGCACGGCCGCTGGAGCCCGGAGCCGGGCGACCTGTTCGCCGTCGCGCCCGGCGTTCACTGGCTGCGCATGCCGATGCCGTTCAGCCTCGATCACATCAACCTGTGGATTCTTGACGGCGGCGACGCAGGCTGGACCCTCGTGGACACCTCCATCCCCGCGTCCAGCTGCAAGGACGTGTGGCGCGGCGTCCTCAAGCAGCTGCAGGCGGAAAAGCCCGTCGAACGCCTCATCTGCACCCACTACCACCCCGATCATCTCGGCCTAGCGGGCTGGCTGTGCAGAAAGACCGGCGCCAGCTTTTCGATGACACAGACCGAATATCTGATGGCGCGGATGCTCCTGTCCGACCAGCGCGACGAAACGCCGGAGGACGCCATCCGTTTCAGCGAGAAGGCGGGCTATCCGGAAGAGAAGCTCCAGAAGATGCGCGAGGAGGGCTGGGGCCGTTTTGCCCGCGCCATCTACCCGCTGCCTGACCAGTTCGACCGGCTGAAGGAGGGCGATGAACTCACCATCGGCGGCCGCACCTGGGAAATCGTCGTCGGCAGTGGCCACACGCCCGAACATGCCTGCCTGCTTGACCACGAAGGAAAGCTGCTCATCGCGGGCGACCAGGTCTTGCCGCGCATCACGTCAAATATCTCCGTGCACATGACGGAGCCGATGGCGAACCCGCTCGGCGACTGGCTCGATTCGATCGAGAAGCTGCGCGGCCTGCCGGACGACCTCCTCGTCCTGCCCGCGCACGGCTTTCCCTTTCGCGGCCTTCATGAACGCCTCGACCAGCTGGAGAACGACCACCGCAACAAGCTCGGACAGCTGCGCGGCTTCCTCGCCAAACCGCGCCGCGCCGTTGACACGTTCGAGGTGCTGTTCGGCCGCGCCATCACCGACAGCGAATATGGCATGGCAACCGGCGAGGCGCTCGCGCACCTCCGCTGGCTTGAGGCGGAGGGCCAGGCGCGCCGGGAAACCGCCCCGAACGCCGCGGATCTGTGGCACGCCGCCTGACCCTTTTCCCGTCGGCACCGCCTTGTCAGGACTACGCGCCTCGGCCATGAGATCAGACCGATGACAGAACAAACCAGACCAGCAGAAGAGATGGGCTTCGAGGCCGCGATGAAGCGGCTTGAGGAGATCGTCCAGCGCCTCGAACGCGGCGAGGAATCGCTCGAGGATTCCCTCAAACTTTACGAACAGGGCACGAAGCTGAAGGCGATCTGCGACCGGAAGCTTGCCGACGCGCGCGTCCGGATCGAAAAGATGCGCCTCGGTCCGGACGGAGAGGCCGCAGGCAGCGAACCGCTCGACGAGCCGGATCGCCCGTGAACCCCGCCGCGCAGCTTCAGCCTGCGCTCGACGCGATGGCGCAGGCTGTGGATACCCGCTTCGAGCGCGTCCTGCCGCTGCCGGACGATCCGCGCCGCCGACTAGTCGAGGCGATGCGCTATTCGGCGATGGCCGGCGGCAAGCGGATGCGCCCGCTCCTGGTCGTGGCCGCGGGTGATCTCTTCGGCGTGGACAAGGAACGCCTGCTGCGCGCCGCGCTCGCCGTGGAATGTGTCCACGTCTACAGTCTGGTTCACGACGACCTGCCGTGCATGGACGACGATGACCAGCGGCGCGGCAAGCCGACCGTGCACATTGCCTTCGACGAGGCGACGGCAGTCCTGGCGGGCGATGCGCTGCAGGCGCTTGCCTATGAGATTCTCGCCGACCCCGCGACGCATGACGCGGCGTCGGTGCGCGCCGAGCTTTGCCTCGCGCTTGCCCGGGCCAGCGGTCCGGACGGGATGGCGGGCGGGCAGATGCTTGACCTCGCCGCGGAACACGAACCCTTCGACCTGCCGATGACCACGCGGCTTCAGCGGCTGAAGACCGGCGCACTCATCGAGTTTGCCGTCGAGGCGGGCGCGATCATGGGCGAAGCGTCGGAAGAGGAGCGGAAGACCCTGCGCGGCTATGCCCATGATCTCGGCCTCGCCTTCCAGATTGCCGATGATCTTCTCGACGTCGAGGGTGACGAGGAGAAGGCCGGGAAGGCGCTCGGCAAGGATCAGGAGGCCGGGAAGGCGACGTTCGTCTCTCTCATGGGCGTGGACCGCGCGCGCGCGCAGGCCGCCATGCTGATCGACCAGGCCATCGACCATCTGCACGGCTTCGGCGCGGAGGCCGACCTTCTTCGCGCCGTGGCCCGTTTCGCGGTCGCCCGCGACCGTTAATCACGAGAAAAAAGGGGACGCGCATCATGCGCAAGGGAATTTATCCGGGGACATTCGACCCGATCACGCTCGGTCATCTCGACATCATTCGGCGCGGCGCGAAGCTGGTGGACAAGCTCTACATCGGCCTCAGCACGAACCCCTCCAAAACCGCCATGTTCTCGCTCGAGGAGCGCAAGGCTCAGGTCGAGCATGAGGTGCAGCATATCGCGGGCGGTACGATCGAGGTCGTCACCTTCGGCGGACTACTGATGGACTTTGCCGCCGAGATGGACGCGGCCATGATCGTGCGCGGCCTGCGCGCCGTCTCGGACTTCGAATATGAATATCAGATGGCAGGCATGAACCAGCAGCTGAACGACCATATCGAAACCGTCTTCCTGATGGCCGATGTCGCTCTCCAGCCCATCGCCAGCCGCCTGGTTAAGGAAATCGCGATCTTCGGCGGCGATATCTCGCCGTTCGTCACCCCGGCCATCGAACGCGCCGTGGCCGCCAAGGTCGAGGCGCGCAACAAAGCGGCAAATACGGCGGGCTGAGGCGGCCCTTCCTTGACTTTCCGCAGGGGGAGGAGGAAGCCGCGCCCACCTGAAACCGCGTAACCGGGAACATTGCCGCTTTGAGTTTTCATCCCCTCGGCCTTTCGGACGAGCTTCTGTCCGCCGTCAACGACAGCGGCTATACCGAGCCAACCGAAATCCAGCGGCAGGCCATCCCGCTCGTCCTGATGGGCAGGGATGTCGTCGGCGTCGCCCAGACCGGCACCGGCAAGACCGCCAGCTTCGTTCTTCCCATGATCGACATTCTGGCGCAGGGCCGCAGCCGCGCGCTGATGCCGCGCAGCCTGATTATCGCGCCGACCCGCGAGCTCGCCGACCAGGTCGCGCAGAATTTCGACAAGTACGGCAAGAACCACAAGCTGACGATGGCGCTCCTCATCGGCGGCGTCGGCTTTGCCGACCAGGACAAGCTCCTGAAGAAGGGTGTCGACGTTCTCATCGCCACGCCCGGCCGCCTCCTCGACCAGTTCGAACGCGGCAAGATCCTCCTATCCGGCGTCGATATCCTCGTCATCGACGAGGCCGACCGCATGCTCGACATGGGCTTCATCCCCGATGTCGAACGCATCTGCTCGCTCCTTGGCAAGAACCGCCAGACACTCCTCTTCTCCGCCACCATGCCGCCGCCGATCAAGAAGCTCGCGGACAATTTCATGTCCTCGCCAAAGCAGATCGAGGTCGAGCGCCAGTCGTCGGCCAACGCGAATATCGAGCAGAACCTCGTGGAGGTCTCCCCACGCGGCAAACGCCCCGCGCTGCGCAAGCTCCTGAACCAGTCCGAGGTCATCAGCAGCATCGTCTTTTCCAACCGCAAGAAAGACGTGCGCGATCTCGCCGACATGCTGGCGAAGGAGGACTTTGCCGTCGGCCAGATCCACGGCGACATGGAACAGCGCGACCGCCTCGCGACGATGGAGCGGTTCAAGTCGGGCGAGATCAACATCCTCGTCGCCTCCGACGTCGCCGCCCGCGGTCTCGACATCAAGGGCGTCAGCCACGTCATCAACTATGACGTCCCCTATCACGCGGAGGATTACGTCCACCGGATAGGCCGCACGGGCCGCGCCGGCGCCACCGGCGTCGCCTACACGCTAGCCACCGAACGCGACCGCGAGTTCATCGACGCCATCGAGGCGCTCCTCAAGACCCGCATCCCCCGCGTGGGCGAGGACCGCCCCGCCGCGAAGGCCGAGGAGGCTGGGAAGACCCCTAAAAAAGCAGACGACGACAAACCCCGGCGCGCGCGCAAACCCAGCAAGGTCGCCGAGGACGACCGCGCCGAAGAGCCCGAAGCCCGGAGCGATGACAAACCGAAGCGCAGGCGAAAGCCCCGCCGCAACGATGACGACGGCGACGACCGCCGCGACAACGACAATGCTTCCGATGACCGCGCATCAAGCAAGCGCGCTACGCGTGACGACCGCGAGTCGGGCGACCGGGACTCAGGCGACCGGGACGCCGATGACCGCCGCGAACAAAAATCCCGCCGGCCCCGCGCCAATGACCGCAAACCCCGCGCGAAAGAGGCCCGTGAGCCCGACCCCGACTTCGAAGAGCCCATTGCCCCCGACGACGCCGCCGAAGACTGGAACGGCCCCATCCCCGGCTTCCTGTCGCGCTGAACGGTCCGTGCTAGCGTTGGCCTGAAGCGACCCCGACCAGCCCGGCACCACCCCATCATGTCATCCCGGCGCAGGCCGGAACCCACGCCGTTACAGGGGCCAAAGGCGCAGCGCCGCCAGCAAGCGGAGTGGGTCCCGGCCTGCGCCGGGATGACAGTCGTAGTGAACTTGCGCTGCGCCCACCGAAGCCGCCGCGGCCTCGGACCTTCGCCCGCACCTTAATCCCGGAAACTCGGGTCCATCCGGTCCAGCTTCCGCAAGAGCGCGGGCCACGCCAGCATCTGGCTGACCATGCCCATATTCTGCGGGCTGGTCTGATCGGCGACCTTGTCCTCGGTGCCCTGCGGCGGCGTGTTGAGGTTCTCGCGGCCCGCGGACAGCATGTAGACCTGCGCCTCGCACGCCCGCTCTAGGAAATAGATGCGCAGAAACGCATCGGCGATGGTCTCGCCCACGGTCAGCGTGCCGTGGTTCCTGAGGATCAAAGCGTGCTTGTCGCCGATGTCGTGGACCAGCCGCTCGCGCTCCTCCAGGTCCGTCGCGATCCCTTCATAGTCGTGATAGGCCACATTGTGCTTGGCGATCATGGCCGTCTGCGTATGCGGCAGCAGCCCTTCATCCATCGCCGATACGGCTTGCCCGTGCGGGGTATGCAGGTGCAGCACGGCGTGCGCATCCTCGCGCGCCATGTGGATCGCGGAATGGATGGTGAAGCCCGCCGGGTTCACCATGTAGGGCGTCTCCATCACCGGCTGGCCGTCCACGTCGATCTTCACGAGACTCGACGCCGTGATCTCCTCGAACATCAGGTTGTAGGGGTTGATCAGGAAATGGTGCTCCGGGCCCGGCACGCGCACCGACAAATGCGTAAAGATCAGGTCGTCCCAGCCATAAAGCGCGACCAGGCGGAACGCGGCGGCCAGATCGACGCGCAGGTTCCATTCTTCCTCGGAAACCTGCGATCTCACATCGTCCGGTGTCTTCAGCTGCGTGGCCATATCGATCCTCTCCCTTGCCCTTCAGGCGCTGTCCTTCGGCTTGCCTTTCGCACGGCAAGCCTTCGAACAATATACAACATTCTCCCAGTCCCGCTCCCATTTCTTCCGCCAGACAAAGGGGCGCTGGCAAACCGGACAGGTTTTCGCCGGCAGATCGGCCTTCTTGCGCATCTTTGCCATGCTGGCTTTATAGCGCCGGATCAGGGGGACGGTCATGGCTGACAACGCCGCAGACGATACGCCGGAAGAACAGGCGCACAGCGAAACCGGTAGCGCCGCCAATGCCGCCTCTGACGCGAATCCTGCCAGCGGCGAGGACGCAGGCAATTGGCGCAAACGGCTGATGCGGCCGGATATGCTGATGGCCATCGCGGCGTTCATCACGTCCATCGCGGCGATCTGGGTGGCCTGGGAACAGTCGCGCCTGATGCGGGTGCAGCAGCACGCGTCGATGCAGCCGATCCTCGTGGCGGAAATCGGCATGGACAACGAAAAGGACGAATTGTCCTTCACGGTCCGCAACGTCGGCGTCGGCCCCGCGCTGGTAAAGTCGGCGAGCTTACAGGTCGGCGAGCAGACACTTGCGAGTTTCGAAGGGCTGAGTGATCTTCTTATCGGGGATAACCGGGATACCCGGCTTCAGCTTCGTTATTTCGACGTGGTTGAAAACCGTCCCCTTGCCGTGGGCCAGGCGGTTCGCATGCTGGGGCTAGGCGCCACCGGGCAGGACATGGGAACGCTGATGCGCGGCGTGGTCGCGCGCAGCGACCGGCCAGAGGACTGGCCAGCGCTCGAGGTCTGCTATTGTTCGATCTTCGACCGCTGCTGGATCACGCGGGTGGTGGGCGAACCCGTCCGCATCGAGGCCTGCCCTGCGCCGACCGGATGGTTCGACGATGTCATGATGGCCTTCTTCGAGGAATCGCGCGCGCAGGAGGCTGCCCGGTTGACGGCCGATGGCACGGTCGTGATTGACGGGACTGGCCGCAACGACCGCACCGCCGTTACGGACGCCGCGCCCCCCGGTACAGCACGGCCAGCCGATCCGGGCTCAGGCCCAGCGCCCGCCCGATCAGCATCGCCTGATTGATTGCCGTCGTGCGCAGCGGTCCGACCCGCTGCCAGCGCCGCGCCGACGTCACGACCGCTTCGGACCGGGTCACGATTCGCCCCTGCAGCGCCGCGCGCTCGACCAGATCGAGGTCTTCCATGATGGGCAGCGGGGTGAACCCGCCAAGGGTATCGAAGGTCTTGCGCCGCATGAACAGCGCCTGGTCGCCATAGGGCCGGTGGAACAGACGGCTGCGCAGGTTCGCACCGCGCGCCACCAGCCGCTCGGCCGGACCGGCATCGCCAATGCTCAGCGAGAATGCGCCCAGCGCCACCGCCTCGTCGCCAAGCGTATCCTTCACAATGTCCGCCCAGCCGCCCGGCAGGCGTGTATCGGCGTGCAGAAACAGCAGGACGTCCGCTTCCGTCGCCGCTGCGCCCGCATTCTGCTGCAATCCGCGACCACCCGTTTCGGCGATAACCCGCGCGCCTGCCGCTTCGGCCACCGCCACGGTTTCGTCCGCGCTGCCGCCATCCACCACCACGATCTCGTCCGCCGCCCTCGCGCCGCCGATGCAGGTCGCGATCTCCGCCGCTTCGTTCAGCGCGGGGATGATGACGGCGATGGTCACGGCGCAAGCTCCGGCCAGCGCTTCAGGTCTTCGGGCCGGTCCAGATCGGCCAGCGTCGCCGCCCGCGCGGTCCGCCAGCCCAGCCGCTTCGCATTGGCCTCGACTGCTGCCAGAACGCTCCCCGTCCCCCAGTCCACATCCGCGAACAGCCGCGCGTCGGGCGCGCGCACCCCAATCAGCCAGAACCCGCCATCCTCCGCCGGTCCCAGCACCAGATCGGCCTCGCCTAGCAGTCGGGCCGCTTCCTGGACCGCACCCGCCGTGATGTCCGGAACATCGCTGCCTACAATCACCGCAGGCCCTTCGCCCATCGCCGCCAGCATCCGCGCGCCCAGATCCCCCTCCGCCTGCGCCAGAAGCGCTACACCCGGCAGCCATTCCCGAAACGCCGCCGCGCTCGCGCCCGTGTAGGATAGGATAGGATCGAGGCTCGCCAGCCTCTCCAAAGTCCGCTCCACAAGCCTTTTTTGAACCCGCGAACCACCCTCCGCTCCGACTTCTCCTATCAGCCGCGTTTTGCACTTTCCCGCCTCCGGGTAGCGGGCAAAGACGATAGGGCGTAGCGTTTCTGTCACCTGGTCGGTCTAACAAAGCCAAGCGATCAAAAGGAGTCCCGCCCGCCATGAGTCTCAACCTCCGCCGCCGCCATTTTCTCGCTGCCAGCCTTGGCGGTGCCGCCAGCCTCGGCCTCCCGCTGAACCTCCAGGCCGCAATGCGCGGCGAAGGCTTCACCCACGGCGTTGCGTCCGGCGAACCGGGTCCGACCTGCATGCTGCTCTGGACTCGCTACGCCAGCCCCTCCGATGAAGTCGAACTCAGCTGGCAGATCGCGGAAGATGCCGGCATGGGCCGCGTCGTGGCCGAGGGCACAGCACTCGCCAGCACCGCAACCGGCCACTGCGCGAAAGCCGAAGCGAGCGGCCTCGATCCGGCCCGCTGGTACTTCTACCGGTTCCGCGCCCCGAACGGCGACACCTCGATGACCGGCCGCACGCGAACCCTTCCGGCAAGCGGGCTCGATCCCTTCGCAATGGCCGTCTTCAGCTGTTCGAACCTGCCCTACGGCTATTTCAACGCCTACGCCCACGCCGCCGAACGAGACGGAATCCATCTGGCGGTGCACCTTGGCGACTATATCTACGAATATCCCCGCGGCACTTATCCTGAAGCTGACAAGGTCGTCGGCGGGCGAGCAGTCGACCCGGTGACCGAGATTGTTTCACTCGAGGATTATCACACGCGCTACGCGCTTTATCGCAGCGACCCCGACCTGCAACGCCTCCACCAGGTTCTGCCCATGATCAGCATCTGGGACGACCACGAGTTCACCAACGACGCCTGGCAAGGCGGCGCGGAAAATCACCAGCCGGAAACAGAGGGCAACTGGGACGTTCGAAAGCGCACCGCAATGGCGGCCTATCGTCATTGGCTCCCGATGTCCGACGACCCCTGGAAAGCTTACGAGATCGGCGACCTCGCGACGCTGTTCCGGCTCGATACCCGCATCAGCGGCCGCGACAAACAGATCGACCTGATGCAGCTTTTCATGGAGGCCGGATCGCTCGAAGCAGGACTGGCGAAACTGCGCAACGAGGTCTGGATCGACCCGACCCGGCACCTGCTGGGCGATAATCAGGAACGCTGGCTAGAGGCCGGTATGGCCGAATCCGTTCAAGCCGGAAAGCGCTGGCAGGTCCTGGCGCAGCAGGTGGTTATGGGTTCGACCTATACGCCCGCGGCGGTTACGGAATGGATCGATCCCGCCTCGCCCGCTCAGGTGACGCAGCGGGTTCAGGCAGCGGTTGCCCTTGCTGAGGTCGGGATCCCGGCGAACCTCGATGCATGGGGCGGCTACCCGGCGGCGCGGGCAAGGCTGCTACGGTCTGCGCAGGAGGCCAATGCGAACCTTGTGGTGCTCGCCGGTGACAGCCATAACAGCTGGGCCTTCAACCTGGCCGAGGGCGAGCGGCCTGCAGGAGTCGAGTTCGGCTTTCATTCCGTGACGTCGCCAGGCTTCGAGGCCTATTTCACGCGCACCGACCCCCAAGTCATCGCCGCTTCGCTGGTGGAGGGTTCTTCCGAACTGCGGTGGGCGGATACCAGCGGCCGCGGCTATGGGGTTGTCACGCTCGACGCCGACGCCGCCCGCAGCGATTATGTCTATGTCGATACGGTCAAGGCGAAGTCGCTGGCTGCTTTGCTCGGTCAGTCCGTCCAGACGCAGCGCGGTACCAACCAGCTCGAGCTTGTGTAGGCTCGGGGAGCAGTTCAGCGAGGCTGTTTCCTGAACGGCCAGTCGATGATCCGGGCGGCCCACAGGCACCACCAGATGATGACGGGCTGAAGTAGCAGGCGGGGGATATGATAGGCGGCGCTGAGGCCCTCGCCGCTGCCGCCCCACATCGCCAGGTCCGTCAGCGCGTGATTGATGTTCGCGGGCCAAACGCAAAGCGTGTAAGCGGCAAGGCCCCAGCCCGCGGCGGCCCGCAGGCGGGAGATCAACAGGCCGGCGGCACCCGCAATCTCGGCCACGCCGGTCCAGAAGATGACGTGGTCCGGATATGGCACCCAGTCCGGCGTGATCGTCAGGAAGCCCTCAGGATTGATGATATGAGCGTAGCCGGCGAAGGCGAAGGCCGCTGCGAGGAGCAGACGCAAGATGATGCGGATCATCTGCGGGGCGTTACGCCAATCCATTGCCGCTGCACACCGTCATGACCCGAAGCCATTTCCTCCCAAACGTCGACGAGCGACCAGTCAGCGCAGGCCTGGAGGTTGGGACCATCGCCAACTGCGATTAGCTTGGTGCGACTGAGAGGTCACGCATTTGAAACGGGAACGAAGCGG
>JAZBPX010000048.1:0-19156 GCA_036351775.1 Pacificimonas sp. | reverse complement strand
CCTCCACCGCTTGCGGGGGAGAGCCTGCCCCCGCGAAGGCGGGGGTGGCTGAGCGTAGCTAGGTCGGTGGGGGCCTGAGATGAGGCTGGAGGGGCCTTGAGATGGCGTCGTTTCTGACGGGGTTTGGCAAGGGTCTGCTGTTCGGGCCGCTGCTGCTCATGGGGTTCGTGCTGGTCCTGTGGAAGCCGGAGATCCTGTTCGTCGGTCTCGCCATTGTCGCGGGTGTTATCGTCGTGAGCTTGGTGCTGGGCCTTGTCGCGGGATGGCGGGAGGTGAAATCTCCAGATGCAGCGCGGCGCGAGGAAGAGCTTGCGCGGGGGATACTGGGCGCACAGCAGCTGCTGGCGCAGGAGCAGGCGGCGTTCGACCGGTTGCCGCCGCTGGAGCAGTCCTATGCCCACGGTGCGGCGAACAAGGGTAAGGTCGAGCTGCTAAGGCGCGTCCTGGCCGGGCGGCCCGAGGCGCGTTTGAACAGCGAGCCAAGCAATCCTTACCGCCTGCCGGCTTTTGATTATAAGGTGACCTATGGACGCCCGGACCCCGACCCACGCAAAGCCCGCTGAGCCGAAACGCCAGCCGAACGAAAAAACCGGCCTGACGCGGCGCAGGCTGCTGATCGGGGCGGGCGGCGCGGCGGCGCTGGCGATCGGTTATGCGGTGTGGCCGCGGGAGCGGGTGAACCCCTTTCCGGTGCGCGCGGACGAGCGGGCGGTGAACGCCTTCCTGAAATTTTCCGATGACGGGTCGATTACGGTGGCCGTGCCGCAGGCGGAGATGGGGCAGGGGGTCTATACCGCCCTGCCGCAGCTGCTGGCGCACGAGCTGGGCGCGGACTGGCAGCGGATCGGTGTGGAGCCGGCGACGCTGGCACCCGAATATTCGAACCTCGCCTTCGTCGAGGGGGCGGGTGAGGGGATGCCGTCGCTCCTGGCCGGGATCGCGCGCTGGGCGGCGATTTCGGTCGTGGAGCGGTTCGAGATCCAGGCGACCGGCGGCTCGACGAGCGTGATGGCGTTTTGGGAGCCGCTGCGCACGGCGGGGGCGACGGCGCGCGAGCTGCTGAAGGCGGCGGCGGGGCGGCGGCTGAACCTCGATCCGGCGGAGCTGGATACGGAAGGCGGGTTCGTGGTGGGCGGCGGGCAGCGGGTGGCGTTTGCCGAGCTCCTCGACGGGATCGACCCGGACGATGCGCCGGAGGCGGTCGCGTTTCGCGCGGTCGATCCGGCGGGCGGCGGGCTGCTGGGGAAATCAGTGCCGCGGCTTGATATCCCGTCGAAGGTCAACGGGACGGCGCAGTTCGGCGCGGACGTGCGCCTGCCGGGGATGGTTTATGGGGCCGTGCGCGGCGCGCCCATCGGGGCGGAGCGGCGGGTGCGCTATGGCCCGGAACCGGCGCGGGCGCTGCCCGGTGTGGTCGATGTTGTGGCCGATCCGGAGGAGGGCTGGCACGCGGTCGCTGCCGAGACCTGGTGGCAGGCGCGGCAGGCTCTGGATGCGGTCGATGCGCAATATGAGGGCGCGGGGCTTGCGGATTCGGAGGTGATCGACGCGGCGCTGGCCGAGGCGCTCACCGATGCGGCGCGCGGCACGGTCTTTGCGAGCCGGGGTGCGGCGGAGGCGCTGGAACCGGCGCTGGCAGGCGGGCTGGAGGCCGAGTACGGCGCGCCGTTCCTGGCCCATGCCTGCCTGGAGCCGATGACCGCGACGGTGCGGATCGAGGGCGACAAGGCCGAGGTGTGGGCGCCGACCCAGTCGCAGACGCTGACCGCGTGGAAGGCGGCGGCGGCGCTGGATATTCCTATGCGGAACGTGCGGGTCTATCCGACGATGCTGGGCGGCGGGTTCGGGCGGAAGGCCGAGGTCGATGCGGTGGTGCAGGCCGCGCTGATCGCGAAGGCGGTGGACCGGCCCGTGCAGCTGATCTGGCACCGCGAACAGGACATGATCCACGACAAGTTCCGCCCGCCCGTGCTGGCGCGGCTGCGCGGCGCGGTGGGGCCGGACAAGCGGATGACGGCGCTCGCCGTGAAGGTCGCGGCCCCGAACCTTGGCGCGAGCATGGCGAAGCGGATGGCGCCGGACATGCTGAAGGGCTTTGCGGGCGGCGGGGGCGACAGCGCGTCGATGGTGAAGGGCGTCGGCGATTTTCCCTATGCCGTGCCGAACCTGAGCGTGTCGCATGCGGACGTGCAGACGCCGGTGCCGCTGGGTTACTGGCGGGCGGTCGAATATAGCTACGCGCCGTTCCTGACGGAGTGTTTCGTCGATGAACTGGCCGCGAGCGAGGGCGTCGATCCGCTGGAATTCCGGCTGCGACACCTCGACCCCGGAGGGCGCGCGGCGCGGGTGATTACGCTGGCGGCATCGCGCGGGCTCCTCCTGGGGCCGGTGCCGGAGGGGACGGGGCGGGGCCTTGCCTATTGCGAGAGCTTTGGCAGCCATGTCGCGCAGGTGGCCGAGGTCGAGATGATCGGCGGCGGCCAGTTCGCAGTGAAGCGCGTGACCTGCGTCGTCGACTGCGGCCAGGTGGTGAACCCGGATATCGTGGCGGCGCAGATGGAGGGCGGGATCATCTTCGGGCTCTCGGCGGCGCTCTACGGCGATGTGCGCTTCGCGGGCGGCGAAACCGAGCAGCAGAATTTCGACCTGTACCGGATGGTGTCGCTGTTCGACGCGCCGGCGATCGACGTGGAGATCGTTGAGAGTATGGAACGGCCGGGCGGGGTCGGCGAGCCGGGAACGCCGCCGATTGCGCCCGCCGTGGCGAACGCGGTGTTCCGGGCCTCGGGGCAGCGGCTGCGGTCGATGCCGTTCATGGGGGTTTAGGGGAGCTGCAGCCCTAATATGAACCCGTCATTCCCGCGAAAGCGGGAATCCAGCGGCGACTGGTTCACCTTGGTCACTCTTAGGAGGTGGATCCCCGCGTACGCGGGGATGACGGGCTTTTTGTGGGCGCGCGCGTGCATCTGTGGGGCGGTGCCCTGGTCCATGTCCCGGGACGATAATTTCCGCTCGCCCTGAGCCTGTCGAAGGGCGAGCGTGCGGGGCGGCTCCCAAGTTCAACGCTGGTGGGTGACCCTTCGACAGGCTCAGGGTGGGCGGAAGGGGGTTGAGTGGCGCCAACTCTGATCGTCATTCCGGAGAAGGCCGGAATGCATCTCCTGCTGCTTGCGACTTGGTTCACTCTCAGGAGCTGGATCCCCGCGTACGCGGGGATGACGGGCTTTCTGTGGGGGCGCGCGTGCATCTGTGGGGCGGCACCCTATTCCATGTCCCGGGGCTATACCTACCGCTGAGACGAACTCGAGTCGTCATTCCCGCGAAAGCGGGAATCCAGCGGCGACTGGTTCACCTTGGTCAGTCTTCAGGAGGTGGATCCCCGCGTATGCGGGGATGACGGGCTTTTTCGTGGGAGCGCGCGCGTTGGCGTGTTGGACTTGCCTCCGCTGCCTGCCAAGCCCCCCCTATAGGTTCATGTTTTTCGCCATGGTGCGGGTGAAGCTGCCGAGGACGCCGCGGCCTATGCGGGCGCCGGTGGTGCCGGCCATGGCGCGGCCGATTTCCGCGCCGAGTTCGCTGCCGACCGTGCCGACGGCGGAGCGGGTGGCGGACTGGCGGCGGGAGGTGTCGGTGCCGGCCATGCGCGCGCCGAAGTCGCGGGCCTGCTTGGCGAAGAGGTTGCCCGCGACCTTTTTGGCGATCTTTCCGAAGACGGTGCCGCCGACGACCGCGCCCAGGCCACCGAGGATGCCGCCGGACTGTTTGACGCCCTGGCCGGGTTTGCGGGCGGCACGGGCTTCGGCGTCTTCTTTCTCTGCCGCTTCGGCCTCGGCAGCGTCGACGGCGCGGGCGGCAAGGATTTCGTAGGCGGATTCGCGGTCGACAGCTTCGCGGTATTTCTCGCCGAGGTGGCTCGACGCGATGACGGCGGTGCGTTCGGCCTTCGAGAGGGTGCCGAGGCGCGTCGATGGCGGGCGGATGAGGGTGCGTTCGACGGGGGTGGGGGCGCCGTCCTCGTCGAGGCTGGAGGTGAGCGCTTCGCCGGTCTGGAGTTCGGTGACGGCCTCGGTGACCTTCAGGCCCGGATTGGGGCGGAAGGTCTCGGCGACGGCGCGAATGGCCTTCTGTTCGCGCGGGGTGAAGGCGCGGAGGGCATGCTGGATGCGGGTGCCGAGCTGGGCGGAAACCTCGTCAGGGACATCGCCGGGGTTCTGCGTGACGAAGAAGACGCCGACACCCTTCGAGCGGATCAGGCGGACGACCTGCTCGATCTTGTCGACAAGCGCCTTCGGGGCGTCGTCGAAGAGGAGATGCGCCTCGTCGAAGAAGAAGACGAGCTTTGGCTTGTCGGGGTCGCCGACCTCCGGAAGCATTTCGAACAGCTCACTGAGGAGCCAGAGGAGGAAGGTCGCGTAGAGGCGCGGGCTCATCATCAGCCGGTCGGCTGCGAGGATGTTCACCATGCCGCGGCCGTCGTCGGCGAGGCGCATGAAATCCATGATATCGAGCGCGGGTTCGGCGAAGAACTGTTCGGCGCCCTGATCCTCGAGCTGGAGGAGGCGGCGCTGGATGGCGCCGATCGACTGCTTGGCGACGTTACCATAGCGGGCGCGCACATCGGCGGCGTTGTCCGACAGCCAGATCAGCATGGCGCGGAGGTCCTTGAGGTCGAGGAGCAGCATCTGCTTCTCGTCGGCGATGCGGAAGGCGATGGTGAGGACGCCCTCCTGCGTGTCGTTGAGACCCATGAGGCGGGCGAGGAGGAGCGGGCCCATCTCGCTGATGGTGGCGCGGATGGGATGGCCCTGCTCTCCGAACAAATCCCAGAAGGTGACGGGCATCGGTTCATAGCTGTAGCCGTCGAGGCCGATGGTTTCGGCGCGCTCGATCAGCTTGTCGTGATGCTTGAAGCTGGTGGACCCGGGCATGGCGAGGCCGACGAGGTCACCCTTTACGTCCGCCATGAAGGTGGGAACGCCGGCGCGGGCAAAGCCCTCGGCGAGGATCTGGAGGGTGACGGTCTTCCCGGTGCCGGTAGCGCCCGAAATGAGGCCGTGGCGGTTGGCGCGGGACAGGAGGACGTGCTGGCCTGTTTCGTGGCCCCTGCCGATGAAGATGCTGGTGTCGCTGGTCACTCCGTATCCCTCCCCGCGGTGGTGTGGGTTCGCGGTTAGCGGGGGCGGTGCGGGGGCGCAAATGGGAGGCGGCGGTGGATGGTTTGCTGCGGGGATGCCGGTTTGGTTTCCGCATTAACTCCTACACGCCGTCATCCCGGCGGAAGCTGGGATCCACCTCGTGTGGGTTTGGCCAAGTCTTGCTTTCAAGGAGATGGATCCCGGCTTTCGCCGGGATGACGTGCTTGTTCGGGTGGTCTGTGATCCTTCGACAGGCTCAGGATGAGCGGACTTCTTGTGTTTCGCCTAAGCGGGATCGGCAACTTCCGCTCACCCTGAGCCTGTCGAAGGGGGAGCGGGCGGGGCGGTTTCCTAGCAGGGAGGCGGCCGGATTGCGCCTTCAAGGAGATGGATCCCGGCTTTCGCCGGGATGACGGTTCTGCGTGAAGGAACGCTAGCGGCTGGAAACGCTAGTCCTCGTCCTCGGCGGACATTTCGACGCCGATGAACTGGGGCTGAGCGTCCATGGGGCGTTTTACGTAGAGGGCGACGGCGTCGCGGCCGGCTGCGCGGGCCTGTTCGACGACGGCGGCGGCGGCGGCCGGGCTGCGCGTCGGGGTGCCGTTGATCTCGACGATGACGGAGCCGCGCTGGATGCCCTTGCGGGCCGCGTCGCTGCTGGAGGACACCTGCGCGACGACGACGCCGTTGATGTCATCATCGAGGCGCAGCTGGCGGCGGATTTCCGGCGTCAGGGCGGTCAGCGTGATGCCGAGCGTCGGGGCGCGCGCCTCCGACGAGGTATCCTCGCCCGCCATGGGCCCATCGTCGTCCTCGCCGTCTGCGCGGGCGGCGAGCTGCGCCTGTGTCGGGCGCTCGCCAAGTGTGGCCTCAAGCCGGACACGCTCCCCGTCGCGCAGGAGAAGGATCGGCACGGTGCGGCCGATGCCGCTGCCCGCGACGATGGTGGAGAGGTTGTTGCGGTTGGTGACCTGCTGGCCGTTCACCTCGAGGATGATGTCGCCGCGTTCGATGCCGGCCTCGTCTGCCGGGCCGCCGGGTTCGACATTGGCAACGATCTCGCCGACGTCGTCCTCGAGGCCGAAGCTGGAGGCGAGGGCGTCGTCGATGTCCTGAATGGACACGCCGAGATAGCCGCGCCGGACGCGGCCGATGGTGCGGAGCTGCTCGATGACCGGCTGGGCCTGGCTGGCGGGAACGGCGAAACCGATGCCGACATTGCCGCCGGTCGGCGAGAAAATGGCGGTGTTGATGCCGATGACATTGCCCTGAAGGTCGAACATCGGGCCGCCGGAATTGCCGCGGTTGATGCTGGCGTCGGTCTGGATGAAGCGGTCGTAGGGATTGCCGCTGATCCCGCGATGGAGGGCGGACACGATACCCGCCGTGACGGACCCGCCGAGGCCGAAGGGATTGCCGATGGCGACGACCCAGTCGCCGACACGCACATTTTCCGAGCTGCCAAAACGGACATAGGGCAGGCCGTCGGCATCCACCTTCAGAAGGGCGAGATCGGTGAGGGGATCGCGGCCGATGATCTCCGCCTCATATTCGCGTTCATCGGCGAGCGTGATGGTGACGCTGTCGACCGGATCGGTGCCGTTCTGCTTCGTGACGACATGGTTGTTCGTGACGACATAGCCGTCGGGCGAAATGATGAAGCCGGAGCCGAGCGAACTGGCCTCCCGCGTCTCAGGCTCGTTCTCGCCTTCGCCGTCATTGTTGTCATTGTCACCGCGGAAGCGCCGGAACAGGTCGTCGAGCGGCGTGCCGCGCCCAAAGGGCATGCGCCGCACCTCAACCTGCTGCGTGGTGGAGATGTTGACGACGGCGGGCTGCAGACGCTCGGCAAGGTCGGCGAAGCTCATGGGCGCGCCGGCGGGCGGCATGGCCTGCTCCATCGCGGCCTCGGTATTCTGCGCGGCGTCCTGCTGGGCGGCACCCGGTACCTGGAGGGCGATGGTCGCGGCGCTGCCGAAGAGAACGCCGGCGGCGGTGTAGGAGATGGCTTTGCGGGCGCTGGTCATGAGAGCGGCGGTCCTTTTTCGTGTCTTATCTTCGTCGGTGACTACGCATGAGAGGCGCGGTTGGTGACATCATCCTGCCGAAAGCGCGATGAGAACGACGAGCGCACCGAAGCCAAAGGCCGCGGTACCGGCAATCCTCACCTGCCGCTCCCCCATGGAGAACAGGGTCGCCGCGGCCTTTCGCATGGCATCGGGGAAGAGCGCGTAGGCCGCGCCCTCAAGTGCCAGAGCCAGTCCGATCGCGACGACCAGATTCATAGACTGTAGTTCATGGGGTCGTTACGCCGGGTCAGCGAATGTTCCCCTGAAACTGTTCGAGGAATTCATTCTCCGGCGAGAGAACGACGTTCGCGCCGCCGTCCTGGAAGGCGGTACGGTAAGCCTCCATCGCGCGGTAGAAATCGTAGAACTCCTCATCGCGGCCAAAGCTCTCGGCGTAGATGCGGGCCGCCTCGGCGTCGGCCTCGGCGCGGATGACCCGCGCCTGGCGGTCGCCCTCAGCGCGAATACGCCGCGCCTCCTGCTCACGCGCGGTGCGCATGCGCTCGAAGGCGGATTCGAGCGGCTGGCCAGCGGGAAGGTCGGCGCGCTTGATGCGCACGTCGATCAGCTCCGCCCCGTAGCGGCGGGCCGCGCGGTTCACCGACTCCTGGATGGTGTTCATCAGGTCGCCGCGTTCCGGGGACAGGAGCGCCGCGAAATTCTGGCGGCCGAGCTCGTTCCGGAGGCGGGAGGTGAGGATCTGCGAAAGTTCGTTGGCGGCGCGCTCCTCTGACCGGACGGACTGGTACATGCGCAGCGGGTCAACGACCCGGAAGCGGGCGAAGGCGTCGACGACCACGCGAAGCTGGTCGGTCGAGAGCACCGTCTGCTGCTCCATGTCGAGATCGAGGACGCGCTTGTCGATGAAGACGACCTCCTCGATGAACGGGATCTTCAGGTGAACGCCCGCGCCGGTGCGGCCGAAAGGCTCGGACTCGTCATAGGCGTTGATGATGCGGTTCGGTTCGCCGAGGCGAAGGACGATGGCCTGCTGCGTCTCCGACACGGTGAAGACCGACGTCGCGATCAGGATGAGGGCGGCGAAGAGAAGGCCGAGAAGAAGGATCGGGTTCTTGTACATTACTGGCTCCCTCCCTGTACGTCGTTGCCGGTGGCGGCAGCGGCGGTACGGCGGCGGTTGACCTGATCGAGCGGGAGGTAGGGGACGACGCCCTCAGCCTCCAGAATGGTCTTGTCCTGATTGCGGAGAACCTGCTCCATCGTTTCGAAATACATGCGCTTGCGGGTGACCTCCGGCGCGAGGCGGTACTGTTCGAAGACCGCGTCGAAGGCGGCGGCCTGACCGCGGGCCTGCGCGACGAGCTGCTGGTTGTAAGCGCGCGCCTGGTTGGTGAAGCGCTCCGCATCCTGCTGCGCGGAGGACACGTCCTTGAACGCCTCGTCCACCGCGGCGGGCGGATCGGCCTGGCGAATGTCGATGCCGACGACGTCAACGCCAGCGCCGTATTCGTTCAGCATGTCCTGGAGACGCTGTTCGACCTCGCTGGCGACCTGTTCGCGCTGGGGACCGATGGCGGCGTCGAGATCGACGGACGCGATGACCGAGCGCATGGCGGATTCGGCGACTTCCCGAATAGTCTGTTCGGGATCGCGGAACTGGAAGAGGAAGTTCTCCGGATCGTCGATTTTCCAGCGGACCTGGTAGGCGATGTCGATGATGTTCTGGTCGCTCGTCAGCATCAGGTTCTGCGAGGAGGCGTTCGGCGAACCGATCTCGATCGTGTTGACCTGTTCGACGCGCGGCTTCGTCACCGTGACGATGGGCGAGGGCCATTTCAGGTGCATGCCGGGCTCAGTGGTCTTGTGATACTGGCCGAACATCTGTTCGACGCCGCGTTCGTCCGCCTCGACCCGGTAGAAGGACGTGGCGACGATCCAGACGATGACGAGGGCCGCGATGATCCAGGTCCAGGGCAGCGACTTGCCGCCGAGCGTGGGGCCGCCGGGACGGCCAGCGCCGCCGCCGCCGCCCATGCCGCCGCGCAGGCGCTCCTGGCTGCGCTTGATGAAGTCATCGAAATCGCTGGCCCCCTTCTGGGGCTGCTGATTTCCACCGGAGGGATTCTGGCCCCAGGGGTTCTTCGGCTTGCCGCCGTTTCCGCCCGAACCGTTCCCCGACTGTCCACCGGACTTCCAGGGCCCACCCTCATTATTCTGCCAGGGCATTCCGCCTCCCGCTCTTAATTCCGTACTGCCTGTATGCGAAACATATACGAACGCGGGGCGCGCTTTCCTATAGGCGGCCCGAATTGCCGCAGGAGATGCCCGTCATGACCGGATTTGCGAACGAGGGAGAGTTGAGGGCCGCGCTGGCCGCGATTGCCGATCCGGCAGGGGGCGGCGACATCGTGAAAACCGGCCGGGCGAGCGGGATCATGGTGCGCGGGGACAAGGCGGGCTTCGTGCTGGACGTGGGCGGACTGGACGCGGCGGGGCGCGACACGCTGAAGCAGATGGCCGAGGCGGCGGCGCCCGGCGCGCGGATCATCACGACGACGGAAAGCAAGGCGGGGGCCGGGCCTAGCGGGGCCGGCGGCAAGGGCGGGGCGCCGAAGCGGCAGCCGCATGAACAGCCCGCCCCCGACCTGTCGCACCTGGGCAAGATCATCGCGGTGGCGTCCGGGAAGGGCGGGGTCGGCAAGTCGACGGTTGCGGCGAACCTCGCCGTGGCGCTCGCCGTCGACGGTCTGCGCGTGGGACTGCTGGACGCGGATATCTACGGGCCGTCGGTGCCGACGCTGTTGAACCTGCATGCACGGGCGGGCGGAGAGCAGGGGCGGATCGAACCGCTGGAGGGGTACGGCGTGAAGGCGCTGTCGATCGCGAACCTGACGCCGCCGGGCAAGGCGATGATCTGGCGCGGGCCAATGGCCTCCGCGGCGATGATGCAGATGATCTCCGAGGGGGACTGGGGCGAGCTGGACGTGATGATCATCGACATGCCGCCGGGCACGGGCGACCTGCAGCTGAGCCTGGCGCAGAAGGTGAAGCCCGCCGGGTCGGTGATCGTCTCGACGCCGCAGGACCTGGCGCTGATCGACGCGGAGAAGGCGATCGCGATGTTCGGGACGGTGGGCGTCCCGGTGACGGGCCTCATTGAAAACATGGCGACGTTCATCTGTCCAAGCTGCGGCACGCGGTCCGACATCTTCGGCCATGGCGGAGCGCGGGAAACCGCAGCCTCCCGGCGCGTTCCCTTCCTGGGTGAGGTGCCGCTGACCATGGCGCTGCGCGCCGCCTCCGACGCCGGACGGCCAGCCGTTCTGGACGAGGGCGAGGCGGGCGACGCGCTGCGGGCGGCGGCACGCGCACTGCGAACCGAACTGGAGATTTAGCCATGCCGCTGACGACCGATGCCGAACTGAAAACGCTGCTGACCGAGACAAAGACCATCGCGATGGTCGGCGCGTCGGACGATCCGTCGCGGGCCAGTTACGGCGTGATGGAGTTCCTGCAGGACCAAGGCTACCGCGTGCTGCCGGTGAACCCCAAGAGCGCGGGGCAGACCGTGCACGGGGAGCATGTCTGGGCGAGCCTCGATGAGATCGGCGTGCCCATCGACATGGTGGACGTGTTCCGCAATTCCGAAGCGGCGGCGGGCGTGGTCGACGATGCGATCAAGGCCGGCGCGAAGTCGGTGTGGATGCAGCTTGGCGTTATCAACGAGGCGGCGGCGGCGAAGGCGGAAGCTGCCGGGCTACGGGTCGTGATGGACAAATGCCCGAAGATCGAAATGCCGCGGCTGGGCCTGGTCTAGGCGGCTAGCGGCGGGCCTTGGGCTGTTTCCGGGCGCGGGCGGCGCGCCAGTTGTCCAGCGTCGCGGTGAAGATGGCGAGCGCCTGTTCATGAAGGACGGGGTTTGCCGAGGCGCAGAGATTGCGTTCGATGGGGTCGGCCTTGTTGTAGCGAAACGCCTCGCCGGTCTCATTGGTCATGACGCCGCCTGCCTCTGACAGGATCAGCAGGGCCGCGGCGGTGTCCCATTCATGGCTGGGCCTGCCGTCGAAGGTGAGGTCTGCCTCGCCCGCCGCGACGCGCGCGACGCGGAGTGCGATGGAATTGGGACGGTAGACCGTGCCGAGGCCCCTTGGCCCCGCCCAATGCTTCGAGCGGGGGACGTCGCGGTCAATGCAGAGGCGCGCATCATCGAGGCGGGCCGAACGGCTGGCGGCGATGGACCGCCCGTTGAGCCATGCGCCGCGGCCCTCGCTGGCTGCGTAGAGGCGGCCGAGTGCGGGCGCGAAGATGACGCCGTGAACGGGCCGCCCATCCTCCACGACGGCGACGGCCACCGCCCAGCCGTCGCGGCCGCGAATGAGATCGCGGGTGCCGTCGATGGGATCGACGATGAACAGGCGGCTCGCGGAAAGGCGGGCGGGGTCGTCGGTAGTTTCCTCCGACAACCAGCCATAGTCCGGGCGGGCGGCGAGCAGGGTTTCACGCAGGAACCGGTCGACGGCGAGGTCGATCTGGGTGACCGGGTGGCCGGGTTCCTTGTCCCAGCTCTCGACGCCGTCCTTCGTAGCGGAAAGCGCGAGCCGGCCGGCCGCGCGCGCGGTCTCTTCCAGCAGCTGCCGGTCGTCAGCCGCCGGCAACGGTCATGCCGTCGATGCGGAGCGTGGGCGCGTTGGTGGAGCGGGTGAAGTCGAGATCGTCGGCGGCGGTCATGGCCGCGAACATCGTCTTCAGATTGCCCGCGACGGTGATTTCGGTGACCGGCGCGCCGAGCTGGCCGTTTTCGATGAGGAAGCCGGACGCGCCGCGGCTGTAGTCGCCGGTGACGGCGTTGACGCCCTGGCCGATCAGTTCGGTGATGAGGACGCCGGTGCCGGTCTCGCGGATCAGGTCGTCGCGTGCGATGGTGCCGGGCTCCATGTGGAGGTTCGAGACCGATACGCCGGGCGAGCCGGATGCGCCGCGGCTGGCATAGCCATTGGGGGCGAGATCGAGCTGGGCGGCGCTGGCGAGGTTGAGGAGCCAGCCGGTGAGGCGGCCATTCTCGACGATGGCGCGGCGGGCGATGGGCAGCCCCTCCCCGTCAAAGGTGCGGCTGCGCAGGCCGCGCGGGCGCAGAGGGTCGTCGACGATCGAAATGCTTTCGGGGAAGAGGAGGGCTTCCGGGTCCTCGAGGAAGCTGGTGCCGCGCGCGACCGCGGGACCGGCGATGGCGCCGATGAGGTGGCCGAGGAAACTGTTCGAGACGCGCGGATCGAACAGGACGGGCATCGCGCCGCTCTTGAGGGGCTGCGGGTTCAAGCGGGCGACGGTGCGGTCACCGGCACGGCGACCGATCGTCTCGGCGTCTTCAAGATCGGCGAGGTGGCGGGTTGTGGTCTGGGCATAGTCGCGCTGCATGTCCGCGCCCTCGCCCGCGATGACGGAGGCATAGACGGCGTGCTGGGAGCCGGTGCGGATGCCGACGAAGCCTTCAGAGGTGGCGAGGGCGTAGAGGGCGCGGCCGGACTGTGCGCCGCCGCCGCCCGCATTGCTGACGCCCTTTACGCCGAGCGCCGCGGCCTCACAGGAGAGCGCCATCGATTCGAGAGCGGCGAGGTCGGGGGCCGCGGGGTCGTCTAGGTCGAGATCGGCTGTGATGTCGGTTGCCAGCTGGTCGGGACTGGCGAGCCGGGCATAGGGGTCTTCGGGCGCTTCGCGGGCCATGGCGACGGCGCGCTCGGCGGCGGCCTGCAGCGCGTCCTTCGACATGGCCTGCACCGCGACGGTGGCGCTGCGGCGGCCATCGAACACGCGGAGGCCGAGTTCCGCGTCCTCGGAGCGGGTGATGTCCTCGACCGCGCCATTGAGGACGGAGACGCCGGACGTCGAGTCGGCGGCGTAGACGGCGTCGGCTTGGGACGCGCCTGCGGCCTTGGCGGCGGCGAGTGCGGTTTTCAGGATGTCGGCGGCTGTTGCGGGATCGGTCATATGCGGGCGGGCCATAGATAGTGGCGGCGCGGCGGTCAAAGCCATCCGAGCGCAGCGGCGGTGCCGATGCTGGCCGCGAGGAGTGCGCCCGCCGCCGCATTCGACCGGAACAGACGGAGGGGATTTGCCGGGTCGGCGGGCTCAAGGCGGGCGACCTGCCAGGCGAGGTGTGCGGCGAAGGGGAGGGCGGCGATGGCGGCCAGCAGGGCGATGGCCGCGAGGGCGCTGGCGGCGAGGAGGGCGGTCAGGGTGTAGAAGATCGCGACGCCGCGCCGAACCCGCGAGCCGAGCCGGCGGGCGGAGGAGCGGATGCCGGCGAGGGCGTCGTCCTCGATGTCCTGAAGCGCGTAGATGGTGTCGTAACCGAGCGTCCAGAACACGCCTGCGGCATAGAGGAGCAGGGCGGCTGGGGTCAGGGTTTCCGCCGCGCTCGCATAGCCGACGAGGACGCCCCAGTTGAAGGTGAGGCCGAGCCACGCCTGCGGCCACCAGGTGATGCGCTTCATGAACGGATAGCCCGCCACGAGGAGGATCGAGGCGAGGGCGACGATCTGCGCGGGTGCCGGCAGGGCAAGAAGAACCGCGAGGCCGATCAGGCAGAGGAAGCCCATGAAGGCGGCGGCTTGCGCGCGGCTGACGCGCCCGCTGGCGATGGGGCGGCTGCGGGTGCGCTCGACCCGGGCATCGAGGTCACGGTCGACGATGTCGTTCCAGACGCAGCCCGCGCTGCGCATGGCGAAGGACCCCACGAGAAACAGGGCGGCGTAGATGAGGGCTTCGGTGGGTTCGGGGGCCGCGAGGAAAAGGCCCCAGAGGCACGGCCAGAAGAGGAGCCAGGTGCCGATGGGACGGTCCGCGCGGGCGAGGCGGGCATAGGGGCGGAGTGCGCCGGGCAGGCGGTCGACCCAGCTGGGCGCGGCGTCCTGCGTTCGCTCGTTTCGGTCTCCGGCGGCTTCCATTGCGCCGCCTTACGCGGCACAGCAGCGGGACGGAAGGCTGGGCGGAAGGCCGGAGGCTGATGCGAAAGACGGTGAGTTCGGGGCGGGTGCCGCGGCTGTTCGTAGATGAGGAAATTCGCGACGGGGCGGCGATTGGGCTGGGGCCGGATGCGGCGCGTTACCTGGGGACGGTGATGCGCCTGAAGGTCGGGGATGCCGCGCTGATCTTCGACGACCGGACGGGCGAGTGGCGGGCGGCGGTGACGGCGCTGGCGAAGCGGTCGGTGACGTTGATGCCGGAGGAGCGGGTTCGCGAGCGGGAAGCGGTGCCGGACGTGGTGCTGGCCTGCGCGCCCATTCGCAAGGCGCGGCAGGAAATGGTGGCGGAGAAGGCGTGCGAGCTGGGGGCGCGGGCGCTGGTCCCGGTGCTGACGGAACGGACGGCGCAGGCGCCGGTGAAGGCGGAGCGGCTGTCGGCGATCATGATCGAGGCGGCGGAGCAGTGCGAGCGGACCGCGCTGCCGGTGCTGGCACAGGCGGTGTCGTTCGCGGATTTTCTCGGCGGGTTTCCGGAGGGGCGGGCGCTGGTGTTCTGCGATGAGGAAGGCGGGGCGGCGATGGCGGAGGCGGTGCCTGCTGGCCCGGCGACGATCCTAATCGGGCCGGAGGGCGGCTTTTCGGACGCGGAGCGGCGGGCACTGCTGGCGCATCCGGCGGCGGCCCGCGTGTCGCTGGGCCCGCGCATCCTGCGCGCGGACACGGCGGCGATTGCGGCGCTGACCCTGTGGCAGTCCGCGTTCGGGGACTGGCAAAAAGATCATGGATGACTTGACGGCGAAAGCGGCGCTAAGCGCCTGACCCATGTCGACGCGAGAACAGGGCGAGGCGAGCGCGCCGCCAATCGAAAGCCGGGCCGATCTGCTGGCCGTTTTCGAAGGCGGCGAAAAGCCGAAGGCCGACTGGCGTATCGGCACTGAACATGAGAAATTCGTGTATCGGAAGCGAGACCACAGCGCGCCGGGCTATGGCGACCCGGACGGGATTGCGGCGCTGCTGGACGGGCTGACGCGGTTCGGCTGGCGCGGGATCGAGGAAGACGGGAAGGTCATCGCGCTGAAAGGCGCAGACGGGAATGTCAGCCTGGAGCCAGCCGGTCAGTTCGAGCTGTCCGGTGCGCCGCTCGAAACCCTGCACCAGACCTGCAACGAAGCGCAGCGGCACCTGGCGCAGGTTCGCGAGGTGGGCGACGAGTTGGGGCTGGGGTTCCTGGGGCTCGGCATGTGGCCGGACAAGCGGCGGGATGACCTGCCGATGATGCCCAAGGCGCGCTATGGCATCATGCGGAATTACATGCCGAAGGTTGGCTCGCTCGGCCTCGACATGATGCTGCGCACCTGCACCATCCAGACCAATCTCGACTATTCGTCGGAAGCGGACATGGTGAAGAAATTTCGCGTGTCGCTGGCGCTGCAGCCGCTGGCGACGGCGCTGTTCGCGAACTCACCGTTCACCGAGGGGAAGCCGAACGGTTTCCTCAGCTATCGCAGCCATATCTGGACCGACACGGACCCCGACCGGACGGGGATGCTGCCCTTCGTGTTCGAGGACGGCTTCGGCTATGAACGCTGGACCGATTACATGCTGGACGTGCCGATGTATTTCGCGGTGCGCGGCGGGGAGTATGTCGATCTGGCGGGGCTGTCGTTTCGCGAGTTTCTCGATGGGAAACTGGAGGCGCTGCCGGGGGACCGGCCGTCGAAGGATGACTGGTTCGATCACTTGTCGACGAGCTTTCCCGAGGTTCGGCTGAAGAGCTTCCTGGAGATGCGCGGGGCCGATGGGGGCCCCTGGTCGCGAATCTGCGCACTGCCGGCGCTGTGGGTCGGGCTGCTGTACGATCAGACGGCGCTCGATGCGGCGTGGGATCTGGTGAAGGGCTGGTCGCTCGACGACATGGCGGCGCTGCGCGATGCGGTGCCGAAGCTGGGCCTGAAGGCACCGGTGCCGGGCGGGACGCTGGGCGATATTGCGCATGAGGCGCTGCGGATCGCGGAAGGCGGACTGGCCGCGCGGGCGATGCCGAATACCGCGGGCGAGAATGAGACGGGGTTCCTGGCGCCGCTGTTCGAGATCGTGGAGAGCGGCATGACGCCTGCGGAGCGGCTGCTTGAGGCGTATCACGGGCGCTGGGGCGGGGACCTGTCGAAGCTGTATGCGGAGGAGAGTTTTTAAGGGGGGAGTAGCTGCTTTCTACTCCCCTACCCTTCAGGGGAGGGGCAGGAGTGGGGTTCGCGAGCGTCCGCGAGCCACGAAACCCATGCGGGACCACCGGCCCGCTCACCCTCCCCTACCCCTCCCTCAAGGGAGGGGAAAAGGGTTTGGGGGGGCGGTCTGGTTCCTCGCCCAAGGTCGTCATTCCCGCGAAAGCGGGAATCCACCTCCTGCCCGCTGACCAAGCCGCACCGTCTGGAGGTGGATCCCGGCTTTCGCCGGGATGACGGGTGAAATGGCCGGTGATCCATTCAGCGATTCACAATTCCCTTATCAGCACTTTTACCACCGCCAGCCACGGGGTATCCGTGAGGACCGTCTGGCGACTGCCCTGGCGGAGGGGGAGGATGGAGATGCGGTTGTCGTAGAGGTCGACGAGGCGGCCGAAGGCGAAGCGGCCGGCGGGGCGGGGGGCGAGGACGTCGCGGTTCGCCGCCTCGCGGAACCGGTCGGGGGTGAGCTGCTCCAGCCAGAGCTCGTCGCCGGGGCGGTATTCGCCGTGCGGGAACTCGACGATCATGCCCAGCATCTCGCCCGAGGGATGCGGCGCGGCGAGGGCGCGGCGGCGGCGGAGCGGTTCGGCACCGCTGGCGGTCAGGCGCGCGGCGACATCGACCTCGGCACGGTCCTCGCTGCGCACGAGATCGGACGGGAGGACACCCAGCGCGGCGGCGATGCGGTTCAGCCAGTCGATGCTGACGGTTCGTGCGCCGGTTTCGAGGCGGCCTATGGTTTGCGGGGTGGTGGGCGGATCGCAGCGCTCAGCAACCTCCGCGAGGGTGAGGGACTTGCCCTGCCGGACCTCCCTGATGTTGGTCATCATGGCCGTGTTCTCCCGCTTTCAACGAACCGAATAGGTTTCTTTCTTTCCTACATATGCGGTCGCATGGCAAGATGTCGGCTTCCCATGAGATTCGAAGAAAGGCGGCGGCTTATGGCGGCACGGGTGGCAAACGGAATGGCGGGTGTGACGGCGCAGGGGCGGAAGGTGCTGGCGAAACTGGCCGCCGGGGGCGCGCTGGTGCCGTCGGGCGAGGGTTGGCGGGTCGGGACGCAGGCCTGTGCGGCATCGGTGCGGGAGGCGCTGGCGCGGCTGGACCTGATCGAGGAAGCCCGCGGTGGCCGCTGGCGAATCAGCGGGCCGGGCATGGCCTGGGTGCGGCGGGCGAAGGCATCTGGCGAGGACGGCGATGGTGCTGGCAATCGGTTGGCCGCGCGGGCGGCGGATCACCGGGAGAACCGGGATGCGGCGGTGCAGGGCGCGCGGACGGTGAACCGGGCGGAGAACCCGCTCGGCTGGCTGCTGGCGCGGGGGAAGATCACACAGCGACATTATGATGCGGCGGAGAGGCTGCGTGCTGATTTTCAAAATGCGGGGGCGGGGCCGCGTGTGACGATGGCTTGGGATGCGGCACCGGCAGAACGCGGGGCGCGCAGTGCGCCGGAGGGGCTGCTGCCGGGTGAGCGGGTGAGTGCGGCGAAGCGGCGGGCGGACGGCGCATTTGCAGCGGCGGGACCGGGGCTATCGGACGTGCTGTACCGGCTGGTGTGCCTCAATGAGGGGATGGAAACGGCGGAGCAGGCGCTGGGCTGGCCTGCGCGCAGCGGGCGGGTGGTACTGACGCTGGCGCTGGACCGGGTGGCAGAGTTTTACCGGGTTTGAAAGGCAAGGGTTTTCCCCTCCCTCTTGGGAAGGGGTAGGGCTGGGGCTTTCTTGCGTGGTTATCCTTCGCGGATGGCCACCCCGCTGCGACTAGGCGGCGGAGCCGCCAAGTCTCGCTGCCCCTCCCCGCCTTACGGCGCAGAGGGGAAGTTGTAGTATAACCAAATACGCACTTTTCGGTTGACAAGCGCGGCGCTGGTTTGTATAAGACAGGCACAGTCGGAAATTCCGGCGAGAGAGGGCGTCCCGGCGGGGCGCCCTTTTTCGTTGGGGCGGCGGCTCGCGTGGGAAGCGGATGGCCGCGGAAGATCGGGGGAGATGGCCGCGATGGGGAAGCGGGGAAAATCGGCACACGTCGTGCGCCGGGACGCGGACGTCGTCGACAGCGCGCTGAATACCGGGACGGTGCCGCAGGTGCGGAGGCGGTCGAAGCGGAACATCACGCAGAAACAGAAAGACCGTTTCATCGCCGCGCTGGCTGAGACCTGCAACGTGGCCATGGCGCTGAAGGAAAGCGGGATTTCCAATTCTCACGCCTATCGCCTGCGTCAGACCGACCCGGTGTTCGCGGAAAATTGGGACGCTGCGAAGGCGACGGCGCTAGAGCAGCTGGAATGGCACTTGCTGCAGCGCGCGATCCACGGCGATGAGAAGGCGGTGCCATGGCAGGGCAAGCTGGGCGACAAGTATACCGAATATCCCGATCATCTGGCGAAGTTCCTGCTGACGCGGCACGGCGGCGACGCCGTGGCAGCCGGCAGCCGCATGGGCTCGCTGGGGCGGCTGAACGAGCTGCGCGAACGGCGCGAGAAGGTTCGGGTGAAGCTGGAGGCGGAGATCGAGCGGATCGAGGCTGTGGCGCGGCGGGGCGGCGGGGAGGAGGGTGAGTAATGTGCGCTGGTAGAGCCCCCTCCACCACGCTTCGCGCGGTCCCCCTCCCCCGGTGGGGGAGGAAGGCGTGAGTTTTGATGTTCGACACCCCTCCACCACGCTGCGCGCGGTCCCCCTCCCCCGGTGGGGGAGGATGGGGGCGGACTGGGCGGCTGACCCCTACACCACGGCTTTGCCGCGGTCCCCCTCCCCCGGTGGGGGAGGATGGGGGCGGACTGGGCGGCTGACCCCTACACCACGGCT
>JAZBPX010000047.1:0-3539 GCA_036351775.1 Pacificimonas sp. | reverse complement strand
GGCCTCGGCGAGGTCCGTCCGGGGCGCGATGCCCACGCCGATGACAACGAAATCCGCCTCCAGCGCGCTGCCGTCGGTCAGATCCGCGCCCGTCACCCGTCCTTCGCCAGTGAGCCGCGCAAGGCCCACCCCCTCGCGGATGTCGACGCCATGCGCCCGGTGCAGGTCGCGGAAGAAATCGCTGGTCTCGGGCGCGGCGACCCGCCGGAGGATCCGGTCCGCCATCTCGACCACCGTCACCGCCACCCCGCGCTTGGCCGCGACGGCGGCGGCCTCCAGCCCGATATATCCGCCTCCGACGATGAGCACCCGCGCACCCGGTCTCACATGCGGTGCCATGGCGTCCACATCCGCCAGCCCGCGGACCACGAAGACCCCGTCCAGATCGCCGCCGATTGCCGCCGGGAGACGGCGCGGCTCCGATCCGGTCGTCAGCGCCAGCGCGTCGTAATCCAGCGTCTCGCCGCCGACGGTGATCCGCCGCGCGGCGGTGTCCAGATCGCAAGCAGCCGCGCCCAGCGCCAGCTCGATCCTCTGGCTGTCGTAGAACTCGGCGGGACGCAGGAAAAGACGCTCGAGCGCCATGTCGCCCAGCAGGTAGGCCTTGGACAGCGGAGGGCGCTGATAGGGCAGGTGCGGCTCGTCCCCCACGAGGGTGATGCGCCCGTCGAACCCCTCCTTGCGCAGCCGCGCGGCCAGCGACGATCCGGCCTGCCCGGCCCCCACGACGACGAAATGCTGCATCTTTCCCCCGATTTTTCTTGGCCTGCCTCGCGCCGCAACCCTATATGCAGGCAAGCCGTGAACGCAATTCAACGAAGGGACATGACATGACGATTTCGACCGGAGACAGACTGCCCGACGCGACGCTGGTGCAACTTGGCGAAAGCGGCCCCGCGCCGGTATCGATCGCCGACAGGACCAAGGGCCGCAAGGTCGTGATCTTCGCAGTGCCGGGCGCCTTCACCCCGACCTGCCATTCCGCCCATGTGCCCAGCTTCGTGCGCACCAAGGGCGAATTCGACGCCAAGGGCGTGGACGAGATCATCTGCGTGTCCTGCAACGATCCTTTCGTGATGAAAGCCTGGGGCGAGGCGACCGGCGCGTCGGCCGCCGGGATCACCATGCTGGCCGATGCGTCCAGCGAATTCACCAAGGCCATCGGAATGGATTTCGACGCCCCGCCGGCCGGCCTTGTCGCCCGGTCCAAGCGCTACGCGATGCTGGTCGAGGATGGCGAGGTCACGCTGTTCCAGCCCGAGGAAAACCCCGGCGTCTGCGACGTCTCGGGCGGCGAGGCGCTGCTTAAGTCGATGTGAACCGGAGCGGCTGCGCCGCATGCGAATTGACGGAATGAGGGGGCTGTCCGCCCCCTCAAACTCCCCCGAGGATATTTGAAAACCCAAAGAAGCCGGGGCCGGACCCTGTCTTCGGCGGCCTTGGGACCACTCACTCCCCCGCCTTGACGATGGTGCGCGTGGGGAACGGGATGTTGACCCCGCCCTCATCCAGCGCCTCCTTGACCTGCCGTTTCATGTCGGCCTGGTACTGGAAGAAATCCGAGGCGTCGCACCAGACCCGCACCAGGAAATCCACCGAGCTGTCGTTCAGGTTGTTCACCTGGCAGAAGGGTTCGGGATCGGTATGCGAGCGCGGGTCCGCGAGGATGGTGCCGCGGATGATGCGCTCGGCATCCTTGAGGTTCGCGCCGTAACCGACGCCGAAGGTCCATTCGGCGCGGCGGGTCTTGTTGAACGAATAGTTCTTGATGACGTTGCTCCAGACTTCGGAATTGGGAACGATGACCTGAACGTTCCCGAGGTCGGCGAGCTCGGTGTAGTTCAGCGTCACCGCCTTCACCGTGCCCATCTGGTCCGCGACCACCACGAAATCGCCCAGCCGGATCGGCCGGAAGAGGATCAGCATCACCCCGGCCGCGAGATTGGACAGGGTGCCCTGCAGCGCGAGGCCGATGGCGAGGCCCGCCGCACCGATCGCCGCGACCAGCGACGTGGTTTCCACCCCGAACGTGTTGAGCACGAAGAGGATCGCGAAGGCCATGATCGCGTAGCGCACGACCGAGGACAGGAAGTTGAACAGCGTCTGGTCGACATGGCGGTTGCGCGCGCCGAAATTCTGGATGCGGCGGCCCAGCCATCCGGCGAAGAGCGCGCCGACCACGAGGATCAGCACCGCGGCCAGCACCGAGCCGATGACGGAGGCGAGGAATTCGAGGGTCAGAAGGTCGGCGAGGGTCCGGCCCTGCCACAGTTCGGTCTGAAGAAAGTCGTCGATCATGTATCTGCCAATGCGTCCATCTTGCGGGCCAGTTTCGCGTCCAGCGTACTCAGCCCGTTCACGTCATGTGTCGTGAGGCGGACGTTCACGGTCTTGTAGACATTGTCCCATTCCGGGTGGTGGTCCCATTTTTCCGCCCAGATGGCAACGCGCGTCATCCAGCCGAAGGCCTCCACGAAATTGGTGAACTGGAACGTCTTGAGCAGCGCGTCGCCGCTGTCCTCGATACTCCAGCCATTCTTCAGGAGCGGTCCCAGCAGCGGGCCGCGGGTTTCCTCGGACAGTTTCTCGGTCATTCCTGCTCCTCCACGTCGATCTTCCTGAACGGACCGTAATCGGTCAGCACCTCGATTTCCTCGTCCACCGCGTCGCGCTCGGCCTCGAGATAGCGCGCGATCGCGTCCGCGAATCCCGCATCCGAGACCCAGTGCAGCGAATGCGTGCGCACCGGCAGGTAGCCGCGCGCCAGCTTGTGCTGGCCCTGAGCGCCGGCCTCGACGCGGGCCAGGCCCTCGGCGATGGCGAAGTCGATGGCGCGATAGTAGCACAGTTCGAAATGCAGGCAGTCCACATGCCGGGTGCAGCCCCAGTACCTGCCATAAAGCGCGTGCCGCCCGACGAAGTTCAGGGCGCCCGCGATGGGCCGGTCGCCGTCGCGGGCGAGGATCAGCACCATGTCATCGCGCAGATGCGCCTGCGCCTCGTCGAAAAAGCGCCGCGTCAGGTACGGCGTGCCCCATTTGCGCATCCCGGTGTCCTGGTAGAATTCCCAGAAAGCGTCCCAGTGGTGCGGCTGGATCGCCTCGCCGGTCAGCGTCTCGATCGTGCCGCCGAAGCCGCCAGCGGCAGCGCGTTCGCGGCGAATGTTCTTGCGCTTGCGCGAAGACAGCGTGGCGAGGAAGGCGTCGAAATCGGCATAGCCCGCGTTGCGCCAGTGGAACTGCTGCGTCGTGCGCGCCATCAGCCCCATCGCCGCGCCCGCCTCCGCCTCGCTTTCGGTGCAGAAGGTCAGGTGCAGCGAGGACAGGCGGTTGGATTCGGCCAGTTGCACAGCGCCCTGCACCAGCGCGGCCTGCGCGGTCGCCTCGAAATCGGGATGCGCCAGCAGCCGCCGCCCCGTCACCGGCGTGTGCGGCACCGCGATTTGCAGTTTCGGGTAATACCGCCCGCCCGCGCGCTCATAGGCATGGGCCCAGTTGTGATCGAAGATGTATTCGCCCTGGCTGTGCGATTTGCCATAG
>JAZBPX010000046.1:0-23068 GCA_036351775.1 Pacificimonas sp. | reverse complement strand
GTTTATCATGAACGGGTGGCCGGGCCGGGGGAACGGGGCGGACAAGAGCGAGGGTAAGCGAGCAAAAGAACAAAAAAGGGCAAACACTCATGAATTTCGATTTTACCGACACGCAGGAGATGATCCGCGACACGCTGAAGCGCTTTCTCGCGGACCGCTACGATTTCGAGACCCGCCAGAAGATCAGCCGCTCCGACGAGGGCTGGTCCGCGGACATCTGGAAGGCGTTCGCCGAAGAGCTCGGCATTCTCGGTGCCAGCTTCTCCGAAGACATGGGCGGCCTCGGCGGTGACCAGATCGACAACATGATCGTGATGGAGGAGGTCGGCCGCAGCCTGGTCGTCGAACCCTACCTCTCGACGGTCGTGATCGGCGGCGGCTTCGCCCGCGAATATGGCAAGACCGACGTGATCGAGGGTATTGTGGCGGGCGAAACCCGCATCGCCTTTGCGTGGGCCGAACCGAAGGGGCGCTACGACCTCAACCATCTCGAGACGACTGCGAAGGAAAAGGACGGCGGCTTCGTCCTCAACGGCCACAAGGCGGTCGTGCGCGACGCACCCTCGGCAACGCACCTGGTCGTGACCGCGCGCACCTCGGGCGATGTTGCCGACGAGGACGGCGTGTCGGTGTTCCTGCTTCCGAAAACGACGGACGGCGTGTCGACGCGCGACTACCCGCTGGTCGACGGCGGCATCGCGTCCGAAGTCTATTTCGAAAATGCCAGCATCCCGGCGGATGCCCTTCTCGGTGACATCGGCAAGGCGTCCGGTACCGTGCGCAAGGTTGTCGACGAGGCGCTTGTCGGCCTCTGCGCCGAGGCCGTTGGCTGCATGGAGGAAATGAACCGCCTGACGCAGGACTACACCAAGGAACGCAAGCAGTTCGGCGTACCGATCTCAAAGTTCCAGGTGCTGCAGCACCGCATGGTCGACATGTTCATGGAGGCCGAACAGTCGCGCTCCATGACCTATATGGCGGTCAACCGCCTCCCTGATTCCGCCTCGGCCGCGCAGGCCAAAGTGAAGATTGGCAAGGGCCTTACCTTCGTCGGCCAGAACGCCGTGCAGCTCCACGGCGGCAACGGCATCTCAGACGAATATGCCGTCGGCCATTATTACAAGCGCGGCACGATGATCGAGAGCCAGTTCGGCACCACCGACCATTATCTGCGCCGCTATGAACGGCTGACGATGTGAGGCCGTGCTGAACCTTTCTAACTTGCGTTAGAGGCAAGTTTCTTGAGCTGTCGGGATTTTTTACAAGTAGCCCGTTGTTGCCTGCGACACGAAGCCGCAACAGTCTGTCTAAACGGCATTTTCTGATTCTGGCATGGCGTTTGCATCATCCCTTGCGTAACCGCCGTCGATCGCGGCAATGTGATGGGACACCAAGACTATGACCTTTTCGACACGATCATCTGCCGCTCTCGCCGTCGCCGCGCTGCTCGCGGCACCGGCCATCGCCGCGCCGGTCAATGGCACCGGCGACGTATCGTCCGATGTCTTCTTCGGCGGCGGCAACGCCAACGGCGATTTCACCGGCGCGGTGATCGGCGATGTCGAAGTCGCCATCCGCGGCAAGGTTCGCTACGATGCGTCCGGTTCGCCCGCTGCGATTTACGGCTATGACGGCGACCGCACCTATGACCTGTCTGGCGTGACCTTCAATGCACCGTCGAACCGCTCTGGGTTTAGTTTCGATTTCATCGTGAACACGGACCGCAGCGAATCCGATAACGAACCGGTTAACGTGATCGGCGATTATGAATACGAGCTTCGGATCGACTATGATCCCGGCATCGGCACGAACTTCTTCACGCTCGATCCGTTCATCGCCCTCTGCACGGATGCCTCGTTCGGGTACAACGACACGACGCAGTCGACGGACGCGGTCGTCGATTGTGGTTCATCGACGGCAATTGGCGATTATGCGACTGTCCTGGCAGTCGCAAACGTCGCGCAGCAGTCCTGGAACCTGGGCTTCTTCCCAAGCACAGAGCCTGGCAATTCAGGCCCCTACGCACCGGGCATTTACACGATCGAGCTGGATGTCTTCAGCACCGACGGGCAGACGCGATCGCTCCTCGGCGGCACGAGCATCGATATCGTGACGTCCTCTGCCGAGGTTCCGGCCCCGGCCGCCTTCGGCCTCCTCGGCCTCGGGCTGGCGGCTGTCGGACTTCGCCGCCGCCGCCGTTAGGACAAACAGCGTAAACAGTTCGCGGGCGGGGCTGCAGGGTGGGGACATCTCCTTACCCTGCAGCCCCGCCGCATTTGGTCTGACCTTATTGCCCCGTCGGGAAGCCCCGGTTTTCGAGCAGCGCCTCGACGCGCGGGTCGCGGCCGCGGAACTGGCGGTAGGCCTCGTCGCGCGGGATGGCGTCGCCTGTGGCAAGGATGATGTCGACGAACTTCTTCGACGTCTCCGGATCCCACGGATCGCCCGCTTCCTCGAAGGCGGCCCAGGCATCCGATGCCATCACGTCCGACCACAGATAGCTGTAGTAACCCGCTGAATAGGCATCCGACGAGAACAGGTGGCTGAAGTGCGGCAGGCGGTGGCGAAGGACGATTTCGTCCGGCATGCCCAGCCGCTCCAGCGCGACCCGCTCATAACGGTCCGGATCGAAGTCCGCCGGCGGGTTCGGGTCCATGTGCAGCTGCATGTCCACGATCGCATCGGCCAGATACTCGACCGTCGCAAACCCCTGGTTGAACGTGCGCGCCGCGTTCAGCTTGTCGATCAGTTCCTGCGGCATCGGCTCGCCCGTCTGGTAGTGGCGCGCATAGCGGTCGAGCACTTCCGGCGTCAGCACCCAGTTCTCATGCACCTGGCTGGGGAACTCTACGAAATCACGCGGTGTGTTCGATAGCGAGGGGTAGGTGTTCTGCATCGACAGGAAGTGCAGCGCGTGACCGAATTCGTGGAACAGCGTTTCGGCATCGTCGAGGCTGATCAGCACGGGCTCGCCCTCCGCCCCCTCGGTGAAGTTGTTGTTGTTCGACACGATGGGATGCGAGCGCTCACCGTTCAGATTGTCCGGCGCGCGGTAGGTGGACATCCAAGCCCCCGAACGCTTGTATTCGCGGGCAAAGTCATCGCGGTAGAGATAGCCGACATGGCTGCCGTCATTCTTATTGGTGACGTGATAGACCCGCACATCCTCGTGAAAGGTCGGATACTGGCCGGTCACTTCCTCGAACGCATAACCGTACAGCCGGTCCGCCATATAGTAGGACGCCTCGATCATGTTGTTGAGTTCGAAGTAGTTCTTAAACTCGTTCTGATCGAGCGCGTAGCGGTCCTTGCGAACCTTCTCCGCATAATAGCGATAGTCCCAGGGCTCGATGGTGATGTCCGCGCCCTCTCGGTCGGCGAGCGCCTGCATGTCGGCGACTTCTTCCTCGACCCGCGCGACCGCCGGGGTCCACACGCGCATCATCAGGTCCATGGCGCGCTCGGGGTCCTTCGCCATCGTATCGGCCATGCGGTAATGCGCGTGGCTCTCGAAGCCGAGCAGCCTGGCGCGTTCGGCGCGTAGCTGGACGATCTCCGCGATCAAGTCGTTCGTGTCGTTCTCATCGGCATTGTCACCGCGATTGACGAAGGCGCGCCAGACTTCCTCGCGCGCGTCGCGGTCGTCGGAGAAGGTCAGGAATGGATCGACGGCGGAGCGTGTGTTGGCAACCGCATAGCCGTCCATGCCGTCTTCCTCGGCAGCGCTGCGGAAGGCGGCTTTCAGTGCGTCCGGCAGGCCGGCGACCGCCTCTTCATCGACAGCGATCAGCTTGCCTTCGTCGGCAAGGACGCGGTTCGAGAATTCGGTGAACAGCGCGGACATCCGGCTGTTGATCTCGCCGACCCGTGCCTGTTCGGCGTCACCGAGCGCAGCGCCCCGGCGGACGAAGCCGTCATAGGTCTGCTCGACAAGGCGCATGGCTTCCTGATCGAGACCAAGCGATTCGCGTTGGTCGTAGACCTCCTTCACGCGGGCAAAGAGCGCGTCGTTAAAATTGATGCGGTCGTAAACCTGGCTCAGCTTCGGCGAGATCTCGGCGGCGAGTTCCTGGTAGGCAGGCAGGTTCCGGCTGGAGACCATGGTGTAAAATAGGTTCGTCGCGCGGCCGAGCGCCTGCCCCGATTCTTCCATTGCCACGAGCGTGTTTTCAAAGGTCGGCGGCGCGGGGTTGTTCGCAATCGCGTCGATCTCTGCTTCGAGGATCATGATGCCCTCGTCGATCGCACCCGGAACCAGCTCCGGACTGACCTCGTCCCAAGGCGGCATGCCGCCATAGGGGCCGTCCCATTCGGCAAGGAGCACGGCGTGAGGCGTGGTCATGTCGACGGCGGGAACGGCGGTGTCGACTTCGGCGGTCATCATGTCTGAACTTTCATCGGTCGCGGTGGTGGTCGTGGTCTGCGCACAGGCGGCGAGCGCAAGCGCACCGACGCCAAGAAGAAGTGCGTTGCGAAATTTCGGTATCATCGGGTCCATTCCTCGTCTGAATTCGTCTTTGTAGCTGTTTCATATAATACCGAACGGGCAGGCTGCAGCCCCCGTTCCGGCAACCATGGTGCGAGATCGACGAAGGACCTATGCGCTTTGGTCTTCTATTGCCGCGCCGGAACGCTATCTAACGGGGCGATATGCATCGTTTCGCCAATCCCGCCCGCTTTCTGAAGATTGCGAGGCCCGCCACAGCCATCCTGTTTTGGCTCGGCGCGGGGCTTGCTGCCTTTGGCATCTACTGGGGCGTCTTTATCGCCCCGGCGGACTATCTGCAGGGTGAAAGCGTGCGGATGCTGTACGTTCATGTGCCCACGGCCTGGCTTTCGCTGTCCGGCTATGCGGGGCTTGGCATCGCAGCCTTCGCGGCGCTGGTCTGGCGGCATCCGCTGGCGGAGGTGGCGCTGATGGCAACGGCGCCCGTCGGCGCTGTGTTCAGCGCGGTTTGCCTCGCCACCGGCTCCATCTGGGGCCGTCCGACCTGGGGCACCTGGTGGGTCTGGGACGGGCGGCTGACGTCGATGCTCGTGCTGTTCTTCCTCTATCTCGGCGTCATTGCGCTGGCGCGGGCGTATGACGAGCCGGGACAGGGCGCGAAGATGGCGTCCATCCTCGCGCTGCTCGGCCTTGTGAACCTGCCGATCATCAAGTTTTCGGTGGAGTGGTGGAATACGCTGCACCAGCCCGCCTCAATCACGCTGTCGGGTTCCAGCATCGATCCGGCCATGCTGTGGCCGCTTCTGACCAGCGCACTCGGCTTTGGATTTCTAATGGGTGCCGCCATCCTGATGAGGATGCGCGCCCTGATCGCCGAGCAGAAGGTCTCGGCCCGCCGCGCCCGGATGGCGGCGGCATGACGCAGATGGATTATGTCCTGGCGGCCTATATCGTCGCCGGTGCCGGTATCGGCGGGCTCCTCCTGTGGGCCTATGTGGCGATGCGCCGGGCCGAGCATGAGGTGAAGGAACTGAAACGATGAAGCCGAAGCAGCAGCGCCTGGTTCTGATCGGCGCGGCCGTCGCCGCGATGGTGGTCGCCGCGATCCTCGCCATGCCGGCGCTGCGCGACAACGCGGCCTATTTCTATGCGCCCGCCGACGTCGCCGCTGCGGACATCGCGCCGGGCGAGCCCGTTCGGCTGGGCGGTCTTGTCGAGGAAGACTCTGTCGCAAAGCTGCCGGACGGGCTGACCACGACGTTCCGCGTGACCGACCGGCTGGAGACCGTACCGGTGCGCTATGCCGGCATCGTGCCCGACCTGTTCCGGGAGGGGCAGGGTGTGATTGCCGACGGCAGGTTCAACGCGGCGGGAACGTTCCTTGCCGACACGCTGCTCGCCAAGCATGACGAAAACTACATGCCGCCCGAGGTCGCCGAGGCGATTGAACGCGCCGAGGCCACAGCGAAGGCGCGGCCGGTTCAGTAGGGGTTCTTTGTCTTCTCCCCTACAAGTTAGTCATCCCAGCGAAGGCTGGGATCCATGCTGTGAGAGGAGCGTCAAGTTCCGCCTATCCCACGTGGATCCCAGCCTTCGCTGGGATGACTAAGTTGGATGTTGCGCCTCGCGCCTGCGGCGGAAACTCCGGGAAACGCGGGAGGCCGTCCTGCGACCGCGACCAGCCGATAGCGTGACGGTCGTTGATATGGGCGGTCGGCGGAAAGGCCTCGGGATCGTGGAGACTTGCCGCCGTGATATCGACCATCCCCTCTATATAGTCCGCGCGAAAGGTGAGCGCCGTCCCGCACACCGCGCAATGTTCGCGGCGCACGCCAGCGGACGATTCGTATACCGCTGGAACGCCTGACTGCAGCGCGTAAGTCGCTTCTGGAACCATGATGAAGGCAACGGACGCCGCGCCGCTGACGCCGCGGCAGCTTGGGCAGTTGCAGATGACACTGGCGACGGGTTCGCCGCCGAATCGGTAGCGGACGGCCCCGCAATGACAGCCGCCCTCATGAAACGCGCCGTAATCCGCCATTTTCCCTCCCCGGTTGCTCGTGTTGTTCCTATCGCCGCAGTAGGATGCCTTCGATCACCCAAGGATGCTAGGGAGCGCAGCGATGCTTGCCGAACTTGCCCATTTTTCGCTCTGGATTGCCGCCGCGCTGGCGCTTGCGCAGGCGCTGGGCGGAGAGGTTGAGCTCCGGCGCGCGGGTGAGCGTAAGGCGCTCGGCCTGCTGGTACCCGCCGCATGGGCGCAGGCGCTTCTCTGCACCCTGTCCTTCGGCATCCTGATCTGGCTGTTTGCGGTTTCCGATTTCAGCGTCGAGCTGGTGGCCTCGAACAGCCATACGGACAAGCCGTTTCTCTACAAGCTGACGGGGGCCTGGGCGAACCATGAGGGTTCGATGCTGCTCTGGGTGGCCGTGCTTGCGATCTTTGGCGGCGCGGCGGCGTGGCGGGGCACGGCGCTGGGGCCGCGGTTTCGGGTCCGCCTGATCCAGGCGATGGGCGGCATTTCGCTCGGCTTCTACACTTACCTTCTCGTCAGCTCGAACCCGTTCCTCCGGCTTGATCCAGCGCCCTTGGAAGGAAACGGCCTCAATCCGCTGCTGCAGGACCCCGGCCTCGCCTTCCACCCGCCGCTTCTCTACGTCGGTTATGTGGGCCTGTCGGCGACCTTTGCCTTCGCCATTGCAGCCCTCATCGAGCGGCAGGTGACGCCCGCCTGGGCGCGCGCCGTCCGGCCCTGGGTGCTGACCGCCTGGTCGTTCCTGACCGCGGGAATCCTTCTCGGCAGTTTCTGGGCCTATTACGAGCTGGGCTGGGGCGGCTGGTGGTTCTGGGACCCGGTCGAGAACGCGAGCCTGATGCCGTGGCTCGCCGCAACGGCGCTGTTCCATTCGGTCGGTGTCCTTGCAACGCGCGGCAGTCTGAAGAACTGGACCATCCTTCTCGCCGTCATCGCCTTCAGCCTTTCGATGATGGGCACCTTCATCGTCCGCTCCGGTCTTCTGACCTCCGTCCACGCCTTCGCCGTCGATCCGGAGCGCGGACTGTTCCTCCTTGTCCTCCTTGGCATCTATATCGGCGGTGCGCTGACGCTCTACGCCGTGCGCGCGTCCACGGTGGCCGAAAGCGCGCCGTTCCGCCCCGTCAGCCGGGAGGGCGCGCTCGTGATGAACAACCTCATCCTCAGCGCAATTCTCGGCGTCGTGTTCATGGGAACGATGTATCCCGTCGCTCTGGAGGCGCTGGCGGGTGAGCGCGTGTCGGTCGGGCCGCCCTATTACAACACCGCGCTCCTGCCGCTTCTCCTCGTCCTGCTCCTTCTCATGGCAGCCGGTCCGTTCCTGAAATGGCGGCAGGCAAGTCTGAAGGCGGTCGGTACGCGCCTCATTCCCGCGCTGGTCGTAGGCGCGGTGCTGGCGGCTGTAGCAGCGGCATTCGGGATGCGCGGCGTTCTTGCGCTTGTCGGCGTCGCGCTCGCCGGCTGGCTGGGCGCGGCGAGCGTCATGATTGTCGCGGGGCCGAAGGCGCGCCGCCTGTCCGCCTCTTCGGCGGGCACGGCGATCTCACACCTCGGCGTTGCCATCATGGCGCTCGGTATCGCCATCAGCAGCGCCGGGTCGGAGGAGCGAACCTTCCCGCTAAGGCCCGGTGAAACCGCGAGCATAGCCGGGTTCGGCGTGCGGCTGGACGGCGTGCGCCCGATCGCCGGCCCGAACTACACCAGCCTTGGCGGTCAGGTCAGCATCGCGTGCGGCGACGACATCTTCACCCTGCGCCCCGAACGCCGCGCCTTTGTCGCGCCCATGCAGGTCACGACGGAAACCGACATTCTCGCGCTTCTGTCGGGCAACCTCTACGCCGTCCTGGGCGAGGGCGGCGCGGACGGGCGCTGGCAGGTCCGGCTGCATTGGCAGCCGCTGGTCGCGCTGATCTGGATCGGCGGGATGATCGGTGCGCTTGGCGGTGCGGTGGCAGCGGCGGCAGGCGGCAAGCGGCGCGCGCGCGAACGGCGAGAGGCACGCGCATGATCCGCCGTCTCGCTCTGATTCTGCCGCTCGCGGCCTTCGTGATCTTCGTCATCATTGCGATCGGGGGCCTGGGCCAGCCGCAGACGCGGCAGATCGAAAGCCGCCTGGTCGGTGAGCCGGTGCCGGATTTCGTGCTGGAACCGATGAGCGACGCACGCCCGGGCCTGTCCAGTGCGGACCTGAAAAGCGGAGAGCCCGTGCTCGTGAACCTGTTCGGTAGCTGGTGCCTGCCCTGCCGGATCGAGGCGCCCCAGCTTGACCGGCTGGCGGAGGCGGGCGCGACGATCCACGCCGTGGCCATACGCGACGAACCCGCCGCCGTGGCGGACTTCCTGTCCCGCTACGGCGATCCCTTCGCGCATATCGGGATGGACCCGCGCGGGCGGATGCAGATTGAGTTTGGCGCGACCGGCGTTCCCGAAACCTACCTGATCGACGGCGACGGCATCATTCGCGGCCAGTGGATCGGCGAAGTGCGCGAAAACGATGTTGCGGAGATCCTTGCCGCTATGGAGGCCCTGCGGTGACGCGGTTCTTTGCGATAATCCTGGCCCCGCTCCTGCTGGCGTTTCAGGAAATGCCCTTGCCCGATGCCGCGCAGGAGGCGGAGGCACAGGCCCTGATGAAGGAGCTGCGCTGCCTCGTCTGCCAGGGCCAGTCCATCGCCGACTCCGATGCGGAAATGGCCGTAGATATGCGCGCGCTCGTCCGCGAACGCATTGCCGAGGGACAGGAGCCGCAAGAGGTCCGCAACTACCTGATCCGCCGCTACGGCGACTGGGTTACCTTCTCGCCGCCAGCGCGCGGCACGCACCTGATCCTGTGGGCAGCCCCCGCGGTCTTCGTGCTGATCGGCGCCGTGTTCGCCTTCCGCCTATTCCGGGGACGTAAAGCCGCATGATATTCCTCGCTCTCGCGGTCGTCGCGGCGCTCGTGGTCCTCGTGATCTGGCGAGCCGACGGTTCGCTCCTCTGGGCTGCGCTGACGCTCATTGCCGGTGTCGCCGCCTATGCCCTGACCGGTGCGCCGCAACTTGCCGGTGCCCCCGCTCCGACATATGCGGAGGCCGAGGCCGCAGCGGACGTGGATGTCGAACGGCTGCGCGGGCAGCTCGCCTCCGATCCCGCCAATACACAGCTCTGGGGCGCCTTCGCCCGCGCGCTGATCGACGCCGACCGCGGCATCGAGGCCGTCGAGGGGCTGAACTTCGCCGCCAGCACATTGCCGCCGAACGCTGACCTGCAGGTCGAACTCGGCACGGCCCTGATGATGCATGCGGGCGGGGTGATCACCCCCGCTGCACAGCTTGCTTTCGGCCGCGCGTCAGAGCTCGATCCCGACCACCCGGCCCCGCTCTACTTCTTGGGAATGGCGCATCTGCAGTCGGGCGAGCCCGCGCGCGCCATCGAGGCGTGGCAGACACTCGCCGCCCGCACACCGCCTGGTGCGCCGTGGGAGGCGGACCTGACGCGCAAGCTGAACGCGGCTGAGACCATGATGGCCGCCGGTGTGGGAAGCGGCGGCTAAGAGCTGTTCCCCAGCGCCAAAGCCCTGCATACGAAGACCCCGAACGCGAAGGCCCGGCGCTTTAGTGCGCGGCCATCTGGTCGCGAACGGCCAGCTTTTCCTTCTTCAGCTGGTGCAATCGAACATCGTCGGGTTGAGGTCGGTGGGTCTCGTCGGCAATCGCGCTTTCCAGCTGAGCGTGCTTCTTGGTAAGCGACTCGGTGCGGGCCTGACCCATATTCCAAACCTCCTGTTTCGTGGGATGGGACTCGTCATAAGATCAAAAACGGAGCGCGCTGTCATCGGCGCGACTCGAAAAATCTTCGGCCTGCCGTCGGCAGCGTCATGATGCAGGAAGCGGCCATGGACGAGGGCGAGGCGCGAATCAGGCTGCAAGGGCTGACCATCGAGCATGCCGACCTGAAGGACGCCATCGACGCCCTGATGGACCAGGCGCACACCGACCAGCTCCAGATCGCCCGCATGAAGCGCAAGAAACTGCGCCTGAAGGACGAGATCGAGCGGCTGAAGGATTTTCTGAACCCCGACCTGATCGCGTGAACCCGCCCCCGCTGCGTCGCCCGAAGTCCCGTGCTTCTTGTCATCCCAGCGCAGGCAGGGACCTCCCTGCATCCCCCCCGCTGTCATCCCCGCGAAGGCGGGGACCCATTGTCCTGAATGCTGAGCGAGAGCCGTAGGCCGGTTACCTCCTCTCTACGGAGAATGAATGGATCCCCGCCTTCGCGGGGATGACAATTTGGAGGTTAAGCGGGGTAGGGCGAAGCGCACACTTTTTCATAGCCGCAACATACCCGAAAAAACCGCCGCCGGACGCTGCGCCGCACCCGCTGGCACCGAGTCCCGCCCTTGACCTTCTCGCCCCCCGTGCAAATCTCCTAATCCAAGCGGGGCCGGGATCGGCCGGTTCCTTCGCCCAAGGAGCCATGATGCCGGCATTTTCCCGGGAACTCGAAAATACGCTGCACAACGCCCTCGCCGAGGCGTCGCGCCGCAACCATGAATATGCAACGCTGGAGCATCTGCTGTTCGCGCTGCTCGGCGACAGTCATGCCAGTGCGGTCATCCGCGCGTGCGGCGTCGATCCCGACGTCCTGACCGAACAGCTCGCCGAATATCTCGACAGTGAACTCGAAGCGCTCCGCACCGGTGAGAGCATCGACCCGAACCCGACCGCCGGGTTCCAGCGTGTCGTCCAGCGCGCGATTCTCCACGTCCAGTCTTCCGGCCGCGATGAGGTTACCGGCGCAAATGTGCTGGTGGCGCTGTTCTCGGAGCGGGAAAGCCACGCGGTCTACTTCCTGCAGCAGCAGGACATGACGCGCCTCGATGCGGTCAGCTATCTCAGCCACGGCATCGCGAAATCCGGCGGCGGCGAGTCGCGCGCGCCGGAGGGCACGGAGGAGAAGGCCGAGGGCGAAGCGAAAAAGGGCAAGAAGCCCAGCGAATCGCCGCTGGACCAGTTCACCGTCAACCTGAACGCGAAGGCCGAGGACGGAAAGATCGATCCTCTGATCGGCCGCCAGCAGGAGGTCGACCGGACGATCCAGATTCTCTGCCGCCGGTCGAAGAACAACCCCCTCTATGTCGGCGACCCCGGCGTGGGCAAAACCGCGATCGCCGAGGGCCTTGCCCGCCGCATTGTCGAGGGCGACGTGCCGGAAGTTCTGCAGGACGCGGTGATCTACTCGCTCGACATGGGCTCACTGCTCGCGGGCACCCGCTACCGCGGTGATTTCGAGGAGCGGCTGAAGGGCGTGGTTTCGGAGCTGGAAGAGCTGCCCGAGGCGATCCTGTTCATCGACGAAATCCACACCGTCATCGGCGCGGGTGCGACGTCCGGCGGCGCGATGGATGCCTCGAACCTGCTCAAGCCCGCACTCTCCTCAGGCGCGATCCGCTGCATCGGTTCGACGACCTACAAGGAATTCCGCAACCATTTCGAGAAGGACCGCGCGCTGCTGCGCCGGTTCCAGAAGATCGATGTCGTCGAACCCACGGTCGAGGACGCCATCAAGATCATGCAGGGCCTGAAGCCCTATTTCGAGCAGCATCACGATGTGCGCTACACGAACGACGCGGTGAAGGCCGCCGTCGAGCTGTCGGCGCGCTACATCAACGACCGCAAGCTGCCGGACAAGGCGATCGACGTGATCGACGAGGTGGGCGCCAGCCAGAACCTTGTCGCGAAGTCGAAGCGCAAGAAAACGATGGGCGTGAAGGAAGTGGAAAGCGTCATTTCCACCATGGCGCGCATCCCGCCGAAATCGGTTTCCACTGACGACAAGACGGCGCTCGCAACGCTGGAGCAGGACCTGAAGCGCGTCGTGTTTGGTCAGGACGCCGCCATCTCGACGCTGGCATCCGCGATCAAACTGTCGCGCGCGGGCCTCCGCGAACCCGACAAGCCCATCGGCAACTACCTCTTCTCCGGCCCCACGGGCGTCGGCAAGACAGAGGTCGCGCGCCAGCTCGCCTCCATCATGGGTATCCCCCTCCACCGTTTCGACATGTCGGAATATATGGAGCGCCATTCGGTCAGCCGCCTGATCGGCGCGCCGCCGGGCTATGTCGGCTATGACCAGGGCGGGCAGCTGACCGATGCCGTCGACCAGTCCCCGCACTGCGTCCTCCTCCTCGACGAGATCGAGAAGGCGCACCCGGACCTGTTCAACATCCTCCTTCAGGTGATGGACGCCGGAAAGCTGACGGACCATCACGGCAAGACCGTCGATTTCCGCAACGTCATCCTCATCATGACGACCAATGCGGGCGCGGCGGAAATGGCGAAGGAAGCCATTGGCTTCGGCGCCCTCACGCGGGAGGGCGAGGACGAGGAAGCGATCAAGCGCATGTTCTCGCCGGAATTCCGGAACCGCCTCGATGCGACCGTGCCGTTCGACTATCTGCCGAGCGAAGTCGTGGCGATGGTTGCGGAGAAGTTCGTGCTCGAGCTCGAGCTGCAGCTTGCCGACCGCAACGTGCACATCAGCCTCGCTGACGATGCGAAGACCTGGCTGGCGGAGCGCGGCTATGACCGCCTCTACGGTGCGCGGCCCATGGCACGCCTGATTCAGTCGAAGATCAAGGAGCCGCTGGCCGAGGAACTGCTGTTCGGCCGCCTGATGCACGGCGGAGAGGTCGTCGTGCGCATGAAAGACGGAAAACCCTCTTTCGAGATCACGTCCGCGCCGCCAAAAGGGAAGAAAGCGGCTGACAAGGCTGCCGACAAGGACACAAGGGACGGGGAAGACACGGGCGAGGACGGTGAGGGCGACAAGGTCAAGGCTTGACCGGTCGCCCCTGACCTCCGCAACCCGAACCGATCGGGGATCAGGTCAGCATGTACGAAAAACAAGAGAAGCCGCCGGTCAACTGGAAGCGGGCCGCGGCGGTCGTGGGCGGCGTGGCGCTGCTTGGCATCGCGACATCCGATTCGGTTGGTTTCGACATGCCATGGCACGACGATGGCAGCGACCTGTCTCACGAAGCCCGCGTCGAGCAGATCATTCGGAGCGATGCGGCGCGCGCGGGCGGCAGCTTTGACCGCGCGTGGGAAGACGCGCTGGAAAATGCCGAGAATGTGACTGTCGGCGACGAAGGCACCGTGGTTGTGACCGGCGGCGACAACAGCGTGACGGTCGATACCATCGACATCGATACGGGGGACGCCGCGTTCGACGCGGAGATGGAGGCGCTGGGGGAGCGAATGCGCCTGCTGTCCGACGAGTATGACGCGCTTGAGGGGTCGACCGACCCCGCCGATATCGCCCGCCGCGATGCCCTGCGGGCCGAGCTGCGCGAAACCGGCAGCGAGTTTCCACGCCGCATCCTGTCCGAAATCGGCGACCGCATCGGCGAGGCCATCGAAAACGCGGAGTAGCGCCGGAGTCTCGCCGTTAGCTTCGGCACGGTTCGTCCACCCCCCGCCCCTTAGTCATCCCAGCGAAGGCTGGGATCCATGCTGGATAGGTTGCACCCGATTCTTCCTTCACAGCGTGGATCCCAGCCTTCGCTGGGATGACTAAGGGGTAACGTAGCAAACCGCCCCCTCCCTGTCTCACATACAAAAAAAAGGGCCCGGCAGCATGACCGCCGGGCCCTTTCATTCGTCCGTTGAGGACCGGGTTGGTCCCAATCCCTACTCGCGGTTGCCAAACAGCTGCAGCAGGAACATGAACATGTTGATGAAGTCGAGGTAGAGCGCCAGCGCGCCCATGATCGCCGTCTTCTTCAGGCCATCACCCGCCGCGGCGCCCATGCGCGCCATCTGCAGGTACATCGTCTTGATCTTCTGCGTGTCATAGGCGGTCAGACCGGCGAAGATCAGGACGCCGATGATCGAGATGACAAACTGCATCACGCCCGACTGCAGGAAGATGTTGATCACGCTCGCCACGATCAGGCCAATCAGGCCCATGATCAGGAACGTGCCCATGCCGCTCAGGTCACGCTTCGTCGTGTAACCGTACAGGCTCAGCCCGGCGAAGGCGGCAGCGGTTGCGAAGAATACCTGCGCGATCGAGGCGCCGGTGAACACCCAGAAGATGGACGCCATCGACAGGCCCATGACCACGGCAAACGCCCAGAAGGTCGCCTGTGCGGCCGCGGCGGACATCCTGTTGATGCCGAAGCTTAGCGCCAGAACGAAGCCGAGCGGTGCGAGCATCAACACCCACATGCCAAGGCCGCCGCCCATCAGAATGTCACGCGCCAGCTGCGTCTGCGAGAACAGGAGCGCCACAATGCCCGTCAGAAGGACGCCCGACGCCATGTAATTATAGACGCTGAGCATGTGCTTCCTGAGGCCTGCGTCGAAGCGCATGCCCGCCTTCGGAACGGCGCCGGTGCTGGTTTCTGCGCGCGGCGCGAAACGCGGATCGGTGCGATTAACCATCGAAGTCTCTCTCCCAATGATACCGTCGGCGATAGCGCTTCCGGTGCCAGCCCAATCTGTGCATTTCCCCTGCGGTTTTCAAGAGAAACCGGACAGCCGGGCCGCGCCATAGGTCGCGGCTATCACAGGCTCCTGAGCGCCCGTGCTGGCCGAGCGCGCAGAGAGGACCAGCTGCCGACCAGGCTGAGGACGGTAACCGTCACCGCGCCGAGGACGACGACCAGGATTACCGGACCCCAATCGGGCAGCCACTCCAGCTCGAAGACCTGCGTGATCACATACCAGCCGCCCGCCGCGCCGAGCGCGAGGGCCAGACCCGAAACGGTCAGGCTGAGCAAGACGAACTCGACCATGAAGGCAAAGAGGATCTGGGCCCGTGTTGCCCCCAATACCTTCAGCATCACCGCGTCATAGGTTCGCGCGCGCCGCGCCGCCGCGATCGCGCCGATCAGGACGGCGATACCCGCAAGAATCGCGACCGCCGCCGCCGCGCGGATCGCGGTTGAAAGCTGCAGCAGCACCGTTTCTGCACTGTCCAGCACATCGGACACGCGGATGATGGAAGCGCTGGGAAAGGCATCGCCCATCGCGCGGGTCAGGGTGCGGTCGCCCTCCTCCGGCACACGCACGGTCGCCATCAAACTGTAGGGCGCGTCCTCGATCGGACCGGGCGAGAAGACGAGCGCGAAGTTGAAACCCATGGTTGCCCAGTCGATCTCGCGCAGGCTGGCGATTTCTGCCGTCAGCGGGATGCCGAGCACGTTCACGGTTAGCGTGTCGCCAACGCCGAGATTGAGGATTTGGGCGATCTCCGCGTCCAGCGAGAGAAGCTGCGGCCCGTCATAGTCGTCCGGCCACCATTCGCCCGCGACGATGCGGTTCCCTTCCGGGATCGCGCTGGCAAAGGTCAGCCCCCGATCGCCGCGCAGGACCCACGCGCCGTCGGGGATCTCCTCCATTTCGGAGACGAGCTGGCCATCGACCGCCGTTATCGGGCCGCGCAAGCTGGGAACGGCGCGGATATTGTCGTTCGTCCCGCCCGCATCCACCACGGCCGCGCGAAACGTGCCCTCGCCCTCAGACGGAATGTCGAGCAGGAAATGCGTCGGTGCCTCTTCCGGAATGGTGCTGCGGATCTGGCCCGACAGGTTGGTCTCGATGACACCGAGCACCGCAAACAACGTCAGGCCGAGGCCGAGACTGACGGTCAACTGCCGCGTCATGCCGCCGGGCCGCGTCAGGTTCGCGATGGCGAGGCGGAGAAGCGGCTGGCGCGGGCGCGGCAGGGCGCGGGCGAGCCACACAATCCCGCTAGCCAGCAGCGCAAGGATGAACAGGACCGCCACCGCCGCCGCTAGGAACCCGGCGGCAAAGACAGGCTCCCGCGCCTGAATGACGGCAAGAAAGGCGATGAGCAGGCCAGAGCCCAGCACCGTGGCCGCGACCCATAGGGGCGGGCGGCGCATCTGCTCGACCCCGGCGCGGAACAGGCGGGCCGCCGGTACATCCCGCGCCTGTGTCAAAGGCCAGATCGCAAAGGTCAGCGCGGCCAGAAAGCCGTACACCACCGCCGTAATCAGCGGCAGCGGGTAAAGCCCGGAGGCAGGCGGCACGGGCAGGGTCTCCCCCGCCACAGCGCCCACCACGCCCGGCACCAGCGCACCGACCAGCGCGCCCGCCACGACCGCAACCGCCGTCACAATACCGATCTGGATCATGTACAGGCGGAAGATCAGGCCCGACCCCGCGCCAACGCTTTTCAGTGACGCAATCGCGCGGGTCTTCGATGCAAGGTAAGAGCTTACCCCGCTGCCGACGCCGACACCCGCGACGAGCAGTGCGGTCAGCCCGACCATGGTCAGGAACTGCCCGGTACTCAGGATAAACCGCCGCGCGCCGGGCGCTGCGTTGTCGCGCGTATCGACGTCAAATCCGCTCGACGGGAAGCGCTTAAGCAGGTCTTCCTCGATCAGTTCGAGATCAGCCTCCGGTCCCGTGCGGATGCGGTACTGCACCTCGTACAGGCTGCCCGGTCGTTCCAGCCCGGTCCGCGTGAACTCCCCGAGGTTCAGCATCACGGTCGGCCCGACGACGAAGCCCTCGGCGACCTTGTCCGGCTCCTCGGAAATGATGCCGGCGAGCGGGAATCGCGCCGTGCCAATCCGCACCCGGTCGCCAATCTCGATGCCTAGCCGCGCCGCCGCGCCCTGCCCCAGCAACACGCCGCCTCCGGCAAGCGCCGCCTGCAGATCACCGCCACCCTCCAGCCGGAAATCGCCGTAGAGCGGGTACGCGCCGTCAACCGCCTTCAGCTCGGCGATGATCGTCTCGCTATTGTCGGCGGTGGACACGTTGGCGCGCATCACGACCAGTTCGGCCACGTCGCCAATCTCGGCAAAGGCAGCGCGCTCTTCCAGAGTCGCGCGCCGCTGCGCGACCTCGACCGCCACATCGCCGCCAAGGATGCTGCGGCCCTCGGAGGCCAGCGCATCGACGATGGAAGCGGACAGGCTGCCGACGCCCGCAATCGCGGCCACGCCGAGAAACAGGCAGACGGCGAGAAGGCGCAGGCCGCCAAGCCCGCCGCGCAGGTCACGAACTGCCAGGCGCCACGCCAGGTTCACGAGGCGGCGACTTCCACCGGCTTCGGCGCACCGCGCATCTCGTCGCTGACAATCAGACCGTCGCGCATCTGCACGATCCGCTCGCAGCGCGCCGCCACTTCGGGGTCGTGGGTTACGAGGAACAGCGTAGTGGCCTGCTCTGCCTGCCGCGCGAACAACAGGTCGATAATCTCATGGCCGGTTTCGGCGTCGAGATTGCCCGTCGGTTCATCGGCAAACAGCGTTGCGGGTTCAGGCGCCGTTGCGCGCGCGATGGCGACGCGCTGCTGCTCCCCGCCCGACATTTGCGCGGGGTAGTGCGTGATCCGGTGTCCGAGACCGACCCTCTTCAGTTCGGCTTCAGCCTTCGCGAACGCATCGCTCTTACCGGCCAGCTCCAGCGGCACCGCGACATTCTCCAGCGCCGTCATCGTCGGCAGCAGGTGAAAGGCCTGCAGCACGATCCCGATACGTCCGCGCCGAGCCTCGGCGAGCCCATCCTCGCTCAGCCTAGAAAAGTCCGCGCCCGCGATGGTGATCGATCCAGCCGTCGCGCGCTCCAGCCCGGACAGCACCGCCATCAGCGACGATTTCCCCGACCCCGAGGGCCCCAGCACAGCAACGCTTTCCCCGCGCCTAACGGTCAGGTCGATCCCCTTCAGGATTTCGACAGGGCCTGCGGCACCGGGAAGCGTCAGGGTGACGCCCTTCGCGGCGATCACTACATCGGGCGAACTTGTCATGGGAGGTTTGTCGATGGTCCTGCGGAACGGTGTCTTAGAACACTATGTCTATCGGCTTCGCCGGTTCCTTGTCCATGCGACCTTCGCGACGCTGTGTGTCCTCGCCGCATCGGGTGCGCTGGCGCAGGAGAAAGTCGTCCTCGCTTTCGGGGACAGCCTGACCGCAGGTTACCAACTCGACCCGGGCCAGGGCTTTGCGCCGCAGCTCGAGCGCGCGCTGCAGGCAGAGGGCCTCGACGCCCGCGTCATCAATGCCGGGGTATCGGGCGACACGTCCGCCCGCGGCCGCGCCCGCCTGGACTGGACGCTCGACAATCTCGACGTACAGCCGGACCTGGCGATTGTTGAACTGGGCGCGAATGACCTTCTGCGCGGCCTGCCGCCGCAGGAGACCCTCAGAAACCTGAATGCCATCATCGAGACGCTGACCGCGCGCGGGATCGACGTGCTGCTGACCGGGATGGTTGCGCCGCCCCAGATCGGGGAACAGGCCCAGCGCTACTACAACGCCATCTTCCCGTTCCTTGCAAACCGGCACGAGATCGGCCTCTACCCCTTTTTCATGCGCGGGGTCGCGCTGCGCCCGCACCTTCTTCTCGACGACGGCCTTCATCCCAATCCGCGCGGCGTTTCCGTCGTTGTGGCGGGCATTGCGCCGCAGGTTATCGCGGCGCTCAACGAAGCCTCTTGATCGCGAACGCATGGCGGCCCTACGGTCGCCCAAGCACAAGGGGGCCTTCGCCATGCACCGGCTGTTCGTCGGCATTGACCCGCCCTTCGAGGTCAAGGACACACTCATGGAGATCATGGGCGGCGTGATCGGTGCGCGCTGGCAGTCCGAGGACCAGCTGCATATTACCCTGCGCTTCCTTGGTGAACGCACAGCGCAGCAGGCAAACGACATCGCCGAATGTCTGTCCTACGTCAGCGCACGCCCCCTCGCGGTGGGGCTGGAGGGCATGGGCCAGTTTGACCGTAAGGGGCGCATCGATACGCTGTGGATCGGTGTCCGGCCCGCCGACGGCATCCGGCACCTGCACAGGAAGGTGAGCCGCCAGCTAGAGGGGCTCGGCATCCGCCCGGACACGCGCGCATACCTGCCGCATCTGACCATCGCGCGCTTTTCCCGCGGCGCGGGGTCGTTCGACGATTTCATGCGGCGGCACGGCGGGCTTCGCATCCCGCCCTTCTCCGTCACGGAGTTCTGCCTCTACGAAAGCCACCTGACACAGGAGGGTGCGGTCTATTCGGTCGTCGAACGCTACCAGTTCGCGCAGGGCTCGCTCTTTTCATGGGAGGACCCGCCCGAATTCGCCCCGCCTAGAAGCGCCGAGGAGTGGGTGGCCTAGCACGAAAAGCTGTCATCCCAGCGAAGGCCGAAGGCCCTTCGAGAGTATGAACAAACGAAAAGATTAGTCATTCCCGCGGAGGCGGGAATCCATGCTGGAAAGGTCGAACCTGGCACATTGTTCACAGCGCGGACCCCAGCCTGCGCTGGGATGACAAAGAGATTGGCGAGTGTCGACCGGCTGCCGCTTCCCCTACCCCGCCTCCCGCTTCAGATAGGCGATTAGGCCCTCAATCCCGCTCTCCACCTCCGCATACATCCGCCGGAACGCCGCATCGCCCTGCTGATAGGGGTCGAGCACGTTCTTCTCCTTCAGCGCCGAATAGCCGAGCAGGCGGTGCACCTCTGCCGAACCGCCGCCATCCGGCGCAAACCGCTTGAGGTCCCGCTTGTTCTGCTCGTCCATCACGATGATGTGCGTGAAGCGGTCGAAGTCGCCCGGCTCCACCTGCCGCGCGCGCTGGTCCGCGATCGAGAACCCGCCAAGCTCGGCCACCGTCTGGGACCCGGCCTGCGGGGCGGCGCCGATATGCCAGTCGCCCGTCCCAGCGCTGTCCACCTCGACGTCCAGCCCCTCCTCTGCCGCCCGGTGGCGCATCATGCCCTCGGCCAGCGGCGAACGGCAGATATTGCCTAGGCAAACAAAGAGGATTCGAATGTCGCTCATCCGGGCGCGCTTCCTTTGCGATTCTCAGGCTGCTAGCCATCCCCATAGCGCGGCCGTTCGAGCGGCGCATCCGGGGAGGATCAGTATGAGTTCAGACGCCGCCGCCGCGCTAGCCAGCACCGCGCCCGCCGCCACCCCCGTGCCGGAGGACCGCGCAAAGGACGTCGGCAGCCCCTACGCCTATTACGTGCTCGGCGTCCTCGTCCTCGTCTACATGCTGAACTTCATCGACCGGCAGATTCTCTCGATCCTGGCGGAGGATATCAAGGCTGACCTCGGCATCGACGATGCGCAGATGGGCTTTCTCTACGGTACCGCGTTCGCCGTGTTCTACGCGCTGTTCGGCATCCCGCTCGGCCGCCTGGCGGACATGTGGGTCAGGAAGCGCCTGATGGCGATCGGCCTGTTCGTCTGGTCGACGATGACCGCGCTCTCGGGCCTTGCCCAGAACTTCGCCCAGATCGCGGGCGCGCGCATCGGTGTGGGCATTGGCGAGGCGGCGGCCAGCCCCTGCGCCTTCTCCATGCTGTCGGATTATTTCCCGAAGGAGAGCCGCGCCACCGCGCTCGCCATCTATTCGGGCGGCCTTTACCTTGGCGGCGGTGTGTCGCTGTTCATCGGCGGCGCCATCGCGGAAAACTGGAACGCGGCCTATCCGGGCGGTCTCGACACGATCGGCATCAATATCGTCGGCTGGCAGGCCGCCTTCATGGCCGTCGGTATTCCGGGCATTCTCGTCGCCCTGTGGGTCGCCACCCTGCGTGAGCCTCTGCGCGGTATGTCGGAGGGGTTCGTCGAACCGCCCGCCGAGAATATCTGGCGCAAATTCTTCGAGGAGCTGTCGAGCGTCATTCCGCCCTTCACGCTGCTCGACGCGGCGCGCGGCGGCACGAAGTCGGTCATCACCAACCTCGTCGGCGCGGCCATCATCTTCCTCGCCGCCGTCGGCATTATCATGGTCGTCGGCGACACCTTCTCCGCCCGCCTCCAGTTCGGCGCGCTCGGCATCGGTGCCTATGCCGTTTTCTCATGGTCGCAGTCGGTAAAGCGCCGCGATCCGGCGACCTATGCGCTCATCTGGGGAACGCCGTCCTTCCTGCTGATGCTCGTCGGCTTCGGCACCATAGCCTTCAACACCTACGCGGTCAGCTTCTGGTCCGCGCCTTACATCCTCCGCAGTTTCGATGGCGTCGATGCCGCTTCCGTCGGCCTCATCATCGGCGGCCTTGGTGCTGGCGGCGGCTTCCTCGGCGTGGTCCTTGGCGGGCGTCTCTCCGACATTCTGAAGCGAAAATACGCTGCGGGTCGCATATTTGTTGGCATGGGCGCGATCATCCTGATGGTGCCCTTCATCCTCGTTCAGTTCACCACGGATAATCTGCTGCTGTTCTACATCCTCGCGGGGCCATCCAATATCGTGGCGAGCGCGTGGGTGGGTGTGGCCGCAGCGACCAGCCAGGACCTCGTCCTGCCAAGGATGCGCGGCGCGGCGACGGCGACCTACTTCCTCGGCACCACGCTCATCGGCCTCGGATTCGGCCCCTATTTCGCCGGCGAGGTTTCCGCGCGAACCGGCGACCTCGCAACCGGCGTCATGAGCCTCCTTGTCATGGTCCCGCTCACGCTCATCTGCCTGTTTTTCCTCTACAAGCGGCTGCCCGAAGCGGAGGCGACGAAGGAGGAGCGCGCTCAGAAAGCCGCCGCCGATGCCGCAGCGAGGGCGGCGGCAGCCTAGTGGCGCTGGCGAATTGACGGGCTTGCCGTTCGCACCCGGGAATTGTTGAGCAGAACCGACAAATCCCCGTCATCCTGAACTCGTTTCAGGATCTAGTGGCAAAAGCAACGCCGAACACTAGACCCTGAAACAAGTTCAGGGTGACGCGAAAATCGACCGGAGATTTCCATGTCCGAATATGACTACATCATCGTTGGCGCCGGCTCGGCGGGCTGCGTGCTCGCGAACCGCCTGTCTGCCGACCCGTCCATCCGCGTGCTACTCGTAGAGGCGGGCGGCAAGGACAAGTCCATGTTCGTCCATTTTCCGGCGGGCGTCGGCAAGCTGATCAACCCGGAGAAGATCGCGGCGGAAAACTGGGGCTACTGGACAGAACCGCAGAAAGACATGAACGACCGCCAGCTCTACTGGCCGCGCGGCAAGGTGCTCGGCGGGTCCAGCTCCATCAACGGCATGGTCTACATCCGCGGCCATTCGTCGGATTACGACCGCTGGGCACAGCTTGGCTGCACGGGCTGGGGCTGGGCAGACGTCCTCCCTTATTTCCAGAAGTCCGAAAATTCCGAGCGCGGCGCCACCGATTTTCACGGCTCCGGCGGCGAACTGCACACCTCGAAGCGCTCGCTCGACCACCCCCTCCTCGATGCCTTCCTTAAGGCATCCGAGCAGGCCGGCCACACCATCACCGAGGACTTCAACGGTCCGCAGTTCGAGGGCGTCGGCCGCTACGATTCCACCACGAAGGACGGCTCGCGCTGGTCGACCGCCGCTGCCTTCCTGAACCCCGTCATGGACCGGGAAAATCTCGACGTCCTGACCGGCGTTGCTGTCGAACGCGTCCTGTTCTCCGGCAAGCGCGCCTCGGCCATCGGCTTCCGCCGCGACGGCAAGTCCGATATTGCTTCGGGCCGAGAGATCATCCTGTGCGGCGGCGCGGTCAATTCACCGCAAACGCTGATGCTGTCCGGCATCGGCCCTGCCGAACATATCCGGGCGCACGGCCTCGACGTCATTCACGACAGCCCGGACGTCGGCGGCAACATGCAGGATCATCTCGACCT